>CAYYDJ010000003.1:0-533337 GCA_964470565.1 uncultured Rubrivivax sp.
GCGCCGCCGCCGTTGCTGGTGATCGTCGGCACGTTGTCGTTGGCGTCGGTCACGGCCACCGCAATGGCCTGCGTGTCGGTGGCGACGCCGTCGCTGACCTGCACGATCACGTCGTAGACGTTGTTGCCGCCGACGTCGGCCGGTGCCTCGAAGTCGGGCGCGGTCACGAAGCTCAGCGCGCCGCTCGCGGCATTGATCGTGAAGCGGGCGGCGTCGGCGCCACCGCTGATCGAGTACGCCAGCGAGACGCTGTCGGAATCGCTGGCCGTCACCGTCGTCACCGCGGTCGTGTTCTCGGCCACGCTGACGGCGGCCGTCGCGCCGCCGCCGTTGCTGGTGATCGCCGGCGCGACGTTGGCGCTGACGACGGCGGCGGCGGAGAACTCCGAGGTGTCGGTCAGGCCGGCGTAGCCGGCGTTGGCGCGCGTGGCCGTGGCCGTGATGTAGTCGCCCGCCGGCACGGCCGCCGACAGCGTGGTGGAGAACTCGGCGTGGCCCACGCCATCGGTGGCCACGTTGATGAAACCCAGCAACAGCCGGCCCTGGCTGCCACTGCCCGACGTGGCGAACAGCTCGATGCGGAAGAAGCCGCCGGCCGTGCTGTCCAGCGTGCCTTCCACCACCAGGCTGTTGCTGCCGTCGGTGCGCGCCAGTTTCAGCACCGGGTAGTTCTGCAGGTTGTTGGGGCCGGCGTCGGCATCGCCTGCGTCGTTGGGCGTGACGCCGATGGTGTCCAGGTCGATGCCCTGGCCGGCGTTGGCGAAGATGCTGTTGCCCAACACGGCATTGCCGGTGCCGGCGGTGGCGGAAACGTGGATGCCCGCGACCGTGGCGCCGGCGATCACGTTGCCCGAACCGGCCGTGGTGCCGCCGATCTGGTTGGACGCCGCGCCGCCCACGAGCATCACGCCGGTCTGGCTGGCGGGCGTGCCCACGGCGCCGCCGGCATCGGTGCCCAGGGCATTGCCGACGATCCGGTTGCCGCTTGCATTGGCGCCGCTCAGCACGACGTTGCTCGTCGCGTTGCCGGTCACCACGTTGCGGTCGGCAGCGCTGGTGCCGCCGACCACGTTGTCGGCGCCCATCACCAGGATGCCGGTGTCGTTGGCCGTCGCCGCGCCGGCGCTGCCGTCGGCATGGAGCGCGCCGACGTAGTTGCCGGCGATGGTGTTGCCGTCGGAGCCGCTGTTGACGACGATGCCCGCGCCGCCGGCGCCGGAGAAGCCCTGGATGATCAAGCCGCGGATGGTGCTGCCGCCGGCCGTGGCGGCCAGTTGCAGGCCATAGGCCATGCCGGCACTGCCTTGCAGCACGATGGCAGGCCGGGTGCCGTTGGCGGCAAAGCTGTCGTCGGTGCTGCCGTCGATGATCATCGGCGTCGTGATCGTCGGCAGTGCCGAGCCCAGCGTGATGGTGTGCACGCCGCTGCCGCTGATCGCGAAGTCCACGCGCGCTGGCAGGCTGCCGGCGGGCGTGTTGTTGATCGCGGTGATCGCCTCGCGCAGCGAGATGAAGCCGTCGCTGCCCTTGCTGCTCAGCAGCGTGGACAGGCTGGTGGTGTCGCCGTCCAGCACGTCGTCCGCGGTGGTCACCGCGACGACACTTTGCACGCTGGAGATCGCCACCACGTTCCTCGCGAACTCCGAGGTGTCGGTGAAGCTGGTGAAGCCCGCATTGCTGGCCGTGGCCGTGGTTGCAATGAAGTAGCCCGCAGGCACGGCCGCCGACAGCGTGGCCGAGAAGCTGGCGTCGCCCGCACCGTCGGTCGACACGTTGGCGAAGCCGAGGTAGGTACGCCCTTCTCCGAAGCCGTACGTATAGTCCGTGGCGTTGGCAAAGAACTCCAGCCGGATGTAGCTGTTCGGGTTGCTGTTGAGCGTGCCCGCGACCTCCACCTGGCCGCTGCCGTCTGTCCTGGCCAGCGACAGGATCGGGACGTTCTGGTAGTTGTTGGGGCCGACGTCGCTGTCGCCCCAGTCGTTCCAGGAAATGCCCGAGCCGCCCTGGTCGATGCCCAAGCCGCCGTCGAAGGTGCCGTAGATGCTGTTGCCCAGGATGGCGTTGCCCACGGCGCCGGTCGCCCAGTAACCGGCGCCGACGTGGACACCGTCGGCGCCAACGTTGTGCTGGTTGCTGTAGGCGATGACGTTGCCCTGGCCGGCGACGGTGCCGCCGAGCAGGTTGTTGGCGCTGGCGCCATCGAAGTACACGCCGTCCTGGCCACTGCCCCAGGTCGCACTGCCGGTCCCGTCGGTGCCGATGCGGTTGCCCTGGATCGTGTTGCCGCTGCTGTCCTGCACGAATAGGCCGCGCAAGGTCGACGCCGCGATCACGTTGCCGGCCGTGGCGCTTCCGATGACGTTGTTGTTGGAGCCCTGCGTCAGGCGGATCCCGTCGCTGCCGCTGCCGATCGCGTTGGCCAGCGCCGCATCGACGCCGATGACGTTGCCAAGGATCTGGTTGCCGCTGGCGCCCTTCAGGTTGATGCCGGTGTAGCCGTTGCCGCCGATGACGTTGCGGTCGGCGGCCGCGGTGCCGCCGATCATGTTGTTGTCGCTCTGCAGGTAGATGCCGTCCGCGCCGTTGCCCGTGCCGCCGACGCTGCCGTCCGCATTGAAGCGGCCGATGTAGTTGCCGACGATGGTGTTGCCGCTGGAGCCGGCGTCGGTCTGGATGCCGTCGCCGCCGAAGTTGCGGATCACCAGCCCGCGGATGGTGCTGCCGCCGGAGCCGGCCGCCAGCCACAGGCCGTCGGCGCTGATGCCGTTGCCGTCCAGGATGATGGCCGGCCGGTTGCCGTTGGCGGCAAAGCTGTCGTCGGTGCTGCCGTCGATGATCAGCGGCTTGGTGATCGCCGGCAGCGCCGAGCCCAGCGTGATGGTGTGCACGCCGCTGCCGCTGATGTTGAAGTCCACGCGCGTGGGCATGGCGCCGGCCGCCGTGTTGTTGATCGCGGTGATCGCCTCGCGCAGGCTGATGAAGCCGTCGGCACCCTTGTCGGCCAGCAGCGTCGACAGGCTGGTGGTGTCGCCGTCCAGCGTGTCGGCCGCGGTGTCCACCGCCACGACGCTGTGCGTGCTGGAGATCGCCACCACGTTCCTGGCGAACTCCGAGGTATCGGTGAAGGCCGTGTAGCCGGCGTTGGACTTCGTGGCCGTGGCCGAGATGAAGGCGCCAGGGTCGACGCTGGCCGACAGCGTGGCCGAGAAGGCGCCATTGCCGGCGCCGTCGGTGGCCACGTTGACGAAGCCCAGATAGGTCTGGCCCTCACCGTGGCCGGTGTCGTCGGGATTCGCGTTCGCGAAGAACTCGATGCGGTAGTAGCTGTTGGCGCTGCTGTTGAGCGAGCCGTTCACCTCGATCTGGCTGCTGCCGTCGCTGCGCGCGCTGGCCAGCAGTGGAAAGTTCTGCAGGTTGTTGGCGCCGCCGTCGGCATCGCCCGCATCGTTGGGCGTCACGTCGTCGTACCAGCCGAGATCGATGCCCTGGAAGACGTTGCCGTAGATCGCATTGCCGAGGATGGCATTGCCGACCGTACCCACGTCGTCGGAATCGACCACGATGCCGGCCATGCCGGTGGTGAGGATGTTGCGCTCGCCGGGGTCGTTTGCGCTGCCGATGCGGTTGCCGGCCGCGCCCCCCCAGACCGCGATGCCGGTGCCGTTGCCCACGTAGTCGGTACTGCCGTCGGCCGCCAGCCCGAACCAGTTGCCGAGCACGCGGTTGTTGAGGGCAGCGGCGCCGGCAATCTCCATCCCGGATTCCTCGTTGCCGCCGATCAGGTTGCGCAGTGCCGGCGTGGCGCCGCCGATGGTGTTGTCGCTGCCATCGACCAGGATGCCGTAGCCGTTGTATTCGTCGGCCAGGCCCAGGCCGCTGGCGTCGAAGGCGCCGAGGTAGTTGCCGACGATCGTGTTGTCGCTCGAAGTGTCCTCGATCACGACCGCGGCGCCGCCGAAATCGCGAATCACCAGGCCGCGGATCGTGCTGCCGCTGCTGCCAGCCGAGAGCACCAGGCCATGGCCGGACAGGTCGTTGCCGTCGAGCACGATCGCCGGCCGGTTGCCGTTGGCGGCGAAGCTGTCGTCGATGCTGGCGTCGAGGTTCACCGCGCCCGTGATGGCCGGCAGCGTGTTGGCCAGCGCGATGGTGTGCACGCCGGTGCCGCTGATGTTGAAGACGATGTCGTCGACGACGCTGGGGTCGGTGTTGCCGTTGGCGTCGATGATGGCCTGGCGCAGCGAGCCGGCGCCGCTGTCGTTGGTGTTGGTCACCGTGTAGGTGGCCAGCACGCCGCGCCACTGGGCCTGGGTTTGCAGGTCCAGCGCGAATTGCGCCTCGATCGCGCCGGTGTGCAGCTCCAGCGTCCAGTTGCCGCCGAGATCGGCGCTGCCGGTGCGGTCGGTGGACGCGGCGACGTCGGCGCCGGTCAGGTCCGCCAGGCGCTGCACCAGCGCGCGGCCGGCCTCGTCGGCAGCGAGGTCGCAGCCGTAGAGCAGGATGTCGGCGCCGTCGTTCAGCGCCGCGGCCCAGCCGCGCACGGCGTCACCGGCGCGCAGCAGCGCGGCTTCGTCGACCATGCCGTTGCCGAGCTGCAGCCGCCCGGCCTCGCCGTGCGAGACGATGTGCAGCGCGTCGATGCGGCCGGCCTCGGCGAGCAGCCCGCCCAGTTGCTGCAGGCCGTCGGCCTCGGCACTGAGTTGCACGAACTCCAGCGTCGTGCCGGCGCGGCGCGCCGACTGCAGTTCGGCGATCAACGCGTCGGGGTCGGCCACGCCGGCGTCGATGACGACCAGCTCGCGGCGCGCGGACTGCGTGGCAACGGCCGGGCTGGCGGCGTGCTCGTCGGCGGCCGGGCCGGCGTCGAGCAGGCGCAGCGCGGGCGCCGCCGGCGCCACGGCGGCCGAGGGATCCAACCAGGGCGCCAGCTCGGCGGAGTACAGGATGCGGGGTTCCAGCGCCTCCAGCCGCAGGCCCGCCGGCGGCGGCGCGCGGCGCCGGCGCGGCACCGCAGCGGGGCGCAGCCAGCCGCCCAGGTAACGCAGCAGCATGAAGGCTTGCATCGCTTTCAGGCCCGATGCCGAAGCAGCCGCAAGGCCGGTGGCCCGCCGTTCAGCGCGGCGGCGGCGGCGTGTTGCCGCTGGCCAGCGTCAGGCCGTTGATCGGCAGCTCGACCTTGCAGCGCAGCCCGGCCGGCAGCGCGCCGTCGGGGTTGGCCAGCTCCAGCCGCACGCGGAAGGTGTTGCTGGCGGCGTCGATCAGGCGGTCCACCGTCTTCACGGTGGCCTGCAGCGCGGGGCGGCTGGCCAGCTCGGGCCGCACCAGGCCGGTCATGCCCGGCTGCAGCTGGCCGAAGGCGGTGGCCGGCACCAGCACGTCCACGCGCAGCGGGTCGATCGCGGCGATGCGCAGCACCGGTTTCTGGTCGACGTATTCGCCCAGCGCGAGGTAGCGCTCGACCACCACGCCGGCGATCGGCGCGCGCAGCGTGCGCTGGTTGAGCTGGGCCGCGGCGAGCTGCATCTCGCGCTGCGCGACGCGGCGGCGCTCGCGCGCTTCGTCGCTGCGGCCGCCGGCCACGCGGGCCTCGGCGAGCTGCTTGTCGCGGAAGGCCGAGGAGACGAACTGCTTGCCGTACAACTCCTCGGCGCGCGCCGCCTCGCGCTGCGCGAGGTCGCGCGCGCCTTCGGTGGCGATGACTTCGCCCGACTGCTCGGAGCGTTCGCGCGCCAGCGCGAAGGCGGCGCGCTCGACGCTGGCGTCGAGCTGCACGATGGGCTGGCCGGCTTTCACGAGGTCGCCGCGGTCGACCAGGATCGCGGCGATCACGCCGGGGCCGTGGGCGCCGACCTGCACCACCTGGCTGGGCTGGATCAGGCAGTCCAGCGCGCCGCGCGGGTCAGCGGGGGTCGCGGCCGGGCGTGGCGCCGCGCCGGGCGGCCGTGCCGCCGCTGGGGCGGCGGTGGCCGCCGCGACGGTCTGCGCCTGGGCCAAGGCGGGGCCGGCGCCGATCAGGCAGGCCCCTGCCAGCACCAGCCGGGCGGCAAAGGCAAGGTCGGCGGCGGGCGAAGGCCGGAGCGGATGGGCGTTGGGCATGGGCATGGGCATTGCGCAGGCGAGGCGGCGGGCGGTTCAGCAATCCATTGTTCGCCCGCGGCGCCGCTTCTGATCGGCCGACAAAGCGCCGGCTGGCCCCGCAATTCACTCCAGCGCGCCGCCGAAGCCCACCCAGCGCGCGGCGGCGCGGTCGGCGCCGCGCAGCCGCGCGCGGCCCAGCCGGTCGGCCTGCTCGGCGCGGCGCTGCGCCAGCGCCAGCAGCGCCGCGCCCAGCGCGGCCGGCAGCCGCGCCGGCGTGCCCGGCAGCGTCGCCACCGGGCGCGCCCAGCGCCGCGCCAGCCGGCGCAGCCAGCGCGGCAGCAGCAGCCCGGGCAGGCCCTCGTCGAGCGCGACGATGGCCTCGGCCGAGCCGGGGTCGCCCTGGCGCGCGGCGCGGCCGACGAGTTGGCGGTCGATGCGCCGCGAGCGGTTGCGCAGCGCCGCCACCACGTGCAGGCCGCCGGCGGCCAGCGCGGCGGCGTCGGGCACGATGTCGGTGCCGCGGCCGGCCATGTTGGTGGTCACCGTCACCTGGCCGGCGCGGCCGGCCAGGGCCACGCGCTTGGCCTCGTCGGCGTCCTGGCGCGCGGTCAGCAACTGGTGCGGTATGTCGGCGGCCTGCAGCAGCGCCGAGCAGTGCAGCGCGTCGGCCACGCTGTCGGTGCCCACCAGCACCGGGCGGCCGGCGCCCTGCTCGCGGCGCACCGCGGCCAGCACGGCGGCCCAGCGGCCGGCAGCGTCGACGAAGACCTGCAGCCCCAGCCAGCGCCGGCGCGCCGGCCGCACCAGCGGCACCGCGGCCACCGGTGCGCCGTAGACCCTGGCCAGCTCGTGCCGCGCCTCGCGCAGCGTGCCGCTCATGCCGCCCAGCAAGTGGTAGCGCGGAAAGAAGCGCTGGTAGGTGATCTGCGCCGCCGGCGTGGAAGGCCGTCCGGGCTCCAGCCCTTCCTTGATCTCCACCATCACCTGCAGCGCGCCCTGCCACTGGCGGCCTTCGGCGATGCGGCCGGTCACGCTGTCGAGCAACTCGATGGCGCCGCGGCTTTGGCCCTCGGCGGGCGTCACCAGGTAGTCGCGGTCGCGGCGGTAGAGATGGCGCGCGGCCAGCGCCGCCTCCACCAGCTCGAAGGCGCGGCGGCGCGGCGCCAGCAGGGCCGGCGCCAGCGGCTGCGCCGGATCGCACAGCGCCTGCACCGCGGCGGCCACGCGCTCGCGGCCGGCGTCGCTCAGCTCGGCGCGGCGCTCGGGCTCCAGCAGCCGGTAGTCGCGCGGGCGCAGCAGCCGGCCGGCGATGGCGTCGGCCTGCTGCCAGGACCAGCGCTCGGCGGCGCCCACGGCCTGCTGGCGCGCGATGATCAGCGGCACCACCGCCTCGTCGAGCAGGATGCTGTCGGCCTCGTCGAGCAGCGCCGCGTGCAGGCCTTGCAGCGCAGGGCCGCGGCCGCCGGCTTCGATCGCGCGGGCGCGCACCAGCAGCGGGTCACGCTCGCCGGCCAGCGCGAGGTGGTCGCGCAGGTAGTCGAAGGCCACTTCGCGCGCCGTGGTGTAGACCACCGCATGGCCCCAGGCGGCCGCGCGCTCGCCGTGCGGCGTGGCGGCGGTGACGGCCGTGCAGCCCAGGCCCAGCAGGCGGTAGAAGCCGGCCAGCGCGGCGGCGTCGCGCGTCACCAGGTAGTCGTTGGCGGTGAGCAGGTGCACCGGGTGGCCACGCAGCGCCAGCGCGGCGGCGGCCAGCGCGGCGGCCAGGGTCTTGCCTTCGCCGGTGGCCATTTCGGCCAGCCGCCCCGAGAGCATCAGCCAGGCGGCCTGCAACTGGGTGTCGTAGGGCCGCAGGCCGCGCGCCAGCCACATCGCCTGCGCGGCCAGCGCCAGCGCGTGGACCTGGGCGCGCTCGGCAGCGGCAGCGTCGGCCGGGAGGCGCAGTTTGCGCGCCAGCCTGGCGGCGGCGGTGGCCAGTGCAGCGGCGTCCAGTGCTTCGGCGCGGCGGCAGGCGCGGGCCAGCCGCTCGGCCAGCGCCGGCGGCAGCGGGCGCGGCCGGCAAGGCCGGGCCAGGCTGCACAGCACGCGCCAGGTTTCGCCAAGGCGGGCCCAGGCACCGTCGGCCGGCGGGCGCTGCGCGTAGGCGCCGGCCCAGCCCGGGGTCGTGACCGGAGTCATGACCGGGGCCGGGGCCGGCGGCGCCTGGCCGCCGATGCCGGGCGACAGCAGCGGCGTCAACGCTCGAAGTGGCGCAGGAAGGCGCCGCGCAGCCAGCGGCCGGCCAGCGTGGCCAGCGGCGCCTGGCCGTGGCGGAAGACCACGCGCGCGCGCTCGCCGGGCAGCGCCACGGTGCCACCGGGCAGGCGCAGATCGACCGCGAAGCGCGGCTCGCGCGCGGTCAGCCCCTGGTCGTCCATGGGGTCGGTGGCGATGCTGCCGCCCGCCGCCTCGCCCAGCGCCGCGGTCGGCAGCCGCGTGCTGGCAGCCGGGATCGCGGTCTCCGTGGCCGCCGGCAGGGCCTGGCCGTCGCCGTGCGCCAGTTGCACGCTCACCGCGCCGGGCCGTTCGCGCACGCGGGCGATGTCGTCGTTGGCCACCAGCGCGCGCACCAGCGGGGCGCCCGGCGGCAGCACGTGCGCCAGCACCTCGCCGCGCGCCAGGTGGTGGCCCGGCGGCAGGCGTTCGCGCTCGATCACCAGCCGGCCGGCGCTGCGCGCGCGCAGCTCCAGCGCCTGGCGGCGCTGCTGCAGCAGGTCGACCCGCGTCTGCGCCTGCGCCATCAGGTCCTCGGCGATGCCGGTGGCCTTGGCATCCTGGCCGAAGTGGCGCAGCCGCTCGATGCGGTGCTGCGCCAGCTCGCTCAGCGCCGTCGCGAGGTCGGCTGCGAGCTGCGGCTCGTCCAGCCGCGCGATGAGGTCGCCGGGCTGCACCTGGGCGCCGTCTTCGCGCTCGTAGGCGAGCAGCTCGCCATCGACCTCGGCGCGCAGGATGGCGTCGTCGGGCAGCCAGACCACGGCCGGCGCGCTGCTGCGGTCGGGCAGCGGCAGCGCCAGCAGCAGCGCCGCCAGCGCCGCCGCACCGGCGCTGGCGAGCGCGCCGCGCCAGCGCCGGCCGTGCAGCTCGGGCGCCGCGGCCAGCCAGCGCAGCGTGGCCAGCAGCGGCGCGCCCAGCGACAGCCACAGCGCCAGCAGCAACAGCAGCAGCCCACCCGCGGGATAGGCCGCTGCCACCGCGGCGGCCAGCGCCAGCAGAAGCGCGCCGCGCCAGGCCCAGGACAGCGGCGCGTACAGCCACAGCCAGGCTGCTTCGCCCGGCGCCGGCGACAAGCGCTCGGCAAGCCTGGCCTTGTGGCGGCCTGGCAGCACCAGGGCCTGCGCCGCGAGCTGCCAGCGCAGGCGGCTGCGCACGGCGAGGTTGGGCAGCCCGGCGGCGTCGCACAGCACGTGGTAGCCGTCGAAGCGCATCAGCGGGTTGCCGTTGACCAGCAGCGTGGACACGCCGGCCACCGTGGCCACGGCAAGCAAGGCGTCCTGCAGCAGCCCGGGCTCGGCCAGCCGCCACAGCAGCAGGGCCAGGGCGGCGAGCAGCACTTCGACGACGATGCCCGCCGCCGCCACCGCGACGCGCGCGCCGCGGCCGGCGAAGCCGGCCGACGATGCGGCGTCGACGTAGGGCACCGGGTTGAGCATCATCAGCGACAGCCCGGCCTCGTGCACCGCGCCGCCGTGAAGCTTGATGACGATGCCGTGCGCCAGCTCGTGCAGCAGCTTGACCAGCGGGTAGGCCAGCCACATCAGCAGCGCCAGCCGGCCCAAGCCCCCTTCCGCGCCGGCCGAAAAGCGGCCGCGCAGCGCCTGCGCCACGTCGGCGGCCTGCGACAGCACGACGGCCAGCGCCAGCGGCAACAGCAGCATCAGCCAGCGTGTGAAACCCGGCGCGCGCAGCCAGCCGAAGGCCGGCGCCAGGCGCCCCAGCAGCGCATCGGGGTCGGCCAGCGGCACGCGAAAAGCCAGCGGGTTGAGCCGCGCCTGCCGCTGCCGCCGGCGCGCGCCGCGGCGGCGCTGCAGCACGGCCTGCGCATCGGGCGGCAATTGCGCGTGCAGCAGCCCGGCGGCGAAAGCCTGGCCCAGCAGCGCGATGACCTCGGCCTGCGTCGGCGCGTCGTCGCGTCCGCTGTCGACCAGGCGGGTCCACAGCTCGTCGACGCTGTGCCGGCCGTCGCAGCCCGCCAGCAGCGCCTGCGCCGCGGCGTTGACGCGGTGGTGCTGCCCGCTGGCGGGATCGGTCAGCACGTACCAGTGCTGGCCGCGCACCGTCTGCGGCGTGGTGCGGATGCCCGGCTGCAGCCGCGGCCGCAACCCGGCGACGCGGAACCAGTCGGGCGACAGCAACGGCGGCGGGCGGCCGGGCATCGCGCGCCTCAGCCGAACAAGCGCCAGGCGGCCTGGCGCAGCCACTGGGTGCTGCGGACCCAGGCGATCTGCGCCAGCGGTGCACGCTCGGCGTCCAGCCGCACGACGCCGCGCAGGCCCGGGCGCAGCGCCGGCGGCAGCACGCCGTCGAGCCGCGCCTCGACCTCGAACACGTTGCGCCCGTCGCGCACCTGCGCCAGCGGCGCGATGCGGGTGACCGTCAACGCCAGCGCGTCGCCTTCGACGGCGCCGAACAGGGCCTGGCCGGCCTGGCCGGCGCGCACGCGGCCCATCTCGGCCTCGTCGACCTCGGCCACGATGCGGTAGGCCAGGCGCGGCGCCACGGTCAGCAGCTCCTGCCCGCGCTTGACGGCGGCGCCGATGGCCTGGGCGTGGTCGCCGGCCAGCAGCAGGCCGTCGAACGGCGCGCGCAGCCGCGTGCGTTCCAGCCGCGACTGCGCCAGCTCGTACTGCGCCAGCGCCTGCTCGTGCTGGGCCTTGGCGATCACGCTGGCGGCGGCGTCCTCGGCCGTCTGCGCTTCGCGGTAGACGCGGTCCAGCCGCGTGCTCTCGGCGGCCCAGCGCGCGGCGTCGAGATCGAGCTCGCGGTCCTGCAGCGTCAGCAGCACCTCGCCGGCGCGCACCGCGGCGCCGGGGCGCACCGGCGCGGCGCCGATATAACCGTCGAAAGGCGCGGCCAGCACCTGCTGGCCCAGGCCTTCGGCGCGCGCGGTGGCCACCACGCGCATCGTGCCGGGCCAGGCACCGATGATCAGCAGCGCCGCCGCGCCGGCCAGCGCCAGCGCGTGGCCGCGCCGCAGCGCCAGCCGGCCGTTGCCGATGCGCCGCGGCGCGGCACGGGTCACGGCATCGGCCAGGCGGCCGCTGACCGGCTGGTCCAGCCGCTGGCGCAGCAGCAGCAGCGGGCCGACAAAGCTGGCCGCGTCCTGCGCCGCCTGCGCGAGTTCGGGGCCGAAGCCGCCGGTGCGCTCCAGCAGCAGCGCGCCGGCCACCGGCGGCCGGCCGTCGTCGTCGCGCGGCGCCGAGAGGTCGTGCAGCGGCACGGTGTATATCGCCAGGCCGCCGTTGGCCCGCGCCAGCGCGTCGTGCGCGGCGGCGGCCGGCGGCAAGGCGCCGGCCATCGGCGGCTGCGGGTGGACGATGCACTGGCGCTGCTGGGCGGCTTCGGCCATCGCCGCCGCCAGCGCGCGCGACAGGGCCTGCCGCGGCGCCATCTCCACGGTGTGCGACACGGCGGCCAGCTGCAGCCGGCCGGCGCTGCCGTCACCCGGCGGCAGGAAGCCGATGCTCACGCGGTCGCAGCCCAGCGTGCGTGCCAGCTCGTCGGCCACGGCGCCGGCGGCCTCGCTCGCGCGCGCCGCGCGCAGCGCCTGCGCCTGCAGCGCCAGCACGGCGTAGGTGCGCGGGGCACGGGCGGCCGCCGCGGCGGCCGGCGGGGCGGCGGCGGGCTCGACGGGCACGGCAAGGGGCTGCAAGGTGTCGATGGACATGGCGGCGATGGCGGGGCCGGCGCGCCAACGGGGCCGGCGCCGGATTCAAGCCTCGTGATGATCGGCCGGCCGCGGCGCCGCAATCGGCCGAACATCGGCGGCAATGCGGCGCTTTATGGTGGGTGCGGCGCGCGGCGCCCGCCAGCGCCCGTGCCGCTTGCGCCAGCGCAAGCGCGGCGCCGCGCTGTCAGGGTTTCGCAGGTTCCCGCGGGCACCATCTGCGACGACAATTGCTGCATCGCAACATCACTTTGGAGGGTGGTATGGACTTTTCGAACCGGGTGGCCGTGATCACCGGCGGCGCCAGCGGCATCGGCCGCGCCGTGGCGGCCGCGCTGGCGCGGCGCAACGTGACCGCGGTGGCGCTGGTGGACATGAACGACGCCGTGCACGACGTGGCCACGCAGATCAACGCCGAGGCCGGGCGCACGTTCGCGCAGGCCTACCGCGGCGACACCACCGACCCGGCGTTCCGCGCCTCGGTGTTCGACGACATGCAGGCCCGGCACGGGATCGTGTCGTTGTGCGTGCCGGCCGCCGGCATCACGCGCGACGACCTGGCGGTGCGCGTGGACAAGAACACCGGCAAGGCGCGCATCTACCCGCAGGAGCTGTTCCGCCAGGTGGTGGAGGTGAACCTGATCGCCCCGGTGTACTGGGCGCTGGAGATGATCGGCCGCATCGCCGAGGAACGCGCCGCCAAGGGCCTGAAGCGCTGGACGCCGGACGAGCGCATCCAGGGCTCGGTGGTGTTCATCGGCTCGATCTCGTCGCAGGGCAACCGCGGCCAGGTGTCGTACGCCAGCACCAAGGCCGGCCTGGAGGGCGCCGCCGCCACCATCATGAAGGAGGCCATGTTCTACGGCGTGCGCTGCGGCGTCATCCACCCCGGCTTCACCGACACGCCGATGGTGCGCGCGATGGGCCAGGACTACGTGGCCAAGAACATCCTGCCCTACACCCAGCTGGGCCGGCTGATCCACCCCGACGAGATCGCCGACGCCATCTGCTTCATGCTCAACAACTCGGCCGTGAGCGGCGAGTTGTGGGTCGATGCCGGCTGGCACGCGCCCGCCTGAATCGCCGGCCCCACAACACCATCAAGAAGGAGAATCCCCGATGGCCCGCACCCGCAAGCCCGCCCCCAGCGGGCAAGACTTCGACCGTGAGTTCCGCGCCCAGATGGGGCAGATGACCGCCGGCCTGGCACCCACCGCCTTCACCACCGCATGGGCCGATTGGGCGATGCACCTGGCGCAGTCGCCGGCGCGGCTGCAGCAGCTGCAGCAGCAGGCGGCGCAGCGGGCGCAGGACACCTGGGCCTTCGCGCTGCGCGCGCTGGCCGGCGAAGCGATGCCGCCGGCGGACGGTTTCGACGGCAGCGCCGACCGCCGCTTCGAGGGCGTGGACTGGACGCGCTTTCCGTTCAACGTCTACGCGCGCGCCTACCAGAACACCGCGGCACTGATGCAGCAGACGGTCAGCGACGTCGACGGCGTGACCGACTATCACGCGCAGTTGATGGGCTTTGCGGTGCGCATGCTGCTGGACACCAGCTCGCCGGCCAACTACCTGGCCAGCAACCCTGAGCTGCTGGCGCTGACGCAGGCCGAGCAGGGGCAGAACCTGCTGCGCGGCTTCCAGCACCTGGTGGACGACGTGCAGCGCACGCTCAAGGGCGCGGCGCCTGCGGGCACCGAGGGCTTCGAGGTCGGCGTCGACGTGGCCGCCACGCCGGGCCAGGTGGTGTTCCGCAACGAGCTGATCGAGGTGATCCAGTACACGCCCACCACCAAGGACGTGCACGCCCAGCCGGTGCTGATCGTGCCGGCCTGGATCATGAAGTACTACATCCTCGACCTCAGCGCGCGCAACTCGATGGTGCGCTACCTGGTCGAGCAGGGGCACACGGTGTTCATGCTGTCGTGGAAGAACCCCGACGAGGGCGACCGCGATGTCGGCATGGACGACTACCTGAACCTGGGCTTTCGCGCCGCGCTCGATGCGGTGAGCGCCATCGTCCCGAAGCAGAAGGTGCATGCGGTGGGCTACTGCATCGGCGGCACGCTGCTGAGCATCGGCGCCGCGGCACTGGCGCGCGAGCAGGACGAGCGCCTGGCGTCGATCACGCTGTTCGCGGCGCAGACCGACTTCTCCGAGCCCGGCGAGCTGGCCTACTTCATCAACCCGGCGCAGCTGGCCATGCTGGAGGCCAGCATGCACAAGAGCGGCGTGCTCGAAAGCCGGCAGATGGGCGGCGCGTTCGCGATGCTGCGCTCGCAAGACCTGATCTGGCAGCCCGCGGTGGACACCTACCTGAAGGGCAAGCGCGCCGCGATGATCGACCTGATGGCCTGGAATGCCGACGGCACGCGCATGCCCTGGCGCATGCACTCCGAGTACCTGTACCGGCTGTACCTGGACAACGAGCTGGCCACCAACCGCTTCCCGGTGGACGGCAAGCTGGTGCGGCTGTCGGACATCCGCGTGCCCATGTTCGTGGTGGGCACCGAGAGCGACCACGTGGCGCCGTGGAAGTCGGTCTACAAGGTGGACAACCTGGTGCGCAGCGACGACTTCACCTTCCTGCTGACCAACGCCGGCCACAACGCCGGCATCGTCTGCGGGCCGGTGCACCCCAAGCGCCACTACCGCATCAAGACGCGCCGCCTGGCCGACCCGCACCTGGCGCCCGAAGACTGGATGGAAGCCGCCGAGCGCGTGCAGGGCGCCTGGTGGCCGGCCTGGCAGGCCTGGCTGGCCGCGCACTCCAGCGGCCGCACCAAGCCGCCCGCGATGGGTTCGCCCAAGAAGGGCTACGCCGTGCTGGAGGCGGCGCCGGGGCAGTACGTGCGGCAGCGCTGAGGGCGCTGCAGCGCAGGTCCGGGGATGTGCCTTGCGGCCGCAGTGCAGACAAGGCCTCACGATTGGCGACAAGATCGGAGCCTTGCCACACCAAGCCGAGGAGCGCACAAGCCATGTCGAATGAAGTCGTCCTCCTGTCCCGGCTGATCATGGGCGTTCCATTCGTCATCTGGGGAACGATGAAGCTGCGCGGCGGCGAAGCCAAGATGGTTCCGGTGCTCAGCGCGCTGGGCATGCCCGATGCCAAGGCATTGGCCTACCTGGTTGGCCTGTGCGAGCTGGTCGGCGGGATCGGCGTCATCCTCGGCTATCCGCTGGTGACGGTCAGCGTGCTGCTGGGGCTGTGGTGCGTGGTGACGGCCCTGGTCGCCCACCGAGGCGATGTGAACCAGATGCTGGCGCACATCACCATGTGCGGCGGGTACTTCGCGCTGGCGGCGCTGGGGCCGGGCTCGATCGCCTTGTTCGGTGGTGCGCCGACCGGAGCCTTTGCCGTGTTGCCCTGAGGCAAGATGTAAGCCTGCCCTGCTGCGAGCGTCATGGCCATGGATCACGACAAGCCGCGCTACCACCCCTACGATCAGCCCGCCGGCGGCTGGGGCGCGGCGGCCGCGACCGCCAGGGCGCTGATGAAGCAAAGCGTGCTGGTCAAGGGCTCGCGGGCGCTGCTGTCGATGAACCAGCCCGGCGGGTTCAAGTGCCCGAGTTGCGCTTTCCCCGATCCCTGCCAGCGCGACAGGCTGGAGTTTTGCGAACAGGGCGCCAAGGCCCTGGCCTTCGAGGCCACCCGGCTGCGCGTGACGCGCGAATTCTTCGCCGCGCACAGCGTCACTGAATTGCGCCAGCGGTCCGATTACTGGCTGGAAATGCAGGGCCGGCTGACCGAGCCCATGCGCTACGACGCCGCCAGCGACCACTACGTGCCGGTCAGTTGGGATGACGCCTTTGCGCTGATCGGCCGCCATCTCCGCGGCCTCGACGATCGCCGCAAGGCGGAGTTCTATACGTCGGGCCGCACGCCGAACGAGGTCGCGTTTCTGTGGTCGGTGTTCGTGCGCGAGTTCGGCACCAACAACTTCCCCGACTGCTCCAACATGTGCCACGAGCCGACCAGCCGCGGGCTGCCGCCCTCGATCGGCGTCGGCAAGGGCACCTGCACGCTGGAAGACTTCGACAAAGCCGACGCGATCTTCATCTTCGGCCAGAACACCGGGAGCAACTCGCCCCGGATGATGACCAGCCTGGCGGCGGCCCGCAAACGCGGCATTCCCATCGTGGCCGTCAACCCGATGCCCGAGCGCGCCATGATCGCGTACACCGCGCCGCAAGACATCCCGCAGATGCTCACCTTCGGCCACTCCAACATCGCGAGCGACTTCGTGCACGTGAACGCGGGCGGCGACCTGGCGCTCATGAAAGGGATGATGAAGGCGATCTTCGAACGCGAGGCAGCGGGCGAAGACGTGCTCGATCTCGACTTCATCGCCGAACATACGCTCGGCATCGACGCGGTGCGCGCCGACGCGCTGGCGCAGGATTGGGCCGAGATCGTCGCCCATGCCGGCGTCAGCGAGCAACAGATCCGCAGGATCGCCGACATCTATGTCGACGCCGATGCGACCATGATCTGCTTCGGCATGGGCCTGACCCAGCAGCAGCGCGGATCGGAGCTCTTGCAGCAGGTGTGCAACATCCTGTTTTTGCGCGGCAACTTCGGCAAGCCCGGCGCCGGCATCGTGCCGGTGCGCGGCCATTCGAACGTGCAAGGCGATCGCACCTGCGGCATCAACGATCGTCCGAGCCGGCAGACACTGGACAGCTACGAACGCGTCTTTGGCTTCCCGGTCCCGCGCGAGGATGGCCACAACGTCCAGAAGGCGGTCGAGGCCATGATGGCGGGCGAGGCCCGCGTCTTCATCGGCATGGGCGGCAACTTCATTCGCGCCGTGCCCGATACCGAGCGCGCCTACGAAGCCATGTCACGGCTGGACCTGACCGTGTGCATCAACACGAAACTGAACCGCAGCCATGTGATCCACGGGCGCGAGGCGCTGATCCTGCCGGTCATCTCGCGCTCCGAGATCATCCGCACCGCCAAGGGCGAGCAGGCCTTGACGATCGAGGACATGGTGGCGCAGGTCACCGCCTCTCGCGGCGTTCTCGATCCCGCCAGCCCCGATTGCAGGGCCGAAGCGGAAATCGTCTGCCGCATCGCCATGGCGGCACTGCCCGCATCGCGCACGCGTTGGGCCGAATTCGCACAGGACTACGCGCTGATCCGCGACTACATCGCCGACGTGTTCAACGACGTCTACGCCGACTTCAACGAGCGCCTGAAGGCGCCCGATGGCTTCGTGCTGGATGTCCCGCCCCGCCGCCGGGTGTTCCCGACCGCAACCGGCAAGGCGAACTTCCTGCTGATCGACGGCCTTCATGCCGACCAGCCGGTGCAAGACCCGCAGATGCTGCGCCTGCTGACGGTGCGCTCGCAAGACCAGTTCAACACGACGATCTACAGCATGAACGATCGCTATCGCGGGGTGTGGGGCAACCGCATGGTGCTGTTCATGAATCCCGAGGACCGCAAGGCGCGCGGCTTGCGCAACGAACAGGTGGTCGCGCTGCAAGCCATCTGTGACGACGGCCATGCCAGGCGGGTCGACGGACTGACCGTGCTCGACTATCCGCTGCCGCGCGGCGCGGTCGCTGGTTACTACCCCGAGCTCAATGCGCTGATGCCGATCGGCTTCGTCGACCGGCTCAGCGGCACCCCGGCGGCGAAGTCCGTGCCCGTACGGGTCATATCCTCCACCTGAACGCGCCGGTCTCGCGCCGCGCCGCCTGCACCCACAACGCGGCGACACGCCACGCCTAGAACGGCAGCCCGACGTAGTTCTCCGCCAGCGAGCCCAGCGCCTTCTGCGACGAGAACAGGTACGCCAGGTCGGTGTCCTGCAGCCGGCGCTCGAAGGCGCTGCTCTCGGGGAAGGTGTGCAGCAGCGTCGTCATCCACCACGAGAAGCGCTGGCCCTTCCAGACGCGCGCCAGCGCCTGCTCGGAGTAGCGGTCCAGGCCCGCGTCGTCGCCCCGGCGGTAGTGGTCGACCAACGCGTGGTAGAGGTAGTGCACGTCCGAGGCCGCGCTGTTGAGCCCGCGCGCGCCGGTCGGCGGCACGATGTGCGCGGCGTCGCCGGCCAGGAACAATCGGCCGTGGCGCATGGGCTCGGCGACGAAGCTGCGCAGCGGCGCGATGCTCTTCTCGATCGACGGCCCGGTGACCAGGCTGGCCGCCACGTCGGCCGGCAGGCGATTCTTCAGTTCGGCCCAGAAGGCGTCGTCTGACCAGTCCTCCACCGTGTCCGACAGCGGCACCTGGATGTAGTAGCGCGACAGCACCTGCGAGCGCAGCGAGCACAGCGCGAAGCCGCGCTCGTGCCGCGCGTAGATCAGCTCCGGCGACACCGGCGGGGTGCGCGACAGCAGGCCCAGCCAGCCGAAGGGGTAGACGCGCTCGAACTCGCGCAGCCGGTCCTTGGGGATGGCCTTGCGGCTGACGCCGTGGAAGCCGTCGCAGCCGATCACGTAGTCGCAGTCGAGCCGCATGTTTTCGCCGTTATGGCGCAAGGTGATGAAAGGCGCGTCGGTCTCCAGGCCCTGCGGCCGCACGTCGTCGACCTCGTGCAGCACGGTGCCGCGGGCATTGGCGCGCGCGTCGTAGAGGTCGCGCGTCAGCTCGGTCTGGCCGTAGACGATGACGCTGCGGCCGCCGGTCAGGCCCTTGAGGTCGACGCGCCGGCGGCTGCCGCCATCGGCGATCTCGAAGCCTTCGTGGATCTCACCCTCGCGATCCATGCGCTCGGCCACGCCGGCCTCGCGCATCAGGTCGGCGAAGCCGTGCTCCAGCACGCCGGCGCGGATGCGCGACAGCACGTAGCCGCGCGTGTGCTTCTCCAGCACGACGTTGTCGATGCCCTGCTTGTGCAACAGCTGCGACAGCAGCAGGCCCGAGGGGCCGCCGCCGATGATGCCGACCTGGGTCTTCATGCCGGGGTCTCCTGAGTGACGGGTGATAAGGGGTTGCGAGCGGGCGGATTCTGGACAAGCCCGGCCGCGCGCGCAGCGGACGGAGCACGCTGAAACTTGCACTTTTGCCGTACAGTGACTGACATGCCCTCGCCTGCAGCACCCGCCCCCACAGCGGCCCGCACCGCGGCCCGCCGCCGCCCGCTGGCGCGGCTGCCGGCCTTCGCGCTGTACGGTGAAGGCGGCGCGCTGGTGCAGGCCATGCACGTCGAATCGATCGGCTCGCGCAGCCGCTTGTACGACTGGGAGATCGACGCCCATGTGCACCGCGGGCTGCACCAGATCCTCTGGTTGCACGCCGGCCGGGTGGAGGCGCTCTTGGACGAATCGCGCATCCGTTGCGCCGGCCCCGCGGCGATCGCGATCCCGCCCGGCGTCGCGCATGCCTTCCGCTTCTCGCGCCATGCCGCCGGCTTCGTGCTGACCTTCAACGCGACCCGGCTGGCCGAGGGCGACGCGGCGGCGGTGACCGATGCGCTGGAGTTCGTGTTCGCGCAACCGCGCAGCCTGGTGTTCGGCGGTCACGGCGATGGCGACGGCGATGGCGACGACGGCACCGCGGCCGCCGCCGCCGAAGCCTCGCGCCTGCACGCGCTGTTCGAGGCGCTGCATGCCGAGAGCCGTGCCCATGACAGCGACGCCGGCGACGGCCCGGTGCCGCTGTGGCTGACGCGCGCCATCGTCTGGCGCCTGGCGCAGCGCACGCAGCGCGACACGCTGCGCGAAGCCGGCGCCGGCCTTCGCAGCGCGGCCGCCGGCCGGCATTCGGCCTACGCGCGCTGGCTGGCGCTGTTGGAGGCGCACCACCGCGAGCACTGGCCGGTGTCGCGCTATGCGCAGACGTTGGGGCTCTCGGCCGAGCGGCTGAACCGCATCGTGCGCGCCGAGACCGGCAGCAGCGTGCAGCAGATGATCCACGCCCGGCTGGCGCGCGAGGCTTCGCGCTGGCTGGTGCACGTGGCCGCGCCGGTTTCGAAGCTCGCCTTCGAACTGGGCTTCGACGACCCGGCCTACTTCTGCCGCTTCTTCAAGCGCCACACGGGGCTGTCGCCGCGCGAGTACCGGGCGCGGGCGCAGCGCGAGTGACGCCGCCGCCCGCGTCCTGTGCCGCCAGGCCGGCAGCAGCGTCGAGCGGATTCTTCAACGCCCAGGTGCCGTCGAACAGGCTGGTGTAGGGCTACTTCAGAACGCGGGCACGGGCACGGGTCTCGGCATTGCTGGCCGGGTCCGGGTAGCCGCCGCCGCAGAGGTCGTCGCGGATCTGGTCGATGGACCGGCGCATGTCGGGGGTCAGGGGCATCGCGTCCTTAGCGTTCAGCGCGCGCGGCGTTGGCGCTGTCTTGCTCGCGGGGCAACGCCAGCTGCGCGACCACCTTGCCACGGCGCGTGATGGCGATGACTTCGGCGGCTGCGGCGGCTTGAACAGGCACCGACGGGCGACCTCAGAAAAAAGCCCCAGGGACTTTCGCGTCACCTGGGGTTGCTTGGGCAATGCCAGGCGAGGCCTGGCGACACCTTCACATGTGCTCGATCATCACATCGAAATGTTCCTGCAGCCCGCGCCACACAACGCTTTCTCGACTCCGGTCCGGCTGCAACCCTCCATCCTTCCCTCCACATGGGCGGGATGCCTTGGGATTAGCCGGTTTCCGCAGGCTGTCGAAAAATCTGTAGGCCCGAAGCAACTCTAGCATGCCAGCACTTCGGTCAAGTGATGCAGCGGCGCTCGCGACCTCGTCGGGAGCGGGCGAGCGCCGGGCCGTTTGCGCCCGGCGACGGCACCATCAATGCACACCGCGCCGCGGGCGATCACACCGCGCGCGGAACGCGCATGCGCGGCAAGCAGCGGTGGACCGGGAGTACGCTGCCGGTACAAGCTCAGCCAGCAGCGCCTCGCGGCGCCGGTGCAACTCCAGCAACTGCGCCGCCTCCAGCAGGCGCACTTTGTGGTGCCGGACAACCGATCCCCGGAACGGGTGCACGACGCTGACGAAGGCGTAGGTCTCGACCTTGTCGCCGGTGCCGGCTTCGATCGCAAGCCGTTGCGCCGACAACTGGATGATGTCGCTATCGAACGGACGGTCGGTCCAGCGAGACTTCAACTCGACGAGCACGAGCGGCCCGTGATTCAAGCGATAGGCACGGTCGATTCTGGCAACGAGCCGGATCGGATGGCGGATGCGGAATGTCCGTTCGACGTACACCAGCTTGGCGTGACGCAGCGAGTCCGGCCGGGCGTTCCGGTCGGCAGCGACCTTGGCGGCGTGGAGCAAGCCCCTCCCGAGCACAGCCAGCAGCACGACTGCAGCGACGGCCACCGCAAGGACGAGTCCTTCCATCAGGCCCTTCTTCCCTCGCCGTGACTTGCGCCACGGCAGCCACGGCGGCGACCCGCAATGACGGTCAGGACGGCACGGGCCGCGCGCCGCAGGAAGGCGGAGGCCGCCAAGATTCCGCATGCCGTGCGCACGATGCAGAGGCAGGCCGCCATGGCCCAGTCGAGCCGCCCCCAACGCGGGAAGGCCGCGCGCGAATTGGTGCGCGACGCGGACTCGCCAAGAATTCGGTAGCGCTCGTGCACGATCTGCCCGCGCCGCCTGGCGCGCTGCTGCGCGGAAGTCGTCGCTTCGCCATGGCGATGAGCCAGCACGATGCGCTTCTCGCAATAGCCCATTTCGGCGAGTCGAGTCGCGCTGATCTCCACTCGTCCGCAGGCATGGCGACGCTCCGGGCGGCTCATCGGCGCCTCCACGCGGACTGTCGAGACGCCTCGGCGCCGCGCGCCGGCAGGCCGTCCTTGCCAGCCCGGGCCTCCAGATCGAGCAGATGGTCGACCCTACGCGCGAGCCGTGCGCGCAACGCTGCCGGCACCGCGATGGCCGCCACCAGGTAGAGACCGCCCAGGATCACAAACGGCACGAGACCACGCTGCCCCACCGCGCCCACGGTCCCGGCAAACCCGGCCGAGACGAGCACCGCGTCCCACGCATCGGGGCGCTGGCGAGCCGTCGAACGCACGAAGTTCTCTCCGTCGACGAGCGAGTGGTTCACCACGCCGAGCACTGCCGGCGTTCCAGCTCGCGCTCGTGCCCGGAGGATCAGGCTCGCGTCGTCGCCGACTCTCAGCGCCACGCCCATTTCGGGAAGCACGTGGGAAACCTCGTCGCCGTTCGACAGTTCGAGCGCAAGGCCGAGCGGCGACGTGCCGCCGACGCGCCGCACGTGGCCCCGAACTGTGTACAGCCGTGGATGCACCATCGTCGTCACGTTGAACGCTCCTTTCCTGCCTCTTGCCGATCGCGCGGGCTGGCGGCCGGCGGACGTCATTCGTCGCCGACTGCCGCATCGAACGTCCCCAGGACCGCCGCGGGAATCCTGGGGCCTGCGTCATGCCCTCCTGGCGCGGCACCGAGCGGCCCTGCCTGCGCCGCCGCCACCCGGCCCGCCGGAAACCCGAGCGCCAGCGCCTGCGCCACCATGCCTTCGTGCGCGAGGAACCGCAGCCGATTGATGCGCTTGGTCCCCTTCTTGAATCGCACGAGGTCGTCGTACAGGCCGGGGTCGTCGTCTCGCGCCAGCTCGAACTGCATGCGCAGCGGACCTTCGTCCGGTGACACTGGCCGGCTCACGGCGCGCCCTCCGGGCCCTGCTGGCCATCGCGGGACGTTCCTTGAGGCGAGGATTGCCTCTGCATGTAGGCCATGCCTGCGATCTGGAACCCCCGCACGTTCGAGTGCAGCGGGTCCTTGATCCCGAGCACACGCAGTTGCGGGAACGCCTGCTTCACCGCCTTCTTGAACAGATGCGCTCCGCCTCCGACCAGGATCACGTTCTGGAAGCTGTAGGCACCGTCGAACCAGCTCAGCATCGACGCGACGGTTCGTTGCGCGCGGGTGTGCAGCATCGGCAGGATGTTCGACAAGTCGTAGGCCTTCTGGAACACCATCGGGTTCTTGCCGCTGCGCAGGGCGTTGTCGATGGTGTCCAGGTCCTCGTAGGGCATGCCGATGCTGGCGCTGATGTCCTCCGCGACGGCCCTGACCATCTTGAACACGCCGCCGTTGAGCGAGTGGCTCTTGTTGAGTACCAGGCGCATGCCGCGCGCGACGATCCAGTCGAAGGTGCGCCAGCCCGGATCGATGATCAGGCTGCGCTCGCTCTCGATGCTGTCGCCCTTGTCGTGCTGGGCCACGAAGTCCGCCAGGGCTCCCTGGGGCTGCGCGACGGCAAGCGCCTTCTTCACGACCACGGCCTTGCCGCCGCCGAGGTCGTGCGTTCCGGTCATCGCCTTCTCGAGCGCCGTCTTGTTCGCCGCGAACAGCGACACCGGCAGTCCCACGACCAGCAGGTCGATCGATCGCAACTTCATCATCGCCAGCGCGCCGCGCACCAGCGCCATGTAGTCGGGCGTGTGGATGTACCGGTCGTGCATCTGCGTGGCGCGGAAACTGTCCGCCGCGAGGTCGACGTCCGGCCCCACCTCGTAGAACATGTTGTCGATCGGGATGACGACGGTTCGGCGCCGCTCGAAGGCCGGGTTGAGCGTCGGGTCGCGCACCGCCGGGTAGGCCACCGACGGGAAGCTGGCGCAGCGAATCTCGCTGCCGACGATGCCGCTGACGTACTTGGTGTTGCCGTAGCCGACATCCAGCGCTCTGACGACGTACTCCATGGGAAGGCTCCACGAACAGTTTCAGGGGGTCAGCATCGATCGCCCGCGCCGACCGTTCCACGCGAAAGTCCCCCGCGACCACCGCCATTTCGACATCGGCTCGACCCCGATTCGCAGTCCATCGGGCTGGAGTCGGGATCGGCTTTGAGTTCGAGACGGTGATCCACGCGGAGACGCCGCGCGTCGCGACAGGCTTGCACTCGATCCGGCTGCGTCAAGGGCGCGCGCCGCAGCCGCGCCACGCCTTGGGCGTCGAGCAGTAGCACGTCGGACCCAGAGGTAGAAGCACCCCCTGTCAACCCCTGGGCGAATCCGCGCATGCGCGCCCCACGGCGCGCTAATCGGCACTTTTCGCGCTTGCAAGGGGGCCGCTTCGCGCCGACACTGGCGAGGCTTCGGCGCGGTTCAGTTGGCGTACCGCGTGCATCGCGCACCAACACGCAAGCCCTTCAAGCGGTGACGGCGTCACCCCCGGCGCTCTCGAGCGCCAGCGTCCGGGACACGGTGGTCCCTTTCCCGATGACGGCGCACCCCGTGGCCTGACCACGGGCTGACACCGGCGCTCGCGCTCGACGCGACGCCGGCCTGCTGCAACTCTGGCCATCGCTCGCCCCGAGCGGGCCTTGCCCTCTCCGGTGGCTTCGACCCCCGGTGCCCCAGAGCAAGGTGTCAAGGGCCCTGCCCTTGGCACTCGTTCCAAGCTCGCGCGCCCTCGCGGCCGCGACGGACGCCGCCTTCCCCGAAGGCGGTGTCGAGCTTCCATCCATCGCACTCACGCACGGGCTTCGGCCCGCCGTGCAGGGCCGCACCTCGGTGCGGCGGCACGGTCTGCGTGAACGGCCTTGCGCACCCGTCGCGGAACGGGTGTTGCCAGTCAAGCCGGCGACGGGATGTGAACTCGCGGTGCCCGATGTGGCGCCGCTCCGGAGGCCGAGCCTCCGGGATTGCCCGACGCTCCTCGAGAGCGTGGTTCGCTGCGGCGAACGCCACATTGCGCAAGACGTGTGCTGGCGGCGATCACTTTTACGCACCTCCGCGCGGCCTCGTCCCACAAGGCGGGCTGCAAACCCTGGCCTGCATCGGCACCGGAACCTGCCGATGTGCGAACGCAAAGGTTCCCAGACTTCAGACCTCGGACGCCATGCCATGAAAGCAGGAAGCCACACTCGACGCGACTGGCGACGCATGCCGGAGGCGGCATCGCGACCGCGCCACTCGCCGCCCCGCACCTACGAAACCCCCTCGCTTGCCAGCACGCCGCTGAACCCCAAGCGCAGCGGCTACGTGCTTGACCTGATCCTGAAGGAGAACAACTGGCGCCACAGCAGCAAGCACAAAGGCGTGAGCAACAAGACCGTCGCCGAGCGGGCGCGCTTCTGCCACTGGCTGTTCGACTTCCTGCGCCGGCACCCCAAGCACTTCAAGCTCGACCCACGCTCCTTCAGCGGCCGGCACGTCGAGGCCGTCACCCGTCACTGGCAGGACGAAGCCAAAGCGGGTCGCCTGATGCCCGCGACGATCCAGACCTACTTCAGCTTCATGAAGACCTTCGCCGGCTGGATCGGCAAGCCCAGGCTGCTCAAGCCCATCGAGTGCTACTTCGACGATCCTGCGCTGTACCGGCGCAGCCTGGCCGGCGGCGTAGACCGCTCATGGCGGGCCAAGGGCGTGGATGCGGCCACGGTGATCCGCGAGGTCGAGGCCTTCGACGTGCACGCGGCGGCGTCGCTGAAGCTGATGCAGGCGTTTCAGCTTCGCTTCAAGGAAAGCGTGATGTTCCGGCCGCACACGGACGTGGTCACGGCAGCGCAGGCGGGCAGGCCCGCGGAAGGGCCAGCGTGCTACCTCGATACCCATCGGGGGACGAAGGGCGGCCGTCAGCGGCTCTTTCCGATCGACAACGAGATGCGCGAAGCGGCCATCGCCTTCGCGCGGCGCGTGGCCGTCGGCGTCGACGACAGCGTCAGCGACCCGCGGCTCACGCTGCAGCAGGCGATGCGGCGGCTGCGCTACGTGATGGAACGCTTCGGCATCACGAGAGCGGCGCTGGGCGTGGTGCCGCATGGGCTGCGCCACCAGGGTGCGGCCGAGGACTTCGAACGACTCACCGGCGCCGCGCCGCCGGTGGCCGGAGGGCCTGCCGTGGACGCGGACCTCGACCGCCGAGCCCGTCTCGAAATCTCGAGCCGCCTCGGGCACGGCAGGGTCCAGATCGTCAGCGCCTATTTAGGTTCGTCCGCGGTTATGCGCAGCAAGGCCGTCAAGCCGAGCGAGCCACCTATGACGTAGGCCCATCCCGACTGCGCATAACGCTTCCAAGATCGTCCCCCCGGAGGCCGCTGTGGCCGCCGTCAACGAGGAGACGATCATGGATTCGCTCAACTCCAATGGGCCCGGCGCGCTGGCGCTGGAGCCGCTTTGCCAAGGCGCTGCGCAGGAACTGCTGATGCGCAGCTACACCATCCGCACCGTCAATCGCTACAAGCGGGTGTGGGAGCATCTGGCCGACTTCGCCCGCGCCCAGGGCCTGCCTGCCGAGTACACGCGTGAACTTGCCCTGCGTTTCGAGCAGGCGTACGGCGTTCGCGACGGGGAGGTGCTCAAGCTCGGCCAACAGTGGCGGCGGCACCTGGTCTTCGGCATCAAGGTGCTCGACGACTTCGCGCGCACCGGCACCATCAGCCGCTTCGTGGTCGAGACCACCGGGCTTCGGGTACCGGTGGGCATGCACAAGTCCCTGCGGGAGTACGAGCAGTACGCCAGGGAGCGGCGGCATCTTCGGCCCACCAGCCTGGCCGAGCGGATGCACAACGTCGCGGTCTTCCTGGACTTCCTGCGCACTCGCGGCCTGGAGACGCTGGACACCCTGCAGGCTGAACACCTCAGCGCCTTCGTTCAGACCCGTACGGACTGGAAGCCGAGGACCGTCGCGTGCGTCTCGTCCAGCGTGAGGCTGTTTCTGCAGTTTCTCTTCATGCGCGGCGCCCTGCCGCGTGACCTCAGCGCCGCCATCCCAACCGTTCGACTGGCCAGCAATGCCAAGGTGCCGTCGGCGTGGGAGCCGGAACTGGTCGAGCGGCTGCTTGCCGCCGTCGATCGCAGTTCGCCGAAGGGCAGGCGTGACTACGCCATCTTGATGCTCGCCTCGCGCCTGGGTCTTCGCCTGGGCGACATCAAGCGCCTCACGCTCGATGAACTGCACTGGACCACGTCCACCATCGAGATCGTGCAGAACAAGACGGGGGAGCCGCTGGTGCTGCCGCTGATCGAGGAGGTCGGTGCTGCGCTCATCGACTACCTGCGAGCTGGGCGACCGCCGGTCGAGCATCGGCATCTGTTCACCAACCTGACGCCACCGTTCGCGCCGATCTGCCAGAACGACCGGCTCCACCGCGTCGTGGCGTACTGGCGGGAACTGGCCGGGATCAAGTTCAAGACGCCGCAGCGGCAGGGACTGCACTCGCTGCGCCATACGTTGGCCACCCGGCTGCTCGGGGCGCAGACGCCGTTTCCCGTCATCTCGGCTGTGCTGGGGCATGCCTCGCCGGCAACGACCTTCATCTATGCCAAGGCCGACGTGGAGACCCTGCGCATCGCGGCCATCGATCCGGAGGAGGTGTTCCATGGCCACGCCTCGTAAGCCCGTGACATTCGCCGGCAGCAGCCCCTTGGCACCGCTGATGGCGCAATACGTTCAGGAGAAGCGAGCCTGTGGCTATCGCTTCAACCCCGCCGCATCCAACCTGCGCCGACTCGACGCCCACCTGTGCAGCCAAGGCTTGCAGCAAGTCGAGTTGCCCAAGGCCGCGACCGCATCCTGGCTGGCCAAGCAGCCGCACGAGACCGGCAAGACCCAGCGCGCACGGGTCAACCTGGTTCGCAACTTCGCCTTGTTCATGCGCCGACTGGACCTTCCTGCCGACGTGCCTGATCACGCCGTGGGCGCGAAGGATTCGAGGCCGTTCCTGGCGCGTGTTTTGACGCACGTGGAGGTGCGCCGCTTGCTCGAGGCCGCCGACCGGATCGAGCCGATGGCGTCGACTCACCTGCGCCACATCGTGCTGCCGGAGCTGCTGCGCGTGCTGTACGGATGCGGCCTGCGTCTCGAAGAGGCCCTGCGGCTGCGCATGCGCGACGTCGACTTGGTCCAGGGGGTGCTCCACATCAACGACACCAAGTTCCGCAAGGACCGCCTGGTGCCACCGGCCCGGCCCCTGGTCGTTCGTCTGCAGAAGTACGCGGCCGCGCTGGGGCCTCGCTCGGACGAGGAGTACTTCTTCCCGTCACCGCGCGGCGGCCGTCTGGACGGCGGCGGCGTGTACCGCAATTTCAGGGAACTGCTGCACCGATGCGGCATCGGCCACGGCGGCCGCGGCGAAGGCCCTCGACTTCACGACCTGCGCCATAACTCCGGGTCCCGGATTATTCCGGGTGCGGACCGCCGGGTCTTCTGCGAGCGGCGTCCTTGTTCAGCCATCGCCGAAGGCGCCTCTTGATCTCCCGGCATTATTCGGCTGTCGTCTCCGGCCGGGACTCTTCCCGGACCTTCAAGGAGGCGAACGATGGCGACCAATCGGCAAGCAGCTGCAGCTGATGAGCTCTCCTGCACAGGACCGCTGGAGTGCTGCATCGAGGGCTTTGCGGCGCGACTCTCGGGCCAGGGATACGCACCGGACACGATCCATGCCAAGTGTGACTTTCTCGCCGATCTCAACCGCTGGCTCGAGGGGCGCCAGCTCTCTCTGGCAGCTCTGGACGAGGGTCGGCTGAGGCAGTTCCAGGCCAACCGCCGCCGGCGAGGCAGGATGCGTCGCGGCGATCCCGCCACGGCCCAGCAGCTCCTGCAGTATCTGCGCGAGCGTGGCCACAGCGCGCCGGCCGTACCGGCTATCGATGTGCACCCCGCGGCGGTGGTCGTGCGTGACTTCGAGGCGTTTCTCCGTTCCGAGCGCGGACTGTCGACGGCCACGGTGGTTTCCTACCTGACGGTCGTTCGCCGCTTTCTGCATGAGCGGTTCGCGCGCAAGGCACTGCGTCTGGAGCAACTGCGAGCGCAGGACCTACACCGCTTCGTCGTTCGCGAGATCCAACGTGTCAGTCGCACGCACGGCAAGATCGTCATCACGGCGCTGCGGTCGTTCATGCGCTTCTTGCTGCTGCGCGGCGCCGTTTGGACCGACCTCGCCCGCACGCTACCCGGCGTGGCGACCTGGAGACTGTCGCATCTGCCGCGGTCACTGCTTCCCGAACAAGTGGAGCGACTGCTCGCGTGCTGCGACCGCGGTTCACCAAGCGGCACGCGCGACTACGCGATCTTGCTGCTGTTGGCCCGACTCGGCTTGCGCGGCGGAGAGGTTTTGAACATGGTCTTGGAGGATCTGGACTGGGAACGCGGCGAGCTTGTCGTGCGGGGCAAGGGCCCACGGCTGGAGCGACTGCCCTTGCCGGCCGACGTCGGTGCGGCGGTGGCACGCTATCTCTACGAAGTCCGTCCGCCTTGTGCGACGCGCCGGGTATTTGTTCGGATGATGGCGCCATACCAGGACTTGGAACAATCAGCCGTCTGTTGCGTCGTCCGCCGCGCGTTGGCGCGCGCTGGATTGGATCCGGAGCGCAAGGGGGCGCACCTGTTGCGCCACTCCCTTGCCACGAATCTGCTGCGCCGTGGCGCGTCCCTGAGCGAGATCGGTCAGTTGCTGCGCCACCGGCAGCCGACGACCACACAGATCTATGCCAAGGTGGACATCGAGGCGCTACGCGTCATCGCGCCGCCGTGGCCAGGGAGTGCGTCATGAGTCCGCTGCAAGTCGCACTCGACGAATACCTCGCAGTCCGTCGCGCCCTCGGATACAAGCTCCGTCTGTCCGGCCGCCTGCTGCAACGCTTCGTCGATTTCGCCGATAGCCAGGGGGCGAAGTACATCACGTCCGAACTCGCCGCGGCATGGGCAACGCTGCCTGGCTCAGCGCAGCCCGCTCAATGGACGAACCGGCTGGGGATGGTGCGCCGCTTTGCGCTGTATTGCAGTGCGCAGGAGCCGCGGACGGTCGTGCCGCCGCCGGACTTGCTTCCTCATCGATACCGCCGTCCTGATCCCTATTCCTACAGCGACGAGCAGATCAAGCGCCTGCTCGATGCCGCCCGACGCCTGCCATCGGCCACCGGTTTGCGGCCCCAGACGTTCGCCACGCTCTTCGGTCTGTACGTGGCGACCGGGCTGCGAGCCAACGAGCCGTTGCGCCTGGACCGCGACGATGTCGACCTGACCAACGGCGTGCTGACGATCCGCGGGACGAAGTTCGGCAAGTCCCGCTACGTGCCGGTGCATCCCTCCACCCAGCGTGCACTGCAGCGCTACGCCGAATTGCGGGACGGCTGCTGCCCCGCCCCGGCGACATCGAGCTTCTTCGTCTCGGACCGAGGGACTCGCTTGACCGAGTGGTGTGTGCGATGGACCTTCGTGAAGTTATCGCGAGAGATCGGCTTGCGGGGGGCGAACGATTCTCGCGGACCCCGCCTGCATGATCTACGTCATCGCCTCGCGACCGCTACGCTGCTGAGGTGGTATCGGCACGGCGTCGACGTCGAGCGCCACCTGCCGCAGCTCTCGGCCTACCTCGGGCACGCCCATGTGACGGACACGTACTGGTACTTGACCGCGACACCCGAGCTCCTGCACTACGTCATGCGACGGGTGCAGCGGTCGAAGGAGCAACGGCCATGACCACCGCCGCCACGTTGCCCGCGCTGGTGCAGTCGTTCTTCATGGATCGGCTCATGCAGCAGCGCCAGGCCAGCCCTCACACCATCGCCAGCTATCGCGATACCTTTCGGCTGCTCCTGCAGTTCGCCCAGCGGCGGCTGGGCAAGCCCCCGACGAGCCTGACGGTGCCCGAGCTCGATACGCCGCTGCTTGGTGCATTCCTCGATCACTTGGAGCGCGATCGCAAGAACAGCGCCCGCAGTCGCAATGTGCGCCTGGCGGCGATCCATTCCTTCTTTCGCTACGTGGCGCTGCATGCGCCCGAGCACAGTGCCGTCGCGCAGCGCGTGCTGGCCATGCCAAGCAAGCGCTACCCGCGGCGTCCGATCGCCTTTCTGAGCGCCGTCGAAGTGGACGCATTGCTCGCTGCGCCGGACCTCGCGACATGGTCAGGACGGCGCGACCGGGCTCTCCTCATGCTGGCGGTACAGACCGGGCTGCGTGCGGCGGAGCTCACCGGGCTTCGCTGCGACGACATCGTCCTTGGTGCGGGCGCGCATGTCCGCTGCGAGGGCAAGGGCCGCAAGCAGCGCTGCACGCCGCTGAGCAAAGACACGGTCCGAGTGCTGCGCGACTGGCTGCGCGAGCGAAGAGGTCAGCCCTCCGATCCGCTCTTCCCGACCACGCGAGGCACCGCCCTGAGCCACGACGCGCTGCAGGACCTGCTCGACAAACATCTTGCTGTAGCGCGTCGGCGGTGCCCGTCAATGGCACGCAAGCGCGTCACCCCGCATGTGCTTCGGCACACGCTGGCCATGGACCTGCTCCATCACGGCGCCGGCCAAACCGTGATCGCTCTCTGGCTCGGACACGAGTCGCCTGAGACCACTGCCATCTACCTGCACGCGGACATGCAGCTGAAGGAGCGTGCTCTCGCAGCCACGACGGCCAAGAAGACGCCGGTACCGCGCTTCCGGCCCGGCGACCGGCTCCTGAACTTCCTCAAGGGCCTCTGATAATGCCGGGAATCGCGGGGCGTTCGGCCACCGATGACACACCGTGGGGCGGCACCCCTCGACGCCGCTTCCCGGAATAGTCCGGGACCCGGAGTTATGGCGGTAATCCCGGGGCCGGGATTAGCGGCACACCTTCGCGGTGCATACCCTGCTGCGCTGGTACCGCGAGGGCGCCGATCTGCAGGCCAGGATGCCGGTGCTGGCGACCTACCTCGGGCACGCCTCGATCGACGGCACCCAGGACTATCTGCAGATGACCGCCGAGCTGCATCCGGAGATCGTCTCGCGATCGGACGCGGCCTTCAGCGACGTCATTCCGCGCAGACCCTGGAGGTCGTCATGAAGCCGACCGATCTCTCCCTGCACGTGACGAACTACCTTACGCGCTACCTCGCCGGCCAGCGCAATCTGAGCCCGAACACGATCAAGGCCTACCGCGATGTGTTCACGCTGCTCCTGCGCTTTGGCCGCGACGGACGCGGCATTGCCGTCGAGCGCCTCTGCCTGGCCGACATCGACGTGACCTTCATCGAGGCCTTCCTCGATCACCTCTCGCAGGAGCGGAAGTGTTCAATCCGCACCTTGAATCAGCGGCTCGCCGTGCTGCACGCGTTCTTCCGCTACGTGCAGTCGGAGGTGCCCGAGCGGATGCTGCAATGCCAGAAGATCATGGCGATGCCGCTGCGGCGCCATGTCCAGGTGCCCGTGGCCTACATGTCCAAGGACGAGTTGACGCAGGTGCTGGCGCATCCTGATCCGACCACGTCGGCCGGCCGGCGCGACGCGGTGATGCTCAGCGTGCTGTATGACACCGGCGCCCGTGCGCAGGAGTTGATCGATCTGAACGCCCACGATGTGCGCCTGACGACACCAGCCCAGGTCAGGCTGCTGGGCAAGGGGCGCAAGGTGCGTGTGGTGCCCCTGATGGATGCCACCGCCCGGCTACTGCGTGATCATTTGCGGGAGAACGATCTCGACCGGCCTGAGCGAGGCCACCTGCCGCTGTTCCAGAACCGCCAGGGCGGGCGCTTGTCGAGGTCGGGCCTGAGGTATCTGCTGCATTGCCACGTGCAGGCCGCCAGGTCGGCGGTACCGGGCTTCACGCAGAAGATCAGCCCCCACAGCATGCGTCACACCAAGGGAATGCACCTTCTGCAGAGCGGCGTGTCGCTGGACATGATCCGCGACTTCCTGGGGCACGTGGACGTGAAGACGACGCAGATCTACGCCCGGGCGAACCTAGAGATGAAGCGGCGTGCGTTGGAGAAGGTGGCCGGCGAGTTGCCATCGGCGGCACTACCGTCCTGGCAGCAGAGCAAATCGCTGCTGGACTGGTTGCGCTCGCTGTAGGTGCATCGGGCGGCCACCTGCTCGGCCGCCCGATGCGCTTCGGGAGGCAGCCTGCAAGCCCTAGCGGCCGAAGGGATAGAGCGATCCATGATCTGTATGTGGTCCACCGCACAGAGCCGCCAACTGCCCGATGGGATCATTTCCAAATGACTAGTTCACGCAGCGTTCCCAGCCGGGAAGTTCGGGTGGCTTCGGCTGAATGGCAGGCCGCGCTGGCCGCACTCCTGAGCGAGACAAACCGGATCGCAGTGGGCGGTCAGGACGATCCCGCAACGTTGGCCAGGTTGAAGGCCACCGCCGAAGTCGCGCGCCAGCAGTGCGAAACGCTGAGCCAGCGCGCCACGTACTCGAGTCCGTAGAAGAGGCCCTGGAAACCAGCCGGTTGCGGCAAGTCCCCGCACCTGGTGGCCAGCGCACCGCTGGCCTTATGCGGAGTCCGGTACGGCGCCATCGACGGTAGGCCTGCGGTCGGTTCGCTTGCTGCGCATAACCGCGGACGAACCTAAATAGGCGATATGTGTAGCTGCACATATCGCCTATTGCGGCAGGTCTTCGGTGTTGCCTCGGGTGAAGGCGCCAGAGTGACGGTCCGTTCGGGCGTGGGGCTGGTGTTCTTCTTCACGACGGAATACATCCCCGCTTCGCAGGCCTGCGCCTCCCGCCGCCGCAGCGCCAGTTCGAACAGGCCCTGCCCTTCGCTGTGCTGGCAGTACTGGCACCAGCGCAGCATGCCGCAGGCCGTCGCGCGCCATGTCGTCATGCCGCGCTTGGCGCACTGGGGGCAGACCCCGCGCCGGGGCTTGCGTTGACCGTACCCCTGCCCTGCGCGCACGCCCATGTCATGCGTGCGCGTGTTCGGCCGGCTCTGCTGGCGCCGCGGGCTCCGTCTCTTGCGATGTCGACGACAACGTCGCGTCGTCCCCGCCCTCTCCTTGGGGACGGGAAGGCGCGGAGACGGGTGAGCGGCTCCGGGTCCGAAGGCAGGCGGGCAACCATCCCGTTCCCGCAAGCGTCTGCTCCGCGCCGGCCACGGCCGCCTCCTTCTTCAGCGCGGCCAGCGGGCTCGCCGCATTGGCATCGACGGCCTCGGTGACCACCTCGATGATGCGGCCCTTGGACACATGGTCGAAATACGACGGCCCGGTCGCCGACCACCAGCGGCTCATGTCCAGTTCCAGCGCCTGGGCCAGCGCCTCGTTGCACGACCGTTCGGTTTCGGCGCCGCAGATGCCGTTGACCGTCGCAGCCACCGTCAGGGCCAGCAGGTGCAGCACGGTGGCCTGATGCTGGCTGAGCAGCCAGCCGAAGATTGCATCGGGCTCCCTGGGCAGCCGGTCGGCCCATGCCGCGCGCTCGGCTTGCAGCCTCGCCCACGCCGGACTCGCTTCGATGTCCTCGGCGGCGGCTCGCATCTCGCCGGTGTGATCCGTGGCACTTATGGCCAGCACGCGTTCGGCGCGGTAGTCGAACGACAGGTCGTGTTCGAACAGCCTGCCCGCCAAGTGGGCGGTGATCGACACCAAGGCCACATCGGGCCGCGTCAGCAGTTCGGCCTGCACTGCGGCCACGCGGTGGGCGGTGAGCCGGCGCATCAGCTTCTCGGAATGCACCGGCCGCGTCTTCGGCGCCGGCAGCGACACCAATGAACCCGTGTCGCCCTCTTCCCTCGCCTGCCGCACGGCCTGCACCATGCCGGCCCGGTCCTCCGGCCGCACCAGCCCGCGCTTCACGGTGGCGGCGCCGTCGTTGGCGACGTAGACCACGCAGCCGGCCTGGGCCATCAGGTCGGCCGGCCACGTACTCAGCGACTCCTCGATGGCGCTGATCTGTGCTCCTAGTCTAGCAAGTCCGACTCGGCCTCCAGCCGGCAGTAGGCTTCGTCACGTGCGGTACCGTCGTCGTCTTCGTCGCCCAGCGCTTCCATCTGCTCGTTCAGCGCGGCCTGCCGGGCCTGCAGCGATGCGAGGTCACCCGCTTCCTGCTCGGTCGGCGCGCGGCGCGCCTTGCGAAGCTCGCCGAACTTGACGAACTCGTCGTAGACGTAGCGCACGCGCACCTCGGTCCACTTCCAGCCCTTATGTTGAATTCGGGGTGTCAACATGCGAACCATCACCAGGCCAACGCCGATCACTTTTTGATGGGCACGACGCGCGGCTTGACGTTCCGGCGCAGATCAGAAAGCTCGCGTTCCCGTCGCGCGAGCAGCGTGCTGCTCTCCTTCCATGCCGAGTAGTAGTGGTCCACCAGGGCGGCCAGCTTGGTCACCTGCTCGCGCAGTGCTGCGTTCTCGGCGCGCACTTGCGCGACTTCACGCTTGGCGGGGGCTTGATGGCCACCGTGCCGCAGTTGCGCCCGTTGCAACGCCAGCAGCATGTCGGGGTGATACCGATAGAGCGCGTTGCGCGAGACCTCGGCAAGCTCACACAGCGTGGTCGCGGTCAGCGCCATGGGCGAGGTCTCCGAGGCCTGCTGTCGGATCATCTCCGCCAGTGCATTGCGAAGCCGGTCAGCTACTGGTCGGGCACCCGCGGATTGGCGATGCGTCTCAGTGGTCTTCTTACCGCTCATCGCCGCTCCGCTTGGCCTGGGCATCCATGGCGCGAATCAGCGACCGCGCCTCGTTGAGTCGGTCGCGAACTATGCGCAAGGTCTGCATCGGCAAGGCCGGCTCGTTGAGCAGCGCTTCGCTCCGCTTGACCTGTTCGACCCAGTAGGGCCGGTGCTGCGCCGACACGGAAAAGTTCTTGCAACGCGCGCAGGTCGATGGCTCCCGACGCTCAGGATTCGGTCCGGCCGCATTGCCCAGGCAGGCGCTGTGCTCTTCCCGGTAAACGCAGAAGCCCCAGTCGCACACGCCCAGCACCAGGCCGGCGTCCACCAGCATGAGCGCATAGCTCTTGATGTCCTGCTTGAGCCTTGCGCCCCTGAAGCGCGGCCGCCTGGCGATGATCTCGACGCCGGCTCGACCGCCCAGGCCGGGCGCGGCGAGCATGTGTTCCCACGCAACCACCGATTGCTCGAGGATGGCCGCATCGATCTCGCTGTTCAGCCGGTAGTCATTGCCGGCATAACAAAGGTCGGTGACGGTGCGGTCTCGGTGCCCCAGGTGCTGGGCCAGGGCGAACAGCGCCGTCCTGTCGCGCAAGGCCACGAAGCGCGCAAAGGTCTTGCGCCCCTGGTGCGAGGTCAGCCGCCACGGCGTACCGTTATGTTGCGGCAAGCCCAGCCAGCCGGAGAAGCGCGCCAACAGGTTGTTTATGCGCCCGATCGTCGGCAGTTCCAGAGGCCCTGCGAAATCGAACCGCCACTCCGACACGCCCACCTCGCGCCGACGCAGCCAGAGGTCCTGGCGCGCGCTGCGCGCACGGTGTGCCGCAGAAAGTAGCTCGAGCACCGCGACGGCCTTCACGGCCGCCGGCGGTGCGACCCACTCATGCCGCCGGCCGTGATACTGGGCTTCGCCCTTGAAAATGGTGCCGACGATTGAGCTGTCCGTGTCGTCACTATTGGCCGAGTCGCCGGTGCGACCCTGCGCGCAGCCCACTCGCAAATGCAGGATCTCGCTCACCCGCGCTCCCACCAGGTAGGCGATGACGACGAAGCAGGCGGCATACAGCATGTCCACGCGCTGCATGAGATCGTTGGTCGAGACGATCGCAGGCATGTCGCCGCCGGGATGGGCGCGATCCCACTCCTGCAGCGCCTGCGCTGCAGCCTCCGTCAGCAGGTGCTTGCTGGTGCCTTCTTGCCGGGCCCGCGCGATGGCCTGGGCGAACACCTCTCTGGCCTGCAGAACCTGCGACGCCCGCTCAACGTTCTTGATGGCCCCCTGGATCAGCGCGGTGGCCACAAGCTCGGGCGTGTAGGGCAGTCGAGGGATGTCGCCGTCGCGGACCTTGGCCGCAGCCCCAAGACTCTGCCCAGGAAATGGATCGACCCGCAGCGCGTCTTCAAGGTCGTCGCGAAACCGGTAGAGGTAGATCAACAGGTAGAGATACTTCTGAACGGTCGTTGCCGAAAGCGTCGCGCCGGCAACGCCTGGCCTGCTGGCAACCGTATGCTGGAATTGCAGCACTGCCGTGGCATCCAGGTCCGCGAACCGGACCACCCCTTCGCGGTCCATCCACCGGACCAGTTCGCGCAGGTAGGTGAAGTAGCCCTTCACCGTGGTGGCCCGTTGCGACAGCCCGGTGCTCAAGGACCGCGTCCGGATCATCGCAATGAGTTGCCTGGACGACTCCAGCAGCGCCGCGTACCGCGGGGCGCCGAACCGTTCGCCGCTGGGCAATGTGAAGTCCCAACCCAGCTTGATGGTGGCAGCCTCCTCGAGTGTGCTGCTCGGCTTGAGGTCCCAGATGTTGTCCTGCCAACGACAGCCACTGCGCAGGAACCAGGCACGATCGCGCGGCGCCGCGTCTTCTCGTGTGGCCGCGTCGGGTCGGCGATCGAGGCCGGGCGTCATCGCAGCTCCGGCAGCGGCGGGAGTCGGGCGAGGAGCGGCTCAGCCGCAGCGAGCTCGCGCGCGGCAAAGCGCGACAAGATGTCTTCTTCCAAGATGCGCAACTGCGGCGCGTAGACGGCCCGCCATCGGGCCGGATGCAGCGTCGTGGCTGCCACGCGCAGGTGGTCGCGGGCCTGCAGCAGACGGGCAACGATGGCGGGCTCCGGCGTGATGATGGCGTTGGGGCACGTGAAGCAGCCCATGAAGTTCATGCACAGCTCGCCGCTGCGGGTGCCAGGGGCCGTTCCCGCCAGCGGGTCCTGGCAGCCGAAGCCGAACAGGGAAACCGTCTGCGCCGGCTGCAATGCAACCGCTGCCGGTGGCGTGACCGTGAGCTCGGCGGCGCTGTCGGGCACCGGATGCTGACCGAAGTGGCCGACGAAGGCGGTCTGCAGGGCCGCCATGCGGGTGCGGTTCTGGGCCTGCACCTCAGGGGCTTCGACGTAGCGCACGGTGGTGCTGATGTGGACATGGTTGGCCACGGTCCTGACCTGGCGCAAGTCACCGGACGTGCGATAGAAGGCCGACAAGACACTCGGACGGATCGAGGCCAGGGAGAAGGTCGGCAGCGCGTGTTGAGCACAGAAGGTCTTGACGGCGCGCTTGGCGATGGACGCCGACAGCGCCGTGACGGCGCGATGCCCCTTGGTCTTGAACAGGAACAGTCGCGCGCGCAGTGCCGGCGGCGCCAATGCCTGCAGCCGCTCGCTCCATTCCAGGAGTTCACGCACCAATGTCGGCGGCTCGAACTCAGCGGCGATGCTGAAAGTGCGCCGCTGCATGTGCGGCGTTCGGCCCTTGCGCCAGACGAGGGTCTGTCGGCCATCGAGCAGCGGCAGCAGCTGCAGGCAGTCGCGCTGCAGGTTGACGATGGGCTCGGGATTACCCGCCGTGTGGATCAGGATCGTCAGGAAGTACGGCAGCAAAGACTCGGAGCGTGGGTACAGGCAAGGTTCCACCTCGCGCATGCCGCCAAAGCGGGTCAAGGCCTCGTAGAACCTGTGCTGCCCCGGCTGCAAACGCTCCAGGACCGTGGGAACGATGCCGTCGCAGTGGCGGTCGATGTGCTGCAGCAGACCCCCCAGGGTGTCAAGGCCTCCGTCGGCCGCCGCAAGAGCCGCCTGCGCGGCGCCACGCATCGCACGAAGCTGGGTGATGTCTTGCTCGCAGGCTTGGAGGATCGATCGCAGGTGCTGCGCGGTGATCTTGGCGTGCGGATGGTTGTCCCGATCCCGCCATGGAAAGGGGCTGAAGGGATAGTCGATTGCCGAGGTGACTCCAGGACGGCAACGTGCCAGCCACTGCAGCAACCTGCGCAAGCAGGTGTACGGCGCCGACTGGCGCGCCTTGCTCCAGGGCTGCCCGTCGCAATTGCACTGAGCATTGAGCCATTCGATGTACCGCACCAGCATCACGCGGTTCACGTCGGCCAGGCTCTTGATGGCGCCCGCGTCGCGCAAGAAACGATCGAAGGTGTTGACGTGGATCCAGTGGGCCTTGATGGTGTCGGCGGACTGAATGCCGTAGTGGCTCCAGAAGGCCTCCGCCAACACCAGCCGAACGTCCTGCGGCATGTGCAGCGCGGTGAAGTCGACCGAGGTCTTGCGCACCATGCGCGGCGCGTCCGGCCGCGTCAACGGGGTGTCATCGGCTGCGGCGGCCGTGGCCTTGCCTGGCAGAACCCGAGCCATCCGGGTGCGACGGGCGCCCATGGTCACGCATCCTCAGACAGCAGCGTGTCCAGAACATCCTTGAGCACGCATGCGTCGACGGCAATCGCCCGCAGATAGCGATCGGTGGTCTCGATGCGCTCGTGGCCCATCAGCACCTTGACGATGAGCAGCGGATTGATCGCGGCGCCTTCGCTGGCCAGCCGCTCCAGTCGAGCCAGCAGCATGCAAGCGAAAGTGGCGCGCAGCAGATGGGTGGTTGCCTTGAACCCGCAGGCCTGGCCGGCTGAGCTGATCACGCGCTGATAGGCGTTCTTGCCGGCTGGCGAGCCACGGGCGTTGATGAACAGCGCGCTGTGCCCGGCCTCGCGGCCAAGGCGCCGAGCTCGCTGCAGCCAGGCGCGGCGGTGGCCGGAGATGTAGCCCGCGGTCTCGTCGATCAGGCTGGCCGAGGCGATCACATAGCCAGGCTTGCGACCCTTGCGCATCACGTCGATGGTGTGGTGCGCTGCTGCGGCCGCGCGCCGAGCTGAAACATCCTTGACGTCGAGCCGAAGCAGTTCGCTCACACGAAGCCCGGTGTAGATCTGCCATCGCGCCATCAAGTCGTAGGGCGGCTGCAGCGCTGCCAGAAGTTCACGCGCCTGGTCCGACACGAGTGGGCGCGGCAGCGGCTCGAATTGACGCAGCACGAAGAGGCTGTGATCGGCGACGCGCGAGGTCACGGCGGGAGCTGAGCGCTGCTGCCTGGCCAGCGCGAAGTCGGTCGATCTGCCAGCCAGCGGGGAGGACTCCAGCCACCCCGTGCGGACAGCCCATTCGTAGAAGCGCAGCACGCCCCGCACGCGGTGGTTAATGGTCGTGACCTGGTAGGGCCGGCCAGTGTGGCCGCTCGGCTGCGAGACCATGCGGTTGCGGTAGGCCACCAGGTCCACCGCATCGGCGTCGTCCCACCGGATGCCGTTCTGCTCAAGGGTCTCGAACCAGTCGTCGAGGATCTCGGCGTAGGTCCTGAGCGTGTCGGCCGTATGCGCCCGCTGCACGAAGTGCTCATGCAAGAAGGCCACTGCCGGCTCGATGATCTGACCGTCCGCCGTGAAGAGCAGCGGGAAGCCCGCGGGCCTTGGCTCGCGCAATGTGATGGCGTGCGCTTGCGCCGCAATCGGCCGCAGACGCTCGATAACCTCGGAGGGGTCGGGCAGCTTGGCCTTACGGATGATCTGGACCATACCCACCCCCCTCGCCCAATAGGTGCTTGACCGCGTCTACAAACGACAGGCCAAGGATGTACATCGCCAGATCGATGGCACCGCCACCGCCACGGTGTGTTCGCGTGTCGTACCACTTGGGCCCGGTGGTGAGAAGTTCGAACTCGCCGCGCGTTGTCGATGCATGCCAACGGCGGCTGTGATCGGCCTTGAGCGGTACGTAGGTCGGGTCGGCCTTGACGTGAATCGAGAGCAGCGCCAAAGCGTCTCCGGCCGCCATCTCGCGCAGCCGTGTCAACGTGGCCGCGTCGAATGACCTGAGCATCTTCATGACTGCGACTCCAAGCGGCCAGGCCGCACCGGCGCCGGGCTACTCGCCTCTGAAAGAGGCTGGGGCTGCTCGGCATCGCCCACTGTAGGCAGCACTGCACCACAGGGCCATAGTGTTGACACACGAGAATGCAACCTAACAGCCTTCGGCCGCGATCTGCCTGGCCTTCTTCTGCAGCTTCTCGGTGGCCAGCCGCTCCAGCAACGGGATGTCCAGCAGGAAGGCCTTCTTCTCATCGTCGCTGAACAGGTCGCGCCGCAGTGCGCCGCCGGCCTTCTCGTAGGCCTCGAGCGTGACGTAGCGGGCCACCGGGTCGCGGTCGGATTCGGCCTCGCCCTGGGTCAGCAACTGGCGCAGATGGTCCGGACGCCGGTTCCACTGCGGCAGGCCGGCCCACGCCTGCTCCTGCTTCGCGTGGTCGTCCACCGAGGCCAGCACCATCAGGCAGTCCAGGCCGATCTGCCCTTGCCGGAACTGCGCCATCAGCTTGGGCGAGACGGCGGCGAGCTTGAGCCGACGCTTGACCACGAGCGGCGTGACCCCGAAGGCGGCGGCGATGTCCTCGACCGGCTTGCCCTGCTCGGCGAGCTTCGCGAAGGCGACGTACTCGTCGGCCGGGGCCAGCGGCACGTGGAAGCAGTTCTCCGACAGGCTGGCGATCAGCGCCTTGTCGGCCGGCACGATCAGCACCGGCACCGGGTAGTTCTCGGCGATGTCGCCGTTGGCGACCAGCATGGTCAGCGCCTCAAGGCGGCGACCGCCCGCGCAGACTTCCCAGCGACCGCGCGCGCCCTGCACGACGATCAGGTTCTGCAGCACGCCGCTGTCCTTGATCGAGGCGGCCAACTCGGCGATGCTCACCGTCGGCGTGCTGCCGCAGCTTCGCACCTGATGGTCTTCGGACAGAGCGAGCTTGTTGAACGGAACGAAGGTGCGAGGCGACGCTTCGATGACGGCGTCGATCTCGGCTTTGGTGAACTTCATGGGGTGGCTCCTGAGTGCGGGAGATGGACCACGCTGAAGTGCGTGTCCTTGCCATCAGGATCCCACTGACGGTGGAGTCATCAAGAGCGCCGCCGAGCCCGTGCCGGAGCACCGAGGTCGCCTTCCTCTGCCCCTGGGCCGGCGAAGGCGCTCCCAGGTCAACGAATAGCGTGCCGAGCCAGAAGTCGATCGAAGAATTCAGCCACGCATTGCAGGGCCAGGGAACCGACCCTGCGTTGCTCGAGGTCGACGTCCGGGAACTCGTAACCTCCGAACCGATAGACCTCGTACCCCATCAGTCGCAAGCGGCGATCCTCTGCGACCATCTCGGCGTAGCGCTGCGCGCTCGCGATGTACCGATCAGGTTCGTGAGGATCCTGCGCGGCGTAGTGATGACGGCCGTCGACCTCGATCACGATCCGGACGCCCTGCTCCAGCATCAACAGGAAGTCCATGCGTTGGCGCGCGAGGAATTGCTCGTCGCCGCGTTGACGCCGCGTGTAGGGGTCGTAGTGCAGGTAGACCTGCGGAATCAGTGCCGGCAGCCGATCCTCGAGCATGCCGCCGTAGCGCTCGTAGTACCCATGAAACACTGCGTACTCGCCCGGCGAGCGCGCGCCAAGCACGGACTGGCGCAGCCGTCGGTACAGCTGCTCTTTCGCGCTGCCGGGGTCGGTGATGCCGTGCCGCTCGGCATACCAGTCGCGCAAGTCCTTCCAGAGCAACAGTCCCGACCCGGGCAGCGGCCGGTCGAAGATCAATACCTTGTCGGCATGCTTGACGATTTCGACATCGTTGTTGACCGCATCGCGGAAGATCAGCTCGGGCTTCTCGCCGACCGAGGCGAAGATCAGGTTCTTCAATGCGCCGGCGACGCCCGCCTGCGCCCTCACCACGCCGTAGATGGCGTACCCGGACTCCACGCTCGTCTGCCGCACCGTGAAGCCGTCGCGGCGCAACGCCGCGCCGATGGCCGTGGCCAGCGCGGCTTGTTCCGCGTCGCGCCGCGTCATCGGATGCAGCAGCTTCTCCAGCAGCGCGAAGAAGCGCGTCTGGCTGCACTTCAGTGCGCCACACCGTGTCAACAACTCCTCGTTCGACCAGTCCTCGTTGCGCAGGCAGTGCTGCACGATCTGGCCGTGCAGGCTGGTGGGGCCGAGCAGCCCGCTCGGGTCGTCCTGGATGAGCGCGGCGCCGAACACCGCGCTCAGGCTGTCGATCAGCGGCGACTCGCCGAACAGGGGCACCAACGCGTTGAGCGCCTTGAGGACATCGCGCCGCACCAGCGTGCTCACGCGGTGCTCCGCGTGGAACGTCATCTCGCTCATCGTGTCCGCCAGTTCGTCCGATGGGTACTCGCGCAGCACGCGCGACGCGAGATCGAGGAGATCGGACTCCTTCCAGTCCAGGATGCGACGCCGGACGTAGAGTCTCTTGCTGCCGAATGCCTCCTGCGCATCGCCCTCCGCCACGTTCGGCTGGATACCCAGTCGAACGCACGCGGCCGGCACGTCATAGGCCTTGGCCGCAGCAACGGCCCGGGCGATCTGCTCCCGCAGCGCGTCGAGCGGAACGAGCGCAGGCGCGGCCGGAGAACCCTGCATGTCCACGCCACCACTCATATCAGCGCTTGCGGGCCGTCCAGCCCAGCGGAAAGTGCAGCACCGCCTTCTCGGGCCGAGTGAGTGAGAGGTACTTGACCTTCAGCAAGTGCGGCGCGACCACCATCTGTTCCACCAGCCGCTGTTCGAACTCCTCCAGCGACAGTCGCTGCGTCATGGCCGGCTCGCCCGGCGCGGGCGCGTAGTCCTCGTCCTCCAGCCAGAAGATGTCCGAACCCTCGCAGTGCACCGAGTCCAGGATGTGGTGGTCCGCCTTGGCCGCCGGGTGCGTCGCCACGGCGACCGCCACCTCCTGCCGCTTGCCCGGAATCGCATAGAAGCGCGCCGACTCGGGCAGCAGGCATTCGGCAATGAAGTCGAAGCTGGGCAGCAGTTCCTTGTGCCGCTGCAGGGAGAACAGAAGCTCGAACTGATCGAGCTTGAACTTCTTGCGCAACTGGGCGTTGGGATCGAAGAAGACCTCGAACAGCATGCCGTCGAGCAGCGCCTTGCGTTTGGCTTCGCCGATCCCGCCGGTCCGCGACGCGAAGTCGCGCAGGTACCCGGTCGCCGAATGCGAGCCGCCGCAGGCCGCCTGGTACAGGTTGCGCCCGAGCACGAAGAGCGCATCGGCCGAGGCCTTGTTCGCCACCTCTGGCTTGAAGGCGTCGACGGCGGGATTCTGCCGCGGCCAGGTGCTGCTCTGCAGCTCCCGGATCACCCGGTGCGACGCCTTGGCGTCATCGAGCACGAAGAGGCTGTCGCTCAGCGCCGACTCCGAGTAGAGATCGATGCGCACGCCCAGGCTCAGGTTGAAGAAGAACTCGCCGGCCAGCGAGGTGTGCTCCCACGAAATCTGCTTGCCCTTCGTCGACGCGCTGAGCGTGTTGCGCACCCGCTTGAACATGGTCTCGATGGAACAGTCCGGCGTCGCCAGATGCTGCAGCAGCGCCGCCGTGTAGGCACCATTGCGCCCTCGGCCATCGCTGGCCGTCTGCCCTGGCGAGGTCGCGTACGCAATCAGCGTGCCGCGAGGCGCGTACACCGGCGCCAGCCCCCGCGACACGATCGACCGGGTCCAGGCCCGCTCGAACGGGTTGTTCCGGCAGGCGTCGAGGACGACGATGCTGGTCGAGCAGCCGGACTTCTCCATCACCTCGACGACACGGTTGAGCGCGAGCGACGAGTGCTTGGCCGCGATCTCGTCGGTGCCGTCCGTGTCCACCGCGGCGAGGTAGTTCTCGCCGTCGATCTGCATGCCGTGGCCGGCGAAGAAGAACAACCCGACGTCGCTGTCATCGAGCACGTGTTGGAAGCGCTTGAGCGCCCGGTCCATCGCTGCATGGTCGCTGTCGATCGAGCGGATGACGGTGAAGCCGCAGGACTCGAGCTTGCGGGCCATGTCCTCGGCATCGTTCACTGGATTCTTCAGCTCGTCGACGGCCTCGTAGGCGGCATTGCCGATCACGAGCGCGTTCAGGCGGCGACTCATCGCTCACACCTCATGCAGCTTCAGCGAGCGCACGAGCGCGAGCACTCCGGCGCGCCGGCCGCCGACGGCCAGCGGCTCCTCGCCAAGTACCTCGAATGGCGGGGTGGGCAGCCGTTGCTTGAACAGCATGAGGCAGCGCGCCGAGTCGTCACGCCTGGAGCCATATCCGACGGCCTGTGCCGCGCTGCGCTGCAGGTACGCGGCCTGGCACCAACGTCGCGTCTTCTCATAGCACACGGGCAGGCTGTCGACCAGTTGCGAGCGATCGATGCGCAGGCGCGGCAGGAACGGCGTGTGGAAACTGACGTAATGAAGCGAGGTCGGCAGCCGCAGCCGTACCAGGTGGAAGTGCACCAGCGACGCCACCTCGAACACACCCGGCGGCGATAGCGCAACGTCGTGCAGCACCGACTCCATGCAGGCGGCCTCCGGCGTGCTGGCGACATAGTAGGAATGCACCGGCGTCCCGGTTTCCGTGAGGATGGGAGCGAACCGCGTATCGCCCCAGCCTTCGGCGAAGGTGTCCGCCCGGGTGTCCGGATGGCTGCGCGTGCAGTACACGTGGTACCACTCGGCCACGTCCGCGTGCGTCAGTTCCCGGACCTCGAAGTCCTCCGCCGGTCCGGGCTCGCGCAGCGAACAGGGGTCGGCGACCCCACTCATGCAACGTAGCTGCCTCGCCGCCGCAGCGCGGCGCGCACCACGTCATCGCGCCGGTCCAGCGCGTCCTTGGGTGGCATCGCTGCGCCGTCGGCGTCGACGATCCACGCATTCGGGTAGTGGAACCATGCGGCCAGCACCCACGGATCGGCAACCTCGCCGAAGGCGTCCAGGATCTCCCGGATGACGGGCAAGGGTTCGTACATCGCATCGAACTGGTAGCGCGCGAAGTACTCGCGTCCGCCGCGGCTGACGCTGTAGATGCGACCGCGCCGCTTCCAGTCGCTGGCCGGCTGGGACTTGCTCTTGGGCGGAGCGTCCTGCAGCGCGTTCAGCTGTTCGGACGTCAACCAGTCGCTCTCGGCGAACACCTGGCGGAGGGTGCGCATGCGATGCACCCGGTCTTCCAGCAACTCGCTGCTGGGCTCCAGCAGCCCCGTGGCGATCTCTGCCAACCGGTCCGCGTGGGCGATCACCTCACCCTGGCGCGCGTGAACCAGCACCACCAGCGCCTTCTCGATCGCTTCGACCACGGAAGACACCGCAGCGGGGTCCGTGTCGCGTGGCATGTTCACCGGAACACTCAGGACGGTGTCGCTCTCGTATCCGGCCTGGACGTGAAGCGCTTCAGCGGGCATGGCAACCACCTGGTTGGCGACATTGACGACATCATACGCGAAGTCGTCAAAATCGTCACTTCCCACAAGGCCATCAACGCGGACAGTCTGGTGATCTCGACTCCCCAGGCGCCACCGTGCCCTTCGACCAAACGCCTCGTCCGCGCCAGGAACTTAAGGACAGTCTGCAAAACCTCTGGTCATTCCGACTGTCGCGTGGCTTGATGGCGTAGGACGATGCGAGGCATGGATCAGATGACGTTTGGCCTGGACCCGCTGCCCAAGAAGACCCGCAAGGAAGTCTTCCTCGATGAGATGAACCAGGTTGTGCCGTGGGCGAAGTTGGTCGCGCTGGTCCAGCCACACGCTCGAGGCGCCCACCAGGCGTTGGGCGGTCGACCGCCGTTCCCCATCGAGACCATGCTGCGCATCCACTGCTTGCAACTGTGGTGGAACCTGAGCGATCCGGCCATGGAGGAGGAGTTGCACGAACGGCCACTGTACCGTCGCTTCGTCGGCCTCGGAGGCGCAGCCCGCATGCCCGACGAGACCACCATCCTGCGGTTCCGGCACTTGCTGGAGAAGCACGAACTCGCGCCACAGGTGCTCGGCACCATCAACGCAGGCTTGGCCCAGCATGGGCTGATGCTCAAGACCGGCACCGTGGTGGACGCCACCATCATCGCAGCGCCGAGTTCGACCAAGAACAAGACCGGCGAGCGCGATCCCGAGATGCATCAGACGAAGAAGGGCAACCAGTGGCACTTCGGCATGAAGGCGCACATCGGGGTGGATGCCGAGTCGGGGCTGGTGCACACGGTCATCGGCACGGCGGCCAACGTCAGCGACGTGACGCAGGCCGGTTCGCTGCTGCACGGAGACGAACAGGTCGCCTTCGGCGACGCCGGTTACCAGGGCGTGCACAAGCGGCCAGAGGCCGCAGGTCCGGATTGGTTCGTTGCCATGCGCCCGGGACTGCGGCGCAAGCTCAATCCGTTCATCGAGCCGGAGTTCAAAGGCGAACAACTCGAGAAGGCCAAGGCCAGCGTAAGGGCCAAGGTGGAGCACCCATTCCGGGTCGTCAAGCAGCAGTTCGGCTATGCCAAGGCGCGCTACCGCGGCCTGGCCAAGAACACCGCACGACTGACGATGCTGTTCGCGTTGAGCAATCTGTGGATGGCACGGCGACGCGTGCTCGGAGCGCAGGGATGAGTGCGCCTGCTATGCGGCGCCACAGCGCCACCCGGCTCGAAGTCGTGACCTGCATGCCTGGAAACGCGCTCAACGGGTCCACAGATTCAGCATCACGACATGACAGAGCCGCGAGTGACTCCACCGCGCGTTGCGGGGTGGGTTTTGCAGACTGTCCTTAATGGGCGTTGCGTTCGAAGTCGATGCCTCCCGGATAGGACAGCAGAATGTCCGCAAAGGTCGGCTCGCTTCGCGGGTACAACCGTCGCGCATCGTCGACCGACACCAGCACGGCGGCCGGCCGGCCGTGCCGCGTGATGGTGGTTGGCCGCCCGTGCTCAGCCGCTTCCACCGGCGCCGAGAACTGTGCTTTCGCATCCCGAATCTCGATGGTCTTCATCACGTACTTTGCTGTGACCGCATGTGGCCGTCTTGCCGGAAGGAGCGAGTCGCGCGACGGTACTTCACGCTTCGCCTGAGCCTGCGACGCCGTGCGCTGGGGCACCTCAACGGTCGTCCATCGTGAACACCTCGCGCACGCGCAACTGAAGCGCGTCGGCGACCTGCTGCAGACGCTCAGCGGCCACCCCGCGGTACTGCGTCGCTTCGTAACGCTGCACCTGCTGTTCGGCGAGGTCCAGACGCTCTGCCAGTTCCTTCTGCGTCAGGTTGCGCACGATGCGCGCCTTGATGAGCACAACTCCGATGCCCACGATGGACTCGGCTTCGAGCGTGATCACTTTGCCTTGGCGCAGGGTGTCGTACTCCGAAAGTTCGGCCTCCAGGTCGTCAAGCTGGCTCTGGAGCCCCCCGCGCATGGCCTTGGCGGCCTTGGGGTGCACATCGGGTGCGTCAGGGGCGGCCAGCGCCTGCCGGAAGCGCTCTGCCTGCGCCTGCGTGTTGAGGTACTGGCGTTGGTTGGTGATCATGGCAGTTCCCCCAAGTCGATGACCACGATGCCCTTGCGTCGGCCATCGCGGTCGATCTGGAAAAAATCGCGAAACAACGTGCCGTGCGGGTCGGCACGGCTGTCGGCAATGAACAGTTCGCCCAGAAATGCAGCCTTCTGGGTCGCGCGTCCTCGATCGAACGTCAGCAACCGGTCGTCCACCCTGTCGAAATCGACGCCCGCCGCGTCCCAGCAGGCGTCGAAGTCTCCAGGCTCCAACTTGGAGGTCACGAAGCTGCCGTCCAGGTAGACGCGCCGGCAGCCCGCCGCCCTGAGCAGGCGCAACGCATCAAGCAGGCCGTCCAATAGCCTGCGTCGCCACGGCGGCTGACCGAAGCGGACGAGAGCAGTTCTGGCCAGGTGGCGCTGTGCTCACCAACGGGCAGATTGCCGGAGGAGGGATCGGACTCTGGGATCAAAACACAACTCTACCATTGTGTTGCAGGCTCTCCAAGCCAATGGGCTGGTCCGGCGCGAATCGCTTCTGCTGCAAGTGCCTCGCCATTGAAGGGAGAACACGGCCTGCCTTCCGCAGGTGCTCCGCACTCCGTGCGGTATTCTGGTGCATCAAGGAGGACAAAAAATGTCAGGTTCCGGTGGAGGCGGCGGTGGCGGCGGTTTCGATCCCGGCCCCGACGATTGCGCGTCGCTGGTGTTCGACACCCAGCTCAGTTCCCCCAAGGCCGCCGTCGTCGCCGGCATTCAGGTCGGTGACGAACTCCTGGTTGCCACACAGGCGGCCGGCGGCACGACCGTTGTCGTGGTGCTGCACGGCGGCCAGGTTGCCGGAGGCCTGGCCTCACCGCTGATCCAGCGCCTGCGCGAGTGCATGGCCGGCGGCACGCAGTTCGTCGCCACGGTCACCTCCATGAACGGCGGGCAGGTTCGCGTGCGGGTGAAGGCGGCGTGACCGTGTCCGGCGCGACGCAGGCTCCGAGCACGATCGCCGTCGTCGGTGGCGTCTACCGCGAGCGATGCATGCGCCCGGCGTGGCGCGAGATCTACGGGTCGGCCGGCCGCGCCGCCACGGCCCTGGCCAGCATGGGCGCGCCGGTGTCGCTGCACAGCTACCTCGACCCGGTTGCGACGGAAGTCATGACGTCCCGCGGTGCGCTCGAGGGATTCACCGTTCACGCCACGGCAGTCGATCAGCCGATCACGTTCGACTACCACCACGGACTCGAGACGCCCAGAATCTACGGCCGGGGCGAAACCCATCTGCCGCTGACCGTCCACGCCGAGCGCCTGGTGCGCTTCGGGCTGATGGAGGGCGACGCCATCGTGCACGGCGACCAGGTCGTCTACGACCCGCAGGACGCGGTCGCGCCCCGGCCTTTCGCCGCGAACGGGTCCAGCGCGCGAGCTCTGGCGATGGTGCTCAATCGACACGAAGCGAGCCTGCTGACAGGGTCGACTGGGCCTGCGCCGCAACCCGTGGAGCAGATGGCCGAGACGCTCGTTCGACAGGGCGTGGCCCAGGTGGTCATCATCAAGCAGGGGCCGATGGGCGCACTGGTCCACGACGGCCGGACCGTGCAGTCGGTTCCCGCCTACCGTTCGCAGGGCGTCTGGAAGCTGGGCTCGGGCGACAACTTCGTCGCGCACTTCGCCTTCCGCTGGCTCCACGAAGGGCGCTCCGCCGCAGAGAGCGCCGACCTTGCCTCGCGGGCCACGGCGTACTACTGCCAGACGCGCGGGTTCGCGACGCCGGCGGCGCTGGAGTCGTTCGACCCCGCGCCGATCATCACGGCGCCGGCGTACCGGGCCGGGAAGCGCCCCACGGTGTACCTCGCCGGCCCCTTTTTCACGCTGGCCCAACTGTGGCTCGTGGAGCAGGCGCGGGCCGATCTGCTGGGCATGGGCCTGCAGGTGTTCTCGCCCTACCACGACGTCGGCCATGGCTGCGCCGAAGACGTCGTCATGCTGGACCTGGCGGCGCTCGACAAGGCGGACCTCGTCTTCGCCATCGGCGACGGCATGGATTCGGGGACGGTCTACGAGGTCGGCTATGCCCGCGCGAAGGGCATTCCGGTCGTGCTGTACTGCGAGAACGAGTCAGCCGAGAACAAGAAGATGATGCAGGGCTCCGGCTGCATCCTCCGCGACGACTACGTGTCCGCGGTCTACGAGACGCTCTGGACCGCCTGTGCCCTATGACCACCAGGAATGCGCTGCTGCTGTCCGGCGGCATGGATTCGCTGTGCATCGCCTGGTGGAAGCGCCCCGACGTGGCCATCACGATCGACTACGGCCAGTTGCCTGCGCAGGCCGAGGTTGCCGCGGCCGCCGCGGTCTGCGAGCGGCTCGGCGTCGAGCACCATGTCCTGCGCGTCGACTGCCGGGCGCTGGGCTCCGGCGACATGGCAGGCGCCGCGGCGAGCCCGCATGCCCCGGCGACCGATTGGTGGCCCTATCGCAACCAGTTGCTGATCACGATGGCCGCGATGCGGGCGATCGGGCTGGGCGTGTCGCGGCTGTGGATCGGCACCGTGCGATCGGACGGCACGCACCGCGACGGCACCGCGACCTTCGTGGCGGCCATCAGTACCCTGCTGGGGCTGCAGGAAGGCGGCCTGCGCGTCGAAGCGCCCGCGATCGGGCTTTCGACGGCGGAGCTGGCACGCACGGCCGGCGTGCCGCCCGACCTGCTGGCCTGGGCGCACAGTTGCCACAAGGCCGACGTGGCTTGCGGCCAATGCCGCGGCTGCAACAAGTACTTCGAGGTGCTGCATGAACTCGGGCTGGGACGGGATCGAGCTGGGTGAGCCCACCCCGCTGCCGTCGCCGCGGATTCACGCACCGATCGAATGGCCTGCCGGGTCTGTACTGGCCCTGCCCGAGGCGGACGCCGGCTGCACAGTGCCCTTCGGCGACGTGGTGCGGACCCGGCGCACCAGGCGCGAGTTCGCACCGCTGGATCTGCCGTCGCTCAGTGCACTGCTATCGCTGACGCTGCGCGTGCAGCAGAGCGGCGACACGAGCCTGGGTTTTCCGATCACCCGCAGACCGGTCCCGTCTGCCGGTGCCATCCACCCGGTCCACCTGCTTCTCATCGAACCTGCCGCCACGGGATGGCGGCGGTACGACCCCTTCGGCCACGCCCTGGTGGACTTGCCGACCTCGGTCGCGCCCGCGACGGTCAGGTCGGCGATGGAGAGAATCGTTCCTGCGCCGCAGGCCACCTTGATGGTCTTCGCGGCCGAGTTCGCCTCGACCGGGGCCAAGTACGCCGACCCGGCCAGCCTGGTCTGGCGCGATGCCGGTGTGCTGCAGGGTTGCCTGGCGCTCGCCGCGCAGGCGCTCGGCCTGTCGTTCTGCCTGCTCGGCGCGACGGGCGACCCGTGGGTCCGGCAGCTACTCGATCAGCGCGGCCTGGCCGGCGTCGGCACGGCGTTCGTCGGCGCGGCGCCGTGAGGGCGGCTGCCTGGTCGGGAGTGTCGATCGCCGGCCGCCCAGCAACTGCGTCACGGTGGCCGGCGACGACATCATCTCGTGCCAGATCACCGCGTCCAGTTCCGAAGGCCGCACGCCAATGGCGCCGCTGAAGCGGATGAACTGCGCCTCGAGCTCCGGGTAGTGCCGCTCCACGGTCAGCGCGGCGTCGAGGAAGCCGCCGAGCGCACCGGCCCGCAGGATGTGGATGTCCAGGATCGCCACGTCGTCGGCGTCCAGCCAATTTCGCGCGATCCAGGAAGCCGTCTTGAGACCGATGCCGGGCAACCCGATCAGCCAGTCACGCAAGGCCCGGCCCGAACCGAGGGGCGGCGACTCTTCGGACAAGCGCTCGAGCGCCTGGCTGAGATAACTCGCCCGCTGGCGCGCGAACCGGTAGTGCACCCGGCGGCCCTCGACGTTCAGCGGGCGCGAGAGTTCGCGCAGCAGATCCTCTTCCGACGGCGAAGCGGCCACCAGGCCTGCCGTCTGCAGCCGCCGGAACGCGGCCAGCCCGACGCTCGCCGGGATGCCGTGGCCACCCAGCAGGCAGGCCGCCACCTCTTCGCGCAAAGTGGTGCCGAGCCGGTGGCGCGGGGAGCCGCCGCAGACCCGCCGTGCCAGCACCTGGTAGGCCCAATACGCGGGCGTCGGGAACGCGTCGACCGCGCCCCAGGCGAGCCCCGGCATCGCCTCGGCATCGCAAGCCGGCAGTTCGATCTGGACGACCGTCGGGCCCAGGAACACGGCGGCGCACTGCGTCATGCCGTCTGCTCCGCGAGGTCGAAGCGCTCGCCGAGCAGCGCGAGCAGATGGTTGCGCTCCACCGGGTCCATGCGGCCGAACCTGTCGATGAGGCGGGCGTGGCGCCGCTTGATCGTCTGCCGGTCGCGGAAGGTCTCGCCCAGGTGCGAGGCATCGTGCAGCCGCGCCGGCGGGTCGAAGTTGAGCCAGACGCACTCCTGCCGCACGTCCACCTGCGTCTTGGCGTCGAAGGCCACGCAGCGCCATCCGGCGAGGCGCTCGCGGTACATCGCGTTGTCGTAGCCGGAGAGCATGACCTTGCAGGGCAAGGTCAGCAGCAGGTCCAGCAGGGCCGCGTGGTCGGCCGTTGCGTAGTCGTGGCGATAGACCTTCGCCCGCCGCCTCGTCTCGGGCAGGTACGGCGGATCGGCGTAGACCAGTTCACCGCCAAGAAACGGGTACCCGGACAGAAACGCTTCGGCCGCGCCGTGCACGAGCTGACAAAGCCCGGGATGCTCGGTCCGCCAGCGATCGATCATCCGGGCGTCAAGGTCGACGCCGATGCTGAGCTTTGCCGGCCGCTTGTGCCGCAACACCGCACCGCCGCCGAGATGCGACTCGATGTAGACCTCATGCGGCGGCATCAGGCTGATCAGCCGCTGGTAGCACTTGCCCTTGCCGCCTGGATACCTCATGCCTCGATCATCGTCAGGCATGACGATGATGTCAAGCGTCTTCGTCTGCGCTTGCTTGTCGAAGACCGGTCTGCACAGGCGAAGACGCGTTGGGGGTGATCGACGTGCCCGCCCGGTGCGGGAACGTTCTGGATGCATGGCGGCGGCGCAGGATCGGCGGGAGGGCTTGCCGACTGCTCCGATCGTTGATGACGAAGGTTCCGACTGCCCAGCAGAAATCGGCGCCGAACAGGGGGTATTTCGCGTTTGGCAAGCGCGGACAGCACTGCCGACGAGACATGCGGCACGCCCCGCCATCCGCGCGATCCCGCTGATGTCGAAACCCCACCCACAAAGCGCCCATTCCGCCTGGCGCCGCACCCGCTCCGGCGATCGAATCGAGCGTGTGCAGCCACTGGGAGAACGACATGCCTGCAAGCCCATCACGGCCTTGTCGCCTGCGCGGACCGCGACAGCCCCTCACCGTTCCAGGCTGCATGCTCAGCGGCTCGCGCACCCGGGACAGCGCCGCCCGCGAGGCATCGCTGCTCACCCAGGCGTACGAGCCCTACGTGGGCTACGAGTCCGGCGCGTTCCAGATCATCGAGCACCACCGTGCCCAGCCGGCGCTGACCGACTTCGACGACTGGCCCGCGCCGGACCGCGCCTGGCACTTCGTGTTCTCGTCGGTCCTGGCCGCCTTCACCGAGGCCGGCCTCGACGAGATCGACGTGCAGATCTACCTGCAGCACCGGCTCGGCATCCACTCCCCGCCAACCCAGGCGACGGACCGCGGAGCGACTTCGCGCCCGAACTCGGCTCCAAGCCCGTCGGCCTGGTGGCCGTTCCCGGCGACGAGATGGTCGCCTTCAGCCTCGAGGTCGCCGGCCGTGGCCGCATCGGCGATGCGCGGCGCTGGCTGAGCGAGGTGTTCCTGCCGCGCTGGGTCGAACCCATCGCGCAGCAGGCACGGGAGCTGCCACAACACTTCATCGAACTCGGGTTCCTGCCGTTTCGCGCGGGTTGACGCGGCCGCTGCCGGCGGACGCCGCACCCACGTTCCGCGTGCGGCGCGGGCCGAACGCGGCATCGCGAGTTGCCCACGCGGCAGCGACTTGCACCAGGCTTGCGTGCCTGCGCACACTGCAAGGGCTACCCGCGGGCATCGTGCCTGCACAGCCTTCATCGCCGCCTGTCGCCAGGCGCGCCTGAAGTCCGGCTCCGGCCGGCGTCGCGGACGTGACCCGCCCTGGAGCGTTTCCGGCCTTGCCGGACCCCGCCGCGCCTGCGGCAAGAGCGCCTTCGCCCTCACCGGCAAGGCAACCCCGAACGGGAACACTGTTTCCCGAGTCGGGTTGCGGGTGTTCCCCTTTTCGCGAAGGAGAACCCCATGTCCTGCTGGACGAGAGACCCGCGCTGCACCTGCGTGCTGCTGGGCGGCAACGGCCGAGCCGTCGCCCTGCCCTTGCAGCCGCGCCCGGTGGCCGCGCTGCTGAGGACCGCCCACGCGGTCTGCCCCCGCCTGGCGCAAGCCGCCTCGAACCTGCGCGAGCAACGCTGAGCATGCTGGTCAGCGTCTACCGCAAGCGCATTGCCTCGGTGGCGATCCAACTCGCCATCGACGACCCCCAACTGGTCAAGGAAGTCATTGCCCGCCTGCGCAAGGCCGGCGACATCGAACCCGACGATCTGGTCTACCTGGACCGCATCGCCGACCACTGGATCCGGATCGCCGAGCAGAACCGGCGGCCGGCGCGGCGCTGAGCCGGTGCCCCGCACCGATTCGGCCCGCGCTGCCGCAGCGGCGAATCCGGTCCGCAGACCCGGGGCTTTGAGCCCCTTCGACCCACGGGGAGTCCATTCCGTCTCCCCGCCGGGGACGGGTGTTCCCTCTGCACTTCACGGAGCCACACCATGTCCCTCGACAGACCCCAACCCCGCCTGCGGCGCGCCAGCGTCAGCGACGAGGAAGAGAAAGCGTGGGTGGATTTCTACCGGCGCGCCGGGCGCGAGCCCGACATCGCCGCCGAAGTCCTCGCCGAGCTCGATGCCGACCCCGAGATGAAACGTGCCCACCTCGCCCTGTACCTGCGCTGCAGGCAATCGCTGCGCAGCCATGCACTCAGGCAGGCACGCAATCAACGGATCGGCGTGCTCGTCCGCTGGCTGTGCCACGGATTGTTCGTGCTGCCGGTGCAGGCCTTGCACCGTGCCTTGAGCTTCGGCGGCGACCTCGCCGCCGAGTGCGTGCCGGAACGCGCCCGCGTCCCGGCCGAACCGGCGATGCGCCGGCCGAGCCGCAAGGCCGGCCGTGCGTCCTCGCCGGCGCCCGTCATGCCGCGGCCGCAAGCCGCGGCAGTCGCCGCAACCCTGGTTGCAGCCGGCGCCGAGATCCCCCCTTCGCGCCCGAACCGGCCCGATGCCGCCGCCCCGGCGGACGGGTCCGCGCCCGCCGCCGGTCCCGCCGGTGGTGTGGGCAACACGGTGCTCACCGTCGTGCCCTGAGCGTCGAACCCTCACGCCCACCTCGCGGTGGCGCGTGAGGTGTTCGACACCTTCTTCCTCCTGCTGCGCCCTGGGGCCAGCGATTCATGCCCGCTCGAGCGAAGGCCTCGTCCATCGACTTGTGCCCTCCTCCGGCTCGTCCTCGTCTCTTTCGACTTGCCAGCGGCAGGTCGTCCATTCACTCAAGGAAAACTCTCCATGACTTCTGCCGCCGACACGCTGCGTGCCATCGAGGCGCGCGCCGAACGTGCCATCGTCCAGGAACTGCGCCTGATGACGCAGCAGATCCTCGGCCTGCGCACCCATCTCGTGCTCGAAGATCGCGCCCACGCGGACGCGCTGCTGATGAAGCTCGACCACCTCGAGCGCGAACAGGTGGTCGCGCCCCGCGCCGCCGATGAAGCCACGGCCTTCCTGATGCCGCTGCTGCGGCTGGATGCATCGAGCATGAGCGAGCCGCGGGCCTACAAGGCCTCGTTCTACGGCCGCGACTACGGCGACCTGGCCGACGTGGTCACCGTCGACAGCTTCGACGCCGGCGTGTAGGTGGTCCATGACCGCCTGGCCGCCGATGGCGAACGCGTGATCGAAGCCACCTGGGCCAACGGCCACGGCCTGTTGACCGTCTCGACGCCGCACGGCACCGTGCTGGCACGGCTGGAATCCGTGGACGGCGATGCACCCGTGCCGCGGGCACCGGTCCTCGATGCGTGCGCCGCACTGCGCGACGGCGACGCCTCGGCGCTCGCACGCCTGTTCGAGCCGGCGCAAGAGACCGCCGCCCTCGCGGCCTGACCGGCCTGATTGGCCACTGCCTGGCTCGCGCCCCACGCGAGCACATCCACCACCCCGAGGGGCAGACCGCCCCTCGGGGGAGGTCCTGCCCGTTCCTCACCACAAGGACCAAGTGCATGACCTCCGCCACGATCACGCTGGACCCCCAGCGCAAGCTCTACGTGCTTCGGCAGGGCGACGGCTTTAGTTGCTTCGGCTACGACAACGCCCGCGCCCACGCGAACCTGATCGCGCAGCGCCTGAACCGACCCGACCTGCGCTTCGCCGACGGCGACCACGGCACCGAGCACGGCTATCGGAAGTACCGCGAGGCCATCGCCGCCTGGGCGCGCTCGCCGATGGCCGAACGCACCTATTTCGACCCCGGCACCGACCCGCAGGTCGAGCGCGTGCTCGAACGTTGCGGCCGGCGCGGGTCGGTGTGCCGGTTGATCCTCGGCGACGTGGCGACCGGCGAGCCGTGGTTCGACGAACGCGATGTCGTCGGTCGCATCGGCCGCTCGACCGGTTCGCTCAAGGTCCCCTTGCTCGTTCCGCGCGGCGAGAACGGCGGGCCGGCCATGCTCACGGCGTGCCTGCTGGCCGTCGTCGACTGGCGCAGCGGCCGGTTGCTCTACCGCCACCCGCGCTACCAGGAGCCGGCGCTCGACCTCCGGCCCGACGAAGCCACGATGACGGCGCTCCGTTGGTGGTGTGGCATCGCGACACGCCGCTGGCGCGCTTCGCCGACGTGACCAAGGCCGCGGCCTACCTCGCGTTCATGCGCGGCGCGACGATCGAGCCACGCGTGTTCGCGTAGAAGTCGCAGGAGCCAAGGGCATCGGACCCCGGCGAAGGCGCCGCGCGCCGCGCAGGGCGATCCAAAGCGTGCCACCGAGAAAAGTACGCCCGGGGAGCACCCGGGCGTCGAACGCACTGTCGTGCGCAGGCACAGGGAGGAAGTGCCCGGCTCGCTTGGCGTGAGCTTCGCGTGCCCGGGCATTTTGCAGCAGCTTCGCGGAGCTTCAAGCCGCCAACGGCAAGCGCCGCGCGCCAAGCGGCATGTCGCCGAATCATGTCTTCGGCGCGAGCAACGCAGCGGCGGCGAGAGATCCTTCCCGCACCGGACCGCCGCCGGGCAACTCCGCTCACGACCGACCCGTCCGTCGATCTTGTTGGCGCGGCATTCGCGGCCCGTCGCGACCGGGCGCGCTTGGCCGCTGCACACTGCAGCGTCCGCTGACGTTGCATCGCGCAACGCATCCCGGCCTCCGAGGCTGGCGTCGCAGACGAAACCTGCCCTCGCATCGCGCCCGCAGCCGCAGGCGCGTTCCACATCCCCCTGGGAACCTCGTTCCCGTCGGGACCGGCGTTCCCTCCCATTGACTCATCGCAGAGGAGAACGCCATGAACATGGCTCACCTGACCATGGAAGCCCTGGTGTGCGAACTGCTCGCACCCGTTTCCCAAGACATCACGGGCACCCCACCGCTCACGGCGCGAGAGCTCGAAGTTCCGACGGTCGAAGTGAGAGGCATCGATCTCGCGCATCCGCTACTGCAGCACAAGCTGGGCGTGGCACGCGAGCTGCTGCTGCGCGATTTGGTGGCCGCGCTGCGCCGGGGGCCGGTCATGGATTCGCCGCAGGCCCTGCGCGACTGGCTGCGCCTGTACTGCGCCCGCATCGAGCACGAGGTGTTCCTCGTGCTGTACCTCGACGCGCGCCATGCGCTGATCGAGGTGGAAGAACTGTTCCGCGGCACGCTGACGCAGACCAGCGTCTACCCGCGCGAACTGGTCAAGGGCGCGCTCAAGCGCAACGCCGCCGCCGTCGCGGTGGCCCACCCGCACCCGAGCAGCGGAAACGTCGAACCCAGCCGGGCCGACGAGTTCCTGACGGGTTCGCTGCGCCAGGCGCTGCAGCTGGTGGACGTGCGCCTGATCGACCACTTCATCGTCAGCGGCGACAGCGTGCTCAGCTTTGCCGAACGCGGGCTGCTGTAGGCCATGGCCCGCGCCGCTCAACCGCCCTGCCCGATGTGCCCCGGGCACGGCGTGCCGCTCGGTCAACTCGGGCGCCTGTGCTGGTACCGCTGCCGCGACTGCGGCTGGGACTTCAGCCGCCCGGCGCCCGCCCGCCGGCAGACGAAGCCGGCTTCACCCCTCCATTCACATCCCCAGGGAGAACCTGACCATGCCCAACGCGACCCTTGCTGAACGGCTGCTGAGACAGGTCGAGCCGCTGGCGGCGTTGTCGACGCTGCACCTGGCGCCGCAAACGCGCCAGCGGCTGTGGGACGGCACGCTCTCGGTGCCGGCGTATTCCAACGACTACGGAGGCTTCGTGCACGTCGGCGAGTGCGCCGACATCGTTCCTGCGGAACCGGACCTCGCCGTCATCCGCGCACTGGCGCGCCAGGCCGGTCTGGCCTGGTTGAAGTTCGATGCCGACGCTGGCGTCGTCGATGGTCTGGCCACCTATGCCGAGGCCGAAGCCGGCGTGTCGGCATGAGCCGGCACCAGACGCTGGTCCGCATCGGGGGTCGCGAGTTGCTCGTCGTGGCCGGCTACGACCGTCCCACCAAGGAAGTCTTCCTGCAGGTGCTCGTGGACGACATCGACGATCCTGCGGCCGACGACGCCCCGCTGTACAGCAGCCTGACCGACCCGCACCGTGACTGGCGCGACGCGGGCACGCTGGTCCGGGTGCTGGACGAACTCGGTCTCGTCGTGCCTCGAAGCCTGCTCGACGCGGTCCGCGGCGATCAGCTCGCCAACGCCGGCAACCGGGTGGTCATGCACTACATCGACCGGGAGCCGGAGGTCCTGCTGCCTGGGTGAGCCGCGCTCCACGACGTGCCCGCCCTGGCGCGTCAAATTTTGAGAGCCCGCCTCATGGGCTGGCGCGGTGGGGATCGTTGATCGCCGCCGCGCCGGTGCCCACTCGCTCGTGCTCGCGAGCTTGACCCTGCCACAGGGGCAAGGTCTACGCTGCCGGCGAAGGGGCAGTGGTGCCCCGCATGGAGGTCTGCGATGAACCGCGGCCTCGGATCGAACCTCGTGCTCGCGCGAGCACTGTTGCGGCTCTTCAAGCTGGCCACGGTGGATGGGCACCTTGGCGTTGCCGATTGCCTGCTCAGTGCCCTGGAGCAGCTTGCGCGCAGCGACGCGGCATGCGGACCGATCCTCGATCAGGCCTACCTGTGGAGCTGCGGTGGGAACGCCGGCGCAACGCTTTCTCGCGCGCCACGGTCCGGACCGCAGTGATCGATGCCGGCGCTCCCCGCGCCAGCGGCGGCATCGACTACGCCAGCGACACACACCGATCCGCCTCGCACCCGTCCGCCTTCAGCGCCTCGACGTCGATCACCGCGTCGGCCATCGCCGTCAGCTCGGGGGTCTGCGAGATGAAGAACTCGCGCTCGTAGCCGCCCAGGCGCAGCACTTCCCGCTTCATCGCCATGAACATGCGCTTGCGCTGCGGATCCAGTGCGCCGTCCGCCTCGTCGGTGAACAGCGTCGTGTAGCGACGCCCGGTGTTGCGGGCCAGGTACAAGGCGATCGCCCGGGTCAGGCACAGCTCCACCAAGGTCCGCTCGCCGCCGCTCATCATGCTGACGCTCTTGCTGTCGCCGGTGTCGCCGTCGTGCACGACGATGTCGAAGCCCTCCTTCTGCTCGCCCTTGGACGTCTCCAGCAAGGTGTGGATGGACACCGTGAAGCGCGGCCCGCAGCAGGCCAGCAGCAGATCGTTCGCCAGCGCCGACAGCGCGGGCCCCGCATCGTCGATCGCCAGCGCGATCAGCCCGTCGTTGCTCATGCAGCGCGCGAAGAGGTTCCAGTTGCCCAGTTCATCTTCGACGCGAGCGCAGCGCGCGTGCAGGCGTTCGCGGCGTTCGCCCAAGGTGGCCTCCTGCTTGGAGATTTCTTCGAGCGTCTGCGCCTCGCGCACAGCCGTGAGCATCGCCTGCTCGGCCGCGGCGAGGGCTTCGCGCGCCGCCGCCAGCGCCCGCGCGGCCTGCGCGACCTGCTGCTCGTCGAAGGCAGGCGGCAGCGAACCGAGCGCCTGGTCCAGCCGCGCCAGCGCCGCTTCGGTCTGCCTGGCCTGCTGATCCCGTTGCCCCTCGATTGCCTTTCGTGCTGCGGCGATCTGCTGGCGCTCCGTGCGCTCATCGACTGTCTCGGCAACGGCACCGGCCTCGGACCCCAGCGCCTGCAGTTCCCGCTCGATCTCGACCAAGGTCGCCTGCGCCTGCGCGCAGGCCTGGGCCTTCGAGCCCATCACGGACAAGCGGTTCACACGCTCGCGTGCGGCGGCCTCGCGGAACTCGGCCCCTGCCAGCGCCTGCGGCGCACCGGCCAGCGCCTCGAAGCGCTGCCGTGCGCCGATGAGTTCTCGTTGCGCCTCGGACTTCTCGCTGGCCAGCCTGGCAACCTGAGCCTGGGCGCTCGGGATCATCGCCTGCGCCTCGCGTGCATCGCCGAGCAGCTTGCAGCGGCCCTGCAGGTCCGTGCCGGCGCAGGGCACCTCGGCGGTCAGGCCGAAGCGGCGCGCGAGTTCCTCGGCCTTCAGCGCAGCTCGACCCGCGTCTCGTTCGATGCCGGCGACGCGCTGCTCCGCGAGGCGCACCGCTCCTTCGCACTGTGTCAGCTGATGGACCTGCTCGCGGCACGCCAGCGTGCATGCGTTGCGCTGCGCCTGCACATCTTGCGCCAGCGGCAGGCGCCTGCCGGCGCGTTGCACCGCGTCCGCCTCGGCAAGCACCGCCAGGCACCGCTGCCGGGACTGGGCCAAGGCCTGCCGCCGCGCGCGTTCCTGCTGCAACCGGCTGGCGACGCGCTGATCGAGACGCCCCAGCCGCTGGTGCTCCGCCTGCTCCTGAGCCATAAGCGCGCGCAGCGCCTGCGCCCTGGTGTCCAGCGCGGATTGGCGCTCGGCCATGAGCTGGGCCCGCCGGGCATCGGTGGCGCGCGACTGCTCGCGTTCGACCACCACGCGGGCGTTCCGCGCCTGGGCGGCATCCAGGGCGCCCTGTGCCATCGTCTTCGCGCGCTCGGCCGCCGACACGCGATCGGCCGCGCCGTCGAGCGCTCGGCGCGCCGCAGCGAGGCGCTGCTCCTCCGCGTCGAGCCCGGCCAGTTCTTGACGCAGGGTCGCCAGTCCCGCCTTCAGCAGGCGGACGGTCTCAGCGGCCCTCTGGCCCAGTGCCTGGATCTCCTCCTGCCCGAGCAGGTCGGCCAGCAGCGTCTTGATCTCGGCGTTGCGGTAGGTGCTGAGCTGCCGCTTGCCTTGCGCGGCGAACACGGAGGTGAAGAACGTCTCGGCACTGCCGCACAGGCTCTCGACGCAGCGCGTGTACGTCTCCACCCGGCCATCGGACAGTGTGCCGTCGTCAAGCTGCACCGGGCGCCAGCCTCCCGCATCATCGAGCGTGTGCAGGAACGCCTCGGTGCGGCGGCGGCCGTTGAGGCGGATGACGATCTGCGACCGATAGCACCGGTCCTCGTGCGCCCAGGTCAGGTCCTTCACGCTCTCGGGCAGGTAGACATGGTCGTAGTAGGAGAAGCCGCCCGCCCCGGCCAACGCGGCCCTGCTGGGAAGCCCGATGAAGGGGGTGAGACAGTCCATGATCGTCGACTTGCCGCTTCCGTTGGCGCCGGCGATGGCGATCAGCTGCGCACCGTCCGCGAGGCGCTCGATGTCGAGGGTGACTTCGTCGCGGCCCAGGCCGTCGCGGATGCCGCGGAAGCCTTTGAGGGTGAGTCGGAGTGGCTGCATGGCATGCCTCGGAGTTGATCTCCGATCAGGCTCGCATGGCCCGCGCCTGCTTCAAGGGCAGGCAGCACGGCCCGCATAGGGGGAGAGTGGATCACTTGACCTTCGCCTTAAGGCGAAGGTCTACAGTTGTCTCATCCCTGCACGAAGCGAGGCCCGCCCATGCTCACCATCGGCAAGGTCGCCGCACTCGCCGGCACCACACCCAACACCCTGCGCTACTACGAGCGCGAAGGCCTGATTGCGCCTGCCGCGAAGGGCGAGAACGGCTATCGCCTCTACCCGCAGGAAGCCGCGCGCCACGTGAACTTCATCCGGCAGGCGCAGCAATGCGGGTTCACGCTCGCCGAGATCCGGGAGTTGCTGACGCTGCCGCAGCGCGCGTCCGCCTGCTGCTCAGACGTTCGCAAGCTCGCCATCGAGAAGAAGCTCGCGCTCGAAGCCAAGATCAGGATGATGAAGGCGATGTCGGCGGAACTCGACGCGCTGATCGCCGACTGCGTCGACGACGCACACCCGATCGACGAATGCCCCATCTTGAACGCGCTGAACCGCGTGCCCGCCCAGGCCGGGCCAGCCCGCCAATGAAGATAGACGTCTTCTACGCCGATGGCTGCGGCAGCTGCGGCGAGTCCAGGCGTGCCCTGAAGGAAGCGGTGCTGGCTGGCTGCCCCGTTGCGGCGGACTGGAACGAGCTCGACATCGTCAAGCACATCGACTACGCGGTGGAACTCGGCGTGCTCTCGGTCCCGGCCGTCGCAATCGACGGAGCACTCGTGTTCGCCAAGCTGCCGACAGCGCAGCAGCTCGTGGCCGAGCTGTCCTCGCGAGCCGCGAGGCGCTGAATGGACACCGAATCCTGGCTGCAACTCGTCCAGCAGGGCGGCATGGCGGCAACCGTCGCAGCGTTCCTGGCGGGCCTGGCCTTCAGCTTCAACCCGGTGGCGCTGGCGGCCATACCGGTGGCGCTGGCCTACGTCACCAAGGCCCGCGAACGGCGCAAGGCGGCGCTGTACGGCGCCATGTTCGTCATCGGCATGCTCGCGACGCATGTCGCGCTCGGCTTCCTGGCGGGTTTGGGCGGCGCCTGGGTGCAGGGGCTGATCGGGCGATCCTGGGGGCTCGCGCTGGGTCCGCTGCTGATCCTGCTCGGCCTCGTCTGGACGGGATGGGTGCGGCTGCCGCTGCCGCCCCTGGCACTGCGCGCACGCCGGCCGCAGGGCGCGTGGGGCGCGTTCGGCCTGGGCGTGCCGTTATCGGTCGCAGTCTGTCCGGCATGCACGCCCGCGCTGGTGGTGCTGCTGGGCGTGGCGACGACGCTCGGCTCCGCCATGGCGGGCGCCGCGCTGCTGCTCGCCTTCGCGCTGGGGCGCGCGGTTCCCATCGCGCTCGGCGCCGTAGCCGTCGGCTGGCTCGAGGGCCTTCGTTTCCTCGCGGCCTACCGGCGCGGCTTCGAGATCGTCGGTGGCCTGACGCTCGTCGCCGCCGGGCTCTACATGCTCAACGCCGACTTCTTTTGGATTCCCGAGCTGGCGGCCTGAGTGCGCCAGACTGCGACTGTCGGGCGCACGAACCCCTTGGCATTCGCCTTGGTTGCAGGGTCTAGGCTCGATCCACTGGCAGATCGAATGCATGCGCTGCGGGGCTTGCGCGGGCAGCCGGCCTTGCGTGACCTCCGCGGCGACGAATATCATGTAGGTACGTTTCTACACGAATGGTGCCGCCATGAGTATCACGACCTTGACCAGCCGAGAGTTCAATCAGGACGCCAGCAAGGCCAAGCAGGCCGCCGAGGCGGGGCCGGTCATCATCACTGATCGTGGCCGGCCCGCGCACGTACTCCTCACGTTCACCGAATACAAGAGGCTCACTGCGCAGCGCGCCAGGATCGCCGACTTGCTGGCCATGCCGGGCGCCGAAGACGTCGAGTTGCCGCTGATTCGAGGTACAGACACGGCGCGCGCGGCCGACCTGAGCTGATGTACCTGCTCGACACCAACGTCGTTTCCGAACTGCGCAAGATCAGCGCCGGGAAGGCGCACGCCGGGGTCGCATCCTGGGCCGACAGCGTCGACGCCGCGGACCTGTTCATCTCGGTCATCACCGTCCAGGAACTGGAGATCGGTGTCCTGACCGTCGAGCGGCGAGATGCAGCTCAGGGCAGACTCCTGCGCGCGTGGTTCGAAGATCACGCCCTGCCGGCTTTCGCAGGCCGCATCTTGCCGGTCAGCGAAGCCATCGCGCGCCGCAGCGCCCGCTTGCATGTGCCGGATCCACGGCCGGTGCGCGACGGCCTGATCGCCGCCACCGCGCTCGTCCATCGCATGACCGTGGTGACGCGCAACGTGGCCGACTTTGCGACGACGGGCGCGTCGATCCTGAATCCTTGGGAGGCGTGACCCTTGACCGGTTCTGATCTACGGGTTCGAGGCACCAAGAAAAAACCGACCTCTGTGCCGAACGCCGCCGCATGCGCATTACACGCCAGTTTCATGCGGCGCGGGTCGCGCGAAGCGCGGTGGACCAACTGATCTGAGCCCCGGGCCAGAAACGGGGCAGAGGCGCTCGCGACCCGTTCCTTGCCGATCCTCCTGGGCAACCCCTCGGCCTACGATAGCAGGAAGATGCGCACTGCCGTCGAGTCGCTCCCGATCGCCACGCAGAGCGAGTATGAAACGCCCGCTCTCGGGCTCATTGTTGACGGGCCGAGTCAACACACGGAGTGCAGCGCGCCCACGATGCCGGCCCCTTCATCAGCGTCGGCGCCGACATTCGGGACCGGAGCAGGTGACGCGGCCAACAAGTTCTCGGTGATCTCCTCCGGCGGGCCGCACTGAAGCTGTTCCAGGCACCGCAGCAGCGGCTCGGCAGCGCACTGGGTGACCTCGGCCCACCGGGTCACCTTTTCGCCCATCCCGGCGAGTTGCGCAATGCCGGCCGCCCGGGTGCGCACGACCGGCACGATGCGCCCCTCCAGCTTGACGTCGGCCGCAGCGGCCAGCAGCTGCCGCATCGCGGCCTGGTCGACGGCGTCGCGGTCCTCCTCCGCGACGGTCCAGCGCACGCGCACGGTGGCGCCGGCCACCGCGGCATCCGCCGCCGCCTCGCGCAGGGCATCCAGGTCCGGCCTTCCGTCAAACATGATGTCCACGGTGCGCCGCGCCGGCGTGGGCTGCAGCGAGCAGTCGACGCCATCGGCTGCCACGCTCCAAAGCACGAATCCCTTGTCGCCCAGTTCGCCGTGGTGGAAACGCCCGATGGATCCCGCGTAGGCGATGCGCTGCGGCCCCGCCTCCCCGTCGCGCGACCAGGTCTGATGCTTGTGGATGTGCCCCAGCATGAAGGCCCTCGCGCCGGCGGCGAACAAGGCGCCAGTCGTGAACTCGTGGTCGAAGCCGGCCATCGGCACCCCGTGTTCGCTGACGCAGCCGAACACCGTGCCATGCGAGACGCCGATCGTCGCGATGCCGCGCGCATGCGCCGCATGGTTTCCCGGTGCGAAGCCGCTCAGCACCGCCGCCACGTGCTCGCCCACCGCATGCGCCGCATCCTCTGCCGCAACGGTCGCCGCGACCTGGGCCTTGTTCACCGCGGGCAGGCAGCTGAACACCGCCCGCGAGCCCGCCGGCATCTCGGCGAAGCGCCAGCCCAGCGAGGGCACCCACAGGCCATCTGCCGTCAAGGCCACCTGCTCGATGCGCTCGGACACATGAACCGGATGGCGCCCGCCCAGCAGCTTGAACACGGCCAGAGTTCCAGGCGGCTCGTGGCTGTGCGTACCCTGCAGCATCAGCACCGGGCAGTGGTCGGCCAGGCAGCGCACGCGCGCCGCGAGGGCTCGCGCCGCCGGCGAGTGCAGCTCGAGGACGTGATCCGTCGCATCGCCGGAGATCACGGCGGCATCGACGGCCAACTCGCGCGCCCGGTCGATCGCCGCCGCGAAGCAGCGGTCGGCTTCGGGCAGCGTCCTGGTTCCGTAGTGCAGATCGGAAAAGTGCGCGATGCGCATCATGCTGGCCTCCGAGTGATGAAGTGGGTGTGCCCCACGATCGCATGCGCCGCCGCCGGGGCAAGGCGACAAGGGCGACAGAGCGACAGAGCGACAAGAGCGACCGCCGCCCTACGCCAGCGCGCGCAGTTCGGTATCCACCTTGTCGGCATAGCCGTGCGGGTCATTGGCATAGCGTTCCAGTTCCCTCCACGCGGTGGCGCGCCCGCGGGGATTGAGCTTCCAGCCCGCGCCCCAGCGCAGAGCTGCATAACGCTGGTAGCGCTCGGCGTCGAGGCCGCATGCACGCGCGCGCTCCAGCACCTGCTGCAGCGTCGGGTGTGATGACGCGCCCGTCGCCGCCGGCTCGGCGCCCGCGGCCTGCCTGGCCGCAGCCCGCGCGGAGTTCGCCTCGGCGGAAGCTGGAGCGTCCAGCACCTGCGTCGCGATCTCCGCCTGCGCGATGACGGTTTCGGCGTCGTCGTGCTCGCGCAGCAGCGCCGCCACGTCCACTGGTGCTTCCAGGTCGATGATCCACTGCGGCACCCGCACCGCCCGACCCTGCTCGTCGATATGCGTCACCTCCATCAGCTTCTTGGTGATGAAGAACGGCGTGCGTTGCCGGTCCAGGAAGCCCGAGATGCGCCCACCACGCAGGAAGCCGATCGTCTCGAACTTCTGGATCGCCGCGTTCATCGCGTAGAAGCTGTTGGTGTGCAGCTCGAACGCGGTGATCGCGCGGATGCCCGGAATGAAGAACAGGAATCGACCGCTCAGGTTGCACTGGCGCCGCTGGTACTCCGGGCAGACCTCGGGCTCGCACAACCCGCCGTTGGCATCGCGCCGCATGGTCTTGCGCCCGCCGAAGATGCGGATCGTGCGCCGGCCGGTCTCGTCGGTGGGCACGGGCGCGTGGCACATGCAGTGGCGCTGGCGGCCGTCCGGCGTGTACTGCGACCAGTAGTGCTTGTCGTGGGTGCCCCAGGCGGCGAGTTCGTGCGGCATCACGGTCTGCCAGTGGTCCGACGGAAAGACCACGGGGAAGCGATACAGCTTGCAGCCCTCGCCGCGGTCCTCGCCGTATGCGTCCATGATCTGGTGCGCGACCTGCGGATTGGCGAAGTCCTGCGGCCGCACGGTGAACCAGGCCACGTTGCGCGGTATGAGCGGCGTTTCGAGCTGGGGAAGCGCTTCGCTGATCGCGCGCTCGATCTGCTCGAACGACTGGCCCGCGGCAACCCCTTGCTCGTAGAGCGCCCTGGCCTGCGGATGCTCGGCCGCCTTGCGCGTGAGCACCTTGATGCCGGCGCGGATCTTGCCGCCAGTCGGGATGCGGGCCGGGCCCTGGCCCAGCAGCGTGGGCGCGGCGCTGCCGCCGTACACGGTGACGTTCGCTTCGGCCATGATCGGCGTTCCTTCGCGGGTTGGGGATGCTCCATGCTCCCGCGAGAATCCGGCCCGTCAAGCTCAATCGAAGCACGAACGCGTCGCGATTCGAGCACCGGAGTCGTCAGCCCGGTTTCTTTCAGGCGGGCGTCGCGGCGCCGACAATTCCAGCACCCACAACAACAAGGAAACCGCGATGCAAGGCGACGCCAAGGTGCTGGAATACCTCAATCTCCAGTTGAAGAACGAACTCACCGCGATCAACCAGTACTTCCTGCACTACCGCATGCTGAAGAACTGGGGCTTCGCTCGGATGGCCAAGCACGAGTACGAAGAGTCGATCGAGGAGATGAAACATGCCGACAGGCTGGTGGACCGCATCCTCGTGCTCGACGGCCTGCCCAACCTGCAGGACCTGGGCAAGCTGCTGATCGGCGAGTCGGCGGTCGAGATCCTGCATTGCGACCTCAAGGCCGAGCAGGGTGCGCATGCCGTGCTGAAGGACGCCATCGCGCACTGCGAGTCGGTGCGCGACTACGTGTCGCGCGACTTGCTGCAAGCCATCATGGACGACACCGAGGGACACATCGACCACCTCGAGACGCAGATCGAACTCGTCGCCAAGGTGGGTGAGCCGAACTGGCTGCAGTCGCAGATGGGCGACAGCGCCTAGGAGTCTGCGCGGCAGAAGCCGCCCAGCCTCCTAGGCTGCGGCTTTACGCACGGCTCCCCCGAGCCCCCTCCGTGAGGGAGCTCCAGCTTGTTGGACCGCACCCTCCAGCCTCCCTCCAGGAGGGAGGCTCCAGTCAGTCTGACGACCGCCCCGCCGCGGATCAGCTTGCGCTCAACACCGCCATGCGCCGCAGGTTCAGCGCCATGCACACGAGCTTCCACTCGGCTCGCACCCGGTGCAGTCCTCGCATGCTGAACTGCCTGAACCCCAATACGCTCTTGATCCAGCCGTTGGGCGGCTCGGCAATCCACTTGCGCTTGCGGTAGGCCGCCTGGCCTTGCTGTGTCTTGAGCTTGGCGGCCATCGCCGCGGTGTGCGGGTACTGCCGGGCGTCGACCTCGGCGTGCTCCTTTCCTTCGCGGCCCAGTGCTACCACCACCTCGATCGGCGCGTTCTTCAGGTTGTCTTCGCTGCGGTAGCCCGCGTCGGCCAGACCGAGTTCGGGCAGCTCGCCCAGGTTGTCGCCCACCGCCTGGATCATCGGCAGCAGCCAGTTCGCGTCCGGTGCCACGTTGTCCAGTTCAGCCGCCACGATGATGTGCGCGGCCTCGTCCACCGCGGTCTGCGCGTTGTACGCCGGGTCGAACCCGCCACCGGCTCGCTTCATGATCCGGCTGTCCGGGTCGGTGAAGTTCTCCTGCGCCTTGTCCTCGGGCACGCCGAACTCGCGCTTGTAGCGTCCGCCCTTGGGCTTGCCATCCGGGCCACGCGGGCGGCGGTCGTCGTCGTCGCTGCGGCCGCGTTCGAGGTCCGCCTCGCGTTGGCGCTGCTCCAGGCGTTCACGGGCTTCGCGGATGGCCTCGAGCCTCGCCTCGCGCCGCTCGATCTCGGCGGGCAGGTCCAGTTCCGGCTCGTTGACTTCAGCCTCGTCGGTGGCCTTGGCGCTTGCCAGCAGCGCGTCGATCTGCGCCTTGAGTTCAGCCTCGGCCTGCTTCATGCGCTCGTAGCTCATCGCCTTGTGGCGGCTGGCGTTGGCCTTGAGCTTGGTGCCGTCGATGGCCACCGTGCCCAGCTTGACCAGGCCCATCTCGCGGGCGAGCCTGACCACCTGCACGAACAGGTCCGACAGTTCATTCAGGTGGAACGCCCGGAAGTCGCAGATCGTGCGATGGCGCGGGAAGTTGCCCGCCGCCAGCATCCGAAACGCCAAGTCTTCGTGCAGCCGGCGCTCGATCTTGCGCGAGCTGAACACGCCCGTGGCGTAGGCGTAGACCAGCACCTTGACCATCATCGCCGGGTGGAACGGCTGGTTGCGCGAGCCGCCGCCCTCAAAGCGTGCGTAGAACGCCTTGAGGTCCAGCGCGTCGACCGTGTCGTTGATGAAGTGAGCCAGGTGCCCTGCCGGCAGCCAGTCCTGCGGCGCCGCTGGCAGCAGCATCACTTGGTCAGGTTCGTAGGGGCGATAACTTCCAGCCATGACCCATCAACGCGTGCGCCATGCCATGCGCCATCAGGAACTACCCGGTTCTGCCGCGCAGACTCCTAGGCCGCCGCCTTCGGGGACGGCCGTTGGGCCGGTCGGTCACCGGCGGCCCGGCGCAGTGGCGCGCCGCGCGGCGCCACGCCGGCGGCCCAGGCACGACGGGCAGCGGCCTCGCAGCAGGAGCGGCTCGTCGTCCAGTTCGTAGCCGTGCGCGCCGGCGATCTTGTCCTGCCGCAGATGCAGCGCGCGGTCCTTGAATTCGACGACGCGGCCGCATTCGACGCAGACCAGGTGGTCGTGGCGCTGGCCATCGTTCATCTCGAACACCGCGGCAGCGCCATCGAAGTTGTGCCGGCGCACGAGACCGGCGGCCTCCAGTTGCGCCAGGATGCGGTAGACCGAGGCCACGCCCACGTCGGCACCGGCAGCGAGCACGCGCTGATAGACCTCTTCCGCCGACAGGTGCCGGGGCGCGCTGGATTCGAAGACTTCCAGCACGCGCAGGCGGGGCCGCGTGGCCTTGAGCCCTGCCTGGTTGAGCCGACTGATGTCCATGGCGTTGTGGAGGGTGGCTTTGCAGCGCTGGTGCTTTCGGCGGACCGACCACGCGTCGCGCGGCCCCACCTGATGCTTAGCGATTGGCGTGCCACTGCAAGGGCTGTGGCACAGCGTGGCCGATGTCGCCGGCGGGTTCAATCGGTGCTGGAACTGAGCCGGGCGGCCATTGGCGGGCAATGACGCGAGCGGCTCCTCGCCACCGATCGGCGTTCAACGGCATATATGCCGTGGCCTGAAAGGTAACACGGCCGGCACCCTTGGCCAGTGCCGAGCAACAAGACTTACAAGCCACTACGCGCCGCTGCCACCAAACGCGCCACGTCCTTCGACCCGACGGTCGCGCGCGCCTTCGCCGACGTGATCCGTGCCGAGCGGGTGCGCCGCGGCGTCGCCCAGGACCAGTTCGCGCTGCTCGCCAACGTCGACCGCTCCTACTACGGCAAGCTCGAGCGCGGCGAGCGACAGCCCTCGCTCGCGCTGCTGCTGCGCATCGCCTCGGCCCTGGGCGTTTCGGGCGCCGATCTCGTCGGCAAGGTCGAGGCGGCGCGCGCCGCGGATAACGCCTGAACCAGGCGGCCCCGGGGCCGCGCGTTGCCGATGTCGATTTGCGTCCGTATCGACGCGAATTTCCGGTGGCGCACCGTCGTCGCTCCACGCCAGCATGGGCTGCTTGGGCATTCGCCATGCCCCGAATCCTCATGCCGCGCGAACGAGGCGCCCCCCCCCCCGTGGAGACCCAACGCCTGCTCGTCAACGCCAGAACCTACGCCGAGGGCGATCCGGGCCTGCCTCGGGCGCTCGCCGCCATCTACGAGGCGGGCCAGCGCCCGCGCTGCCTGTGTGTCGCGGGCGGCGTCGAGATGTACATCGCCAAGCATCGCGACCACGTCGTCAAGCGCATGCCCGGCTCCGGCCACCTGCACCACGCCGCATGCCCGTCGTTCGAGCCGCCGCCCCGGCAGTCCGGCCTGGGCGAGCTGCTGGGCCAGGCGGTGATCGAACATGCCCCCGACGCGATCGAACTGCGCGTGCGCTTTCCGCTCGAGCGCGCGCCAGGCCGTTGCGCCGCGAAGGCAGAGCCGGCCTCTCCCGGGGAGGTGCGCGTGCAGCACAAGCAGATGTCGCTGCGCGCGCTGACCCACTTCCTCTTCGAGCGCGCCGGGTTCAACCGCTGGACCCCGGCGATGGCGGGCAGGCGTGGCCAGGGCGCCGTGCACAAGTACCTGAGCGAGGCGGCGCTGGAAATTCTCGTCAAGGGCTGGCGGCTGTCGGACCGCCTCTACGTGCCCGAGCCTTTCCAGCAGGCGACGCAGAACGAGGTCTGCACGCGCCGGCGCCGCAAGCTGGCCTTCCTGCACGAGGACCGCGGCGGTGAGCGCTTCGGCATGGCGGTGCTGATCGGCGAGTTCAAGCACTGTGACACGGGCGCCGCCGGTCGCAGGCTCTGGATCAAGCACATGCCGGACACGCCGCTGCTGGTGCCGGCCAAGACCTGGACGCGCATCGAACGCCTCTATGCGCCGCTGCTGGAGGCCTGTGACGCCGACGCGGAACAGCGGCCCAAGCTCGTCGTCACGGCGCTGATCCGCGCGCGGCGCGAGCACACCTACGGCGTGGAGGCCGCGAGCCTGATGCTGGCCCACCCGCAGTGGGTTCCCGTCGAGGGGGCTCACGAACTGCCGCTGATCGATGCGCTGATCGCGCAGCAACGGCGCTTCGTCAAGCCGCTGCGCTACGACGCCGACGAAGCAGCCGCGTTCGCCAACGCGCTGCTCCTGGATGCCGGGCGCGATCCCGTGCCCCTGCACGTGGTGAGCGAGTTCGTCGCGCCGCGCGAGAAAGCCGCCAAGGCCCGCGCGCTGCACGCGCTGCAAGCAACGCCTTGGGTCTGGCACACGGGAACGCCCATGCCGCCGTTGCCGCCGGTGACCGCGCCCTGACGACTGATATGAAGCGCGGCGCGCCTACACCAGGCCGTGCATCAACTCTTGCAGCCCGCGGCGCTGTGGCGGCAGCAGGCCGCGCACGGACTTTCGCTCGTACACGCCCAGCAGCTGGCCGATCTGCTCAACGTCGGCACCCCGCTCCGACAGACGCGCCGCCACCGTGCGCCGAACCGTCAACGCGGAGACACCGGGCATGCCGATGCGCCGGAACACCTTGCGGCAGGTCACGAGCATGGCCCGGCACAGGTAGCGCGTGCGCCCGCGGGCCCCGCCGAACTCGTTCACCGCGAACGGCTGCCAGGCGTCGTCCAGCAACAGGCGCTCTGCCGGATCGAGCCCGCGATAGGCCGCGCTTGCGCCACTGACGCCGCTCGCGCCGCGGGTCATGGCGGCCCGCTCGGCCAGGTACGCGTCCAGGGCCTGATGCAGCCCAGGGCTGACGAAGAACAGCGGCCGTTCGCGGCGGCTCGCCGACACCTCCGCGCGCAGCACCGACACCGTGCGCACGCTGCCGTCCTCGTGGAGATAGTCGCCCACCGTCATGCGCGCGATTTCCAGCGGCCTGGCGCCTGTGGCGAACAGCAGGGCGACGAGCGCGACGTCGCGCGTGGGCATGGGGCTGCGCAGCCGAGCGCGTTGCAGCGCGAGTTGCACCTCGTCGTCGCCCAGCACCGGCACCTCCGGCCGCGGCGGCGGCTGCGACACATCGAACGCGGCCAGGGCGCGCTGCACCTCCTCGCGCAGCGATCGAAGGCGCCGCACGTGGACGACGCCGTCGACGCCCACGCCGACCAGCCCGGCCTCCTTGTGCAGCCGGATGGCCAGCATCTTCACGCGGCGCTCCACCGAGGTTCGCGCCAGGCCGTGTGTGGCGGCGACCTCGGCATAGGACTTCCCGTCGACGATGGCGCGAAGCATCGCGACCGAGCGTTTCACAGACTCCATATCCATTGTTCTTCGACCCCCTGCGACACGATCCATGCATCGTCGAGACGATGCCCTTGCTGCACCACCCGAAATCACGGCGCAAAAGCCCCGGATTCGCACTCGGCGTCGAGGGCCAAGGCCTGCGCACGCGTCGGGGCTCGGGCCGCCGGCGCGGCACGAACTGCATCGCGAAAACGCATGGGCTTCGACGCGCAGCCTGCCGGCCTGCGCGGAGCACCCCTGCCATACGAACCCCGAGCCTGATCTGTTTTCGGCAACCCGCTGCCAAGCGTAAGTAGTTCTCATTCAGTATTTGTTGCTGCATGTAGTGCGCGACAACGGATTGGCGCGCAGCCCACAGTGCCCGGCGCGCGCGCCGGGCACCGAAGTCCGCACGAACGACATCCCGCCACCGAGGACGCGGACGCGGAATCGGCAGCGCGATGCGTGCCCGTTCGGGCGCCGCGCTCCACACTGGCCACGCACTCAGGCGATCACGCCACTGCCCGCGCGCCGCATGGCGCACGGCCCTGAATCGAATCAGGCGTCGCGGTCGTTACCCGCATCCGCTGTCCGCGGGGCGGCATCTCTTTTCGAGACCAGCCGAACCCGCCGCGCCGACGTCACGCGCGCCGAGCGCGCAGTCACCTCATCCCAACCGGGGAGCACCACTCCCCCGGCAGGGGCGGTCGTGTTCCCACATCCCATGGAGCACGCACCGATGGCACGTCCCGTCGAGATCTTCTTGTTGCCGCCATCCGCTCGCGGCGACGAACTTCCAGCCCTGCCCCTGCAGGCCGAGCAGATGTCGCTCTTCGGCGGCGACGCGACCAACGACGCGGTGCCGCCACCAGTTCGTACCGCCTCGGCAGCGGAGGAGCCGCCTGTGGACCGCGCGCCACTGCCGATCTGGCGAGCCCCCGCGCCAACCGCCGTGGACAAGCCCCCGGTGTGGCCGGCGGGCGATCCGAGCATTCCCGCCGGCCAGGTTGCCAAGTTCGAGGCGAACCTCGCGGCCATCCGCGTCCTGATGCGCGTCGCGGCCGAGCAGCGACCCCTGCATGACGACGAACGTCGCGCGCTGCTGCGGTTCACCGGCTGGGGTGGGCTGCCTGCGAGTTTCAACCTCGACGACGGCGACCCGCGCTGGGCTGCGCGCGCCAACGAGTTGCAGGCCGAACTCACGGCCGGCGACTACGAGTCGGCGCGCGCGTCGGTCAACAACAGCCACTACACGGCGATTCACGTGATCGAGGCGATGTGGCGGGCCGTGGAGCGCTTCGGCTTCAACGGCGGCCGGGTGCTCGAGCCCGCTGCGGGCATCGGCCACTTTATCGGCGCCATGCCACGCGGCCTGGCGCAATGCAGCAGCGTCACCGCGATCGAGATCGACCGGACTTCCGGCCGCATCCTCGAGGCGCTCTACGCACCACACGGCGTCGACGTGCGCGTCGCGCCTTTCGAGAAGACGCCGCTGCCCGAGAACTGGTTCGACCTCGTGATCGGCAACGTGCCCTTCGGCAAATACAAGGTCGCCGACCCGAGCAACCGGGGCTACACCCGCTTCAGCATCCACAACTATTTCATCGGCCGCGCGCTCGACTTGGTGCGGCCCGGCGGCCTGGTGTGCCTCATCACCAGCAGCCACACGATGGAGGCACGCGGCGAAGCGGTGCGCGAGTACGTTGCGTCGCAAGCCCGGTTGCTGGGTGCGATCCGGTTGCCGCAAGGCGCGTTCGCCGACATCGCGTCCACCGACGTGCAGGCCGACATCCTCTTCCTGCGCAAGCGGCAGCGGGCCGAAGCGGTCCCGGCCGGCTGGGTCGAACTGGGCCTGGTGCCCGACAGTCTGCGACACCCGCACTGCCACGAGCGCTACCTGCAGATCAACGCCTGGTACGCCGAGAACCCGCAGTACTGCATCGGCCGCATCCGCCGGCAGAGCAACGGCTACGACGAAGTGCCTGTGGCCGTGTTCGAGGGCGACCTCGCGGCCGCGCTGTGTGAGCGCATTGGGCTTCTGCCGGACGCGGTCTACCAACCCGCTGCAGCCAAGCTGCCCGCGCCGCGCGCGTCGGTGCCGGCCGAAGCCGGTGCCCGCCCCGGCAGCTACCGCCTCCACAAGGGGCGCGTGCACCGGGTCGAGAGCGGCGAGATGGTCGATGTCCACGACCGTATCAATGCCACCCAGAGAGCCCGCGTGACGGGCCTGTGCGCGATCCGCGACCATGCGCGCGCACTGCTCGACGCGCAACTGGCCGACGACGGCGACAGCCGCCTCGGTCACCTGCGGGCGATGCTCAACGGCACTTACGACCGCTACGTTTCGAGGTACGGCTGCCTCTCCAGCCGCGCCAACGCGCTGGCGTTCCGGCACGACCCGGACTACCCGCTGCTGCTGTCGCTGGAGCACTACGACGAGGAATCGGACACCGCGCGCAAGGCGGCGCTGTTCACGCGGCGCACGCTGAGCCGCGTCGTCGAGCCGCGCGCGGCGGGCGAACCCACCGAGGCGCTCGCCGCGTCCATCCAGTGGCGTGGCCGGGTCGATCCGCCCTACATGGCTGGCCTGCTCGGCGCACCCGAGCAGGCGGTGCTCAGCGCCCTGGCCGGCGCGGGGCAGGTGTTCCATGACCCGGCGGACGGCAACTGGAAGTCGGCCGACGAGTACCTGTCCGGCAACGTCAAGGCCAAGCTCAAGCAGGCCGCGCTGTCGGGTGCCGACTACCGGCGCAACGTGGCAGCGCTCGAAGGCGTGCAGCCCGAAGACCTGCCGCCGGCGGCGATCGAGCCGCGCCTGGGCGCCGTGTGGATACCCGCCGCCGACGTCGAGGCGTTCATCCAGCAGGTGCTGGAACTGCAGGACACGCAGGTCGGCTATTCGGCCGAAGCCGGCGCCTGGTCGGTGAAGTTCAACGACTGGGCCGCACGCCAGAACGTGAAGGTGACGCAGGAGTTCGGCACCTCGCGCATGAACGCGATCGAACTCGTGCAATGCGCCTTGAACGTGCAGGTGCCGACCGTGCGCGACCGCGATCCGGAGACCGACCGCTACTACGTCAACCCCGACGAAACGCTGGCGGCCCGCGAGAAGCTGGGCCACATCAAGGAGCGCTTCGCCGCCTGGTCCTTCGAGGACGCCGAGCGCAGGGAGCGCCTGTGCGCGATCTACAACGGCCTGTTCAACGCCACGCGTGCACGGCACTTCGATGGGTCACACCTGAAGCTGCCCGGCTTCTCGCACTGCTACGAACTGCACCCGCATCAGCGCAATGCCGTGTGGCGCGTCGTGCAGTCGGGCAACACCGGACTCTTCCATGTGGTCGGCGCCGGCAAGACGGCGGTGTGCGTGATCGCGAGCATGGAGCTGCGACGCCTGGGCTTCGCCAACAAGCCTTGCCATGTGGTGCCCAACCACGTCCTGGCGCAGTACACGGCGGAGTTCGTGCGGCTGTACCCGAACGCATCGGTGCTGATGGCCGGCAAGGAGGATCTGGAGGGCGACCGCCGGCGCGAGCTGGTGTCGCGCATCGCCACGGGCGATTGGGACGCGGTGGTCATCACGCACTCGAGCTTCGAGCGCATCCGGATGTCGCCGCAATTCACTGAAACATTCATCAAGGAGATCATCCATGAGATCGAGATGTCGATTCGCGCCGAGAAGAACGGCGACCGGTCCAACCGGATCATCAAGCAGCTCGAAGCAATGAAGAAGAACTGGGCCGCGCGGCTGGAGAGACTGTTGGCCGACAAGAAGAAGGACGGCCTGCTGACCTGGGAGCAGCTCGGCATCGACGCGCTGTTCGTGGACGAGGCACACTTGTTCAAGAACCTCTACCGGTTCACCAAGATGACGCGGGTGGCGGGCCTGCCGCTGACCAGCTCGGAGCGTGCCTTCGATCTGTTCCTGAAGACGCGCTACACGATGCAGTTGCATGGGCACGCGCAGCGCGGGGTGGTGTTCTCGACCGCGACGCCGGTGGCCAACACGATGGCCGAGATCCACACGATGATGCGCTACCTGCAGCCCAGGAGGCTGGAGGAACTCGGGCTGCAGCAGTTCGATGCCTGGGCCGCCACCTTCGGCGAGAGCGTCACGGCGCTGGAGATCGCGCCGGACGGCAGCGGCTACCGGATGCACACGCGATTCGCGCGCTTCATCAACGTGCCGGAACTGATGGCCGTGTTCGGCGAGGTCGCCGACATCCGCACGGCCGAGATGCTGAAGCTGCCGGTTCCAATGCTGCGCGGCGGCAAGCCACGCGTCGTGGCCTGCCCGGCGAGCAGCGCGCTGAAGGCCTTCGTGCAGACGCTCGTGCTGCGTGCCGAGGCGATCCGCGAAGGTCGCGTGCAGCCGCAGGACGACAACATGCTCTCGGTCACCACCGACGGCCGCAAGGCCGCGCTGGACTTCCGGCTGGTGGCGCCTGGCGCGGCGTTCGATGCGAGCGGCAAGGTCGCCGCCTGCGTGCGCGAGGTGCTGGCCGTTTGGCAACGCACGGCAGCCTTCCGGGGTACCCAGCTGGTGTTCTGCGATCTGTCGTCGCCCAAGGGCGGCAAGGCTTTCAGCGTCTACGACGACCTGCGCCAGCGGCTCGTCGGGGCCGGCATCGCCGACACCGAGATCGCCTTCGTGCACGACGCCGGCACCGACGCCCAGAAGGCCGCGCTGTTCAAGGCGGTGCGCGACGGGAAGGTCCGGGTGCTGCTCGGATCGACGGCGAAGATGGGCGTCGGCACCAACGTGCAGACGCGGCTGGCGGCGTTGCATCACCTCGATGCACCGTGGCGCCCGTGCGATGTCGAACAACGCGAGGGGCGCATCCTGCGCCAGGGCAATCAGTGCGAGGACGTGGAGATCTTCCGCTACGTCACCGAGCAGAGTTTCGACTCGTACAGCTGGCAGACGCTGGAGACCAAGGCGCGCTTCATCGCGCAGGTGATGAGCGGTGACAAAGGCATCCGGTCGCTGGAAGACGTCGAGCTGGCGGCGTTGTCGTACGCCGAGGTGAAGGCGCTGGCATCTGGCAATCCGCTGGTGATCGAGAAGGCCGGCGTGGACGCCGAGGTGGCCGAGTTGTCGACGCTGTACTCGGTGTGGCGCAACCAGCGTTACGCCAACGAAAGCGAGGTCGGCAGGCTGCCGATGTCCATCGAGGCGCTCGAGAGAAGGATCGGCCTGCTGGCGCAGGACCTGGGGCGCATCGAGCCGCAGAGCCAAGAGCGCATCAGCGTCAGTGTGGGTGGGCGTCGGATCGCCGGACTGGATGCCGTGGGGGACGCACTGCGCGGCCTCGTGAAGGCTGCCAGGGAAGAGGCAAGTGGCACCGGCCGCGTCGCCGACAGGATCGTGGGCCGCTTCGCGGGGCTCGATCTTGGCATCCAGGCTGAGCGCGGCGCGGAGTTGCCGAACCTGTACTTGGCCGGACACGGCACGTACCACGCGCAGATCTACCAGACCGGACCGGCGCTCGCATCGGCACTGCTGGACGCTGTGCAGTCGGTGGGCAAGCAGCACGCCGATACGGTCGTTCAGTTGGCCGCGCGGCGCAAGCGCCTGGAGGACATCCGACTGGAGCTCGCGCGGCCCTTCGAGCACGAAGGCCGCTTGGCCGAATTGCTGGTGCGCCAGCGCGAACTGCTCAGGCAGCTCGATCTGGACAAGGACGAAGCAGGAACGTCGGCGACCGAAGCCGAAGAGGCGCTGCAAGCCGCCTGAACATCGTTCGGATCATTGGCCCCGTCACCCTTCGTGGTGGCGGGGCCACTTTCTCCGAGGGTCGAACCCTCCGGGCGCAGAGGCACTTCCGATCGGTCCCACCGGCTCAGGGCATCACGTAGTTGGCAGCCGCATCATCAAGGTCATCGGATGCAGCGTCGATACCTGAAGGCCATACTTCTCGTAGAACCTCTTGGCCTGCTCGCTCAAGGCGTGCACCAGGAGAGCCCGGACTCCGACATCCGCTGCCACGCTGCTCGCGCGCTTCACGGCGTCTTGAAGCAGTGCGGCGCCCAGGTGCATCCCCTGGGCTTGCCGGCCCACGGCCAAACGCCCGAGCACCAGAACCGGCACAGGATCCGGCATGTTCCGTCGAACCGCACTTGTTGCCGTCTCGTGCGACACCGCGCCGGCTGCCAGCGCGTAGTAGCCCATCACCCGGCCCGCTGCGTCGGCCACCACGAACGTACGGCTCGCCCCACCGGCTTGGTTGCCCAGCGCACGCTTGCGGAGCCACTCATCCAGCAGAGGCTCGCCGCACTCGAACGCGTCGATTCGGTGCCGGCTGGCCAGTGGCTCGGGCGGGGTCAGATCTGCAGCCAAGGATGCCGTACCGCTTCAGCGTGCGCGCCTCTTCACGGCCGGGGCAGCCCACGGTGCCTGGACGGCCATCAATCGTTCGAGGCCTTCGTTGGGTGCAGACGGAGCGTCCAACTGCAGCATGAAAGCCTTGAACCGTCGGTTGTCCAGTCTGAAGAAAACCTGATCGAGCAGAACGGACCGCGCCCGGTCGCAGGCCGCTTCCAGCATGAAGTCGGACCGGTTCTTGCCAAGCGTCGCCGCAGCCTGGTCAATCAGGTCGCGCTGCTCGGGCTTGGCTCGCAGGTTGATCGCAGCGTCGCGCATGGGCCACCCCATTGGAGTATGACAACAGATATACAAATTCTACCGGCGATGTGTAGCTATCGTCAACACACCGCCGAGCAAGCGTGTCCTCGATGAAGCGGCTTGCGCCATCGCGGAGCAAGTGAAGCTGGCGCGTGATCGGCCTCGTCAAAGCGCGTGACAAGCGGATGAGGGACGCCGTCACGACTCACCGCCCTGCTCCGCGATCCAGCGGCGGATGTCCTCGGCACGCCAGACCGTGACCCTCGGCGACAACTTGACCGGCTGAGGGAACGATCGCGCCTCGATGCGACGCCACAGCGTGGACTTCGAGATCGGGACGAACTGCAGCACCTGGGGTTGGCGCAAGAAGCCTGTTTCTGGCAGTCGCAGTCGGGAGGATGGCTCGGGCTGTGCCACGGCCGGAGTGGCCGTCGATGGGATTGGAGAACGCATGATCTGGCCTCGTTCGCGGCGTTCGCCGCGCGAAGGTCATGACCTGCTCTGTCGCGGCCGCGCCCGGTCAGATTGGCGGGAGCCGATAGGGAACGACAGCCTCGTTGCGAATCCCGCGTCGGTGTTCCCGTTCCGACGGGTGCATGAATGAGCGTCCGGATGGTGGATCGGATCGAGGCAGATGACGTCTGCGACGCCGCCCCTCCAAGGAAGCGGTGGACTCCGTGGCGCGCCCTGGGTCGGGGCGGCTCGGCACGGGACCCGAAGAAACAGTAGCGGCCTCCGATCGAACGAACAAGATCCGCTGGCACCGTCGCTCATGCATGCCGCGCCACGCGTACCGCAAAGCCGGCATCGTTGGCGCGGCGCTTCGATCGGCCGACGACATGCGGCTCACGAAACAGGGGCGTCCGCTGCGTGGTCAGCCCCGAGCGGCGGATCCGTCTCGTCGGCAGGCATGGGATCGGCTGCCATGGCCGCAATGGAATTCGCCGCCTCGCGCTCCGCGCTGGAAGGCGGATCTCCGGCCTCGTCTGCGTCCGATTCATCGTCGGCAGCGGCCCCGGCCAGGCGGCGGCCACGCCGATCAGGCCCACCGGCACGAGCCTCGGCCTCGGCTGCCGCAGCGGCGTCCATCTCCTTGCGCAAACCCGTGGCCAGGCGCCGCGCCGCGTTGGCCACGTCGCGCACCTGGCGCTTGTGCCCAGCGCGTTCCTTGTCCACGGCCTGCGACGTGATCACGTCGTGGATCTCCAGCGTCTGCAGCATCGGCATCAGTTGGTCCAGCTTGGCCAGCACCTCGAGGTAGCGCCGGCCCAGCGACGACAGGATGCTGACCTCGATCTCCAGCGCCTGGGTGTCGTAGGTCGCGATGCTGCCGATGCCGTTGGTCTTGAACAGGGCCTCGGCGCCGTCGATGGCCTGGTTCAAGGCTTCGGCCGACGCATCGACCATCTCGCGCAGCACGTGTTCGACCTTGGCCACGGCGTCCGTGTCCAGGCGCGTGCGCGCGATCACCGAGATGAAGTGCGCGTTGAGCTGGAGCGTGTTGAAGAAGCGCACGAAGAGACGCTTGCCCTCGGCGCTGGTGAAGCGCGCAGTCATCTTGATGCTCGCGCCCTCGACACGCCGGAAGTCGGTCTTGACCTCGCGCGAAAGGATGCGCTCGTTGACGCGCCCCTGGTCGATCCTGACGATGGCGGTGGCTGCGGGGTGGGTCGTCATGGCCGTTCCTCCTATCGGTGCTTCGCCCCATGGTGGGTGACGCAGCTCATGCCGGGCCACTCGAAATTCACGGCACACCGGCATCAATTCGCGGCCGGCTCGCGCCTTCGCCGGCAACCGCAAACCGGCACTGGTCATCGCGGTCGCTCCATGCCTCGCGAGAGTCCGCGCGCATGACCTCCCGCCAGCGGAAGCCGTAGCGCGGCACGCGCTTGCGAACGCCTCGGCCACATTGACCCACGCTCCCGCCCGCCCTACCGTCGAACCAGGCAGCAGCTGGCCCTGCGTTCCGAACGGCAAGCCCAGGAGACTCGACATCCTGTCGCTCGCGCAGGCGATGCCGGCGCAATCGCTGATGTCGGCCTGAGCTGCATCGCATCGACGAGGGTTTTCGGAGCGCCGGTCGCCGCCGCGCGCCGACAGCCTTTCTTGATCGGTCGCTGGCTCCGATCCCGCGGTTCGAACCGCGCCCACCCAGCCAGCCCAGGTCGCACGACCTGTCGAAGTCGGACCCGATCCGACCGTAGTCACCCTTCGGGGGCGTTCGCCCCTCGTGCGGGACATGGCGCCTCCGATTCACCCATGGAGGCAGTGATGCTCGACATCAACGCACAACTTCGGGCCACCCGGCCCGAAGCCCGATCTCACACGGCACCGGCGGCATGGCCGGCCGCGTCCGTCTCGACCCCGATGTTCCAGGAGACCGAAGCGGCGCCCTCGCGGGCACCCGACGATGAAGAGGCTTCGATCGAATGGAGCGAAGAGGACGTCGTCTATCTGCACTGGCGCCTGCTGCAGGAGGTCAAGGGCCTGAGCGACCCGGATACCCCGCTCGAGGACAAGCTCGACACGCTGCGCTGGGTCTTCACCGAGCGCGAGAAGGACGGCCAGCCGTTCTCCTTCGCGAGTTGCCTGCGGGTGGTCGGCTGCAGCCCCTTGTCGCCGATCGCGTACTGCGGCTGGACCGACCCGGAAGAGATCCGCGACCACATCCGCCATCGGCTCAAGGCCTGGATGAACGCCACGCTCGCGCGCTACCCGGAGTGGGTGCGCGAGGAGGTGCGGCGCAATCCCGGCTGGGTCGAACAGCGGCTGGCGAAGAACCCGCAGTGGATCAACGAGCAGATCCGGCAGTTCGGCGTGCAGGGCGACCTCTTCGCGTGACCTGCGCAACCCGTCACCGCGCCGCCACGGCAACCCGGCCGGGCGGCGCCCACTTTTGGAGACCCTCCAATGCCGTCTTCGATCAAGAACGCACTCGGCGTCGCCGCCGTCGTGACAGCGTACCTGCTGGCCGCGCACCTGGACGCCGAGGCGCAGCCGACGCCGCATCGGTCGCGGAGCGCGGCGCATCCGAGCCCGTCGACAAGCGCCGCCCTCGCGCCTGGCCAGGGAGACCACCGTGCTCAGCGCTGATCGCGCCCGGTGCGCCGATCCGCCGATGCTGCACGTGCTGCGTGCCGGCGACATCGAGTAACTGATCAAGGAAAGCGAAGTGCTCACCGGCCAGCCCGGGCGCGTCTTCCTCATCGCCGGCGCCGAGCGCCTGGCCTACCGGCTGCTGTGGCATCCGCTGGGCTGCAGGGTGCAGCGGCTCGACGACGAGCATGAAGCGCTGCACACGCAGTTCCTGCTGGCCGACGAGTTCGCGGACCACAGCCTCGGCGAGGCGCTGCGCTCGGGCCAGCTCTACACCCACCCGGTCATGCGCTGAACGCGTGGCCGATCGTCTTGCCCGCCGTACGCGGGCACTCAACAGAACCCGAGAGTTCATCATGAAGATACGCATCCGCATCAACGAGGAAGGCGCGCTGCGCAACCAGCGCTTTGCCTTCTCCGACCGATTCACGCTGGTCTCCGAACTGCTGCAGAACGCGCGGCGTGCCGGCGCTTCGCTGATCCAGGTTCACCACGATGCGCAGGCCCGGACGCTGCGCGTGCAGGACAACGGGGCCGGGATCGAGGACTTCCAGAAGCTGCTCACCTTCCACGAGTCCGGCTGGGACGACGCGACCCGCGACGAAGAACACCCGTTCGGCATCGGCTTCACCAAGTGCCTGTACGCCGCCATGCGCTGCACGGTCAGCTCGCGTGGGCAGCGCATCGACTTCGACACCGCCGACGCGCTGGCACGCAAGGACATCGACGTGCAGGCCGTCGACCCGGCGGACGCCGGCACCTGCATCGAGCTGCAGGGCGTGGACCTGACGGACCTGCCCTACCGCATCGAAGCCATGTGCTGCGGCTTCGAGGTGCCGGTCGAGTTCAACGGCACGATGCTCGCGCGCACCCAAGCACGCGGCGCCCTGTGCGACATTCGCGCCACGCCCATCGGCGACGTGTTTCTGGCCGGAGCGCACGACGGCAAGCACAGCAGCGACCTCGTGGTCTACCTGCAAGGCTTCTGCGTGATGCGGCGCCCGAGTTGTTCGCTCGGCGCGACGGTCAACGTCATCCACCTCGACGCGAAGCAGTTCATGGCCCGCCTGCCGGACCGCGACACGCTGATCGACGCCGACCGCCAGGAGGATCGCATCCGCTCCGCGCTGCGCGCCTTGTGGCGAAGCGTGCTGCTCGATCGCAAGGCCGAACTGCCGCCCGAGGACTTCGTCCGGCGGTTCTACGGCGCGATGCGCGGCTGGTCTCATCTGGACCTGCTGAACGACCTGGACCTGCTGCCGGTCGGCAGCTGCGAGGCGATCGTGGGCTATCCCGATCAAGTGGACTCGGGCGCAGGCGAGCATCTGCAGGTACTCGACCCGCCGCCCACGCGGCAGGACATCGAGTCCGGCCGGGTCAGGCTGGTCAGCCTCGATGCGCTGGACGACGACAACGCCGGCCGCTGGATGTACGCACGTGCCAGGGGCTACGTCGTGTTCTCGCCATGCATGCTGGACGCCGATCACTGGGTTCAAGCGCACGTGCGCTACCTCGGCGACGAGGAGTTCGCCGTCGCGCCGCTCGACAGCCAGGCCCCGACGACGCTCGAGGGCCGCTGGGTCTGGCCCGAGGTGGTGCTGTGCCGCCGCGTGCACATCACGATGGGCGGCGATCCCGTCGAACTCACCGACGCCGGCGTGCACGACCAGGGCACGCTGTTCATCCCCGAAGGCGAGACCAGCGGCCGTGCCGTGCGCCAGGCATCGAACTTCATCGATTCGAACGAGCAGTTCCGTGACGACGACCTGGCGGCGGACATCGACGCGCTGGCCGATCTGATCCGCTTGCTGCGCTCGGCGGACCCCAAGGGAACGCTGGACTCGCTGCTGGCCGAGGTGAAGCTGGAGAAGTACCCGCTGCTGCGCGGCAGGACCTTCCGCCTGAAGGTCGGGCAGGCCGCCGGCGATCACGCCGTCGAACTGGTCGACTGATGGTCGACTGATCGGAATCACGAGGGGAGGAAGCTGCGGCTTCCTTTCCAGAGCGCGTGGCCAGGCAATCGCCGCCCGCTCTGCAAAGTTTCCCCACAGGTCGCCGGCGTACCTGCGGCCCGCATCGGCGGGTCACAAGTCGGCCCAGGAGTTCCTGCGCGACACGCTGCCGGATCGACCGGCAGGTAGCCGTCGCCAAAGCCATCGCCGAGGCGTGCCCGCGCACGCCTCGCACACGTCGCGGGCAGGTCGCTCACGCGCCTGCCCTTCGCCGCACCCCGCATCCGAGTCGCGCTGACCACGTCGGCGTGGCCTTGCCGTGCGGCACCACTTCAAGGAGTTCACCATGCACAAGTTCGTCCATCCTGCCGCGTCATCGCCCGCGGCCCGTTGCGCGAGGCTGTCATGAGCAAGGACGAGTGCGACGCACGCGTCCAGCAAGTCAGGCAGCGCGCCAATGGCCGCTGGACCGAGATCCTGCGAGCGCTCGCCGGCGATCACGCGGCCTTTAAGGGCAGCAACCAGGGCTGCCCGGTCTGTGGCAAGGGCAAGGACAGGTTTCGCTACACCGACAAGGATGGCGAAGGCACCTACTTCTGCCACGGCTGCGGACCCGGCGGGCCGCTGAAACTGCTGCAAGCCCTGACCGGCTGGAACTTCATGAAGGCGCTTGGCGAGGTCGAACGCTACATAGGTTCGATGGTTGCCACGTCGGGGACGCCGAACCAGGCACCGCTGGCCGAGCGCATGAAGAAGCTGGCCCGGCGCATCTGGGAAGAGGCCTTGCCGGTGAGCAATGGCGATGAAGTGGACCGCTACCTCGTCGGTCGCGGCCTCGCGCTCCAGGCCTACCCCCAGGTGCTGCGCTTGCACCCGTCGCTTGGCTACTTCGTCAAGACCGATGGCGGCAGGTCGCGAAAGGTCGCCGAGTATCCGGCCATGCTCGCACGCATCGATGACGCCAACGGCGAAGCGATCAGCCTGCATCGCACCTACCTGCACGGCGGCCGCAAGGCACCCGTGCCGGACGCCAAGAAGGTGCTGTCCTCCGGCATCAACGGCGCGGCCGTGCGGCTGTTCACCGCCACCGACGAACTGGCGATCGCCGAAGGCATCGAGACCGCCCTCGCGGTGCACCTGGCCACCGGCAAACCCGTGTGGGCCGGGCTGAGCGCCGGCAACCTGGAGAAGCTCGTGTTGCCCGGCTCGGTGCGGCACGTGTGCGTGTACGGCGACAACGACGCCAACTCGCAGTACGACGGCCAGGCCAGTGCCTACGCCCTGGCACGCCGATTGATGAAGTCGGCCAGGACCATTCCACGCGGCGTGCAAGTCTTCCTGCCCAGGCAACCTGGCGCCGACTGGGCCGATGTGTGGTGGGCCCGTGTGAGCACCCGACGCCGTGCCGCGTAGCAGCGATCGATCGATCACTGAGCCGGCCGAACAGGCCGGCCACTGAACCCGCGCGACCGCGCGACCTCCCGAGGCGGGCAGCCCGCTCGCCTCGTCATCAACCCCGCGGGGACATGCGTCCCGCGTTGGGGCGTGCCGTCCTCGCTTCATCCAACCCGATGGAGTTCGATATGAAGAACGGACGTTCTCTCGTCAGCCTGGCCCAGGAACTGGAGCGCCAGCTGCATTCGAAGAAGGATCTCGTGGTGTCCTCGTCGCTGCTGCGGCACGACACCGACGATCGTGGCGGCACGCGCCTCGTGGTCGAGGAGGCCGGCGGCCCGGTGGGCTACGGTGTCACGCCGCTGGCGCGGCGCCAGCTCGCCGACAAGCTGAAGATCCCGTACGCGTACTTCGAGCGCATGCGCGAAGAGCAGCCGGTGCTGCTGGACCGCAACGTCAACACCTGGCTGCAGAGCGACGACGATCGCCGCATGATCCGCACGCTGGACGGCCATGTGCGCGCGGTGCTGTCCGACCGCTACCGGCGGCTGGACAACTTCGATCTGGCCGAGAGCGTGCTGCCCATCCTGCAGCAACTGCCCGAGGTGCGATTCGAATCGGTGGAGCTCACCGAGACGCGGATGTACCTCAAGGTCGTGACGCCGCGGCTGACCTACGAGATGGCGCCCGGCGACATCGTGCAGGCCGGCGTGGTGGTCTCCAACTCCGAGGTGGGCCAGGGAACGCTGTCGGTGCAGCCGCTGCTGTACCGGCTGCTGTGCCGCAACGGCCTGATCGCCGCGGACCGCTCGCTGCGCAAGACGCATGTGGGGCGATCGCTGAGCACCGAGGACGACGGCGTTGCCGTCTACCAGGACGACACGCTGCGCGCCGACGACAAGGCCTTCTTCCTGAAGGTCCGCGACACCGTGCAGGCATCCGTCACGGAGGCCACGTTCCGGCAGACGGCGGCGAAGCTGCAGAAGACGCTGAACATCCCGCTGACCGGCGACCCGGTGAAGACGGTCGAGGTGCTGGCTCAGCGCTACACCCTGAACGACGGCGAGCGCAGCGGCGTGCTGCGCCACCTGATCGCCGAGGGCGACCTGACGGGCTACGGGCTCATCAACGCCGTCACGCACTTCTCGCAGGAGGTCGAGGACTACGACCGCGCCACCGAGTTCGAGGCGCTGGGCGGCAAGCTCATCGAGCTGCCGGCGAGCGATTGGAAGGGGCTTGCCGAAGCGGTGTGACCGGCGAGCGGAACTGAGCATCCGGGCGGGGCAGGACCCTGCCCGGATGCCGTTTGCGCCAAGAGTGCTTTGAGCCTAAATCCGGCAGTTACCCGGTCGCCGGCAGCGCATCGGGTGGTCTGAACGGCGCGAGTGTGGGCGCGATCTTGTCGCTGACATAGCGCAGCAGGGTGGCCCAGGGGTCGATGTCCTTGAACTGCTCCGCAGCGGCGCGAACGTGGCGCAAGGCCGCGCCGATGTTGGCGATCAGGCGCTTGAGCAGGTCGGCCTTGCCGTGCAGCGGCGTCAGGTACAGCGTGGTCTGTCCGGCGTGGCTGGCCGCCGTGCCCACCGCGGCCAGCAGCAGCGGGCGGCTGGTGATGGCTTCCATGCGTGCGCTGGGGTGCGCGGCCCGGCAGTACCAGCTCCACCAGTTGTAGACCAGCGCGCAGGCCCGCGCCGTGGTCTGGCAGCGGTTGATGTCCTGGGTCGTGAAGCCGCTCAGACCCCACTGGTTCTTCAGCTCGTCGAAGCCGTTCTCCGCATCGGCGCGGTCGCGGTAGAGCTGCGCGACGGCCTCGATGGGGCAGTCCAGGTCGGTGACCAGCACCGCGTACTCCCACAGCTTGTCATCGGCCTCGAACACGACCGGCTGCAGATCGAGCCTGAGTTGCCGCGCATCGATGCGCCGCTCGCGCGCGATGCCGCCCTTGACGCGCTGGCGCACGATCACCACCCGGCGCGCCTTGCTCCAGCCGTGCAGCCGCAGTTGGCCCTGCAGCATCTGGCAGCCCTGGCTGTCGGGCCGGCTCCAGTCGCTGCGGCCGAAGGCCTGCGCCACCAGGCGGCGCACGTTGGCGGTCTGGCGCAAGCGCAGCAGGTAGCGCTGGGCCCGCTCTTCCAGGGTCAACAAGATGCCTTCGTTGCCGTAGCCCGAATCGCCTCGCACCAGCGCCGGACGCCTGGAGCCGAGTTCGTCGAGCAGCCGCCCCAGCGCGGCCTTGGCGTGGCCGCTGGTGTGCTGCTTGCCCGAGCTGACCTGCACGTCCAGCACCTGGCGCAGGTTGCCCACCCAGAAGGTGTGCAGCACGTGGCTCGGGCGCATGGGCTTGGCCGGGTTGTAGCCGATCTGGGCACCCTCCTGGCGACCGTACAGGGGCTTGATGCTGGCGTCGATGTCGAGCACCCACGGCCGATCGAGCGCTTCGCGCACCGAGTGCATCAGCGCCGGGCGCATCCACGCCGTGCTGGCCGCCTGGTCGATGCGCTCGAGCGCGCGGCGCAGCGCGTCTTCGCTGACGACTTTGTTCATGCCCAGCGCCCGCGCGGCCACGGCGTCGCCGCGCAGCGTGGTGATGTGCGCGTAGCGGCGATGCCCGGCCAACAGGCCCAGCATCAGGGTGCCCAGCACGTCGCGCCTGCCCGGCGCGTTGCCGCTCCTGTACTCCAAGGGGCAACTCGATACCCAGCGCTCGAACACGCCGGTGGTGGCCAGGAACTCGGCAAAGAACACCAGCTGGCCGTGCGGCGTGGCCGCCGCAGCCTGGTCCCAGCGCACGTGCATGCGCCCGCCCAGCGTGTCCACCACCTGCGCTTGCCCGGCGCCACCGCCAGTCGCAACCACAGCCCCCTGTCGCTTGCGCTTGCTCTCACCCATCGGGTGAGTGTGCCCAATCGGCGTTAAGCCGCACCGCACCAGCACTGACTCGGCGGGCGATCAGCTTTGATCAACTGCTGTTTTTAGGTTGAGTGCGGAACGAGTGCAAATACTATGACTATGCGCCAGGTGATCGCCATGTCCACCGTGCTGCAACATCCCTTCGTCGAACGATTCCGCGAGCCCAACTCCCCCTACCTGTCTCCGACACTTGTGGGTGACTTCTTCGGTTTCCGCGTCCATGAACTGGCGGAACGGGCTCACGTGCACCGCAACACCCCCACCGCGCGCCCCCAGGCGCCACAGCTGCAGAAGTACCTGCAGGACATGGTCCGCGTGCTGGCAGTCGCCGCCGAAATGACTGGAGACGCTGGGCGAGCGGCCTTCCTGCTGCGCAACGAGCCGCTGGGTGCCTTCGGCTACAAGACCGCCGACACGCTCGTGCAGGAAGGGCGGGCCGACGCAGTGATCGCCTATCTGGAGTCGCTCGCGGGCGGTGCCGCCGGATGATCCTTGCTTCGCTCGGGTCAACGGCGGTTTGACAACTGTTGTCAAACCATCCAAGATCCCGCCATGAGTCGCCAAACCATGAGCTTTGCCTTGCCCGAGTCGATGCGGGAGTACATCGACAACCGGGTCGCTGCGGGCAACTACGGCAACACCAGCGAATACATCCGCGACCTGGTCCGGCGTGACCAGGAAGAGCAGGCTGGGAAGCGGCTGCGCGATCTCATCGAAGAAGGGCTGGCATCCGGGCCAGGCCGGCGTCGCACCAAGGCGGACGAGAAGGAACTGCTGGCGATCGCTCGCGGCAAGATCGATTGAAGCCGGCGGTTCTGCGCCCACAGGCGCTGCTCGACCAGCAGGGCGAGGTCCGGTACTACCGCAAGGAGGGCGGCACCCGCCTGGCGGTGAAGGTGGTCAAGGCCACCAACGAAGCGCTCGACCAGATCGAACTCGAACCGGGCATGGGCTCGCCGACGCTCGGGAAACTGCTGGGCATTCCGGGGCTCCGAACCTGGCGGGTCGGAAAGTTTCCGCTGCTGTGGTGCTACTTCGAGCGCGGGGACCATCTGGACGTGGTCCGGCTGCTCGGCGAGCGCCAAGACATTGCCGCGATCTTGGGCGACGAAATCGGCTCAAGCTGACCCGCCGCTTTCACACCGCCGCAGCGCCATCCCGTGAAAACAGCCAAGCTTTTCTGGTCCGGCCGATCCCAGGCCGTGCGTCTGCCGAAGGACTTCCGCATCGAAGGCAGTGAAGTTCGGATCCGCCGCCCACGGGGCAGCGGTGATCCTGGAACCCATTGCCGTCGACTGGACATGGCTGGACGCCCTGGTCGGGCCAGTGGACGCTGACTGCCAGCGGTCGATCGACGAACAACCCACCGCTGAGGTGCGCGATGGGTTGCATCGCTTGTTCGATTGAATTGCTTGATGCGCTACCTGCTCGACGCCAACGCAATCATCGCCGCTCCTCACGGAGCCGGCTGGCTCGGCTTCGCACCGACTCCATGCCATCGCGCCCGGCGGACATCGGCGTGAAGGCCGTCGCCATGTCCGCCATGCCGGAGAGGTCCGCGCATGGCTTGCGGTTCAAGGCACGCTCGTCGTCGGTGCGTAGGCCGTCCTTTTGGCATGATCCGCTGCCAGCCTGAGCGCAGTGCACGGTCGCGATCGTGTGCAGCAACCCGAATCAGGGCACGTCGGCCAGCAACCCCCGTTGCGCCATCAGGTCAGCCAGCGACGCTTCCTCCAGCGCGTAGACACCCCGCGCCGCCCGCCACACGAGCGCCTTCTCCTGCAAGGCGATGAGTGCCTGCTGCACCGCCGGCACGTCGGCCTTCGCGTCCCCTGCGGGGTTCGCCGCCTGCAACACGGCCTGGTAGGCCTGCAAGGTGGCGCCTTCGAACGGGGCGTAGTCGGCACCTCGCCGTGCCAGCACCTTCAGCACCGCCGCCTGCAACGGCGTCAGGCTGTGCACGACACGCAGCATCTCGTCATTGCTGGAATCGATCTGTTCCTGCACGGCAGCCGCGAAGCGCGCCGGCACGTCCGGCGGCGCCAGGCCGAACTCGAAACGCAGCGTGTCGGCGGCGGCACCCAGCAACTCCGGCCGGTAGGCCGCGCGCACGAACAGCTCCTGCACCACCGCCGGGTCCAGCGGCGCCGCCAGGCCCACGCGCTGGCAGAACCACGCCACGTAGTCCGGCCCCAGCGGCGGGAAGTTGACCAGCGGTGCGCCGTAGAAGGCCTGGTCGCGGCTGTTGCGCAGCATCGCCAGCTTGTCGCGGTTGGAGCCCGTGGCCACCACGCGCAAGCCCTTGTGGCGGCTGCTGTTCAGCTCATCGCGCGCGGCCTTGAGCGCGAACAGGGCGTCATTGCCGCGCTCGCTGGTGATCGCGTGCTGGGCCTCGTCCACGATCAGCACGATGACCCGGCTCGTCTCGTCCGACAGTGCGGCCAGCGCCGCCGACAGCGAGACCCCTTCGCCCAGCCCGACGCGATCGAGCGAGAACGCCACGCCGCCCACCGTCACCATTTCCATGCCCGCCGAGCGCGCCAGACGCTTGACCACGCCGTCGTGACGCGACAGTTCGGCCCGCACCGCGTTGACGATCACGTCGCCGGGGTCGGCCCGACGGTCTTCCCACAGGTCGACATAGACCACCAGCGCGCCCTGCCCCTCGAGCTGCGGGCGCAGGTCTTCGCGCAGGAACGTGGACTTGCCCGTGCGCCTGGGCGCGGCGAGGAACAGCCCGGAACCCGACGCCGAGGTCGGCGCCACGAACAGGACCTTGCTGGCCAGGTCGGCGGCCAGTGCTTTTCGATGGAACACGTCCATGCTTGTTCTCGGCAGCCTGCGATTAGAGTGAATTATAGACAATTATTGACCGCCGTTCCGCGAGGGCGGCTCGCCGCGGACGGCAAAGCCGAGGTGCCGGCCACGACCTACGGCAGGAGATGGACCATCCAAGGCCAGATCGGCCGACCCTGGCGGTCCGCTCTCTGCACCACCAGTTCCTTCGAAAGCGCGTCGTCGATCGCCGCCTCCAGTTGGTCCAGCCGATCGACCACGGCGCTGCGCGCCTTGAACTCGCGCTCCCACTGCAGTTCCTCGCGGCAGGCCAGCACCGCGGAACGCTCGCCCAGGACCCGCGAGTGCTGGAACAACCAACGGACGAACGCAACGAAGTCGGGCCGGCGCAGCCACAGCGCACCGTAGGAAGCCACGTAGTCGCGCGCCGTCTCCGGCTCGGCCAGGTTGCTGCCATGCCATATCGCGAGCGGCATCGGGTCGGACGTCCCGCAGAGCACCTCGGCGATGTACGGATTCGCGCAGAAGCCCCGTCGCAACGCGGTCGCGGCTGCGATCCACTGCCCCGCCTGCAGGTGCAGCAGCGCCAGTTCGTACTGGTACGGCGGATAGTTGCCGCACTCCGCCTCGATCACGGACCTGGCTCGCCCCGGCTCCCCGGCGCGGATCAGCTCCGACCCGAGCAGGTAGCGGACCCCCTGGTTGTCGTTCGGGTTGAATGCCAGCATGCGTTCAACCAGAACGGCTGCGTCCTGGTGGCGACGCAGCCGCATGTAGCCGAGCACGGCGGCATGCATGGCGCGCAGGTAGGGGCGGTTGTCGAGGTGCCCCCACTCGATGCGGCCGGCAAATCCTTCCGGGATGAGCCGGTTGGCGCGGGCCAATCCGGCCAGGCTGGCATCGAGCGCCTTCTTCGGCTTGCCTTGTTCGATCCAGGCATACGCGAGATGCGCGTGGGCATCGACGAAGTCAGGCTCCTCGCGGATCAGCCGCTCCAGGCCCGCGACGTATTCCTTCTCGCTCGCCGCGCGGCGTTCGCGCCCATCGAGCAGCCCATCGAACTCGGCGACGAGCCCATCGAACGGCGTGTCGGGAAACACGAAGACGCCCGCGTCGGCGTCCAACATCTCGAATCGCGCAGGCATCAGGTTTCTCTCGCTCCAGATCGTTCCAAACCAAGCAGTGGGTGCCCCGTCGAGCGGCATCACCGCGACGGGATCGGCGATTGTCCGATGGGCGTGAGATCCGGATCGAGGTCTCGGCGTTGAAGCGGCGATGGAAGCCGCGCAGTCGCGCGCTCGACAGACGCACACGGCGGCCTGTACATTCGGTGACATCGCGCGCCAGCATGTCGTGACGACGCGGTCGAATCCGGTCGGCGCGATGCGGACACTCTGATCAAGAATTAGCCTCGCCGGCTGTCACGACAGTGACTTTGCCGCTGCCGCGGCCATCACCTCCGAGCGCACGACTCTGCCGGGACGACTTGTGGGCGCGGCATGCGCAATCTCGTGGTCCTGCGCATCTTGCCGCGCTGCACGCGCCGCGGGAACACTCGGAATGACACGGTCGCAGCCCTGGCGCAGCGGCATCAAACGTCGCTTCGCTTGGAGGCATCATGGGCCCGTTCGAGCTGTCCGAGGTTCAATTGGCGAACCTCAACATGCTGGTGATGATTCGTGACTTCATCAAGCGCGACGCACTGGCGGCCTGCTGTTGCTTCGGCCTGTCGCAGGACCTGGTGCAGTTCGTCACCGCGCTGTCCTATCCGCAGCTCTTCTCGATCGTCGTGAACATCGGCAACGAGTGCCTGTTCCTGCCGCGGCAGGACCTGGTCCGGCTGTTGTCCCTTCCTCTTCCGTTGCTCGCGCCGATGTTCGCCGTGCACCCACCGAGGCCGGCACCTGCGCCCGTCACGCGGGACGCTCCGCCCCTGCCCACGTCGACGCCCAGGCCCTGACGCGCGGTCACCGCGAGCGATGCGCCCGGCGAAGATCACGATCGCGGCCGAGCGCCACATGAAGGCGTTGGCCCTGGCTCGCGAGTGCGTGCAGCTCGGCGCGCGTTCGCGCACGATCGAGTTGCTGACCGGGCTGAGCGCCTCCAGGATCGCCAGCCACTTTCACGGGCACCCCAGCCCATCGCAGCGCGGCCGGCCGCCAGATTCGCGCGAGTGGTACTACAAGACCACGCTGCCCAATCGCGCGCAGGCCTGCATGCTGGTGTCCATCTACCACCGCCTTTGCCAACTGGGCATCGATCCTGCACAAGCCCTGGTGCGTGGCTACGCGCACTACGCAGCGGCGTGCAAGGGCGAGCACCGGCTCAAGTTCGACCGCGCCTTCGACCTGGTGGCGCACTTCGACGGCCGCTGGATCGTCGCGCAACGCAGCTTCGCCCTGGCGGACTGCCCCATCTGCGGATCCCAGGTGCTGACCGGACCGCAATCCGACGCGGCCATCCGGATCGCGGGCAAGGAGTGCCCCTTCTGCCGGTTGATCGAGCGATTCCGGCGCGACCCGCGCATCCAGGACTCGTTCCCGGTCGTGCCCGTTGCCGAACCACCGGTGATCCAGTTTCCCAGCGCCGTGGTCCTGCGCGCGCTGGGCTGACGTCGAATTGACGCCTCGGCGACCCGAATTCACGCTCGCGCCATAGGCGGCGACGCCAGACCATCGGCATCGGTCTCGCAGATCGCCGGGCCATGCCCATGGAGCAGGACGTCGTGCCGACTCATCCATCACAGACCTTCGACTACCCAGCTGCCTCGGTGGCCGATCTGCTGACACCGCACGAGGCGCTGCTCGATCGCATCCGCATCGGCTACGGCGTCGACGCGAGCACCTTTGAGCGCGAGGTCATGGCCGCCGTGCGTGGTTACGCCGCCTTCGTCCACCTGCTGCCGGCCACCGCGGACAACCATTTCAGCACCCCGGGCGGCCTGCTCGAACTGGGGCTCGAAGTCGGCTTCTTTGCACTGCAGGGCACCGACGCGCACATCTTCTCCGGGCGCGCGACGATCTCCACCCGGCGCCTGCTGGAGCCGCGCTGGCGCCTGGCCACTTTCATCGCCGGCCTGTGCAGCGAGGCGCACCGGGCGCTGACGCTGCTGCGTGTCAGCGGCGGCGCCGGCCAGTCCTGGCCCTGCCATGTGACACCGCTCGCCCACTGGCTGGGTGACGAGCAGCTCGACCGTTATCGGATCGACTGGTGCCCCGGCCTGCCGGTGACACGCGCGCAAGGCCTGTTCGCGCTGCGGCTGATCCTGCAGCCCGACCTTCTGCAGCATCTGGCCCAGGACAACACCGTCGTGGTTCCGCACCTGCTGTCCAGCGTGGCGGGCCTTGCGCCGCAGGGGCCGCACAACGTGATCGACGACCTGGTTCGCCGTGCGGCGGCGCTGGTGATCGACCGGCATCTGCGCGACGCCGCGGCGCGCACGGGACAGCCCCTGCGCGGCGAACACCTCGGCCGCTATCTCGTCGATGCGATGCACCGGCTGATGACGACGAACGCCTCATGGGCGGTCAACGGCGACCGCTCCCGGGTCTGGTACGCGAGCGACGGACTGTTCTTCGTCTGGCCGGGTGCCGCCACCGACATCTGCCGCCTGTTCGATGCCGACCAGACACCCGGCGTGCCGCGCGACCCGGCAGTGATGCTGGAGGCGCTGCTGCACGATGGCCTGCTGGATTCGCGGCCGAGCGGAGAGGCCCTGTGGCTCATCACGCCTCCCGGCTCCCGCAGCGCCGTCGATGCAGTGAAGTGGGCGATCCCGGCGACGCTGTTTGGCGGCTTGGCCGAGATGCCGGCCCCGCTGGAGGCTGCGCTGCTTGCGCAGCCGGCACCCGCGACCGCTCCCGGCGCGCAAAGCTCCCCCACGGCCGCAGGCGGCCTCGCCATCGCGCTCGATGCGCCGATGCGTCTGGACCGTTCCGTGCGCGCGGCGATCGACGATTTCGTCGCCACGCTGAACGCCGAGCCCGCAAGGCTGCAGTCGTACCTTTCTGCGACCGGCGGTGTGCTGATTCCGCTGTCCGAGTTCAGCGCGCGCGGGGTGTTGCCGGCGCTGGCATTGCGGGCCTTGTCCGACGCCCGGATGCTGGCCGCGACCGATCCATCCCGCCAACACCTGGTCGACGGGAACCCCATCCCCGGCGCCGTCGTGCACGCGCGGCACTTCACGGGACTGCCCTTGCCCTCCGCGCCGGCCACGCCCGCAGCGACCGGCCATCGAAGCTGAGATGCTGATCCGTCCCTACGAAATGCCGTGGCGCAGGGCCTACGAGGCCTACGCGGCCGCGGTGTGGCTGGTGGCGGCGGTCGGCACCGCGCTGGCGGCGTCGCACACCGGCGTGCCGGCGCGGGTAGCGATGCCGATGGCCCTTGCGTGCATGGCGCTGAGTGTCTGGCGCGCGCACCAGTCGTTGCGCGTGCTGATCGCGCGCGCCTCGCTCGCCGGCCGCGCGATGGAGATCATGCCCGCGGCACGGCTCGAGCGGCTGACGCGCGACCCCGAGCAGGTGTTCCTCGGTTTCGGCTTCGAGTGGCAGCCGATCCATTCGCAGCGGCTCTACGAGCTCGCCAAGATCGATCCGCGCGACCTCGCCGTGTCGCCACGCCTGCTGAGCCTGCTCGGCCACGATCCGCGGCCGCAGCCCGACGCCGAGATCGGCTTGCCCTATATCCACGGCGTGGAGCCGATCGAGCGGCCCTTGTACAGGCCGCTGCAGAACTTCGAGGGCGGGACCCTGCTGGTGGGCACCACGCAGTCGGGCAAGGGCGTGGCGCTGGCCAATCTGATCGGGCAGGCCATTCGCCGGCAGGACGTGGTCGTCGTCATCGACCCCAAGAACAGCGTCCGCCTCAAGCGCGCCGCCATGCGGGCCTGCGAGCTCTACCGCGAGCGCGGTTGCTTCCTGGAATTCCACCCCGCGTTCCCGGAGCGCGGCGCCCGGCTGGACTTCACCTTCAACTGGCAGAAACCGACCGAATTGCCCTCGCGCATCCAGGCCATCCTGCCGCCGGACACCGCCGGCGCCTTCGGCGCCTTTGCGTGGGACGCGGTCAACGTGGTCGTGCAGGCCCTCGTGGATCTGGAGGAGCGCCCCAACCTCGCCAAGCTCGCCAAGTACATCGAAGGCGGCATCGAGCCGGTGCTCGAGGAGTCGCTGCGGCGCTACTACGCCAAGTCACTGGGGCCGCGCTGGCGCGACCAGCCGGAGATGAAGCGGCTGCTCAACGAGGCCCAGCGCGGCAACATGAAGCGGCCATCGGACGCCACCAGTGCCGACCTGATGGCCTTCGCGTCCTACTACGAGCACCAGGTGCCGCAGGCCCAGCGCGACAAGGTCATCGACTCGCAGTTGCGCGTGTTCCGCCACAACCGCGAGCACTATCAGAAGATCACGGCCAACCTGCTGCCCGTGCTGTCGATGCTGACCTCGGGCGACCTCGGCCGCAGCCTGAGCCCCGATCCCTTCGACCCAGACGATCGGCGCCCGATCATGAACTTCGAGAAGATCGAGCGTGGCGGCCACGTGCTCTACATGTGCCTGGACGCGCTGCCCGATCCGTCGGTCGCATCGGCCATCGGCGCCCTGGCGCTGGCCGACCTCGCGGCGCGCGCCGGCATGCGCTACAACCTGGGCGGCTACCGGCGCATCTCGCTGTTCGTCGACGAGGTCTCGAACGTCATCAACCAGCCGCTGATCGAGATCCTCAACAAGGGTGCCGAGGGCGGGATCTACACCACCTGCGCGATGCAGACGCTGGCCGACCTGGCCAAGCGCCTGGGCAGCGAAGATGCCGCGCGCATGGCACTGGGCAACCTGAACAACCTGATCGCGCTGCGCACCAAGGACCGGCCGACGCAGGACTTCGTGGTCGAGACCTTCGGCAAGACCGCGATCCACACGCTGCGCCTCGGCCTGAGCCACGGCGGCGACGCCCACCTGGGCGACTTCTCGTCGAGCCACTCGGCCCAGCTGACCGAGAGCTTCGAGGAGATCGTACCCGCCGACGTGCTGGGGCGCCTGCCCAACCTGCAGTACTTCGCATCGATCTCGGGCGGGAGACGCATCAAGGGGCGCTTCACCATTCCCGACACGTCGGCGCCCGCGCCTGCCGAGCGAACGAAGACCGAGACCGCCGCGTGATTCGCCTGACCGCCATCGCGTCGCTGACGCTGCTGCTGTTGCTGGTGCTCTACCTGCCTTCGGCTCTGCCGCCCGAGCGCTTCGTCGCGCTGCTGCGCGCCGAGCAGCAGCTCAACGAGGGCTTCTGGGGGCGGCCGCAAGCCATGCGCATCCTCGAGCGAACGCTTGATCTGCAGGCCGCGGCGGCGGGCACGAGCCCGGTGCCTTCGGCCGCGGACGCGCCCGGCGCGGGCGGGGTGGACGCCGCCGTTTCCGTCGAGATGCGCCGCGTCAACCAGCGCCTGTTCAACAACGCCTACTTCCGCTCGATCGACGCGTTGCTGGCCCTGGCCACCTACCGGTTCTGTTCACTCGTCGAGTGGTTGCCCGCGCTGTGGATGATCGCCCTGGCGTTGCTGGCGGACGGGCTGCTGACGCGGGTCGTCAAGTCGCGCGAGTTCAAGCAGCACAACCCCGAGGTCTTCGCGCTGCATGCCTGCGCGGCCATCCCAACCGGTTGCGGCGCCGCGCTCGCGATGGTGCTGCCGACCTCGATGACGCCGCTGGCCTGGGGCAGCATCCCGCTCGCGGTGGCCATGTGCGTCCGAGGCTGCGCCGCGCACTACCATCGGCGCGCCTGACTGGCGCGGTGACACGCCGCAGACGATGCAGGGAGCCTGCCGACAGCGCGTTCCGCCGATCTGGCCGCGTCATCGGCCGATGGCCCGTGCGCCGTTGACCCTGGCTGCACGCTTGTCGAAAGTCCACAGGGGCAACCCGCCAGCCTGCGCCGCGAGGGCAATGTGCAGGCAGTCCGCGAAGTCGGCGGCCCCTTCGCGATACAGCTGCAGCGCAACCTCGAGTGCGCGTTCGGACTCGAAGGTCAGCTCGGCGGCCGAGAACAGGCGTGACAGCACCTCCACGACGTCGTCTTTGACGTAGCCGAAACTCGCGCGCAGCACCCACTCGAGTTCAAGCGTCACCGTGACGGGCACGAACAGCGCCTGCCCTTCGCTGACGCACTTGCGGATGAGCCGTCTGGCCGCAGCCAGCTGCGCGGCGTCGTCCTCGACGATGTAGCGAACCAGTGCGTTGGTATCGAGCGCCGGCATCAGCGCCAGGGGTTCATGTCGTCCACGCCGACACGCTTGCCCCTGGGCGCCTTGAGCATGCCCGCCATATCGAGGATGGACTGGGTCTTGGCGCGCACGATGATCGTGCCGTCGGGCATCACGGACCAGACGAGGCGCGTACCCGGCTTCGCATGCACGAGCGCCCGGACGTCGGCAGGCACCGTTGTCTGCCCCTTGGAGGTGATCGTTGATTCCGCCATGATGGCTCCTTACCTATCGCTGCATTGTAATGCGCCACTTGGGGACGAGCTCGATGTTGGAGCGCCGAAGCGGTTGATCATTGCCCCCGGGCGCTCGATGCGGCCCTTCAGCTCGCGATCGTTGGCGCGCCAACCACGAAATAGCCCCTTGCGCTCCCGAATTCCCGCGCGACGCTCCTGCGCTACGTGCCTACGCTGGCGTCCATGCCATCGCACCACGTCGCAACCGACAGGTCACTACTGCCCATGACACCCGCATCGCCACCGCAGCCGTTCGTCGCCGGCACCCGCGCCAGCGACGACACAGCGGCCTCCGAGGCCGTTGACACCTTCGTCTGGATCGAAGAGCACGATTGGTTGTATGCGCTGCTGGGAAGCGAGACCAACGTGGCCCCCAGGTTTCGCGTGCCGGACCTGCTCAGCGCCTGCGTTTCGCAGGTTCTCGGCAAGGAGAACGGAGTCGGCAGCCTCTTCGGCTACCTCGGCGCTGAGTTGATCATGCGCGCACCGGGCACACCGCGGCGCAAGGAGTCGATGTGGCGCGCGCAGTACGTGCAGTTGCAGGCGCTCCAGCGGTCGGCGGCGAATCGCTACCCGCATCCGCAGTTTCAGCTCGACCAGTTCACCACGGCCTGCGTGGCACTGGCGCGCAGGGAGGACGACAGCGGTGCGTGTACCTTGCGACACGCGCGCATCAATATCATCCGGCGCACTGCGATCGGCAAGGCGCTGATTTCGGGGTGAGCCGGCGTTCGCGCCGGGCCCGATGTCGGCTCGTGCCGCACGCATGGCGCAGCTCTGCCGCACCCGTACTGACCCGCTTCTGACCAGTTTCTGACCCTCCCCCGCTGACCCGCCTGCCTTCGTCGGCACCGATCACCGCCATCGGTCGCCCTCGCGGCTCACCCGCATCAGACCCTGTCCGGCCCGGCCGGTCCCACGTCGGCCTCCGCTGCCGCGGAGGGTTTCCAACGGGCACGAGGGATGCCATGCGCCTGGCTGGTCTGTCGCTGTTCGGTCTGCTGCTGTTGCCCGCATGGGCCCACGCCTGCTGGGATGAAGCCGGACAGCGCCATGGCGTCTCGCCGCAACTGCTCTACGCCATCGCCCGCGTCGAGTCGGGCCTGCAACCGCGGGCGGTGAACCTGACGCATCGCGATCGCACCGGCAGCTACGACATCGGCCTGATGCAGATCAACAGCTCGCACCTGCCGAGGCTGGCCCGCCTCGGGCTGATCGAGCGGGATCTCTACAACCCCTGCACCAACATCCATGTCGGTGCCTGGCTGCTCGCGCAGAGCTTCGCACGCCATGGGCTGGGCTGGGACGGCGTGGGCGCCTACAACGCCGCGTGCAGCCAGCTCAAGGGTGAAGCCTGCCGGAGCGCGCGCAGCCGCTATGCGTGGCGTGTTTTCCGTGCGCTGCCACAGCACGGCACGGCGCCCCTGGTTGAGGTGGCTGCGCCGACCCGCCCCGCGATCCTGGCGGCGAGGGTTGCGCGATGAAGCCTCGATCTGGCGTGCGCACCGGCACCGTGGCCGCGCTCGTATGCGGCCTCGGCGCTGCGGCGATCCTGGCGGCCTGCACCTGGCCGCGTTCGGTCCCTGCTGACGATGCCGCGCCGCATCGCCGCGTTGAAGCACCGGCTGCACGGCGTCTTGCCCAGCTCGACTTCGGCCGTGCCGCCCGGTTCGCGGAGTGCACCGGCCCGGCCTGTCCCAGCGCGACCCCAAAGACCCTGGCGGTCGTCGCAGCGACTCCAGCAGTCGTGCCGGCAATGGAGCCCAACGCCGGGCCGTCACGAACCGGCCCGCTCATTGCCGCTCGCCCAGCGCCGGCCCCAGACCCGGAGCCACACCGGCTCGTCCTGCACTTCGCGACGAACCGCGCGTCCCTGACGCCTTCACACAAGGCCGTCGTCGCCAGCGCGATGGGCGACCTGCGCAGGGCGGAGCGCATCGTGATCGTCGGCCGCACCGACGACACGGGCGGCGAGCTCGTCAACCAGTCGCTCGCCTTCGCGCGCGCACTCGCCATCCGCGACCACCTGCTCGACCTCGCGCCGGATCTGCCCGCACGCATCGCCATCGATGCCAAGGGCCGCTGCTGCTACGCCGCGGCCAACGACTCGGCCGACGGGCGATCGCGCAACCGGCGCGTCGAACTGGTCTTCACGACTCCCCCCGAGGCGGCGCCATGAAGCACCACGCCCCGGCCCCCTGCATCGATGTCCGTCCGAGGGCTTCGGCCCGGCGCCGGCACGTGCCCCGCCTGCGTCAGGCCTTGACGTGTCCTTCCCCCCGGAGAGTTCCATGAGCACCGCTGTCGTTCGTTCCAATCCCTTCCTGCGCACCCGCGCGCTGTATCGCAGGCCGCAGGGCAGCGCCCTTGCCCTGCTGGGCCTCCTCGCCCTCGGCCTCGGCATCGCCTTCCCCGGCCACGCCCTCGACCTGGTGGCCTTCACCGGCATCACCGGGCCGTTGGTCTCCGCGCTGACGCAGATCGCCGCGCTCGGTCCCGGCATCAAGGCCCTGGTGGGCTTCGTCGGCTTCGTCGTCGCGCTGATCTCGCTGTCCGCGCTGCGCAACTTCGGCCCCGTGCTGTTCTACGTGGGCCTGGCCATCTTCGCCGCCGTGGGCCTGGTGATCGCCGGCGCGATCATGGGCGCGGTCATCTGAGGCCGGTGTCGACGTCCCGGGAGACCACATGCACGCCGACACCTACATCCCGCGTCGCCTGGACGACCAGTGGAAGATCGGCTTCTGGGACGTCGACGTCGCCGCGCCGTTCCTGTTCGGGCTGTTCATGGGCTACATGTCCGGCTCGAAGCTCTCCTTCGCGCTGTGCGTGGCTGCGGGCATCTTCACCTCGCGCTGGATCGCCCGCATCAAGGCCGACAAGCACGCCGCCTTCGCGGTGCACTGGCTGTACTGGCACCTGCCGACCACGCCGGTGACCGCGATGCGCGCGACGCCCCCCTCGCACATCCGCCGCATGGTGGGCTGAACGGAGCATCCGATGGACTTCGAGCGGCTCAACAGCGACATCAAGGAGATGCGCCGGCGCAACCGCGGCCTGGGCCTCACGGTGGGCCTGCTGGCCGGCGGCCACGTCCTGGCGCTGGCCGTGATCCTCAACCTGCTCGGCAGCGTGCGCACGGTGGTCGTGCCGCCGTCGATCAACAAGAGCTTCTGGGTCGAGCGCGACAAGGCCAGCAGCGAGTACCTCGAGCAGATGGGCAGCTTCATCGCCTGGCTGGTGCTCGACGTCACGCCGGCGTCCATCGACTGGAAGAAGGACATCCTGCTCGGCTACGTCGAGCCCGAACAGCACGGCGAACTCAAGACGCGGCAGGAGCTGGAAGCGGCACGCCTGAAGCGCATCAACGCCGCCACGTACTTCACGCCGCAGCAACTCGTGCCCAGCGAAGACGCGCAGACCGTCGTGATCCGCGGTCGGCTGCGCACCCTGGTCAACAACCTCGAGACCGCCAACGAGCTCAAGGCCTACCTGGTCGAGTTCAGCTACAGCGGCGCTCGCATGCACCTGAAGACCTTCAAGGAGATCCCCCATGCGGCGAAGTAGCTTGGATGCGCAGCGCGCCTTGCGGCGCGAGCAGGTGCAGTCGCGCCGGCGCCTGCTCGCGCTGGCCCTGGCCTCGGCCTTCCTGAGCGCCATCTCGGCGCCACCTGTGCAGGCGCTGCAGGTACTTGACGCACGCGACGGCGTGGCGATCGAGGCGATCCTGTCGATCAAGGAGCCGACCCGCATCCGCATCGAGGGTGCGCCGATCACCGATGTGTTCGGCAACATCTACTCGAGCAGCTGCGGCGCGACCGCGCCAGCACTCGCCGGCACGAGCCCGGGCGCCGTCCCTGCCATCAACCCCGGCGGCGAAATCGTGCTCGAGTGCGACCGCGACAAGGGCGAGATCTACGTCCGCCCGGTCAGCCAGACGCCCGACGGCGGCGGCAAGCCGGTCAACCTTTTCATCTCCTCGGCGCAGGCCACCTACACCCTGGTGCTGCGCCGCTCGGACACGCCGGCCGACACCATCGTCATCCGTGATCCGGCGGCGCGCCGCAACGCTGCTGGTGCTACGCGCGACGTGCCACTGTCGGCCTCCGCCAACCACGTCCGCGCGATGAAGGCAATGCTGGTGGCGATGGCCTCCGACCGCGTGCCGACGGACATCCGCGTCGACGAGATCGGCCAGCCGGTCCAGCTCTGGGCCGAAACCAAGTTCTCGCTGATGCGGCGCTACGAAGGCCGCAGCCTGGTCGGCGAGAGGTACCTGCTGCAGAACCTCGGCAACGCCGTGATGGTGCTGGCCGAGCAGGAGTTCGACCGTACCGACAGCAAGACCGGCGGCCAGGTCCTCGGCGTCGCGGTCGAGAACCACAACCTGCGGCCCGGCGAGAGCACCAACGTCTTCGTGATCCGGCGCGGAGGTGAACGATGAGCCCCCGCTTCGGCAACCCGACGGCCGCACTGCGCGGCGCGCTCCATCGCGCGCTGGAGAGCTTGTCGCCCAAGCAGCGGCAGTACGCGATGCTCGGCGCCGTCCTGGCCGGCGGCGTCGGCCTGCTGTGGCTGATCTTCGCGTCCACCGACAGCGGTCCGAGTGGCAAGAACGGCAAGGACGCGAAGCCCGCCGGCGGCACGCCAAGCGCCGTCACCAACATCGGCGTGATGCCGCCCGGCCAGCAGGTCAACCCGGTGGACCAGTGGGTCGGCACGGCGGGCAGCAAGCTCGCGCAGTACGAGAGCGAACGCGAGGAGCAGAGCCGCCTCAACAAGGATCGTCAGGCCTTCGAGGCCCGCACGATGCAGCGCTTTGCCGACCTGGAGCAGCGGCTGACCTCGGCCGCAAATGCATCCCAGGCGCCGGCCGCCCCAACAGCTGCTATCCCCGGGGCACCCGCCGCGATGCCGCCCGCAGCGAGCCTGCCGCCACCGCCGGTGCCTTCAATGCCGCGTTCGTCGCCGGCCAACGCGATGCCGCCGGGTTTGCCCGGTGGTCCGCCGGCGGCGCCGATGGCCGCACCAGCGCCGGCCGCACCCGTTCTGACGCGCATCACGCTGGCCGAGCGCTCCACGACTGCCAATGCGCCGGCTGCTGCCTCGAACGCGGCCACGGCCGGCAGCGGCGGCGTGCGCACCGTCTCCACCTTCCTGCCGGTCAGTTTCACGCGCGGAACCCTGCTCGGGGGCCTGGATGCGCCGACAGGCGGCCAGTCGCAGTCGAACCCGCACCCGGTACTGATCCGCCTGTCGGACAACTCGGTGCTGCCGAACCGCTTTCGCGGCGAGTACCGCGACTGCTTCGTGATCGCCGCCGGCTACGGTGACATCAGCTCCGAGCGCGCGTATCTGCGCACCGAGAACCTGTCCTGCGTGCGCGCCGACGGCGCAGCACTGGAAGTCAAGATCCAGGGCAGCGTCTACGGCGAGGACGGCAAGGTCGGCATGCGCGGCCGCCTGGTCACCAAGCAAGGCCAGATGCTCGCCAATGCACTGCTGGCCGGCATCGTCAGCGGCATCGGGCAAGGCGTCTCCACCGCGTCCACGACCTACAGCACCTCGGCGCTCGGCACGATCGCGAGCGCCTCCGGGTCCGACGCCTACCGCGCCGGCATCGGCAGCGGCGTCGGCAAGGCGCTGGACCGGCTCGCGCAGTACTACATCAAGCTGGCCGAGAACACCTTCCCGGTCATCGAGGTCGATGCCGGCCGCGAGATCGACGTCGTGATCACCAAGGGCGTGCGCATCGACGTGCCGATGACCGCCGCAGCTGACCGCAACGCCCGCGCCGACGTGGCGCCCGGCGAACGCTACCTGGAGGATTCCGATGATGGCAACTACTGACCACCGGCGCGTGCGCCGGTGGGCGAGCTTCACCCTGCTCGCGGGCATGGCCGCGACAGGACTTCCGAGCGCGGCCGCAACACCCGATGAAGCGCGGCTGCTCGCGACGCTGAAGAAGGCGCACCCCGGCACGCAGTTCAGCCGGGTCGTTCGCTCGCCGGTGAACGACGTCTACGAGGTCTGGATGAACGGCAACGTCGCCTTCGTCTCGGCCAGGAACCCGCGCTACTTCATCTTCGGCCGCGTGTTCGACACGCAGACGATGAAGGACCTGACGGGCCCGAAGCTGGCGATGGCGGCCCAGGCTTCAGGCACGGCGCAGGCCGCACCGGCGCCCGCGCCGGTGTCCTTCGACCACTTGCCTCTCGCCGACGCGATCAAGACCGTGCGCGGCAACGGGCAGCGCAAGGTGGCGGTTTTCAGCGACCCGGCCTGCGGTTTCTGCCAGCGGCTCGAACCCGAGTTGGCCCGTCTGACCGACGTCACCGTCTACACCTTCCTCGTGCCCTTCCAGGGCCAGGCCAGGCCCATCGCAGTGTGGTGCGCGGCCGACCGCGAGCAGGCCTGGCAGCGGCTGATGCTGCAAGGCGACGCCTCATTGCTCAACACCAACGGCAGCTGCGACAACCCCGTCGATCGCAACCTGGCGCTGGCCCACCGCCTCGGTGTGCAGGGCACCCCGACGCTGATCTGGTCCGACGGTTCGCGCACCGAGGGCTTCGTCGATCGAGCGGTTCTGGAGGCCCGGCTGGACCAAGCATCGCAGCCGAAAGAGGCCCGGCCATGAGACGCGTTCGACCCCCACTCATCGCAGCACTGACTGTCGCGACATCGATGCTCGGTGGCTGCATGAGCATGTCGGGCCTGAGCGCCAGTTCCAGCTATGCATGCAAGGCCCCCGAAGGCGTCACCTGCGATTCGGTGTCCGGCACCTACGCCAAGGCGGTCCACAACAACCTGCCCAGCCAGAGGTCACGCTCGGTGCAGCCGGCAGCGGCACCGGCCGCCCATCCGACGACGCTCGCGCCGCCGCCCGGCACGTCGGCATCCACAGCGCCCATGCCGCTGCGCTCCTCCGCCCGCATCCTGCGCCTGTGGTTCAAGCCCTGGGAGGACGCTGACCGCGACCTCTACGACCAGGGCCACGTCTACGTGCAGATCGACAGCGGCCAGTGGCTGATCGAGCACGCCCGGCGCCAGATCCGCGAAGCCCACGCCCCGCTGCGTCCGCCCCCCAAAGCATCGGCCTCTGCAGCCGACAGCAGGGATGCCGCCGCCCCCGCGCCGCTGTTGCCGAACCTCAAGAGTTCGCCGAGACCACCGGCCGCGGAAAACCCGTTCCCAGGTCTCCCGTCAGCGCCCGCCCGTCCCGACAGTTCCGATTGAAGGAAGGCCATGCAGACCTCCGACACACGAGCGCCGGAACGCACACCCGTTTGGCCGGGCACTCGCCCTGCGCTGTTCGGATTCGGGCAACCGCCTGACACGCCGGCCGAGCAGTTCGCCGCCTGGCTGCCCTACTCCGCCTACCTCGCCGGCGAGAAGCTCTTCGTCAACCGTGACAGCCTGGGTTTCATGCTCGAGGTGATGCCGCAGTCGGGCGCCGACGAGCGCATGGCCGAGGTGCTGATCTCGCTGTACTCCACCTGCCCGCCCGGCACCGGCATCCAGTTCCATCTGTTCGCCTCGCCGCACATCCGCGAACAGCTCCGCCGCTACGCCAACCTGCGCGTCGAGGACACCGACCAGCTCGACAAGGCCAAGCGCTGGGGCCGGCCGGCGCGCAACGACAACCTGTTCCGCAAACTGGCGCGCCAGCGTGTCGGCCACCTGCTGCGCGGCGCACAGCAGTCGTTGACTGCGGGCTTCCACTACACGCTGCGCGACTTCCGGCTGATGATGAGCGTCGCGATCACCGCGGACGCCGAAGACCTGAACCGCCGCGACGAGATCATGGCGCTGCGCGAGTCGATGGCTTCGACGCTGCGCTCGGCCTCGCTGCCCAACCGCGTGTGCGACGCCGCGGACCTGATCAACTGGTGCTCGCTCTTCACCAACCCCGACCGCATCTCGGCATCGACGGCGAGCGACACGCCCGACCTGCACTACGACGATGGCCGCGAGATCCGCGACCAGATCGTCGACTTCGACACCATCCAGGATCCGCACCCCGGCGGCCTGACGCTGTGGAAGGAGAGCAGCGGCGACATTCTCGAAGCGCGCTTCTACTCGATCAAGTCCTTTCCCGAGCGCTTCGCGCTCTGGCAGATGGGCTCGCTGATCGGCGACCTGATGCAGCCGGCGCTGCAGTACAGCGCGCCCTTCCTGCTGACGATGGGCGTGCACGTGCTGGACCCGAACGTCACCAAGTCGGTCGTCATCGCCAACCATGTGCGGGCCACGCAGAACGCCAAGTCCAAGATGGCCGACGTCATGCCGGACGTGCGCAAGAAGCTGGACGACTGGACGGCCGCCGCGGACGCCATCGACACCGGAGGCAGCCTGGTGAGCCTGTACCACCAGCTCGCGATTTTCTCGGCGCCGGGCAAGGCCGTCGCAGCGCAAGAGACTGCCAACGCGATCTGGCGCGGCCGCGGCTTCCAGCTCAATGCCGACGTCTACATGCACCGCCAGGCCCTGCTGGCCAGCCTGCCGATGACGCTGTCGGAGCGCTTCCACAAGGACCTGGCCAAGATGCGCCGGGTCTCGCGCAAGACGGTGGCCAATGCGATCCACCTGGCGCCGCTGATCGCCGAGTGGCGCGGCACGCGCACGCCGGCGCTGGTCTTCGGCGGCCGGCGCGGCCAGCTGATGACGCTGGACATCTTCGACAACGACCTGGGCAACTACAACTTCGCGATCATCGGCGCGCCGGGCTCCGGCAAGTCGGTGCTGATGAACGAGATGGCCTGGTCCTACCGCGCCATCGACGCCAAGGTCTGGATGCTCGACTTGGGCCGGTCGTTCGAGAAGCTGTGCCGCAAGGCCAAGGGTACCTACATCGAGTTCAAGCCCGAGGTCGACATCTGTCTGAACCCGTTCAGCCACATCGTCGACATCAACGAAGACATCGACATGCTGGTGCCGGCCATCTCCAAGATGGCCTCGATGTCGCGGCCGCTGGACGAGGTTCAGTACAAGGCGATCTCGGCGATGGTGCTCAAGCTCTTTCGGGAGCACGGCAACGAGCTGACCGTCACCGCGCTGCGCGACGCCTTCAAGACCGGGACGATCGAGGAGCTGGGTGTGCGCGAAGACCCGCGCATCCGCGACCTGGCGGTGATGCTCAACCCGTACGCCCGTGGTGGGCAGTACGAGCGCTTCTTCGAAGGCCGCAACAACGTCGACTTCACCAACGACTTCGTCGTCATCGAGAACGAGGAACTGAAGCGCCGGCCGGACCTGCATGCGGTGGTCAACATCCTGCTGCTGCACCAGATCACCGGCGAGATGTACCTGACGCGCAACCGGCGCAAGGTGCTCTTCATCGACGAACTCAAACAGCAGTTGGGCGACATCGGCGCCGACGATCCGGTCAAGGCCGCGGTGGTCGAGGAAGCTGCCCGGCGTGCACGCAAGTACGGCGGCTCACTAGGCACCGCCACCCAGAGTGCCGACGACTACTACGGCTCGGCGCAGATGGAAGCCGCCTTCAACTGCTCGGACTGGGTGTTCCTGCTGCGGCAGAAGCCCGAGTCCATCGAGATGCTGGACCGCAAGGGCCGCTTGTCGATGGACGAGCCGAAAAAGCGCTTGCTGAACTCGCTGCGCACCGAGCCCGGCGTGTTCTCCGAGCTGTATATCTCGTCGCCGGTCGGCGAAGGGGTGGCGCGCAACATCCTCGATCCGGCCACGCACCTGCTGTTCTCCAACAAGCTCGAGGACAACGCCCCGATCGACGAGTTGCGTGCGCAGGGTCTCACGATCGACGAAGCCATCGCCGAGTTGCTGCGGCGCCGGGGGCACGTCGTATGAAGTCCGCACTGCTCCAGGTGCTGGCGACGCTGCTGATCGTCGCGGCAGCACTCGCGGCGTACGACCGCCTGGTGGTCGGCCCGGCGCAGATCGTCGGCATCGTCGATGTCGGCGAGGTCTACCGGCAGAAGGAAGCGGAGTTCACGCTGATCCTGACCAAGGCCGGCTCCGACGACGAGCGGCAGAAGGCCATGGTGATGGCGCGCGCTTTCGCGCAACGCCTGCCCGTCGCACTGGAAGAACTCCCGCGCGAGTGCGGCTGCCTGGTGGTGCTCAAGAGCGCCGTGGCCGGGCCGACACCGCGCACGCTGGACCTGACGGCGCACTTGAAGCGCAAGGTGGAGGCGCCATGAATTCGCGGATCGAGCGTTGGCTGACCGGTTTCGGGCAATTCCTCCACGACCTGCGCGTTCGCTGGTATCTGTACCTGCCCGTCTTCGCGATCTGGGGCTTGGCGTACCTGCGGCTTTTCGTGGATCCGACGCCGCGCGTGCCGCTGCTGTTCAACTGGACGCCCAGCCTGCCCTATCACGTTGCGTGGCTGCAGTACGGAACGCATCGGCTGCAGCGCGGCGACTACGTCGTGTTCGCGTTCGAAGGCGAGGCACGCACGGCCTACCCAGGTCTGAACGGTCAGCCCTTCTTCAAGTGCGTGCGGGGATTACCCGGCGACACCGTGACGGTGACGGGCCGTCTGGTCTCGATCAACGGCGAGGTGGTCGGCACGGCCAAGACCCATGCCTTCGACAGGCGGCCGCTGGATCCCATCGCCACCACGGTGATCCCGCCCGGGCAGTACTACGTGCAAGGCACGGGCCCCGACTCCTTCGACTCGCGCTACCGCGCCAGCGGCCTGGTGCGCGCCGAGCAGGTGCTCGGCACGGTCGTGCCGCTGTTCTGAGGTCGCACCATGCTCCGCTCGATCCGCCCCTACGCTGCGCTCGGCGTCTTGCTCGTAGCACCGGCCACGACGTCCCACGCTGCGCCACCGCCGCCTCCGGCACCTGCCGCATCTCAAGCTGCCGACGAAATGCCGATGGCCGACTACCTCGGCCTGCTGGCACAGATCGCTCCCGCCGCGCGTGAGGGTGCCGAGGCCTACTTGCAGGCCTTCCAACAGCGCTGCGGTCGCGCACTGACGACGGCCGATCTGCGTCATGCGATGTCCGCAGGCGATGGCGATCCGGTGCTGATGGGCATGATCCGCGCCAGCCAACTGCGCGACGCCAAGGCGGTGACCGATCTCGGGCAGCGCCTGAACTGCAGGAGCGCGCGATGAAGACGGTCGCATCGATCGCCTTGGCGCTCGCGACGCTGGCGTCGGCGCTGGGCGCGGCCGAGTCGCGCGCCGCGGACCTCGGCACCATCGGCCCGACCTACGGCATCGCCGAGCCGCATCTGCTGGCCTTCATCGAGCAGCGGCTGCGCGAGAAGGAACGCAGCGGCGAGTTGCAGCGCCTCACCGATGAAGCCCGTGCGCGCGGCGTCGCGACGGTGCGGCAGCCGGTGCCGGTGGCCGGCATCCACGCGACCGAGAGCGCCCGCACCTTCTACGTCGATCCGAGCTTCACGCTGGATCGCAACATCGTCGACGCACAAGGCCGCCTGCTGTTCCCGGCCGGCACGCGCAAGAACCCGCTGGACGTGGTGTCGCTGTCCAAGCGGCTGCTGTTCTTCGACGCACGCGATCGCCGGCAGGTGGCGCGTGCCCGCGAACTGGTCGCGACCTACGAAGGCCATGTCAAACCCATCCTCACGGGCGGCTCCTACCTGGATCTGATGCGCGCCTGGCGCACCCCCGTGTACTACGACCAGCAGGGCGTACTGACCCGGCGTCTGGGTATCCAGCAGGTGCCTGCGCTGGTGTCGCAAGAGGGCCTGCGCCTGCGCATCGACGAGATGGTGCTGCGATGAATGCGCTGCTGCGACTTCTGCTCGTGCTGATGCTGGCGACAGCGGGCCGGCCGTCCATCGCCTCCGACAGCCTGACCTGCACCGGCAAGTTCCCGAACCCGATCACCGACATCTGCTGGAGCTGCATCCTGCCGATCAGCATCGGCAGCGCGACGATCGCCAACTTCGACGGGCAGGAGGACATCGCCCATCCGTCCAGCCCGGTGTGCAGCTGCGGCGTCAACCCGACCATCGGCTTGTCGATCGGATTCTGGGAACCGGCCCGCCACGTCGAGGCGGTGCGCAAGCCATTCTGTCTCGCCTCCCTGGGCGGCGTCGATCTCGATCCGGGCATCGGCGCACCTTCGGCGGCTCGTTTCACGCGGCCGGAGGGCGACGGTGACGGCGGCAGCTTCTATCAGGCGCACTTCTACATCAACCCCGTGCTGTACTGGCTCGAGGTCGTCACCGACTTCCCCTGCCTGGAGCGCGGTTCCTTCGACTTGGCGTACCTGACCGAAGTCGATCCGCTGTGGAACGACGACGAGCTGACGCTGATCCTCAACCCCGAGGCGGTGCTGTTCGCCAACCCGGTCGCGATCGCCGCCTGCGCCGCGGATTGCGTGGCGGCCACGGCCGGCTTCGGCATCGCCGAGATGTTCTGGTGCGCGGGCTGCCAGGGCGGCATCTACCCGATGGACGGTCATGTGCCGTATCACATGGGTGGCGTGCGCACCGCCGCGCTGCTCGCGCAGCGGCTGACGGCCAAGATGCACCGCGAGCTGCTGGCCTGGGGCTGGCATGGGCAGGCGGGGCTGTGCGGGCCCTACTTCCTGCCGGCGATGGACAAGACGGCCTACAAGACCCAGCTCACCTACCCCATCGCCAACACCGCGAAGGACGGCGGCCGCTGCTGCCAGCCCTTCGGGCGCTCGACCATCGTCTGGGGCGCCGGCAAGGAGTACCCGGTGCGCGGCGAGGACTTCGCCTTCATGTTGTTCAGGAAAAGGAACTGCTGTGTCGGCTACTGACCTCGTCTTCGGCCGGCATCGCGCGGCCCGTCATGCGGCTCTTGCCGCGATCCTCGGCGTGTCGCTCGTTCACCCGGCCTGGGCCGAGCCGCCCGTGGTGACCGACGCCGACATCGAGCGTGCGAAGCAGTCCCAGCCGACCATCAGCGACCAGGACGTCGAGCGTGCCCGGCAGCGCAACCGCATGCCCAGCGACGCGGAGCTGCGCCGCGTCCCCGTGCCGTCCACGCCCAGGATCGAGGCGTTGCCGCAGCCGGCGAGCCGCACGCCCATCGATCTGGGCGCATTGGCACGCGGCTTCGACGCGCGCGCCGGCCAGCCGGCGCTGCAGGCGCCCTCAGGACCGGGTCTGCTGGTCTTCATCAGCTTTGCGATGCCGGAGGCCACGCTGACCCGGCTCATCGATCAGGCGGCGCGAGCCCGCGCCTCCCTCGTCCTGCGGGGCCTTGTCGACGGCTCGCTGACCAAGACGGTCACACGAGTCCAGGGTTTGATCGGTACGCGCCAGGTGGCCGTGCAGATCGACCCGCAGGCTTTCGACCGCTTCTCGGTGACCCAGACACCGACCTTCGTGCTGGTGCGCGACGGCGCCCGGCCGCAGAGCTGCGCCGCGGGGATGTGCTTCGCGGCCGATGCCTATGCGATGGCCGCCGGTGACGTCAGCCTGGACTATGCCCTCGCCTTCTTCCAGCGCTCGGCACCGAAGCTGGCGCGCGACGCCGGCGTGTTCGCCAAGCGGCTCAAAGGTTGAGGACCGGACCATGCGCAAGCCGATCATCTGGTTCACGCTGTTCTGTTTCATCACGACGCAGACCGCCGCGGTCGCCGGGCCGCACGAGGAAGGCGTGGCGGCTGGTCAGGCCGCGAACCCGGTGGCGCGCAGCAGCGTGACCACGCCCGGCGCCTCGGCGGTCGTGCCCGGCTACACGACGACGCCGGCCGAGTCGGGCTACTACCGGCAGCCCAACCTTGCCGCCCAGGGCAATGCACGACTGGCCTTGTGCGCGACGATGCCCAACGACCCGGTGTGCCAGGCCCAGCGTGGCGCGCTAAATTCAGCCAACACGCCGCGGCCGGCGGTCGGCGCCAGCGACCCTTCGGTCTTGGCGGCCCACGGCATCATGCGCAGCCCCTCCGGCGTGCTCGAGAACCTGGCCTCGTACTACAGCGGCTGCACCACCACGACGACCAGCCTGCCGGCCGGAACGCAGCCGCGGACCTGCCTGCGCTACCAGGGGGTGGGCAACTACAGCTGTGCGCGCACCTTGACGGTCGGGATCGACCGCTCGGCCACGTGCACGCCGGGCGACTGGTTCGCCCATGCCGAGTCGGGCCGCACCGGCCTGGACGTGCAATGCCTGCCCGACCGGCCGGACACCGCGCAGCACTTCCGCGTGACGAACAACGGGTCGCCGTTGGCTTTCTTCGACGTCGACATGACCACGCCCGTGGTTTTCCCGCAGATGGTCGCGGTGCTCGAGACGAACTACTCGTGGATGACCGGCCTGCCGATCCGCACCGGCGTCTGGGTGGCCGACAAGTCCTGCAGCGGCACGACCTGCAGCTTGACCGCGATGATCGCCGCCGAGGTGCAGGAGACCTGCACCGGCGGCGGCGACTCGGGCTACACGTGCACGACCGTCGAGCCCTTCCTCAAGCGCTACGCCGCCTGCCGTGCCGGCACGCAAAGCGGCGACAACATCCAAGACACGGTTTGCCAGGGCGACAACGGCTGCACGACCACCGTGCTCGACGGCACGAAGTGCTACGCACCCGCCGGCGACTGGACACCCCTCACCGGCTACGACGTCACCGGCACCGTGCCCGGGTACTACTGGAACGTCGACACGGATCGCGCGGTGATCGGCTGGGATCCGAACCCAGCCTTCGGGCCGATCCCGACCATGCGCCTGAGCTACCAGAAGGCGCAGACCGAGGTTGCCGAGACCGACCGCTGGGACGACCAGTGCCCGGCGCTGGCCGACGGCGGACGCTGCACCCTCAGCACCGCCGCCATCTGCACCGATGGCCCGGAGACCAAGATGATCGACGGCGTGGCCGTCACCCGCGACTGCTGGCAGTACACGAGCACGATGTCGTGCAGCAGCGCCGCGCCCATCGACCAGTGCGCGCCGCTCGTCGCCGGCGGCTGCACGGCCACCGGCTCGACCTGCCGGCAGACCAATGCGGGCACGGGCCTGTGCGAGATCTTCGAAGACAGCTACAGCTGCCCGGTGCCGGCGCAGACGGTCACCAGCGCCAGCAACTGCCCGTCCAACGTGTTCTGCCTGCAGGGCAGTTGCTTCGACATCAGCTACGTCAACGACGCCGACTTCGGCCGCAGCATGTCGATGCTGGAGGCTGGCCGCGAGGCCGGTGTCTACCTCGACACCGACCGCATGCAGGTTTTCAAGGGCGAGGACAACCGCTGCCGCGACCGGCTGCTGAAGAACTGCTGCTACTCGGACAGCGCCGGCGCGGGGATGACGAACCAGAGCCTGTTCGGCACCGGCTCGCGCCTGGTGTACGACGTGCTGATGAACTCGGAAAACCAGCAGTTCATCTACCAGGGCATGTCAGCGCTGCTGATGGGGGGTGGTTTCAGCGGCACGTTCACGAGCTACGGCGTGACGGTGGCGGTCAACGGGGCGGCGCTGCCGGCGGGCTCGGTGGCCGTGTACTCCGGCGAGAGCCTCGTCGTCGCCTTCGACCCGTGGACGCTGGTCATCGCCGTGATCATCTACATCATCATGTCGATGATGTCCTGCAACGAGGACGAGGGCAAGCTGGCGATGAAGGAAGGCGCCAGGCTGTGCCACACGATCGGCACCTGGTGCTCCTCGTGCATCCGGATCCTCGGCTCCTGCGTCTCCTGCATCGAGCACACGACCTCGAAGTGCTGCTTCAACTCGATGCTCGCGCGCATCGTCAACGAACAAGGGCGCGCGCAGATCGGCAAGGGCTGGGGTAGTGCGGAGAGCCCAGATTGCTCGGGCTTCACGGTGGCGCAGCTGCAGTCGCTCGACTTCGCGGCGATGGACTTGTCCGAGTTCTATGCGTCGCTCGTGCCGACGCTGCCCAACGTCGAGACCTTGCAGTCGACCAGCTCGGGTCGCGTGCCGACCTGCTACTACGGCCAGGGGAGATGCCAATGAGACTGCTGCTACCCCTGTTGCTGGCCTCAGCCATGTCGACCACTGCGTCCGCGCAGCAGCGCGTATCGGTCGAGAACGCGAAGGCGCTGCTGATCGCGGCCATCGATGCACCGGATGGACAGGCGCACGGGATCCTCACGGGGTCACTGGCCGACGCCATCACCGAGCGCTTCAGGGCGACGACGCCGATCTACGTCGACGTCAGCACCGAGCGGCGCTACGCGCAGGAGGGCTGCAGACGGTTGAAGGTGCGCTTCTGGCAGGACGGGGTGCAGTTGCCGGGCCAGCCGGCGCCGCGCCGCCAGACGATCGACTTCGGCATCAACTACTGCCGCGACGGCCTGCCGCCGAAGTCGCTGTCGTGAGGCGCGCCGTGTTGCTTCGCCTCCTGCTCATCGCGTTGACCGTGGCCGCATCGGGCGCGGTACCGGCGCAGACACCCATGCCGTACTGGTCCGATGGCTGGCGTGGCTGGCACTTCTACGAAGACCCGGAACCTGAGGCCGAGATCAGACCGGCGACTCCTCCGCCCAAACCATCGCCCTCGTCCTCGAAGACCTCGCCTGCCCGCGCACCGGAACTGGTGGAGTTCGAGCGCCTGCAGAAGAGGCTGGAGGAGTTCCGCAACATTGCGATCATGCGGCCGACCGAGGCCAACGTGCGGCGCTACATGGAGCTGGAGTCCAAGGTCGTCGCGCGAGCCTCCACCTTCGCAGACGTGGCGCAACGCGTCGCCTGGTCGACGCCCGAACTCGACCCGACGCTGCAGGGCCGGCCAGTCAATGCCAAGGCGCTGGAGGTGTTCGAGCGGCAGCAACTGCTCGAGCGCTCGCAGTCGATCGCGGCGCTCGGCCGCGACCACGTGCTGTTTTTCTTCTTCCGCGGCGACTGCCCCTACTGCCACGCCTTCGCGCCCACCGTCGAGGCCTTCCAGGTACGCCACGGCATCCAGGTCGTGGCCGTCAGCATCGACGGCGGTCCGATGCCCGGCTTCCCGGACGCCCGACGCGACAACGGCATCGCGACCACGCTGAAGGTCAGCCAGGTGCCGGCGGTTTACCTGGCCCAACCCTTCACCGGCCGCATCACCCCCATCGGCTTCGGCGTGTTGTCCGAAGCGCAGTTGCTCGAGCGGATCAGCGCCGTCACGGCACCGGGCTACGACGCCATGGTGCCCAGCGCCAGCCGCCAGGTCGCGATCCCGTAGCGCGGCGATATCGCCAAGGAGAGATCGATGTTGCACCCTGCATGGCGCCGCGCGGGCGCTGCCGCCCTCGCCGCGTCCCTGATCCTCCAGCCGCCGTCGCTGCGCGCCGGCGACCTGAACGCCGAAGTGAACAACATGTTCAACAACCTGGGTGCGATCGGCAACTACACGGCGCCGGGTGCGTTCCGCGGCCAGACCTTCAACACCTACACCGGCGGCAGCCTCTTCATGCGCTCGCCGAACAAGGTCTACCAGCTCGCGGCCGTGCAGTTCCCGAGCGCCAAGGCCGGCTGCGGCGGCATCGACGTCTTCGGCGGCAGCTTCAGCCACATCTCGGCCGAGGAGTTCAAGAACATGCTGAGAAACATCACGGCCGCGCTGCCGGGGATCGCCTTCCAGCTCGCGCTAGAAGCCGTGTCGCCGCTGCTCGGTGGCCTGACCAAGTGGGCCAAAGGCCTGGAGACCTGGATCAACAACGCGCGCATCAACTCCTGCGAGACCGCCAAAGCCATCGTCAGCACCGCCGCCGAAGCCGCAGGCTACAGCTCGCAGGAGGCCTGTTCCGACCTGGCCATCGAGATGGGTCTGGAAAGCGACCGCGACGCGGCGCGCCGGCGCTGTGCCACCGACCGCCCCAGCATCCTGGCCTCGGCGCGCTCGTCGGCCGACGCCAACTTGCGCAACAAGGCGCCCTTCGTCGGCAACCTGACCTGGAAGGCGCTGCAGTACACCGGCAGCTACCTCGACGATCAGGAGCGCGAGCTCATCATGAGCATCGTCGGCACGGTGATCTTCTACCCCGAGGACTCTGGCCGCGATCCGGAGCCGATTGCGCCGACCATCACCTCGATCAGCCAGTTGCTCTACGGCCAAGCCGCCGGCACCGGCACCGACGTGACCCAGCACCTGCTGCGCTGCAACGACTACACCAACTGCGACGTCGTCACGCTGAACACGGCCTACACCAGCACGCCGTTCACCGCCAAGGTCGAGACCATGATGCGCTCGATCGCCGACAAGATCGCCACGCGCACCGCGATCCCGAACAACTCGGCCGAGGTCGGCTTCGTCAACCAGACCACGGAGCCCGTCTACAAGATGCTGTCGATCGGCGCGACGATTCCCGGCTCGGGCCTCTCGGACAGCCTGATCGGCCAGTACCGCGACCTGATCGCGGCCGATTACGCCTACGTGTTCCTCGAGCGCAACCTGCGCCTGGGCATGGCAGCGCTCGACAAGGACTACACGTTGCAGCAGGGGCAGCGCGAGCGCGCCAACCTGATCCGCCAGCGCGCGCAAGCCGTGCTGCTGCAGATCTCGCAGGAGAAGAACCTGCTGTACCAGAAGGTCGGTTCGTTCCGCGCGGTGTCCAGCCATCTGGAGCAGCTCGAACGGCAGTTGCGCTCGAGCATGCCGCAGCACGTGATGGACATGCTGGGCCAGCAGGCGGCCTACATGCCCCGATAGCCGCACCCGGGAAGGCCGCGCCATGTGGGAGATCTACGCCTACCAGAACGCCGACAGCCTGTTCGGCGTCTTCAACGCGGCCGCCGCCATGCATGCCTCCGGCGACTATGCCGCGGCGCTGGCCGCGGTGGCCTTCTGCGGCTTCGTTGCGGCGCTGATCGCCTACGCCTTCGCGCCGGAGAAGCTGCAGGGCTGGAAGTGGCTGGGCACGGTGGTGCTGGTCTTCGGCGTCCTGATCGTGCCCAAGGTCAGCGTCGGCATCGTCGACAAGACCGGCGGCAGCGCCGTCAAGATCGTGGACAACGTGCCCTTCGGCGTCGCCGTGCTGGGCAGCCTGACCAGCACGATCGGCCACACGCTGACGGGGCTCTTCGAGACCGCGTTCCAGGTCATTCCCGGCGCCGGGGCGCTGCCGGTGGAACTGAGCTATGAGCACAACGGGTTGATGTTCGGGAACAGATTGATCCGCGAGACCGGCGCCGTGGTGTTCCAGGACCCGAACTTCCGCACCGACCTGATCAACTTCGTTCACAACTGCACGATGTACGACCTGATCGACGGGACGATCGATCCGGGGACGTTCTCGGGCTCGGACGACGTGTGGGCGCTGATGGCCACGCCGAACCCGGCGCGTTTCAGCACGCTGACCAGCGGGACGGGGGTGACGGTGGACACCTGCCCCAACGTCTACACCAACCTCAACGGGCGGCTGCCGGCGCAGATCACGCGCATCCAGGGCAAGCTGGCCTTCGCGCTGAACCCGACGCTGCCCGCCGCCACGGCTTCGGGCCTGATCGCCGGGCAGATCCAGCAGGCCTACCTGAAGAACAGCATCGCCACCGCGGCGGCAACGGCCGCCGACCTGATCCGGCAGAACGCGGTGGTCAATGCGATCAACGACACCAGCAGCATCGTCGGCCAGAAGGTCAACGATCCGGCTGCAATGGTGCTGGCGGTCGGCCGCGCCCAGGCCACTGCGCAGCAGAACGCCACCTGGATCAACTACGGCAAGGTGGCCGAGCAGGCGATGCCGGTGTTCCGCAACGTCGTGGAGGCGGTGACCTACGCCCTCTTCCCGCTGCTGGTGCTGCTGCTCCTGCTGACCAGCGGGCGCGAAACGATGATCGCGTTCAAGGGCTATGCGGCGATCCTGATCTGGATTCAGCTGTGGCCGCCGCTGTACGCGGTGCTGAACTACATGGCGTCGATCTACGCGGCCTATGACCTGGCCGCGGCCGCTGATCTGGGGAGCGGCGTCAAGGCCTTGTCACTGCAGACAGCATCGACGATCTACTCGCGGGCAATCTCGGGCGAAGCCGTCGTCGGGTACCTGGCTATCAGCATTCCGTTCATCGCCTGGGCGGCGGTCAAGCGGATGGAGAACTTCGGGACAGCGCTGGTCGGCGGGCTGTCGGGGTTGCAGGGGACGTTGTCGGGAAGCACGGGGTCGGCGGCGACCGGCAACGTGAACATGGGCAACGTTGCGATGGACCAGATGCAGCTGGCACCGAACCGGACATCGGCGTTCATGAGCAGTTGGCAGCATGATCTGAGCGGGAATACGTTTTCGGCGAACGCACTCACCGGCAGGACGGCAGTGAGCTTATTGCGCAACCAGGGCTTCGCATCGCGCGTGGTATCTATGCGTGTCTCCGAGCAGGACGTGCAGGACGCGAGCCGGCAGGTCGATGCGGCACGCAGCGAAGCGGTCGCGGCCAACAACGAGCGTTCGTCCGTCCTGGCAGAGGCCTTCACCAAGGGCATGGCCAGGCTGCGCTCTTCGCGCACCAGTACCGGCACGACGTCGAGCAGCTACGAGCAGTTCGGCGAGACGCTCAACCGTCTGGACCAGATCAGCAAGAGCGTGGCGGATACCACCGGGTTGACGCAGGCGCAGGTGGCGCGTATCGCAATCGGCGCTTCGGGTCACCTGGGGATCAATACGCCGCTTGCAGGTCTTCAGGGGACCGCAGTCGCTGACAAGAACTACAGCTCCAGCCTGTCTTCGGCCGAGCAGAAGGCACTCGCCTCGATGACAAGCGAACAACTTGCCGAGTTCAAGCAGTTCGGCGATCGGGCGTCTCGAGACAAGAGCTTCGTGAGTGTCATCGCCAGCGACGAGCGAGATGCTCAGGACATTGCAGCGCGACTGGCATCAACGACATCACGTTCGCAGCGAGCTGACGCCAGCCTCGCAGAGCGAAGCGCCTTCGCGGAGCGGGTCTCGACCGCATTCGAGCGAGGCGAGACCATCTCGATCGACATCGCCCAGGATCCGCACAACCTCGCCATGTTTACCCGCTACGCGGAGCAGTACGGCGGCAGCAGTGCCTCCGCACGCGTGCTGTTGGAGGCGGAACTGGCCCGGCAGTCTTTGCGTCCACATCGCATGTTCTCGGACGGAACTGCGGTGCCGACGGCCTTCGGCGAGCTGGAAGCACAGCACCTGCAGAACGCGAGCGACCCGGCATTGGCACCAGACGTCACTGGGAGCTATCGCGCCAACCAAGGCGGCGTGCGACGATTCGGGGGAGCACCACCGGCCGCACCATCGGCGGAAGCGCCATCCGATCTGCGAAGCACTATTCGCCAAGACGGCGAGCGCATCCGGGCAACCGCGTCCGCCGATCGGGCGACGTTCGAGCGGTCGACCCAGATCACCAAGGCACCGGACGGGACGTTGGCATCCAAGCGCTCGCTCATGCTGCAGTCGGGCAAGCAGGTCAAGGAGGACGCCGCGCCACTCGTCGAGGATGCAAAGCAAGCGGTCAAGGACGCATTGAAGAAGTAGACCCGTCAGGTGTTCCGATCCGCGTCGAACATCTTGGCTCCATGCTCTGGCCTCGGCGGCTTCGCGAACGGCAAGTGCCCCTCGTCGCGCCAGTAGTTCACCGCCATGTCGCGGCCGGAGCTTCCACCTCCAGGAATCGGCTCAATCTCCTCCTCGGTCAGAAGCCTGCGGCGTCGCATCCGCGGCTTCCCGATCTGCGACAGCCCGCCTCCGATCGCGCCACCGAACAGCGCGCCCACGGCCATCATGACGGTTCGCAGGCCCCAGTCGCCGTCGCTCGCGGACCGGTATCCGGCGCCTATGCCCAGCAACAGGAAGAAGAGGAAGATGGCTTTTCGCATATGCAGGACCAGTAGTCGCGGAGCTTGCCCACCGCGATCATCTTGCCCTCCTGCGCGGAGGCACACAAGACTGCTGCGCGCGGTCGTCGCTCTGAACCGCGGCATGCCCTCCTACAGGCGATTGCCGGCGGCACCAGCAGCTGACCGTCAATGTCATCGGCGTGGACCCTCGGGAACGCAGGGGCCGGCCGTCCTCAGCGTGCGGCACCCGACCGACCAGACGCCGCCTTCGCACGAGCCCGGCCACGCCCTGGTCTGCACTCGGCGCACCGCCCGTACAGCGTCAGTTCATGCCGCTCGACGCTGAACCCCTTGGGCGCCAGCCGCGCCATGTCGCCGGGGCAGCCGTGCACGTCGAACACGCGCTTGCACTCCGTGCACTGGAAGTGGTGGTGATGGTCGTGCTTCGTCGACTCGTAGCGCGGGCTTTCGCCAGGCAAGGTCACCACGAGGATCTCGGCGGCGTCGACCAGCATCTTGAGATTGCGGTACACCGTTGCGATGCCGAGTGCCGGCACTTCGGCCTGGGCAACCTCCAGCACCTCCTGCGGCGACAGCGGGCGGGCCGAGGCATCGATGGCGGCGCGAATGGCCGCGCGCTGGCGGGTGGATCGTTCCATGGCGAGCATCGCAAGGGTCGACGGCGTGGCGTTCGAGCCGCGTAGGGTGGTCTGATTGTCGCATCGCTGATACCGGGAACTCAGTCTCAGTGTGGCTCGATCACTGCAAGACCCACCGCCAGTCGCAGTCTCACTGTGCCGCATGTTACGATATTGATAACTCATTCGCGTTAATGATCGTTCATGCGCCGCTCCCGACTGCCCGTCACCGTGCTCTCCGGCTTCCTCGGCGCCGGCAAGACGCTGTTGAACCATGTGCTGCGCAACCGCGAAGGCCGCCGCGTCGCGGTGATCGTCAACGACATGAGCGAGGTGAACATCGACGCCTCCATCGTTGGACGGGAGGGACAGCTGTCGCGCACCGAAGAGAAGATGGTCGAGATGAGCATCGGCTGCATCTGCTGCACGTTACGAGACGACTTGCTGCAGGAGGTGCGCCGGCTCGCCGAAGAAGGCCGCTTCGACGCGCTGTTGATCGAGTCCACCGGCATCTCGGAGCCGATGCCGATCGCGGCCACGTTCGACTTCCGTGCCGAGGACGGCCAGTGCCTGAATGACGTGGCCGCCATCGACACCATGGTCACGGTGGTCGATGCCCACAACCTGCTGGCCGATTTCGGCAGCACCGACTTCCTGGCCAGCCGCGGTCAGGTTGCCGGTGAAGACGACAACCGCCGCCTCGTATCGCTGTTGACCGAACAGATCGAGTTCGCCAACGTCATCGTCGTCAACAAGACCGACCTCGTCGACACCGCCCGGCTCGCGCAGGTGCATGCGGTGATCCAGGCGCTGAACCCGAAGGCCCGCGTAGTCGAGAGCGTGCGCGGCGAAGTGCCGCTGGACTGCATCTTCGACACCGGCCTGTTCGACCTGGAAGCCGCTACGGCAATGCCGGGCTGGGTGCAGGAGCTGGAGGGCCACCACACCCCCGAGTCCGACACCTACGGCCTGCACAGCTTCGTCTACCGCGCCCGCGAGCCCTTCCACCCGCAGCGGCTGCACGCCTTCCTGCAGGCACCGGTCACCGGGCTGATCCGCTGCAAGGGCTACTTCTGGCTCGCCTCGCGCCTCGAGTGGGTCGGCAGCCTGTCGGGCGCCGGCAAGCTGATGAACATCGAACCGGTCGGCCGCTGGTGGGCCGCAGCGCCGCGTGCGCGCTGGCCTCAGGAACTGCGCGCGGAGATCGAGGCGCGCTGGCAGGAACCCTGGGGCGACCGCCACCAGGAGATCGTCTTCATCGGTGACCGGCACCTCAATGAAGCCGAGTTGCGCCAGGCGCTGGACGCCTGCCGGCTGAACTACACCGAGACACGCAAGGGCATGGCCTTCTGGCGCGAGCTGCGCGACCCGTTCCCCGGCTGGGAGCCCAGCGCCGCGGAGGCACTGGCGTGATCCCCGCCACCTGTGCCCAAAGGCACCGATGCATCGAGGTGAGCCGCGGCATCGCACTCGAATTCCCGCCTCGCTGAACCGCTACACCCTTCCCCGCCGACCCGCCATCGCCAGCGTCGTGCATTCACCCTTTCTGCGACGCTTCCCATGACCGCTGCCAGACAACACCGCCGACTGCCCTGCGACCTCCGATGCACTCCGGTGTCTCTGGCATTGCTGTGCGCGTTCGCCGCAAACGCCCAGACCAGCCCACCGGCAGAACTCGGCGCCTCTCTGCCCACGATCACCATCACCGGCAAGAGCAACCAGGGTGACATGCGCAAGGGCGCGCTGCGCGAAGTCCTGGTCAAGACTGAATCGATTTCCGAACGCGCCATCGAACGCTCCGGCGCCACCAATCTGACCGAGGCGCTGGGCAAGGATCCCGGCATCGCCGTGCAGGTCGAATGCTCGATCTGCAACGTGCGCAACGTGCTGCTGAACAACCTGCCCGGGCGCTACACCACGCTGATGATCGACGGCGTGCCGATCTTCAGCTCGGTGTCTTCCGCCTACGGGCTGGACAGCGTGAGCGTCTACGGCGTCGAGCGCATCGACGTGGCACGCGGTGCCGGCGCCAGCCTGATCGCGCCCGAGGCGCTGGCCGGCACGGTCAACATCGTCACCAAGCGCCCCAGCGAAGCCGAGAACCGCGTGCGCCTGCAACTCGGCAGCTACGGTTCGCGCCAGGCTGACGCCTACCTGGCCCGCCCGTTTGACGGCGGCGCGCTCACGGCCACCGTCAACGTCAACAAACACGACTCGGTCGATGCCGACGGCAACGGCGTCAGCGAGTACACCGGCTACCACCGCCGACTGGGTGGCCTCGGCTGGTTCCTCGGCGACGTGGGCGGCTTCAAGCTCAAAGGCCGGCTGGACCTTGTGGACGAGAAGCGCGGTGGCGGTGCGCTGGGCACCGACTACGCGGCCATCAAGGCCAACAACAGCGGCAACCCCTTCAACTGGAGCCGCGGCGTGCACGGTTCGCCCGACGCCAGCGGCTGGATCAACCCGGCCGACGGCTCGCTGATCCCCTACGACAGCGGGCGCGGCGGCTTCAGCGAGATCATCTTCACCAGGCGCACGCAGCTCATCACCACCGCCGAGAAGCGCTTCGGCGACAGCAAGCTGCGCCTGGCCTTCGGCGCAGCCCAGCACAAGCAGGACAGCTTCTACGAGGGCGCCACCTACATCGGCAAGCAGAACCAGGGCTACACCGAGGCCAGCTGGCAGATGCCGCTGGCCGACTGGGTGCTGACCACCGGCGTCAACTACCGCTACGAAGACCTGAAGAGCCACGGCAGCACCGCCGGTGGCACGGCCGTGACGGGCATCGACGACTATGCCTACAAGGTGCCGGCGGTGTACCTGCAGGTCTACCGCAGCTTCTTTGACGATGCGCTGGAGCTCAACGGCTCGGTCCGCAACGACAAGCACAACGTCTTCGGCGGCATCACCTCGCCGCGCCTGAACGCGCTGTGGCACCACACGCCGCAGCTCGCCAGCCGCTTCAGCGCCGGCAAGGGCTTCCGCGCACCGACCAGCTTCTTCGAGCAGGACCACGGCATCCTCGACACGATCCGCATCGACCGGCAGATCAGCAAGCCCGAGGTCTCCACCAACCTGAGCTATGCGCTCAGCTACGCCGACGACCGGCTGGCGGTGACGGGTTCTCTGAACCACAACCGCATCAAGAACTTTGCCATCCTCGACCCGGGCGCCACCGATCCCGTCAGCGGTGACCCGATCACCGTCTTCACCAGCGCCGTGCAGCCGGTCACGGTGCAGGGCGCGGACATCAATCTCTCCTACCTGCTGACCCCGGCGCTGACGGTGACGACGGCGGCCGAGTTCTTCCGCTACCGCTTCCCGCCCGGCACGCTGGTGTTCGCGCGCCCCAAGGCCAAGGCCTACGTCGGCATGGACTACGAGCAAGGCGGCTGGGACGTGAGCGCCAAACTGGTGTGGACCGGCACTATGGACCTGCGCAGGTTCCACGGCGACGGCAGCGGCAGCCAGAACCGCTACAACTTCGACGGCACGCCCAAGCGGGACAAGAGCCCGAGCTTCTTCACGCTGGACATGCGCGCCGAGTACGCGGTCGGCAAGACCTGGTCTGTCTACGTCGGCGCCGACAACCTGCTCGACTACAAGCAGTCGGACAAGGAGAGCATGCTGTTCGTCGACGGCGACGGCGCGCCCGACGTGGTGCACCTGTGGGGGCCGAACCGCGGGCGCTACGTCTACGCCGGCGTGAAGGCGAGCTTCTGATGCGGGGCTTCGGCCTGCTGCTCGCGCTGGCGCTGGCGCTGGCGCTGGCCGGTGCACTGCCTGCGCGTGCACACAACGGGTCGCATGCGCCTGGCGCCGTCCTCGTGGGCCACGGCTGGGACTTCACGCTGCCCACGCTGGACGGCAGCCGCTTCGTCACGGCGTCCTCGCTCGCGGGGCCGGTGCTCGTCAACTTCTGGGGCATGGACTGTGCGCCCTGCATCGCCGAGTTGCCCCGCTTGCAAGCCTTTGCGGCGGCTCATCCGCAATGGACCGTTTTACTGGTGAGCACCGATGCCCCGGCGCGCGCGCAAGAGTTTGTGCAGCGCCACGGCATCACGCTGACCGTGCTGCGGCCCGGCGCCAACGTCGCGGCACTGATGCGCAGTGCCGGCAACCGATCGGGCGGCCTGCCTTTGACTGTCGCCTTGCGCCAAGGCCGGCTTTGCGACGGCAAGCTGGGCGAGCTGACGGACCCCGACCTGGCACAGATCGCTGCGCGCTGCACGGCAGCCTCCCGACCATGAACCCCAACAACCCAAGAACAACACCGATGAGTCCCCTGCTTGCTGCGCTCTGTGGAGTGGTTGCTGCGACTGCCGGCTCGACGGCCGTCGCCCAGACCGGCGCGCCTGAATCGCCGCACGAGGCTGCGGCGATTGCGGCGTCAGCGCCGGATGCCACGCTGCAGACGGTGGTCGTGACGGCCACCCGCTCGGCCATTGCACTGTCCGACGCGCCGGCTGCGGTCACCGTGACGACACGGCAGGAGATCGACAACCGCAACGTCTCGCGCATCAGCGACGCGCTGCAGAAGGTGCCCAGCCTGTACCTCGGCCGCGCCGAGAACGGCCAAGTGCAATCGTTCGAGGGCGGCTTTTCGTTGCGCGGCGTGGACACCAGGCGCACGCTGATCCTGCTCGACGGGCTGCAACCGCTGCAGAACGCCAACTCGCAGGGCGTGAACTGGCTGACCGTGTTCACTGACGACGTGGAACGCGTCGAGGTCGTGCCCGGCGCTTTTGCATCGCTCTACGGCAGCAACGCCATGGGCGGTGTGATCAACGTCATCAGCAAGCGCGCCGACACGCGCGAACTCACGCTGCGCCTGAAGCGCGGTTTCGGCGACGCAGCGGGCACCGATGGCAGCGCCTACTTCCGCACCCGCTTCGACAACGGCCTCGGCTTGGCAGCCGGCCTGAGCCACGCCGACCGCGAAGGCCAGGCCAGCGAGTTGACAGTGCGCACCCCGGTGGCCGGCGCGCCGGGCACGGCGGTCAATGGTGCCATCCCCACCACCACGCGCGAAGGCCTGCCGGCCTTCGTGGTGGGCGACCGTGGCAGGCAGCCCTGGCGCCAGAGCCACGCCATGGCCAAACTCAGCTACGACTTGACTGCGCAGCATCGCATCACTGCGGGCATGGCATGGGCCGACGCAGAGCAGGGCTGGCAGCCCTTCAACACCTACCTCACCAACGCCGCCACCGGTGCTGCGGTTTCCAGCGGCACCTTGGGCATCAATGGCCAGCGGGTCACGCTCACCGAAGCCAACTTCCAGGGCAGTACGCCGCTGATCGAATCGAGCCGGCGTGCCTTTGCCGGTTACGAGGGCGAGCTGGCCAACGACGTGCGCCTGAAGGTCGATGTCTCACGCATCAGCCGCGAGTTCAAGTTCCCCACGGTGGGTGCAGCATCCACTTTCGAAGCCGGCCCCGGCAGCCTCAGCAGCTCGCCCAACCAGGGCCTGGACGGCACGGCCACGCTGAGCTTTCCGCTGGGGGCGCAGCATGCGGTGGTGGCGGGCCTGTCGCTGCACCGCGATACCGTGCAGCGCCGCAGTTACGCGCTGACGAATTGGCGCGACCTGGACAGCCGCACCACGCTCAACAACGGCTATGACGGGCAGTCGACGACCACTTCGGTCTTCGTGCAGGACGAGTTCGCCGCGAGCGACCGCTTCACCCTCTACGCCGGCGCGCGCGTGGATCGCTGGCAGACCGAAGGCAGCTTCTTCCAGAACACGGCGCCCGTCAGCAGCCAGACCTACCCACAGCGCGGCGACACATCGTTCAACCCCAAGCTGTCCGGCGTGTTCAAGCCGGTGGCCGACGTGACCCTGCGCGCGTCCTGGGGCCGCTCGTTCCGCGCCCCGTCGAACCTGGACCTGTACTCGACCACGGTGCAAAGCTCGACGATCTCGCCCACCGGGCTGCTGACGATTCAGAGCGACCCCAACCTGAAGCCCGAGCGTGGTGCCAGTTGGGAAGCCGGTGGCGAATGGCGCGCTATGCCAACCCTCAAGCTGACCAGCACGCTGTACCAGACCGAACTCACCGACCTGATCTATTCCAAACAGGTCGATCTGTCGCTGACCCAGCGCATCAACGCCGGCAAGGCGCGCGTGCGCGGCATCGAAGCCGGCGTGGCGGCCAAACCGCTGCCCTGGCTGGAGGTCAACGCCAATGCCTCGCTGATCGACTCGGAGATCCTCGACAACAGCGCCGACCCCGGCAGCGTCGGCAAGCGGCTGACGCAGGTGCCGCGCAAGCTGGCCTATCTGGGACTGACGGCGTTGCAGGGCGACTGGTCGGGCACGCTGGAGGCGCGCTACTCGGGCCAGACCTACATCACCGCGCGCAACACCGACACGGTGCAGGGCGTGTTCAGCAGCAACGACGCCTACACCAACCTCAACCTCAAGCTGGGCTGGCGCGCCAGCCGCGAGCTGCGGCTGAACCTGTCGGTGAACAACCTGTTGGATGCGACGGTGTACCAGTTCTCGCGCTTGCCGCGCCGCAACGCGACGCTGGAAGCGGTGTTCTCGCTGTGATGGCGCCCTGGCATCGCATCGGCTCAGTTGTCTGGCTGCTGCTCGTCGCGGCGTGCTGGCCGCTGCTCGGCGCCGCCGCGCCGGCCAAGGAAATGAACATCGTGCTGATCCCGGGTGATCAGCTCACGCTGGCGACCATCACGGCCATCAAGCAGGTCAAGGCCGAGCCCGCGTACGCGCGCTTGCGTTTCCACGTGCTGCCGCAATCCCTGCTGATCCCGGCGGACCTCAAAGCACTGGCGCAGGCCGACGCCGTGTTTGCGCGCCACATGGTTGGCATCTCGGGCGAATCCACCGTATCGGCCATGCAGGCGGTGGCTGCGCGGCAGGGCCGCCTGTACGGCATCGGCCAGAACGAAGGCGTTTCGGCCAAGCTGGGCCTGCGCGAAGAGCCGGTGCTGGCTGCTTATGCAGATGCCGGTGGCGCAGACAATCTGGCCAACATGCTGCGCCTGGCGCTGCAGCGTGACTTCGGCTTTCCGGGCAAGGCCGCTGCTCCTAGACCGCTGCCGCAGATCGCCGCCTGGGACATCCGCTCCGGCCGCCTGTTCGAGCAGTGGAACGACTACGCCAGCGCGTATCTCGCGCAGCGGCCCGCGGCTGCCGCGGCGCTGCCGTGGGTCGGCGTGGTCATCAACCGCGGGCAGGCCACCGGCGGCAGCGAAGACAACGTCAAGGCCATTGCGCAGGCGCTGGAAAAGCGTGGCTTCAACGTCGTGCCGGCTTACGGCTTTCCAACCACCGTGCCGGTCGAGCGCTTCTTCATCGACAGCGAAGGCCGCGCACGCGTGGCCGCGGTGGTGGCGCTGGGCATGAAGCTGGGCAATGTGCCCGACAGGATCGGCCCGGTGCTGGAGCGGCTCAACGTGCCGCTGATCAACGGCATCGTGCTCTACAAGTCGAGCCGCGCCGAGTGGGAAGCCTCACCGCTGGGGCTGGACCACGCCGAGCGCTCGTGGCAGGTTGGCGGGCCGGAGTTCGCCGGCATCCTCGCGCCGACGGTGGTGGCCAGCAAGGAGCGCCGCAAGGACGCCGCCACTGGCCTGGAGTACGTGGCCGAAGTGCCGATCCCCGAACGCGTGAGCCGGCTCGCCGACCGCGTGCGCAAATGGGTCGATCTCGCCGTGCTGGCCGAGCACGACAAGCGCGTCGCGCTGCTCTACTACAACTACCCGCCGGGCAAACAGAACGTCGGCGCGTCGTACCTGAACGTGATGCCACGTTCGCTGTGGCAGATCCTCACGCGCCTGGAAGCCGAGGGCTACGACACGCGCGGCCGGCCGGCCACCGAAGAAGCCTTGTTCGACCGCCTGCGCCAGCACGGCACCAACATCGCCGACACCACGCCCGGTCCACTTGCCGAACTGGTGGCCGGCGGCCAGGCCGTGCTGTGGCCGGTGGCCGAGTACCGACGCCACTTCGACGCCCAGCCGGCCGCGCTGCGCGAATCGATGGTCAAGGCCTGGGGCGAGCCCGAACAGGCGAAAACGATGACCTGGCGCGACCGCGCCGGCAAGCCCTTCTTCGTGTTCCCCGCGCAGCGTTTCGGCAAGCTGCTGTTCGCACCGCAGCCCGAGCGCGGTTGGGGTGACGTGAAGAAGATGTACCACGACGTGGCGCTGCCGCCGCACCACCAGTACCTGGCCTTCTACCTGTGGCTGCAGAAGGACTTCAAGGCACACGCGATGGTGCACGTAGGCACGCACGGCACGCACGAATGGCTGCCCGGCAAGGAGGTGGGCTTCACGGCGGCCGACCCGAGCGAAGCGATGGTCGCCGACGTGCCGCAGCTCTACCCGTACAGCGTCGATGTGGTCGGCGAGGGCCTGCAAGCCAAGCGGCGCGGCATGGCGGCGGTCATCTCGCACATGACGCCGCCGTTCGACAAGGCCGGCCTGAACCCCGATTTGGTGAAGCTGCACGGCCTGTTCGACGACCATGGCGTCGCGCGGCAGCAAAGCGTGTCGGCCACTGCCGCGAACCTGGTGCAACTCGACGCGCAGGCGCGCAAGATGGGGATGTTGAAGGACATCGGCCTGACCGCGCTGCGCAACAGCGACGACGTCGATGCGCTGCACGACCACCTGCACGACATCGAGCTGGCGCAGACGCCCTTCGGCCTGCACACCTTCGGCGTTGCGCCCACACAGGCGCGGCGTGACGCCACCGCCGATGCGATGGTCGAACGCATGAGCGACGTGAAAGACGCTGCCGCGCAGACCGCCGCGCTGAGCACCCTGCTGCTGACCAGCGCCAGCGCCGAATTGAACGCGCTCGTGGCCGCGCTGGATGGCCGCTATGTCGGCGCCGGTGTCGGTGGCGACCCGTTGCGCAGCCCCGGCTCGTTGCCCACCGGCCGCAACTTCTACGGCTTCGACCCGGCGCGCATTCCCACCCCCGCGGTCTACGAACAGGGCGCAACGATGGCCGCCGCGATGCTGGCCGACTACCGGCGCCGCAACGGCAGTGCGCCGGGCCGTCTGCTGTTCAACCTGTGGTCCGGCGAGACGATGCGCCACGGCGGTGTGCTCGAGTCGCAGATCCTCGCCTTGATGGGCGTGCGGCCCACGTGGGACGCCTTCGGCCGCGTCAAGGGCATCGAGGTCATCCCGCGCCAACAGCTCGGCCGGCCGCGCGTGGACGTGGTCATCGCGCCCTCGGGCCTGTACCGCGACTCGTTGCCGACGCTGATGGGGCTGCTGGACCAGGCGATGTCGGCCGTGAAGGACCTGCCCGAAGAAGACAACCCGATCCGCGCCAACGTGCAGCGCACCGCGGCGGCGCTGCAAGCGCGCGGTGTGGAGCCGGCGCTGGCCGAGCGGCTGGCGGCCGTGCGCCAGTTCACCGACCCACCCGGCGCCTACGGCACGGGCCTGGACAACGTCATCCGCGCCAGCAACACCTGGAGCACCGAGCAGCAGGTGGCCGAGGTGTATTTCAACCGCATGGGCCACCTCTTCGGCCAGGGCTTCTGGGGCGACAAGCCCACGGCACCCGACGGCACGCCGCTGGCCATCGACGTGTTCAAGCTCGCGCTGAAAGACGTGAAGGCCGTGCTGCACTCGCGTACCAGCAACCTCTACGGCACGCTCGACAACGACGACGTGTTCCAGTTCCTAGGCGGCGCGGCGATGGCGGTGCGGCAGGTCAACGGCAGCAGCCCGGAGACGCTGATGGTCAACCTGGCCGAGCCGGGCCGCGAACGCGTCGAATCGCTCGACCGCTTCATGGGCCGCGAATTGCGTTCGCGCTACCTCAACCCGGCGTGGATCGACAGCATGCTGAAGGAAGGTTATGCCGGCGCTCGGCTGATCGGCCAGGTGGTCGACAACCTGTGGGGCTGGCAGGTCACGGTGCCCGAGGCGGTGGATGCCGCCAAGTGGCAGGAGATGTACGAGACCTACGTGCAGGACAAGTACGAACTCGACATCCGCAAGCGTTTCACCGAAGCCAAGAACGCGCTCGCCTACCAGGCGCTGGTCGACCGCATGCTGGTGGCCGTGAACAAGGGCTACTGGCAGCCGGCGCCCAAGGTGGTCGCTGCGCTGAACGCGGCTAATCAGCAAGCCATTGCCGAAGCCGGCGTGGCCTGCGACCGCAGCAGTTGCAGCAGCGCCGAGATCACGCGCATCGCCGAGCAGCTCGATCGGGCCAAGGCCGTGCAGGCCCGCGGCGGCTACGGGCTGGCAGGCACGGTGCCGGCACTGGCCGCGCCGACCGCGGGCCAGCCACCCGCAGCCGCAACAGCTGCTGCCGCTCCTGCGCAAGCCGAGCCGCCTGCACCACCTCCACCGCAGGCAACCGAGTCGGTGCGAGGACAGCAGCTGGCCGAAGTGCCACGGTCGCAGCCTGTCGAACAGTTGGTGTGGGCCTACGCGACGCTGATCGCAGTCATCGTGGCCGCTGGCATCGCTTGGCAAGCCTGGCGCGCCCGCCGCGAGAAACGCAGCGCTGTCTCATCCCTCCCCCTTCCCCAAGGAGCCCCGGCTTGAACGCCCTCGAAGGTTTTCTGTACGAGACCTCGCGCCTGTTCCTGACGCCGGTGCTGCTGCTGCTGTGCGCGATGTTCGTCTATGCCTTGTTCACCGTCGGCATGCTGGCCTACGACCTCCTGGCCCGCCGCACGGCCGCCCACGCGCCTTTGCAGCGCTGGAAGGAGCGGAATCCGCAAGCCAACGACGCCGCGCTCGAACTGCACGTGCTCAAGCTGCTGGAGCCGCTGCGCATCACAAGCCGGGTGGCACCGATGCTGGGCCTGGTGGCCACCATGATCCCGATGGGCCCGGCGCTGGTGGCCGTGGCGGCAGGCAACGCGCAGGGCATGGCGCAGAACCTGGTGGTGGCGTTTGCGGCCGTGATCGTGGCGTTGCTGGCGGCGTCGATGACCTACGTCGTGCTGTCGATCCGCAGGCGCTGGCTGCTGGCCGAATTGAACACGCTGCTGCACGCAGCCCCAGAGGTGGCCGATGCCCGCTAGTCGCCTGCTCGGCAGCATCCTCGACGACGACGACGGTGACGACCCGATCCTATCGGTCGTCAACATCGTCGATGTCTTCCTCGTGATCATCGCCGTGCTGCTGATTGCGGTGATCGAGAACCCGCTCAACCCCTTCACCACGCAGAACGCCATCGTCATCAAGGACCCCGGCCAGCCCGGCATGGAGATGCTGGTGAAGAAGGGGAACGAACTCAAGCGCTACAAGAACAGCGGGCAGATCGGCGAGGGCGAAGGCCAGAAGGCCGGCACCGCCTACCAGTTGAAGGACGGGAGCATGGTCTATGTGCCCGAGACGCCGAAAGCGCCGCAGTGAGCCTCATCCCCACCACCCGCCTCACACCAGTGGCGGGAGCATGTTGCCGCTGGGCCTGGCGGCCTGACTGACGCGATCAAGAAGGGCCCAATCGTGAGCACCCTGCTGGCCATCGTTGCAGCCTGTCTTGTGGGCGGGCTTGCCAGCCTTCTGCTCGCCGCGCTGCTGGCCTATCGCCTGCCGCGACACGCGCTGGGCCGCATGGTGGCTTTTGCGGCCGGCACGATGCTCGCCGCTGCGCTGCTGGACATCCTGCCCGAAGCCATCGAACTCAGCTGTCAGCGGCTCGAGTCCTTGTTCGCCACGCTGCTGGCCGCGCTGGTGGGTTTCTACCTGCTCGAACGCGCCGCGCTGTGGCGGCATGAACACCCGGGGAGCGACGAACATGATCACGCTGCCCCCAGCGAAGGCAGCGCCTGGGTGGTGCTGCTGGGTGACGGTGTGCACAACTTCGTCGACGGCGTGCTGCTGGCTGCCGCCTTCCTGGCCGACCCCTGGCTGGGCGTGACGACGGCGCTGGCCATCGTTGCACACGAGATCCCGCAGGAGCTGGGCGACTTCGTGCTGCTGCTCGAAGTGGGCTGGAGCCGGCGCAAGGCCTTGTGGACCAACGCCGCGTCGAGCCTGGCCTCGGTGCTGGGCGGCGTGGTCGGCTGGCTGGCACTGGATGGCATGCGCGGCGCCCTGCCCTACGCGCTGGCCGTCGCGGCCGCGAGCTTTTTGTACATCGCCGTGGCCGACCTGATGCCGCTGCTGCACCGGCGGCGCCATGTCGATGGCTTCGTGCCGCAATCCTCGCTGCTCGTGGCCGGGTTGGTCTGCATCCCGCTGGTCGGCCACTGGCTGCACTGAAGGAACGGAACATGTCGCTGATACCCGTCACCATCCTCACCGGCTTCCGCGGCAGCGGCAAGACCACGCTGCTCAACCGCATCCTCAAGGAACAGCACGGCCAGCGCATCGCGGTGATCGAGAATGAGTTCGGCGAAGCCGGCATCGACAACGAAATGCTGGTCGGCGCGACGCCCGTTGGCGCGTGAACTTCAACGCCACCGGAACGCGGTCCGCAAAGCCTTTCCTCAGGCAGCAGAGTTTTTTGTCATTTCTCCATCATCCGTAGCTTTTTTTGTCAATGTGCCGGGGCGGCGAGCCATTCGGCCCGCCACTTGGACCTCGCAGTGGCTTGGAATCCGAACGCGCCGAGCCTGCGCATAGGCCCGCCCGTCGGCCTGCATCACTGCGGATGCGCGATTCCTGCCCGGCGCTCACGCGCAGGCCCGATCACGCGCACGCCGAGCGATCCTGCCGTGATGCCAACTGGCCAGCAAGGAGAGTGCCGCGCCGCTCGATCCGACGACGCGCGCGCCGGGAGCGGTCAATCCGCGTCGCCCCTCCACACCAACACCGGCACGTCGCTGTGCGCCAGCACACGTTGTGTCTCGCTGCCCAGCAACAAGCCGACGAACCCGCGCTTCCCATGCGATGCCATGACCACCAGGTTGAACTGCAAACGCCGAGCGGCCTTGCAAATCACGTCGTGGGGATGATCGCTCTGCCCGGCCAGGGTCTCGCAGGCCACCTTGGCCTCGTTCGCAGTACGCCGCACGAAGTCCAGGCAGCGTTCGGCATGCTGCCGGGTGTCCTGCCCAAACTGGTCACGCGACTCCTCCAGGGCAGACGCGCGATAGGTGAGGACATGAAACACCGGCATCGCGTGGATGCCGGTCACCCGAGCTCCGTACAGCCGCGCCAACTCCACACCGTAGAAGACGGCCTGCTCGGAGAGCTTGGAACCATCGGTGGGCAACAGGATGTGCTTGAACATACCGCACCTCCGCAGGAAGGCCGGGTTCGATCCCTCCGCGCCGCGCATGACACGTCCGGCGCCTGCCATCCGCCCGAACCCGGCTCACCGGCGGGCTGCAGGCAGCCATCGTAGTCCCGCCGACACACGCAACGCAATCGTTCGCCGCACTCTCGCGCGCACCCGCGGATGCGCCGTAGCCTGAGCAAATCCCCTCCTGAGTCAAGGGCCGATCATGGCGACTTCGATGTCCCGGCTGTCTTGCGCGGCACCGCACGTGGATTCACGGCCGCCTTGAATCCCTTGCTCGCGGTGAACTTGGGCAGCTTTGCAGCGGCGATCTTGATCTTTTCACCGGTTTTCGGATTCACGCCGTCGCGCGCCGCTCGCGTGTGCAGCTTGAACGAACCGAAGTCGGGAATCACGACGGAGCCACCCTTCTTGACCGTCACGATGATGGCTTCCAGGAGCGCATCCACGACGCGGCCCGCTTGGGCCTTGGACAAGGAACACTTCGACGCCAGAAAATCGATCAATTCGGATTTGTTCATTTTGGGTGCTTGTGCAACATGGAACGTGATCGCATTTCCGAAGACCAAGGCGGGCCGCATGTGGAGCGGCAGCAGGTGCTCGGCGTTTGGTCCAACGGCCCGAATTGCACCGCATTCGACCTTGCACGATGCAGTGAAACGGATATTCTGGCGGCTTGCTCGCCTGAAATCGAGCCCGCGCAGCACGCGGCGGCTGCACCGAGACGCCGAATCAGGCTTCGAGACTGCTCACAGGGGGGCATCATGGCACCTGATTCGCAACGATGCTAAGCCAGGCTTACTCGGTGAGCCACCGGCTGGATAGGCTTGTGGCGTCCCATCCAGGAGATACCACCGTGGCCTACAACCGGATCCAGTTCCAGCAGGGCATGTCCTTGCCCGAGTTCCTCCAGTCCTTCGGCACCGAGTCCGCCTGTTGCGAGGCCGTACTGCGCGCGCGCTGGCCTGACGGATTCGCCTGTCCCCGCTGTGGCGGCAGCGCTCACTGCGTTCTGTTCAGCCTCGGTAGACCCCTGTTTCAGTGCCATGGCTGCCATCGCCAGACTTCGCTGACCGCGGGCACGCTGTTCGGCGGTACCAAGCTGCCGCTGACCAAGTGGTTCCTGGCGATCTACCTCATCAGCCAGGCCAAGACTGGGCTGTCGGCCCTTCAGCTCAAGCGCCAGATCGGCGTGAGCTACCCGACCGCATGGCGGATGCACCACAAGATCATGACGGCCATGGCGGCACGTGATTCCCAGCACCGCTTGTCGGGCCAGGTGCTGGTCGATGACGCCTACCTCGGTGGCGAGCGTTCCGGCTGCACACCAGGCCGCGGCTCCGAGAACAAGGTCCCCTTTGTCGCAGCCGTCTCGCTCAACGACGCTGGCAACCCGCGCTACGTCAAGCTCTCGTTGGTGCCAGGATTTACCAGTGAAGCCATCGCCACCTGGGCACGCTCGAACTTGGCCACTGGCACGAGCGTCCTCAGCGATGGTCTGGGCTGCTTCGCAGCGGTGATCGATGCCGGGTGTACTCACACCGTCGAAGTCGTGGGGCAACGCAAGCCGCGGGACCTGCCGCAGTTCAAGTGGGTCAACCCGTCCTGGGAAACCTCAAAACGATGATCTCCGGCTCCTACAAGGCCTTCGGCTACGGCAAGTACGCCGGCCGCTACCTCGGTGCGTTCGCCTACCGCTTCAACCGCCGCTTCGATCTGGCCGACTTGGTCGTGCGCCTCGTCGTGGACGTCTGCCGCAGCGCGCCCTCCCCCGAGCGTCTCATTCGGCAGGCTTAGCATCGTTGCGAATCAGGTCATGGCAAGCTTCCAGCGATTCGTCCGCCACGAAACGTTGCCTTCGGGTCTGTGCGCCTGCGCAGGCGCCAGCGCGCGCCTCCCATCAGCGTTGGCTCCCGGCTGAGGGTCTCTGGCGATGCCGCGAGATCCCGAGACCGGTCGTCCGCGCGTGGTGGCGCGGAGTTCAGCCGCCTTGGGTGCTGCCGCTGGGCTGATCGGGCTATCGGTGCAGTTCGCACAATCTCGCCCACCGGGCTGGTCCACGATGTCGGCACTGACGGCCCTGTGCCTCGTGTTGTTCGGAGCATCGCTGGCGCTGCTCACCTTTCCAGGCGCTCCTCACCGTTCGACAACACCGCAAGATAGAAGTACCGTCGCACTTCTCCGGGACGCCATGGCGTTGATCGGCACATTGCTCTCTGCCGCTCGACTTGTCGGCCATGTGTCGGGATTCAATCTAGGCCTGGACAACGTCAGGCTCCCGCTGCTCGCGAGCGGCAGCCCGGCCGTCATGTCGCCTGCCACGGCTTTGGCGATGACTCTGCTGGGCATCGCTTTGCTGCTGGCAGATCGGTCGTCTTCGGGGGTGCGCCGGCAATGGCCGGGTCTGGCCGGCTTGGTGATCGCCTGGCTGGGAATCTGTCTTCACGTCCTCGGCGGCCGACAGTTGCCTTCGTTCGCAGCGATGTCTCCGGTGACGGCGCTCTCCCTTCTGATCCTCTGTGTAGGGGTGCTTTGCGCGCGCCCCGAAGGCGGCGTGATCGGCCCTCTGCAGGCGGACACGCCCGGCGCAGCCATGGCGCGCGGGCTGATTCCTGCCGCGTTCGTGGTGCCGCTCGTGGTGGGCTGGCTGCGGCTCCAGGCGCAACATGCCGGTTGGGTAGACACGGGATCGGGCCTGGCCCTGTTCGCATTGGTGAACACGCTCATCTTCGCCACGCTCGCCTGGTTGGGCGCAAGGCGCATCGATCTGGCGGACGCAGCCCGCAGGCAGGCCGTGGCGCAGGCGCTCGCTGGTCAGCGAATGTTGCAGACCGTGATCGACAACTCCGGTGCCGTCATCTACGCCAAGGACGTCGACGGACGCTACCTGCTGGTCAACCGCCTCTACACCGAGCTCTTTCATCTGCGGCCCGAAGATGTGATCGGCAAGACCGACCGGGATCTGTTCGACGTCGCGGCAGCTCAGGCCTTCCAGGCCATGGACCGGCGCGCGCTCGTGGCCGGGCATGCCTTGGTCGAAGAAGAGACGGCGCCGCTCGACGATGGCCCTCACACCTACCTGTCGGTCAAATGCCCTTTGCATGACACCGAGGATCGCGTCATTGGTGTGATCGGCGTCTCCACCGACATCACCGACCGCCGCCGAGCGCAACTGCGCCTCGAAGCGCAACTGGAACGACTTCGTCTGCTGGACCAGATCACGCGATCGATCGGCGAGCACCAGGATCTCCAAAGCGTCTACCAGGTCGCGATCCGCAGCCTGGAGGATCGCCTCCCGCTGGACTTCTGCTGCATCTGTCGCTACGACGCCGTCGACGATGCCCTTCAGGTGATCCGCGTCGGCGCCAAGAGCGAGGCGCTTGCCCTGTCGCTGTCGCTGGACGAGAACGCCACGATCCCGATCGACCGCAATGGCCTGTCGCGCTGCGTGCGCGGCGAGTTGGTCTACGAGCCCGACATCCGATCGCTGCCGTTTGCCTTTCCGCAGCGCTTGTCCCAAGGGCAGCTTGGCTCGCTCGTGGTGGCACCACTGCGCTCGGAGAGCCGCGTGTTCGGCGTCCTGGTCGCGGCACGCCTCCCGGTCGACGCCTTCAGCAGCAGCGACTGCGAGTTCTTGGGCCAGCTCAGCGCCCACGTCGCGCTGGCTGCCCGCCAGGCCGAGCTGTACCGCGCGCTGCAGCGCGCCTACGATGACCTGCGGCTCACGCAGCAAAGCCTGCTGCAACAGGAGCGGCTGCGCGCGCTGGGGCAACTGGCCAGCGGCATCGCCCACGACATCAACAACGCTATCTCGCCGGTGGTGCTGTACACCGAGAGCTTGCTGGAACGCGAGGGTGGCCTCACCGAACGCGGTCGCAGCCAATTGCAGACGATCGCACGCGCGGTCGACGATGTGGCCGCCACCGTGGCGCGCATGCGTGAGTTCTACCGCCGCAATGACGCTGACGCACCGCTGCATCCGGTGCGCGTGAATGATCTCCTGCATGAGGTGCTCGAGCTGACCCGCGTTCGCTGGCAAGACATGCCGCAACAGCGCGGCGTGGTGATTCATGCCGCAGTCGACACCGCCGACGACCTGCCCGCAGTCCCTGGCACGGAGTCCGAACTCCGGGAAGCACTGACGAACCTGATCTTCAACGCCGTCGATGCCATGCCCGATGGGGGCTCGTTGACCTTGCGCACGCGCCTGCACACGGAGCTGGCGCTTCCGGTGCAGGTCGAGGTCGTCGACACCGGGGTCGGCATGGACGAGGACACCCGCGGCCGGTGCCTGGAGCCGTTCTTCACGACCAAGGGTGAACGCGGCACGGGCCTGGGCCTGGCGATGGTCTACGGCGTGCTGCAGCGTCATGGGGCGACCATCGACATTCAAAGCCAGCTCGCCCAAGGCACCACCGTGCGAATCTCGTTCCCCATGTGGGCCGGCCTCGATGACCATGACGCGTCACCGGCGCGCGCCGCCTTGCCCGTACCTCACCTCCATATCCTGCTGGTCGACGACGACCCCGTCGTTCTCAAGTCGCTCAGCGACATGCTGGAGCAGGACGGGCATGCGGTCACGGCCACGTCGGGCGGACAACCAGGGATCGCTGCACTGCACGCTGCACGACAAGCCGGCACCCCCTTCGATCTGGTGATCACCGACCTGGGCATGCCCTACGTCGACGGACGCAGAGTCGCCGCAGCTGTGAAGCTGATCGACGCCTCCACGCCGGTTCTGATGCTGACAGGCTGGGGGCGCCGCCTCGCCGACGACGGCGACATACCGGAGCACGTGGACCTCATGCTCGCCAAACCGGCGGGACTGCAGGCGCTGCGGGCCGCATTGGTGCAACTGTCCTCCCTGGGCGCGCAGCCAGGCACCACGGCAAGGACTTCGTCATGATGCTGTCGCCGCCGCAGGCCCGGCTGCTGATCGTCGACGACGAACCGGCGCAGTTGCAAGCCCTGTGCGAGACCTTGCAGGACAAGGGCTACGCGACCACCGGTCTCAGCAGCGCCGAGGCCGCGTTGGACATGCTGAGTGGCTCGCGATTCGACTTGCTGCTGGCGGATCTGGCGCTGCCGGGCATGGACGGCATCGCGCTGCTGCGCGAGGCGCGGCAGATCGATCCCCATCTCGTGGGCATCATCATGACCGGCGAAGGAACGATCACGACGGCGGTCGAAGCCATGCGTTCCGGCGCCTACGACTACATCCTCAAGCCGTTCCGGATCGGCGCCATCCTGCCGGTCCTGCAGCGGGGCACTGCCGTGCGGCGCTTGCGCGAGGACAACGATCGCCTGGAGCGCGACTTGCGGGAACGCGCCGCGGAACTCGAAGCTACGAACCAGGAATTGGACGCCTTCACGCGCTCGGCCTCGCATGACCTGCGCTCGCCCCTGGCGGGCGTGCAGGGCCTGGTCGCGCTGGCGTTGTCGCAATTTGCCGGCGAGTTGCCGCCCCAGCTCGCCCAATGGCTGGCTCAGATCGAAGCCGAGACGCGCCGCATGATGCAGCTGACCGACGATCTGCTGCGTCTGTCGCGGCTCGGCCGGCAGGCGGTCGAGCCCACCCGGGTCAACGTCCGGGAGATCGTCGATGGCGTCGTCGAGGAACTGCGCCGCCGAGAACCTGAACGCCAGGTGCAGGTCCTGATCGGCAGCCTGCCGGACGCCTGGGCCGATGCCGGACTGGTGCGCCAGGTGTTCGTCAACCTGCTGTCCAACGCCTTCAAGTTCACGCGCGGGAGCCCGCAGCCGACGGTCGAGATCGGCGCCCGACTCCAGGATGGCCAGCAGATCTACAGCGTGCGCGACAACGGGGCCGGATTCGACCCTGCGCGCGCCGACAAGCTGTTCATGCCATTCCATCGCCTGCACAGACCCGGAGATTTCGAAGGCAGCGGTGTCGGCCTGACCATCGTGCAGCGCATCGTGCAGCGGCACGGCGGGCGAGTCTGGGCCAGGTCCGAGCCCGGGCAAGGCGCCACGTTCGAATTCACATTGGAGACGCCTCTCGTCGATCAGGCGCGATGAGTGGCGCGGGGAGGAGCGCCCGCGCGTCCGCTCGGACACCCGGTGTATGACGCTCCGCGCGGGATGCTGACCACCGACTTGGACATCGCCGGTGATCCAGAGGCATCCGGCAGCCCCGCTGCTCGTGTTTCGGCGGATTGGGCACGTGCTGTAGGGCTTCGAGGACGATCCACTCGCGTTCGGACGGTCCGGCCGTGAACTTCTTCGCATTCGGCCCGACCGCTCCTTCGCGGCAGCGGGACAAAAGCATGGCGACAGGAACACCCGACGCCGACGGCAGAGAGCGTCGCTGGCTGAGGCGCTGAGGCAGCACCCTCAAGTGCATCGACAGCACGCCGATAGCAACGTCAATGCAGGGTCTGTCGCCTCTTGCCCGGGCTTCGCCATGAACACCGCCTCAGCCACCGCCGTACCCATAGCCCCGACAGGCGCATTGCCCCGGTCCAGCGCGACGCTGCTGCTCGTCGATGATGAACCGTCGGTACTGAGCGCCCTGCGCCGGCTGTTCCGGACGCAGGGCTACCAGGTGCGGCAGGCCGCCAGCGGTGCTGAAGGGTTGACTTTGTTGCAAGAGCAACCGGCCGACCTCGTGATCTCGGACATGCGCATGCCCGAAATGGACGGAGCGCGCTTCCTCGAACACGTGCGCAACAGCTGGCCTGACACCGCCCGCATCCTGCTGACCGGCTACGCTGACATCAGTTCGACCATCGCCGCCATCAACCGCGGCGAGGTCCATCGCTACATTGCCAAGCCGTGGGACGACCAGGACCTGCTGCTGATCGTGCGCGATGCGCTGCAGCGACGGTCGCTGGAGCGCCAGAACGCCGAGCTACTCGAACTCACCCGCCTGCAGAACGCCCAGCTGGCAGAGTCCAATCGCACGCTCGAGGCGCGCGTGGCCGCGCGCACCGCCGAACTGCAACAGGTCAACGACATGCTCGAGGCCTCCTACGGCGACCTGGAACAGACCTTCACGCTCGCGGTCAATGTGTTCTCCGGGCTGCTGGAGATGCGTGAGGGCATCGCCGGTCATTCGCGACGAGTGGCCGACCTGGCCGGTGAGGCGGCTCAACGCCTGGGCCTACCCAAGCGCGAAGTGCGCGATGTTCGCCTGGGTGCATTGCTGCACGACGTCGGCAAGATCGGGTTCCCAGACCGGATGCTGGGGCGCCCGGTGTCCACCTACTCCGGCGACGAGGTCGCGCGCTACCGCCGCCACCCCATCGACGGCGAAACCGCGCTGATGCCGCTCAGCCAGTTGCGCGGCGCGGCCCGCATCGTGCGGCAGCATCACGAGCGCTTCGACGGCAATGGCTTCCCGGATGGCCTGGCTGGCGAGCAGATCACCCTGGGTGCGCGCATCATCGGCGCCGCAAGCGACTACGACGACCTGGTCGGGGGGATGGCAGCCCAGACCCGCCATACACCCGAGCGCGCGCGGCAGCTCCTGCTGGGCGGCGTCGGCACCCACTACGACGGCAGAGTCGTCGAGGCGCTGCTGGTCGTCATCTCGGAAGCGGAGGCCCGCACCAAATCCGACCGACTGATCGATGCGCGCGACCTTCGGCCCGGCATGGTGCTGGCCCGTGACCTCACCTCCCCACGTGGCGCCATCCTGCTTGCCGCCGGCTACGTGTTCGACGAACGCATCATCCGCCAAGTATGCGACTTCGCGGGCCGCGAGGGTGCCAGGCTGACACTGCACGTGCGCCGCGATGCTGACCAACCCGCGCCCACCCGGGAGAGCATTCAATGACCGACTTGTCCTGGCCCGGTCCGGCAGCCGCTCAAGCACAGGAGATGCTGACGTCGATTGCCGTTCCTGCGGCCCTGCATCTGGGACAGGCCGTCGTCGCTGCCAACGACGCCATGTGCCGCCTGACAGGCCGAGCGCTCGCCGACCTGCAGCAACTGCCGCATCTGTCGCTGCTGGTCGAAGACAACCGCCAGATGGTGGCGGACGCCAGCCAGCATTGCCTTGCCGATGGCAGCACCCCCTCGGCATTGAATGTACGGCTGCGGACGCCCGATGGTGGCGAACGGCAGGTGGAGTTGCACCTGCGCCCCACGGCCTATGGCAACGGCCGCGCGGTGGTGATGACCTGCATCGACCAGGCCGACATCCTGCACGTGCAAAGCAGCATGATGGCGCTGAGCGAAATGCTGCGTCAGATCGTCGACGGTGCACCGATCGCCTCGCTGGTCATCGACAGCAACCATCGCGTCACTCACTGGAATCTGGCATGCGAACGCCTGACGGGCGTTCAACGACTGGAAGTGATAGGCACCAATGAGCACTGGCGCGCCTTCTACGACCACAGCCGCCCTTTGCTTGCCGACCTGATCGTCGACGGATTCGATTCCGCTCAGCTCGAAGCCGTGTACCAGGGCGTGGCCAAGGCATCGGCATCCGTGCCAGGCGGCATCGAAGCCGAAGCCTTCTTTCCGCGCTTCGGCTCGGGGGGCGCCTGGCTGTACTTTACCGCGGCGCCGCTGCGCGATGCCGCAGGCCGGGTAATCGGCGCGATCGAGACCCTGCAGGACGTGACAGAGCGGCGCCGCGCACAGGAAGAACTGCTTCAGCACCGCAACGATCTCGAGCAGCAGGTTCAGCAGCGCACCGCCGAGCTCACGGCAGCGGCAAGGGAACTCGAGTTGTTCGTCACGAACGCCCCCATCGGGGTGTCCTACTCATCCGCCGGCGTCGTTCGCAAGGTCAATCGCGCCCACGCCGAAATGTTCGGTTGCTCGGAAGAGACGATCTGCGGCTCATCAGTAAAGGACTTTCATGTCTCGAAGGAAGCGTTCCGGGAACTGAAGCAGCTCGTCATCGATGTGCTGGGCAAGGGCGAACCGTTGCACCACGAGATGTGGATGCGAAGAGCCGACGGCCAGCCCATCTGGGTTCAGATCGACGCCCACACCGCCGACGGCAACGACATCCAGCGCGGCATCTGGTGGATGATGCAGGACAGAACCGAGATTCGCGCCGCCCAGCAGCAATTGCAGGCTCGCTTCGAGGAACTGCAACTCACGAACAGCAAGCTGGAGGAAGCGCAGAACCAGTTGTTGCAGCAGGACAAGATGGCCTCGATCGGGCAACTCGCCGCCGGCGTCGCCCACGAGATCAACAATCCGGTCGGCTTCGTCGGTTCCAATCTCAATTCGCTTCGCCAGTACGTCGAAGGGCTCCTGTCACTGCCGCAGGCCTATGAGGCGGTGCTCCGCACGCCCACGGACGTCGCCGCACGAGCCGAACTGGATAAGTTGCGTGAGGAGGTCGAACTCGACTACCTGCGCGAGGATCTTCCGCAACTGCTGGACGAATGCGCCGATGGCCTGGGGCGGGTCAAGAAGATCGTGCAAGACCTCAAGGACTTCTCGCGGGTGGACCAAGCCGAGTGGCAAGAGGCCGACCTCAATGCCGGGCTGGAATCCACATTGAACGTCGTCCGCCACGAGGTCAAGTACAAGGCCGAGGTCGTCAAACACCTGGGACAGCTGCCGCCGGTTTTGTGCTTGGCCGCGCAACTGAACCAGGTGTTCATGAACCTGATCGTCAATGCGACCCACGCCATCGTCGAGCGCGGCACGATCACGCTGTCATCAGGGGTGCAGGACGCCTGGGCCTGGGTCCAGGTGGACGATACGGGCTGTGGCATGCCCGAGGAGGTGCGCCGGCGGATCTTCGAGCCCTTCTTCACGACCAAGGATGTCGGCAAGGGCACGGGCCTCGGGCTGTCGCTGTCCTTTTCGATTGTGCAGAAGCACGGCGGCGCCATCGCGGTGCATTCGACCCCGGGTGCCGGCTCGTCATTCCGCGTGTGGGTGCCGGTGGGTGGGCCGCAGTCGCTGGCGCCGAGCGCCTCGCCGCCATCCTGGGCGGGGGAGGCCATGCCATGAAGCGCGACGAACACCCGCACGGCGCAGCTGCACAAGATCCGGTTGCCGAGGCACTGCCCGCCGCGATGGCTGCGGGCGAACTGAGCATTGCCTACCAGCCCCAGATATGCCTGACGAGCGGGCGCGTCGTCGGCGCGGAGGCCTTGCTGCGCTGGGAGTCGCCGGTGCTCGGCAGCGTGCGCCCGGACCGCTTCATCGCCGCCGCCGAAGCGGCGGGCCAGATCATCGCGCTCGGCCGCTGGGTGATGGCACGGGCTTGCCACCAGGCTGCCATCTGGCGCCGCGCCGGCCTGCCTCCGGTGCGCATGGGCGTGAACGTGACGCCATCCCAGTTCCTGGGCGACGACGTCACGTCGATGGTCCGACAGTCGCTCGCAGAATCGGGACTGCCCGCAGATGCCCTGGGTCTCGAGATCACGGAAAGCGCCTTGCTGCACGACGCCGACGCCGTGGCCGCGGCGCTGCGGCCCTTGCAGGCCGATGGCGTGGAGATCGCACTGGACGACTTCGGCACCGGCTACTCGAGCCTGTCGCGGTTGCGCGACCTGCCAATCGACTTGGTGAAGATCGACCGCTCCTATGTGCACGACGTAGCCGCCGCCGCATCCCATGCCTCGATCACGCGCTCGGTCATCCACCTGGCCCACGGCATGCACCTGCGGGTGCTCGCCGAGGGTGTCGAGACCGAGGACCAGTTGCGGGCACTGCTGGAGCACGGCTGCGACCGAATCCAGGGTTGGGTGTTCGGCAAGGCCGTGGACGCAGAGGCCTTTGGCCGACTGCTTGCCGAGGGCCGCTGCCTGCCGCAGGCTCTGACGCACCGCCGCGAGCACCAGCGCACGCTGCTTTTGGTCGACGACGAGGAACACATCCTGTCGGCGTTGAAGCGCCTGTTCCGCCGTGACGGCTACCGAGTTCTCGCGGCCACTTCAGGTGCCCAGGGACTGGAGGTGCTCACTGCCAACGCGGTGGATGTGATCGTCTCGGACCAGCGCATGCCTGGCATGACCGGCGTCGAGTTTCTGCGGCGCGCCAAGGAAATGCGCGCCGACACCGTGCGGATGACGCTGTCCGGGTATACCGACCTTCAGTCGATCATCGATGCGGTCAACGAAGGCGCCGTCTACAAGTTTCTGACCAAGCCATGGGACGACGCCCGGCTGCGCGAGCACGTCGCGCAGGCATTCCGTGCCCGGGAGCTGGCAGAGGAGAACCGCCGCCTGACGCGCGAAGTCACCTCGGCCAACACGGAGCTGGCGGAAGCCAATCGCCGTCTGAAGGGCCTGGCACAGCGGGAGCATGAGCGGGTCAACGCCATGACTGGCGCGGCCGATGCCGCACGCGGGCTGGTCGACCTGATGCCCGTGGCGGTGTTCGGCTTCGACCCGGAAGGGCTGCTGGTGTACGTGAACCGCGCAGCACACGACAAGATGCCGGCCTGGGCGGCCGCGCTCGGTGCCGAACCCGGTCCGGACCTGCTTGAGGTACTGGAGCAGGCACGGAATTCAGCACACACCGCCGTTCCCGTCGACATCGCCGGCATTGCCTTCGCCGCGACCGTCAAGACGTTGAGGGACGAGCACAGCCCGCTGGGAACGGTGCTGATGCTCGTCGGTCGCGGTTCGGCCGACGACTGCAATCGGAGGGACGCCGCATGACCCCCTCATCTCCAGACCTGCTGGACGCGCGATGCAAAGAGCCGGTCGCGCCCGACCGTGTCACGTGGCTGTTCAGACGCTTTCCACCCGGCCAGCATCCGCTGCGCGAGCTGATTCTGAAGGCCGGGAATCGCCCCCGCATCCACACCCCGCAGCCAACTGCGCAGGGCGCGGCTTCCCTGGGGCCCCCTTCGGCCGAGAAACTGGACGAAGCGGAGATGGTCCGTCGCATTCGCGATCTGCCGCCCCTACCGCAGGCCCTGACGGAGGCCTTGCGCGTCGTCCGCCGGGACGACCTGCGCATGGCGTCGTGCATTCAAGCCATCGAGCACGATGCCGTTCTGGCCGCGGGCGTGCTGCGCCTGGCCAATTCGCCCTTCTATGGCGCCTGCGGCAGGGTCTCGACCGTCGGCGACGCCGTGCGGCTGCTGGGTCTGCGCACAGTCGCCGGTGTGGTGGTTGCGGTCTCGATGCGCCAGATGCTTGCGCAGTGGCGTGGCCGCGAAGGCCAGTTCCAAGTCCACTGGGCGCATGCCGTTGCCACGGCCACGGCTGCTCGTGAACTCGCGCCGACCGCGTGCGCCGACCCCGACGAGGCCTTCCTCGCCGGGCTGCTGCACGACCTGGGGCGTCTGGCCATGGCGGTCTTCTCGCCCGGCAGTGCCGGGCTGGCACAAAGGAAAGCGCGCGCCGACGACATCGACGTCGGGGAAGCCGAAGCTCGGATTCTCGGATGCCGGCACGACGACATCGGAGCGGCCGTGGCCCGGCACTGGCAGCTGCCCGACAGCATCGTGTCGGCCATCGCCCTGCACCATGCACCAAGCCCCTCGGTCGAGCCAGGATCCGTCCGGCTGGAGACCATCGTCCACGTCGCCGATGCGATCGCCCATGCGCTGGACCTGACGGGAGACCCCGCCGAAGCGGTACCTCCGGTCGACAACGACGCCTGGCACTCGGTCTGTCCTTCGACCGACAGGATGCAGGCAGTCTTTGAACGCGTCGAGGCCGGGGTTGCGCTTCTGGCGCCGAATCATTGAAACAGGAAGAACCTGAACATGGACGTGCATGTGCAGACCGACCCCCGCGTCCTGCTCGTCGACGACGAACCCGCCGTGGCGCAAGCGTTGCGTCGGTGCCTGCGCCAGGCGCTGGATCACCACACGGCGATCGAGATCTGCCACTCCGGCGCCGCAGCGCTGGAACGGCTGCATGCACAAGCGTTCGATGCGATCGTCAGCGATCTGCGCATGCCCGGCATGGATGGCCTGCAGTTGTTGCAGCACGCGCGGGGAATTCAACCCCTGTGTACCCGATTGATTCTCACCGCCACGGCCGACTTCGCCTCTGCGCAGCGTGCGGTGAACTCGTTCGGAATCTACCGCTATCTCACCAAGCCATGGGACCCTGCTGCCCTCGCAGCCGACGTCCGCGATGCGATCGAACACGGTCGCGCGCTGCGCCAGCAGCAGGCGCAAGCCACCGCCTGGACCGTGGCACAAGGACAGACCAGCCCCGAGGCGCTGGAGCGGCTGCGGCTCGAAGCGCTGGAACCGGGGATCACCCATGTGGAATGGGCGGCGGACGGCAGCGTGCTTATGCCGCCACTGGACGGGTGATGCACGGGCGGTGCAAGCGGTCGAGACGTTCAGGTCTCCGGCGACGGCTCGCCGGGTTGGCCCGCCGACTCATCGAACACCTCGGCAAGCTGGCGTGCAAGGGCCTGCTCGGCCGCCGGCAGGACAGCGCTGCGCGCCTCGAACTCGCGCCTGATCTCGCGCAGCCTCCACTCGACCTCGCGCAGCACGATGGCGATCTCGTGATGCTCGGAGGGGTGCATCTGGCCTAGTTCAACCTCGAGCGAGGCATCTCCGACGGCGTCCAGCCCGGTGCTGGAGTAGGCGATCTGCAGGCGCTGCGCACGTCCGAAGACATGGTCGGCCAATGCCCGCAGTGCCGCACCGGTACCAGCAAAGCTCTGCTGCCACCGGATCCGCACCATCCCGAACCCGCGCAGCGCCTTCGCAACACCTGAAGCCCGGTGTGCCAGGTCTCGGGTATCCACGGGCGTCAGGCTCCCTTCGGCAGCATCCGACGCCCGGGCCGCCACGGCCGCCGCGATCACCTTGTCCCGAAGCCGGGGATCGAATTCGCCCGGCACCAGTCTCGCGGCCACTGCGGCCCGCTCACCCGGGCTGCGTCCGGACTCGGCGATGCCCATCAACACCTCCGCCAAGCCGAGCGCCTGCCCCGCCAACGGAAGCGCCGGTCCGGCCAGGCCCTGGGGATAGCCAAACCCATCGAGCCGCTCGTGATGGTGAAGGATGGCGTCCGCCACCTTCGTCCCGCAGCCCGGCAGTTCACGCAGAACACGGGAGGCGACAACCGGATGCGTGGCGATGTGGCGCCACTGAGCAGCGGTGACTGCCTGGCCAGCGCTCAGGATCTTCGGGTCGATGTACAGCTCGCCGACATCGTGCAGCAGCCCGGCCAGCAACAGCGTCTGCATGGCGTTGGCACCGGTTTCCGGCAGTTGCTCGGTCATCGCGGCAGCGAGGAGCGCCACGCCGACCGCGTGCTCGAGTTTGTCGTTCCCCTGCGCCGCGTACAGGCTGAGCATGGACTCGAGCGGCTGCGTCAGCCGCAAGTCATGCAGCGCCCTGGCCACCACCTTGGCGGTGCGGCTGCCGCACATGCCGGAGAGCAAGGCATGGCGCCCGAGAAGCGCGTCGGCAACCCGATCGATCGGCCGCGTGGCCACCCCGTCAACGACGCGCACCGACATTTCCAGAGGCTTGCGCAGCTTGTGTTCGAGCAGCCGGTCTCGAACCCGCGCATCGATCCGCCCACCCTTGGCGACCAGTTTGATGCCGGTGCCGCTCAGGATGTCCTCGACCGCCTCGACGGCGGCGGTTTCTGCGACAGCAACCACCCGATCGAGATAGTGCTCGTTCACCTGACCCATAGCCCCCCCTTCACGAGGCCCTCGGCAAGATGCGGGGCCCCTTTCTCATCAAGTATGCTGCTAGGTGGGCGGCAGTTGATGTTGCGGGCATATCCGCATGAGGCGTCCGCGGCGCGCTCGCGACAGTGCGCACATGCCTGGGTGCACTATTCCCATCCGGCTGGACCACCGAGCTGGCTTCGTGTAGGAGGCCGGCCTCCTCGCCATGACGCGGTCCCATAGGATATCGGTCGCGGCCATTGCTCGGCGTGCCGCACCGGCCAGGCACCGCGGGCCTGCAGTCCGCGCACGCCCAGCCAACCGGCATGGCCCACCACGGCCCATTCGCCTGCCTGCGGCGACCACGCCGCCACCCGCTCGCCAAAGTCCGCCAGGCTTTCGCCGCCACCCGGCGCGTGATGTAGAAAATCGGCGCACCATGCGTCGACGGGCGCGGCTCCGATCTCGGACCAGAGCCGGCCATCCCAGTCGCCGAAATCCACTTCCCGCAGGTCGCTGTCGACGCGGTGCATCCAGCCCCATCGCGCCAACCACCGGCCCACATCGGCGCAGCGCCGCAGCGGCGAGGTGACGACCACGTGCGGCCAGCGCTGGCGCCGCGCGAGCGCCTGGATGCGCCGGGCCAGGCGCCGTGCGCGCCGCCGCTCCACGGCCAGGTCGGTGCAGCCGACGCAGCGCCCGGCGGCGTCTTCGGGCCGCGGGTGGCGCCACACGATCAGCGGCAGGGTCTGGGTCACGTCGCGATCCAGGCCAGCAGCACGGCCGCCTCGGCCAACTGCTCGGTGGCGCCCAGGGTGTCGCCGGTGTAGCCGCCCAGGCGGCGGCGCAACCAACCGGCCATCCACCACGCCACCGTCACCGCGGCCACGGTGGCTGACAGGCACCGGACGAGCGGCGACCAGCACACCACCGCCAGAACCAGCAACGCGCACCAGGCCATGGCCACAGCCACGGCGCTGCGCGGCACGGCGGTGGCCAGCGGCTTGGCCTTCGTGTGCGCTTGGTCGCCGGCGTAGGGCAGCACGGCCATCACCGCCACGGCGGCGCCGCGGCCCAGCCCGTGCGCGAGCACCAGGCCCAGCGCCGCGCCGGTCACCGAGGATGACGAGGCGACCACCAGCGCCGCAGCGCGCAGCGCGGTCACCAGGCCCAGGGCCATCGCACCGTAGCTGCCGATACGCGAGTCCTTCATGATCGCCAACGCGCGCTCGCGCGGCACCGCGCCGCCCAGACCATCGAGGGTGTCGGCCAGGCCGTCCTCGTGGAAGGCGCCGGTGAGCCAGGCGGTGGCAGCCAGGCTCATCAGCGCGGCCACCAGGGGCGGCCACAGTTGCAGCGCGAGCAGCCAGACCACCGCACCCACTGCCCCCACCAGCGCACCCACCAGCGGAAAGTGGCGCACACAGGCGTTGAGCCAACCCCCCTGGAACCCGCCCGCACCCCACAGCGCTGCCGGCATCTGCAGCCGAGTGAGGAACTGTAGGGCGACGCCGATCAGACGCAGCTCGTGACCCACGGGGGCGAGCATGAACGCCATCAGCGCTCGCGTTCGCTCACGCCTGCCGACGCAAAGCTCGCCATCTCGTCGAGCAGCCGGCAGGCCGAGACCAGCAGCGGCCAGGCCAGCGCCGCGCCGGAGCCTTCACCGAGGCGCAGGCCCAGATCCAGCAGCGGTTGCACGCCCAGGTGCGCCAACCAGCGCGCGTGGCCGCTTTCTGCCGAGGCATGGGCGAAGATGCAGCGCTCCAGCACGGCCGGGCGCAGTGCGGCAGCGACTGCCACCGCCGCCGTCGTGATGAAGCCATCGACCAGCACCACGCGGCGCTCGGCCGCGGCCTGCAGCACGGCGCCGGTCATCGTGGCGATCTCCAGCCCGCCCAGCGCAGCCAAAGCCTGCAGCGGCTCCACCGCCTGCGCGTTGGCGGCCAGGGCCTCGTGCAGCACCGCCAGCTTGCGCGCCAGGCCCGCGTCGTCCAGCCCCGTGCCGCGGCCCACGCAAGCGGCGAGCGGCTCGCCGGTCAGCCGCGCCATCAGCAGGCTGGCGGCTGACGTGTTGCCAATGCCCATCTCGCCGAGCAGCAACGCGTTGCCGGGCAGATCTCGCACGATGGCGCGGCCGTTGGCCAGCGCGGCCTCGCATTGCGCCGCGGTCATCGCCGGGCCGCGGCTCGCGTCCGCGCTGCCGCGCGCGGGCTTGGCGATCATCAGCCCCGGCCGCGGCGCGAAGTCGTGCGCCACGCCGCAATCCGCCACAGTGAGCCCCAGGCCGTGCTGGCGCGCCAGCACCGAGACTGCCGCGCCACCGGCGAGGAAGTTCTCCACCATCTGCCAGGTCACGTCCGACGGATAGGCCGACACGCCGCGTGCGGCCAGGCCATGGTCGGCCGCGAACACCACGAGTTGCGGCGCTTCGAGCCGGGGGGATTCGGTGCCGAGGATGCAGCCGAGCTGCAGCGCCAGTGCCTCCAGCCGGCCCAGCGCGCCCAGCGGCTTGGTCTTGGCATCGAGACGGGCCTGCAGCGCCCGGGCGAGGTCGGCATGGTCGATCGTAGGAACGTCGGGCAGGTTCATGTCGGGTCGGCAGTGAATGAATGAAGCGGATGCGTCAAAGCGAGGCGGCCGGCCGCAGCAGCGCGTCCAGCGCGCCCTGCGCGAAGTGCCGGTCCACGAAGTCGGCCAGGCCATCGAACACCTCGTCGAGCGAGGGCGCCTGCGCGCCGAACAGCGCGCGCAGCACCTCGGGAGACTCGAACAGGCCGTGGGCGTAGATCGCCAGCATGCTGCCGCGCTGCCAGCCGATGGGCTCGCCGTCGGCGTTGTGCAGCACAGGCCGCGCACCAGGGTCGGCGCGCGTGCGGCCTTGCCGGATCTCGTAGCCGTCGAAGGCGGCGCGGCCCAGCGACGCCCAGGGGCCGTCCGGCGCGGCGAAGCGGGCAAGTCCCGGCCGCAGGCGCTTGCCGACTTCGAATCGAGTGGCCAGCGGCAGCAGGCCCAACCCCGGGTCATCGCCGGGAGCGCCTTCCACGCCGTGGGGGTCGTCCAGCCGCTCGCCCAGCATCTGCAGCCCTCCGCACACGGCGAGCAGCGGCCGCCCTGACGCCACGTGGGCGCTGACCGGCAGGTCGAGCCGCCGCGCACGCAACCAGGCCAGATCGGCCCGCGTGTGCTTGGAGCCGGGCAGCACGATCCAGTCTGCGCCGTCGAGCTGCGACGCTTCGCGGGCCCACACCACGCGCACGGCCTCGAGGTTGCGCAGCGGCTGGAACTCGTCGAGGTTGCTGGCGCGCGGGTAGGCCACCACGGCGATGCGCAGACCGGTACCGCGGCCCGCGGGCGCCTCGTCGTACACGCCGTCTTCCTCCGGCAGACCATGGCCGCGCCACATCGGCAGCACGGCGCAAGTGGGCACGCCGGTCAGCGCCTGCAACTGCCGCGGGCCGGGCGGCAGCAGCGCCGGGTCGCCACGAAAGCGGTTGAGCACGAAGCCGCGGATCAGCGCGCGCTCCTCTGGCAGCAGCAGTTGGTGCGTGCCGTAGAGGTGGGCGAAGGCGCCGCCGCGGTCGATGTCGGTCACCAGCAGGCAGGCCGCGTTCGCCTCGCGCGCGGTGCGCAGGTTCACGTAGTCGCTGGCGCGCAGGTTGATCTCGGCGGGTGAGCCGGCGCCCTCGATCACCAGCACGTCGTTCTCGGCCATCAGCGCCTGCAGCGCCTTGCGCGCGTAGGGCCACAACAGTTCGCCGCGCTCGTGCCAGGGCACTTGCGCCAGGTCCCGCCGCACCTGCCCCAGCACCACCACCTGGCTGCGCTGGTCATGCTCGGGCTTGAGCAGCACCGGGTTCATGCGCACGTCGGGCGAGGTGCGTGCCGCCAGCGCCTGGACGTACTGCGCGCTGCCGATCTCGCCCGGCGCTGCACCGCCGAGGCCGGCCAGCCCCGGCACCACGCGCGCGTTGTTGCTCATGTTCTGCGCTTTGAACGGCGCCACCCTCAGGCCGCGCCGCGCATACCAGCGGCACAGCGCGGTGGCCAGCCAGCTCTTGCCGGCGCCGCTGGTGGTGCCCAGCACCATGACCGCGCGCGCCGTCATGCGCTGCCGCTCCATGCCGCTGCCAAGGCACGCTGGGCCGCCGGCGGCTGCGCGCTCAGCCGCAGCCAGCCGGTTGCGCCCAGCGATGCGGCGTCGCGCAGCTTGATGCCCTGCCGGCGCAAGCGCACCAGGCGCCGGCGTACCTCGGCCACGGGCTCGGGCGGCCGCGCGAGCCAGAAGTTGGCCACCGTCGGCCCCTGCTGCCAGCCCAGCGCCGACAGCCGCGCCCGCTGCTGCGCGGCCCAGGTGCGCAGCAGGTCGCGCTGCCGTGCCAGCGCAGCCTGGGTGTCGGGCCGGCACCAGGCACCGAGCAGCGCCACGCCCTCGGCCGACAACACCCAGCTCGGCGCCAGGGTCTCGACGCGGCGCATGTCGTCCCGGGCGCCCACCGGCGCCACCAGCCAGCCGGCACGCACGCCAGGCAGGCCCAGCGCCTTGTTGGGCGAGCCGCACGTCCAGGCCCGCCGCGCCACGGCGGCCGGGACGGGGTCCTTGCCTTGGAGCCGCAGCGGCTCGTAGGCGCGGTCGATCACGACCTGGTGCCGCTGCCCATGCAGCAGCGGGATCAGCGCCTTCCAGAAGTCGCGCTGCAGGGTGGCACCGGTGGGGTTGCACGGTTCGCACAACCACAGGAGCACGGGGCGCGGGGCCTGTGCGAGTGCATCCAGCAACGCGGCCGCGTCGTGGTACGGGCGCACATTCAGTCCCAATGCGGCGGCCGCGGCCGCGTAGTCCGCATAGCCGGGGCTTGGCACCCACACGTCGCGCGAGCCCATGGCCGCCAGGGCCAGCGTCAGCCGGCGAATGGCCTCGGCGGTGCCGGCCGTGGGCAGCACCCGCGACGGTGCTACCGCGAGCCAACCAGCCAGCCGCGCGCGCAGGTCGGCGTAGGCAGGGTCCGGGTAGCGCGTGCGCACGGCGTCGCGCAGCGCCCGGCGCACCGGGGCCGGCGCCGGCAGCGGGCTGGCGTTGGTCGAAAAATCGTGGCGCAGCGGCGGGCCGCCATCGGGCCCGCCGTGCACAGGCATGAACCGGCTCACTGCGCACCTTTCGCAAGCGCCGGCCAGGAAACGAGCACCGCCAGCAGCGCCAGCGCTGCCACGCTCGCCACGACGGCGCGGCCGGCCAGCGTCAGCGCCAACCGCAGTTGAGCCGGGTCAGGCGACGGCGCACCAGCGTTCAAGGCATAGACACCGGGCTTGCGCAGGCGTGCCCGCAGCAGCAAGGCCATGGCCGCCATCGGCCAGCCGCCATTCGGCGACGGCGTGGTCCGGGCCTCCTTCATCAGCCGGCGCCAGGGCAGCGGGCGGGCTGAAGCCGCGCACAGTGCCAGGGCCGTCAGGCGAGCCGGCAGCCAGGACAGCACGTCGTCGGCGCGCGCGGCCCACTTGCCAGCCCACTCCCAGCGGCCAGGGTAGCCCCACATCGCATCGGCGGTGTTGGCCCAGCGGTACAGCGCGGCGCCGGGCAGGCCCGCCACGGCGAACCAGAACAGCGGGGCCACCACCGAGTCGTTGAGGTTCTCCGCCAGGGTTTCGATCGCGCTCTCGCGCACTGCGTCAGCGTCGAGCTGCGCCACGTCCCGGCTGACAAGCCGGGCCAGGCGCTCGCGTCCCGCATGCAGCGACACGGCCAGGGCGGACTCCACCGCCGCGACCTCGTCCCGCAGCATGCGCCAGGCCAGCAAAGGCTTGAGCGCCAGAACCAGCAGCGGCAGCGCCAACCACACCGGCGCTGCGTGAAACCACTGCTGCACCCAGGCACCCAGGGCGATGCAGCACAGCGCCCCGGCACACCAGGCCAACGCGCCGCCGGCAAAGGCCCAAGGCGCCCGCAAGCCCGGCAGCGGCCCGCCCAGCCAGGCCAGCACACGCCCCATGCCGACGACGGGGTGCAACCGGGCCGGCGGCTCGCCGAACCGGCGGTCCAGCCCCAGGGCACCCAGCATGACCAGCACGGTCCACCACCACGGCAGCAGGATCACCCGGCGCCCTCCCCGGTTTCGTCCCCACCGTGCCCGCACGCGCCGTCCGGCCCGCGGTGGAACACCCATTCGTCGACGGGCCGCCCACCCGCGAGGTGCTGCGCGGCGATGCGCTGCATGCGCTCGGGCGTGACGTTCCAGTACCAGACGCCGTCGGGCTGCACGCACACGATGGGGCCGCCGCGGCAGGCCGCAAAGCAGCTCACGCGGCTGCGCTTTACGCGCAGCGCGCCCTCGTCCAGTCCATGGGCCTTGAAGGTGTCGCCCAAGCTGTCGAACAAGGCCTGCGCGGCGCCGTCGCTCGCGCAGCGCGGGCCCGTGCAGACCAGCAGGTGCCGGCGGTAGGCGGCGATGCGGGGCGGGTCCAGCGGTTCAGTCATCGAACGCTCCGCTGCGCCCGCGGCGCGGGTCCGGCCGGCAGGCAGACGTAGTCGGCGCCCCAGTTGCGCGCCCAGGCCTGCGCCCGGCCACGCGCCCGGGGGACCGCGCCGCGGGCGGCAGCCCCGGCACCAGCGGCGCCCAGGTCCACCACCGTGCAATGCCCCGCCGCCGCCGGCCGCAGCGGTGCGCAGGTGCTGCGGCCATCGGTCAGCAGCCACAATCGCGTGCCGAGGCCCGCATCCGACGGGCCGCGGCTGGCCTGTGCCATCCAGCGTTGCGCCAGCGCCAGTGCCTGCGCCAGCGGCGTGCCGCCGCCACCGCCCAAGCCGGCGAGCCGCGCGGCCAGCGCACGGCGGGCAGGCTGCGGCGGCGCCAGCGGCAGCACCCGGCCGCCGGCGAGGGCCAGCAGCGCGACCTGGTGGCCTCGCCGCACGGCGCGCTCCAGCAGGTCCAGCGCTACGCCCTTGGCCCTTGCGAGCGCCGCGCCCCGTTGCATTGAGCCCGAAGCGTCGAGCACGACGCAGTGCAACTCGCCACCATCGACCGCGGCGCGCTGGCGCAGGTGCTCGCGCGCCAACGGCGCAAGGCCCTTGGCCGCCAGCGTGGCCGGCCAGTGCAGCGTGCCACGCGCAGCAGGCCAGGCGCGGGGCGTCATCGGGGCCGTCCTCGGTCGCCGGCCACCGCCTCGCCCTGCATGGCGGTGGCCGGGACTTTTTTTGGCGCGGGCCACCAATCGGCGGGCGGCACGATGGGCGCCACGGGCTGCGGCGGCAACACGCCCGCGTCACCCTCCACCGCCGTGGCTGATGAGCGCCCCCAGGGCTGGGCTGCGCCCAGCGCGCCGCCCGGGGGGGTCAAGAAAACTTGGGGCGGCCCGGCGTTTTCTTGCGAGGCCTGGCGAGCTACAGGCGGCGGGGGCGGCGAGCCCTGGTCCGGCGGCAACCCGGCCGCTTCGCCGCCCGACTGGCGCCGGTGCGCCAGGGCCAGCTCGGCCACCGCGTCCACATGGGTGGCGTCCAATTCGCCAGCCCCTTGCAGGGCCGCCCAGGCTCGCGCGGCGCGCAGGCAGGCCAGATCGCCGCGCAGACCATCGGCGGCCGCGGCCTGCGCCAGTTCGGCCGCACGGCGCAGCGCCGGTTCGGCCCAGGCCAGCCCCGGCAACCGCTGGCGTGCGCGCGCGACCGTGCCCCGCAACGCGTCGAGATCGCCTCGGTGCCGTGCGTGCACCGCCGCGGCATCGTCATCGAACGCCAGGCGCTGGCGCAGGATGGCCAGGCGCTCGTCGAGCCCACTCGGATTGGCCAGCGTCACCGACAGCCCGAAGCGGTCCAGCAACTGCGGCCGCAGCTCGCCCTCCTCCGGGTTCATCGTGCCCACCAGCACGAAGCGCGCCGCATGGTGGTGGCTGATGCCGTCGCGCTCGACGCGGTGGCGGCCGCTGGCCGCGGCGTCGAGCAAGGCATCGACCAACGGGTCGGGCAGCAGGTTGACCTCGTCGACGTACAGCACGCCGCCGTCGGCGCGTGCCAGCAGGCCGGGCTGGAAGCGCAGGGCGTTGGCACCGAGCGCGGCACCCAGGTCCAGCGTGCCGACGAGTTGCTCCAGGCTGGCGGCCAGCGGCAGCGTCACGAACGGCGCTGGCGACGGCAGCAGAGCGGCCAGTGCACGGGCGGCGGTGGACTTGGCGGTGCCGCGCGGCCCCTGCACCAGCACGCCGCCGAGCTGCGGGTCTACCGCGGCCAGCAGCAGCGCGCGCTGCAGTTCGGGCTGGCCGACCAGGGCCGTGAACGGGTAGTCGGGCGGTCCCTCGCGCGGTCCCTCGGGTTGTACGGCGTGGGGATGGAGCGTGGTATCCATGGGCTCAGTTCGGTGGCATCGGGGGGCCGGGCATCGGCATCGGTTCGGCGCCCATCGCTTCCTGGCGCTCGTCGAGTTGCAGCAGGTGGTCTTCGATGCGCCGGCGTTCGCCGTCGCCCGCCGGCCAGAGGCCGCGGTCCATGGCTTCGAGCAGGCGCTCGCCGATCGAGCGCAACGCCTGCGGGTTGTGCGCGGCCATGAACTCGCGCGTCGCCCCGTCGTGCACATAGGCCTGGGCGACGCGCGCAAAGTGCTGCGCCGCGACCGCGCCGGTGGTGGCGCCGAAGGCGAACAGGTAGTCCACCGTGGCGGCGATCTCGAACGCGCCCTTGTAGCCGTGCCGCTTGACGCCGTCGAGCCACTTGGGATTGACGGCCCGCGCATGCACCACCCGGCCGATCTCCTGGGCCAGCGAGCGCAGGCGCGGCGTGCCGGGCAGGCTGAAGTCGCCGTGCCACAGCGCGGGCATCTGCCCCGAGAGCTGCTCCACCGCCGCGGCCATGCCGCCCTGGAACTGGTAGTAGTCGTCGGAGTCGAGGATGTCGTGCTCGCGGTTGTCCTGGTTGTGCACCACGGCCTGCAAGGCACCCAGCCGCTGCTCGAAGGCCGCGCGCGCCGGCACGCCGTGGCCGCCCTGGCCGTAGGCGAATGCGCCGGCGCGCAGGTACGCCTGGGCCAGGTCGCCGCGGCCTTCCCAGCGCCCGCTGGCGATCAGCTCCTGCAGGCCCGCGCCGTAGCCGCCGGGGCGTGGGCCGAAGACGCGCCAGGTCGCTTCGCGCCGGGCGGCGTCGGCGTTGCGGCCGGCCAACCGTGCCGCCGCCAGCTCTCGCTGCACACGCTGGCGCACCGGGTTGTCTTCGGCCGGCTCGTCGGCCTCGGCCACCAGGCGCACGGCGGTGTCGAAGAGGTCGATCAGGTGGCCGAAGGCGTCACGGTAGAAGCCCGAGACGCGCAGGCTCACGTCCACGCGCGGCCGGCCCAGCACCACCAGCGGCAGCAGTTCCACGTCCACCACGCGCGCACTGCCGTCGGCCCACTTGGGGCGCACACCCAGCAAGGCCAGGGCCTGGGCGAGGTCTTCGCCGCCGGTGCGCATGGTGCTGGTGCCCCAGATCGACAGGCCCACGGCCTCCGGCGCCCGGCCATGGGCCTGCAGGTGCTCGGTCACCAGCGCCTGGGCCGCCGCCAGACCCATGGTCCAGGCGGTGGGGCTGGGCACGGCGCGCGAGTCCACCGAGTAGAAGTTGCGCCCGGTCGGCAACACGTCGGGCCGCCCGCGCGAGGGCGCGCCGCTCGGGCCCGGCGGCACGAAGCGGCCGGCCAGACCGTCCATCAGGTGCGCCAGCTCGAGCTCTCCGCTGGCATCCAGCCGCGGGGCGAGGCCCTCATGCAGATGCGTCAGCACGGCCTGGCTGCGCGGCCCGGGCGTTTGGGCAGTGCTGCCGGGCAGTCCCGCCACCAAGCCCGCTGCCAGAAGCTCCAGCCGCTCCCGGGTGTGGCCAGCGTGGCGCCATGGCGTGTCAGCCTGCGCCTGCAGTACCGCAGGTCGTGGCCCGGCCCAGGGCCGGCCCGGGTCGGCGCGCAGCGGGTCGAAACCCAGGCCCAGGTCGTCGGCCAGCACCGCCAGCAGGCTGCGCGCCGCCGGCGCGGGGCCGCGATCGAAGCGCGCCAGCGCCACCAGCGTGTCGGTGCGCTGCCGCTGCGTGGGCGAGTGACCGAAGACGTGCAGGCCGTCGCGGATCTGCGATTCCTTGATCTCGCACAGGTAGGCGTCCAGCCGGCGCAGCAGCGCTTCGTGCTGCTGGGCGTCGGCCGGGGCGGCCAGGCCCAGGTCGGGCAGCAGGCCCTCGTCCAGCACCTGGCGCACGATGGCCTCGCGCAGCCGGCGCGCGCGGGCCGGGTGCAGGGCCAGCGCCTCGAAGTACTCGTCCATGCGGCGCTCGAGCGTGGCCAGGGCGCCGTAGGTCTCGGCGCGGGTCAGCGCGGGCATCAGGTGGTCGATGATCACCGCCTGGCTTCGGCGTTTGGCCTGGGTACCTTCGCCGGGGTCGTTGACGATGAAGGGGTACAGGTGCGGCAGCGGCCCCAGCACCGCATCAGGCCAGCAGGCCGCGCCCAGCGGCACACTCTTGCCGGGCAGCCATTCGAGGTTGCCGTGCTTGCCCACGTGCACCACCGCGTCGGCACGGAAGTGCTCGCGCAGCCAGACGTAGAAGGCCAGGTAGTGGTGGGTGGGCACCAGGTCGGCGTCGTGGTAGCTGGCCACCAGGTCCAGATCGCGGCCGCGCGCCGGCTGCACGCCGATGAACACCTTGCCCCAGCGCAGGCCGGGGATCATGAAGCGGCCCTGGCGCAGCATCGGGTCGCGCTCGGGCGGACCCCACAGTGCGGTGACGCTGTCCAGCGCCTCACCCAGTTCGGGCGCACGCGCCTCCATCGCCCGCAGCGCCGCGCGGTAGTCCGCCAGTGCCAGGCTCTGCCAAGCCGGGCGCCAGGCGTTGGCCTCGGCGTCGTTGGTGACGCCCTGCTGCAGCCGCTGCATCAGCGTCTGGCCATCCAGGCCCGCGGGCATGGCGTCGAGGTCGTAGCCCTCGTCGGCCAGCCGGCGCAGGATGGAGGCCGTCGATGCCGGCGTGTCCAGGCCCACGCCGTTGGCCAGCCGGCCATCGTCGTTGGGGTAGTTGGCGAGGATCAGGGCCACACGGCGCTCGTCAGCCGGCGTGCGGCGCAGCCGGGCCAGGCGCCGGGCCAGCTCGGCCACGAAGCGCGCTCGCTCGGGCTCGGGCTGATAGCGCACCAGGTCGATCTGCGTGCGTTCGCTGCGCCGGGCCTGGCCCTTGAAGCTGATGGCGCGGGTGGTGATGCGGCCGTCCACCTCGGGCATCACCACCTGCATGGCCAGGTCGCGCGGCGCCAGGCCGTGCGGGTCGGCCTGCCACTGTGCGCGGTCGCTGCCGGCAACGATCAACTGCAGCACGGGCCGGTCGCCGGCCAAGGGCGCGGGCGCATCGCCGTCGCCCGCTGCACCGCCCAGGTTGCCGACGGCAAACGCGGTGGCGTTGAGCACCACGTCGACGCCATGCGCCTCGGCCTGCTCGCGCAGCAGCGCGAGTGCGGCGGGGTTCTTCAACGAGTCCACGGCCAGCGCGACGCAGCCCATGCCCTCGGCGGCCAGGGCTTGCAGCAACGCCTCGAAGACGGCCGTGTTGCCCGCCTGCAGGTGGGCGCGGTAGAACACCAGCAAGGCCGCCGGCGCGTCGGGCTGCACACGCGTTCGCCAGACCAGTGCCGGCGGCAGCAACTCGGGTGGCGCCGGCCGCGGACCGAGGCCGAATGCGGCGTGGCCGATGAGTTCGAAGAAGCCGCGCGCATTGGCCGGCCCACCCTCGCGCAGCGCGCGCCAGAGCTGCCGGCAGTCCTCGGGCGCGGCGGTGCTGCGCAGGAGCAACTGCGGGTCTTCGGTCGTGTCGCCGGAGAACAGCGCCAGCCATAAGCCCTTCATGCGCGCCAGGCTGCCGAGCTGTTCCACCAGATAGGCCCAGTCGCTGGGTGCGCCCAGGTGGTCGACGACCACGGCGCGGGCGTGCCGCAGCACGTCCTCGACGTACAGGTCCACCGACGCCGGCTGGCGCAACCACAGCAGGCTGCCGAGGCGCACGTCCGGGAAACTCGCGTCCAGCGACTCCGCCGCTTCGGCCAGCAGCGCCAGCGTGGTGTCCGCGGCGCTCAGCACCACCACCGGCGCGCGCCGCTGCGCGACGCGCACGACGCCGCGCCCGTCGTCGTCGACATGGCCGCCAGGGCGTGTGCTGAGCAGGTGCATGGGGTTCGGTCGCGGCCGATCAAGCCGTCAACAGCGCGTTCAGCCGGCCTTGCAGCAGCGCCGCATCCAGCCCCTGCCCGATGGCGACCAGTTGTGTGCGCCGTGCCTCCCCCGGCGCCCAGGCCCGGTCGAAGCGCTGGTCAAAGCGCGGTCCGACGCCCTGCACCAGCCAGCGCATGGCCGCGCCGGGCAGTGCCACGAAGCCCTTGATGCGGTATATCTCGTGCTCGCGCACCAGGGTGGTCAGCGCCTCGACCAGGCGCGCCGGGTCGCTCATCTCGGGCCCAACATCGGGCGTCAGGCAGACCGACTCGAACGCGTCGTGGTCGTGGTCCTCTTCGTCGTCGTGGTGCGTCGGCCGCTGGTCGATGTGGTCTTCCACCGACCGCCCAAGGCCCAGCAACAGCGCCGGGTCGAGCGCACCGTGGCGGGCGTGCAGCAGCTTGACGCCGGGGCGGGCCTCGGCGCGCACCCCGGACTCCACAGCAGGCAGCGCGCCGGGCTGCAGCACGTCGGTCTTGTTCAGCACCACCAGGTCGGCCACGGCGAGCTGGTCCTCGAACAGCTCGGCCAGTGGCGACTCGTGGTCCAGCTCGGCGTCGGCGCGGCGCTGCGCGTCCACCGCCGCAGGGTCGTCGGCAAAGCGGCCCTCGGCCACCGCCGGCGCATCGACCACCGTCACCACCGCGTCCACCGTGAACACCGGCCGGATGCCGGGCCACTGAAACGCCTGCACCAGCGGCTTGGGCAGAGCCAGGCCCGAGGTCTCGATCACCAGGTGGTCGATCTGCTCGCGCCGCTCGGCCAGCTGCGCCATCACCGGGTAGAACTCCTCCTGCACCGTGCAGCACAGGCAGCCGTTGGCCAGCTCGAACAGGCGGCCCTCGGGCGCGCCGACCTCCTCGCAGCCGACGCCGCAGCCGCGCAGCAGTTCGCCGTCGATGCCCAGGGCGCCGAACTCGTTGACGATGACGGCGATGCGCCGGCCGCCGGCGTGCGTGAGCAGGTGGCGCAGCAGCGTCGTCTTGCCCGCGCCCAGGAAGCCCGTGACGATGGTGGTGGGGATCTTGTGTGTGAGCATGGCGGTCATTCGGATCGGGGTGGGCTTGGCAGGGCCAGCAGGCAGTCGGCGAGCATCTGCGCCGCCTCGCCCAGGCGCGGGCCGGGGCGGCTGAGCAGATCGTGCTGGCGCGCGTCGAGCCGGCATATGCGGCCGTGGCGCAGCGCCGGCAAGGTGTGCCAGCCGGGGCGCTGTGCCAGGTCGGCCAGGCTGCTGGCCGGGCCGACGACCAGGTCCGGTGCGCTGCGCACGATCTGCTCGGGGTTGACGCGTGGAAACAGCCCGGCGTCGTCGCCTACCACGTTGCGCAAGCCCAGCCGCGCCAGCGTCTCGCCGATGAAGCTGCCGGCGCTGGCCGCCACCGGGCCGCCGCCCACCTCGACGTAGACACTGCGCCCGCGCCAGGCCGGGCCCAGGCGGCGCGCGGCGTCGTCGATGCGGGCGTCGATGTCGCGCAGCAGGGCTTCGGCGCGCGGCCGGTCCTCCAGCAGATCACCCAGCCGCAGCAGCGCGCGCCGCAGGTCGGCATGGGTGCGGGCATCGACCATCTTGGCGTTGAAGCCCAGCGCCTGCAGGCGTTCGCCGGCGCGGCTGCGCGGGCCCAGCAGCACCAGGTCGGGCTGCAGGCGGGCAATGGCCTCGATCTGCGCGTCCTCCAGCCCACCCACCTTGGGCAACGCAGCCACGCTGGCCGGCCAGTCGGCATGGCGGTCGGTGGCCACGAGCGCGGCACAGCGGCCCAGCGCACAAACGGCTTCGGCCAGCGAAGGCGAGAGCGTGACGATGCGTTGCGGCGGCGCGGCCTGGGCCACCGCGGCCCAACCCGCCAGAACCGCGGCCAGGCCTGGCCGCCAGCGCGGCTCGCTCATCTGCAGCGCGCGCATCAGCCCGCCTCGGCGTGCACCACCGTGCGCGCACGCAGGCCCAGCCGCGCGAGCAGCGCGCGGTCGGCCTCGACATCGGCGTTGCCGGTGGTCAGCAGCTTGTCGCCGTAGAAGATCGAGTTGGCGCCGGCGAGGAAGCACAGGGCCTGCATCTCGTCGCTCATCTCGCGCCGCCCGGCCGACAGCCGCACCCTCGCCTTCGGCATCAGCAGCCGCGCCACCGCGATCGTCCGCACGAACTCCAGCGGCTCCAGCCCCGGCTGGTCGGCCAGCGGCGTGCCCGGCACCCGCACGAGGTGGTTGATGGGCACCGACTCGGGCGACGGCTCCAGCACCGCGAGTTGGGCCAGGAAGGCAGCTCGCTGCGCGCGCGTCTCGCCCATCCCGACGATGCCGCCGCAGCACACGGCCAGGCCCGCTTCGCGCACATGGCCCAGCGTGCGCAGCCGGTCGTCGTAGCCCCGCGTGCCGATGATGCGGCCGTAGTGGTCGGGCGAGGTGTCGAGGTTGTGGTTGTAGTAGTCCAGCCCCGCATCCTTCAGCGCCCGGGCCTGCGGCGCACTCAGCATGCCCAGCGTCGCGCAGGCCTCCAGCCCCAGCCCCTTGACGACGCACACGCGCTCGGCCACGGCCTCGACGTCGCGGTCTTTCAACTCGCGCCAGGCCGCCCCCATGCAGAAGCGGGTGGCGCCGGCCTCGCGCGCCGCGCGGGCGGCGGCCTCCACTTCGGCCACCGAGGCGAGCTTGCCGGCCTCGACGCCGGTGTCGTGGTGCACCGACTGCGGGCAATACGCGCAGTCTTCCGGGCAGCCGCCGGTCTTGATCGACAGCAGCGTGGCCAGCTCGACCTCGCAGGGGTCATGGTGCCGCCGATGCACCTGCTGGGCCTCGGCCAGCAGCAAGGGGAACGGCTCGTCGAACAGGGCCAGCGCGCGTGCGGTGGCGGCGTCGAGCGCGGCGCGGTCGGTGCGGGGCGCGTGCTGCGGCGGCAGCATGGTGGCGGTGTGCATGTCTTCAGTCCTCGATGCCACGCTGGGCCGGCACGCCGGCGTTGAAGTGGTGTTTGACGAGCGTCATCTCGGTCACGGTGTCAGCCGCATCCACGAGTTCCTGCGGTGCCCCGCGGCCGGTGATCACCACGTGCACGTGGGCCGGGCGCTCGCGCAGCGCCGTGAGCACGGCGCCAAGCGGCACCCAGCCGTATCGCAGCGGGTACATCAACTCGTCGAGCACGACCATGAAGTGCTCGCCGGCGCGGATGCAGGCCTCGGCGCGCGCCCAGCCCTCCAACGCCAGCCGGGCGCTGCGCTCGAGGTCGCGGCTCTTCCAGCTGAAACCGTCGCCCAGGCCTTCGATCGGGACGCCCAGTTGCTCGAACAGCCGGTGCTCGCCGAAGCGGGCGCTGGGCACCTTCATGAACTGGTACACCTTGACGGCCTTGCCGCGCCCGTGCGCGCGCAGCGCCAGCCCGAAGGCGGCCGTGCTCTTGCCCTTGCCGGTGCCGGTGTGCACGATGAGCAGGCCGCGTCGCTCGCCTTGCGGCTTGGGCGTGTCGCGCTGCAGTGGCGGGCCTTCGACCTTCATGATCCGCTACCGGTGCGCCGCAGCGCGGGCATGGGCGAGGTGGCGTTTCCCCGCACGGCGTCCAGCGCCGGCCGGACCCAGCGGGCGAACGCCCAGGCGCAAGCTGCACCCAGCGCGAGCCAGAAGGCCGCTGCCAGGGCGTGCGTCACGACGATGAACCGGTGGCCCAGGTCGCGCAGCACCGCCTGCACGTCCGGCGCGAATCCGGCCAGGGGATCACCGGCGACTTCGGGCGCACCCACGGCGTAGGGCACGGCCAGCCAGACCGCTGCGACGGCCCACCGCCAGCGGCGGCGGCCGAAGACCACGCCGGCGCATGCCGCAGCGGCACTCCCGGCGGCCAGCAACCACCAGGCCTGGCGCGAGCCCAGGCGCGCGGCGTCCATGCCCGGGATCTCGGCGGGCAGGCCCAACGAGGGCCACAGGTGCAGGCTCAGCCAGCCGGCGGCCGCGAGGCCCAGCGCGAGCCGCCAGCGCGCGGCGTCGCCGCCACGCAGCCAGGCGCGCGAGGCCAGCGCCACGAGGGCCAGCAAGGCGACGCCGAATGCATGCAGCACGCCGGCCACCCAGGTCCAGAAGGTTCTCTCGGCACCATCGGTCGGGGACCATGGCTGCCGGGCGCTCTCGTCCGCCTTCTCGTGTGCCTCTTCGTGGTCGTGCGCGCTCCCGCCGGCATGCGGGTGCGGCGGCGCGACCGTGTCCAGGCCATTCGGGGGCCCGGCCTTCTGGTCCTCGAAGGCCTCCGCGGCCAGGACGATGGGCATCGCCCAGGCCTGCATCAGGGCGGTGTGCGCGCTGCCCACCAGCAGTGCGACGGCCAGCGCCGCCAGCACCAGGGACTGAAAGAGCTTCATGGCATCGGTGCTCCGGCCTTGCGTCAGTGGCAGGGTTTGACGGTGACGTGGCGCACGTCGTGCGCGGCGTTGTGCGCCGCCGGGCTGTCGGCGAAGGCCACGCCGTACAGCACGGTCAGTCCGAGCGCCGCGGCGGCCAACAGCGGACGCAGCAGGCTCGATGGGGTCGTGAGGGTCGCTTCGGACGGGGCGGTCGAGGTCGTGTTCATCGTCGGGTTCTCCTGGTTCAGGGTCGGGTGCGTACGGAGGTCAAGCTGAGGTCGGTCGGGTCGAGTGCAGCCAGTTGCGCGCGGTGGGAGTTCAGTCGCCGAGCGCCAGCGCCACCACGGGCGCACCGGACGTCGGGGCCACGCGGACCGCGCCGTCGAACACGCGTTCGAGTGCGCGCTGAAGCGCGGGTGAAGTCGGTGCGCCATCCGCCGCCAGGCGGCCGGCCTGCAGCACCAGCACCCGGTCGGCATGCAGCGCGATGGCCAGGTCGTGCAGCACGGTCACCACCGCGCGTGCCGCGCCGCCTGCGGCCGGCTCGCCGACCAGGCGGCGGAACAGCCGCGCCAGCGCCACCTGGTGCGGCGCGTCGAGGTGCGTGGTGGGTTCGTCCAGCAGCAGCACCGGCGCCTCGGTGGCCAGCGCTCGCGCCAGCAGCGCGCGCTGGCGCTCGCCACCGGACAGCGCAGCCAGCGGCCTGTCGGCCCAGTCCGTGCACTCGCAGGCCTGCAGCGCACGGGCGACCGCCGCCTCGTCGTCCGCGCCAGGCAGGCCACCCAAACCCAGATGGGGAATGCGCCCGAGCGCCACCGTCTCGGCCACCGTGAGGTCGCCGCTGGCCTCGCCACCCTGCGCCAGCCACGCCAGGCGGCGGCCGCGCTGCGGCGCGGACAGAGCTCGCAAGTCATCGTCGCCGAGCAGCACGCGGCCGCTGTCGGGGCGCAGCAGCCCGGCCAGCACGCGCAGCAGCGTGGACTTGCCCGCGCCGTTCGGCCCCACGACAGCCGTCCATCCGGGCGTGACCGCACAGCCCACGCCATCGAGCACGCGGCGCCCGCCGAGCGCCACCGTCACGGCATCCGCCGTCAACACAGCCTGTCGCAAGGCACTCATCGCCCCTCCCTGCGGTGCAGCAGCACGAAGAGGTAGGCCCCGCCGATCACCGCAGTGACCACGCCCACCGGAAGCTCCTGCGGCGCGATCAGAGCGCGCGACAGCACGTCCGCACCCAGCAGCAGCACGGCGCCCATCAGCGTGCTGGCCAGCAGCAGCCAGACATGCGGTCCGGGCGCATGGCGGCGCACCAGGTGCGGCGCAACCAGCCCGACGAAGGCCACCAGGCCGGCCTGCGACACCGCCAGGCCCACGGCACCGGCCATCAGCACCACCAGCACCAGGCGCTCGCGCGCCAGGTTCAAGCCCAGGCTGGCGGCGCTGTCCTCGCCCAACGTGAGTGCGTCCAGCACGCGCGCTCTGGCGAGCACGGGCCGCCACAGCACCAACAACCCGGCCGCGAGCAGCGCCACGGCCGGCCAACCGATGAAGCTGGTGCTGCCGAGCATGAAGGCCTGCTTGCCGCGCAGCGCGTCGGGCGAGACCACGGTGACCAGGTCGCTCAGCGCCCCCAGCAGCACCGCCACCACCACGCCGGCCAGCAGCAGGCGCAGCGTCTGTGCGGCACCGCGCGCCAGCAGCAAGGTCATCGCCACGCCGGCCAGTGCGCCTGCAAACGCCGCCGCCACCAGGCCCACGCGTTCCAGCCACGCCGCCGTCGCCAGGCTCAGCACCGCGCCGGCCAGCGCGCTGCCGGCCAGCACCAGCACCACTGCCAGGCCGGCACCGGCGGCGCAGCCCAGCAGGTAGGGGTCGGCCAGCGGGTTGCGGAACAGGCCCTGCGCCAGCGCGCCGCCCAGGCCCAGCAGCGCACCCACCAGCAGGGCGCCCACGGTGCGAGGAGCGCGGATCTGCAGCAGGACCAGCTCGCTGTGCGGCCCATGCAGATCGGCCCAGAAGGCCGATGGCGAGAAGCCGCGCGTGCCTGTCGCCAGCCCGGCCAGCAGGCCGAGAAGGCCCAATGACAGCAGCGCAAGCACCAGGCGCCGTCGGCGCTGCTGCGCAGGCGCCGCGATCGGCAGCACGCGCTGAGAAGCCGGCGTGACCCAGATGTCCATCATGGCGCCGCCCCCGGTGGCGGCAATGCCGCCAGGCAGTCGGCCAGCAGGCCGGCCGCTTCGCCCATGCGCGGGCCGGGCCGGATCAGCACCTCGTACTGCGGCGTCGGGAACGCGCACTGGCGGCGCCGCTGCAATGCTGCGAGCGCCTGCCAGCCGGGCCGCGCAGCCATCGCGGCGGCTTCGCGCTGCACGCCCATCACCACGTCCGGCTGCGCCAGCGGCACGAATTCGGGGTTGAGCTTGGGGAAAGGCCCCAACCCGGCCGGCACGACGTTGGCCAGGCCCAGCCGCGAGAGCGTCTCGCCGATGAACGAGCCGCTGCCGGCCGCCCATGGCCCGCCGCCGATCTCGAAGTAGACGCGCCGGTTTCGCCAAGCCGGCGGCACGCGCGCCGCAGCGCGCTCGATATCCCGTTCGATGACGGCCCAGGTCTTCTCGCCCTGCCCGGCCAGGCCCAGCAGGCCGGCGAGCACCGCCAGCGTGCGGCGCACATCGGCGTGGGTCTCGGATTTCAGGCGCACGACCCGCAGGCCCAGCGCGTCGAGCCTGTCCAGCGAGCGCGCCGAGCTGGACGCCAGCACCACGTCGGGCGCCAGCGCGGCGATGGCCTCGATCTGCGCGTCCTCCAGCCCGCCGACGCGTGGCACGCGCTCGAGTTCGGCCGGCCAGTTGGTGTAGCGGTCCACCGCGACCAGGCGCGCGCACGCCCCCAGCGCACACACGCTTTCGCTCAGCGACGGCAGCAGCGAGACGATGCGCTGCGGCGGCGCGGCGAAGCGGTGCAGCGTGCCGCGGTCGTCGCGCAGTTCGAGGCCGGCCGCGACGCCTGCCCCCGCGCCTGCTGGTTGTGTGTGCAACGGCCACACGGCGGCGCACAGCAGCGTGATGAGCAGACTCCCTGGGCGCCAGGTCATCACGCTTGCCCCTTCACCACCAGCGGGCAGCCCGCCACCATCAGCGTCACGCGCGCGCAAGCGGCCGCCACGCGCTGGTGCAGGCGGCCCATCGCATCGACCGCGGCGCGCGCCTCGCGCGCCAGCGGCATGACGCCCAGACCGATCTCGTTGGACACCAGCACCACCGGCCCTTCGCAGCGCGCCAGCGCGTCGATCAGGGCCTGCTCCTGCGCCGGCCAGTCCTGCGCCGGGCGGCCCGGCGGCGGCAGCAGGCATTGCGTGAGCCACAGCGTCAGGCAGTCCACGACCGCGAGCGTGTGCGTGGTGCTGGCGGCGGCCAGCGCAGCCGGCAAGGCCGAAGATGCCTCCACGGTGCACAGCGCCGGCACGCGCGCGGCACGGTCTTCGCGGTGGCGGGCGATGCGCGCGGCCATCTCGTCGTCGGCCGCCAGCGCCGTGGCCAGCAGCACCGCATCATGCAGCGGGCTGGCGGCCAGCCAGTCGGCAGCGCGCTGTTCGGCCAGCCGCGACTTGCCGCTGCGCGCACCGCCCAGGATCAGTTCATGTGCTGCGCTGCTCGTCACGCCAGTACCTCCGCGCTGAAGAGCCGCGCGGTGAACGCGGGCGACGAGGCGAACCAGGGGTGGAACCAGCTCGCCTGCACCGCGCCGTGCCGGTACACCGCCTCACCGATGCCGGCTGCGCCTGCGGCAAAGGACTCTGTGCACGCCTGTGGCGCGAGCGGCGTCTCGAAGGTCGACCAGTGGAAGGTGTGGCCCCGCAGTTCGTCGGCACCGCTGCGCCAGCGCTGCGGACCGAGCGCCGCCAGGCGCCGGCCCAGGCGCGCGGTGCCGGGCAGCAGGCCCCACATCGCATGGGCGCGACCATCGCCATCCACCAGCGCCTCGGCCAGCGCCATCAGCCCGCCGCACTCGGCCCACACGGGCCGGCCGGCTGCCGCATGGGTGGCCAGTTGCGCGCGCAGGTCGGTGCGCGCCGCCAGGGCGGCGCCGTGCAACTCGGGGTAGCCGCCGGGCAGCCACAGCGCATCGCAACCGGGCAGCGCGTCGCCGGCCAGCGGCGAGAAGAAGATGAGCTGCGCCCCCAGCGCCTCGAGCACCCGCAGATTGGCCGGGTAGATGAAGGCAAAGGCGGCGTCGCGGGCAATGGCGATGCGCCGCCCGGCCAGCGGCCGCGCGGGCGACGGCACGGCCTCGACGGAATGCGGTTGTGGCGGCGCCCACTGCGGCAGGTCCGACAGGCGGCATCGGCCGAACGACGTTTGCGCCAGCGCATCGGCCGCGGCATCCAGCCGCGCCAGCGCGTCGGGCAGCTCGGCCGCCGCCGTCAGGCCCAAGTGGCGCTCCGGCAGCGCGAAGCCGGGCGTGGCCGGCAGGTGGCCACACCAGCCGTCGTCTTCGGCCAGCGCATCCGCCAGCATCGCGGCATGGCGCTCGCTGCCCACGCGGTTGGCCAGCACGCCGGCCCAGCGCAGCCCGGGGCGCCAGTGGCGCAGGCCATGCACCAGCGCCCCGAAAGTGCCTGCCATGCGCGAGGCGTCGATGACCGCGAGCACCGGCAGCCCGAAGCGCCACGCCAGGTCGGCCGCGCTGGGCTGGCCGTCGTGCAGGCCCATCACGCCCTCGATCAGCAGCAGGTCGGCCGTGGCGGCTGCGTCGGCCAAGCGCGCAGCGCAGTCGGCCTCGCCGTTGATCCACAGGTCGAGCGAATCCACCGGCGCGCCGCTGGCCAGCGCCAGCCATTGCGGGTCGAGGAAGTCGGGCCCGCACTTGAAGGCGCGCACCCGGGCGCCAGCGCGCGCATGCAGCCGCGCCAGCGCGCAGGCCACGGTGGTCTTGCCCTGGCCCGAGGCCGGGGCGGCCACCAGCAGCGCTGACACTTGCCGCATGCTCAAGCTGCCCGCCCCTGCACTACAGCGTCCAGCGCAGCGTGAGCTGCGCGTTGCGGCCCGGCGTGGCGTAGGTGCGCGCCAATTCGTAGGCCTTGTCGCCCAGGTTGTCGATACGGCCTTCGAGCGACAGGCCCGGCATCAGCATGCGGCCCGCCACCAGGTTGACGAGGCCGTAGCCGCCCAGGCGGCGGGTGTTGGCCGCGTCGTCGAAGCGCGCGCCAGCGGCCTGCGCTTCCACGCCCAGCGTCCATCCGGCCAGGCTGGTCTCGACGCCGAAGGTGGCAAGGCGCTGGGCGCGGCGGGCCAGCAGCTTGTCGGTGTCGAGGTTGCGCGGGTCGTGCCAGTCGATCGAGCCGCGCAGGGCCACGCCGCCCCAATCGTGGCGACCCGCGAGCGTGACCCCTTCGTAGCGTGCACGCGCCACGTTGGCGTAGCAGCCGAAGCTCGATGCGCAGGCGCCGGCGGCGCCGAAGGCGATCAGCTGGTCCACGCGGTTGCGCCACAAGGCGGCACCCAGCTCGCTCCCGCCCGCGGACCAGCGCAGGCCGAGCTCGACATTGCGGCCGCTCTCGGGCACCAGGCTGGCCACGCCGTATTCGCTGAAACGCTGGTACAGCGTCGGCGCGCGGAACGAGGTGGCCGCCGCGGCGCTGAACCGCCACTGGGGCGTGAATCGCCAACCCCAGGCCAGGCTGCCGGTGGACTTGCCGCCGAACTCGCTGTCGCGGTCATGGCGGGCGTGGACCTGCAGCGCCTGCGCTCCGAAGTCCCCCAGCCAGGCCAGCGCCAGCGCATCCTGCAAGCGCCGGCCGTCGAGGTCCCGCGCGGCGGCGCTGGTGGCGGGGTTGTGCAGCCGGTCCTCGCGGCGCTCCAGCGTGGCCGCGACGCGCTGGCCCTCGGCCACGTGCAATTCGTGCTGCAGCAGCAGGTTGCGCAGCGTCGTCTCGGTGCGGTAGAAGCTCGGCCGCGTCTCGTAGGTGTTGCGCGATTGACCGAGCTGCACGCGGGAGTTCGAGGCCTCGGACCAGCGCCCCGACCAGGCCAGGCTGCCGCTGTCCAGCGTGTGCGAGGACACATCGTCGTTGGCCAGGCTGCCGTCGTACTGCGCACGCAGGCGGCTCGACAATGCCGTGGCGTCGAGCCGATGCTGGCTGCTCAGTTGCCAGCCCACACGCGCCTGCGCAGCCTGGCGCCGCCAGCCGTCATCGTCGGGGTTGGCCGTGGCCGCGACGCGCGCGTTGAAGCCGTCGCTGCGGCCGTGCGACGCCGACAGCGCGTAGTCGAACTCACCGAGCCCACCGCTGGCATTGACCTGCGCCGTGCGGGTTTGCCAGGAACCCACGCCAAGCGCCGCGCCCACCCGCGTGGACTGGCCGCCGCGGCGGGTGAACAACTGCACCACGCCGGCCACCGCATCCGAGCCGTACACCGCCGCGGCCGGGCCGCGCAGCACCTCGATGCGCTCGATCTGGTCGAGCGGGATCTGCTCCCAGGCAGCGCCGCCGGTGGATTGCGAGTCGATGCGCACGCCGTCGATGTAGACGGCGGTGTGGCGCGTCTCGCCGCCGCGCAGGAAGACGCTGGTGCTGGTCCCCGGGCCGCCGTTGCGCGCGAACTCGATGCCCGGCAAGCGCGCCAGCAGGTCGGCCACGCCGCTGGCACCGCTGCGCTCGATGGCGGCACGGTCCAGCACCGACACGTCGGCCAGCACGGCAGAGAGGGGTTGGGCCATTCGGCTCGCCGTCACGACCACGGCCGGCAGCGCGTCCGGGGGCGTGGGTTGAGCGAAGGCGGAAGAAGACAGGACGCAGACGAGCGCGCCAGCCGTGCGGGCACGCAGCAGGGCCTGACAGGCCAGAGGAAACGGGGACATGAGGACACCGGACACAGCACGTGCCGCCCTGCTTCCCCGCAGCGCCGCACCACACGGCGCGCCGCTTGCGCGGCACGCCACCTCGTTGGCCGGTATCCGGGCTGGCGGAGACGACCCATGTGCCCTTCCCAGGAAGCCGAGGCGTCCCAGTGGATTCGACACGAGCAGGGGTTCGCGAGAAACCCCGTCCGCTTACCGTTGCGGGGGCAGCTCAGGTTGGGGCTTGCAGCCGCAGCGGCGTCGGCCCTTCCTGATTCCCGTTGAACTGCATTGGCCTGGAGGCCGATGCGAGCACCAACCGCGGCATCTTAGCCGAACGCTCGCGGGCATCGAGAGGCGGCCGGCCCAAGGACGCTGACGATGACGATGGAGCCGGCGCGCCGAACAGCGCCGCCAATCCCGGCTTGTTCCGGGTCTCACGGTGGCGCCATCACGGTCACGATGACCGCGCGGCACCTGGGCCGCCAGTCTTCATGCGCCTGATCCGCCTGTTCGGAACGCTCAAGTTCCGCATCATCATGCTGGCCGCCGCGGCCAGCGCCTTGACCGCCATCGTGGTCACCTCCGGCGTGCTCCGAGTCACGCAGGGCGAACTGGAGCGTCAGTTGCTCGACAGCGAGCGGCTCGACCGCGAGCGCACGGCGGCCCTGCTGGGCAGCAAGCTCGAAACGCTCAAGGACAGCCTGAAGGCGGTGGCGCAACAAGCCGGCCCGCACCTGTGGCGGGACCGCGAAGCCATGGCCTCGTTCCTGCTCGACAAGCCCGGGCTCAGCGCCTTGTTCGACGGCGTGCTGGCCGCCACGCCCGACGGCACGATGCTGGCCCGCGTGGAACGTGGTAAGCGAGCGGCCGAGTTGCCCAACATCGCCGACCGCGATTACTTCCAGCGCGTGATGCGCGGCGATCAGCCCGTGGTCTCCGAGCCGCTGCTCGGCAAGGTCTCGAAGCGCGCGATCGTCATCGTTGCCGTGCCCGTCGTCGACCACAAGGGCACCGTGCACGGCACGATCGCCGGCGCGCTGCGCCTGCAGTCCAACAGCCTGTTTGCCGACCCGATCACCCGGCGCAACGACGCCGTGCGCGACTTCGTGATCGACCGCCAGGGCACCCTGCTGTCGCACACCGACACGCAGCGCGTGATGGGCCGCGCCGCCGACGAACCCGGATTCACCGATGCTTTCGGGCGCTGGCACGGGTCGGGCAGTCCGATCGACACCGCCGCCAGCGCGGAGCTGTCGCAGGACAACCTGGTCTCGATGGTCGGCATCCCGCTGTCGGACTGGCTGCTGGTGCGCGTGACGCCACGTTCGGTGGCGATGGCCTCGATGGCGGCAGCGCAGCGCGCGGCCTGGGCCGCCGCGGCAGCGGCTGGCCTCGCCTCGGCCCTGATCGCGGGTGTCGTGGCCTGGGCAGCCGCGCGTCCGATCGGGTTGCTGCGCGACCGGGCGGAGCGCCTGCTGGCGGGCGGCACGTCCGAAGCCGACGAATGGCCCCGCCAGGGCGGCGAGATCGGCGCCATGTCGCGCGCTTTCCAGCGCCTGCTCCAGACGCGCGAGCTGCAACGCGCGGAGCTTCAGGCCGTGCTCGACAACGCCGACGTCGGACTGGCGCTGAGCCGCGACGGGCGCTTCGAAATGGTCAGCCGCCAGTTCTGCACGATCTTCGGCTTCGATCCTGCCCAGATCATTGGGCAGCCCACGCGGATGCTGCATGCGTCCGACGCTTCGTACGCGGCGCTGTCCGAGCGTGCCCACCCCGCCTTCCTGCAGCATGGCCTGTTCGATGGCGAGGTGGAACTCGTGCGTGCCAGCGGCCAAGCGTTCTGGGCGCGCATGCGCGGGCGTGCCATCGTGCCGGGCGATCGCTCAATTGGCACGATCTGGGTCATCGCCGACGTGACCCAGGACCATGACCAGCGCGAGCGCCTGCACTGGGCCACGACCGGCTGACCGGCCTGCTCAACCGCGCCGCCATCGAAGCGCTGCTCGAACAGGCCACGGCATCCGCCGCCACGGCGCCCTTCTGCGCGCTGTTCATCGACCTGGACCGCTTCAAGCACGTCAACGACACCGGCGGCCATGCGGCCGGCGACGCCCTGCTGCGCGACATCGCTCGCGAGCTGACCGCGCGGCTGCGCAAGTCCGACACCGTCGCCCGGCTGGGCGGCGACGAGTTCGCGGTGCTGCTGCCGCAATGCCCCATCCCGCGCGCCCAGGTACTGGCCGACGCGCTGCGTGGGGCCGTCGAGGCCTACCGCCTGGACGGGAGGGCCAGCGATACGGCGTCGGCGCGAGCATCGGGCTGGTGGCCGTCAACGGCACGCACGCCAGTGCCGCCGAGGTGCTGCGCGCCGCCGACGCCGCCTGCTACACGGCCAAGCGCGAGGGGCGCAATCGGGTCTCGATCGCGAGCCACTGAGCAGGGGCACCGGCGCCGCACATTCCGCCAACGCCGCGTCGGAGGGACACGGCCGCCGCCCCTGGCCGCGTCGCCACCCCGCGACAATGGCCCCGGCCAACCCGGAAGCAGCCCTTTGCCATGCCCGCTTCAAACCTCGACACCCAGACACTCTTCCTGCTGCAGGGCGTGCTGCACTTGCTCATCCCGCTGACCGCGTGGTCGGTGCTGGCTGGCCGGCACGACGCGAGGATCGTGGCGCTGTGGTGCACGAGCGGGCTGCTGACGGGTGCCGGCTTCGTGCTGATCGGCCTGCGCGGCGCGGTCGCGGACTGGCTGGGGTACCCGGTCGCCACGCTGTTCGCCTACACGACCTACCTGTTGCGCGGCGCTGTGCTCCAGATCGAACTCGGGCGTAGGCCGCATGTTTGACCTTCCCAGACACGCAGCTCAAGCCGAAACGCGCTTGCTGGCGAAGCGTTATCGCCAGCACCTCGGACGCAGGGCGTGCGCTGCCGTGGATGGGGCTCGATGCCAGCACGACATCTCAACCTCAAGGCGGCGCTACTGGCGCCCGAGCAGGCGGTGGTGTCGACGATCTACGGCAGCCGCTCGGTCCGGCCCCGCGGCTTCCTCATGTGGCGCGGAGCGATGCGCGGGTTCGGGCGAGCCTAGAATTCTAGGTTGTCGATCAAGCGAGTCTGTCCCAGCCGCGCCGCCGCGAGCACGACCAACGGCACCGAGGCACCCAGGTCGCTGGCCAAGGGTGGCAGCAGATCGTGCTGGCGGCGCACCGTGAGGTAGTCCGGCAGCCAACCTCCTTGGCGCAGTCGTTGCAGCGCCTGTGCCTCGAGCGCGTCGATGGCGACCACGCCCGCCGCCAGGCCGGCCCGCACTTCGCGCAGACACGCCGACAGTTGCACCGCCCGGGCTTGCTCGTCGCTGGACAGGTAGGCGTTGCGGCTCGACAGCGCCAGCCCGTTGTGCGAGCGCTCGGTTTCGCCGGCCACGATGGTGATCGGCATCGCGAACTGCTCGACCATGCGACGCACGATCATCAGTTGCTGGTAGTCCTTTTTGCCGAACACCGCCACGCGGGGCTGCACGCATTGGAACAGCTTCGCCACCACCGTGCACACGCCCGTGAAGAAGCCAGGCCGGAATTGTCCTTCGAGGATGTCCGCAAGGTCTGGATCAGGCTGCATCGTGTAGCGCTGGGGCGTCGGGTACAGCTCGCGTTCGTCCGGAGCAAATACCACGTTGCAGCCGACCTGGCGAAGCAGTTCGCAGTCGCGTTCCAGCGTGCGCGGATAGCGCTCGAAGTCCTCGTGCGGCGCGAACTGCAGGCGGTTGACAAAGACGCTGACCACCACCGGCCCGCCCTGTCTCTTTGCCAGGCGCACCAAGGCCAGGTGGCCGTCGTGCAGATTGCCCATGGTGGGCACGAAGCTCGCGCCGGGTGTTCCGGCAAGGACCTCGCGCAGCGCGGCGATGGTGTGGACAATGTGCATGCTAGTGTCCGATGACAGCGTTCAATAGGTGTGCAACGTGGGATCTGGAAAGGTGCCCTGTTTCACCGCCTGGACATAGCGTCGCAGCCCATCACCGATGCCGCCGCCTTCGGCCATGAAGTTACGCACGAAACGCGGCATCTTGCCCTGCGTGACGCCCAGCATGTCGTGCAGCACCAGCACTTGGCCGGCGACGTCGGCCCCGGCCCCGATGCCGATGACGACCAGCTCCGGGTTCTGCGCCTGAACCCGCTGCGCCAGTGCGGCGGGCACGAGCTCCAACACCAGCATCGCGGCGCCGGCTTCTGCGAACTCGCGGGCGCGAAGTTCCAGCAGTTGGGCAGCGGCTTCGTCACGGCCCTGTACGCGGTAGCCTCCGAGCGCGTTCGCGCTCTGCGGTGTCAGGCCCAGGTGCGCACAGAGCGGGATCCCACGCGCGGCCAGGAAGCGCACGGTTTCCACTGCCCAACCGCCTTCGAGCTTGACCATCTGGGCGCCGGCCTGCAGCAGGACGGCGCTCGAGCGCAGCGCCTGCTCGGGGCTGGCTTCGTAGGTGCCGAAGGGCAGATCGCCCAGCAGCCAGGCATGGCGGTTGCCGGCGCAGACACAACGCAGATGGTAGGCCACCTCGTCCAGCGTGACTGGCACGGTGCTTGTGCGTCCCTGGACCACCATACCCAGAGAATCGCCCACCAGCAGGCAGTCCACGCCGGCGTCGTCGGCCAGGCGTGCGAAGCTGGCGTCGTAGGCCGTCAGCATGGCAATCTTCTCGCCCTCGGCCAGCATGCGACGTAACCGGCGCAGGGTGACCGGCTTGCGCTCGCTCGGGGCGACCACGTTGGTCGTGGCGATAGAGATCATGCGATGCCCTGCACCGGGGTCAAGGAGCGGATCTCGCGGACGCGATTGCACTCGTCCACGAACACCAACTCCGGATTGTGCTGCGCCAGTTCGGACTCGGCCACCCAGCCGAAGGCAGCGATGATGATCAGGTCGCCCAGCGCCGCGCGGCGCGCAGCCGAACCATTCAGCGAAATGACGCCGCTGCCGCGCTGCGCCCGGATGGCATAGGTGACGAAACGCTCGCCGTTGGCGATGTTCCAGATGTGAACCTGCTCGTTTTCGCGCAGATCGGCGGCCTCCAGCAAGTCCTCGTCGATGGCGCACGAACCCTCGTAGTGCAGTTCGCAGGCGGTCACCGTCGCGCGGTGGATCTTGGACTTCAACATCTGACGGTACATGGTGATGTCTCCCGGCGCTCAGCGCGCCGTGATGCCCAGCGAGCCGAGCAGGCGCTGGTCGGCCGCCCAGTCCGGGTTGCCGGTGGTCAGCAGCTTGTCGCCGTAGAAGATCGAATTGGCGCCGGCCAGGAAGCAAAGCGCCTGCACCGCCTCGCCCATCTGCTGGCGCCCTGCCGACAGGCGCACACGCGCTTTGGGCATGGTGATGCGCGCCACGGCGATGGTGCGCACGAACTCGAACGGATCAAGCGCCTCGCTGCCGTGCAGCGGCGTGCCTTCGATCCGCACCAGCTGGTTGATGGGCACCGACTGCGGGTACGGGTCGAGATTGGCGATCTGCGCCACCAGACCGGCACGCTCGCGGCGCGACTCGCCCATGCCGACAATGCCGCCGCAGCAGACGTTGATGCCGGCGTCGCGCACGCGCTGCAGGGTCTGCAGCCGGTCGTCGTAGGTGCGTGTGGAGACGATGCGCCCGTAGGCCTCGGGCGCGGTGTCGAGGTTGTGGTTGTAGTAGTCCAGGCCGGCATCCTTGAGCGACCGCGCCTGCGTCTCGGTCAGCATGCCCAGGGTGCAGCAGGCCTCCAGTCCTTCGGACTTGACCACGTGCACCAGCTCGACCACCTTCTCGATGTCGCGGTCCTTGGGCGCACGCCAGGCCGCACCCATGCAGAAGCGCGACGCGCCCTGCTCGCGCGCAGCGCGCGCGGCCGCGGCCACCGCCGCCGGCTCCAGGAGTTTGCTGGCCTCGACGCCGGTGTCGTAGTGCACCGACTGCGGACAGTAGCCGCAGTCTTCCTCGCAGCCGCCGGTCTTGATCGACAGCAGCGTCGAGAGCTGCACTTCGTTGGCGTCGAAGTGCTCGCGGTGGACTTGTTGGGCGCGGAAGATCAAGTCGTTGAAGGGCAGCTCGAACAGCTCGGCTACGGCGTCGACCGGCCAACGCTGCAACCCTTCGGTGGCCCTCTGGCGCGGGACCTGGCGGAACAGCTCGATCGGCTGGGAAACCGGGCTGGTGACGTCGGACATGTTGAGACTGCTTCGGTTGGGTGAGATGGGGCTGGCTATGGGCACCACAGGTGGACCATCAGGCAGCCACTGCGGACGGCGCCCGGACTTGGATCAAGGCCTCCTCGACGAGGCTTCGGACATCGGCCGCGGAGTGGCCGGCCGACCGGGAGATGCGCGCGCGGGCCATGACGATCACGCGGCGCCAGGACGGATGTGCGCCGTCGCCTCGTCCTCCACCCGCTGCCAGATCTCGACGGCGATCGGGTTGTTGCTCTCCTCGAGGATGTGGCCGACCAGCCCGATGGCGCGCGCGAGCACGCCGATGCCGCGCACGATCTTCCACGGCAGACCGAGTTCGCAGCAGATGGCACCGATGGCACCGGTCGCGTTGACCGGCAGCATCTTGCCTGACAGCCGCTCGGCCTCGGCGCAGATCAGCTGCTCGAGTTTGATGTAGTCGCCCGAGAACCCGTTCTCCGCGGCAATCTGGAACAGCCGAGGTGCGCGCGGGTCCACCGGCTTGTGCAGCGGATGGCCGAGGCCGGGCACGATGGCGCCGCGCGCGCGGAACCCGGCCACCACATCGCGCGCGATCTGCTCCAGGTCGGCACCCTGCGTGCCCGGCGGGAGCGCCTCGTACAGCATCTTCGCGGTGCCTTCGGTGGAACCGACGAACACCGTGCCCAGACCGCACAACCCGGCCGCGACGGCGGCTTGCAGCGATTCGGGCGCGCCGGCGTAGGTCAGCCGCGCCGCCAACGCGCTGGGCGTGATGCCGTGTTCGACGAGCGTGACGGCCACAGCGTTGAACAGCTTCGACTCGTGCGCGGTCGGCATCCGCCCCACGATCTGCAGGAAGGCCATATCGCCCAGGTTGATGTGGCCCAGCAATTCGTCGGGCAGGCTCTTGCCGTGAACCTCGATTCGGTCGGGCGTACTCCATGCGATGTCGGAGCGGATGGGCTTGGTCTTGCGGGCCATGGAAGTCCCTTCGTTGCGTTGTGATTCAGGCAGTGCCGCCGGCGCTGCGCAGGATGGCCAGGGCGCGCTCGTGCAGCGGCTTGTCGATCATCTGGCCGCCAATGGCCACGGCAGCCCCGCCGGCTGCCGCAAACGCCGCGCAAACGCGGCGCGCCCACGCCACGCGCTCTGCGTCGGGCATGAAGGCGGCCTGCACTGCTGCCACCTGTCTGGGGTGGATGCACAGCTTGGCGCCGAAACCCAGGCGCCGTGCGCGCTCGGCGTCGGCGCGCAGCCGCACCGCGTCGTCGATGGCGGTGCTGACGCCATCGGCCGGCGCGTCCAGCCCGCCCAGGCGCGAGGCCAGCACCACCTGCGAACGGAAGTACAGCAGTTCGTTTTCTGTGCCTTCGGGGTCGCAGTCGATGCCCAGGTCCAACGCCAGGTCGACGCTGCCGAAGACCAGCCGGACGACGCCCGGCACACGCGCAATGTGGCGCGACTCCTCGACGCCGCGCGCCGATTCAATGATCGCCAGCACGTCCTTGAAGCAGGCCTCGAAGGCGCTGCAGACGGCGTCGATGCCATCGGCCTTGGGCAGCATCACGCCCGCCACGCCGGGGTGCCGGCACAGCTCGAGGTCGTCCTCGAACCACGGCGTGCCGGCGGCATTGATGCGCACCACCACTGGCGCGGACTCGTCCAGCGCATCGGCCAGGGCGTCGCGCGCGCCGGCTTTCGCTGCGGGCGCCACTGCATCCTCGAGATCGACAATCACCGCGTCGGCCCCCGAGGCGCGCGCCTTGGCGTAGCGCTCGGGCCGGTTGGCGGGAACGAACAGGTAGGCGCGTGGCGACGCGCCGGCGGCGACGGCGGCGCTCACTGGACTACCCTCCCTTCAACGTTGAACGAGAGGTGATGCAGGGTTGTCCACGGCGGCGGTTGGTCGGCGCTTGCGACGGACCGACCGACCGCCGCGGTGGGCAACCCGTGTTTGACGGGACGGCCTCCGCAGGAGGATCGTTCGAATCGACTTCCGTGCCCTTGCAGTGACTGCCAGCGGCGCTGGCCGCTCGACGGCCCGCATGAGACCCGCAGCCTGCAAGGTGCCGGAAGACCCAGACGGGCTACAGGGTGTTGCGCCGCACCGACCGTCACACCAGTGAGCGTGTGTGAGCGCCGATCAGTGAGCGTCCCGCGTGGGCTTCCGGCACGGCAAGTCATACCCCAACTTGCAGGAGTCTGTCCATGGGTGCTGTTTTCGCCGGGCTGGACTGGGCCAGCCGAACTCATGCCTTGTGCATCATCGACATGCGCGGAGTCGTGCGCTTGCAGCTCGATGTGGAGCACACCGCCGATGGACTGCACAAGCTGATGCGGGCGCTGCGCGCGCATGGCGTGCGGCGCATCGCGATCGAGCGTCCCTCGGGGCTGTTGGTCGACGCTCTGGTCGATGCCGGCTTCGAGGTCGTGCCCGTCCATCCCAACGCGGTCAAGGCCACTCGACCGCGCTACCGCAGCCACGGCGGTAAGTCCGACGCCAGCGACGCCTACCTGCTGGCCGATCTGCTGCGTACCGACGGCCACCGCTTCAAGCCCTTGGCCCAGCAGAGCGACGAGATCCGCGCTTTGCGCGCGCTGGTGCGCGGCCGCGATGACCTGGTCGCCACGCGCGTGCAACTGGCCAATCAGCTGCGCAGTCTGCTCGAGTCGTACTGGGCCGGCGCCGCCGAAGTCTTCGCCGACGTCGACTCGCCCATCGCGCTGGCCTTCATCCAGCGCTATCCCACGCCCGAAGCGGCCACCCGGCTCGGCCCCAAGCGCATGGCCGCCTTCTGCGCGCAGCACGCTTACTGCGGTCGACGCAGTGCCGAGGACTTGCTGCAGCGGCTGCACGACGCCCCGAGCGTCGAGCTGGGCGAATTGGAGATGGAGGCCAAGGGTGAACTCGCCAGCAGCCTGGCCCGCACCCTGGCCAGGCTCGTCGAGCAAATCCGCTTGCTGTCCAGTCGGATCGAGCATCACATCGCCAACTGCGACGATGGCCCGATCCTCATGAGCTTCCCGCGCGCCGGGCGCATCTGCGCCGCGCAGATCCTGGCCGAGCTCGGCAGCGTGCGCGAGCGCTTCGACTCTGACGAACACATCGCTGCCGAAGCCGGCGTCGCTCCCGTCACCTACGCGTCGGGCAAGCACAAGGCCGTGGCCTTCCGATGGGCCTGCAACCACCGCCTGCGTGCCGCGTTGACCTGCATGGCCGACAACTCGCGACATGCCAGCGCCTGGGCGGCCGCCATTTACGCGAAGGCTCGGGGACGCGGTTGCGACCATCCCCATGCCGTGCGCATGCTCGCGCGCGCCTGGGTGCGCGTTATCTGGCGTGCGTGGATCGACCGCAAACCCTACGACCCCGCCTCGCACCGCGGCGCTCAACTGCAATTCAAAACGGCGGGGGGTTGACACAGGGTGTCTCATGCCGGCAGCCAGCGGCCCATGCGGGGCGCGTCAGCCACGCCCCAGGTGCGGGCGATCAGCGCGTCCATTTCGGCCGGCGTTGCCGCGCCGCCGTAGGCGGCAAGACGGCGCGCCTTGTCCTCGAGCTCGGGGCGGCTGAGGGAATTGCCCGGGTCGCCCTTGGGCTCGTCGACACGCGCCTGCAGCGTGCGCCCGTCCTGCGTGCGCACGATGACCTTGCCGATCCAGCGCTGCGGATAGGCCGTGTCGACCTCGGTGTCGAGTTGCATCGTGACCTTGTCGCGCAACGCGGCGATGCGGGGCGCCAGGAAGTGGCGATCGAACTCGTCCAGGCCCGCATAACCGTGTTCGGCCACCAGGGCGAGCACGGTACCCATCGAGAACTTGGCCTGGTGGACGGTGCCGGGCACGACGACGCGGCCGAGCACGTCGATGGCACCCTGGTGGACCTGCGCGGTGATGGCGGCGATGTCATCGGGCTTCAGCCGGTGCTCGCGCATCAGCAGCAGCAGCGCATCGGCGCTGGGGTGGGTGTGGCGACACGAGGCCTGGTACTTGAACGAAGTCTCGGCCGTCGCCCAGCGACTGCCCAGCCCGGCGGTCAGGCGCGCAGGGTCGGCATCGCTCGACATGCCGGCAGCCAGGCCCTGCGCGCCTTCAAGAACTTGGCGCGCGCCGGTGAAACCGGCCTGTGCCAGGTAGGCCGAGGCCAGCCCGGCCGATGCGGCATGGGCGCAGTGCAGTTGCTTGGAATCGGCGGCATCGCGCAGGAATTCCCAAAGCCCGGCCGCCTGCGTGCCGGCGCTGCCGAAGGCGTGCAGCATCTGCGCCGCGTCCAGCCGCAGCAGCCGCCCGGTGGCGGCCGCGGCGGCCAGCGTGCCCGCCGTGGCGGTCGTGTGGAAGATGCGGTAGTGCGAACGGCCGAGGAATTCGCCGACGCGGATGCCGACCTCGTAGCCCGCCACCGCCGCGGCCAGGAACTCGCGCCCGCTGGCACCGATGGCCTGCGCCACCGCCAGCGCCGGCGGGAAGACGACCGCCGCGGGGTGGAATACCGAGCCGTTGTGCACGTCGTCCTGCTCGACCACATGCGAAGCCGCCGCGTTGACCATGGCGGCGAAATGCGGCGAGGTCATGCGACGCGTGATCAGCACTTCGGCGCTGCCGTCGGCCGGCCCCATGCTGCACGCATAGGCCTCGATGGCCTGCACCGCGCGGGCGCTCTTGCCCGCCAGCGCGGAGCCGGCCCAATCCAGGAACAGATCTTCGGTGCGCCGCAGCACCGGCGCCGGAATGCTGTCGAAGCGCAGGCCGGCGGCGAAGGCGGCCAGCCTAGCGCTGTGGGTGTCTTGCGTGCTCATGAACGGCCCTTCAGGCTCAGACCGCGCGCTCGGCACGCAGACGCGCGATGTCGGCCGCGCTGCAGCCCAGTTCGGCCAGGATGGCATCGGTGTGCTGGCCCAGGGCCGGCACCGGGCCCATCGGCGGGGGCTCGTCGCCCGACAGGTGGTGAGGCGGGTACAACGCCGGCACCGGCCCGCCCGGCGTGCCGATTTCGGCCCAACGCCCGCGCGCCCGCAGTTGCGGATGCTTCCACAGGTCGGCCATCTCGTTGAGCTGGGCGTTGGCGATCTGCGCGTCTTCCAGGCGCTCGATCAGCTGCGCCGCCGTCAGCTTGGAAAGCACGGCGTCGATGATGGGAAACAGCTTGTCCTTCTGCGCCAGGCGGTTGGCGTTGCCCAGGTACTGCTTGGCCAGCGCCGGCTGCAGCAGGACCTTGTCGCAGAAGGCCGTCCACTCGCGGTCGTGCTGCACGCCCAGCACCACCGACTTGCCGTCGCCGCAGGTGAAAGGGCCGTAGGGGTAGATGGCGGCGTGCGAGGCGCCGGCACGCACCGGCGGCGGCTGGCCGTCGAAGGTGTAGTAGAGCGGGTAGCCCATCCATTCCGACATCGCCTCGAGCATCGAGATTTCGAGCCGCTGGCCGCGGCCGGTGCGCCCGCGCTCCAGCAGCGCGGCCAGCACGCTGCTGTAAGCGTACATGCCGGCGGCGATGTCGGCGATCGACAGCCCGGCCTTGGACGGATGCTCGGGCGTGCCGGTCACCGAGACGAAGCCTGATTCGCTCTGGATCAGCAGGTCGTAGGCCTTCTTCTCGGTGTACGGGCCGCCGTCGCCGTAACCCGAGATGTCGCACACCACGATGCGCGGGTTGATGGGCGCGAGGCTGGCATGGTCCAGGCCCATGCGTGCGGCCGCACCGGGCGCGAGGTTCTGCACCAGCACGTCGGCGCGCTCCACCAGCTTCTGCAGCACCGCCCGCGCGCCGGGGTTCTTCAAGTCCAGCGTCAGGCTTTCCTTGCCGCGGTTGCACCAGACGAAGTGCGAGGCCGAGCCGCGTGTGCGCGTGTCGTAGGCACGGGCGAAGTCGCCCTCGCCGGGGCGTTCGACCTTGATGACGCGCGCGCCCAGGTCGGCCAGCTGCCGGGTGCAGAACGGCGCCGCGATGGCGTGTTCCAGCGTGACAACCAGCATGCCTTGCAAGGGAAGCATCGCCATCCTTCAGAATGAACGCGGCAGGCCGAGCACATGCTCGGCCACGTAGGACAGGATCAGGTTGGTCGAGATCGGCGCCACTTGGTACAGCCGCGTCTCGCGGAACTTGCGCTCGATGTCATATTCGCAGGCAAAGCCGAACCCGCCGTGGGTCTGGATCGCCGCATTGGCGGCTTCCCAGGAGGCCTTGGCCGCCAGATACTTGGCCATGTTGGCCTCGGCGCCGCAGGCTTCGTGGGCGTCGAACAGGTCGCAGGCGCGCCATCGCATCAGGTCGGCGGCTTCCAGCTCGATGTGGCTTTCGGCGATCGGAAACTGCACCGCCTGGTTCTGTCCGATGGGGCGATCGAACACACGCCGATCACGGGCGTAGGCCGCGCTGCGCTTGACGAACCAGCGCCCGTCGCCGATGCATTCGGCGGCGATCAGCGTGCGCTCGGCGTTCAGGCCGTCGAGGATGTACTTGAAGCCCTTGCCTTCCTCGCCGATCAGGTTCTCGGCCGGGATCTCCAGGTTTTCGAAGAACAGCTCGTTGGTCTCGTGGTTGACCATGTTGCGGATCGGGCGCACGGTCAGCCCTTTGCCGATGGCCTGGTGCAGGTCGACGATGAAGATCGACATGCCCTCGGACTTGCGCTTGACCTCGGCCAGCGGCGTGGTGCGCGCCAGCAGGATCATCAGGTCGCTGTGCTGGACGCGCGAGATCCACACCTTTTGGCCGTTGACGACGTAACGGTCGCCGCTGGCGCTGCGCAGCGCGGTGGTCTTGAGCTTGGTGGTGTCGGTGCCGGCGGTGGGCTCGGTCACGGCCATCGACTGCAGGCGCAGCGCGCCGGTGGCGATCTTGGGCAGGTAGCGGCGCTTCTGCTCGTCCGAGCCATGGCGCAGCAAGGTGCCCATGTTGTACATCTGGCCGTGGCAGGCTCCGGCGTTGCCGCCGTTGCGGTTGACCTCTTCCATCACCACCGAGGCCTCGGCCAGGCCGAGGCCGGCGCCGCCGTATTCCTCTGGGATCATCACCGCCAGCCAGCCGGCCTGCGTCAGGGCATCGACGAAGGCCTCGGGGTAGCCGCGCGCGTCGTCGATGCCGCGGAAGTACTCGTCGGGGAAACGGCTGCACAGCTCGCGCAGGGCCGCTCGCAGTTCAGGATGGCGTTCGCGGGCTTCGGACATGGGGATGGGCGCAGGGCTGGAGGGACCGCGACTATTCTACCGAACATACGTTAGGTAGTGAAGAAGGGCGGCACCGACAAGGTGCTGTCGGTCGCCGCCAGCGGCCGGCAGATCTACAGCGCCGACACGAGTTCGGGCACGGCCTGGAACAGGTCAGCCACCAGCCCGTAGTCGGCGACCTGGAAGATCGGCGCCTCGGCGTCCTTGTTGATGGCCACGATGACCTTGCTGTCCTTCATGCCCGCCAGGTGCTGGATGGCGCCGGAGATGCCGACCGCGACATACAACTGCGGCGCCACGATCTTGCCGGTCTGCCCGACCTGGTAGTCGTTCGGGGCATAGCCGGCGTCGACCGCGGCGCGCGAGGCGCCGAGCGCCGCGCCCAGCTTGTCGGCCAACGGCTCGAGCACGCCGTGGAACTTGTCGGCCGCACCGAGGCCGCGGCCGCCCGAGACGATGATGGATGCGGCCGTCAGTTCCGGCCGCTCCAACTTCACCACCTCGCGCCCGACCAGCTGCGTCAGGCCCAGGTCGGCAGCCGCCGCGATGCTTTCCACCGCCGCCGAGCCGCCGCTGGCCGCCACCGGGTCGAAGGCCGTGGTACGGATGCTCAGCACCTTGACCTTGTCCTTGGACTGCACACGGGCGACGGCGTTGCCGGCGTAGAACGGGCGCTGGAAGGTGTCCGGCGACTCGACCGCCGTCACATCGGACAGCTGCGAGCTGTCGAGCAGCGCGGCCACGCGCGGCAGCACGTTCTTGCCGAAGGCCGTGGCCGGGGTCAGCACGTGCGTGCACGAGGCGTCGGCGCGCACCTGCTGGACCACCAGCGCGGCGAGGTTCTCGGCCAGTTGGGCGCCATAGTGGGCGGCGTCGGCCACCAGCACCTTGGCGACGCCGGCCACCGCCGCGGCGGCCTGGCCCGCGGCGGCGCAGCCGCTTCCGGCCACCAGCACGTGCACCGGAGCGCCGATCTTCACGGCGGCGGCGATGGTGTTGAGCGTGGCGGGCTTGATCGCCGCGCCGTCGTGTTCAGCAATGATCAGGGTCGTCATCAGATCACCTTCGCTTCTTCTTTGAGTCGCTTGACGAGATCGGCCACATCGGCCACCTTGATGCCGGCCTTGCGCGCTGCCGGTTCGTCCACGCGCAGCGTGGCGGTGCGCGGCGCCAGATCCAGGCCCAGCTCGGCCGCCTTGATCACCTCGAGCGGCTTCTTCTTGGCCTTCATGATGTTGGGCAGCGTGATGAAGCGCGGCTCATTCAGGCGCAGGTCGGTTGTGATGACCACCGGCAGATTCATCTGCAGCGTCTCCAGCCCGCCGTCGATCTCGCGGCTGATGGTCGCTGCGCCGCCCTCGATCTTCACCTTCGAGGCGAAGGTGGCCTGGGCCCAGCCCATCAGCGCGCCGAACATCTGACCGGTCTGCCCGGCGTCGTCGTCGATCGCCTGCTTGCCGAAGATGGCAATCTGTATGCCTTCCTTGGCGGCCACGTGCTGCATCAGCTTGGCCACGGCCAGCGGCTCGAGCACGTCGTTGGTCTCGACCAGAACGCCGCGGTCGGCGCCGATGGCCATGGCGCTGCGCAGCGTCTCCTGGCAGCCCGCCGGGCCGCAGGAGACGGCGATGATCTCGGTGGCCACACCGGCCTCCTTCAGCCGCACCGCCTCTTCGCAGGCGATCTCGTCGAAGGGATTCATCGACAGCTTCTGGTTCGCGAGATCGACTCCCGAACCGTCGGACTTCACGCGGGCCTTGACGTTGTAGTCGAGCACCCGTTTCACGGCGACAAGTACTTTCACTTTTTCTCCATCGGTGTTACATGCCAATCCTTCGAAGCCGAAGCAGGCTGCGGCTTCCGCCATTCCCATCTCCACTCCCTGTACATCGCGCGCAGCAGTTCTTGGTGCTTGCTCTCGCGTTCATGCCGGGGTCTGCACGCTCTCGAGTCCAATGCCCTGGGGCACGACCGAGCCCAGTCGCTCGGCCAGGCGCGGAAACAGCAAGTGAAACATGCGCTGCGCCAGCAGTTCCACGCCCACGCGACGGTCCGGCCGATACCATTGACCCGTCCAGTTGAGCGCGCCCAGCGCCGTCTGGCGCACGAGGAGCGTATCGGCGTCCACCAGACCCAGCGCAGCAGCCTCGTCGATCGGCGCCATCCACAGCTCCTCGTAGGCGTCGCGCGAGGTCAGCACGCGTGCCCGTGCCGGCTCCGACAGGCTGCGCCATTCGTAAAGCATCACGGTCATCGCGTCCAATTTCGGCCCAAGCAGGGCGGTCAGATGGCAGCGCACCATCGCGAGCATGCGTTCGGGCAGACACGATTCGCCAGCCAGGCCCTTCTGCACCCCGCGCATGATGTCTCGCACGCCCTCTTCCATCACGGTGACCAGCAACTCCTCCTTGGTGGCGAAGTGATAGAAGAGCGAGCCCGAGGTCATGCCCAGGGCCTCGGCGATCTGCCGCACCGAGGTACGTTCGTAGCCGTGCTCGCGAAAGAGCTTCGCCGCGGTTCTCAGGATCAGGCCTCTCCGGCTTGTGTCGTCCGCGTCGTCCATGCCCTATACTCTAACAGCTAACAAGCGTTAGGTCGATGCGCCGCCGGCGCTGCATGTACGACGCCAACGACAAAGGAATCGCTGCGATGCTCCCGCGCCCAATCTTCTCCGAGGAACACGAGTTGTTTCGCGACCAGGTGCGCCGCTTCCTGACCGAGGAAGTGGTGCCGCACCATGCCGGCTGGGAGACCGCGGGCATCGTTCCGCGCGCCGTCTGGCGCAAGGCCGGTTCCGCCGGGCTGCTCTGCCCGGCGATTCCCGAGGCCTATGGCGGCGGTGGCGGCACACGGCTGCACAGCGCGGTGCTGATCGAAGAGGTGATGCGCGTCGGCGCCAGCGGCCTCGGATTCGGGCTGCACTCGGACATCGTGGCCCCCTACATCCTCGCCTATGGCAGCGAAGCGCAGAAGCAGCAATGGCTGCCGAAGATGGCCAGCGGCGAGGTCATCGGTGCCATCGCCATGACCGAACCCGGCGCCGGCAGCGACCTGCAGGCCGTGCGCACGACGGCGCTGCGCGACGGCGACGAGCTCGTGCTCAACGGCCAGAAGACCTTCATCACCAACGGCCAGAACGCGGACCTGGTGATCGTGGTCGCCAAGACCGACCCGTCCAAGGGCGCGAAGGGCACCTCGCTGGTCCTGGTCGAGACCTGCCGCCCCGGCTTCAAGCGCGGGCGCAATCTCGACAAGATCGGCATGAAGGCGCAGGACACCTCGGAACTGTTCTTCGACGACCTGCGGCTGCCGGCGAGCAACATCCTGGGCGGCGAGGGCAAGGGCTTCTTCCTGCTGATGCAGGAACTGGCCTGGGAACGCATGCAGATCGCGATCGGCGCGGTGGCCGGTGCCGAAACGGCATTGCAGTGGACGCTGGACTACACCAAGGAGCGCAAGGCCTTCGGCGAGCGCGTCATCGACTTTCAGCACAACCGCTTCCGGCTGGCGGAATGGAAGACGCAGGTGCAGGTGGCGCGCGTCTTCGTCGACCGCCTGCTCGACAGCCTGATGAAGAACGAGCTCGACGCCGCCACCGCCGCGATGGCCAAGTACTGGACCACCGACCTGCACTGTCGCCTGCTGGACGACTGCCTGCAGATGTTCGGCGGGTTCGGCTACATGTGGGAGTACCCGATCGCGCGCGCCTACGCGGACGCCCGCGTCTCGCGCATCTACGGCGGCACCAACGAGATCATGAAAGAGATCATCGGCCGCACGCTGTGACAACAGTGCCCCTGCCGCTACTCCTTTTCACTTCGCTTCCAACCCCCACCGCATTCTCAAGGACAGCACCGTGACCGCAGCCTTCATTTACGACGCCGTACGCACGCCGCGCGGCAAGGGCCGCGCGTCCGGCGCGCTGCACGGCATCACGCCCATCCAGTTGGCGGTGACGGCGCTGCAGGCGCTGCGCGACCGCAACCAGCTCGACACCGCGCATGTCGACGACGTGACCCTGGGCTGCGTCGAGCCCGTGGGCGAACAAGGCGCCAACATCGCGCGCGTGGCCGTGCTCACGGCCGGCTATGCGCAGACGACCGCCGGCGTGCAGATCAACCGCTATTGCGCCTCGGGTCTGGAGGCCTGCAACATCGCCGCAGCCAAGGTCATGTCGGGGCAGTCGCCGATGACGATCGGGGGCGGCGTGGAAAGCATGAGCCGCGTGCCGATGGGAACCGGCGGCGGTGCCTGGCCGGCCGACCCGGCCGTGGCCCTGCCCACCTACTTCGTGCCCCAGGGCATCTCGGCCGACCTGATCGCCACGCTCTACGGCCACAGCCGCGAGGATGTCGACCGCTACGCCGTCGAAAGCCAGCGCCGCGCCGGCGTGGCCTGGTCCGAAGGCCGTTTCGCACGCTCGGTGGTGCCGGTGCACGACGTCAACGGCCTGCCGGTGCTGGAGCGCGACGAGCACATGCGGCCCGACACCACGGCCGCATCGCTGGCCAAGCTCGAACCCTCGTTCAAGTTGCAGGGCGAGCGCTTCGGCTTCGACGCCGTGGCGCTGCAGCGCTACCCGGAGCTGGAGCGCATAGCGCACGTTCACCATGCCGGCAATTCGTCGGGCATCGTCGACGGCGCCGCTGCGGTGCTGATCGGCAATGCCGAGATCGGCAGGCAGCTGGGCCTGAAGCCGCGCGCCCGCATCCGCTCGTTCGCGGCCGTCGGCAGCGAGCCGACGATCATGCTCACCGGCCCCTCGTACTCGGCCGAGAAGGCGCTGGCCATCGCCGGCATGAAGGCCTCGGACATCGACCTGTACGAGCTGAACGAAGCCTTCGCCTCGGTGGTGCTGCGCTTCATGGACGTGATGAACGTGCCGCACGACCGCATGAACGTCAACGGCGGCGCGATCGCGATGGGCCATCCGCTGGGCGCCACCGGCGCCATGATCCTGGGCACGCTGCTCGACGAGCTGGAACGCCGCAACCTGGCCACCGGCCTGGCCACGCTGTGCGTGGGCGCAGGCATGGGCATCGCCACCATCATCGAACGCGTCTGAACGCGCCGCAAGGACCAACCCCATGACGATCGACTACACGACCGGCGCCGACGGCATCGCCACGCTGACCTGGAACATGGCCGACGCGCCGATGAACGTGCTCAATGAGCGTTCGATGGCGGCCTTTGGCGAAGCGGCACGCAAGGCCGTGGCCGACCCGCAGGTCAAGGGCGTGATCATCACCTCGGCCCGGCCCGAGTTCATCGCCGGCGCCGACCTGAACATGATGCTGGCCATCGAAGATGCGCCGGGCATGATGCGTTTCGTGACCGACCTGCACGCGCTGATGCGCGGCATCGAGACCGGCGGCAAGCCCTTCGTCGCCGCGATCAACGGCACCGCGCTGGGCGGCGGCTACGAACTGGCGCTGGCCTGCCACCGCCGCATCGCCGCCGACAACCCGAAGGCGCTGATCGGCCTGCCTGAAGTCGGCATCGGCCTGCTGCCGGGCGGCGGCGGCACGCAGCGCCTGCCGCGCATGATCGGCGTGCGCAACGCCCTGCCCCTGCTGCTCGAAGGCAAGAAGCTCACGCCCGCCAAGGCCCTGGCTGCGGGCATGGTCGACGAGGTGGTGCCCGCGGGCGAGCTGCTGGCGCGTGCCCGCGAATGGCTGCTGAAGGACGGCGCGGCCAACGCCGTGCAGCCCTGGGACCGCAAGGGCTTCAAGCTGCCCGGCGGCCCGGTGCAGAGCCCGGCCGGCTACGAGACCTTCACCGCCGGCAACGCCATGCTGCGCGAGAAGACCTTCGGCAACTACCCGGCGCCGGCGGCCATCATGAGCTGCGTCTACAACGGCTGCCAGGTCGACATCGAGACCGGCTGCAAGGTCGAGATGCGCGAGTTCGTGAAGCTCGCGGTCGGGGCCGAGGCGAAGAACATGATCCGCTCGCTGTTCTTCGGCATCACCGCCGCCAACAAGCTGTCGGCGCGGCCGCAAGGCGTGGCCACCGCCGCCTACCGCAAGGTGGGCATCCTGGGCGCCGGCATGATGGGCGCCGGCATCGCCTGCGCGGCGGCCGAAGCCGGGCTGGAGGCGGTGCTGCTCGACACCAGCGCCGAGCTGGCCGAGCGCGGCAAGGCCTACGCCGATGCGCGCTGGGCCAAGCAGGTGCAGCAGGGGCGCATGATCGAGGCTGCTCGGGGCAAACTGGCGGCGTGCATCCGGCCTACCAGTGACTTTGCAACGCTCGACGGCTGCGACATCGTGGTCGAGGCGGTGTTCGAGGACCGCGCGCTGAAGGCCGAGGTCACGCCCAAGGCCGAAGCCATGCTGGCGCCGACTGCGGTGTTCGCCAGCAACACCAGCACGCTGCCCATCACCGGCCTGGCGCAGGCTTCGGCGCGGCCGGCCAACTTCATCGGCCTGCATTTCTTCTCGCCGGCCGAGAAGATGCCGCTGGTCGAGATCATCCGCGGCCAGGCGACCAGCGACGACTGCCTGGCACGCGCGATGGACTTCGTGAAGGCACTGCGCAAGACGCCCATCGTCGTCAACGACAGCCGCGGCTTCTACACCAGCCGTGTGTTCTCCACCTACGTCGGCGAGGGCCTGACCCTGCTGGCCGAAGGCGTGAAACCGGCGCTGATCGACAACGCCGGACGCATGGCCGGCATGCCGGTCGGCCCGCTGGCGCTGGCCGACGAGGTGTCGCTGGAGCTGATGGCGCGCATCCGCCGGCAGACCGCTGCCGACCTGGGTGCGGCCTATGTGCGCAGCGCCATCGACGAGGTCTGCGACCGCATGGTCGACCAGCTCGGCCGGCTCGGCAAGAAGGCCGGCAAGGGCTTCTACGACTACCCACAGGGCGGCACCAAGCGCCTGTGGCCGGGGCTGGCCGGGATCTGGCCTGCCGTCGCGCAGCAGCCCGACGTGGCCGAGGTCAAGCGCCGGCTGATGTTCATCCAGTCGCTGGAGACCGTGCGCTGCATGGAAGAAGGCGTGGTCACGGCCGCGATCGACGCCGATGTCGGTGCGATTCTCGGCTGGGGCTTCCCGCCCTTCCTGGGCGGGCCGATCGGCCAGATCCACAGTCGCGGCATCGTCGCCTTCGTCGCCGACTGCGAACAACTGGCGGGCCGCCATGGCCCGCGTTTCGCACCGCCCGAGCTGCTGCGCAAGATGGCGCGCGAGAGCGAGGTCTTCTACCAGCGCTGAACGCCCGCGTGCCCGCTGGCCCGGCTCAACCGAGCCAGCGCTCGCGGCGCTTGTCGTGCTTCACGTCGCGGAAGCTCTTCTTCTGGGAAGCAACCAGCAGGCCGGGGCAGAACTCGCGGATGTCCTCGTAGGCCCCCATCTCGGCGGCGGCGCCATGCATGACGATGCAGCCGTTCTCGATGATGCAGGCGTCGTCGGCGATCTCCAGCGCGGCGCGCGCGTTCTGCTCGGCCAACAGCATCGCCATGCCGCGCTGCAAGTGACGTCGCCGCGGTTTTCCTATACCATCGGCCTCTCTAACGGTTGTTAGGTCAACATTTGTCTGGTCAGTCGAGGGGCGGCGGCGCTCTGTCCGCTCAAGCGGACTCCAACCTGCGTTCCGATCCTTACCTCCGCATCGAACGAAACATCGCCACCCATGCCCGTCCTGCAGTCCCAGATCGATTCCGGCTCGGAATCGTTTGCCCGCCAACGGGCGCAGATGCTCGCGCTGATTGAATCGTTCCGCGGCTTCGAGGGCCGCGTGCGCGATACGTCCAACGCGATGGAGTCCCGGTTCCGCGCCCGCAAGCAGTTGCTGCCGCGCGAGCGCGTCGCGCGCCTGCTCGACCGGGGCTCGCCCTGGCTGGAGTTGTCCACGTTGGCCGGCTTTCGAATGCACGACGACGACGGTGAGAAGAACGTGCTGGGCGGCGGCATCGTCACCGGCATCGGCCTTGTCTCGGGCGTGCGCTGCATGATCGTCGCGTCCGACAGCGCCATCAAGGGCGGCACGATCACGCCGATGGGCATGAGGAAGAGCCTGCGCGCCGAAGCCATCGCGCTCGAGAACAAGCTGCCGGTGGTGCGGCTGGTCGAATCCGGCGGCGCCAACCTGATGCATGTGGGCGAGGTCTTCATCGAGGGCGGCCGCGGCTTTGCCAACCAGGCGCGGCTGTCGGCCGCCGGCATTCCGCAGGTGACGGTGATGCACGGCCACTCCACCGCCGGCGGCGCCTACCTGCCGGGCATGTCGGACTACGTGATCATGGTGCGCGGCCGCGCCAAGGCCTTCCTCGCCGGCCCGCCGCTGCTGAAGGCCGCCACCGGCGAGATCGCGACCGATGAGGAACTGGGCGGCGCCGAGATGCATACCCGCATCTCGGGTGTTGCCGAGTACCTGGCCGAGGACGACGCCGACGGCATCCGCATCGCGCGCGACGTGCTGGCCCGCCTGCCCTGGAACCACAACGTGCCGGCCGTGCCGCTGCGCGCCTGGAAGCCGCCGCGCTATGCGGCGGACGACATCGCCGGCCTGGTGCCGCCCGACTACCGCCAGCCCTACGACGTGCGCGAACTGCTGGCGCGGCTCATCGACGACTCGGACTTCCTCGACTTCAAGCCCGACTTCGGCGCCGCCACCGTCTGCGGCCACGGTGCCATCGAAGGCCAGCCCTGCGGCTTCATCGGCAACAACGGCCCGATCGATCCGCAGGGCTCGAACAAGGCCACGCAGTTCATGCAGCTGTGCAACCAGTCGGGCACGCCGCTGATCTACCTGCAGAACACCACCGGCTTCATGGTCGGCAAGGACGTCGAGCAGGTCGGCATGATCAAGCACGGCTCGAAGATGATCCAGGCCGTCACCAACTGCACGGTGCCGCGCATCACGCTGATGATCGGCGCCTCGTTCGGCGCCGGCAACTACGGCATGTGCGGCCGGGCCTACGACCCGCAGTTCGTCTTCGCCTGGCCCAATGCCCGCGTGGCGGTGATGGGCGGCGAGCAGGCGGCCACGGTGATGCGCATCGTCACCGAGGAGAAGATGGCGCGCGCCGGCAAGGCACCCGAGCCGGCCCATCTGGACGCGATGCGCGCCGAGATCCTGAAGCGCTTCGACATGGAGTCGCACTCGCTGTTCGCCACCGCCCGGCTGTGGGACGACGGCATCATCGACCCGCGCGACACGCGCCAGGTGCTGGCGGCTACGCTGGCCATCTGCCGTGAAGGCCGGGCACGCAGCTTGCGGCCCAGCAGCTTCGGCGTGGCGCGGATGTGAGCCGGTGATGAGCCGCACGACCATGAGCCGCACCACCTTCAGCACGGTGCTTGTCGCCAACCGCGGCGAGATCGCCTGCCGCGTCATCCGCACCGCGCGCGCCGAAGGCTACCGCACGGTGGCCGTGTACAGCGAGGCCGACGCCGGCGCGCTGCACGTGCAGCAGGCCGACCAGGCGCTGTGCATCGGCCCGCCGCCGGTGCGCGACAGCTACCTCAGCATCGAAGCCGTGCTGCGCGCTGCCGCCGCCAGCGGCGCCGACGCGATCCACCCCGGCTACGGCTTCCTGTCGGAGAACGCCGCGTTTGCGCGTGCGGTGCAGGCCGCTGGCCTGGTGTTCATCGGCCCCGACCCGCACGCCATCGAGCAGATGGGCAACAAGGCCGCTGCCAAGCGCCTGATGTTGGCTGCCGGCGTGCCCTGCGTGCCCGGCTACCAGGGCGCCGACCAGTCCGACAAGACGCTGCTCGCCCAGGCGCGCGAGATCGGCGCGCCGGTCATGGTCAAGGCCGCGGCCGGCGGCGGCGGGCGCGGCATGCGCCTGGTGGCCGACCTGGCCGACTTGCCAGTGGCGCTGGCCACGGCGCGGTCCGAGGCCGCCAACGCCTTCGGCTCGGACGAGCTGATCCTGGAACGCGCGGTGGTCGAACCGCGGCACGTCGAAGTGCAGGTGTTCGCCGACCGGCACGGCAACGTCATCCACCTCGGCGAGCGCGACTGCTCCATCCAGCGCCGGCACCAGAAGGTGTTCGAGGAAGCGCCCTCGCCCGCCGTCGATGCTGCCTTGCGTGCGCGCATGGGCGCGGCGGCGGTGGCGGCGGCCAAGGCGGTGCAGTACGTGGGCGCCGGCACGGTCGAATTCCTGCTCGACCGCGAAGGCCGCTTCTATTTTCTGGAGATGAACACGCGGCTGCAGGTCGAGCACCCGGTCACCGAATGCATCACCGGCCAGGACCTGGTGGCCTGGCAGTTGGCCGTGGCGCGCGGCGAAGCGCTGCCGCTGACGCAGGACCAGGTGCCGCTGCAGGGCCATGCCATCGAGGTGCGCCTGTACGCCGAGGACCCGCAGGCCGACTTCCTGCCGCAAAGCGGCGACGTGGCGCTGTGGCAGCCACCGGCCGGCCCCGGCATCCGCGTCGACCACGGCCTGGCCAGCGGCCAGACCATCAGCCCTTACTACGACCCGATGATCGCCAAGATCATCGCCCACGGCGCCACGCGCGACGAGGCCCGCCGCCGCCTGCTGGGCGCGTTGCGCGCCACCCGTGTGCTGGGGCTGCCGACCAACCTGGGGTTCCTGACGGCGGCCGCCGAGCATGAAGTTTTCGCCGCCGGCGCCGCCACCACGGCCTTCATCGGCCAGCACTTCGGGCCCGCGCAGTTGCAGGCCAAGGCGCCCGGCACGCGCGTGGTGGCCGTTGCCGCCGCGCTGTGCTTCGACGCCAGCGTCTACCGTGGCGCGCAGGCCGGCTGGCGCTCCAACGGGCCGGCGCGCTGGCCCATGGATCTGGCCGAGGACGAGCGCCGGCATGCCGTACACGTGACGGTGCGCGGGCCGGGGCGCCTGCACGTCGAGCTCGACGGCGGCGTTGCGCACGACATCGAACTCGGGCCTGCCGACGGCGCCGACCGGCCGCTGTCGATCGACGGCGTGCACACCCGCGTCACCGCGGTGGCGGCCGGCGGCAGCCTGCACCTGGCGCTGGACGGCTGCGTCGCCAGCGTCGACGACGTGACCTACGCGCCGCCGCGCGGCAGCGAGCAGGCGGCCGAGTCGACGATCAGCGCGCCGATGAACGGGCGCGTGCTGGCGGTGCTGGTGCAGGCGGGCGATGCCGTCACCAAGGGCCAGCGCCTGGCGGTGCTGGAAGCCATGAAGATGGAGCACCAGCTCGTCGCGCGGCGCGACGGCGTGGTCGAGCGTGTCGCCGTGCGCGCCGGCGACCAGGTGGCCACGCGCGCCGTCATCGCCACCCTGGTCGAAGCCGCCGCGACGTCCTGAACGTCCAACCGGAAACCCACCGTGAACACCAGCGCCAGCAGCAGCCCCTTCTACAGCGCCGAGCACGCGGCCTTCCGCGACGCCATGCGCCGCTTCGTCGCGCGCGAGATCACGCCCAACGTCGAAGCCTGGGAGGCGCAGGCCAGCTTCCCGCTTGAGCTGTACCGCAAGGCCGCCGAAATCGGACTGCTCGGCCTGGGCTTCCCCGAAGCCTGGGGCGGCAACGACGGCGACCTGTTCATGACCATCATCGCGGCGCAAGAGCTGGCCCGCTGCGGCGCCGGCGGCGTGCTGGCCAGCCTGTTGTCGCACACCATCGGCTGCCCGCCGATCGTCAACGTCGGCTCCGACGAGATCAAGCGCAAGGTGCTGCCTTCGGTGCTGCGCGGCGAGAAGATCAGCGCGCTGGCCATCACCGAGCCCTCGGGCGGCTCGGACGTGGCCAACCTCAAGACCACGGCGCGGCGCGACGGCGATCACTTCGTGCTCAACGGCTCCAAGACCTTCATCACCTCGGGCATTCGCGCAGACTTCTACACCGTGGCGGTGCGCACCGGTGGGCCGGGCCCCGGTGGGGTGTCGCTGTTGCTGGTGGACAAGGGCACACCCGGCTTCACCCAGACGCGGTTGGAGAAGATGGGCTGGCTGTGTTCGGACACCGCCACTCTGCACTTCGACGACTGCCGCGTGCCGGTGGCCAACCTGGTGGGCAACGAGAACCAGGGCTTCAAGGCCATCATGCTCAACTTCAACCGCGAGCGCATCTTCCTGGCCGCCGGCGCCAACGGCTTTGCCCGCGTCTGCCTGGACGAGGCCCTGGCCTGGGCGCAGCAGCGCGAGATGTTCGGCGGCCGGCTCATCGACCAGCAGGTCACGCGCCACAAGCTGGCCGACATGGCCATGCGCATCGAGGCCACGCAGGCCCTGCTGGAACTGCTGGCCTGGCGCGTCGAACAGGGCGAGGCGCCCGTCGGCGAGATCTGCCTGCTGAAGAATCAGGCCACCCAGACCATGGCCCACTGTGCCAGCGAAGCGGTGCAGATGCACGGCGGCGCGGGCTTCATCCGCGGCGTCAAGGTCGAGCGCATCTACCGCGAGGTCAAGGTCAACGCCATCGGCGGCGGTGCAGAAGAAGTGATGCGCGACCTGGCAGCGCGGCAATTGGGGTTCCACTGATGAACCAGCCCGACATCGAAGAAGGCGCAACGGCCTGCCTGTGCGCCGCGATGCACGAGGCGCTGCGCAGCGCGCCTGCGGTGTCGCGCGGCGATGCTTTCCCCCGCGCCTGGTGGCAGCACCTGGGCGCACAGGCCATGCTGGGCGTGGGCTTCGACCCCGATGGCGGCGAGCCCCGTGCCGACTGGCCGGCCGTGGCTGCGCTGGCGGGCATCATCGCCCGCGAAACGGGCCACCTGGGGCTGGCCCTGGGCTGGCTGATGAACGAGATGCTCGGCCGCTTCGTCATCGGCCCGCACGTCGGCCATGACGGCCATCGCGCCCTGCTGCGCATGATGGCCGCAGGCCGCAAGATCGTTGCCCTGGCCATCTCCGAGCCGCAGGCCGGGGCCCACCCCAAGCTGCTGCGCTGTGCGGCGCGCCGGCACGACGGCCAATGGTTGCTCGAGGGCGAGAAGTCCTTCGTCAGCAACGGCCCGGCGGCCGATGTCGTCGTCGTGCTGGCGGTCACGGGCGAGAACGCTGGGCGCAAGCGCTTCGACGCCTTCATCGTCGACGCCGACAATCCGGGCCTGGCCCGCCGACCGACCGGGCGTGACGCAGTGCTGCTGCCGCTGGGCCACTGCGGCCTGGTGCTGGACGGCTGCCTTGTCCCCGATGCGCGGCGTCTGGGCACCGAGGGCAAGGCCTTCGACCTGATTGCCAAACCGCTGCGGACCTTGGAGGACACCCTGCTCGGCAGCGCCATGGCGGGCGCGATGCAGGCCGAACTCGAGGCCCTCGCCCGCTGGCAGCGAGGCACGAGGCCGACGCCCGACACCCTGCGGCGGCTGGGCGCGTTCCGGCTGGAGCTGATGGCGATCGACACCCTGGTTGCGCAGTCGTCGCGGCAACTCGCTGGCCACGGGCCCGGCGAAGAGCTGGCCGATCTCAACGCCGGCCTGCGCATCCTCCTGCAGCGCTGGCAGGCCGGTTGCGAGGCCTTTGCCGCCCAGCTCGACGACCACGAAACGCGACTTCTCGACATCGCCAGCGATCTTCGCACCGTGCTCGGCATCGCGCGCGGGGTCGGCGAGGCACGACATTTGAAGGCCGGCACCGGCCTGGTCAGTACCAAGGAAAACCATGAAAGCCCTGCATGACTCGCACTTCGACACGGTCGACGTGGTGTCGTCCCGCCTCGCGGACGTCGACTACATCTGTACCCGGGAGCTCGCCACCGCGGTCTACCTGGCGTTCAACCTTGAGAAGCCGATCCTGGTCGAAGGCCCAGCCGGCGTCGGCAAGACCGAACTGGCCAAGAGCATGGCCACCATCCTGGATGTGCCGCTGATTCGCTTGCAGTGTTACGAAGGCCTGGACGAGTCGAAGGCACTGTACGAATGGAAGTACGGCAAGCAACTGCTGTACACGCAGCTGCTGAAGGACAAGCTGGCCGAGATGATGCAGGGCGCGGTCGGCCTCGCTGCGTCGATCGAGAAGTTGCACGGCCATGACGACCTGTTCTTCTCCGAGCACTTCCTCGAGCCGCGGCCGCTGTACCAGGCGCTGCACCAGGAGCGCGGCTGCGTTCTGCTGATCGACGAGATCGACAAGTCCGACCCCGAGTTCGAGGCCTTCCTGCTGGAAGTGCTGTCGGACTTCCAGGTCTCGGTGCCCGAGCTCGGCACCATCGTGGCCAAGGTCAAGCCGCTGGTGTTCCTGACCAGCAATAACACGCGCGAGATGAGCGACGCGCTCAAGCGCCGCTGCCTGCACCTGCACATCCCCTTCCCCGAGGCCAAGGTCGAGCGCGCCATCCTCGAGCGCCGCGTGCCCGGGCTGTCGCAGACCCTGAACCGCGAGCTGGTGGCCTTCGTCCAGGCGGTGCGCGCCATCGACCTGAAGAAGCAGCCCTCGGTCAGCGAGACCATCGACTGGGCCAAGACCCTGCTGCTGCTCAATGCCGAGCACCTGAGCCTGGACCTGGTGCGCGACACGCTCAATGTCTTCCTCAAGTTCGAGCAGGACATCGCGTCGGCCACCGAACAGCTGCCGGCGCTGCTGGCCCAGGCGCGCAAGGACGCGGAGCTGCCGCTTTCGAGCCATCATGCAAGCCACGCTTGAAGACTTCTTCAAGGCGCTGCGCGGCAGCGACATCGAAGTCAGCCTGAACGCGCAGATAGACGCTGCGCGCGCTACCGCGCTCGTGGGCTGGCGCGAACGCGAGTTGCTGAAGAGCGCGCTCGGCGCGACGCTGGTCAAGACCGTACCCGACCGGGCCATCTTCGACCAGACCTTCGAGCGCTTCTTCCACTTCGATACCTTCGGCACACGCCCCGCAGGCAAGCCCGGCGCGGCGCCCGCTGTCGCACCGCCGCCCAGCGAGCAGCCGCAATCCGACGCCGAAGGCAGCGGCCAGGGCAGCGGCGGCCCCGGCGGCTGCCAGGGCAGCGCCGGGCAGGCCCTGTCGCAGCTGCTGCTGGCCGGCGATTCGGCCGCGCTGTCGCGCCGCATGCAGCAGGCCGCGCGCGACGTCGGCCTGACCGACATCTGGTTCTTCACGCAGAAGGGCTACTACACGCAGAAGATCCAGCGCGCCATGGGGCTGGACCTGCTCGACCGCGAGATCACCGAGGCGCGCAGGCAGACCCAGGCGCCGCAGCGCATGGCCGAGCTCGAGCGCGCACGCAAGCAGCTGTTCAACGAAGTGCGCAACTTCGTCGAACGCAAGCTGTCGATGTACGGCACGGCGCCCACGCGCGAGCTGCACGACGATTTCCTGCAGACGCAGAAGCTGTCCAACATCGACCGCCGCGACTTCGCGCGCATGCACGAGATCGTGCGCAAGATCGCGCGCCGACTGGCCGAACGCCACGCGCACCGCAAGCGGCGCGAACAGCGCGGCCAGCTCGACTTCCGCCGCACCATGCGCGCCAACGCGGCCTACGGCGGCGTGATGTTCGAGACCTTCTGGCGCAGCACCAAGATCGACCGCCCGCGCGTGGTGGCCATCTGCGACGTCAGCGGCTCGGTGCGCCAGTACGCGCGCTTTCTGCTGCTGTTCCTGTACAGCCTGGACGAGCTGGTCTCCGACGTGCAGTCCTTCGCCTTCACCAACCACCTGGTCGACGTCAGCGCGACCTTCGATGCGCTGCCCGTCGAGCAGGCAGTCGACAAGGTGATGCAGGCGGTGGGCGGCTCCGGCACCGACTACGGCCAGGTGCTGCAGGACATCGACGAACAGCTGATGCACCGCATCGACCGCCGCACCACGGTGCTGATCCTGGGCGACGCGCGCAACAACCGGGGCGAGGCGCATGCCGAGATCATGAAGACCTTGTACGGCCGGGCGCGCCGCGTGATCTGGCTCAACCCCGAGCCCGTGTCGTTCTGGGGCTTGGGCGATTCGGAGATGAAACGCTACGCGCCCTACTGCCACATCGCGCGCGAATGCAACTCGCTGCGCCACCTCGAGCGCACGCTGGACGAGTTGCTGCGCACGAACAGCGCCAGCGCCTGAGAGCGGCCAACGCCATGGTCCGCCCCACCTTGCAGTTGCACCCGGCGCGCCAGCCCGTCGAGCCCCGACCGGCGGCCACCCTGCTCTGGCTGCGCCCCGCCGCCACCGGCCCCGAGGTGCTGCTGACCCGGCGCTCGCCGACGGCCAGCTTCCTGCCAGGCGTGTTCGTGTTCCCTGGCGGCCGCATCGACGACGAAGACGCGCGCGCCCACGACCTCGTGCACGACCGCGAGGGCGCCGCCGCGGCGCAGCTGACCGCTGCGCTCGCGGCCTTGCGTGAGAGCTTCGAGGAACTGGGCGTGCTGCACGCGCGCCACGCCGACGGCCGGCCCGTGGCCGCGGCCGAGCTGGCCGCCATCCGGCGCGACCAGCCGCTGTACCCGCAGCTGCGCGAGCGCGGCCTCAGGCTCGCCGCCGCCGAGGTGCGCACGCTGGCGCGCTGGACCACCGACCGTGACGTCGGCCCGCGCCGCTTCAGCACCGCCTTCCTAATCGCCCGCATGCCCGAGGGCCAGACGCCCGTGGCCGACGACGCCGAGCAGTTCGAGCCGGTCTGGCTGCGTGCCGAACTCGCGCTGCAGCGCCACCAGCAAGGCAGCCTGCCGCTGATCTTCCCGACCCTGCGAACACTGCAGTGGCTGGCTCGCTTCGACGACATCGACGCCGTGCTGCAGGCCTGCGCCGGCGGCCAGCCCTTGTGGGACTCCTGCCCTCGCGGCGCGCTCGTCGGCGGCAAGCCGCAACGCTTCATGGAGTCCGACCTGCCCTTCGGCGAGCTGGAACTGGTCTGTCCCGACGGTCAGCTCGAACACGCGCTCGACTGGCAGAACGAGCGCCCGGTGCAACTGCTGCGCCACCTGTGGCGGCTGACGGCACCCAACGCCGGCGTGATGACCGGCCCGGGCACCAACAGCTACATCGTCGGCAGCGCCGCCGGCGGCTTTGCCGTCATCGACCCCGGCCCGCCCGACGACGAGCACGTGGCGCGCCTGTTCGAGGCGACTGGGGGCAACATCCGGGCCATCCTGTGCACCCACTCGCACCCCGACCATTCACCCGGCGCCAAGCCGCTGGCCGAGCTCTGCGCGCAAAGCACCGGCCAGCGCCCGCCCATCCTGGGCATGGCGTCGGCACCGACCGCGCGCGCGCATTCGCTGTTCGTGCCCGATCGTGAACTCGGCGACGGCGAGCGTGTGCATCTGGACGACCCGCAGCACCCGGTGACGCTGCGCGCGATCCACACACCGGGGCACGCCGCCAACCACTTGTGCCTCGTCGTCGAAGAAGACGGCCTGCTGTTCTCGGGCGACCACGTCCTGAACGGCAGCACCACGATCATCGATCCGCCGGATGGCAGCATGGCGGACTACCTCGATTCGCTGGACGTACTGAGCGCCGCGTGCGGCAGCGATGCCATTCGCTTCATCCTGCCGGCCCATGGCCACGTGATGGGCGCGGCCGCCGAGACCATCGCCAGGCTCAAGGCGCATCGCCTGGCGCGCGAGGCCAAGGTCGTCGCCGCGATGCGCCACCGGCCCGACGGCGGCCCCGACGACTGGGTGCCGCTGGCCTACGCCGACACGCCCAAGGCCTTGTGGCCGATCGCCAAGCGCTCGCTGCTGGCCCATGTCGAACGCATCCAGGCGCTGGGCCTGGCTGCCTGAACCGGAGACCCACCGTTGAGCGACAACCCTCTCCCTCAGCACGTCATCGACGCCTTCTGGCAGCGTTGGGGCAACAACGACTTCATGCGCGCGCAAGGGCTGGAGGTCGAGATCGTCGGTGTCGGTGAAGCCGTGGTGCGCTTGCCCCGGGTGATGGCGACGCAGCGCGGCGGCGGCGGCTCGGACGCCGTGCTCAACGGTGGCGTCATCGCCTACATGTTCGACGGCGCGCTGGGCTGCGCGATCGCTTCGTCCCTGCTCGCACGTCCCGAGATGCGCGGCATCGACCCGCAGCGGCTGCGCCAGTCGACCATCAATCTCGACATCAGCTACGTCGATGCCGCCGGCGGCGACCACTTCCAGGCCCGCGGCAAGGTCGTACGCGCCAGCCGCAACATCGCCTTCGCCGAAGGCGAGTTGCTCGATTCGAGTGGTCGCACCTGCGCCACGGCCAGGGGCATCTGGCGCATCTTCTGGCCTCGCGACGGCGCCCCGGCCCGATCCTGAGACTGAACCTAACGCGTGGAGAGGAACCCCATGAGCAAAGACACCCTTCGCATCGGCTGCGCCTCAGGATTCTGGGGTGACACCGAATTCGCCGCCGCCCAACTGGTCGAACGCGGCGACATCGACGTGCTGGTCTTCGATTACCTGGCCGAGATCACCATGTCGCTGCTGATCCGCGCCAAGGCCAAGGACCCGGCCCAGGGCTATGCGCCCGACTTCGTCGCGACCATGAAGCCGCTGATGAAGCAGATCAAGGCGCGCGGCATCCAGGTCATCGCCAACGCCGGCGGCGTGAACCCTTCCGCCTGCCGCGACGCGCTGGTGGCCGCGGCGCAAGCCGAGGGCGTGGATCTGAAGATCGCCGCCGTGCTGGGCGATGACCTGATGCCGCAGGTCGAGGCCATGCGTGCAGCGGGCACGACGGAGATGTTCTCCGGCGCCGCCTTCCCGGCCAAGGTGATGAGCGCCAACGCCTACCTCGGCGCCTTCCCGATCGCCGCGGCGCTGGCCGCCGGCGCCGACATTGTCGTCACCGGCCGCTGCGTCGACAGCGCGGTGACGCTGGCGCCGCTGATCGCCCGCTTCAACTGGACCGCCGGCGACCTGGACAAACTGGCCCAGGGCAGCCTGGCCGGCCACCTGATCGAGTGCGGCACGCAGGCCACCGGCGGCAACTACACCGACTGGGCCAGCGTTCCGGGCTGGGACGACATGGGCTTCCCGATCGCCGAGTGCCGCGCCGACGGCAGCTTCGTCGTCACCAAGCCGGCCGGCACCGGCGGGCTGGTCTGCCCGTCCACCGTCGGCGAGCAGATGCTCTACGAGATCGGCGACCCGCGCGCCTACATCCTGCCCGACGTGGTGTGCGACTTCACCGCCGTCACGCTGACACAGGTGGGCCCGGACCGCGTCGAAGTCAAGGGCGCGCGCGGCCGAGCGCCCACCGACCAGGCCAAGGCCAGCCTGACCTATGCCGACGGCTTCCGCGCGATGAGCCTTTTCATGATCGGCGGCATCGACGCCGGCGCCAAGGCGCGGCGCACCGGCGCGGCCATGCTGGCGCGCATGCGGCGCCACTACGCCGCGCGCGGCTGGCCCGACTTCACCGAGGCCAGCGTCGAGGCCATCGGCGCCGAGGACACCTACGGCGCGCAGGCCCGCGTGTCGGCGCGCGAGGTGATGCTCAAGGTCGGCGTGCGCCACCCGCTGAAGGACGCGCTCGAGCTGTTCTCGCGCGAGGTCGCGCCGATAGCGCTGATGTCTTCGCCGGCGATCACCGGCTTCACCGGCGGGCGGCCCAAGGTGCAGCCGGTGGTGCGGCTGTTCTCGTGCCTGGTGCCCAAGTCGCAGCTGGGCGTGAGCATCGACATGGGCGCGCAGCAGGTGGCCGCGCCGCAACTCGCCGGCAAGCCGCTGGACCTGGCCGCGCTGCCCGCCGTCGGCGGCCCGCTGCCCGCGGCCGATGCCTTCGCGCGCGGCGCGCGCAGCGTGCCGCTGGTGCAACTGGCCTGGGGCCGCAGCGGCGACAAGGGCGACGCGGCCAACATCGGCATCATCGCGCGCAAGCCTGAATTCCTGCCCTACATCCGCGCCGCCATCACCGAAGAAGCCGTGGCGCGCTGGTTCGCTCACCTCGCCAGCGGCGAGGTCAGGCGCTACGACCTGCCGGGCACGCAGGCGCTGAACTTCACCCTGCAGCAGGCCCTGGGCGGCGGCGGCATCGCGTCGGTGCGCATGGACTCGCAGGGCAAGGCCTACGCGCAGATGCTGCTCGACCACCCGGTGCCCATCCCCGCCGACCTGGCCCTCTGACGCCCTCTGACACCTGCTCCGCGACGCCTCGCTTCCTGGCACAGCCACCGAAAGGACCCCTCATGAACACCGTCACTTCGCCCACCGGCCGCAAGACGGCTTCCTCGCAGATCCAGTCGCGGGTGCGCGACATCCAGGAAGCCACCCGCGGCGTCACCGCACAGTACCCGCGCAGCTACATCCTGCAGTGCATCAAGGAAGACCGCTTCCCCGAAGAGCTCTGGCAGGCGCTCGGCAAGTTCGGCCTGCTCGGCCTGTCGATCCCCGAGGAGCACGGCGGCTCCGGCGGCGGCGTGCTCGAGATCACGGCCCTGAACGAGGCCCTGGCGCTGGCCGGCGTGCCGACGCTGTTCCTGGTCGTCACCGGCCTGGCCCGCGTGCCCATCGTGCGCAACGGCACGCGCGAGCAGATCGCCAAGTACGTGACGCCCACCTGCACCGGCGAGAAGAAGATGTGCTTCGCCATCACCGAGCCCAACGCCGGCACCAACAGCTTCGCGATGACGACGCTGGCCACGCCCAACGCAGGGGGCGGCTGGACGCTGAACGGGCAGAAGGTGTTCATCTCGGGCGCGCGCGACGCCGACACCATGATGGTGGTGGCGCGGACGACGAAGGCCGGCGAGGTCAAGCACCGCACCGACGGCATGTCGCTGTTCGTGCTCGACATGAAGACGCCGGGCATCACGCTCAAGCAGCTCAACATCCAGGTCGAGACGGCCGAGCGCCAGTACATGGTGTTCTTCGACAACGTGCAGTTGCCCGCCGACGCCGTGATCGGCGAGCCCGGCAAGGGCGCCAAGCTGATGTTCGAGGGCCTGAACTCCGAGCGCCTGCTGGCCGCCGGCGCGGCGCTCGGCCTGGGCGACTACGCGCTGGCCAAGGGCGTGGCCTACGCCAAGGACCGCAAGCCCTTCGGCAAGCCCATCGGCAGCTACCAGGCGCTGCAGCACCGCATGGCGCTGGCCAAGGCCGAACTTGAGGCCGCGCGGCTGATGACCTACGACGCCGCCGACCGCTTCGACAACGGCGAGGACGCCGGGGCGCACGCCAACATGGCCAAGCTGCTGGCCTCGCGGGCCGCGGTGGCCGCGGTGGAGGCGGCGCTGCAGACCCATGGCGGCTACGGCTTCGACCGCGACTACGACGTCGTCACGCTGTGGCCGATGATCCGCCTGCTGGAGATCGCGCCGATCAACAACGAGATGCTGATGAACTACATCGGCGAGCATGTGCTGGGGCTGCCGAAGTCGTATTGATGCAGCAGCATGAGGTCGTCGCCGGCGGTCACCGCCTGAGCGCCTGGAGCTGGGGCCGCATCGACGGCACGCGCCCGGTCGTCGTCATGCTGCATGGCGGCCTGGATTGCACCAGCACCTGGAAAGACCTGCCGCAGGCGATCGCGGACACGACGCAGCTGCCCGTGCTGTCCTACGACCGCTGGGGTTACGGCGGCTCGGACGCGTTGAGCGGCGGCCGTGAGCGCAGCTATCGCCTGGAGGAGTCAGGCCCCGTGTTCGGCGACCTGCTGCGCCACTTCGGCATCGAGCGCGCGCTCCTGTTCGGCCACAGCGACGGCGGCGCCATGTCGGTGTTGGCGGCCGCGGCGCACCCGAAGGCGGTGCTGGGCGTCTGCGCCTGCTCGCCCACCATCGCCCTGGACCTGCACATGGTGCGAGGCATGGACACCGCGCGCCAGGCGTTCGAGCACGGTGGGCTGCGCGAACGCCTGATGCGCCACCACGGCGACAAGACGGATTCGATGTTCTGGGGCTGGCACGGGCCGTGGTCGACCGACGATGCGGTCGAGTGGACGATGGCCGAACAGATCGCCGAGGTGCGCTGCCCGGTGACAGCGATTTTCGGCCAGGCCGATGACTACGGCTGGCGCCCCAGCGCCAGTGCCCTGGTCCACCACGGCAGGATGCGCATGGAAGTCACGGCCCTGCCCGGCGTCGGGCATGACCCGCAGCACAAGGCGCGGGATGTGGTGCTGGCCGCACTGCAACGCACACTGCGCGCCGCGATTTCCGATTCGGTTTGACCCTCGCGGTCAGCCAGCGGGTGTCACAGCCCGCGGGCGGCGCTGCGCAGCGCGCCCAGCAGTTCGTCGACGTCGGCGCGACTGTGCGCGGCGGACAGCGCGATGCGCAGCCGGGCGCTGCCGGCAGGCACGGTCGGCGGCCGGATCGCCGGCACCCACAAGCCCTGTTCCTGCAGCCGCACCATCACGGCCAGCGCGGCAGCGTTGTCGCCGATGACGAGCGGCTGGATCGCCGTGTCCGAAGGCAGCAGCGCCCACCCGGCCGCATCGACCGCCGCGTCGGCGCCGGGCGCGAGGCCATCACGCAGTTGCGCGACGCGCGCGCGCAGCCGCTGGCGGCGGCGCTCGCCCTCGTCCGTCAGCACGCAGCGCAGGCTGGCGCGCACCGCCTCGGCCAGCAGCGCCGGCGCGGCGGTGGCGTAGGTGTAGCTGCGGGTCTTCTGCAGCAGCCATTCGACCAGCACCTCAGGCCCGGCCACGAAGGCGCCGGCCACACCCAGCGCCTTGCCCAGCGTGGCCATGTAGAGCAGGCGCGGCGAGGCAGACGCGCCGGTCAGCCCGGCCGCTGCCAGCGCGCCACGGCCCTGCGGGCCTAGCACGCCGAAGCCGTGCGCGTCGTCCAGCAGCAGCAGCGCATCGTGCCGCTCGCACAGCGCCAGCAGGCCGGGGATGTCGGCCACGTCGCCGTCCATGCTGAACACCGCATCGCTGAGCACCAGCTTGCGGCGTGCCGGGCTGACCGCGAGCAACTTGTCGAGCTGTGCGAGGTCGGCGTGCGCGAAGCGCCGCACCTGCGCCTTCGACAGCCGCGCGCCGTCGATCAGGCAGGCGTGGTTCAGCACGTCGGAGAACAGCGCGTCGCCCGCGCCGACCAGCGCCGGCACGATGCTCGCGTTGGTTGCGTAGCCGGCATAGAAGTACAACGCACGGGGCAGCTGCACGGCTTCGGCCAGCTCCAGTTCGAGCGCCGCGTTGGCGACGCTGTGGCCGCTGACCATCGGCGAAGCGCCGGCGCCCACGCCGTACACCTCGACGGCGGCATGCACCGCGGCCTTCAGCGCCGGGGCGTTGGCCAGGCCGAGGTAGTCGTTGCTGCAGAACGCGAGCAGCGACTCGCCATCGACGTTCAGCCGCGCCCCGGCCTCCGGCCGCACGGCGCGGCGGCGCCGGCGCAGCGCCTGCGCGTCGAGCGCGGCCAGGCGAGCGTCGAACTCATCCAGCCAGCTCATTGGAAGCCGTCGGGCAGCTGCAGCCGAAGCGCGCGCGGGTCCGGCGCGTCCAGCCAGGGCAGCACGCCCAGCAGCGGCGCGGCCAGGCGCCGCTGCAGCGTGGCGATGTTCTCGTCGCGGCACTGCATGGCCGGGTCGATGCTGTTGGCGACCCAGCCCGCCAGGCGCAGGCCGTCGGCCTGGATGGCCTCGGCGCTCAGCAGCGCGTGGTTCAGGCAGCCCAGGCGCAAGCCGACCACCAGCACGACCGGCGCGGCCATCGCGACGGCCAGGTCGGCCAGCGTCTCGGTGTCATTGATCGGCACGCGCCAGCCGCCGGCGCCTTCGACCAGCACCACTTCGGCGTACGCGAGCAGCGCGCGCTGCGCCGCCAGCAGCTCGGCTACCGTGATGCGCCGGCCGGCCCGCGCCGCCGCCAGGTGCGGCGACCAGGGCTCGGGCAGCGCCACCGGGTTGTCGAGCGCGGGCGGCACCGCGACGGTCGACGCCGCGCGCAGCGCCAGCACATCTTCGCTGATCCAGCCCTCGCCTCGGCGCACCAGCCCGGCGGCGACCGGCTTCATGCCCACCACCCGGGGGTGGTGGCGTGCCAGTGCGTGCAGCATCGCGGCGCTGACCAGCGTCTTGCCGACGCCGGTGTCGGTGCCGGTGACGAACAGCGAACGCGGCTCAGACGCCATCGACCTCACCCTGGGTTGGCATGTGACCGGCGGCTTCCTCCGCCAGCGTCGCCTCGAGTGCGGCCAGCGCGCCGGTCGCCAGGTGCTCGCCCTCGGCCTCGGAGATCACGTAGGGCGGCATCGCATACAGCGTGGAGCCGATCGGGCGCAGCAGCACTCCTTGCTCGAGCGCGTGGCGAGCATAGCGGCGCGCGAAGTCGGGCAAGCTGCTCGCCACGTCCCACGCGAAGATCATCCCCTGCCGGCGTGCATGGCGCACCCTGGGGTGCATCGACAGCGGCTCGAACAGCGCGGCAAGGCGCGCGGCGGTGACAACGTTGCTGCGCAGCGCATCGGTCTGCTCGAACAGGTCCAGCGTGGCCAGCGCGGCGCGGCAGGCCAGCGGGTTGCCGGTGTAGCTGTGCGAATGCAAGAAACCGCGCGCCACCGCATCGTCGTAGAAGGCGGCGTAGATCGCATCGGTGCTCAGCACGACCGAGAGCGGCAGCGTGCCGCCGGTCAGGCCCTTGGACAGACACAGCAGGTCGGGCCGGATGCCGGCCTGCTGGTGCGCGAACAGGGTGCCGGTGCGGCCGAAGCCGACCGCAATCTCGTCCAGCACCAGGTGCACCTGGTAACGATCGCAGAGTTCACGGGCGCGCTGCAGGTAACGCGGGTGGTGCATGGCCATGCCGGCGGCGCATTGCACCAAAGGCTCGACGATCAGCGCGGCGGTCTGCGCGTGGTGCGCGGCCAACCAGTCGGCCAGCGCGGCCGCGGCACGCTCGGCCGCTGCGGCGGCGTCCTCGCCGTCGCCGGCCGCGCGCGCATCGGGGCTCGGCACCGTCGCAGCCAGGCGCAGCAGCGGCGCGTAGGCCTCGCGGAACAAGGCGATGTCGGTCACCGCCAGCGCGCCGACGGTTTCGCCGTGATAACCGCCGGCCACGCCGACGAAACGGCATTTGGCCGGCCGGCCGGCGTTGCGCCAGTGGTGCGCGCTCATCTTCAGCGCGATCTCGACGGCCGAGGCGCCGTCGCTGGCGTAGAAGGCGTGGCCAAGGCCGGTCAATGCGGCCAGACGTTCGGACAGCTGAACCACCGGAGCGTGTGTGAAGCCGGCCAGCATCACATGGTCCAACTCGTTCAGCTGCTCGACCAGCGCGGCGCGGATCGCCGGGTGGTTGTGGCCGAACAGGTTCACCCACCAGGAGCTGATGCCGTCGAGCAGGCGCCGGCCTTCGAAGTCGTGCAGCCAGACTCCCTCGGCGCGAGCGATCGGGACCAGTGGCTGCGCGGCGCCGTCGGCCGCGTGCAGCTTCATCTGCGTGCAGGGATGCCAGACCGCCGCCAGGCTGCGGCGCCGCCAGTCCTCGTTCAGGCCCGTCAGCGGGCCGACGCTTGGCGCGCCATCGGGCCCCGTGACGGAGCCGGCCAGCGCCGAACTCGGTCGCGCGGGACGCTCAGCCTTGGGGTACATCGCCTTCCAGCGTGATGCGGTGCATCACGCGGCGGTGCCCGTGATAGTCGTTGATGGGGTAGTGCTGCACACAGCGGTTGTCCCACAACGCGAGCGAGCCTTCCTGCCAGCGAAAGCGGCAGGTGAATTCCTCCTTCTTCTGATGCTCGAAGAGGAAGGCCAGCAATGGCGCGCTCTCGGCTTCGGTCATGCCGGCAAAGCGCACCGTGTGGCCGGCGTTCATGTACAGCGCGCGCTGGCCGGTTTCGGGGTGAACACGCACCGCCGGGTGCACGGCCTCGTAGCTGCGCCGCTCGCCGCGGCCACCTTCCGCGATGCGGTCTTCACGGGTGCGCGAGGTGTCGGCCTTGTCCGAACTGTTCACGCACCCCAGGGTCGCCAGCAGGCGCTTCATGCCGTCCGACAAGGCCTCGTAGGCCGCCACCTGGCTGGCAAACAAGGTGTCGCCGCCCTGCGGAGGCACCTCGCGCGCCAGCAGCAGCGTGGCCATCGGAGGCCGCTCGAGATAGGCTGTGTCGGTGTGCCAGACACCGCCGAAGTTGACCGTCTCATGCGCGAGCTTCTTGATTTCGATGATCTTCGGGTAGCCGGCGATGCCATGGACGAAGGGGTACTCCACCGGCGTACCGATCACCTGGGCAAAGGCCATGAACTGGTCCGGCGTCAGCGGCTGGTCGCGCAGGAACACGACGCCGTGCTCGAGCCAGATGCGGCGCACTGCAGCGCGCTGTTCGGCAGACAGGGGTTCACGTAGATCGACGCAGGAGATCTCGGCGCCGATGGCGCCGGCCAGGCGCGCCACGTGAATTGTGGCTGTGTTCATCGCAAACTCTCCATGCGCTCCGATGCTGCGCGAATGATGGCGCGCTCGAGCTTGTGCGGTTCGATCGGCTTGACGACGAAGTCGTTCATCCCGGCAGCCAACGCCTCGGCCCGCTCGGAGGCAAAGGCCGCAGCGGACAGGCCGATGATCGGCAACTCGAAACGCTTGTACTCCACACGCAGCAGCCGCGTCGCCTCCAGCCCTCCCATCACGGGCATCTGCAGGTCCATCAGCACGAGATCGATGGCCCGCCCTTGTGCAGCGTGCTCCCGGACGGCCTGCAGCGCCAGCCGGCCGTCTGCCGCTTGAACCACACGCGCGCCGCGCTGCTCGAGCAGGGCCACGCAGATCATCATGTTGACGTCGTTGTCCTCCACCACAAGAACGTTCAGGTCGGCGAGTGCGGCGGCGTCGAGCCCGGCGAAGTCGGACGCCGAAGGCGGGCGCGCGGACGGTGGCAAGGGCAACTCGGCCCAGAAGACGCTTCCCTGCCCGGGCACGCTGTCCGCGCCGACGGCTCCGCCCATCAGGGCAGCCAGTTCGCGGCAGATGGACAGACCCAACCCCGTGCCGCCGAAGCGGCGTGTTGTGGATTCGTCGGCCTGGCTGAACGGCAAGAACAGCCTTTGACGGGTCGCGTCGTCAAAGCCGGGTCCGGTGTCGTGTACCGCCAGCCGCACGTTCGACCCGGCAGCGCACTCGATACGGATCTGCACCGAGCCTGTGGCCGTGAACTTCAGCGCATTGTTGATGAAGTTGGCCAGGATCTGGCGCACCCGCAGCGGGTCGCCCTCGACCACCTCGGGCACCCCAGGGTCGATGTGGAGGCTGAATTCGAGTTCGCGCGCGCGCGACAGAACGCCGAACGAGCGGTGCAGCGAGTGCGCCAGTTGATGCAGGTCCATGGGCGTCACATCGATGTCGAGCCGCCCGGCCTCGATCTTGGAGAGGTCGAGAATGTCGGAGACGATGGACGACAGGCTCTTGGCGCTGTCGGCCATCAGGTCGAGGTACTCGCGCCGGCGCTGCCGGCTGCCCGCGCCCTGCTGAAGCAGGCGCGCCAGACCCAGCAGCGCGTTCAGCGGTGTGCGCAGTTCATGGCTCATGTTGGCGAGGAACTGGCTCTTGGTGCGACTGGCCTGTTCGGCGCGGTTGCGAGATTCCTCGAGGTGGCGCGTCAGCTGGAGGCGCTCGGTGATGTCCTCGCAGATCCACAGCGTCCCGCCGTCGGCGCCGCGCTCGGGCTCCACCGCCTGGGCCAGCAGGCGCAGCGCACGCGTTGTGCCGTCGGGCCGCACCATGTCGGGGAACTCCAGTTCAACCGGCTCGCCGCGGGCCAGGCCCGGTCCGATGCGGCGCCCGATGTCGGCGTAGACCTCATCGCTGGGCCACAACACGCGGCCGGGCTGCCCGGCCAAGCTGCCCGGCACCCAGCCGAAGATGCGGTCGAAGGCCGGGTTGGTGTGGACGAAAGTGCCGTTGCGGGTGAGCGCGACGCCCGCAGGCACGTGCTTGAACATCAGCTCGTGCTCCAGCCGCACCGACCCCATGTCGCGGCGCCGGCTGGTGATGACCTGCAGATAGCTGGCCCCGCCGCTGGCCTGCAGCACCGTGGCACGGGCCCGGGAGCGCAGGCTGCTGCCGTCGCGCGTGCGTACGGTGGCCACATGCTCAACCACGCCGCCGGCGGCCGCGTCGGCGATGAACTGCTCCATCACGGCGACGTCGGGCCACCAGCCACCCTGCTGGGGCGTGCAGCCGATCACCTCATGCGGCGCGTAGGCCAGCGTATCGAAGAACAACCGATTGACCTGGACCAGGCGGCGCGAAGGCAACTCGATCAGTACCGCCGCTTCGGTCAGCAGCGACGTGGTGCTGGCAAACACGCTGACCAGTTCTGGTACCGTGTCGCTCACTGGGGATGCACCGTGTCAAGACGGCGGTCGGCAAGCGCTGCTACAGCCCGCCGCGCCCGGCCAGCAACTGGCGAGCGATCGTGCGGCGCTGGATCTCGGCAGTGCCGTCGGGGATGCGCATCACGCGGGCAAAGCGGTATCCTTCCTCGATGCGCAGCTCGTTGGTCAGGCCCATGGCGCCATGCACCTGGATGCTGCGGTCCATCACCCGGCCCAGCATCTCGGTGGAAAACGCCTTGACCATGCTGACCTGCGCGGTGGCCGGCTGACCCTGATCGATGCGCCATGCACAGTTCTGGATCATCGACTTGGCGGCGTAGATGTCCATGGCGCAATCGGCAAGCATGAACTGCACCGCCTGGTGCTCGGCGATCGGCACGCCCGAGGTCTTGCGCACCTTGGCATATTCGATGGCCTGGTCCAGCGCCCAGCGCGCCAAGCCCAGGCAGGTGGCGGCCATGCCCATGCGGCCGGCGTTGACTCCGTCCATCGCCACCGCGAGGCCGCGGCCGACGGCACCCAGGCGGTGATCGTCGGGCACGCGAACGTTGTCCAGCACCACCACGCCGGTGTCACCGCCCAGGTGGCCGACGGTGTTGATCAGTCGCGGCACGCTGAAACCCGGCGTGTGCGTGTCGACGAAGAAGCCGGTGACGCCACCCTTGTGCTGCGCTGCGGCCTCGGGGTCGGTCAGCGCGAACACCATCGCATGGTCGGCATATGGCGAGTTGGTGATCCACTGCTTTGTGCCACTGAGAACCCAGTGCTCGCCGTCGCGTACGGCGCGGGTCTTCATCGCAAACACGTCGGACCCGGCGTCGGGCTCGCTGAGCGCAAAGCACAGCGTCTTCTCGCCGCTGGCGATGCCGTCTCGGTAGCGCTCGAAGACGCTGGCGTCCAGGTGGCGCAGCACCGGCGACAGGCCGTTGGTGAACGGCGATGGCAGCACCACGGTCTGGATCAGCGGATGCCCCGGCCCGAAGCGGTGGTTGATGGCCTCCTGCACATGGGCCATCACCTGCGCGCCCTGGCCGGCGCCGCCGAGCTTCTCGTCGCCGAACAGGTTGTAGTAGCCGAGTTCGGCCGAGCGCATGCGCACCTGGCGGCGCAGCGCCAGCGCCTCGGGCACGTAGCGGCCGTCGGCGTGGAACAGGGAGCGCTCGCTGCCCAGCACGGCCTGGTGTCGGGCCTCCAGCGGCAGCACCTCGCGCTCGATGAAACGCAGCACGGCCTCGGCAATGGCCGTGGTGTCGGGCTCGATGTCGAAATTCATGCCGGATCTCGGGCCAGCCTGAACTTGGGCAGCGTGATGTCGTCGGTGACGGCATCGAAATGCACTGCCACCCGCTGGCCGATGCGCACCGCCTCGACATCGTCGATGACGATGTTGGTCAGCATGCGCGCACCCTCGTCGAGGTCGATCACGGCCACCACGTAGGGCGCGTCGGCCTTGAAGGCCGGGCCGGCCGGACGCCGGGCGATGGTGAAGCTGTAGATGGTGCCGGTGCCACGCGCATCCGACCATTCGAGCGCGTCGGAGTGGCAATGCGGGCACAGCGCGCGCGGGTAGAAGTGGTGCCGTCCGCAATCGCGGCAGTACTTGAGGATCAGGCGCTTGTCCTTCAGCGCCGACCAGTAAGGTGCGCTTTCGGGGTCGACAACGGGCAGGGGCTTGTCGTACATGGTGGTCGTCGCTGCTCAGCGGGTGGAAAGGATGCAGGTGGCGCCGCTGGACAGCGTTCCGCCGGTGCCGTGGACGAGGGCGGTGACGGCGTCCTTGATCTGCCGCTCGCCGCACTCGCCGCGCAGCTGGCGCACGGCCTCGATCAGCAGGAAGATGCCGTACATGCCCGGGTGGGCGTAGGAGAGTCCGCCGCCGTTGGTGTTCAGCGGGAACGGGCCACCCGGCGCGGTGCGCTGGCCGGCAACGAAGGCCCCGCCCTCGCCGCGCTGGCAGAAGCCCAGGGCCTCGAGCGTGAGCAGCACGGTGATGGTGAACGAGTCGTAGAGCTCGACCACGTCGATGGCCTCGTGGCCGATGCCGGCCATCGCGAAGGCATCGCGTCCGGCCACCTCGGCGGCCGTCAAGCGTGCCAGGTCGGGCATCGCGGCGATGGTCCAGTGGGTGTGCGCCTCGCCGTAGCCGCGCACGTGCACGGCCTTGCGGCCCAGCGCCTTGGCATGCGCCGCGGTGGTCATGACGATGGCGCCGCCGCCGTCGGTGACCAGGCAGGCGTCGAGCAGGTGCAGCGGGTCCGAGATCATCGGGCTGTTCAGCACGTCGTCGATCGACAGCGGCCCGCGATTCGTCGCACCCGGGTTCAGCGCTGCCCACTTGCGCGTGGCCACTGCAATCTCGGCCAGGTGTTCCGAGGTGGTGCCGAACTCGTGCATGTGGCGCATCGCCGCCAGCGCGTAGCCCCCAATGGGCGTGGGCATGCCCCAGGGTGTCTCGTATTGCATGGTCAGCACGGAAGGCCGCCCAGCCAGGTTGCGGCTGGCTTCGCTGCGCTGCAGGCTGCCGTAGGTGATCAGCGCCACCTCACAGCGCCCGGCCTCGATGGCCATGGCCGCGTGTGCGACATGGGCCTCGAAAGCCGAGCCTCCGATGTTGGTGCCGTCGACGAAGCGTGGCACGATACCCAGGTACTCGGACAGCGTGACTGTGGCGAGTTGCCCTGGCCCCGGCACACCCCACATGCCGGCCGTGAGCAGGCCGTCGACCTCGCGCATCGGGATGCCGGCGTCGGCCAACGCATCGCGCGCCGCCAGTGCCTGCAGCTGCAGCACCGACATCGGCGTCAGTACCTTGCCGTCTTTCAACGCGACGTCGGCGACACCGACGATCACGGCTTCGGGTTTTCCCATCGACCTCAAACTCCTCGACAATGCCATTGAATCAAACAACCGTTAGGTCGCACGATAGGACGAACATGCAAACACTTCAAGATCGGATTGCCCTCATCACCGGTGCCACGGCCTATATCGGCCGCGCTGCAGCGCAGGAACTGGCGCGCCGCGGCGCCCATGTCATCGTCAACGGCCGCAACGCCCACAGCGGTCAGGCCGTGGTCGAAGAGATCCAGAACGCCGGAGGCCGCGCCGAATTTGAAGCCGCCGATCTGACGGACCCCGAGGCGGTGCGGGCGATGGTCGGGCGTATCGTGCAACGCCACGGCCGGCTCGACGTGCTGGTGGCCAGCGGCGCCGGCGCCAGCAGCGACTCCCTGGCCTTCAAGTTGTTCATGGAGATGGAAGAAGCCGACTTCGAGACCTATATCCGCTCGCACTGGCTGACGCGTGCGCACGCCATCCAGGCTGCGGCGGCGGCGATGCGCGCACAGCGCCGCGGCAAGATCGTGACCATCGGCACCGATGCCGGGCGCGTTGCCACGGTGGGCGAGTCCTTCATCGGTGGCGCCACGGGCGGCATGATGCAGATGTGCCGGGTGCTGGCGCGCGAACTCGGGCGCGACGGCATCCGCATCAACGCCGTGGCGATGAGCTACATCTGGGACGCCGAACCTCGCTGGGGCGGCGGCTCGCCCGCGCTGGCCGGCGCGCACGGCCAAGGGATGATCGACAACCTGAGAAAGCGCATGCTGTTTCCGGTGCACTGCGCCGACATCGCGCAGGCTGTGGCGTTTTTCGCCGGCCCGGAGTCCGATGCCATCACCGGCCAGACGCTGAGCGTCAACGGCGGGCTGAGCACACCGGGCTGACATGGCCGTCAAGCCGCGGCATGCGCGGCCTTGACGGCCGCCCGGTCAATGCCGCCTGCGGCCGTCTTCGGCAGCGCGGCGACGAAGACGACGTGCTTGGGCTTCTTGTAGCGTGCGATGCGCTGGCCGACGAACTCGATCAGCGCGTCGGCCGCCAGCGTCTGGCCGGGCTGGAGCACGCACACCGCCTTGATCGCCTCGCCCCACTGCGCATCAGGCACCCCGAACACGACCGCCTCGCTCAGTGCCGGGTGCTCGCGCAGCGCACGCTCGACCTCGGCCGGGTAGACGTTTTCGCCGCCTGGCTTGATCAGTTCCTTGGCCGGCGAGCGGCCGACGTACCAGAGGTAGCCGTCGGCGTCGAAACGGCCCATGTCGCCGGTGTGGTGCCAGCCGCCGCGGAAGGTGAAGGCGTTGTCGGCGTCGCAGTTCCAGTAGCCATTGAAGACCATCGGCCCGCGCACCACGATCTCGCCCGCCATGCCTTGGGCGACAGGTCGGTCTTCGTCGTCGACGACGGCCACCGTGTGCTGCTCGACCGGAAGGCCCGCGCTGCCGGGCCGGTCGGCATAGCGGGAGGTCGATACCGAGCCGGAGGTCTCGGTCTGGCCATACGCGACCCAGAAGCTGGCATGCGGGCAATCGGCTGCGAAGCGCGCCAGCGTGTCCGGCGCATCAATGCCCGTCATGATGCGCAGGCCCCGGAGCTTGGATCCTGCGGCCGCAGCGGCGTCGAGCACGGCGCCCAGCATCGGTGGGAACGAACCCATGACGCTGCCGCGCTGTTCGTCGATCAGCCCCACGACGGCCTTGGGATCGAATCGCGGCAGCAGGACCGTGGCGCCGGCGGCGACCATCAGGGCCAGCGTCATTCCGATGCCGGCGAGGTGGAACAGGGGCAGCACACCGACCTGTACGTCGGCGACAGTCAGGTTCCACGCGTGGGCCGACTTGGTCGCCGCTGCCAGCAAGCCGCGGTGCGACAGCACCGCGCCGCGTGGCCGTCCGCCGACGGCGGCGGTGTGCACGATCAACAGCCCGGCATCGTCACCGATCGCCGCGGGCGTCGGGGCGGCGCCCTCCAGATACAGGCTTGCCAGCGCCGACCCGGCCGCACCGGCATCCGCGCCGGGGCCGGTGGTGTACTTGCGCACCCCAGCGATGTCGGCACCTGCCACCAGCGGCTGCAGGTCCGGCGCGACGATCAGCAGCTTGGGCGTGGTATCCGACAGCACATGGGCCACTTCCTCGGCAGACAGGCGCCAATTGATCGGCACCACGAGGGCGCCCAGACGGGCTGCGGCGCCGATGACGTCGACATAGGCCTGACCGTTGTGCGCCAGGATGGCAACACGATCGCCCACCGTGATCCCTTCACCCGCCAATCCGGCGGCCAGGCTCGCAACGCGCGCTGCGTACTGCGCGTGGGTGATCGACTGCCCGTCGGCGACGAAGGCCGTGCCGCTGCCATGCAGCAGGGCATTGCGTTCGATCTGGTCGTGGAGTGTGAAGGATCTGAGGGTCACGGCGCGGGTTCTCCGTTGGCGGCTGACAAAGTGGTGGATGGCTCGGACGGCGCTGGCGCTGATGGCGTCGAAGGCGGCATGACCTCGCGCAGGAACTCGATCAGGGTGGCGGTGAAAGCATCGTTGGCGTCGCCTGCCACCATGTGCCCGGCGCCGGCCAGCGCGACGAATCGGGCCTGCGGAAACGTCTGCTGGAACTGCTCTGCGCCCGCTGGGCTGATCACGTCGCTGCGCGCGCCGCGCACCAACATCAGCGGGCCTGCATAGCCCGCCAGGGCGCGCTCGAAGAACGCCGGATCGTTGCGGTGGTTGTGGTTCTCGTCGTTCATCAGGCGTTGGTCCCAGTGCCAGGTCCAACGCCCCGCCCGATTCAGGCGCAGGTTCTTCCGCAATCCGCGCGGGTGGGCCATGACCGGGCGGCCCCGGTAGCTGGCGATGTGGCGAGCCGCATCCTGCAGCGTCGCAAAGCCATCCGGATGCGCGCGCATGAACTCGACGATGCGGTCGACACCCTTGGCCTCGACGCGCGGAGCAATGTCCACCAGGGCCAGGGCAGCGATGGGCGGTGCGTCGCTCCGCGCGGCCATCGCCATGCCGATCATGCCGCCGAGCGAGGCACCCACCAAGGCGAGCGGCGATCCCAGAGCGTGGCAGAAACGGGCCATGTCGCGCGACATCGTCTCGATGCGGTAGTCCCCGTGCACCGACCAGGCCGACCCGCCATGCCCTGGAAGGTCCAGCGCGACGGAGCGCCATCCGGCCTGCGCCATGGCGAGCGCCGTGCCGCCCCAGGCATGCCGGGTCTGGCCACCGCCATGCAGCAGCAGCACGGTGGGCGCAGCTTCGGGCCCGGCAACATCGGCAACCCACGAGCCGCCGTCGAACCCGCAGAACTCGCGACGCTCAGCCACATTCATGGAGCCGACGCATCAACGGCGCCCCTCGGTTGTACGGCCGACCTCTTGCCCGCGATTCTCGTGATTCGACGATGCACCGCGGCGGTGACACTCGATGGCTGCTGGGATCGTTCATCAGTAGACAAACAGCGACTTGCCAGGGCGGATCATGGTCAGCTCGACGTAGCGCCCCCCGTGATGCTGGCCGGCCGCAAAGCTCAATTGGAAACCATTCAGGTCCATGCTGCGGCTGTTTTGGACTGCAACGATGAACCGTTCGCGCGTCGGTTCGGGGCCTGCAAGTAGCAGCGCCTTCGCGAATGCCTTGGCCGCGACGAAGCCGGTCATCGCTGCATAGCCGATGTGATCGTCCTTCCCGGCTGCCTTCATCAGCGTTCTGAACTCTTTCGACAGAGGAGACTTCTCCAGGAACGGTGCTGGCATCGTCTGCGCTACCACGATCCCGGCGGCCTGCTTTCCGAGTTCGCGCAAGAGCTGATTGGTGTCAGCCACCGAAAGCATCAGCACTTGCGCGGCGGTGTCCAGCTTTCTGAACTCGCGCGTGAACTCAATCGTCGCCTTGCCGGCCATCATGACGAGCACGGCCTGCGGTTTGGCTCGCGCTATCGTCTGCGCCGCGGTGATGGCATCGCGCGCATCCGTCTCGATCGAAGCCGCGACCACTGGCGTCATCTGACGCTTCTTCAGCGCGGCCTCTGCGCCCGCCAGTCCATCCTTGCCGAACGCATTATTCTGGTACGCCACGGCTATCGACTTGTGGCCGATGGTCGTCAGATGCTGAACCATCTTCTCGGCTTCAACGCCATATGACGCCATGACCGTGAACAGGTATCGATTGTGTTCGCGGCGCAAACTGTCGGCACCGGTGAACGCCGCAAACAGCGGCACCCGGCGTTCGGCGATCAAGGGTAGCACCGCCGCGACGGGCGCGGTGCCCAGACTGCCGACGAGCATGAACACGCCGTCTTCGTCCAGCATCTTCACGGTGTTCGCCAATGCCCGTGGCGCCGCATAGCCATCGTCCATTTGAATCAGCTTGATGCTGCGGCCGTGAACACCTCCCCGCCGGTTGACGTCCTCCAGGCCGACCTTGAATCCTTCGCTGTAGTCCGTGCCAATGGCGCCCAGGGGCCCAGTGAGAGAAACGCTCTGTCCGATGAGCACGCTCTGCGCCGTCACGCCCGGCTCGGCGATTGCTGACTGCACGTAAAAAAGCGCGATACCCGCGGCGATCACCGCCGCAGCATCCCGCAGAACACCAACGACCCTCGCTGAACAGCGCCATGCAGCTTTCCGCCAACCCAATGGATGGACGCGATCACCTGATCCTCGCTGCATGGGAACTCCTTGTTGGATCACAAAGGGGTTAGGAACGCCGTCCGACATCCGTCTCGAAGTCGGCGCTGCCGGTATGCTGCATCCAGCTCCGGTAGTTGGGGTACAGGCGTTCGAAGGCCCGCAGCATTTCCTCTCGCGGCACATCGACATAGGCGCCACGGTCGCTGATGTACTCCATATGGCGCCGCCCCTGGTTGTCGAACTCGTGGAAGATCGAATCGGCGCTGCCGTCGAATTCCAGCGGCTTGACGCCGGCCTTCTGGCACAGGCTCAGGTTGAAGGCCGGGGTGGCCTTGAGCCAGCGGCCGTCGATCAGCAACTCCGTGTAGCCGTGGTAGGCGAACACGTCGCTCTTCATCATCTCGCGCAGTCGCGGGCTGGTGAGGTGGTTGCGCACGTCGGCAAAGCCCAGGCGGGCCGGCACACCGAGCACGCGCGCCGCAGCGGCCAGCAAGGTCGCCTTGGGCACGCAGAAGCCGCGCCCACTCGCCACCACCTGGCTGGCCTTGAGACCCGCTTCCGACATGTCGAAGTGATACGGGTCGTAGCGGAAGCCGTCGCGCACGGCGTAGTACAGCTTGACACCAATGTCGCGTGGCGTCATCGCGGCGTCGGCATGGGCATGGGCGAACGCCTGCACCGCCGGATGGTCGCTGTCGACGAAGCGCCCGGGCGCGAGGTAGTCGGCAGTGGGAACGGCGGGTTCGTGGGCAGCGGCAGTCATGTCTGGACCTGATGAAGCTTCTTGCAGGGTTGTTGACGAGCATCGCACTGCAGGTCACCGGCGGCTACCACCCGGGGCCGTGGAAACCCTAGGGGCCTGGCGACTGTCGCAGGCAGAGATCGACTATATCATCGAACGTACGTTAGTTAGCTGTAGGATGCCGACTCTGCCATGACCGCCTCACCCGCATTCACCACCCTCCTCTCGCCGCTGCGGCTGGGCGCCCATACCGTGCGCAACCGCAGCCTGATGGGTTCGATGCACACCGGCCTCGACGGTCTGGAGCGCGGTGTCGAGCGGCTCGCCGCCTTCTACGCCGAACGCGCACGCGGCGGCGCCGCGTTGATCGTGACCGGCGGCTTCGCAATGAACCTGGAGGCGCTGCTGGACGACCACGGCCCCCGGCTCATGACACCAGAACAAGCCCATGCGCTGCGGCCCATCCCGCACGCGGTGCATGCCGAAGGCGGCAAGATCCTGCTGCAGGTGCTGCATACCGGACGCTACGGCAAGACGGCGCAACTCGTCGGCGCGTCCAGCATTCCGTCGCCGATCAACCGCCGCGTGCCGCGCACCCTGAGCACCGCCGAGGTCTGGCAAACGATCGACGACTTCGTCAACTGTGCCGAACTGGCGATGCAAGCCGGCTTCGACGGCGTCGAGGTGATGGCCTCGGAAGGCTACTTGATCAACCAGTTCACCACCACGCGCTGCAACAACCGAACCGACGAGTTTGGCGGCAGCATGGCCAACCGCCACCGCCTGCCGGTGGAAATCGTGCGCCGCACTCGCCGGCGGCTGGGGCCCGAGGCCCTGATCATGTACCGCCTGTCGGCGCTCGACCTGGTCGAGGGCGGCGCACCGGCGCACGAGGTCATCGCGCTGGCTCAGGCCGTCGAGGCCGCCGGCGCCGACGTCATCAACACCGGGTTCGGCTGGCACGAGGCCAAAGTCCCGACCATCGCCTACCTGGTGCCGCGCGCCGCCTTTCGTTTCGCCGCGGCACGCATCAAGCGTGCCATCGGCATCCCGCTGATCGTCTCCAACCGCATCAACACCCCGGACGTGGCCGAGGAGATCCTGGCCAGCGGCGACGCGGACATGGTGTCGATGGCGCGGCCGTTCCTGGCCGACGCCGACTTCGTGCGCAAGGCGGCGGCCGGTCGCCCGGACACCATCAATACCTGCATCGCCTGCAACCAGGCTTGCCTGGACTTCATCTTCAACGGCCGGCCCACGTCCTGCCTGGTCAACCCACGCGCCGGTCGCGAGTTGGAGTTCCTTCAGATGCCGGCGCCCAAGGCCAAGCATCGCGTCGCGGTCGTCGGCGCCGGGGCGGCCGGGCTGGCCTGCGCGGTGACCGCAGCGGAGCGCGGCCATGAAGTGACGCTGTACGAGGCCGCCCCGTCCATTGGTGGCCAGCTCAACCTGGCTCGCGCGGTGCCTGGCAAGGAGGAGTTCCACGAGCTGGTTCGCTACTTCGAAGCCCGCACGGAGCAAGAGGGAGTGCAACTGCGCCTCGGCCAGCGGCCGGGCGCGGACGAACTGGCTGCGGCGAAGTTCGACCACATCGTCGTGGCCACCGGCGTGCGTCCGCGTTCCCCACGAATCGAAGGCCTGGACCATCCCAAGGTGATGGGCTATGCCGACCTGCTCTCGGGGCGCAGGCAGGCGGGCCGTCGCGTGGCCATCATCGGCGCGGGCGGCATCGGCTTCGACGTGGCCGAGTACCTGCTTCACGAGCTGGCGCCCCATGGTGCAGAGAACAGTGCCGACCACGGCGCCGCCGAGGGCGTCGGCGCCTTCTTCTCCGAATGGGGCGTCGACACCGCGCCCGACGCACCCGGCGGCGTGAAGCCGCCGCTGTCACCCCGGCCGCTTCGCAGCGTCACGCTGCTGCAGCGCAAGCCGGAGAAGCCCGGCCGCACGCTGGGCCTGTCGACCGGCTGGGCGCTGCGCGCCCGGCTCGAACAGCGCGGGCTGCAGACCCTGTCGGGCTGCACTTATGAACGCATCGACGACGCCGGGTTGCACCTGCGCGTCGGCGCGGAGGCCCGCGTGCTGGACGTCGACACCATCGTCATCTGCGCCGGGCAGGAGTCCGAGACCACGCTGGCCGACGCCTTGCGCAGCCAGGGGCTGGCACCCCAGGTCATCGGCGGCGCCGAGCTTGCCGCCGAACTCGATGCACTGCGTGCCATCGACCAGGGCACGCGCCTGGCCATGACCTTTTAGGCCCCGAGACCAAGAAGATGGACTTCAGCGACAACCGCGAACACGAGGCCATCCGCGAGGCGATCGGCCGCATCTGCGCCAACTTCGGCGACGACTACTGGCTGCAGCGCGACCGCGACGGCGGGTTCCCGCACGAGCTGTACGACGCCCTCGCCGCCGGAGGCTGGCTGGGCATCTGCATGCCGACGGAGTACGGCGGCAGCGGCATGGGCATCGCCGAAGCGACGGTCATGATGACCGCCATCGCTCGCTCGGGCGCCGGGCTGTCGGGGGCCTCGTCGGTGCACATGAACATCTTCGGCCTGCAGCCGGTGGTCGTGTTCGGCAGCGATGCGCAGAAACGCCGCATGTTGCCGCCGCTGATCGCCGGCAAGGACAAGGCCTGCTTCGCCGTCACCGAGCCCAACACCGGCCTGAACACCACCAAACTCAAGACGCGCGCCGAACACCGGGGCGACCACTACGTCCTGTCGGGGCAGAAGGTCTGGATCTCGACCGCCCAGGTGGCCAACAAGATGCTGATCCTGGCCCGCACCACCGCCGCCGAGGACTGCCCGAAACCGACGCTCGGCCTGAGCCTGTTCTACACCGACCTCGACCGCCAGTTCGTCGAGGTGCGCGAGATCGACAAGATGGGTCGCAAGGCCGTCGATTCCAACCAGCTGTTCATCGACGGGCTGAAGGTGCCGGTCGAAGACCGCATCGGCGAGGAGGGACGCGGCTTCGAGTACATCTTGCACGGCATGAACCCCGAGCGCATCCTGATCGCCGGCGAGGCCGTCGGCCTGGGCCAGGCGGCGCTGGAGCGGGCCGTCAAGTACGCCAGCGAACGCATCGTCTTCGACCGCCCGATCGGCCAGAACCAGGCCATCCAGCACCCGCTGGCGCAGTCATGGATGGAACTCGAGGCGGCATGGCTGATGGCCATGCGCGGCGCCTGGAAGTACGACCATAAGCTGAACTGCGGCGCCGACGCCAATGCCGCCAAGTACATGGCCGCCGAGGCCGGCTTCAACGCTTGCCAGCGTGCCATGGCCACGCTGGGCGGCTTCGGATACGCCAAGGAGTACCAGGTCGAGCGCTACCTGCGCGAAATGCTGATCCCGCGCGTGGCCCCCATCAGCCCGCAGCTGATCCTGTGCTTCATCGCCGAGAAGGTGCTGGGCCTGCCCAAGTCATATTGATCCTTCGAAACCCGCAACCCGCACCATCGCATCGCGTCCCATGTCCGCCGTCATCGCCGATCCAGACCGCCCGCAGCAACTCGAAATGCTGCGCTCCAGCGCCCTCACCTTCGCCACCCGGGAATCACCTGCCACGCGCGCGCGCGCGCTGCGCTCCAAGGCGCCGGGCTTCGACCTGCGCTTCTGGAATGCCTTGGCAACTCAGGGCTGGACCGGGCTGCTGGTGCCCGAGTCCGCCGGCGGCTACGGACAGGGCTTTGCCGAGATGGCCGAAGTGGCCGCGGCTCTGGCCGCGCAGGCCGCACCCGAGCCCGTGACCCCGGTGCTGGTGTTCGCCGGCCGCCTGCTGCAGAGTTGCGCCGGCAGCACGACGGCGAACGCACTGCTCGCGGAGTTGGGCGATGGCCGCGCGCTGCCCGCCGTGGCCTGGCAGGAGGACGCCTCCGGCGCTGCCAGCTTCGACGCTCGGGGCCGCCCCGCCGAACCGGCCGCGGTCTGTGTTCGCGAGGGCGATCAGCTCATGCTGCGCGGGGGCAAGCGTCACGTCCGGCCGGGCGCGGCCGCCACCGGCTACATCGTCAGCGCTTCATCGTCGGAGGGCATGGCGCTGGTCTGGCTGCCCGCGCAGTGCGCTGGGCTGGTCAGGAACGTGGACCGGCTCGCCGATGGCACGTTCGCCGCGCGCCTGCAGTTCGACAACGTCACCGTGCCTGCGACCCACCTGCTGGCCATCGGCCCGGCCGCAGGCGACGCGCTCGCCGCGGCCTACGACGAAACGCTGGTGCTGACCGGCGTCGAGCTGGTGTCGGTGGCCAGACGGATGCTGTCGATGACGCTGGACTACCTGCGCACGCGCAAGCAGTTCGGCAAGCCGATCGGCAGCTTCCAGGCCTTGCAGCACCGCGCGGTGGACATGCTGATCCAGCAGGAACTGAGCGCCGCCCTCGTCGCCCAGGTGCTGGCCGAACTCGACCGGGGCTGCGCCGGCAGCGAGCGGGCATTGCTCGCCGCCCGCGTCAAGGCGCGCTGCTCGGAGGCCGCGCTGACGATCGCCCGTGAGTCGATCCAGCTGCACGGGGCCATCGGCGTCACGGACGACTGCGACCTGGGTCTGTACGTGCAGCGCGCGCTGGTGCTGTCGGCCTGGCTGGGCAACGCCGGCGTGCAACGCCGCCTCTTCGCGGCCCTGAGCCGCAACGCTGCGCGGCTGCCGGGAGCCTCTGAATGAGCACCACCGACTGGAACAGCCTGGACACCGAGGACTTCCGCGCCAGGGTGCGCAGTTTCTTCGAGCACAACTACCCCGAAGCCCTGCGTTACCCCAAACGTCGCCTGCGCTGGGCCGAGATCCGAGACTGGACGCTCAAGCTTTCGGCCCAGGGCTGGCTGGCGCCGAGCTGGCCGGTGCGCTACGGCGGCATGGGTCTGGCGCCCGACAAGCTGATTGCCTTCATCGAGGAGCAGGAGCGTCACGGGGTCGCCCGGGCGCCGGACATGGGCATTTCCATGGTCGGCCCGCTGCTCATCCAGCACGGCAGCGACGAACAACGCGCGCACTACCTGCCCCGAATCCTGTCGTGCGAGGACATCTGGTGCCAGGGCTATTCCGAGCCCAACTCGGGCTCCGACCTGGCGAGCCTGCGCACCGAGGCGGTGGAAGACGGCGACGACTTCGTCGTCAATGGCCAGAAGACCTGGACCACGCTGGCCCAGGACGCCACCCACATCTTCCTGCTCGTGCGCACCGACAAGAACGCGAAGAAGCAGGAGGGCATCAGCTTCCTGCTCGCCGACATGAAGACGCCGGGCATCACCGTGCGCCCGATCCGCAACATCGCCGGCAACGAGGACTTCTGCGAGGTCTTCTTCGACAACGTGCGCGTCCCGCGCAGCCAGCGCGTCGGCGAGCTGAACAAGGGCTGGACGATCGCCAAGGCGCTGCTCAGCTTCGAACGCATCTTCCTCGGCAGCCCCAAGCAGAGCCAGTACGCGCTGGCCCGGGTGCGCGAGGCAGCCGAACTGCTGGGCTTGTTCGACGATCCCGTGTTCATCGATCGCTACACGCAGCTGGCGCTGGACGTGGCCGATCTGGGGACGCTGTACACCCGTTTCGTCGACCAGGTCAAACGCGGCGAGACGCTGGGCCCCGACGTGTCGATGCTGAAAGTCTTCGCCACCGAGACCTATTCGCGCCTGGCCAACCTGCTGGTCGAGATCGCCGGCGCCAGCGGCGGCACGCCGGGTGACATCGAGGTCGAGGGCGGCTGCATCGATGTGCTGACCACCTTCTACAACGCCCGGCCCGCCACCATCTACGGCGGCAGCAACGAGATCCAGCGCAACATTCTCGCCACCCAAGTGCTGCAGCTGCCGGCCTGACACGCGGCGATTCACCGCCGATTCATTGCATTCAACGAGACAGGAGTTTGGAACCATGAACCAAGGCACGATGCTGGAAGGCAAAGTGGCGGTGATCACCGGCTCGGGCCGCGGCATCGGCCGCGACATCGCGCTGCAGATGGCGGCCCAGGGCGCCAGGATCGTCATCAACGACATCGGTGCTTCGGTCAGCGGCGAAGGCAGTGACGCCAGCCCCGGCCAGCAGGTGGTGGACGAGATCAAGGCCGGCGGCGGCGAGGCGGTGCTCTCCACCGACAGCGTGTCCGACTGGAAGGCGGCCAACCGCATCATCCAGTGCGCCGCAGACAGCTTCGGCCGCATCGACATCGTCGTCAACAACGCCGGCATCCTGCGTGACAGGCTGTTCTTCAACATGTCGATCGAGGAGTGGCACGCCGTGATCGACGTCCACCTGCACGGCACGTTCTACGTCTCGCGCGCCGCGGCACCGCACTTCAAGACGCAACAGTCGGGTGCCTATGTGCACATGACATCCACCTCGGGCCTGATCGGCAATCTGGGCCAGGCCAACTACGGTGCTGCCAAGCTCGGCATCGTGGCCCTGTCGCGCTCGATCGCGGGCGACATGAAGCGCTACAACGTGCGCTCCAACTGCATCTCGCCGTTCGCCTGGAGCCGCATGATCGGCTCGATCCCGACCGAGACGCCTGAGCAACAGGCGCGTGTCGAGAAACTCAAGAAACTCGACACCGCGCAGATCGCTCCGGTGGCCGCCTTTCTCGCCAGCGACGCCGCGGCCGAGGTGACGGCGCAGATCTTCGCCGTGCGCGGCAACGAGATCTTCCTGATGAGCCAGCCGCGCCCGGTGCGCGGCATGCACACTGCAGAAGGCTGGACGCCCGAGACCATTGCCGAGCGCGTGCTGCCGGCCATGAAGCAGAGCTTCTTCCCCCTGGAGACGTCGAACGTCGTCTTCTCCTGGGATCCGGTCTGAGGTCGACACGATGGCGATCGACTACGACAAGCTGATGGCCTGGCCCTTCGAGGACGTGCGCCATCGCTACACCCGGCGCGACACCATGCTGTATGCGCTCGGGCTGGGTCTGGGCGCCGACCCCACCGACGAGGGTGAACTGCGCTACGTCTACGAGAAGGATCTGGTCACGCTGCCGACGCTGCCGGTCGTGCTCGGCTACCCCGGCATGTGGCTGAAGGACCCGGCCACCGGCGTCGACGCGGTGCGCCTGGTCCATGGCGAGCAGAGCCTGACGATCCACCGCCACCCGGCGCCCGAGGGCGAAGTGATCGGCCGCACCCGGGTCACCGGCATCGTCGACAAGGGCACCGGCAAGGGCGCGCTCATCTACACCGAACGCCGCATCACCGACGCCGCCAGCGGCGAGCCGATCGCCACGCTCGGCTCCACCACCTTCTGCCGCGCCGACGGCGGCTTCGGCGGGCCAACCGGACCGACCAAGCCGGTGCACGAGTTGCCGACGCGAGCGCCGGACCACGTCGTCGATCGCAAGACCCCGCCCGGCCTGGCCTTGATCTATCGGCTGTCGGGCGACTACAACCCGCTGCACGCCGAGCCCGCCCTGGCCCGCGCCGCAGGATTCGAGCGCCCCATCCTGCACGGCCTGGCCACCTACGGTATCGCCGGCTGGGCGATCACCCAAGCGGCCGGCGCAGGCGACCCCGCGCGCATCGCCTCGATCGAGACGCGTTTCTCGTCACCGGTCTATCCCGGCGAGACGATCAGTACCGAGGTCTGGCTCGACGGCGGCGTCGTGTCGTTCCGGGCGCGTGTCGTCGAGCGCGATGTCGTCGTGCTCAACAACGGCCGCGCCGCACTGCGCTGAGCTGCGAACTTCTCTTCCACCCCGCACCAGGACCATTCCCATGAACTACTCCGACTTCCAGTTCCTCCAGTTCGACCACAAGCCCAACGGCATCCTGCTGATCACCATCAACCGCCCGGAGGTGATGAACGCCACCAACGCGCGGCTGCACTGGGAACTGACCAAGGTGTGGGGTGTGGCCAACGACGACCCGAAGACCAAGGTGGTAGTCATCACCGGCGCCGGCGACAAGGCGTTTTCGGCCGGCGGCGATCTGAACTGGGTCAACGACATGGTCGGCAACCCCGCGACCATCGGCAACGTGATGAACGAGGCCTCCGACATCGTCTACAACGTGATGGCCTGCGACAAGCCGGTGATCTCGGCGATCAACGGCGTGGCGGTCGGCGCGGGCCTGGCCGTGGCGATGATGGCCGACATCAGCATCATGGCCGAGGAAGCCAAGATCACCGATGGCCATGTCAAGCTCGGCGTGGCCGCCGGTGACCACGCCGCGATCTGCTGGCCGCTGTTGTGCGGCATGGCCAAGGCCAAGTACTACCTGATGACGGCCGAATTCGTGTCCGGCAAGGAAGCCGAGCGCATCGGCCTGGTGAGCCTGTGCGTGCCGCGCGCGCAGCTGATGGACAAGGCGATGGAAGTGGCCAACAAGCTGGCCTCGGGCAGCCAGCAGGCGATCCGCTTCACGAAGCGCTCGCTCAACGGGTGGATGAACATGGCGCGCCCGATCTTCGAGAGCTCGCTGGCCATGGAGATGCTGTGCTTCTTCGGCGACGACGCGAAGGAAGGCGTGGCCGCGGTGCGCGAGAAGCGCGCCGCGAACTTCCCGTCGGCCAAGGTCTGAGCGCAACGCACGACGGCAGCACCGCATCACGTCACAGGAGTCACGCATGGATTTCGCCCTCACCCAGGAACAACGAATGGTCTACGAGTACGGCGACCGCGTGTCGCAACGCTTCGACCACAAGTACTGGAAGGCCTACGCCGAGAAGAGCGAACCGCCGGCCGAGCTGTACCAGCAGATCACCGACGACGGTTTCCTCGGCATCATGGTGCCCGAGGCCTACGGCGGCGCCGGCCAGGGCATGACCGAGATGCTGCTGTTCATGGAGGGGCTCGCCAACAACGGCATCCCGCTGCTGAACCTGGTCGTCGGCCCCACCATGACGATGGGCCTGCTGGCCAAACACGCCAGCGAGACCATGAAGCGCCGCCTGCTGCCGGGCGGATGCGCCGGCGACATCAAGTTCTGTTTCGCGATCACCGAGCCCAACGCCGGTTCGAACTCGATGGAGATCACCAGCATCGCGAAACCGGACGGCAAGGGTGGGTTCCGCCTGACCGGCCAGAAGGTCTTCATCACGGACGCCAACCGCGCGGACTACGCGATGGTCGTCACGCGAACCACGCCGCGCTCGGACGTGAAGAAGAAGACCGACGGCTTCACGATCTTCATGGTCGACATGAAGAAGAAGGGCATCGGCATGACGCTGATCCCGGTCGCCTTCCCGGTACCCGAAACGCAGTGGCAGGTGTTCTTCGACGACGTGGCGCTGACGGAGGACGACGTGCTGGGTGAGGTGGACAAGGGCTTCGGCATCCTGTTCGACACCCTCAACCCGGAGCGCATCATCCTGTCGGGCCTGTGCACCGGCATCGGCCGCTTCGCACTGAAGAAGGCGGTGGCCTACGCCAACGAGCGCAAGCTGTTCAACAAGACCCCGATCGGCGCCTACCAGGGCGTGCAGCATCCGCTGGCGATCGCGCGCAGCGAGATCGAGATGGCCTCGCTGATGGCGCTGAAGGCAGCATGGACGTTCGACCAGGGCCAGCCCGCGGGCGAGTTCGCCAACATCGCCAAGTACGCCGGTGCCGAGGCCGGCATTCATGCCGTCGATGCCGCCATCCAGACGCACGGCGGCAACGGCTTCACCAAGGAGTACGGCATCTACGACCTGTACGGCCTGGTACGGCTGTTGCGCACCGCACCGTTGAACCGCGAGATGGTGCTGAACTACATCGCCGAGCACGTGATGGGGCTGCCGCGGTCGTACTGAACCTCGATGCACGGTCGCCATGTTGCCGCCGAGCAGACCCCGGGAAGCCCACAGGAGATCACCATGTCACTCAGTCGCAGACAGCTCCTGCATGCCCTCACCGTGGCGGGTTCGACGGCCTTGACCTGGCGCAGCGCCTCGGCCCAGGACATCTACCCGAGCAAGCCGCTGCGCTTCGTCATCCCTTTCGCTGCCGGCGGACCGGCGGACATCGTCAGCCGCCTGGTCGGCACGCGGCTGCAGGAACAGCTCGGCCAACCGGTGGTGATGGACAACATACCCGGTGCGGGCAGCACATTCGGAGTAGGCCGCTTGGCCAAGATGCCCGCCGACGGCTATGCCATCGGCTTCGCCCATACCGGCTCGCTGGGCATCGGCCCGAACCTGTACAAGAACGTCGGCTACGACCCGGTTCGCGACCTGACCCCGATCGCCCGCCTGTGCGACTACGTCAACCTGCTGGTCGTCAACGCCAACAGCCCCTACGGCACGCTCGACGACCTGCTTGTCGCGGCACGCGCCAAGCCGGGTGCGCTGACCTACGGCTCGGCGGGCATCGGGTCGTCCAACCACCTGTCAGGCGAACTGCTGGCGGTGAAGACGGGCGTGTCGATGACGCACATCCCCTACCGCGGCAGCGCCCTGGCGATGAACGACCTCTTGGGCGGCGGGCTGCAGTTCATGTTCGACGCCCCCAACACCTCGACGCCGATGCTGCGCACCGGCAAGCTGCGCGCGCTCGGCACCACCGGCCGCCAGCGGCATCGGCTGTTTCCGGACCTGCCGGCGATCGGCGAGCGCGTCAAGGGCTACGAATTCGTCGGCTGGATGGGGATCATGGCCCCGCAGGGCCTGCCCCCGGCGCTGCAAAGGCGGCTGACGGCCGAGACCGAGAAGGCGCTCGCCGGCCCGGACACCGGCGACCGCCTGAGCGCGCTCGGCCTGGACGTCAACTTCGGCGGGCCCGATGAAGTGGCGCGCGCGATCGCTGCCGACATGGCCCTGTGGGGGCCGCTGATCAGATCACTCGGTTTGCGCGCCGAGTGAGTTGTCCCTCAAGGGCGCGGACAGGCATGAAGACCGGCGACAGAGCCAGCGACCCGCTTGCGCAGACTTGCGATTTCCTCCCGCGCCGACTCGACGAGCCAGCCCACGAACGGCTCGAAGGGATTGATCTCCCGGCCTTCTCCGACCGCGCGCCGGCACGCCTGAGTTGAAGGTGATGACCGCCGGCGAATTGTTTGAGCGCTGATCATCTTTCAAAGGAGCAGCCATGACCCACACGCTGAAACTCGCTTTCGCCGCGTTGCTGATCGCGCTGGGACCGCAGGCGGCCCGCGCCGACCCGGCTGCCGACTTCCCGAGCAGACCCATCCGCTTCATCGCACCGATCCCCCCTGGCGGCAGCACCGACGTTCTGACCCGCGACATCGCCCGCCGTCTGCAGGAGCGCTGGGGACAGCCGACGCTGGTCGAGAACAAGCCCGGGGGCGCCGGCAGCATCGGCGCCGCCGTGGTGGCGCGTGCGCCGGCCGACGGCTACACGCTGCTGCTGGTGAATGCGGGCCACGCGATCAACGGCCACGTCTACAGCAAGCTGCCTTACGACCCGCTCAAGGACTTCACGCCGGTGGTCCACGCCACCAGCATCGCGATGGGCCTGTTCGTGAACCCGTCGGTGCCGGCGAAGAACCTGGCCGAGTTCATGGCGCTGGCGCGCAGCAAACCGGGCGGCTTCAGCTTCGCCACGTCCGGCAACGGCGGTGCCGGTCACCTGGGCGGTGAATCGTTCAAGGCTGCCACCGGCATCGACATGGTGCACGTGCCCTACCGCGGCAGCGCGCCGGCAATCGCCGATGTCGTCGCCGGCCAGGTGCAGGTGTCGTTCGCCGACGTCCCGCTGGCGGCACCGCACGTCAAGTCCGGCGCCCTGAGACCGCTTGCCCTCGCCGCCCCACGGCGTTCCGCCACCCTGCCCGACATGCCGACGTTCGCAGAGTCGGGGGTGGCCAACCAGGAGTTGTCGGTCTGGGTCGGATTTCTCGCCCCAGCGGGAACGCCCAAGGAGATCGTCGACAAGCTGAACCGAGAGATCGTGGCCATCATCCGCGAGCCGGCGATGACGGCGCGGCTGATCGAGCTGGGCTTCGAGATCGTCGCCAGCAGCCCCGATGCCTTCGCGCAGACCATGAAGACCGACTACGAACGTTTCGGTGTCATCGTCCGCAGCGCCAGGATCAAGGCTGATTGATTCGACGACGAACTGCGACATGCCCGCCTGCACTGGCCATCGACTTCGGCGGCGTCCATACCACGGTGGCGGCGACCGATAGCGAAAGGCCGGACATGTCCCACTCCCTCACGCCTTCGGTCAATGGCACGACCATCGCCGCGACGCTGGCGACATTCGTCGCCGACCTGACGCCGAATCAGATTCCAGCGGCCGTGCTCGAACGGGCCCGCCACCTGATCCTCGACGCGGTCGGCATCGCCCACGCCTCGACCCATTACGACTTCGCGCACCGTTCGCTGTCGGCGATGACCGAGTTGTCGGCCGGTGCCGGCGACACGCCGGTGATCGGGCTGGTGGCGAAGCTGTCGCTGCGCGACGCGATGCTGATGAACGGCATCCTGATCCACGGCCTGGACTACGACGACACCCATGCCGCGGGCGTGATCCACGCCACCTCGAGCACCTTCCCCTGCGCCCTGGGCGCCGCAGCACGCGCCGGCCTGGACGTTGACACGCTGCTGTGCGCCTACGTCGCCGGCATGGAAGTGGGCACCCGGCTGGCGTCGGTGGCGCGCGGCGGTTTCCACCAGGTGGGTTTCCACCCGACCGGGATGATCGGCACCTTCGCCTGCGCGCTGGTGGCCGGGCGCGTGTTCGGCCTGAACGCGCAGCAACTGAGCATGGCGCAGGGCATCGCCCTGTCGATGGCCTCGGGCAGCCTGGAATTCCTCCAGGACGGCGCCTGGACCAAGCGCATGCACCCGGGCTGGGCCGCGGTCGCAGGCTTCACTGCGGCGACGCTGGCACGCCACGGGTTCAAGGGCCCGCGCGCGACCTACGAAGGCCGTTTCGGCGTCTTCAACAGTTACCTTGGTCCGCTCGCCAAAGACTGCGACCTGGGCCTGGCCACCGCCGGTCTGGGTGAGGTCTGGGAACTGGCCAAGGTCACCGTCAAGCCGCTGCCGGCCTGCCACTTCACGCATGCCTGCGCCGACGCGGCGGCGATCCTGCGCGAGCGCCACGGCCTGCACGTGGCCGACATCGCGTCGGTGCGCTCGCTCGTGCCCGCGGAGGTCGTGAAGACCGTGTGCGAGCCGGTCGCGACCAAGAAGCGTCCACAGAACAGCTACGACGCACAGTTCAGCATCCCCTACGCCGTGGCCACCGCGCTGGCCAAGGGCCGCTTCGGCCTGGCCGAGCTCGACGACGCCGCGCTGCGCGACGAACAGGTGCTGGCGCTGGCCGCCAAGGTCGAGTACGAGATCGACCCCGACTCGCCGTTCCCGACCTACTACTCGGGCGAAGTGGTCGTGACGCTGAACGACGGTCGCGAACTGCGGCATCGCGAGCACATCAACCGCGGTGCAGCCGATCGGCCGATCAGCAACGCCGATGTCGAGCGCAAGTTCTTCGAGAACATGCAACTCGTCACCTCCACCGCCCGCGCCGCGCAGGTTCGCGACCTGGTGCTGGCGATCGGCCGCGACAGCGCAGCGGTTGATGTCCAGCGCGGCCTGGCCGCCCGCGGCTGAAGCCCTTTGATCGATCGCCTCATGACCACCGACCCCGAACAAGAAAGCCAGATCCTCGACGCCATCGAGCGCTTCCTGAAGACCGAGGTGCGGCCGCACGTGAAGCGCCTGGAGCAGGCCGACGAGTACCCGGCCGAGATCGTCGAGCAGATGAAGAAGATGGGCCTGTTCGGCGCCATCATTCCGGCGGAGTACGGCGGCCTGGGCCTGTCCACGGCCACCTACGCCGCCATCGTAGCGCGCTTGGCCGCGGTGTGGATGTCGCTCTCGGGCATCATCAACTCGCACCTGATCATGGCCTCGGCCGTGATGCGCCACGGCACCGAGGCACAGAAGCGCGACCTGCTGCCCCGCTTCGCCAGCGGCGCGCTGCGCGGCGGCATCGGCCTGACCGAACCCGACGCCGGCACCGATTTGCAGGCCATCCGCACGCGCGCCGTGCGCGACGGCGACCACTACGTCATCAACGGCAGCAAGACCTGGATCACCAACAGCCTGCACGGCGGCTGCCTGGCGCTGCTCGTCAAGACCGACCCGCAGGCCGAGCCGCGGCACAAGGGCATGAGCCTGTTCATCGCCGAAAAGGGCCACGGCTTCATCGTCACGCGCAAGCTGAAGAAGCTGGGCTACCGCGGCATCGACACCTGCGAGCTGCAGTTCGACAACTACCGCGTGCCGGCTGACCGGCTGATCGGCGGCGTCGAAGGGCGCGGCCTGCAGCAGGTGCTCTCGGGGCTGGAACTCGGCCGCATCAACGTGGCCGCGCGCGGCCTGGGCGTGGCCACGGCCTCGCTGCACGACGCCATGGCCTATGCGCAGCAGCGCAAGACCTTCGGCAAGCCGATCTGCGAACACCAGGCCATACAGCTCAAGCTTGGCGAGATGGGCACCCGGGTCGAGGCCGCGCGGCTGCTGGTCGAGGCCGCGGCGCGCGCCTACGACCGCGGCGAGCGCTGCGACATGGAGGCCGGCATGGCCAAGTACTTCGCAACCGAGGCGGCGATGAACAACGCGCTGGAGTGCATGCGCATCCACGGCGCCTACGGCTATTCGCCCGAGTTCGACGTCGAGCGCTACTACCGCGACGCGCCGCTGCTGCTGATCGGCGAAGGCACCAACGAGATGCAGCGCATCATCATCGCAAGGCAACTCGTGCAGAGGAACCCGGTGTGAGAGCGGCGGGCTTGCCGCCGCCGCTGTCGATCGAGAAGGGGCGGCCCTCTTGACCGAAGTAACGTCTGCGGCCCCGCCGTGAACCCGCCGGCCGCCGATGCGCAGTTGCTCCGCTGGATCGTTACGATCGACGGCGTGCTGGTCGCCATCGGCAGCGCGATGCTGTTCGCCCTGGTGTGCCTGGGGTGTCCGACGTCAGGCGGGGCTATCCCTTCAATGCACGCGACACCTCCGGCGGTACCTGCTCATGGCGCCTGCATCACGCCATTGCCAGTGGGATGATCGATGACCATGCGCCAGTTGCCATCGCTCTGGCGTCGCAGCACGGCAACGGAGAGCGCGTTCATTGCCTTGCCATCCGGTCCGGGTGCGCTCCATTTCATCAAGTGCAAAGCCGTATCGCCGGCAATGACCACCTCATGGGTGCCATAAGTAAATGCAACGCCGGACTGGATGAAGGCCGCGAACATGGCCCGCAAAGCCGCATCGCCCGTGACCGGTTTGCCGGGCTCGCCGACCACCACGGCGCCGGGCGCATAGGTTGACATGATCGTGTCGACGTCCCCTGCGGCAAAGGCCGACGTCATTCGGTTGATGGTTGACAGTATCTTGCTCTCGTCAGTCATTTTGATCTCCTGGGCTTGGCCCGTGCTGATGGTCAGTGCGGTGGCGAGTGCCACCAATTTCAAGTTCCGCATCGTTGCTGCTCCTCGTTCTGGTTTCGACGCGACCATGCTACCGTCCACCCCTGTCAGAAAATGGCAGGGGTCTGCGATGCGTCTGTTCCGTCTGTTTCAACTGCTCGATGAGCTTCGGCTGCGTCAGGCTCCGGTCACGGCCCAGACGCTGGCGGACGACATGGATGTCTCGCTGCGCACGCTCTATCGCGACATCGCCGACTTGCAGGCCATGGGCGCGCCCATCCGCGGCGAGGGCGGTATCGGCTATGTCATGGAGCCGGGCTACTTCATGCCGTCGCTGCGATTGGATGAGGATGAGTTGCAGGCACTCGCCCTCGGTGTGCAGCTTGTTGCGGCACGCGCCGATCCGCGCTTGGCCGAGGCCGCCGTGCGAGCGACGGCCAAGATTGCGTCGACTGTCAACGAGAACGCCCGGCTGGCCTTCCTGGCCAGTCCGATGGTGGCCGGGCCGAGCGCCGCTGCCAATGCGCCTCATCTGGACGTCCTGCGCGAGGCGATCCGGCAGCGCACCGTACTGGAGATCGGCTATACCAGCCTGTCAGAAAGGTCGTCGGTCCGGCGCGCCCGGCCTCTTGGGCTGACTGTCTTCGACACGGCCTGGTTGCTGACGATCTGGTGTGAGACGTCTGCCGATTTCCGCCACTTGCGCGTGGACCGTATCGATGAGTTGCGCGAGACTGGCGAACACTTTCGGGACGAACGCGGCAAACGCTTCACCGACTGTCTGGCCCGCGAAGGGAATCTGACGTTCCCGCGTGCACCCCCAATGAATCGAAGTGTCTGATATGCGTCTCAGGATTGTCTACAGGCGCAGCCGATGCAACCCGATCACTTGCTGAGCGGTGTCGTCGTCGTCGACTTCACCCAGTTTCTCGCCGGCCCATCGGTCAGCCAGGCCATGGCCGAACTCGGCGCCGAGGTCATCAAGGTCGAATCGGCACCCACTGGCGACCCGGGCCGCTACCTGCCGCTGCAGCGCGACGGGCGCAGCGGCTACTTCGTGCAGCAGAACACCGCGAAAGAAAGCCTGTGCGTGGACCTGCGCCACGCCGAAGGCAAGGCGCTGGTGAACCGCTTGCTGCAGCGCGCCGACGTGCTGGTCGAGAACTTCTCGCCCGGCGTGATCGACAAGCTCGGCTTCGGCTGGGACGCGGTGCACGCGCTGAACCCGCGCCTGGTGATGGCCTCGGTGTCGGCCTTGGGGCAGGACGGACCGCTGGCCAAGATGCCGGGCTTCGACTTCACCGGCCAGGCCTACTCCGGCGTGGCCAGCATGGCCGGCGATGCCGACGGCGCGCCGGCGCTGATCGGCGTGGCGGTCGGCGACCTGGGCACGGGCATGAGCGCGTTGGCCGCCGTCTGCGCCGCGCTGTACCACCGTGAGCGCGGCGGCCAGGGCACGCGGGTCGAGGTCTCGCTGCTCGACTTCCTGTTCCGCAGCCACGAGGCCAACGTCGAGATGCACACGCTCAGCGGCGGCAGCATCAAGCCACACCGCAGCGGTTCGCAATCGACCGCCTACGCGCCGGTGGGCTACTACAAGGCACGCGACGGCTACGTGAATCTGGTGATCCCGGGCCCGATGTGGCCCAAGCTGTGCGAGGCCATGGGCCATCCGGCACTGGCGACCGACCCACGCTTCAAGACCAACGAGGACCGCGTCGCCCATCTGGCCGAGTTGGTGGCCATCATCGAAGCCTGGATGGCGGACTTCGAGAGCGTCGATGCGGTGGTCGCGCACTGCGCGGGCTTTCGGCTGCCCGCCGCGCCGGTGCTGTCGGTCGAGCAGGCCGTCAAGCACCCGCAGCTGGCGGGGCGGGGCACGGTGCGCACCGTGGCCGACCCCATCCTGGGCGAGGTCACCATCGCCGGCCAGCCGATCCGCGCGCACGGCTTTGCCCACCACACCGGCAAGCCTGCGCCGCTGCTGGGCGAGCACAACGCTGCGGTGCTGAAGCGCCACCTCGGGCTGGGTGACGCCGACGTGGCGCGGCTGACGCAGGCCGGCGTGCTGGCGTCGGCGCGGGTCTGAAGCGCCGCGGCGCGCGCAGACTCAGCGCGCCGGCGCCGTCTGCCGCGCGCTCGGCCGCTCCAACAGGCGTGCCGCCCAAGCGGCCACAGCCGACGGCGGCGTGATCTCCATCATCGCGAGAAACTGCAGGAACGGCGTGTAGCACAGGTCGGCCAGCGAGTAGGCATCGGCCACCAGGTACGAGCGCCCCGCGAGCTGGGTCTCCAGAATCGCCAGATGGTCCTCGATCTCGGCCTTGGCGTGCGCCATCGCGTCGTGGTTCCAGCGCGCCGGCGGCAGGAAGCGCTTCGGGAAGATGATGATCCCGCTCTGGCGCGCCATCTGCAGGTCGCACAGCTTCATGTGCATCGCCACCAGCGCGCGGCCCTGCACATCGGCCGGCACGAGTGCGGGCGCTGGGAAGCACGACTCGAGGTAGTCGAGGATGGCAGTCGACTCGCTGAGGACGAAGCCGTCATGCACCAGCGTCGGCACCCGCCCATACGGGTTCAGCGCACGGTAGGCCGGGCTGCGGTGCTCGCGCGCGGCCATGTCGACCAGCACCTTTTGGTGCGGAATGTCCTTCTCGATCAAGGCCATCGTGACGCGGCGCGCGTAGGTGGAATCGGGGTGGTGGTGGATCGTGATCATGGCAGTTTCTCCTCGTCTGTCACCAGGGATAGAACGGCGGCATGTCCTTGGCCGGTGACGACGTGAACTTCGGCTCGCGCCGCTCGCGGAACGCCGCCACGCCTTCCTGGCCGTCCTTCTGGCTGGTATAGAACACACCCAGCGATTCGAGCTTGTGCACGCGGTCGCGGTCGGCCGTGCCCAGCCCGGTGTAGACCAACTGGCGCGTCAGCGCCGCCGACACTGCCGAGCGAGCGCCCATGAAGCCGCGCGCCATGCGCTCGGCCTCGGCGCGCAGTTCGGCGGCAGGCACCACGGCGCGCAGCAGGCCGCCGCGCAACGCCTCCTGCGCGTCGAACACATCGGAGCGGTAGAACCACTCCAGCGCCTGCGACACGCCGACGATGCGCGGCAGCAGCCAGCTCGAGCAGGCCTCGGGCACGATGCCCACGCGCCCGAAGATGAAGCCGAAGCGCGCCTGGTCCGAGGCCAGCCGGATGTCCATCGACAGCAGCATCGTGGCACCGATGCCGACCGCCGGCCCGTTGACGGCCGCGATCACCGGCTTCCTGCAGCCCATGATGGCCAGCGCCACCCGCCCGCCGGAGTCGCGCACGCCGTCGGCAGCGGCCGGCTCCTCGTGGCAGATGTCCATGTCGGCCAGCGTCGGCGTCTTGTCGTGGGCAAAGCCGAAGGGGTTGGCGCCTTCCTTGCCCAGGTCCATGCCGGCGCAGAAACCCTTGCCCTCGCCGGTGACGATGACGACGCGCACTGCATCGTCGCTGCTGGCGCGGCCGAAGGCGTCGATCAGTTCGTCGGCCATCTGCAGCGTGAAGGCATTGAGCATCTGCGGGCGGTTCAGCGTCAGCCACAGGATGCCGTTGTCGTGGTCGAGTCGGATGGTGTCGTACTTCATGGTCGGTGCGGGCGTGGTCGGATGCAGGCGGTGCGTCGCCGCGGCATGCTAACAAACGCCTGCCCGGGACCGGCCGCGCCGTCGCGTCGCGCCTGGGCGCCTTGGCGGCACGCGCCGCGAGTTCGGCCCGCCCGGATCTTGCCGCTCGACGGTGAGCGGTAAGTCGCCGGCGCCCCGCAACTGGTGCGGCACCTTGCCGTCGGCCGTCACGGGCTTGAAGGATGCGCCGATCCCCTCGGCCGTCAGCGCGGGGCCGGGTTCGAACTGGGCGAACGCGAAGCCGACCTCGGTGTCACCGATCAGCTTGCCGCGATCGTCGCAGGTGATCTCGATCGTTGCGGCCCTTCGTTGCGGGGTGTCGTTGCGCCGCGGTGCCCCGGCGCGAGCTCCTTGCGCAAAGCTTCGGGTTGACAGTCCCCTTGGCATGTCACATCATTTGCCAAACGAACGTTTGTTTTTTGTCTGCGGCGACGCACTTCCATGTCGAGTCGGGCGCCAACGCCGGACCGGCCCTTTCGACAATCGAATCACCCCACCCATGTCGTCCCGCCCGCTGCGTTCTCCGCGCTCCGACAGCCGCCTGCAAGGCCTGCTGGACGTCGCCGCGAGCCTGTTCGCGCAGCGCGGCTATGCCGCGACCTCGATGCGCGACATCGCGCTGGGCGTGAAGATGCTGCCGGGCTCGGTCTACTACCACTTCGCGTCGAAGGAAGAGCTGCTGGTCGCCGTCTACGAAGCCGGTGTCGGCGAGCTGGAGGGCGCCGTGCACGCGGCCCTGAAGCCGGGCGCCGAACCCTGGCTGCGGCTCGAAGCCGCCTGCCTGGCGCACCTGCAGACCGTGCTCAAGAGCAGCGACTACGCGCAGGTGCTGATCCGCGTGCTGCCCGAGGACGTGCCGCCGGTGGCCGAACGCCTGCGCACGCTGCGCGCCGGTTACGAGCAGGTGTTCCGCGAGCTGGTGGCCGCCCTGCCCTTGCCCGCAGGCACCGACCGGCACGCGCTTCGATTGATGTTGCTCGGCGCGCTCAACTGGGCGCGCTTCTGGTTCGATCCGCAAGGCCGCGAGACCCCGCGCGGCCTGGCGCGCAAATTCGTGGGGCTCCTGAAGGAAGCACAACATGCAGCATGAACGCCCGCCCAAGGTCGTCGTCACCAAGATCGGCTTCGACGGTCATGACCGCGGCAGCCGCGTCATCGCCGCCTGCCTGCGCGATGCCGGCATGGAAGTGGTCTACACCCCGCCGTGGCAGGAGATCACCACCGTCGTCAAGCTGGCGATGGAAGAGGACGCCGACGTCATCGGCATCTCGTCACTGGCCACCGACCACCTGATCGTGCCCAGGCTGATGGACGCGCTGCGCGCCGCCGGGCTGGCCGACATCCAGGTCATCGTCGGGGGCATCGTGCCCGCCAAGGACGAGAAGCTGCTGCTGGCGGCCGGCGTGGCCCAGGTCTTCCACCCCGGCGCCGCGCTCGACGACATCGTCACTGCCGTGCGCGCGCTGGCCGCCGCACGCCATGCCCGCCAAGGAGCCTCCGCATGAACAAGCCCGTCCCGCAAATCGCTGCCGCCGACCTGTCGCAGGCCCAGCTCCGCTGGGAACAGGCCTTCGCCGCCGGTGCCGGGCAATCCGAGCCGCTGCGCAACCGGTCCGGCGTCGAGATCAAGCCTCTGTACACGCCGCACGACTGGTCGGGCACGGCCTATGCCGACAGCCTGGGTTTCCCTGGCGAGTACCCCTACACCCGCGGCATCTACCCCACGATGTACCGAGGGCGCAGCTGGTCGCAGCGCCAGCTCATCGGCCTGGGGGTGCCGGAGGACTACAACAGCCGGGTCAAGGAGATGCTGGCGCTGGGCGCCTCGGCACTGTCGCTGATCCCGTGCAACTCGGTCTTCCGCGGCTACGACGCCGACGAGGTGCCGGCCGAGCTGCTGGGCACCTGCGGCACGGTGATCAACCACGTCGGCGACATGGACCGCGCGCTCGACGGCGTGCCCATCGGCGACCTGTCCACGGCCATGAACGACCCCACGCCGTTCACGCTGCTGGCCTTCGAGCTGGCGGTGGCCAAGCGGCGCGGCGTGCCCTGGACGCGCATCACCGGCACCTCGAACCAGAGCGACTGCATCTCGCACTTCGTCGCCAACCACATGTTCTTCCGCATCGCGCTGCAGGGCGCGCGGCGCATCGTGGTCGACCACATCGCCTTCGCCAACGAGCAGGTGCCGGGCTGGAACCCGCTGTCCATCGTCGGCCAGCACATGCAGCAGGCGGGGGCCACGCCGGCGGAGGCGATGGCCTTCACGCTGTGCTCGGCGATCCAGTACGCTGAGGACTGCATCGCCGCGGGCATGGACCCCGACCGCTTCCTGCCGCGCTTCACCTTCTTCTTCGACATCTCGGTCAGCCTGTTCGAGGAAGTGGCCAAGTTCCGCGCCGGCCGTCGCGTCTGGGCCAAGCTGTGCCGCGAACGCTTCGGCGCCAAGGACCCGCGCTCGTGGCGTTTCAAGTTCCACGGCCAGACCTCGGGCGTGGACCTGACGCGCCAGCAACCGCTGAACAACATCGCCCGCGTCACCACCCAGGCCATGGCCGGCATCTTCGGCGGCCTGCAGTCGCTGCATACCGACGGCTACGACGAGGTCTTCTCCACCCCGACGACGAAGGCCGCGCGCATCGCCGTGGCGACGCAGAACATCCTGCGCGAGGAAGCCCACCTCACCGACGTCATCGACCCGCTCGGCGGCTCGTACTACGTCGAGTCGCTGACCGACCAGATGCAGCAGAAGAACGAGGCCATCATCGACCTGATCGACGCCGCGGGCGGCATGTACAAGGCGGTCGAACAGGGCCTGGTGCAGAAGATGATCGGCGACTCGGCGCTGGCCTTCCAGAAGCGCGTCGACGCCGGCCAGGAGACCGTGGTCGGTGTCAACAAGTACGCCGTCGAGGAAGACGCGGCCGACTACCCCGCGCTCGACTACCCGGACCGCGCACGCATGGATGCCTACCTGACCCGGCTCAAGGCCTTCAAGGCCGAACGCTCCGCCGCTGCGGTGGACAAGGCGCTGGCTGCGCTGGCCGCTGCCGCACAGTCGAAGCGGGACAACGTGTTCGCGCAGGTCGTCGCCGCAGCCGAAGCCTGCGCCACGCATGGCGAGATCTGCGCCACGCTGCGCCGTGAAATGGGCTTCGGTCAGCCCTTGACGATCGTTTGATGAACGCCGAAACGAACCCGCTCGAAGCCATCCTGGCAGGCGACCGGCGCGCGGTGGCGCGCGCCATCACGGCGCTGGAGAACGAGAGCAACACCGCGCACGCCGTGCGCGCCATGGTGGCCGCGCACGTCGGCCGCGCGCATGTTGTCGGTGTCACCGGGCCGCCGGGGGGCGGAAAGTCCACGCTGGTGTCGGGCCTGATCAAGCAGTTGCGCGGGCGCGGCCACACGGTGGCGGTGGTTGCGGTCGACCCGTCGAGCCCCTTCACCGGCGGCGCCGTGCTCGGCGATCGCATCCGCATGGGCGAGCACCAGGCCGACGAAGGGGTGTTCATCCGCTCGCTGGCGTCGCGCGGCCACCTCGGCGGGCTCGCACGCTCGGCCACCGACGTCGTCGATGTCTTCGATGCCGCCGGCTACCACACGGTGATCGTCGAGACCGTCGGCGCCGGCCAGTCCGAGGTCGAGGTCACGCGCATCGCCGACACACGCCTGGTGGTCTGCCCGCCGGGGCTGGGCGACGACATCCAGGCCATCAAGGCCGGCGTGCTGGAGATCGCCGACGCTTTCGTCGTCAGCAAGGCCGACCTGCCCGACGCCCGGCGGACCGAGAACGAATTGCTGTCGATGCTCATGCTGCGCCGCAGCCCGGCTGCCAGGCCGCCGGTTCTGCGCACCATCGCGACCACCGGCGAAGGCTTGCGCGAACTGGTCGACTGGCTGGAACAGCGCACGCAGCGCGCCAGCCGCCACGCCGCCACGGAGGACCGCGCCGCGCGCGACCTGGTCGGACGTTCGATCGCCGCCGACGGCTACGCCAGGCACCTGGGGTTCGAACTCGTGGCCGCGGCCCGCGGCACGGCCACCGTGCGCATGCGGGTGGGGCCGCAGCATGTGAATTTCAACGGCCGCTGCCACGGCGGCGCCATCTTCTCCCTGGCCGACACGGCGCTCGGCCTGGCCTGCAGTTCCCACGGCACGATCGCCGCGTTGATCGACGGCAACATCAGCATCTCGACCGGCGTCGAGCCTGGCGACTGGCTGATAGCGCATGCCACCGAGGTATCGCGCTCGCGCAAGGTCGGCGTGTACCGTGTCGACGTGAACCGCGCCGGCGACCAGGCGCACATCGCCTGCTTGTCGGGAACGGTCTACCTCACCGCCAAGCCGGTGACGATCGCAGCGCCGGGCGAGCGGCCAGGCATCGCGCCGCCGCTGAACTGATGGCCCGCCCGCCGATCCGTCAATTCAAACGCGCCCTGTCAGCAGGCGCTCGACCCGACGCGGGCGCGCCGGCCGCGGCGGCAGCACAGGCCGGTGCGCTGGCCTTGCTGGCACGCAGCGTTGCCATGGGGCACCGTCGCCTGGCTTTGCTGCGGTTGCTGGCCGCGGTGCGTGTCCGTGCGGTCGTCCCGGCATCCGACTGGGCCTATTGCGACAAGGTTGCATCGCAAGCGGCGGACGAAGCCCTCCGCGGCCTGTTTGCGGAGGCCGAGCGCACCGCCGGTGGCGGGCTCGTCAGAACGGTTGGCCAGGCGCCGATGCAGAGCCCCCACACTCACCGTCCGAAGACGCCCACGGCCGCTGCGAGGCCCACGCCGCCGACCCGAGCATGCGATGAACAAGGCTGAAAACCATGCCGTCAGCGCAACGCGGACCCCCATTGGCAGCTTCGGCGGTGCGCTGAAGGATGTCCCCCTGTCGCCGTTGAGCTCTGGTGACAATGTGCATCGACGGTTGGGAGGGCATCGCCCTGATCTTCGAGCGCGCCTGCTGGTCCCGGCTGCCGCGAACCGGCAGCGCAGCGCCGCCACCTTCTTCGTCCAGCAGCTCTGGGTTCGGGTCATGCCCATTTCCTGGCTCTCGGTGGCGGGTCAAGACTCGGGGCGTCGGCCCCGGCGCTGCCGGCCAACACGACGCTGGCGTTGTCGATGACGCAGCGAGGGCAGGTGCCATCCATGAACTGCGCCGCCTGCAGAAGAAAGTGCTTGGCCTCGAAGCCGTGTACCTCGGGTAGTACTGGATGAACGGGCGCCGCGCGTACGCCAGGGTCAGCCCCGCGCACTGTGCCGTGACCGCCTTGCCGGCCACCTCCAGGCGATGCGGCGAGGTGTGGTGCTGCATCTCCTCGCCCGGCACGAAGTCGTATTCGCCCGCACGCTTGGACGCCGCGCGCAACTCGGCCTCGCGCACCCAGCGCGTGAGCGTGCTGCAGGGCAGCCGCAGGTCATGCTCGTCAGCCAGGATCTGGCCCATGCGCGCTCGCAGTTCGATCCGTCAGGCCGCTCCACGCGCCGGGGCCTTGCGCCGTGACAGCGCCGAGCGACGGGCCAGCAGGAACTGGTGAAGCAGTTCCGGGTAGTTCTGATGCACCGCTTCGGCGACCGACGGCCTGGTCGCCAACGCGCCGCGCCAGCGCTGGACCTTCGGTAGGTCACGCCAGAACCCGAAGTCGTCGATCGCGTCGAAGACATCGAAGTAGCGGAATGCCGAGCCGAGAACCGCGTCGACGAGGCTGAAGGACGCGCCCGCGAAGTAGGGCCCCTCGCCGAGTGCTTCCTCGAGGCGAACCAGCCGGGCACGAATGTCCGCGGCTCGCGCGACAAGCGTCGTTTCGTCTGCGGCGTGGTAGAAGGCCCCGGTCGCGTTCAGCAGCGCCGAGCCGAACTCCATCCACGAGCGGTGCTGTGCCCGCTGCAGCGCGTTGGCCGGGTGCAGACGTGGCAGTGCCGTTTCCTCCAGGTACTCGCAGATCACGGCGGACTCGAAGATTGGCTCCTCGCCCACCAGCAGCACCGGCGTCTTGCCCAAGGGCGAGACTTTCAGGAACCAGTCCGGCTTTTTCGCCAGGTCGATCTCGCGACGCTCAAAGGGCACTCCCTTCTCGATCAGCACGATCGCCGCGCGCTGCACGTACGGGCACAGGGCGTGCGACACCAATACAAGAGGCGCACTCACTGGATCAATCCTTCGGCGCGCAACGCGTCCTGAACTCGCGGCCGATGCGAAACACGGTCCACGTAGGTCTTCAAGTGCGGGTACGGTGTCAGCGGCAAGGCGAGGAAGTTGGCCCAGTTGACGATCGTAAAGGCATACGCATCGGCCACGCTGTACTCGCATGCCAGGTAGTCCTGCTTCGACAGCAGCGTTTCGAGTTCGGCAAATCGCGCGGCCAGCTTGTCCTTGGCCGCCTGCCGGGTCGAGGCGGCCGTCTCCTTGTGCCACAGCCAGGGGCTAAAGACCTTGTGCAGTTCGGTGCTGACGAAAGTGAGCCATTCGACCACCGCCAGCCGTCGGGCCGAACCCGGGACGCCGATCAGGGCCTTTGCCGGGTCGAGGTCGGCCACGTACTGCAGCAGCGAAGAGGCCTCGGTGTGGCGCGAGCCGTCGTCCAGCTGTAGCAGTGGCACGTAGCCACGCGGTGAGATGGCGTGGAAATCCGCACCGTCGGCTGTCGTGTGCTTGGCCAGGTCGACGGCAACGCTGTCGAAGTTCGCGCCGATCTCGCGCAAGGCAATGTGGACGGCCAGCGAGCAGGCGCCGGGTGCGTAGTAGAGCTTCATGAGATTTCCAATCGGGGGGTGAGCATCGAATCCACCGTGGCCGGTCAGGCAGCACGGACTTGAGGAACCAGCAGCGAACTGCGCTTGATGGCTGCGGCGCCGTCCCCTAGCAGCCATAGTGCGATGGACGCCGCGATCAGGAACACCGGGTACTCCCAGCCACCGCCGGCGCTGGTGTGGACCCAGCCGTTGGGCAGATGGACCCAGGCGGCCACTGCCATCACCGGCACCAGGGCCAGCGCGACCTGCCGCGCGTAGACGCCCAGCAGCAGCGCGATGCCGCCCAGCAGTTCAGCCGCGAAGACCGGGTAGGCCAGGAAGCCCGGAAAGCCGACGCTCACGAAGTACTGCGCTGTGCCGGGCAGGGTGAAGACCAGGAGCTTGAGCAGGGCGTGAGCCATCCACATGATGCCGAGGCTGATGCGAAGCAGTGCGATGCCGATCTGTGTGGAAGAAGGGATGGAGGGGTTCATGGTGTGACTCCAGAGGGATGGTGGACGGGATGAATGTAGGATTGCGAATCGGAAACAGGAATAGGCCATCGTGAAAAGCACGATTGCGAGGACGCAATACAGAATGAGCCCAGGCGACCTGGAGGTGACGCTCGCGTTGGTGCGCGGCGGAACGTTGGCCACCGCGGGCGAGCGACTCGGCGTCGATGCCTCCACCGTGTTCCGTGCTCTGCAGCGCATCGAGCGCGGCCTGGGCCGCGCGTTGTTCGAGCGAACCCGGTCGGGCTATGTCGCCACCGAACTGGCCAGCGAACTGGCCGAACACGCCGAGCGCATGGAGGCGGCGCTCGAGGCGGCGCGGTCGTCGGCCGAGGCGGCGCCGGCACAGATCTCGGGCACGGTCCGCATCACAACCACCGACACCGTGCTGCACGGCCTGGTTGCCCCTGCGCTTCGCAGCCTGCAAACCACTCACCCCATGCTCAGCTACGAACTTCACACGGGCAACGAACTGGCCAGCCTGACCCGACGCGACGCCGACATCGCCGTGCGCGCCACCAAGCGCCCGCCGCCGCATCTGGTGGGCAAGCAGGTCGGGCCGATCCGCGTGGCGCTCTATGCGGCCAGGAAGGGCGGCGTGCGCCGGTTCGCCGAGGTCGAGTCCGGCAAGTCGGACTGGATCGCGCCCGACGATGCGTTACCCGAACACCCTTCGGTGATCTGGCGCAAGTGCCGCTTCCCCAAGGCGGTACCGCGCTACCGCGTCAGCAGCATCCTCTCGGTGCTCGAACTGGTGGCCCTGGGGCTTGGCGTGGGCGTCGTTCCGCTGTTTCTCGCCGAGGGCCGCAGCGATCTGGTTCGCCTGACCGAGGCACTCGACGAGTGCGAGACGGAACTGTGGCTTCTCACGCATCCGAAATCGCGCCACCTGCGCCGGGTGGGCGCGGCCTATTCCCATTTGGCCCAGGCAATGGAGTTGCCGTAGGTACACGGCTACGAAACACCCTGCTGCTGCGCGGTGAACGGCACGAAACGACCAGGGACCATGTTCAGCGTAGCCCTAACGCCGGTCTAGATCAGGTCTGATCAGGTCTCACTCGCTGTCGTGCAGGCTGTGCTGGCTCTCCAGGCTGCGTCGCGGCAGCGCCTCGCGCAGGTGCGGGCCGAATGGCTTGAACAGACACAGGTTGGGGTGAAAGAGGGTCGCCACGGAGTCGCGATGCAGCACGCTGAAGTGGTAGCTCTTGAGGAAGGTGTCGATGACCAGCTTCCAGTTCATCTGGCGCCGGATCTGGCGCGTCTCGTAGTGTTGGTACGCGGACAGGCCGAAGGACGCGAATTCGGCGTCGAGTTCGCCCAGGAAGCCCTGGGCATCGATCTCCAGGCCCTGCGGGCCGACGCTGGGCCGCACCCACAGCAGGCCGTGGCGTTCGGCCAGCGGCGGCGGCGCGAGGCCGTAGGCCGCCCTGTCCACACCGGGGAAGTTGCGCTGGTCGGGAGTACCACGCAACTCGCCTTCGAGGCCGTAGGTCCAGCCGTGGTAAGGGCAGACGAAATTGTCCTGCCGACCGCAGCCTTCGGCCACCCGTGCGCCACGATGCCAGCAGACACTGTGGAAGGCCCGCGCCCGGCCGACCTTGCCCCGCACCATGAGGATCGGGATGCCGCTGAGGTCGTCGGTGAAATGGTCGCCCGGCTGCAGGATCTGGTTGGACAGACCCATCAACAGCGGGTACCTGCGGAACAGCAGCGCCGACTCGCGCGCCAAGCGCTGTGGGCAGGCATAGGCACCTGCCGGGTTGAAGCCGACCGTGTCGGCCAGGTCCGTGGTGCCGGCGTCGATGTGGGCGAACGCCTGGCGCATCAGCGCTACTGTTCGTCGCGGTTCATGGCTTCTCCCGATGCGCTTGCCGGGTCGGAATGCTACTCTACCCTATCGAACGACCGGTAGATGAAATGGGATGGCCATCGACGATGGGCTCTTCGCAGTTCTTCTCCCGCTTGAAGTGCGGCCGCACAGCCAACCCAGGCATACCCGCAACGGAGAATTCATGTTCAAACGCCACCTCACGGCGGTCGTGCTGCTCGCGCTGACCTGCTTGGCCGATGTTCGCGCGCAGACCGCACAGACCTATCCTGCCAAGCCGATTCGATTCATCGTTCCCTACGCGCCCGGTGGCAGCACCAGTCACGTGGCGCGGCTCGTCGCCGCCAAGCTGACCGAGAGCTGGGGCCAGCAGGTTCTGGTGGACAACAAGCCAGGAGCCAACACGGTGATCGGCTCCGACGCCCTCGCAAAATCGCCGCCGGACGGCTACACGATCTCGCTGGCGGCATCGACGCATGCGACGGTGCCCCACCTGATCGCCAAGCTGCCCTACGATCCGCTCAGGGACTTCACGCCCGTGGCCGGCTTGGTCACGACCCAGCTCGTCCTGGTACTGAACCCTGCGGTGCCGGCGAACAACGTGCGCGAGTTCATCGCGCTGGCCAAGGCCAAGCCCGACACGCTGAACTTCGCGGCGGTCGGCACCGGCAGTTCGACCCACCTGGCGGCCGAGGTCTTCAAGAGTGTGACCGGCGTGCGGATGCAGCACGTGCCCTACAAGGGCACGGCGCCGGCGTTGACCGACCTCATCGGGGGTCAGGTCCAGCTCAACTTCGACACCCCGGTGACGTCGATACCGCACGTGCAGTCCGGGCGCCTCAAGGCGCTGGCCATCACCGGCAAGACGCGTCTGCCCGCGCTGCCCGACGTGCCCACTTTCGCCGAAGCCGGCTTGCCGGAGTACGACTTCCAGCTCTGGTTCGGGGTGTTGGCGCCGGCCGGTACGCCCAAGGACATCGTCGACAAGCTCTCCGCGGAGATCGGCAGGATCCTGACGCTTCCCGACGTGAGACAGCAACTGGCGAGCCAGGGCCTGGATGTCGCCTACCGCACGCCGGACCAGTTCGACGCGCTGATCCGCGCCGATCTCGAGCGCTTCGGCAAGGTCATCAAGGCCGCCGGAATCAAGATCGAGTAGACGATGCGGCATCTCGATTCAAACTAACACCTGTTCGATTGCTATACTGTGTGATCGGCGTCGGCAGGCGCCACTCCGCACTCACCGGCAAGGGAAGACCATGGATCTCGAACTGAAAGACAAATCCGTCATCGTCACCGGCGGTGGCTCGAACATCGGCCGCGCCATCGTGCTGGCGTTCGCCGGCGAAGGTGCACACATCACGATCGGCGATGTCGACACCGCGCAGGCCGAAAGGACTGCCGAGTTCGCAACGAAGCTCGGCGCCGCCTCGGTTCAGGTGATCAAGACCGACGTCACCAGCCTCGAGCAGGTGCAGGCCATGTTCAAGGCGGCGACCGACAAACATGGGCGGGTCGACGTGCTGGTCAACAACGTCGGCTGGGACAATCTGATGTTCTTCACCCAGACGACGCCGGACTTCTGGCGCAAGGTGATCGACATCAACTACGTCGGCGTGCTGAACTGCACCAAGACCGCGCTCGACCTGATGGTCAAGCAGAACGGCGGCGCCATCGTCTCGATCAGTTCCGACGCCAGCCGCCAGGGCGAGCCGCGCGAAGCGGTCTATGGCGGGGTCAAGGCGGCGGTCAACAGCTTCATGAAGACGATCGCCAAGGAGAACGGTCGCTACGGCATCCGCTGCAACGTGGTCTGCCCCGGTGTGACCATTCCCTCGACCACGGAAGAAGTGGGCGGCAGCAGCATGTGGACCAACGCCGACGCCATGTTCACACCCGAGCAGATGGAGAAGGTCACCAAGAGCCTGCCGCTGCGCAAGGTCGGGCGGCCTCAGGACATCGCCAACGCGGTGGTCTTCATGGCCTCGAACAAGGTTGCTGGGCACATCACCGGTCAGGTTCTGTCGGTGTCCGGCGGCTACAGCATGATCGGCTGACGGGAAGCCGCTGATGAACTACACCGACATCGTCTACGAGGAACGCGACCAGATCGCGACCATCTCGATCAACCGCCCGGACGTGATGAACGCCTTCCGCGGTCAGACGGTCGAAGAGATGCTGGCCGCCATGCTGAAGGCCGGCTGGGACCAGAACATCGCCGCCATCGTCATCACTGGCACTGGCGACCGGGCGTTCTGCACCGGCGGCGACCAGTCTGCGCACTCCGGCCAGTACGACGGCCGCGGCACCGCGGGCCTGCCGATCGAGGAACTGCACAGCGTGATTCGCGACGTGCCAAAGCCGGTGATCGCGCGCGTGCAGGGTTATGCCATCGGCGGCGGCAACGTGATCGCCACGCTGTGCGACATGACCATCGCTTCCGACAAGGCGGTGTTCGGTCAGGTCGGCCCCAAGGTCGGCTCGGTCGATCCCGGCTGGGGCACGGCCTACCTGGCACAGGTGGTCGGCGAGAAGAAGGCGCGCGAGATCTGGTACATGTGCCGGCGCTACAGCGCACAAGAGGCACTGGCCATGGGGCTTGTCAACGTGGTCGTGCCTCACGCACAACTCGATGCCGAGGTTGCCAAGTGGGGGCGCGAGATCGTCGAGAAGAGCCCGACGGCCATCGCCATCGCCAAGCGCTCGTTCAACGCCTCGACCGAGAACATCCGCGGCATCGGCAGCCTGGGCATGCAGGCGCTCAGCCTGTACTACAACACCGACGAGTCCAAGGAGGGCGTGCGCGCCTTCCTCGAGAAGCGCAAGCCGGACTTCCGCAAGTTCGGCTCCGGCAATGCCTGACCCCGGGGCCATCGGCGGCGTTCCACCCCGCCGCCCCGACCGGTCGCAGGCCGGATGGCGGGTTTCCCCGCAAGCGGGCGAGACTAACTACCGTTAGATTAGCGGCCGTATCGCAGCCCCGCTGCGCCGCCGATGCCGCCGCAGGGCGGCGCGCCCTCCGGACCCGCCGAGCCGCCTCAACCTGATGCTGACCCTGACCAATGTTCAGATCGTCTATGACAACACGATCGAAGCCGTTCGCGAGGCGTCGCTCGCGTTGGGCCCGAAGCAGATCGTCGCCCTGCTGGGCGCCAACGGCGCCGGCAAGTCCACGACGCTGAAAGCCATCAGCGGCGTGCTCTACCCCGAAGACGGTGAGGTCAAGGGCGGCCAGATCAGGTTCGAGGGCCAGCCGCTGACCGGCATGACGCCCGACCGCATCGTGCGCGCCGGCATCGTCATGGTGCCCGAGGGCCGGCGCCTGTTCGACCAGCTCACGGTCGAGGAGAACCTGCTGATGGGCGGCTACACGCGCTCGGTGGCCGAGTCCAAGCTCGGCCTGGAGCGTGTCTACGCCACGTTCCCGCGCCTGACGCCCAAGCGCGCCACGGTTTCAGGCTATCTGTCCGGCGGCGAGCAGCAGATGGTGGCCATCGGCCGTGCGCTGATGTCGGCGCCGAAGCTGCTGATGCTCGACGAACCCACGCTCGGGCTGGCGCCGCAGATCTGCGAGGAGATCTTCGCCATCGTCACCCGGCTGTGCCGGCAGGACGGCGTGAGCATCCTGCTGGTCGAGCAGAACGCGCAGATGGCGCTGTCCATCGCCGACACCGGCTACATCATGGAGAACGGCCGCGTCGTCCTCGACGGCCCGGCCGACAAAATGCTGCGCAACGAAGACGTGCGCGAGTTCTACCTCGGCTTCGGCGAGGGCGGCTCGCGCAAGAACATGCGCGAAGTGAAGCATTACAAGCGCCGCAAGCGTTGGTTGTCATGACCCACGAGCGGCGGAGCCACTGACGTGAACGACATCCTCCTGCAGGTCGAAGGCCTGTCCAAGCGTTTCGGCGGCGTCGAAGCCGTGGCCGGCGTCAGCTTCCACGTCCGCCGTGGCGAGATCTACTCGCTGATCGGCCCGAACGGCGCCGGCAAGACCACCACCTTCAACATGATCAGCAGCGTCGTGCGCCCGAGCGGCGGCACGGTGCACTTCGAGGGCCGCGACATCACCGGAACCCCCTCGCACCGCATGTCGGCCATCGGCATCGGCCGCACCTTCCAGAACCTGGCCGTGTTCAAGCATGCGACCGTGGTGCAGAACCTGCTGGTCGGCCGCCACTGCCACATGGGCACCAATGTCTTCGACGCGGCCTGGTTCTTCGGTCGCGCCCGGCGCGAGGAACTCGAACATCGGCGCAAGGTCGAGGAAATCATCGACTTCCTCGAGATCGAGGACATCCGCGACATGCCCGTGGGCGCCCTCTCCTACGGCATGCAAAAGCGCGTCGAACTCGGCCGCGCGCTGGCCACCGAGCCAAAGCTGCTGCTGCTCGACGAGATGGTCTCGGGCATGAACACCGAGGAAACCGAGGACATCGCGCGCTTCGTGCTCGACATCCGCGACGAACTCGGCATCACCGTGCTGATGGTCGAGCACGACATGGGCATCGTGATGGACATCTCCGACCGCATCTGCGTGCTCAATTTCGGCCGCAAGATCGGCGAAGGCACACCGGCCGAAATCTCCGCCAACCCGGCGGTGATCGCCGCTTACCTGGGCGGCGCACAGGCGGCAGCATGAGCAATCTCCAGCACAAAGCCCTGCACGAAGCCCTGCACAGCGGCAACCACACGCTGCCCAAGCTGCTGCAGCACTGGGCCCGCACCACGCCCGACGCGCTGGCCTTCCGCGAGAAGGACCTGGGCATCTGGAACCGGATGAGCTGGCGCCAGTACCACGACACCGCGCGCCGCTTCGCGCTGGGCATGCTGGCGCTGGGTTTCCGCCGCGGCGACCGCCTGGCCATCGCCAGCGAAGACACGCCCGAGTGGATGTTCGCCGACCTGGGCACGCAGGCCATCGGCGGCGTGGTGGTCGGCATCTACCCAACCAACCCGTGGCCCGAGCTGCAGTACATCGTCCACCACTCGAACAGCCGCTTCGTCGTCTGCGGCGACCAGGAGCAGGTGGACAAGGTACTGGACGCCATCGCCAAGCACGAGGTCGGCCTGCCCGACGTTACCAAGATCATCGCCGTCGACATGAAGGGCATGCGGCTGTACCCGCGCGGGATGCTGATGTCCTTCGAGGACGTGCTCGAACTCGGCGACCAGTACGCCGCGGCCAACGCGGAGCAGGCGCGCGCCTTCGACGACGGCATTGACGCCACGCAGCCCGACGACACCTGCATGCTCGTCTACACCTCGGGCACCACCGGGCCGCCCAAGGGCGCGATGCTGTCGCACCGCAACCTGCTCGTGACCACCGACAAGCTGCGCAGCCATTTCGGGCTCGACCAGCACAACATGCAGGTGCTGTGCTACCTGCCCCTGTGCCATGTGGCCGAACGTGCCTTCTCCACCGTCATGCACATGATGACCGGCGGCGTGGTGAACTACGCCGAGTCGATCGACACCGTCGCGGTCAACCTGCGCGAGATCGCACCCACCGTCTTCCTCGGCGTGCCGCGCATCTGGGAGAAGCTGCAGCAGGGCATCGTGATGCGCATGCAGGACGCCACGCGCTTCCAGCGTTGGGCTTTCGAGCGCTGCTTCGCCGCGGGCAAGGCCCTGTTCGAGCGCGTCGAGCAACGCGGCGGCCGGCGCAACTGGGGCGACCGGCTGCAGTTCGCCCTGCTGTGGCTGCTGATGTTCCGCAACCTGCAGAAGTTCGTCGGCCTGGACCGCATGCGCTGCGGATTCTGCGGCGGCGCCAGCGTCTCGCCTGAGGTGCTCAAGTTCTTCCGCATCCTGGGCCTGCCCGTGTACCAGGTGTACGGCATGACCGAGTCCGGCGGCGTCATCTTTCACCAGCATGCCCAAGCCGAGCGGCTGGGTGCCACCGGCACACCGATCGAGGGCCTGAACTGGAAGATCGCCGAGGACGGCGAACTGATCGTCAAGCATCCGGCCGTGTTCAAGGGCTACCTACACGACAACAACGCCACCGCGCTGACGGTCCGGGACGGCTGGCTGCACACCGGCGACGTCGTGGCGCTGGCGCCCAACGGCGAGCTGATGATCGTCGACCGCAAGAAGGCCATCATCATCACCAGCGGCGGCAAGAACATCTCGCCCTCGGAAATCGAGAACGCGCTCAAAGACAGCATCTACGTGCGCGAAGCCATCGTGCTCGGCGACGGTCGCCACTTCCTGTCGGCGCTGGTGCAGATCGACTACGAGACCGTCGGCAAATGGGCGCAGGAACGCCGTCTGGCCTATACCACCTACCGCAGCCTGTCGCAGTTGCCCGAGGTGCGCGAGCTGGTCGACGCGGAAGTGCGGCGCGTGAACCAGCAGTTCGCGCGCGTCGAGAACATCCGCAAGTTCGTGATCCTCGAGAAGGAACTCGACCACGACGACGGCGAGCTGACGGCCACGCAGAAGGTGCGCCGCAGCATCATCGGCAAGAAGTTCGCACGCGAGATCGAGCTGATCTACGGTGGAGGCACCGCCTGATGGACTACTTCATTCAGTTGCTCGTGTCGGGCATCGCGGCGGGCATGGTCTACGGCTTCATCGGCATGGGCTACGCCATGATCTACCGCGCCACCGGCGTGGTGAATTTCGCCCAGGGCGAGCTGATGATGCTGGTGGCCTACATCGCCTTCACGCTGGCGGGCACCTTCCAACTCGGCTTCTGGCCGCTGCTGTTGGCCAGCGTCGTCGCCTCGGTCGCCTTGGGGCTTCTGATCGAGGTGCTTCTGATCCGCCCGATGCTGGGCCAGCCGGTGTTCTCGACCGTGATGGTGACGATCGGCCTGGCCGTCATCATCCGCTCGGTCGTGGTGCTGATCTGGGGCGCGGACCCGATGCCGCTGTCCACCGGGCTGTCGACCGAGCCGATCCGCATCGGGCCGGCGGGCATCTATCCGGCACAGCTCCACGCACTGGGCATCATGGCAGCGGTGGTGGCCGGGCTCTGGGCCTTCTTCCGCTACTCTCGGGTGGGCATCGCAATGCGTGCCACCGCCAATTTGCAGACCACGGCGCTTCTGATGGGCATCAACGTCAAGCGCATCTTCGCGCTGTCGTGGGCGCTGTCCGCGGGCCTTGCCGCCATCGCCGGGGTCCTGGTGGGCGTGATCTACGACCTCGAGCCGGGCATGTGGCTCGTCGGCCTGCGCAGCTTCCCGGCGGTCATCCTCGGCGGCCTGGACTCGGTGTTCGGTGCGGCCCTGGGCGGCATCCTGATCGGCGTGGTCGAGAACATGTCGGAAGGCTACATCGGCCGCGGCATGAAGGAAATCGCCGGCTTCGTGCTGATCCTGATCGTCCTCATGGTCAGGCCCTACGGTCTGTTCGGCAAACCCGATATCGAGCGAGTCTGATGCGCAGCGGCAACTTCAAGGAAAACTACCGCCAGGTCCTGGCGCTGACCGACTCGGTGCCGGTCATCGTCTGGACACTGTTGCTGGTCGCAGCCCTGGCGCTGGTGCCGATGCTGCTGAGCAAGTACTACATCTCGCTGGTGCTGCTGCTGATGATCACGGCCGTCGGCGTGCTCGGCCTGAACCTGCTCACCGGCAGCACCGGGCTGATCTCGCTGGGGCACTCCGGCTTCCTGGCCGTTGGCGCCTACGCCACCGGCATCGTGGCCGGCAAGCTGGGCTGGCCGATGCCGCTGTGCCTGCTGGCCGGCGGTGTGTGCGCGGCCGTTGCCGGGCTGGTGGTCGGCGTGCCATCGCTGCGCCTCAAGGGCCTGTACCTGGCGATCACGACCATGGCCTTCGCGGTCATCATCAACCACCTGATCCTCAACGGCGGCGGTCTGACGGGCGGCTCCGAGGGACTGTCGGTGCCGCAGCCGGCCCTGTTCGGCACCACGCTCGCAGCCGAGCGCGGCTACTACTTCGTGGTCCTGGCCGTGTTGGTGGTGGCGGTGCTGGTGACGCTGAACCTGTTGCGCAGCCGCGTCGGCCGGGCCTTCATGGCGATCCGCGAGCACGACATCGCCGCCCGCGCGATGGGGGTCGACCTGGTGCGCTGGAAGCTGCTGGCGTTCATGGTCAGCGCCTTCTACACCGGCATCGCCGGGGGCCTGCTGGCCTATTACACGCGCTACCTCAACGTCGACAGCTTCAGCCTGCTGATCTCGATCGAAGCGCTGTCGATGCTGATCGTCGGCGGGCTCGGCTCGGTAGCCGGCGCTTTGCTGGGCACGGTCTTCATCTTCGGCCTGAACGAAGGCCTGGGGCTGCTGTTCAGCGCCCTCGGGTCGGGCGCGACGTCGACCTCCTTCTTCGAGATCAAAGGCATCGTCTACGGACTGGCCATCGTGCTGTTCCTGCGCTTCGAACCTGACGGCCTGATCGGCCGCTGGCGCGACATCAAGCACTACTGGACCCACTGGCCCTTCAGGTTCTGACCCGGCAACCCGCCGCCCTGCCCCACCGAGGACACCCACCATGCACCAGACCCTTCGCTGCATCCGCACCCTGATCGGCACTGGCCTTCTCGCCGCCGCCGCGGCATCGGCCATGGCCGCCGACCCGGGTGTGTTCGAAGATCGCATCGTCATCGGCTCGGTGCTGCCGCAGACCGGCCCGCCCAGCCTGATCGGCAAGGCCGCCGTGATCGCGTTGCGTGTCTGGGAGAAGGACGTCAACGCCCGCGGTGGCATCCACGGTCGCAAGATCGACCTGCGTGTCGAGGAAGACGCCTATGTGCCGCAGCGCTCGGTGCAGGCGGTGAAGAAGCTTATCGACGTCGACAAGGTGTTCGCCTTGCTGGGCACCTCCGGTTCGTCGCATCTGCTCGCGATGATGCCCACCATCGAGGAGAACCAGATCCCGGCGCTGAACTTCGCCGCCGTAGCCGGCGCGCACTTCACGCCGCCGCGCAAGACCGTCTTCAACATCGGCGCCACCTACTGTCAGGAGATCGACGGTGTGATGAAGCACCTGGTCACCTCGCGCAAACTGCAGGGCGCCAAGTTCGCCATCATCTACCAGGACGACGACTACGGCGCCGACGTCAAGTGCGGGTACGACGCGGCGCTCAAGGCGCTCGGCCTGAGCAGCACCATCGCTGTGGCCTACAAGCGAGGGGCCAAGGACCTGTCGGCCGAAGTCCTGGCAGTGCAACGCGCCGGGGCCACCTTCGTGCTGACAGGGGGCATCATTGCCGAGACCGCGACCATGCTCAAGGAGATCCAGAAGAACGGCATGAACGTCGTGCGGCTGGCACCGCACCCGTCGCACTTGGGCCCCGTGCTCGCGCTGGCCGGCAGCGCCGCCGAAGGGCTGCTGCTGGCCGACTACGTGCCGCCCATCACCGACACCGAAATTCAGGGCATCGGCCGGCTCAATGCCCTGGCCTACAAGTACCTCAGCGGCGACGAGGTGAAGGCGATGAACCGCTACTCGCTGACGGCGATGGTCGCGGCCCAGTTGCTGGAGTCGGCGCTGCAGGCGTGCGGCCGCAACCTGACCCGTGCTTGCCTGGTGCAGAAGCTGGAACAGACCAAGAACTTCACCAGCGACGGCATCATGGCCCCGCTGACCTTCGGCCCCAACGTCCGCCAGAGCGGTACGCGGCCGATCCTGATCAAGGCCGATACCGCCACGGGCAAGTTCGAGCGTGCATCCGAGTTTCTCGACGGCAAGTGAGCCCAAGGCATCCACCCGATTCAACTGCACATCCTTACGCCCTATGAACATTTCCTCGCTGCAAAAGACCCGCGCCGTCGCCGCGGCCTTCGTCCTGACCCTGGTGCAGGGCGTCGCGATGGCCGAGCCCGGCGTCACGGACAGCCAGATCGTGCTCGGCTCGGTGACGCCGGTCAGCGGCCCGCCCAGCCTGCTGGGCAAGGCGCACATGGCCGCACTCAAGGTGTGGCAGGAGGACGTCAACAGCCGCGGCGGCATCAACGGGCGCAAGGTCGAGATCCGACTCGACGACGACGGCTACGTGCCTCAGCGCGCGCTGCAGGGTGTGAAACGCCTGAACGAATCGGAGAACATCTTCGGCCTGATCGGCACCTCGGGCTCGGCGATGCTGCAGGCCATGCTGCCCTACATCAACGAGCAGAAGATCCCGACCATCAACGCGATGGCCGTTGCCGCCTCGCACTTCAACCCGCCGAACAAGACGGTGTTCATCGTCGGCCCGACCTACTGCCAGGAACTGGGCACGGCCATGATCCACCTGGTCAAGACACGCAAGCTGCAGGCGGAGAAGTTCGCCATCGCCTACCAGGACGACGAATTCGGCACCGACGTGCGTTGTGGCTACCAGAAGGCGGTCAAGGCGCTGGGCATGAAGAGCGTCTCCGAGATTGCTTTCAAGCGCGGCACCAAGGACTTCTCGGCCGAGATGCTGAGCATGAAGCAGGCCGGCGCCACCTTCCTGGCGTCTGGCGGCGTCGTCGCCGAGCACTCGATGCTGATGAAGGAGGCGGCCAAGAACCAGATGCCGTTGACCATCCTGGCGGTGCACTCGGCGCACCTCACCCCGGTGCAGGCCCTGGCCGGCGCCGCGGGCGACGGTTACTTCGTCGCCGACTACGTGCCGCCGCTGACCGACCTGACCGTGCCCGGCATGGCCAAGTTCATGGGGCTGGCGCAGAAGCATCTCTCGGCCGACGAGTTCAAGACGCTGAACCGCTATTCGATCACAGCCTACGTGGGCGCCCTGCTGATGGAAGACGCCATCCGCCGCTGCGGCAAGGCGCTGACCCGGGCCTGCGTGGTCGAGAAGCTGGAATCGACCAAGGACTTCGGCACCGACGGTCTGGCTTCACCGATCAGCTTCTCGCCCACGGTGCGCCAATCGCCGAGCAGCGTGCTGGTCCTGAAGTCGGACGCCAAAGCCTCCAAGTTCGACCGCGTATCGGAACCGCTTCCCATCGTCGACTGAACGTGGACGGCGAGAAAGCGCCTGCGGCACCACCGCCGCAACAGTTCGACACCGTCCTCATCGCCAACCGCGGCGAGATTGCCCTGCGCATCCTGCGCACGCTCAGGGCGATGGGCCTGCGCGCGGCAGTCGCCCACCACGCGGTGGACGCTGGCAGCCCGGCCGTGCTGCAAGCCGACCAGGCCATCGAGCTGCATGGCCCCACGCCGGTGGCGGCCTACCTGGACATCGCCCAGCTCGTTGCGGCGGCGAAAGGCTGCGGTGCCCAGGCGGTCCACCCCGGCTATGGATTCCTGTCGGAGAACGCGGCTTTTGCACGCGCGCTCGAGGACGCTGGCGTCACCTTCATCGGCCCGCGCGCCGACACCATCGAGCTGATGGGCGACAAGGTGCGCGCGCGCCGCTTCGTCGCCGAGCGCGGCTTCCCGGTGGCGCCGAGCGCCATCGAGGACGACGACCCGACGAGCTTCGTCGAGCGCGCCCGCGCGCTGGGCACGCCGCTGCTGATCAAGCCCTCGGCCGGCGGCGGCGGCAAGGGCATGCGCATCGTGCGCGACCTGGCGCTGCTCGAGACCGAGATCGCCACCGCGCGGCGCGAGGGCGAGCGCTACTTCGGCGATGGCCGCCTGTTCGTCGAACGCTACGTCGATCGCCCGCGCCACATCGAGGTCCAGGTGCTCGGCGACGCTCACGGCCAGGTGGTCCACGTCTGGGAACGCGAGTGCTCGGTGCAGCGGCGCTTCCAGAAGATCATCGAGGAGACGCCGTCGCCCGGCCTCACGCCCGAGCAGCGGCGCGACATCTGCGAATCGGCGGCCGGCATCGCACGCGCCTGCGGCTACCTCGGCGCCGGTACGGTCGAGTTCATCTACGGCGCTGGCGGCGAGTTCTATTTCCTGGAGATGAACACACGGCTGCAGGTCGAACACCCGGTGACGGAAGCCGTGTGCGGCCTGGATCTGGTGCACGAGCAGGTGCGGCTGGCGCGTGGCGAACCCCTGGGCCTGGTGCAGAGCGACATCGTGCAACAGGGCCACGCCATCGAATGCCGCCTGTATGCCGAGGACCCGGCGCACGATTTCCGCCCCGCCACAGGCACCCTCCTGCGCTGGCAGCCACCCGGCGGCCCGGGCGTGCGCGTCGATGCCGGTGTGCGCGAGGGCGGCGAGGTCACCGCCGCCTTCGACCCGATGATCGCCAAGATCATCTGCCACGGCGCGACCCGCGCGCAGGCCATCGCGCGCTCGGTGCGCGCGCTGCAAGACACCGTGCTGCTCGGCGTCACCACCAACGCAAGCTACCTGACGCGCGTGCTCCAGCACCCGGAATTCACCGCCGGCCAGGCCGACACCGGCATGCTGGGGCGCTGCGCGGGCGATCTGGTCGCGACACCGAGCGAAGACGACATCGACCTGCTGCTGGCTTCTGCCGTGCTCTCCGACCGCGAGCTGATGCAGCGCGTCCACGCCGTGCCGCCCATGCACGCTGCCATGGGCGCCTGGAGGAACTGAGACCCCATGCATGCCCGTTACCTGATCGACGACACCACGCACGATGTGGTGGCCACCCGCGGCAGCGACGGCAGCGTGCAACTGCGCCACGGCCAGCGCAGCCTGAGCATCAGCCGCCAAGCGCTGCCCGATGGCCGCTGGCGCATCACCATCGACGGCCGCTCGCGCACCGTGCACCTGGCCGCCGGGGCCGACGCGGTGTTCGTGCATGCCGACGGTCTGGGCGCGGCCCAGGTCGAACGGCAGACGCTGTCGCACGCCACCGGCGGCGCGGCCGGCGGTGCCTCCAACCTGCTCAGCGCGCCCATGCCCGGCGTGGTCATCGCCGTGCATGTGGCCGAGGGCGACCCGGTGCATGCCGGCCAGGCCTTGATGGTCATCGAGAGCATGAAGCTCGAGACCACGCTCGTCGCCCCGCGCGACGCGCGCGTCAAGACCGTGCATTACGCCGCCGGTGCCAGCTTCGCACTGAAAGCCGCGCTGATCACCCTGGAAGACGCCTGAGCCTGCCCGCCGCCGACACCCATGAAGCGCATCGAATCCCGCATTGACACCTCGTCCGAGGCCTACAAGCGCAACCATGCCGCCATCAGCGCCATCGTCGCCGACTTCCGCGCCCGCCAGGAACGCGCGCGCCACCTCTGCCCGCCGCGCGACCTGGCGCGCCTGCGTTCGCAGAACAAGCTGCTGCCACGCGAGCGGCTCGACCTGCTGCTCGACCCCGGCACGCCCTTCCTCGAATTCTCGTCGCTCGCCGCCTGTGGACAGTACGACGACGAGGTGCCGGGCGCCAACGTCATCACCGGCCTGGGCGTGGTCAGCGGGCGCGAGGTGCTGATCCATTGCGACAACTCCGGCATCAAGGGCGGCGCCTGGTACACGCTGACCCCGCGCAAGCTGACTCGCCTGCTCGACATGGCGCTGGAAAACCGCCTTCCGGTGCTGCACCTGTGCGACAGCGCCGGTGCCTTCCTCGAAGAGCTGTCGGGCGTCTACATCGAAGGCGGGCGCGTCTTCCGCAACCAGTGCCTGCTGTCCAAGGCCAACGTGCCGCAGATCGCGATGGTCTTCGGCCACTGCACCGCCGGCGGCGCCTACATCCCGGCGCTGTGCGACTACAGCATCATCGTGCGCGGCGCCGGCGGCGTGTTCCTCGGCGGCCCGCCGCTGGTCAAGGCGGCCACCGGCGAGGAACACACCGCCGACGAGATCGGCGGCGCCGATCTGCACACGCAGATCTCGGGCACGGTGGACTACCCCGCCGACAGCGAGGCCCACGCGATCGAGATCTGCCGCGAGCTCGTGGCCCAGCTCAAGCCGGCCACGCGCAGCTTCCTGCCCGAGCGCGAGCCCGAGGCGCCCTACTACGACCCCGGCGAGATGCACGGCATCGTCAGCCCCGACCACAAGGTGCAGTTCGACCACCGCGAGCTGATTGCACGCATGGTCGACGGCAGCCGCTTCCACGAGTACCAGCCGGCCTACGGCACCACGCTGGTGTGCGGTTACGCTTACCTCTGGGGCTACCGCATCGGCATCCTGGCCAACAACGGCGTGCTCTTCTCCGACAGCTCCAAGAAGGCGGCGCACTTCATCGCGCTGTGCAATCAGAACCGCACGCCGCTGGTGTTCCTGCAGAACACCACCGGCTACATGATCGGCCGCAGCTACGAGATGGAAGGCATCACCAAGGACGGCGCCAAGATGCTGATGGCGCAGGCCGGCAGCGAGGTGCCCAAGTTCACCGTCATCACCAGCGCCGCCTTCGGCGCGGGCTACTACGGCATGTGCGGCCGGGCCTGGGACCCGCGCTTCATCTGGGCCTGGCCCAACATCCACATGGGCGTGATGGGCCCCGAGCAGGCCGCCAACACCCTGGCCGATGTCAAGATCGCGCAGCTGCGGCGCCAGGGGCACGTCCCCGACGAGGCCGCGATGAAGGTTCTGCGCGACCGCGTCTACGAGAAGGCCGAGCGCGAATCCAACGCCTACTTCGCCACGTCACGCCTGTGGGACGACGGCTTGCTGGCACCGACCGACACGCGCAACGCGCTGGGCATGGCGCTGTCGGCAGCGTCGCATGCGCCGATCGGCGAGCCGCACTACGGCATCTTCCGGCTGTAGCGCGACCCCGCGGTTCAGGCGGCTTGCGGTTCCTGGTCCAGCCTGAACATGGCGACTACCTGATTGAGGCTGTGAGTCTGCTCGCGCAGGCTCTCCGCCGCGGCAGCAGACTGCTCCACCAAAGCCGCGTTGCGTTGTACGGCCTCATCGATCTTCGCTGCGGCCTCGCTGGCTCCGTGCACACCACTGGCCTGCTGGTGCGTTGATGCGCTGATCTCGCCGAGCAGTTCCGACAGGCGCTGGCTGGACCTGACGATGGCCGACATGGCGCCCTGAGTCTCGTCGGCGACCTGTGCACCCGAAGTGACGGCCTCCACATTGGCGGTGATCAGCGCCTTGATCTCGGCTGCCGCAACGGTCGAACGCTGCGCCAGCGATCGCACCTCCGAGGCGACGACCGAGAAGCCGCGCCCCTGCTCGCCAGCGCGCGCGGCCTCGACGCTAGCGTTGAGCGCCAGAATGTTGGTCTGAAAGGCGATGCCGTCGATGACGCCGACGATGTCCGCCATCTTGCGAGACGATGCCGTGATCTCCGCCATCGTCGCTACCATCTTCTGCAGCCGCCGCCCTCCGTCTGCCGCTGCGGCGGTCGCCTGGTCCGCCACGCCGGCGGCCTCGCGCGATGAGGCGGCATTCTGGTTGACGCTGGCCGACAGCTCTTGCAGTGTCGACACCGTGTGCTGCAGCGACGCCGCTTGTTGTTCCGTGCGGGCCGAGAGATCCTGGTTGCCGGCAGCGATTTCGCTGGAGGCCACCAGGATAGAGCTGGATGATTCTCGGATCGACCCGATGCTGCCGCGCAGGCCGTCGCTCATCCGATCGAGAGAGGCCAGCAAGCGGCCGATCTCATCGGACCGGCTGGCCACCTGGTCGCTTTGGCGCAAGCCATCTCGACTCAGGTCTCCCGCCGCGACGCGGTCTGCCAGACGCACGGCTGCCACCAGGGGTACGGTCACCGAGCGTGTCACCAACCAGCCACAGATCACCGCCGCGATGAGCCCCACGACTCCGGTCGCGGCAATCAGCAGGCGTGCGGTACGTCCCGAATCTGCAATGCTCGCGGCCGCCTCCTGGACGTGAGCGCGTTGGCGCTCGGCGAAGCGCGTCAGCACCGACGCGCGCTGTGCCGACGGAGCTTCGATGTGCGAGGTCAGCACCTTGACGGCATCCTCGGGCTGAAATGCCAGTGCCAAGGCGATGGCCTTCGCATAGTGCGGTGCAGTCTGCTTGGCAATGGTCTGGACCGTCTCGATGTCGCTGCGGTCCTGTGGGTCGACGGCGGAGGTGGCCAACTGCTGCAGAGTAACCAAGACTTGAGCGTCCAGAGTCTTGATCAATGCCTCCTGCCGCTGCATGGCCTCGGGATCGGAGAACAGGCCGATGTTTCGGATGGCGACATCCTGCCGCTGGACCTGGCTGAGAAGTTCGGCCGCAGAATTGAACCGCACCTGCGCCGGACCGAGAGCCTCTTCGATCAGCCGCTGCGACTGCCAGGCGTTGCCGATGCCGACGGCGCACACGGTTGCCAGCAAGGCAGCCACCAGTCCGAATCCGACTGCCAGTCGCTGCCCGACACTCATTCCTGCAAAGATCTTCATGCCACTGTCTCCAGATTCGTCTTGATCGTTTCCAGCAACCTTACTTGCTGTAGGCGCCCACCGCGAAACCGTAGCCACCCTGGACTTCGATATAGGACGTCTTGGCCTCGATCTCCTTGCTGACGGGGTTGACCCAGCGGTAGTCCACCCAACCTGGCTTGTTTGCCGTCACATGACCCATGAGTTCCTGCACGAAGGCTTTGCCGTCGGCGTCCTTCAATTGGGCCAGCGACTTGCCAACGAGTCTTTCGTTGGCGCCATGAGCCAACACGTTGCCACTGGCGTCGAGAACGTACACATATAGGTCGCGGTCGATGAAGGGCCCCTGCTTGTCGTTGAACACCGCAAACGCGTCCTTCCCCTTCTCCTTGAAGAGCATGACGGCCTTCTTGGCCATCGCCTTGGCCTCCTCCTTGGTGGCCCGATCGGCAGCGTCCGCAGTCAGTGACATCGCCAGCAAGGCTGCGAAAACGATGTGGCGTCGATTGAGTTGGATCATGAGAAATGCTCCTTTGATGGGGTTGCGGCGGGGTTTGGCGCGAATCGACGTCCGATCCGTGTGCCGCTCTGACGTTATCGACCTTGATGGCCATCCATTGACCCGATCAGGCGGGTAAACTGCCAACAGTTAGGCAATTTGATCGGGGGCCCGGCGCCTGCCGCCGTCAGTAGATGCCCATGGCCAGGCCGGCCCCAAAGGCAGCCCCCAAGGCCGTGCAACGCTCCAGATCCGGCGGATCGATGCGTTTCTCCCGCAGGATGTCGTCCGGCGTCTGGGCGTGCGTGCAGACGATCAGCGCATCGGCGACGAGCCGCAGCCGCCAGCCGGTGCAGATGCGCTCGATCTGGCGCGCAGCGTTACGGCCGTCGCTGCCGGCGCAGACCAGGCAGGCGTAGGGGCGGCCGTTGACGCGGTCGAGAACGGCGTAGTAGCTGCGGTCGAAAAAGTCCTTCATCAGCCCGGACATGGCGGCCAAGTTCTCGGGCGTGGCGAAGATCATGCCGTCAGCGGCCAGCACGTCTTCGGGACCGGCCTGCGCCGCATGCAGCAGGCGGACGTCAATCGCCGGCTCGCGGCCGGCGCCGTCGGCGGCGGCGCGCGCCATCTGCAGCGTGCCGCCGGTGGTCGTGTGGTAGACGATGAGGAGCGTCTTGCGCGGTGGCGTCACCGAGGTGAACCTTTCGGGCGCCGTCAACGTGCCGAGCGGTCGGGGCACCCTTCCATGCCATGAAAACTGACAAACTCCGCGAGCGCCGCGCGCTCGGTGATGAAGGCGTTCTCCGGGGCCTGCAGGTCCTCTTGCCCGAGCGCGATGCCGCACAGCAAGATCTCGTTGTCGCCCATCGGCAGGTGCTGGCGCGCTACCTTGTGGAACCAGGCGAAAGCGGCCTGGGCGCAGGTGTGAAGGCCCTGGGCGCGCGCCGCCACCATCACGTTCTGGATGAACATGCCCACGTCCATGAAGCTGCCGGTATTCAGCCGCCGGTCCAACGTGACGAGCAGGCCCACCGGGGCGTCGAAGAAGGTGTAATTGCGCAGCATCTGGCGCTCGCGCGCGGCTTGGTCGTCGCGCGCGATGCCCAGCGTGGCGTAGAGGCCAAAACCACACCGGCGGCGGCGATCCAGGTAGGGATCGAACCAACTTGTCGGGTAATAGGCGTATTCGGGCTGGTGTCGGTCGGGGTCTTCCTGGGCCGCCTTGACGATGTCGGCACACAGGCGCTCGCGCGCTTCGCCCGCCAGCACGTATACGCGCCAGGGCTGCACGTTGTTGCCGCTGGGGGCCCGCGCAGCCACTTCCAGGATGTGGCTCACCACCGCGGCAGGCACCGGTGTGGACAAGAACCGCCGGACCGATTTGCGGCTGCGGATGGCTTCGTCAACATGCATGGGCGAACCCTCTGTTCAGTGTGGCTGCGGTTGTCGGCCCGCCATGCCGGCGGGCGGCCAGCACTGGACGACGCCCGAGGCTTGGGCTAATCTCGAATCATGAATCCTACCAAACGGCCGTTCGATTGGGTGCCTACACCCGAGATCGTGGCGAACTCCAACCTCACTGCCTTCATCCGCAAGACCGGCGAGCCCGACCTGGCGGCGCTGTCCCGGCACGCCGACGCCGACCCGGCCTGGCTGATGCAGCAGGTGTTCGAGTTCTGCGACTTCCGCTTTTACGAGCCACCGCAGCAGATGCTCGACACCTCGCGCGGCATCGAATGGGCCCGCTGGTGCGTTGGGGGCACGACCAACGTCGTGCTCAACTGCATCGACCGCCATCGCGATACGCCGGCCTGGGAGCGCCCGTTTCTGGTCTGGGAAGGCGAAGACCGACGCGCCCAGCGCAACCTGACCTACCGCGACTTCGACGCCGAGGTCTGCCGTCTGGCTGGCGCCTTGCAAGCCCTGGGCGTTCAGCGCGGCGACCGCGTCGGCCTGTACATGCCCAACCTGCCGGAGACCTTCATCGCCTTCTTCGCGGTGATGAAGGTCGGCGCCGTCGTGATGCCGCTGTTCTCGGGCTTTGGGCCGCAGCCGCTGGTGGCGCGGCTCAACGATGGCGAGGCCAAGGTGGTGCTGACCGTCGACGGCACCTGGCGGCGCGGCACCCCCGGCTCGATGAAAGCGGTGCTCGACGAAGCCCTGCAGAGCACGCCGAGCGTCGAGCACGTGCTGGTGCTGCGCCACCTCGGCGATGCATTGGCGTGCCCGATGACGCCCGACCGCGATCATGACTGGGCGGCGGCAGTTGCCAGGCAGGCCAGCGAGCTGCCTACCGCCGAGATGCAGGCCGACGATGCCGCCGTGCTGCTCTACACGTCGGGCACCACCGGCAAACCCAAGGGCTGCGTCTGGACGCATGTGAGCTTCCTGGGCTCGATGGTCACGCGCGACATGCACATCTGCGCCGACTTCAAGTCCAGCGACCGCTTCTTCTTCATGAGCGACATGGGCTGGATGGTCGGCGCCATGTGCGCCTGCATCCCGAGCTACTTCGGCGGCAGCCTGCTCGTCGCCGAAGGCACACCCGACTTTCCTGACACGGGCCGATTCTGGCGCCTGCTGCAGGACCACAAGGTCACCTATCTGGGCGTGGCGCCAACGCTCATCCGCGGCCTGATGCGCTACGGCGACGCCGAGGTCGAGGGTTTCGACCTGTCGGCGCTGCGCGTCACGGTGTCCGGCGGCGAAGCCTGGACCGAAGCGCCCTGGCGCTGGTTCTTCGAGCATGTGTGCAAGAAGAAACTGCCTTTCCTGAACATCGTCGGCGGCACCGAAGTCGGCGGCTGCAATTTCACCGGCACCGTGCACCATCCGTTGCGTCCGGGCTCCTTCGGCATGGGCGGCCTGGGGGTCGGCGTGGACATCGTCGACGACACCGGCAGGCCGGTACCGGCCGGCCAGGTCGGTGAACTGGTGCTGCGCAATCCCAACATCGGCTTCACCAAGAGCCTGTGGCGCGACGACCAGCGCTACCTCGACAGCTACTGGCGCACCCTCCCGGGCATCTGGGTGCATGGTGACTTCGCCATGCGCGACGAAGACGGGCTCGTCTATATCCTCGGACGCAGCGATGACACGATCAAGGTCTCCGGCAAACGAACCGGACCGTCGGAGATCGAAACCCTGCTCACGGGCACCGGCAAGGTGTCGGAAGCCGCCGTGATCGGCGTGCCCGACGAGCTCAAGGGCTCGGCCATCGTCTGCGTCTGCGTGCCGATGCCGGGTGTGGCCACGGACGCGGCGCTGGAACAGGAACTGTCGGCCGCCGTGGTGCACGGAATGGGCACGTCGTACCGTCCACGCCATGTGCTGCTGGTGAGCGACCTGCCGAAGACGCGCAACATGAAGATCATGCGCCGCGTGGTGCGCTCGGTGTTCCGGGGCGACACCCCGGGCGACCTGTCGTCGCTGGTCAATCCCGAAGCGGTGGCCGAATTGCAGGCCAAGCTCGGCCGCTGAGCCCGGCCAGCAGTTGCTCGACGGCCCTGTGGCCGACACGGCGCAGATCGAAGGCGTCTCGATCAAGCATCCAGTTGGAGATGAGGCCATCGACCAGCGCGTGCAGGGCACGCGCTGCGCCCGTGGGCGCAACACCCGGCGCGAGCTGCCCCGCTTGGGGCGCCAGGCGCAACAGGCCGTCGATGCGCCGCAACGCCTGATCGCGCACCCGCAGGTGGCGTTCGCGGATGCCGTCGAGGTCGCCGACGTACTCGACCTTCTGACCTTCTGAATACCGGCTTGCGCTTCTCCAGGAAGGCCTGCACGCCTTCAGCTTGATCGGCGCTGGCGGCACAACGCGGGAAGGCGCGGCGCTCCTCGGCCAGGGCTTCCCGCAACGGTTTCTCCCCGGGGCTGACCACGCAGCGCAACATCCCGGTGACTGCCGGTGGCGCATCGGGCCGTGGCGGCCGGCAAGTCGATGCGAAAGCGCATCAGCTTGTCGTAGTCGGGCGCGTGAGCTCCGCGATGTCGGCACGCCACGAGAACTCGATCCAGGTCTCGGGGACCCGCACGGGGCTTCCGGATACTGGCCATGAGGTCTGGCGGCGGCCGGATGCAGGCCGGCGGGCGATCGAAACCGAAGGGTTTCGGCACCGGCCCGACGCGCGCCGCACCTGAACCTGGCACAGGGGGCACTGGGGCGGGCCGACGCGGCTCGCAACTGTCTCCCTGGCGACCATGCCGTCGCGTTGGCGCGAAATTGGTCGATTTGTTGCTTCATTTCCGCGCATGACAAGCCGATGACAGATGTTCAGATTCATCAAGAACCAGGCCTGCCACGCGTCGCCCGCCAAAGGCATCCCAGGCGCGGAAGGCCGGGAATCGACCGATCGACCCCAAGGAGCACGACTTGAAGCTTTCCAGAATCTCGTTGGCTGTGGCCATCGTCGCCGGCGCCGGTTTCGCGGCGCCGGCATGGGCCCAGTCCGGCATGGACTTCCGCGTCAGCGGGTTCGGCACCGTCGGCTGGGCGAAGACCGACACCGACAACGTCGAGTTCGCCTTCCTCGGCCAGCCCACGGGTGCCGGCAGCTCGGGCTCCTTCGAGCCCGACAGCCGCCTCGGGCTGCAGTTCGACGCCACCTTCAACCCGACGTTTTCGGCCACGCTGCAACTGCTGAGCAAGTACAACGGCGACGGCAACCAGCATCCCGGTGTCGAGTGGGCATTTGCCAAGGCCAAGCTCGGCCACGGATTCAACGCCCGCGTTGGCCGTATCGGCGCCCCGTTCTTCATGGTCTCGGACTTCCGCGAGGTCGGGTATGCCAATGTTTACCTGCGCCCACCCGCCGACGTCTACAACCAGGTCCCGCTGCGGTCGTTCGACGGCGTCGACCTGATGTACGCGGGCGCCCTGGGCAAGATCCCGTTCACGGCCCAGTTCTACTACGGCAATACGACCGTTCCATTTCTCCATTTCAATGCCAAGTTTGACAAGCAGGTCGGCATGAATGTGACGGCCGAAGTGCTGGACGGCTTGACGCTGCGCGCAGGCCACAGCCAGGGCGACCTGACTTTAGACAGCGGTGCGATACTCGGCCTGGTCGACGCGTTGGCCCAGACGCCGTGGAAGTCCACCGGCGAGCAGATCAACTGCACTAAGCGCAAGGCCTCGTTCACCGGGCTTGGCGTCAGCTTTGAGCAGGGCAACTGGGTCGGCGCCGCCGAATACACATTCCGCCGCACCGACTGCAGCGTGAGCGACACCACCGGCTGGTACGTGATGGGCGGCTATCGCTTCGGCAACTGGACCCCCTATGCCATCGTCTCAAGCGTGACCAACGATGACTCCAATGTCGTGAATACCGTTCCGGTGGGCATTTCGGCGCCAGTCACCGATTTGTCGATGGCCGTCCAGGGACTGATCAACTCGCAGATCGTCGAGCAGCGCGGCACGGCTCTGGGCCTGCGTTGGGACGCCTGGCGAAACGTCGCGGTGAAGGCGCAGTACGAGCGCGTCGACACCAAGGGAACGAACGGCTTCTTCCTGGTCAACGGCGCTTCCCCGACGCGCCCGGTCAACGTGTTCTCGCTGGCCGTCGATTTCGTGTTCTGAGGAGGCCGCGATGAAATTCAAACACCTTCTGCTGGCCGCCGGCGTGCTCGCCGCGGCCGTGTCGGCCCAGGCCGATATCGTCGTCATCGCCAACCCGGCGGTCGGCCCGTTGACCAAGGAACAGGTTGCCGAGCTCTACCTCGGCAAGAGCCAGGCCTTCACGCCTTACGACCAGGGTGAGGCCTCGCCGATCTACGCCGACTTCTACAAGAAGGCCACCGGCCGTGACACTGCCCAGGTCAAGTCGACCTGGTCGCGCGTGGTCTTCACCGGCAAGGGCCAGGCGCCCAAGCAACTGGCCGACTCGGCAGCGGTGAAGAAGGCCGTGGCCGCCGATCCCAAGGGTGTGGGCTACGTCGAGAGGGCCGCCGTCGACGCCAGCGTCAAGGTTGTGCTCAGCCTCGACTGATGCCCGCGGCGCGACGACCTGAATGCTTCGGTTGTCGCGTCTCGTGCCGATGAATGTAGTGGTGGTGCCACGGCCGGTCCCGCAAGCGCGCGGGACGCGGTCAGGCACTTGGCCCTGGAGTCCGCTTCATGAATTTCCGTACCAAGATCTGGATGCTGCCGCTGTCAGCCGCGGCGGTCTTCGTCGTCGGCGTCAGCATCAGCTATTTCGTCGGCGCACGCACCTCGGCGTCGCTGAAGCTGCTTGCCGATGTCGACGGCCCGGCGCTGGAGCAGATGCAGCGCGTCGATCGCGGCATCGAAAGCTTCCGCCTGACGCTGCAGTCGGCCGCCGCCGAGGGTGACGTCGACAAGCTCGAGGACGTGCAGGCCGTCGTCAACGCGACGCAGCAGGTGCTGGCCGGCCTGGCCAAGGTCGACGGCAAGGTCGAGCTTGCGCAGGAGGTCAAGACCGCCTACGACGCCTACCAGACCGCCGCGCTCGGCGCCACGCGCGCCATGCTCAGCAAGGGCGATGTCGGGGACCAGGTGCAGCGCATGCAGGCCACGCAGGCCAGGCTCGACAAGCTGGTCAAGCAACGCAACGAGGAGGCCGCACAGGCCGTCGTTGACCGCCAGCTCGCGGCCGGCCACGGCGTCAACATCGGCATCTGGGTGACGCTGGGAACCGGGCTGGTGGTGCTGGCCGTGCTGGGCATCGCCTCGCGCCTGATCGTCACCTCGGTCTGGCGTGACCTCGGCGACGAACCCGTGACCCTGGGCGACCGCATGCGCGAGATCGCGCAGGGCAACCTGCAGCTGAACACGCAGGTGCTGGCCGGCGACACCCGTTCGCTCAACGCCGCGCTGGCCGAGATGGCCGGCAAGCTGCGCCAGACCATCGGCACGATCCGCCATGCCACGGACTCGATTGCCACCGCGTCGAGCGAGATCGCGTCGGGCAACCAGGACCTGAGCACACGCACCGAGACCACGGCGTCGAACCTGCAGGCTACGGCCTCGTCGGTCGAGCACCTGACCGGCAGCGTGCGCCACAGCGCCGACTCGGCGCAGCAGGCCAACCAACTGGCCAGCGCGGCGGCGCAGTCAGCGCAGCGCGGCGGCGAGATCGTCTCGCAGGTGGTCACCAGCATGGACGAGATCAACGCCGCCTCGCGCAAGATTGGCGAGATCATCGGCGTCATCGACGGCATCGCCTTCCAGACCAACATCCTGGCCCTGAACGCCGCCGTCGAGGCTGCGCGTGCCGGCGAGCAGGGCCGCGGCTTCGCGGTGGTCGCCGGCGAGGTGCGTACACTGGCGCAGCGCTCGGCGCAGGCTGCCCGCGAGATCAAGACGCTGATCGGCGCCTCGAGCGAGAAGGTCGAGAGCGGCGCCAACCTGGTGCGCGACGCCGGGCAGTCGATGCAGGAGATCGTCGCCGGCGTGCGGCGCGTCACCGACATCATCGGCGAGATCAGCGCTGCGGCGGTCGAGCAGTCGGGCGGCATTGGCCAGGTCAACCAGGCGGTCAGCGAGCTTGACCGGATGACGCAGCAGAATGCCGCGCTGGTCGAACAGTCGGCCGCCGCCGCCTCGAGCATGCGCGAGCAGGCGTCCAAGCTGGCGCAGGCCGTGGCGACGTTCCGCATCGGCGACGGCCTTGCCGAGGCGGCACCCAGCGCGCCGCATTGAGTGTCCAGGGCGCTGCACCGGCGCCAAGCGCGCCGGTGCGGCCCGCGCCACAGGCCGCCGCGGCCCCCCGGTGGCCGTTGCCGCCGCCGGTCAGCGTTGATGCTCAGGAGGGTCAGCACGCCAGCGTCGAGGCCGGTCAGCTGCGGGCTGTCGCTGGTCATGTGTGTCCTTGATTGGCAACCAACCTCAGGCTCGCGAATGACGCCTACCGGGGCTGGCGTCGAGGGGCAGGCGGCGCGAAGCAGCCTGGGCAGGATGGAGCGCAAGTCGAGTCGACGGCTGAACCGGTCAGCCTGAGACATCGCCCGTCGGCCGGCGCAACGTGAACATGACCACGGCCGCCAAAGACAGCGCCGCCGATGTGCCGAACGCCAGGCTCGGCGCGACGGCCCACAGGGCCCCTGCCAGCAGCGACGCGGGCAGGTACACCGTACCCGTGACGAAGTTGTAGACGCCCATGGCCGTGGCGCGTCGTTCGGGTTCGAGGTCGGCGATGAAGGCCTTGCTCTGCGATTCTTCGATGGCGTAGAACAGGCCATACAGGGCGAACACGGCCACCATCTCCCAGCGGGTGCCGGCGAAAATCAGCCACAGGTTGATGCACGCGTAGACCGCATAACCCGCCATGACGATGCGGCTGCGGCCCACCCTGTCGCCCAACCGGCCCACCAGGGGCGCAGCCACGACGCATGCGGTGTTGAACAGCGCGTACAGCAGCACGGTCTGGGTCACGCTGAAGCCGACCGCATGGGCCTTGAGCAAGATGAACCCGAGGCTGAAGTAGGCCAGCGCGAACATCCCGGCCGGCAGCAGGAAGCGCTTGAAGCCCGGGCTGAGCTGTTGCCAGCTCTGGCGCACGCTCTCGCGTTCGTGCACCGCACCTGGCCGGTCCGGGATGCGCGTGAGCACCGCCACGCTGATCACTGCGGGCACGAAGGCCACCAGGAACAGCGTGCTGTAGGTGGCCGCAGACTCGCCCAGCCAGAACAGCAGGCCGTAGGCGACCAGCGGCCCCAGCACCGCCCCCGCCTTGTCGAGCGCCTTGTGCACGCCGAACGCATAGCCCCGGGTCTCTTGCGGGGCCACGCCTGACAGCCAGGCGTCACGCGGCGGCCCGCGAAAGCCCTTGCCCAGGCGCTCCACAACACGAAAGATGCTCGCGCCGAGAATGGAAGACGACACCACCAGGATGAGCTTGGCCAACGTCGAGAACGCGTAGCCGGCGATGACGAAACCCTTGCGGCGACCGCTGCGGTCCGACAACCAGCCGGCCAGCCAGTTGAGCGAAGACGCCGAGAAGTCCGCCATACCTTCAATCAACCCCAGCAGGGCGCTGGACGCGCCGGCCACGGTCGTGAAGAAGACCGCGAATACCGAGAAGATCATCTCCGAACTGACGTCGGTGAGAAAGCTCACCAGTCCGAGTTTCAGCACATCAGGGTGCAGTGGCGCCCGCAGAACGGGCGCCTGTGTCGCGGTCTCGGTGCCCTGCGGTGCGGGGCTGTTCATCGGCGTTCCTTTCGCACCCCGCCGCTCACCCCTGCGCCAGCGACTTGCGAAACTGCCCCAAGGCCGCGAGGAAGAAGGCCGCCCCGATGGCCGCGATGGCCAGCAGCGTCGGCCAGACGATGGCGAATCCGGCCCCACGGTACAACACCGCCTGCGCCAGGCTCACGAAGTGCGTCGTCGGCGCCAGCAGCATCACGTTGCGCAGCAGTTCGGGGATGCTCTCGCGCGGCGTCATGCCGCCCGACAGCATCTGCAGCGGCAGCAGCACCAGGATGATCAGCAGCGCCAGTTGCGGCATCGATCGTGCCGCCGTGCCCATGAAGATGCCCATCGAGGTGGTGGCAAACAGGTGCAGCGCCACGCCCAGCATGAACAAGGCGAGCGAGCCGCCGATGGGCATCTCCAGCACACCCTGCACCATGAAGCGCAGCGACAGCAGCGAGGCCAGCAGCACCACGCCGCCCATCGACAGCACCTTGGCCAGCATGATCTCGACCGGGCGCACCGGCATGACGAGCAGGTGCTCCAGCGTGCCGTGCTCGCGCTCTCGGATCAGCGCAGCGCCGGCCAGAATGATGGACAGCATCGTGACCATGTTGATCACTTCCATCACGCCGGCGAACCATGCACTGTCCGACGTGGGATTGAAGCGCATGCGAATGGCCAGTTCCACCGGCGATGCGGCCGCGCCGCGCTCGCCGAGCACGAATTCCTGGAGCTCGAGCTGGATCATGCTCTGCACGTAGCCGGTGCCGACGAAAGACTGGCGCATCTGCGTGGCGTCCACGTTCAACTGCAGGGCTGGCCGGCGGCCCGCGAGCACGTCACGCTGGAAGCCCGGCGGAATGTCGAGCACGAAGCTGTAGCGCCCGGTGTCCAGGCCGGCGTCCATCGCGCCGAGCGAGATGAGATCGGGCGCCAGGAAGTCCGGCGGATAGAAGGCCGAGACGATGCGCTGCGACAGCACCGTCTGGTCTTCGTCGACCACCGCGATGGGCGCACGCACCAGACGGTCCGGCATGGCCGTGGCAGCGGTGTAGATGGCGCCGCTGAAGGCCCAGAGCACGAACACCAGCAGCAGGCGGTCGCGCCACAGGCTGCGCAGTTCCTTGGCCGCCAGCTGCCGCACCACGTGCCAGGAAAGCGGCGGCGGCGTCATCATCAGCGCTCCTGCTTGCGCAGCAGCAGCACGCTCAGCGCGAGCAGCACGGGGCCGGACAGTGCCAGCGGCAGGAACAGCGCGTGCAGATCGGCGAAGCCGAGGGCCTTGGAAAAGGTGCCGCGGCTGATGGTGACGAAAGGAGCGGTCGGGTAGATCTGGCCCATCACGGCCGAGAAGCCCTCGAGCGTGGAGACGGGGTTGAGGATGCCGGAGAACTGGATCGCCGGCAGCATGGTCGCCAGCGCGGTGCCGAACAGCGCGGCAAGCTGGCTGGTTGTGAAGGCGGACATCAGCAGCCCGAGCGCCGCGGCCGCGAACACATAGAGCAGCGCGGCCAGCGTGTAGGTGGCCAGGCTGCCCGTGAACGGCACGCCGAACAGCGTCACCGCCATCAGCGTCAGCAACGCGAAGTTCACCATGCCGGCGCCCACGTACGGCAGCTGCTTGCCGAGCAGGAACTCCAGCTTGGTGACCGGCGTGACGTAGAGGTTGGTGATCGAGCCCATCTCCTTCTCGCGCACCACGGCCAGCGCAGCCAGCATCGACGGGATGAAGATCAGCAGGATCGGGATCACCGCCGGCACCATCGACACGATGCTGCGCACCTCGGGGTTGTAGCGGTAGCGCACCTCCACGTTGGCCGGTGGCCGGGTGTCGACCCCCGCCGCCGCCAGGTGCTGGGCCACGTAGCCGGCATGCATGGCCTGCACATAACCCGACACGATCTCGGCTCGCATCGGCATCGCGCCGTCGATCCACACGCCCACCGTGGCGGGCCGGCCTCGCGCCAGGTCGGCGCCGAAGCCGGGCGGGATCTCCAGCGCGAGCGACAGCTCGCCGCTGCGCATGCGGCGGTCCATCTCGGCGTCGTCGGCAGGCGACGCCTGTTCGAGAAAGTACGGTGAACCCGTCAGCTCGAGCGTGTAGGCGCGGCTGGCGGCGCTGCCGTCGCGGTCGAGCACGGCGTAGCGCAGGTCATGCACGTCCAGGCTGATGCCGTAGCCCATGATGAGCATCAGCATCACCGTGCCCAGCAGCGACATGGTCAGGCGGATCGGGTCGCGCAACAGCTCCAGCGTCTCGCGCCGTGCGCAGCTGAGCAGGCGATGGCGGCTGAACAGACGCTGGGTGTTGGCGACGGCCTTGGCGCCCGCCGTGCCATCACGCGCCGCCTCGCCGTCGGTGCCGGGGACGTTCGTGTCCGGGTCCTGTGCCTGCGCATCGCGCAGCCACGACACGAAGCTGTCTTCCAGCGAGCCGCCGCCGCGCTGGCGTGCCAGTTCGGCGGGCGCGCCGCTGGCGAGCACGCGGCCGGCGTGCATCAGCGACACGCGGTCGCAGCGCTGAGCCTCGGTCATGAAGTGGGTCGAGACGAAGATCGTCACACCGTCACGCCGCGACAAGTCGATCATCAGCGCCCAGAAGTTGTCGCGCGCCACCGGGTCCACGCCCGAGGTCGGCTCGTCCAGGATCAGCAGCTCGGGCTCGTGCACCACGGCGGCAGCGAGCTGCAGGCGCTGGCGATGCCCGAGCGGCAGCGTCATGGGCAGCGCGCCGGCAGCGTCACGCAGTCCGAAACGGTCGAGCAGGCTGTCGATGCGTTCGGCGATGCGCTGCTTGCCGAGGCCGAAGAGCTGGCCCTGCAGTTCGAGGTTCTGGCGCACGGTCAGGTCGCGGTAGAGCGAGAAGCCCTGCGACATGTAGCCCACTCGCCGCCGCACCGCCATGTCGCGCGCATCCAGCGGCGCGCCGAACAGGCGCACATTGCCTTCGGTGGCCGGCAGCAGGCCGGTGAGCATCTTCATCGTCGTGGTCTTGCCGCAGCCGTTGGAGCCGAGGAAGCCGAAAATCTCGCCGCGCTCGATGCGAAAGCTCACCCGGTCCACCGCGGTGAAGTCTCCGAAGCGGCAGCTCAGTTCGTGCGCCTCGATGGCGATGGCTTGCGCGTCCGCGGGCCGCGGTGGCACGACCAGTTCGCCGTGCCCGTCGCGGCGCTCGGCGGGCAGCAGCGCGATGAAGGCGGCCTCCAGGCTGGTGCAGCCCGTGCGCCGGAGCATCTCGGCGGGCGTGCCGGTGGCCAGCACGCGACCTGCGTCCATGGCCACCAGGCGGTCGAAGCGCCCGGCTTCTTCCATGTAGGCGGTGGCCACGAGCACGGTCATGCCCGCATTGCGGGCGCGGATGCGGTCGATCAGGTCCCAGAACTGCCGGCGCGACAGCGGGTCGACGCCCGTCGTCGGCTCGTCGAGGATCAACAGTTGCGGGTCATGGATCAGCGCGCAGCACAGGCCGAGCTTCTGCTTCATGCCGCCGGAGAGCTTGCCCACGGGCCTGTCCGCGAAGGGCAGCAGCCCCGTGCTGCCCAGCAGCTCGGCGATGCGCGCCTCGCGCTCGCGCCGGCCGTGGCCGAACAGGCGGCCGAAGTAGTCGAGGTTCTCGCGCACCGACAGCGTGGCGTAGAGGTTGCGCCCGAGACCCTGCGGGTTGTAGGCGATGCGCGGGCAGACCCGGCGACGGTGCGCGGCACGCGACATGTCGCCACCGAGCACCGTGATACTGCCGGTCTGCAGCGTGCGGGCACCCGCCAGCAGCGCCAGCAGCGTGGACTTGCCGACGCCGTCGGGCCCGACGAGGCCCGTGATGCCACCCACCGGCAGGGCGAGTTCGACATTGTCCAGCGCCAGAACGCCACCGTAACGGTGGGTCGCGCCCCGAACCTGGAGCGCCAGCACGTTGTCGCTCATTGCCCGGGCGCGGATGCGGGCGCGGATGCGGCACCCTTTGGTTGCGGCACCTTCACCGCCAGATTCGATGGCCAGGGCTGGTCGCCGATGCGCACGTAGGCCATGCCAGGCAACCCGGTCTTGACCTGGTCACGGTGCTGGCCGAGCAGCACCGGATCGACCCGCGCGCGCACCTTGAAGACCATCTTCTGACGCTCCGACTCGGTCTCCACCGTCTTCGGCGTGAACTGCGCGACGCTGGCCACGAAGTCGACCTGAGCCGGGATCACCAGGTCCGGCACCGCGTCCAGCACCAGCCGCGCTTCAGCGCCGATGGCCACGCGCCCTGCGGCGGTCTCGGGCAGGAAGAAGGACATGGTCACGTCCGAGAGATCGACCAGCGATACCGCGCGCCCGCCCCCGGCAAGAACTTCGCCGCCGTGGGCCAGCACGGTCTGCACACGGCCGCCGCGCGGCGCGCGCAGCACGGCGTCGGCGATCTCGACCTGGATGCGGTCCACCGCCGCCTGCGCGGCTTCGATGGCGGCGTCGGACTCGATGATCTGCGAGCGGGCGGTGAGCACCGCCGATTCGGCCTCGATGCGCTGCGACCGGGCGGCGCTCAGCGCGGCGCGGCTGGCCTGCACGCGCGCGTTGGCGGCGTCGAGCTGCTGGGGCGAGATGAAGTTCTGCGACACGAGTTCCGACGTGCGGCGCAGTTCCTTCTCCGCAAGGGCTGCTTCGGCTTCACGCTGCGCGACCAGGGATGCGACGGTCGTCACGGCCTGCTCGCGCTGACGCACGAGGGCCGTCAGCGTGGCGCGCGCGGTGCGCGCCTGGCGCTGCTGGGCCTGGGCGCCGCGCAGTTGCGCCTCCAGCGACTGCGTGTCCATGCGGGCGATCTCGTCGCCGGCGGCCACGAAGTCGCCCTCCCGCACGCGCACGACCAGCACACGCCCGCCCGTCTTGGCGGCCACGTCGATGGTCGTGGCCTCGATCCGCCCGTTGCCTCCCGCGATGCCTTCGGGCAAACCGTCGGGCGCTGCCCAGCGCCAGGCCATGACAACGCCGATGCCGATCACGGCCGCGATCACATAGGGCAGCAGGCTTCGCCAGCGTGGCGGCAGGTTCACGTCGCGGTCCTCCGAACTGTTCTTGGCAGAGTGTGCCTCTGAGTCGGCTCGCCGTCTTGATGCCTGTCAACGGGCTCGACAGGGGCGCGAGACCGCGCGGCCAGGCCCGGTTGATGACACGCACCTGGAAGCCCGCAGCCGAGGTGGTTCGACACGGTGGGCCCGCAAGAAGGCGTCGACGGCGAAGCTCACATGCCCTTCGATGTCACGCCTCGATCCGGTATTCACGGCACCGTACATGGCGCGCACCAGCGCCAGGCCCTGCAGCATGCCCAGCAGCGTCTCGGCGCTGCGTTCGGGCAATGGACAGTGCAGCGCGCCCTCGCGATGGCACTCGGCCAGCCACGCCGACACGCGCTGCAGCATCGCCGCCGGGCCGCGCCGGAAGACTCCGCGCAGTGCCGGCGCAGAACTGGCGCCCGACCCGATCAGGCTGCGCATCAGGCCGACATGTTCGGTGCTGACAATGAAGTTCAGCAGACGCCGCCCGAACTCGATCAGGCTCGCACGCAAGGCGGTGGAGTCGCCCGGGCGCTGGTCGAACGCCATCGACAGCTCCTGCGCCAATTGGCCGATGACCGCATGCACCAAGGCCTCCCGGCTGCCATGCCGGGCGTAGACGGTGACCTTGGAAACACCCGCCGCGTGCGCCACGGCCTCCACCGTGAACGCCCGCGGCCCGCCTCGAAACAGCAGCCGCCGCGCCGCGTTCAGGATGGCCAGGTTCTTGGCCTGATCGACCGGCCGGCCGATCGGCCGAGCCTCGGTGCGCGGCACGCTTCGCCTCTTTGTGTACGATGCCGTTCAGAATATCACTTGCGCAGTCATGAACAAGTCTCTCTTCCTGCTGGCGTTCGTGGTCGTAGCGATGACGGCCTGCGGCGGAACCGAAGCGCCGCCCGACAAGGCCGAGGCGGTTCCGTGGGTGCGCACGATCGCCGTGCAAGGCGGCGGCAGCGGCGCTCTGGTGACCAGCGGCACGGTGCGCGCGCGCGTCGAGACGCCACTGGCGTTCCAGGTCGGCGGTCGGATTCTCGCCCGTCGCGTCGACGCCGGGCAGACGGTGGGCGCGGGGCAGGTACTGTTCGAACTCGACCCGCGCGACCTGCAGGAGGCGGCGCGCGCCGTCGAAGCCGAGCTTGCGGCGCTGCGCGCCGAACGTGACACCGCCGCGTCCGAGCTTGCGCGCCAGACGCAACTGCTGGCACAAGGCTTCATCGGCCAGCAGGCCTTCGATCGCAGCCGGCTCGCGGCGCGTGCAGCAGAGTCGCGCGTGGTGTCCGCCGAGGCGCGGCTTCGGCAAGCCACCAACGCCAGCGGCTACGCGCTGCTGCGCGCACGCAGCGCGGGCGTGGTCACCGAAGTGAGCGGCGAGCCGGGGCAGGTCGTGGGTGCAGGCCAGGCGCTCGGAACCCTCGCCGCGCAAGGCGAGCTCGAGATCGAGGTCTTCCTGCCCGATGGTCGCAGCGCGCCCAGGGCCGGCAGCGTGCTGCTTGCAGACGGCAGCTCGCGACCGCTGCGCCTGCGTGAGGTGGCCGGCAGCGCCGACGCCGCCAGCCGCACCTGGCGAGCCCGCTACGCAGTGACAGCGTCGCCGGCGCAGCCTGCCGCGTCGGCCGCCAAGGCCGACGCGCTGGCCCTGGGCAGCGTGGCGCGTGTGCGGCTCGACAGCGCCGCCCCGACAGCCGGCACGGCTTTCGCTATGACCGTGCCTGTGGGCGCGGTCGACGAGCGCGGCAGCGGCCCACGCATCTGGCGCGTGGTTGACGGCAAGGCCGCGCCAACGCCGGTGAAGCTGCTGAGCATCGACCTCGAGACCGCCCGCATCGCGGCCGACCTGCCGGCCGGCGCGCGCGTGGTCGCCGTCGGCACCCACCTGCTCGAGCCCGGCATGGCGGTGCGGGAACAAGCCCGATGAGTTTCCCCAACCTGTCGGCGCTCGCCGTGCGCGAGCGTGGTCTGACGCTGTTCTTCCTGCTGCTGTCGGTGCTCGCCGGTGTCTGGGCCTTTGTCTCGCTGGGCCGCGCCGAGGATCCGGCCTTCACGGTGCGCGTGATGGTGGTCTCCGCGGTCTGGCCTGGCGCCACGACCGAGCAGATGCAGCGCCAGGTGGTCGATCGGCTGGAGAAACGCATCCAGGAGGTCGAGTTCCTGTACAAGGTGGAGACCACCATCCGCCCCGGTCGGGCCGATCTGCAGGTCGAGTTCCACGACTTCACGCCGCAGCAGCGGATTCCCGAGTTGCAGTATCAGGTGCGCAAGCGCATGCAGGACGAGGCGGCGCGCCTGCCGCAAGGTGTGATCGGCCCGCTGGTGAACGACGACTTTGCCGATGTCTACTTCACCGTGCTCGCACTCACCGCGCCGGGCCTGCCGATGCGCGACCTGGCGCGAGAGGCCGACGCGGTGCGCGACCGGCTGCAGCGTGTGCCGGGGGTGCACAAGGCCCTGGTGCTGGGCGAACGCAGCGAGCGCGTCTTCCTGGACTTCGACAATTCGCGCCTGGCCAACCTGGGCATCGCGCCGCAGGTGATCCTGGACGCCGTCGACGCCCACAACCGGCTGCAGCCCGCCGGGCTGGTCGAAACCCGCGGCCCGCGCCTGCATGTGCGCGTCGATGCCGATCTGGCCGACCTGGACGCCTTGCGCGCGGTGCCGGTGCGCATCGGCCAGCGCCTGCTGCGCCTGGACGAGCTGGCCACCGTGCGCCGCGGCTACGAAGACCCGCCCAGCTACCTGGTGCGCTCGCGCGGGCAGGACGCGGTGCTGGTCGGCGTGGTCATGGCCAAGGGCGAGAACGGCCTCCTGCTCGGCCAGCGGCTGGACACCGCCCTGGCTGCCGAACGTGCCAGGCTGCCGCTGGGCATGGCGCTGACCCAGCTCACCAACCAGGCGCAGGCAATCAAGCAGGCGGTCGATCTTTTCCAGGTGAAGTTCCTGGTCGCCGTGGCGGTGGTGATGGGGGTGAGTTTTCTGGCCATCGGCTGGCGCGCCGGTCTGGTGGTGGGGCTGGCAGTGCCGATCACGCTGGGCCTGACCTTCGCGCTGATGAAGCTGGCCGGCATCAACCTCGACCGCATCACCCTGGGCGCGCTGATCATTGCGCTGGGCTTGCTGGTGGACGACGCCATCATCGCCATCGAGATGATGCTGGTGAAGATCGAAGAAGGCTGGGAGCGCACCCGCGCCGCCGGCCATGCCTGGAACGTGACCGCCGCGCCGATGCTGTTCGGCACGCTGGTCACGGTGGCGGGCTTCGTGCCCATCGGCTTCGCGCGCTCGGGCGTGGGTGAGTACGCCGGCAACATCTTCTGGGTGCTGGCGTTTGCGTTGCTGGTGTCCTGGCTGGTCGCCGTGGTGTTCACGCCCTACCTCGGCGTGAAACTGCTGCCCGCAGTGCACAAGCCACTGTCGCACGACCATGGCGACTCGATCTACCAGACGCCGGCCTATCGGCGCCTGCGCGCGATCATCACCTGGTGCGTCGTGCGTCGCAAGACGGTGCTGGCCGGCACGGTCGTCCTGCTGGTGGCGGCCATCGCCGCCATGGCCGGACCGGTGCAGAAGCAGTTCTTTCCCGGCTCGGACCGCCCGGAGGCGTTGATCAGCATCTCGTTGCCGCCGGGCAGCGCCATCGCAGCGACCGACGCCACGGTACGCAAGGTCGAAAAGGCGTTGGCCGCGATGCCGGATGTGAAGACGGTGTCTGCCTACGTGGGCGCTGGCGCGCCGCGCTTCTTCATCTCAGCCAACCCTGAGCAGCCCGACCCGGCGTTCGGCAAGATCGTCGTCGTCACCACCGACGACAAGGCGCGCGACCGCGTCATCGCCGACATGCGACGGCAGATCGATGGCGGCGCATTCCCCGAGACCCGGGTGCGCGTGTACCCCTTGCTGTACGGGCCGCCGGTGATCTGGCCGGTGACCTTTCGCGTGCTCGGCCCCGACCCGCTGGTGTTGCGCGGCATCGCCCACCGCGTGCGCGAAACCGTGGCGGCGCATCCCAACACCGCTGGCGCGCACCTCGAGTGGGACGCGCGTGTGCCGGTGCTCGATCTGCGCATGGACACCGAGCGGCTGCGGCTGTTCGGCCTGACGCCGCGCGACGTGGCGCAGCAGTTGCAGTTCCAGCTCCACGGCGTGGCGGTGGCCGAGTTGCGGCAAGACAATCGCAGCGTGCAGTTGCGCGCCCGCGGCACCCGCATTGCCAGCCTCGACGAGGCCGCCGGGCAGGAACTGCGCACGCTCGACGGACGCAAGTTGACGCTCGCCCAGTTGGGCCGCGTCGACATCGGCTACGAAGAGCCGGTGGTCAAACGCTACAACCGCGAACCCTTCATCGCCGTGCTTGCCGACGTGCACGGCGCCCAGCCGCCGGACGTGATGAAGACGCTCACACGCCAGCTCGACAGCGTGCGCGCCGAACTGCCGGAGGGCTACCGCATCGACGTCGGCGGCACGGTCGAGCAGTCGGCCAAGGCCGAAGCATCGATCGAAAGGCTGCAACCGGTGATGGTGGCGCTGATGCTCATCTTCATCATGCTGCAGATGCGCTCGTTCAGCGGCACCTTCATCGTGGTCGCCACGGCGCCCCTGGGTGTCGTCGGCGCGGCGGTGGCGCTGCTGCTGTTCAACCAGCCCTTCGGCTTCGTGGCGCTGCTCGGCATGATCGGCCTGGCCGGGATCCTGATGCGCAACACCATGATCCTGACGCAACAGGTGTCCGACAACTTCGATGAGGGCTTGCCGGCCTTGCCGGCCGTGGTGGAGGCAGCCGTGCGCCGCGCGCGTCCGGTGGTGCTGACGGCAATCGCCGCGGCGCTGGCCTTCGTGCCGCTGACCTTTGATCCGTTCTGGGGGCCGCTGGCCTATGTGCTGATCGGCGGCGTGGTTGTCGGCACCGCCATCACCCTGCTGTTTGTTCCGGCGCTGTATGCAGCGTGGTTTCGGATCGGCGCGACGCCGGCTTCGGCTTCAGCGTGAGTCACGAGCGCGGCGATCTGACCCGCCGCCACTTGCTCGGCGTCAGCCCCTGAACGCCGTCGCGTGGTCTTGCGCGAACTGGCGGAAACTGCGCGGGGTCTGCCCGGTCACCGACCTGACGGTGTCGGCAACATGGGCTAGATAGCCGGCCGGTCCGAGGGCGTAGAGCTCGTTCATCATGTCGGCCAGCTTCGCGGGCATCCCGGCGTCCAGCATCCCTTGCCTGGCCGCCGCGAGCGGGACGTCGACATAGTTGACCGTCTTGCCGAGCACGTCCGAGAGGGTGCGTGCCATCTCGGCGCAAGTCAGCGCCTCGCCTCCGGTGATCGGGTAGGCCTTGTTCTCGTGTCCCGCCTCGGTCAGCGCCTTGGCGCCGATGAGCGCGATGTCGCGCGCATCGACCCAACTCACCCTGGATTCGCCGAGCGGCAGGTAGAACGCGCCTTGGCCGCGAATCGCGTCCGCGAACATCATCATGTTCTGCATGAAGAAGGTCGGCTGCAAGAAGGTATAGGGAATGCCGGTCGCCTTGACTTCTTCCTGGCTCATGCCGTGCCAGCGGCCGATTTCGACACCTGCTTGCGGCCCGGCACCGATGCCGGTAGACATCACGAGATGCCTGACACCGGCCTGCTTGGCCGCCTGGATCGCTGCCGATTTCATCGCGACCTGGTCGAGATGCAGCGGGGTGACCAAGAACAATTTCTCGACACCTTTCATGGCCCGGGACAATGACGCGGGTTGCTCCAGATCGCCTTGCACGACCTGGACCTTCGGCCCCAGCGCGGCCGCGGCCTTGGCCTCGTCCCGGGCCAGAACCCGAACAGCAACTCCTTCCTTCACCAGAAGGCGCGTCACTTCGGTACCGATATTGCCTGTAGCTCCGATCACCAGGATCATTCTCGACCTCCAAGGAACCGCATTCAGATGACCGACCAAGCCGCAGATAGACTACCGAAAGCTGCTGCGGGGACCATCATAGCGGAAGTTGGTCTGAAAAATGAAGTAAGTTTCAAAAAGTGACCTTCTATGCCCCGCCGTGCACTCGAGCCGTCCTGCCCCGTCGAAGCGATGTTCCGTGTCCTGATGGGACCGTGGACCATGTACATCCTCTGGACCTTGAGGCAAGAAGGCCCGCTGCGATTCGGTGTCCTGAAGGACCGACTCGCCGGCGTGTCAGCGAAGGTTCTGACGGATCGTCTGCGCCTGCTCGAACGCAGAGAGCTGATCTTTCGCGATCACAAGCCCACGATCCCTCCGGAAGTGACCTATGGGTTGACCGACCACGGCAAGGAACTCGGCAATGCACTCGACTCACTCGAGGCGGTCGCGCGCGCCTGGGAACGACGCGACTCCAGAACGGCGCAATCGAACCGTCGCATCAAGTCGGCTGCTTCGTCGGCTTGAGTCGAAATCCCGGGGCGCTCGGCATCGCCGTCGACTTGGGACATGCCGGCCCACGCCGGCCCCAAATGTGCGCTCAGACCGGCAGGGCAGCACCGGCGTGACCAGCTCGGGCTGCGGCGGCCGGCAGCACGCGCAGCGGGATCCGCGCGCCACTTCAGGGGCACAACCTGCGACGCTTGCAGCCGAACACCGGCAGCTTGTCGTGGCCGCATTCGCAGCGGCGCGACGCCGGCTTCGGCTTCAGCGTGAATCAACCGGCAGGTGGTTGTTGTCAAAGCGTGCGGGGGCCCTGGCCGCCCTCGCCGACGGTGGGCGCACGTTGCCCGCCAGGACGGGAGGGTGCAGGCACGACCTCGGGCACGGGTTCGCCGGCCTGCTGGACGCGCTCACGCAGGCGCTCGCGCAGTTGCGCACTCACGGCGACGAAGCTGTCGACGCCGGCCAGGTTCGTCAACTCGTGCGGGTCGGCCAGCAGGTCGTACAGGAACTCTTCGCGATAGGCCGCTGCCCCGGGCGCCTGGTTGCCATCGGCGCTGTCGGCCCGCACGCTGTACTTCCAGCGCCGCGTGCGGATCGCGCGCCCGACCTGCGATTCGCTGATCTGGGCGTAGACCTCTTCGGGCCAGGCGGCCGAGGCGCCGCGCAGCAAGGGCAGGATGGATCGGCCCTGCATCGCGGCCGGCACCGGCAGGGCGGCGGCATCCAGCAGCGTGGGTGGCAGGTCGATCAGGCTGACCAGTTGCGAGACCCGCCCGCCTCCGCTGAACGGGCCGCCGTGCAGCATGCCCGGGATGCGAATCGAAGCGTCGTGGCAGGAGCGCTTGTATTCGCTGTTGCGGGTCTGGAAGTGGTGCCCGTGGTCGGCCGTGTACAGCACGGCGGTGTCGTCGAACAGCCCGAGGCTGTGCAGCGCGTCCAACACGCGGCCGAGCGCATCGTCGAGCCGCTTGACCATGCCGAAGTAGCCCGGCAGTTGTTGCGCCGCGTTGCCGCGCAGCGCCTGCAGGTCCACCGGCATCCAGCGTCCACCGTAACGCTCGGCATAGCCATCGCCGGCAGGGTGGCTGTCGAGGTGGTTCTGATGGTGCGGCTCGATGTACGAGACGAACAGGAAGAAGCGCTCGTGCCGGTGGTCGTCGATGAAGCGGATCGCCGCGTCGGTGAGTGCATCGACGCGAAAGCCCGGCAGCTTGACGGCGCGCCCCTGCTCGTCGAACAGCGTCGTGTCAAAGGCGTCGGAGCTGTATTCCAGCATGTTCGCCGCCAGCCAATGCTCGTAGCCACCGCGCTCTGACGCCGGCACCGGCTCGCTGCCGGCCAGGTGCCACTTGCCGATGTAGCCGGTGCGCAGGCCGCCAGCGGCGAAGTGGTGCGCCAAGGTGCGATGGCGTGGATCGAGCGCGATGTGGTTGCGAAAACAGCCCGTGGTGGTGGGGTACAGCCCGGTCTGCATCGCCGCGCGCGCCGGCCCGCACACCGGCTGGCACGAGAAGCAGTGGTACAGGTGCGTGCCGGCCATGGCCAGGCGGTCGAAGTTCGGCGTCAGATCGAGCGGGTTGCCGAAGATGGACGAACTGTCCCAGCGCTGCTGGTCGGCGAACAGCACCACGACGTTGCGTGCGCTTCGGCTCATGCGTGGCCTCCGATCACCCCGAGACGTTGCGCCCCTCTACAGCCGGCGGCCACTGGCGCGGTCGAACAGATGAACACGCTCGGGCGCCACCGACAGCCCGATGGTGTCTCCGGGGCGCAGCGTCGTGCGCTCGCGCGTGGTCAGGCAGATGCGCGTCGAGCCCATCAGCGCATGCACATGGCTTTCGTGTCCCAGTTGCTCGATCGCTCGCACCCGGCACCGCAATGCCGGGGACTCGTTCTCTAGCCGCAGGTCTTCGGCACGCACGCCGGCCACCACGGCGTGCGCACCGGCCGGTGTGGGGCCGGTCGAAGCGGCGGCTGCCAAGTGCCCGCCGAGGTCGAGCGCCACGCGCAACGAGTTGCCCTCCTGGCCCTCGATGCGGCCGTCATACAGGTTCATCGGCGGCGAGCCGATGAAACCGGCGACAAACAGATTGTCGGGACGGTCGTACAGCGCCAGCGGTGGCCCGGCCTGTTGAATCACGCCATCGTGCATGACAACGATGCGATCGGCCAGCGTCATCGCCTCGACCTGGTCGTGCGTCACGTAGATCGAGGTTGCACCCAGCCGGTCGTGCAGTTCGCGAACCTCGATGCGCGTGTGCACGCGCAGCTTCGCGTCCAGGTTCGACAGCGGTTCGTCGAACAGGAAGACCCTGGGCGCCCGCACGACCGCACGGCCCATCGCGACGCGCTGGCGCTGCCCGCCGGACAGCTCCTTGGGCAGGCGATCGAGCAGTTCGTCCAGGCCCAGGGTGAGCGCGGCCGCTTGCACGCGCTGAGCGATGTCGGCCGCAGGCTGCCCGCGCATCTTCAACGCGAAGCCCATGTTGTTGCCCACGGTCATATGCGGATAGAGCGCGTAGCTCTGGAACACCATGGCGATGTCGCGTTCCTGTGGCGGCAGGTCGTTGGCAATGCGGCCATCGATCGTCACGCGCCCGTCGCTGACCGTGTCCAGCCCCGCGGTCAGACGCAGCAACGTGGATTTGCCGCAACCCGACGGGCCGACGAGCACCACGAACTCTCCGCGCTGCACCGCCAGGTCGATGCCCTTGAGCACCTCGACCGGGCCAAAGCGCTTGCGCACGCCCTCGTAGCCCACCATCACCATGCGTTCACCCGTGCTTCAGCCACTGCGTCAACTGCCTTTCACTGCCTACTTCACCGCGCCACTGAGCAGGCCGCGGACGATCAGTCGCTGACCGAGCAGCAGCAAGAGCAGTGCCGGCAGCGTCGTCAACATGGCGCCGGCGGCCATCTCGCCATACTTGACGTCGTGCTCCTGCGCGAACGTGGCGATCGCCACCGGTGCGGTGCGTGTGGCGGCGGCGGTGAGGTTGAGCGCGACGATGAAATCGTTCCAGGAGAACAGGAACACCAGCGCGCCGGCCGCTGCCAGCCCCGGCATGACCAGGGGCAGCACGATGCGCATGAATGAGCTGCGCTCGTCGCAGCCGTCGATGCGCGCCGCGTCGAGAATCTCCTCGGGGATGTCGCGCATGAACGCGGCCACGATCCACAGCGCCATCGGCAGATGGTGCGTCACGTTGGCCAGCACCAGGCCGAAGTAGCTGTTGCTCAGCCCGACGCTGTTGAGCATCACGTACCAAGGGCCGACAAAGGTGATCGTCGGCAGCATGTGGAACAGCATCGCCCAGGCAAACACCGCGGCGCGCAGCCAGTTGGGAAGCGGCAGGCGCACGAGCGTGAATGCCGCCGATGCGGCAATGGCCAAAGCCAGCAGCGTGCTCGCAGCCGCCACGACCAGCGAGTTGGCGATGTTGCGGTGAAAGGAGGCCGATTTCGAGAACAGCAACTCGACGTAGTTGTCGAGCACCGGCTCGAAGACGACGGCGTTGGTCAGGATCTGAATCTGGCTCTTGAAACTCGACAGCGCAATCCAGACGAATGGTGCCAGGATCAACAAGGCGTAGCCGAAGACCACGCCCCGCCCGGCCAACCTGAGCCCCACGGAAGCGAACGACCCCACGCTCAGGCGCTCCGGCGGCGGCGCGAGGCCGCGATCGCGAGGATGGAAAACAACGCGACGACGAACAGCGTGAACACCGACATCGCCGAGCCGAGGCCGACATCGTCGCGGCCGAAGAAGGTGCGCTGAATGCTGAAGCTGACGACTTCGGTGGCGGTGCCGGGCCCGCCGCTGGTGAGCAGATAGATCTCGTCGAAAACCTTGAAGGTCAGGATGATGCGGAACATCAGCGTGATGGCGATCGTGGGGGCCATCAGCGGCAGCATGATGTGGCGCAATGACTGCCAGGCGCTTAGCGTGTCGAGCCGGGCAGCCTCGAGCGCGTCCTGCGGCAGCGCTTCGATGCCCGCCAGCAGCAGGATGAAGACGAATGGCGTCCAGTGCCAGACGTCGACCAGGATGATGGACGGCAGGGCGAGCGCGGGATTGCCGAGCCAGTCGATGGCCGGCACGCCCAGCACGCCAAGGGCCGCGTTGACACCGCCGAACTCGGTGCCGAGCAGCAGCTTCCACATCGCGCCGATGACGATCGGCGGCACCACCACCGGCAGCAGGAAGACCGTGGTCAGCGCTCCCCGCATCCAGCCTTGCGCCCGACTGACCGACAGGGCCATGAAGAAGCCGAGCACCATCTGCAGGCTCACCGCGCAGACCGCAAAGACCACCGTGTTGCGCAGGCCCGGCCAGTAGTACAGGTTGCTGGTGAACTCACGCCACTGGTCCAGGCCGACAAAGCGCCAGACACCGATGCCGGACTGCCACTGCCGGTCATGGAACGACATCCAGACCAAGCCCACCACCGGCACCACGGTGAACACGATCAGCAGGGCCAGCAGCGGCGCCAGCGACAGCCAGCGCCACAACAGGTTGTTGCGTCGAAGCACGGTCATCGAAGCGCACGCCCGATGCGTGCGCTCCCGCGCCTCTCGACGAGCCTGGTCACAGGATCTCGCCGCGGCCGGTCTTGTAGCCGGCCTTGCGTGCGATGTCGTGGATGCCCTCTGCCGCCTGATTCAACGCCTCCTTCGGCGTCAACTCGCCAAGCAGCGCCTGATTGACCTTCAGCCCGATCAGATCGTTGATTTCCACGCGTTCCCTCACGGGTGCATAGAACACCGAATTCTTCGAGTTCTCGCTCAACGCCTCCAGGAATCGGTAGCGGTCGTCCTTGCCGAACTGCGCTTCGCCCAGCCCGGAGATGACGGGCACGGCGCCGGCCTGTACATAGGCGACCTGCACGTCCTGGCGCACGAACCACTTGAGGAAGGCCATGGCAGCGCGTTTGCGTTCGGCGGACACGTTTCTGGCGATGCCGGCCACCCAGTGACCCGCCGCGCTGGCATGCCGGCCCGGCTCGCCGCGTGGCATGAGCGCGGCATCGAACTTGCCCACCACCGCCGACTTCTTCGGATCGTCCAGCGCGCCCCAGACGGCGATCACGGCCACCGCATGCGCCACCTTGCCGGTGGCCATCAACTGGATCAGCTTGTCCTGCGACATGGCCCAGGGGCTGGGCGGGCCGTAGTCGCGCGCCAGCCGCAAGTAGGTTTCGAGCCCCTTCAGGCTGGCCGCGCTGCTGAGCGCCACCGTGTAGTCGCCATTGCGCTCGTCCTTGAAGATGCGCCCGCCGTGGCTGTAGATGAACGGCGAAACATCGTAGGTCGCGCTGCCGCGGTCGCCGCGGACGCCGAAGCCGTAGACACCGGCCACCGGGTTGTGCAAGGCCTTGGCATTGGCCTCCAGCTCGGCCCACGTGGTCGGCTCTTTCAGGCCCTTTTCCTTGTACAGGTCGCGCCTGAAATAGAGCACTTGCACGTTGCCGTTGACCGGCACGCCGAGCAGCCGCCCGGACGGGTCGAAGGACTTCTTGGCATCGTTCCAATACACCGATTGGTCGAAGTCGAGCACGTTGGCGGGCAGGCGGTAGCCGGGTTCGATGTCGTCCAGCGCCTGCAGAAAGCCGCCACCATAGACCTCGTTCATCCACATGGCGTTCAGGGCCAACAGGTCGTAGGTTCCGGCAGATGCGCGCAGCGAATTGCGCGTCTTCTCGAGCATGCCGCCGAAGGGCGTGACGTCGAGCTCGATGCGGTTGCCGGTGTCCTTCTCGTAGCGCTCGACCACCTTCTTGAAGCCGTCGAACCAGGGCGACTGGTTGATCAGCATCGTGATCTTGGGCTGCGCCTGCGCACCGACGGCGCCGGCCGCTGCCAGCATGCCCAACGCCAGCATCTGGCGGCGCGTGGCGGCAATCGGGGTCTCGATCATGGGTGTCTCTCCTCTCAAGGGTTGATCCCGAGGCGCGTGAACGACTCGGCCGGCGCGTCGTGCGCACGCATGACGGCCTGCGCCTCGGCCATCAGCCGTTCGACGACCTGGGCGTCGTCGATCGGGCGGTTCTGGGTGTAGTCGTCTTTGAGGTCGTACAGCGCACTCGCCGGCGCCAGGAAATAGTCGCCCGCCGCGTCATCGCTGCGCTGGTCGTTGCGCAAGGCCGGTACCTTGAGCGTGGGGACGCCGCGCGTGAAGTCAAACGGCGGCGCCAATGTGGCGCCGCGCAACTGCTCGGTCGGGAACGGCCGGTTCATGTGCGTGGGCATCAGCGTGTATTCGTACAAGCCCTCGCCCGACATGTCCGCGGGATAGCGGAAGTAGGTGTAGCGCCCGTCGGTCACGTTGACACTGCCGCCGAAGATGCCGTACAGCGCCACCTTGCGCAGTTCTTGATCGCGCTCGAGCAGCGGCAGCAGCGAGCGCCCGGTCATCTGCGGTGGCACGGCGGCGCCGAAGTAGTCGAGTATGGTCGGCGCGAGGTCGATGTTCTGGGTCAGCGATGTGCAGCGGCGACCGGCCTGGGCGCAGGTTTCGGGCGCGTAGAACAGCAGCGGTATGTGCGCCACCTCGTTGTAGAACGGCATGCGGCACTTGCCCCAGAAGTCGTGCTCGGATAGCAGGAAGCCGTGGTCGGTGGTCAGCACCAGCGCGGTGTCGTCCCACATGGCGTGCTTGTCCATGTAGTCCAGCAGTTCACCGAAGTAGTGGTCGCACATGCGCACCAGGGCCGCGTAACTGGCGCGCATCTGGGTGCAGGCGAACGCATCCTCGACCACCCGGTCGTAGCGCGGCCAGTCGAGGATCGGGTGCGAATCGTCCACGCCGGCGGCCTCGCGGAAACGCTCCGGCGCGTAGAAGGGCTCGTGCGGGTCGAAGCACTCGATCTGCAGCATCCATTGGTCGGCATCGCGATTGACGTCGAGGAACTCGAAGCCGTCGCGAAAGCACTTCACGCAAGGGAACTCGGATTCCTCGCGCATCCACTCGCGGTTGACGCAGTGGATCAGCCGCTTGGCGTCCTCGGGCAAGCGGTAGTTGCGCGGGTCGTACATCTTCTTGAAGCGCTCGATCGGCGGCTGGACCATCGCCTTCCACTTGTCGTTCTCCTGGCCGCGGATGAATTCCCAGGAGTTGTAGCGCTGGTGGTACGACCAGCCGCCGTCCTCGAAATAGTGAAAATGGTCGCTGACCAGGTGGCTGTAGGTGCCCTGTTTGCGCAGCAAGTCGACGGCCGACAGGTCGAATGGCTCCAGCGGCCCCCAGCCCCGGTGCAGGAAGTTGTAGCGACCGGTGTGCATGTCGCGCCGCGCCGGCATGCAGGGCATGCTGCCGACCCAGTGGTTGTCGAACACCACCGAACGCGCGGCGAAACGGTCGAAGTTGGGCGTGGGGATCCAGCGCCCACCATAGGCGCCGAGTGCGTTGCGCACCAGCGAGTCGAACAGAACAAAGATCAACTTTTTCGGCATGAGCGGGCAATTCTGTCGTTCGCTTGCATTGGGGCGCGCTGAGATGACTCCATTTCAACTGGATATCTTGATGGTGGCATTCTTCCAGTACTCGGGGGCAGCACCGGGTAGTCTGTACCACTGGCATAGCCAACGGGCAGAAGCACGCGTACTTTCGTGATGCCGTTGGTGACGACGGTTTCGCCGCTCGGGTGCATTTCCTTGAAATGCACCGTGGCGCCGCTCAGCGTGTATAGGATGGTGCGGGGCACGACTTCATTCGGAGAGGTCTTGTAGTGGAGGTTGCTGTCGATGTCCACTACCTGCATCGGCGGTGTTGCATGGGCCGCAGGCAGGATGGCTGCTACAAGCAATGCCGCGAGAACAACAATACGAGCCATGGTTGGTGTGACCACGCGTGCATTGCGGGCGAGCCAGCGAGATCGAGAGACTGCATTCATGATGTCGGAGTTGACTGGCCGCGTGGGCCCCTGTCCGGGGGCTGCCGCAGCAGGCGCTGACCAGGGGCATCCGCAGCATGGAGGAGTCTGGGCGCGGTGCTTCTCAAGCGACGTGCCGCGGGACCGCCATGCGGGCGAGCTCTTAGAAGCTGTGGACAATGCCGAAGTCGACACCCGACGAGGTCTGGCCCGCCCGGATGCCGGCGGGAGTGCTGGCCACGGTGAACTTCGCACCCTTCTCGTTGCTGATGCGACCGTAGTCGGCGTACAGGGCGGTCCGCTTCGACAGGTTGTGCACATAGCCCAGCGCGAACTGGTCGGCATTGTTGCCGACGATGTTGCCGCCCCGGCTTGTCAGACGTGTGAACGAGGCCCGGACTTGACCGATGCCACCCACCGGCATCAGAGCGCCGAGGGTGTAGCGGTCTTCCTTGTTCACGAGGAACTTGGCCTGCCAAAGGATACCGTTAAGCTTGACCACACCGAAGTCGTAGGCCGCGCTCAGGACGAGTACCTTGAACTTGTTGTCCGCCGCGTCAGCTTGGGTCGTGCTGTAGGCCGCAACCACATGGAGCGGACCCGTTGCGTAGCCGATCTTGCCGCCGATGTACTTCTTGCCCAGAACGCCTTCGCCGGGAGCCACGGTGGCCTGGCCATACCAGCCGCCAAGGTTGCTCGGCAGGAAATAGCTGATCATGTTGTCGTCACGGACCCGGGTATCCACCGCTGTGGCACCAGCGAGCGCCAAAGACAGGTTCCCCGGATCCCCCAGGCCGAGGCCGCCATAGGAGTCGATACCGCCCCAGGCCGTGTGGGTAGGCACCAAGTCGCGGCCCAGGCGCACTTCACCGAAGCCGCCCAGCAGACTCACCGTGGAGCGGCGATGCCAGAAGCGCGCCGGCGTCGTGCCGGTGTCGGGGTTGAACGCCGACTCGATCCAAACGCCGGCCTTTAGTCCACCACCCAGATCTTCGATGCCACGGAAGCCCAGGCGGCTGCTGGAGAGACCATCGGTGCCGAGTTGCTTGGTCTTGACGTCGCCATTCTTGATATAGCGGGCATTGACGTCAACGACACCGAACATGGTTACGGAGGACTGAGCAAGCGCAGCGCCAGTGAACGCACCCAGCGCGGCGAGAATGAACGAAGACTTCTTCATTGCAACTAATTCCTATTCCCATGTTGAACATCGAGACCCTGACGACCAACCCACTACTGCGTGGGCGTGGAAACAGAGGCGCTGAACTGCCGGCGCTGTACCGTCAAGCAGCCAAAGATCGGTTCTGGCTTCATCGTGCCGCGGCAATCCAAAGGGAGGAATGCCGCATGCGATAAGTTCCACTATCGGAACTAGTAGACTGCGATTCGAGTACGTTATCGCGTCATTTGAGTTGAACTGCTCCGTGTTTTCCCGAATCGAGGTTTGAGTTGCTATCGCGCCAGATCGAACACTTTCTCTGCGCCTTCGAACGCCGAAGCCTGCGCACGGCGGCACAGGTTCTGGGCCTGTCGCAGCCGGCGTTGACCAAGAGCATCCACAGCTTGGAGCAGTCACTGGGCGTGGTGCTATTCGAGCGTCGCTCCACGGGAGTGATCCCGACCACCCACGGCCAGACGCTTGCGCGCTATGCGCGAGCGACGTCGAACGCTTGGCGCCTGGCCCAGGCCGAACTGGCAGCGTCGAGCGAAGGGCTGCGCGGCGAGCTGCGCATCGGCGGCGGCGCAGTCTGGAGCATGCGCGTGCTGCCTGAGGCGATGAGCCGCCTGCGGCGCGAGTACCCGCAGCTGCAGTTGGTGCTGATCACCGATGTCGCCGACTACCTGCTGCCTAAACTCGCCGACGGCGAGATCGACCTGGTCGTCGGTTCGATCGAAGGCGTGACGGCAGATGACGAGATCGCGGTGGATCCGATCCACACCAGCAAGGCGCTCGCCTATGTTCGGCAAGACCATCCACTGCTCGCGAACCGGTCCGTCGCCGCGGGCGACTTGGCCGCCTACGGCTGGCTGGCATTCACGCACGACGTGAATGGGACCGACGCACTCGCGCGATTCCTCGCGGCCCGCGGCCTGCCCCCACCCAGCTACGCCATGCGCTTCACGGCGCTCGCCGCCATGCTGACGGCCATACGGCTGGGTGACGACATCGCGTTGATTTCTTCGGACTGCAAGGACGAAGCTGCCGCGCGCGGGATCGTGCCGCTGGACATCGGCGAGGAGATCTGGTCCTTTGCCACCGGCCTCGCGTATCGGCGTTCCCTGGGCGTGCTGGTGCACGTCCGTCGTCTGATGGCGTTGGTGCGCGAATGCATGGCCTCGACGACGCCCGCCGCAGCCTCCGACACACCGTAGGCGGAAGCGATTGCCGGTTCGACGCACCGGCCCTCAGGTTGCCGCCTGCAACGCCAACGCCTTGGGGCGCCACGGTGGGACCCCACGTCCGCCGCGGACTCAGGGAACGGTCAAAACAGCCAACGCCTCAACGTAACCCGGCTCGCAGCTTGCTTCGCTGAAGATGCTCTCTCCTACACGACGCAGTAGACCATCGCTGAGGCCGTAGACGAGCCCATGCACCTCGACGCGCTGGCCGCGTTCCCAGGCCCGTCTCACCGTCGTCGTGCGGCACACGTTGCTGACCTGTTCGATCACGTTGAGCTCGCACAGGCGTGAAGCCCGATTGCCGACATCGCCGATGTCGTCAAGTCGATCGGCATGTTTGCGTGCGACGTCCTCCAGGTGCCGCAGCCAATTCTCGGCCAGGCCCGTGCGGCGCTGCTCGACCACCGCCTGCACCCCACCGCAGCCGTAGTGCCCGACCACGAGCACATGCTCGACCTTCAAGACCTCGACGGCGTACTGCAGCGCGGTAAGACAATTGAGGTCGGAATGCACCACCAGATTGCCGACGTTGCGGTGCACGAAGACCTCGCCCGGTCGAAGCCCCAGGATCTCGTTGGCCGGAACGCGGCTGTCGGAGCAGCCAATCCACAGGAAACGCGGCGCCTGCTGCTGCGCAAGCCGCCGGAAATAGCCTGGATCCTCCGCCACGCAGCGGGCAGACCAAGCACGATTGTTCTGGAACAAGGACTCGATGCTGCACATGTGGAGGCCTTCGATCGAGGGCTGGAAAGTTGAACCTGCGAGCCCGTAGACGCGGGCTTTCAGGCATGATACCGAACAAGCGTTTGGTTTGTATCGCCACTGCAGACGGCCGCAAGCACCGCTGCAGCGCTGGTGGTGGCCCTTCCCTGTGCGGCTTGAAGAATGCGGAGATGAGTCTTGGTCAAGAGAGATCCAACTACGAGGCTCCGGATGCCTGCCCCCGACCGCCAGTTCATGATTATCGGCGCCGGCATGTGCGGGCTGTACCAGCTGCACAAGCTGCTGGGCATGGGCGCCGACGTGACAGTGCTGGAGCGCGGCGACGACGTCGGTGGCACGTGGTACTGGAACCGCTACCCCGGCTGCCGTTTCGACTCTGAGAGCTACACCTACGGCTACTCGTTCTCGAAGGAACTGCTGGCCGAGTGGGACTGGACCGAACACTTCTCGCCGCAGCCCGAGAACCTGCGCTATGTGAACCACGTGGTCGACAAGTTCGGTCTGCGCAAGCACGTCCAGTTCGGCTGCGACCTGAAGCGCGCCGTCTGGGACGACGAGCAGCACATCTGGACGCTCGAACTGGCCGATGGCCGCACGCTGACTTGCCGCTTCCTGCTCACCGCCATCGGCCTGCTGTCGGCACCGACGATGCCCCGCCTGGCGGGCATGGACAGCTTCCGCGGGCCGTCTTTCCACACCTACCACTGGCCCAAGGAGCCGGTGGATCTGGCCGGCAAGCGGGTGGCCGTGATCGGCACCGGGGCCACCGGCGTGCAGTTGATCAGTGCGATCGCCGACAAGGTGGACCAACTCACCGTCTTCCAACGCCGGCCCAACTGGTGCGCACCGCTGCATAACGCCCCGATCTCTGCGGCAGAGATGGCCTCGATCCGGGCCGACTACGCCGCGATCTTCAAGAAGTGCGACAACACGCCGGGCGGCTTCATTCACGGGCCAGACCGGCGCCGTGTGGCCGAGGTGCCGCGCGAGGAACGGCTGGCCTTCTGGGAGCGGCTCTACGCCACACCCGGTTTTGCCATCTGGCTGGGCAACTTCCGCGACGTGCTGATGGACGAGGCCGCCAACGCCGAGTTCTCGGCCTTCGTGGCAGACAAGATTCGCGCACGCGTCAACGATCCGGTGCTGGCCGAAAAGCTGATCCCCAAGGACCACGGCTTCGGCGTGCAGCGCGTGCCGATGGAGACGGGCTACTACGAGGCTTACAACCGCGACAACGTGCACCTGGTCAGCCTGGGCGAAACGCCGATCGAGCGCATCACGCCCACCGGCATCCGCACCAGCGAGCGCGAGTACCAGTTCGACCTCATCGTCTACGCCACAGGGTTCGACGCGGTCACCGGCGCCTTCGACGCGATCGACTTCGTCGGCACCGATGGCCAGCGCTTGCGCGACTGCTGGCGCGACGGGCCGCTCACCTACCTGGGCCTGCAGGTCGCCGGGTTCCCGAACCTGTTCATGCTGGCGGGTCCTCAGAGCGCGTCGCTGTCGACCAACTTCCCTCGCGGCATCGAGACCGTGGTGGACTGGGCGAGCGGGCTGTTCGAGCATGCCGCGCAACACGGCATCCACCGCATCGAGCCCACGCCCGAAGCCCAAGCGGAGTGGACCGCGCATGTCGAGGACATGTACCAGGGCCTGCTGCTGCGCAAGGCCAAGTCCTGGTTCACGGGCTACAACTCCAATGTCGAAGGCCACGACAAGATCCGCTACATGATCTACAACGGCGGCGCGCCACGCTACCGCCAGCGCTTGTCCGAGGTGGCGCAGCAGGGCTACGCAGGCTTTCGGCTCGGCTGATCGACCACAGCACCGGGTCCGTTCGTGCGCGGCGAATCAGCGCCAGGCTCGAAGTTTGTACTGATTCAGTTGCATCGGGGTCGCGCGGTCGGCATGACCCGCATGAACAACGTGCGTGAATTCTCGATGCTCAAGCGACTGCTGTGCCAAGTGGCGCTGCCGGATCGCGCCGCGCTTGCAGACCCCGGCACGGACCTGCGCAAGCTGCTGGCACCGCCGATAACTCGGTAGGTGCGCTCACCGCGAATTGGGCTGGTCCGGCGGTGCCGTGCCGCCGATACGGAGGGCCAGGTGCATGAGCGCCTGGTCGATGACGGCTACGGATCGCCAGCCAATCCGACCAGCGACGATGCGCTGGCGCACAGGTTCGACGGCCTGCGCTGGACAACGCCGCCAACACCGGCACACTGGCCGACCTCCTCAACCCCGCCTGAGCCGCCTGCCGCGCAGAAAGCGAGACACGATGATCAGATTCGACGCGAGCGACGGCGTGGCCGAGATCCTGCTGGACAACCCGCCCGTCAATGCCATCACCGATGCCTTGATGGACGCGATGATGGCAGCCCTGTGCATGGCCGGCAGCGACCCGCGCGTGCGTGCCATCGTGCTGGGCAGCGCCGTGCCGGGCCGCTTCTGCGCCAGGCTCGACCTGCCCCGCTTCAAGGACAGTTCACCCGCCGAAGTGCATGCCAGCGTGGGCCGGCTGTACTCGCAACTGTTCGAACTGCAATCCGGCCTGCCCAAGCCGACGATCGCGGCCATCAGCGGTGCCGTGCACGGTGGCGGCGTGTCGATCGCCATCACGTGCGACATGCTGGTCGCTGCCGACGATGCCAGCTTCGGCTACCCGGAGATGAAGTCGGGCTGTTGCCCGCCATCCACTACACCCACCTGCCGCGCATCGTCGGCCGCTACCGTGCCTTCGATCTGATGTTCACCGGCCGCGTCTTCGATGCCCGCGAGGCCATGGGCCTGGGGCTCGTCAGCCGCACCGCGCCCGCAGCGCAGGTGCTGAGTGAAGCCCACCGACTGGCCCAGGTCTTCGCCGGCAAGTCGCCGGCATTGATGAAACTGGGCAAGGCTGCCTTCACGCGCCCCACCGGCAACGGCTACCGCCAGGGCGCGGCCAGCGCGGTCGATCTCTTGTCCACCGTCTTCGGCACCGACGACTGCCGCGAAGGGCTGGATGCATTCGCCGCCAAGCGCAGGCCGGTATGGGGCACCGAGTGACGCGGTGGCGGGCACAGCGAACGTTCGTTCTCAAGCCAGCGCTCGGTATCAGCCCATCGCCTCATTGATCAGCCGCGCCACCAGCGCCGGGTCTTCCATCGGCAGCATGTGGGTCTTGTCCGGCAGCGCCAGGTCGCACCCGTGGCGGAACTCCTGCGCCAGGCCCGGCCAGGTCGGCGAGCCCAGCGGGTCCCAGGGCAGAATCGTCGGGTCGCCAGGCCGCGCCCGCAGCACGAGCACGGGAATCCGCAGCGCACGGATGCTGGCGTAGATGCCCAGGTTCTGCTGCGCCAAGGGGTAGATCTTGCCCTCGAAGGCGGGGTCGCAGGCGAGCTGGAAGCCGCTGCCGCCATCGGCCGGGCGCAGGCCGTGCCGGCAATAGTCCAGCAAGGCCTGGCGCTGGAACACGTTGTAAGGGGCACGGCCGGCGAAGCGCTCGAACATGGCTTGCGCCGACGCGAAGTGGTTCTTGCGCACCGCCGCCGGGTGAAGCGTGCCGGGCGCTGGTGGCGGCTGGTGGTAGTCGGCCGGGGCGAAGATCGTCGGGTCAACCAGCACCAGTTGCGAGAAGCGGCCGGGCTGGTAGGCCGCGGCCTGCACCAGCGCATGCGCGCCCATGCTGTGCCCGATGCCCACGGCGCCCTGCAGATCGAGCGCCACCGCCAGCGCGGCCAGGTCGTGCCCGAAGTCGGCCCAGCCATCGAAATCGACCGTCTGGCTGCGGCCGTGGCCGCGTTGCTCGATCGCAAAGACGTGGTGGCCGGGCAGGTGGTGGATGACCTGGTCCCAGACGCGGCCGTGGAAGCCGGTGGCGTGCACCATGCACAGGCTGGCCGCCTGGCCGCGCCGTTCGGGCCGCCACTCGAAGTGGGCGTGGTTGACGCCGTTGGCCAGGCTGTGGCGCAGCCGGGGCTCGGCGGCGTCGGCAATGGGGGCGGCCGGCACGTTCAGAGCCCGGCTGCCAGTCGGCTGGCCTGATCGATGGCACGCTTGGCATCGAGTTCGACCGCCTCGAAGGCGCCGCCGATCAGATGGGCTTTCCGGCCGCGGGCCAACAGCGCGTCGTACACGCCGCGCAGCGGCAACTGCCCGGCGCAGACGATGACGCTGTCGGCCTCGAACAGCCGCGGCTCACCATTGACGCGCGTGTGCAGGCCGGCGTCGTCGATGCGCAAGTACTCGACGCCGCCGACCATCTGCACACCGCGGCGGGCCAGTGTGATGCGGTGCGCCCAGCCGGTGGTGCGGCCCAGGTTCTTGCCCAGCGCGTCGGCCTTGCGCTGCAGCAGCGTCACGGAGCGCTCGGACTTCTCCACCTGCGGCAGCACGCCGGTGACGCCGCCGCGCGGGTGGTTCTCGAAGTCGATGCCCCATTCGCGCGCGAACACCGCGATGTCGAGCGCGGCCGACGGGCCGGCCTGCGACACCAGGGCGGCGACGTCGAAGCCGATACCGCCGGCGCCGATGATGGCCACCCGCCGGCCGACCGCCTTGCGGCCCAGGATGACGTCGATGTAGGACAGCACCTTGGGGTGCTCGATGCCGGGGATGTCGGGCCGGCGCGGCTCGATGCCGGTGGCCACCACCACTTCGTCGAAGCCCTCGGCGGCAATCAGCGCGGCATCGGCGGCGGTGTTCAGGCGCAGCGCGATGCCGAGCTTGTCGATCATGCGGCGGTAGTAGCGCAGCGTCTCGGCGAACTCTTCCTTGCCAGGGATGCGCCGGGCCAGGTTGAACTGGCCGCCGATCTCGGCGCCGGCCTCGAACAGCGTGACATGGTGGCCACGTTCGGCCGCCACGGTGGCGGCGGCCAGGCCGGCGGGCCCGGCACCGATCACCGCGATGCGCTTGGCCGCCGCCACCGGCCGGTAGTGCAGCAGCGTCTCGTAGCAGGCGCGCGGGTTGACCAGGCAGGTCACCTGCTGGCGGCCATCGAAGTAATGGTCCAGGCAGGCCTGGTTGCAGGCGATGCAGGTGTTGATCTCGTCCTCGCGGCCCTGCGCGGCCTTCAGCACGAACTGTGAGTCGGCCAGCATCGGCCGCGCCATCGACACCAGATCGGCGTCGCCGCGCGCCAGCACGGCTTCGGCCACGTCGGGCATGTTGATGCGGTTGCTGGTGATGACGGGCACGCTGACGGCCTTGCGCAGCCGGCCCGTGACTTGCGAGAAAGCCGCGCGCGGCACCATCGTGGCGATGGTCGGCACCGGCGCCTCATGCCAGCAGAAATGGGTGCTGATGATGCTGACGCCGGCGGCTTGCAGGCCCTGGGCCAGCGAGGTGATCTCGTCCCAGGCCAGGCCGCCGTCGAGCATGTCCATCGCCGGCACGCGGAAGATCACGATGAAGCGCTCGCCCACGGCGGCGCGCACCCGGCGCACCACCTCGAGCGCGAAGCGCATGCGGTTTTCCCAGGGTCCGCCCCACTGGTCGGTGCGCAGGTTGGTCTTTTGCACCATGAAGGCACTGAGCAGGTAGCCGGCCGAGCCGATGATCTCCACGCCGTCGTAGCCGGCGGCGTGCGCCAGCGCGGCGCAGTTGGCGAAGTCGGCGAGCTGCTTCTCGATGCCGGCCTCGTCCAGCGCGTGGGGCGTGTAGCGGCCGATGCGCGACTTGACGGCCGAGGGCGCGACGCAGTCCGGCGTCGGCGCCAGCGCCCCGGTGTGCAGGATCTGCAGGCAGATCTTCACCTCGGGGTCGGCCGCATGCACGGCCTGGGTGATGAGCCGGTGCTGCTGGGCATCGGCCGCGCTGGCCAGCTGGCCGCCCGCGCCGCCTTCGTCGTTGGGCGGAAAGCCGCCGGTGATGATCATGCCGACGCCGCCGCGCGCACGCTCTGCAAAGTACTCGGCCATGCGCGGAAAACCGTCGGGCGCTTCTTCCAGCCCGGTGTGCATCGAGCCCATCAGGATGCGGTTCTTCAGCCGCGTGAAGCCGAGGTCGAGCGGGGCGAAGACATGGGGGTAGCGGGTGGTGCCGTTCATCGGTGTGCCTGTCGGTGGTGTGAGCGGACTATGCGCCGCCATGGCCCGCGCGCAGCCACGACGAGAGGTAGCCGCGGATGTATTGCGGCGGATGGCTCACCTCGCCACCCAGCGCGGCGGCGGCGCGCCAGTCCCAGTGCAGGTCGTGCAGCATGCCGCGCGCGATGGCCGCCAGGTCGCACTGGCCCTCGGCGATGACGCGGTTGGCGTGCACCGGGTCGAACAGCATGCCCGCGCGCATCGCCGGCAGGTCGGCGGCCTGGCGCACCGCGGCAGCCAGCGGCAGTTGAAAGCCGTCGCCCAGCGTGATCTTCTGCTTCGGCGAGGTGCCGCCGCTGGAGACGGTGATGAAGTCGCAGCCGCGCGCCTTCAGCCGGCAGGCAAACTCGCAGGCGTCCTCGAGCGTCCGGCCGCCCTCGACCCAATCGGTGGCCGAGATGCGCACGCCCAGCGGCCTGTGCTGCGGCCACTCGGCGCGCATCGCGTCGAAGACCTCGAGCGGAAAAGCATCCGGTTCTCGAGGCTGCCGCCGTAGGCGTCGCCGCGGCGGTTGCACAGCGGCGACAGGAAACCATGCAGCAGGTAGCCATGGGCGATGTGCACCTCCACCAGGTCAAAGCCCAGGCGCGCCGCGCGCCGCGTCGATTGGGCGAAGGCCTCGCGCACCGCCGCCATGCCGTCGGCATCGAGCACCGCAGGCTGCGGCCAGCACTCGTCGAAGGGTAGATCGGACGCGCTCACCGTGCCCCAGGCGTCTTTGCCCGCCGTCAGCGCTTCGCCACGGCCTTCCCAGGGCCGGCGCGCCGAGCCCTTGCGGCCCGAGTGCGAAATCTGGATGCCCAGCCGCGCATGGCCGTGACGGCGGAAGAAGTCGACCACCCGCACCAGCGCCGCCTCGTTCTCGTCGGAGTACAGCCCCAGGCAACCGTGGGTGATGCGGCCGCGGCGCTCGACATGCGTGGCCTCCAGGATCACCAGCCCGGCGCCCGACACCGCGTACTGCTCGAGGTGCACCAGATGCCAGTCGGTGGCACAGCCGTCGACCAGGCTGTACTGGCACATCGGTGACACGACGATGCGGTTGGGCAATTCGAGTTCTCGCAGCCGCAGCGGGCTGAGCAGTGCAGGGGTCATCGGTTTGCTCTTTGAGCGTCGAATCGTGCGGTGGTCTTCCAAGCGTGGCACGCCCGAAGACCCCCGTCGCCTCCGCCGTCCTTGCCGTGCCCAGACGGCCCGACTCCTCAGGCATCGTGGACCGACTCGCCCACCCGTCTCACCATCTGCGAATGCACCAGCTCCTGCGTCAACTGATCGATCCAGTCGCCGATACCCACCGCAGGCGCGAACCGGCGGTGGATGCCCTGGAAGTGCGGCGTGCCGGCGGCCCACTGGACGTAGTCGACGAACAGCATCTGCCGGCATTCCAGCAGCTTGAACTTGAGCAGCACCTTGGCCGCGTGGTGGGCGTGGCGGGCCGGGTTGCGCACAAAGGCCTCCAGGCGGCTGCGCGCCCGGCCCAGCACCGCGGCCTCGAAACGGAACACGGGGCCATGACCCGGGATGACCCAGCGCGGGCCGAGCCGCTCGATCAGATCGAGGGTGGCGCCGACCTCGCCGAAGGCGTCGCGCTCGTCGAGTTCCGGGAACACCACGCCGAAGCCGTTTTCCCACAGGGCGTCGGCCGAGATCAGGGTGCGCGAGCCGGGCTCGAACAGGATCAGCGAGTCGGGGTCGTGGCCCGGCGCGGCATGGACCTGCCATGCCCTGTCGGCAAGTTCGATTTCGGTGCCCGGCAGCACCAGGGCGTCGTGCCTGAAGCGGGGGCAGCGCTGGCCGCTGGGCTCATAGCCGAGGGCCACCGAATCCCAATGCGCCACCTGCGGCGCCAATCCAGGCGGAATCAGCGTCTGCAGCGCCGGCCAACGGCCCTGCAGCGCGGCGTTGCCGCCGCAGTGGTCGCTGTGCAGATGGGTGTTGACGAGGCGGTCGAGCGGGCGCCCGCACAGGGCCGCCGCCACCAGTGCCAGCGTCTGCTCGGCGTGCGCGCAATAGCCGCTGTCGACCAGCGCCGTGGACTGCGCGCCCAGAAACAGCACGCTGTTGCTGGACAACCAGCCGCGCTCGAAGACCTGCACGCCGGGCGGCAGCTCGGCCTGGCTCATCGATGCGCTCGACACTTCAGCGCAACGCGCCTCAGCGCCCCTTCCATACCGGCTTGCGTTTCTCGGCAAAGGCGCGCGGGCCTTCCTGCGCGTCCTCGCTGGCGTAGGCGGCACGGTAGATGTTGTGCGCCAGCGCCATGCCGGCATCGCAGCCGGCGCTCATCGCCGTGAGGATCGACTCCTTGCCCGCCATGACCGACAGCGGTGCGTTGTCGCGGATGCGTTCTGCCAGCGACTGGGCGCGGGCACGCACGGCGTCGGGCGTGTCCTCGAGGTAGTTGATGAAGCCGAGCTGGTGGAAGGTGTCGATCGGATACAGCTCGCCGGTCAGCACCATCTCCATCAGCAGCGGCTGTGGCAGCATCCACAGCAGCGGAATCGCCCACGGGCTGCCGCGCCCGGCGATGCGCGTTTCGGTGATGCCCACCTGCGTTCCCTTCAGGCCCACGCGCAGGTCGGAATTCAGGCTGAGCATCATGCCGCCGGCGATCAGGTGCCCGGTCATCGCGGCGATGATGGGTTTGGCGACGCGGCGCTGGCGGCTGTGGAAGGGGTCCTTCATCTTGCTCAGGATGTCGACGCCCTCTTCCTTCTTCACGCGCGCCGCTTCGCGCAGGTCCAGCCCGGCGCAGAAGGTGCCGCAATCGGCCGAGGTGAGAATGGCCACGCGCACGTTCTTGTCGGCGTCGACCTCGCCCCAGCAGTCGTGCAGGCGGTTGGCTGCCGCGGGCGACAGCGCATTGCGGATTTCAGGGCGATTGATCTTGACGGTGGCGATGCCGTCGCGCACCTCGTAGATCACGGTGTCTGCGTCGTTCATGGGTGTCCTTCAGTCGGGAGAGGGTGGGGTCAGGCTGCGGGTTCGTGCTTGCGGCGCCAGGCCGGCGCCCGCTTCTCGAAGAAGCTCTTCAGCCCCTCGCGCGCTTCCTCGGTCTCCCAGAAGTCGGCCAGGCGGTCGACGGTGTAGATCAGGTTGTCCGCGCTGTCGTGGGCCAGGACGAACTGCACCAGCTTCTTGGTCATCTGCAACGCGCCCGGCGCGCAGGCCAGCGCCAGGTCGATCTCGGCATTGACGGCCTTGTCGAGTTCCGCCACGGCAACCACTTCATGCACCAGACCGTAGCGTTGCGCCTCGGCGGCCGACATGATCTTGCCGTTGAGGAACACCCGTCGCGCGTAGCTCGGCCCCAGCTTGGCCGCGACATAGGGCGAGATGGTCGCCGGCACCAGGCCCAGGCGGACCTCGCTGAGCGAGATGCGCGCGCTGTCCACCGCCACGGCGACGTCGCAGATGGCGATCAGGCCGACGCCGCCGCCGTAGGCCGAGCCGTTGATGCGGCCGATGATGGGGCGGCCGAAGCTGTCGAGCCGGGCCAGGATCTTGGCCAGCGGCACGCCGCTGCGGATGCGGCTGGCACGGTCCTGGTCGCCCTGGCTCTGCTGCCAGCGGAAGTCGCCGCCGGCGCAGAAGTTCTCGCCGTCGCCGCTGAGCACCACGACACGCGCCGCGGGGTTGGCTTCGATGAGGTCGAGCGCCTGGCCGATCTCCTCGAACATCGTCGGGTTCAGGGCGTTGTGCACATCGGCCCTGGCCAGCGTCAGGCGGGCGACGCCGGCGGCATCGATGTCGAGCCGGATGGTTTCGAAGGTGGTCATTTGATCGGCAGCGTGGTGGTTGCAGAAGTTGGCGGCGGCGGGCGCTTCAGCCGCGCATGACCTTCCAGGCGGCCGGGCGCTTGGCGAGGAACGCGGCGATGCCTTCGCCGGCGTTCTCGGTCTCCCAGGCGTCTGCCAGCGCGCCGGCCGTGTAGTCCATGCAGTCGCGCGGCGGGCGGCCGATGACGTCGTTGAACAGCTTCTTGGTCGACGCGATCGAGCCGGCCGGGATCGCCAGGATCAGCGCCAGTTCTTCTTCCACCGCGCTGTCCAGCTCGTCGGGCTCGACGACCCGGTCCACCAGGCCGATGCGCTCGGCCTGCGCCGCGTCGATGAACTTCGCCGTCAGGCCGTAGCGGCGCGCCCGCGCCAGCCCCAGACGGCGCGCCACATAGGGGCCGATGTTGGCCGGCAGCAGGCCGAGCTTGGCCTCGGTGAGCGAGAAGCGCGCGGCGCTCGAGGCCACGGTCACGTCGCAGATGCAGGTCATGCCGAAGCCGCCGCCGGTGGCCGCACCATTGATGCGGCCGACCACCACCTTGGGCAGGGTGTCGAACTCGTAGAACAGCTCGGCCAGTACCCTGGATTCGGCGATGCGCTCGGCGCGGCTCTGTTTGAGCACGCTCTGCATCCAGTTCAGGTCGCCGCCGGCACAGAAGGACTTGCCCTCGCCCGTCAGCACCACCGCGCGCAGCGTGCTGCTGGCGGCGATGACGCTCAGCGCGTGGCGCAGTTCCTGCACCAGCTTCATGCTCATCGCGTTCTGGATGTCGGGGCGGGCCAGCGTCAGACGGGCGACGTGCTCGCCGTCCATCGTCAGCTTGATCGATTCGTAGTTCAACGCGGTCTCCTATCGGGCAGGTCAGGGGTGTCGGTCAGTCAGTCCGTCAAGCAGCGGCATCGACGAGGCCGACGAGCAGGCCGCGTTCGACCATCTGCCCGGCGACGACGCCCAGGCTGCGCAGCACGCCGTCGTGCTCGGCGCAGATCTTCAATTCCATCTTCATCGACTCCATGGTCACCACCACGTCGCCGGCCCGCAGCGTGTCGCCGACGGCGGCGTGGGTCTTCAGGATGGTGCCCATCAACGGCGTGCGCAGTTCGCCCGACGTGACGTGGGCCGCGGCGGCCTGCGCCAGATAATCGATGGCCTCGAAGGCGAAGGCTAGGCCCTGCGCCTGCACGAACAGGCTGCCGTCGCGGCGTGCGATGGCCAGCAGCTCGACCGAATCGCCGATGCTCAGCTGCCAGCGCGCACCTTCGGCGCGCAGGCCCAGGCGCACGCGCTCCTCGTCCACCTGCACCAGCAGCTGGCCGTCCGGCCGCGGCGCGCCGAAGCGCACCTCGTGCAGTCGCTTGCCTTCGCGCAGCAGCAGGCTCGGCACCGCCGACACCGGGTCGTCGCCGGCGTGCATCTGCCAGCCAGTGACGTCGGGCTCAGACCACGCCCCGTAGCCTGCGCCCCGGCGTGCATCGAGCAGCCACCAGGCCGCGGCTGCCGCCAGCCAGCGCAGCGGCGCCGCCTCGGAGCCGGGCCGCGCAGCCAGCACGTCGTCGACGCTGCGGGTGTGGAAACTGGCGTCCCGCGTCTGCGGCAGGGCGATCAGCTGCTGCAGGAAGCGGCCGTTGGTGGTCACGCCCAGCACCTGGGTCTCGCCCAGTGCCAGCGACAGGCGGTCGAGCGCGGCATCGCGATCATCGGCGTGGACGATCAGCTTGGCCAGCATCGAGTCGTAGTACGGCGTGACCACCGAGCCGGCGCGCACGCCGGTCTCGACGCGCACCCCGGGGCCCGGGAAGCGCACCGCGACGATCTCGCCGGTGGACGGCATGAAGTCGTGCTCGGCGTCTTCGGCGCACAGCCGGGCCTCGACGGCATGGCCGCGCAGCCGCACGTCGGCCTGCGTCAGCGCCAGGCCCTCGCCAGCGGCCACCCGCAGCATCAGCTCGACGATGTCGATGCCGGTCACCTCCTCCGTCACCGGATGCTCGACCTGCAGCCGCGGATTGACCTCCAGGAACCAGTGCCGGTCGCCCGCGACCAGGAACTCGACCGTGCCGACGCCGCGGTAGCGCAGCCGCTGCGCCAGGCGCACGGCGTCGGCCAGCATCTGCTCGCGCAGCCCTGCTGGCAGCGGCGCGGCGGGGGCTTCCTCGATCAGCTTCTGGTGCCGCCGCTGCAGCGTGCACTCGCGCTCGAACAGGTGGATGACGCTGCCCTGCCCGTCGCCGGCAATCTGCACCTCGACGTGGCGGCCACGCTCGACGTAGGGCTCGACGATCAGCGAGGGGTCGGCGAAGGCGCTGCGGGCCTCGCGCATCGCAGTGGCGATGGACTCGGCCAGCGTGCCGGCCTGCCGCACCACGTGCATGCCCTTGCCGCCGCCACCGGCCGCCGGTTTGAGCAGCACCGGCAGCGGCAGGGCGCGCGCCCAGGCGGCCACCACCTCGGCATCGGCGCTGGCCTGCTCACCGCCGCCCAGCACCGCCACGCCGGCGGCGCGCGCCTCGGCCTTGGCCGATGCCTTGTTGCCCAGCCGTTCGATGACCTCGGGCGTGGGGCCGATGAACACCAGCCCGGCGGCCTCGACGGCGCGCGCGAAGTCCGGGTTCTCGGCCAGAAAGCCGTAGCCGGGGTGGATGGCCTGCGCACCGCAGCGCCGCGCCGCGGCGATGACCGCATCGATGCGCAGGTAGCTCTCGGTGGCGCTGCCGCCGCCCAGGCCGATCGACTCGCCGATCACGGCCGTGTGCAGCGCGTCGCGGTCGGCGCCGGAATGCACGCCGGCCACGGCGATGCCCAGGCGCTGGCAGGTGCGGGCGATGCGGCAGGCGATCTCGCCGCGGTTGGCGATCAGGACCTTCTTGAACATCTCAGTACCGCCCGGCCGTTCCGAAGGTACTGAGCGCCCCCTCAGGGGGCAGCGTACGAAGTGAGAGTGGGGGTTTCATGTCAACGTCCGCTCCAGCGCGGGGCGCGCTTCTCGTTGAAGGCCTTGACACCTTCGAGCCGGTCTTGCGACGACACCAGCACGTTGTAGGCGGCGATGTCGAGCGCGTAGCCGGTATGGAAGTCGACCTCGCCGCCGCGCGAGGCGGCGAGCTTGGCGTAGTGCACCGCCATCGGCGCGGCCTGCACGATCTCGCGCGCCTCGGCCACCGCCACGGCCAGCGCCTGGCCGGTCTCGGCCAGCGTGGTCACCATGTTCCAGACTGCGGCCTGCTCCGACGAGAACCGCCGTGCCGTCAGCAGCAGCTGCTTGGCGCGCCGCGCGCCGACGGCGCGCACGAGGTTCTGGATGCCGCCACCGCCGGGCATGATGCCGCGCCGCACTTCGGGCAGCGAGAACACCGCCGTTCTGGCCGCCACGATCCAGTCGCACATCAGCGCCAGCTCGCAGCCGCCGCCGTGGGCATGGCCCTCGACCGCGGCGATCACCGGCCGCGGGAAGTCCTTCACCGCCAGCAGCACCTCCTCGGCAAGCTGGTGCTGCTTGCGCCAGGCGGCATCGGTCATGCCGTCACGCTGCTTCAGGTCACCGCCGGTGCAGAAGGCGCGCTCACCGGCGCCGGTGATGATCAGCACCCGCAGGCCGTCGTCGAAGGCCAGTTCGTGCAGGGCTTTGCGCAGGTCGACGAACATCTGCGTGTTCATCGCGTTCATCACCTCCGGCCGGTTCAGCACCAAGCAGCGGATGCCGTCCTCGGGCGCGGTGCCCGGTGCTGGCTGGATCAGCAGGGTTTGATGGTCCATGGCCGATCCTTCAGTAAGAACGCGGCATGCCCAGCAGGTGCTCGGCCACCTGCGCCAGCACCAGATTGTTGGAGATCGGCGCGGTGCGGAACAGCCGGCTCTCCTTCCATTTGCGCTCGATGTCGTATTCGCAGGCCACGCCATAGCCGCCGAAGGTGGTCATGGCCGCCTCGGCAGCCTCCCAGGCCGCTTCGCTGGCGAGGTACTTGACCATCGTCGCCTCGCGCCCGCACGGCAGGCCGGCGTCGAACAGCGTCGCCGCCTTGTTGCGCATCAGTTCGGCGGCCTCGATGTTCATGTGGGCGCGCGCTATCGGAAACTGCACGCCCTGGTTGGCGCCGATCGGGCGGTCGAAGACGACTCGCTCGCTGCCGTAGCGCGCGGCCTTGCCGACGAACCAGTGGCCGTCGCCGATGGCCTCGCTGGCCACCAGCAGGCGCTCGGAGTGCAGCGAGTCGAGCAGGTAGGAGAAGCCCTTGCCTTCCTCGCCGATGCGGTCGTCGTCGGTGAGCTCGAGGTTGTCGATGAAGATCTGGAAGGTATGGTGGTTGATCATCGTGCGGATCGGCGTGGCCTTCAGCGCCGTGCCGGCCTTCGCGATGTCGATCAGGAACAGGCTCAGGCCGTCGGTCTTCTTCTTCACCGCGTCGATCGGCGTGGTGCGCGCGATCAGCAGGTACATGTGCGAGTGGCTGTAGCGCGAGGTCCAGATCTTCTGGCCGTTGACGACGTAGCCGCCCGGCACCTTGCGCGCGAAGGTCTTGATCGCCAGCGTGTTGGAGCCCGCGTCGGGCTCGGTCACGCCGAAGGCCTGCAGCCGCAGGCTGCCGTCGGCGATGCGCGGCAGCGTGCGGCGCTTCTGTGTCTCGGAGCCGTGGCGCATGATCGACGCCATCGTGTACATCTGCGCATGGCAGTGCACCGCGCTGCCGCCGTTCTGATTGATCTCCTGCAGGATCAGGCATGCGTCGAGCAGCGGCAGCCCGGCGCCGCCGTACTGCTCGGGGATCAGCGCGGCCAGCCAGCCGGCCTTGGCCATCGCGTCGACGAACGCTTCCGGATAGGCGCCGTCCTGGGCGCACTGACGCCAGTACTCGGGGCCGAAGCCCTTGCACAGCTCCTTGACGGCGGCGCGGATCTGGCCCTGGGTCTCGGTGTAGTCGAAGTTCATGGGGATGTCGGCCTTGTCGTTGTCAATCGACGACGCCCTGCTGTCGCAGCGCCGCCAGTTCATCGGCATGCAGGCCCAGCGCCGTCAACACCTCGTCGGTGCTCGCGCCCAGGACGGGCGGCGGCTGGCCGCTGCGCCCGCGCCGGCCCTGCGAACTGAAGGGCAGCCCCATCGCCTGGTGTTGCGGTGCGCCCGGCAACGGCAGCGCGCCCAGCATGCCCACCGCCTGCACCTGTTCGTGCGCCAGCATCTGGGCCACGTCGTGCATCTCGCTGCAAGGCGCGCCGGCCGCGCGCAGCGCAGCCACGCACTCCGCCGTGCTGCGTTGCCGGGTGCGCGCTTCCAGCTCGGTGTGCAACACCTCACGGTGGCCGATGCGCGCCGACATGTCGACGAAACGCGGGTCCTGCGCCAGCTCGGGGCAACCGAGCGCGACGCAGATGCGGCCGAACAGCCGATCGTTGGCCGCGGCGATGAAGACCTTGCCGTCGGCGCTGTCGAAGAGCTCGTAGGGCGCCATCATCGCCATCGCCGAGCCCATCTTGCGCGGCAGGCGCCGGGTGGCCAGATAGTTCGCCACCGGCACCGTCATCCACGACAGCCCCGTCTCGAGCAGACTCGCGTGCACGCGCATGCCTGCGCCCGTGCTGGCGCGGCGCAGCAGCGCGGCCAGGATCGCCATCGTGGCCCACATGCCGGTGCCCATGTCGATCAGCGACACGCCGACGCGCGCCGGCTCGTCGCCTTCGTGGCCGCTGACGCTCATGATGCCGGTGAAGGCCTGCATCAGCGGGTCGTAGCCGGGCAGCGCGCGCATCGGGCCGACCTCGCCGAAGGCGCTGATCGCGCAGTAGACGAGGCGCGGATTGGCCGGCCGCAGCTGTTCGTCGCCGAGGCCGCGCGCTTCGGCGCTGCCGGGTTTGAGCGAATGCACCAGCACGTCGGCACCGGCCGCCAGGCGCGCGACCAGCTGCTGGCCAGCGGCACGGTCGAGGTCGATGCAGACGCTCTTCTTGTTGCGGTTCAGCGCCGCGAAGCCGGTCGAGACGCCGGCCACTTCGGGCGGCTTCCACTGGCGCGCATCGTCGCCGCTGCCGGGGCGCTCGATCTTGATGACCTCGGCGCCGAGGTCGCCGAGGGTCTGGGTGCAGAACGGGCCGGCAACGTTCTGCGTCAAGTCGACGACGCGGCAGCCCTGGAGAACGTTCTCGAGCATGGGTGGTGTGCCTCCGGCCCTACATGCGGAACACGCCGAACTGCGTGTCGCGCTGCGGCTGGCGGCCCGCCAGCTCGAACAGCAGGGCCATCGTGTCGCGCGTTTCCAGCGGGTCGATGACCATGTCGCACCACATGTTGGCGGCGTAGTTGTAGGGGCTGGCGAAGGCCTCGAACTGCTCGCGGATGGGCTGCTTGAAGCGCTCCTTCTCGTCCTCGGTCCAGCTCGTGCCCTCGCGCTCGTGGATGTTGTCCCGCACCATCGCCATGGTCGTCGCCGCCTGCTCCGGGCCCATCAATGCGGCGCGGCCGGTGGGCCACATCATCATCACGTGCGGCTTGAAGGGCCGGCCGCACATCGCCAGGTAGGCGGCGGCATACGAGCCGCCGGTGATCAGCGTGTAGCGCGGCACGTTGGCCGAGGCCATCGCGGTCATGAACTTGGCGCCGTGCTTGGCAATGCCTTCGCGCTCGACCGCCTGACCGACCATGAAGCCCGACACGTCGGCGATGAACAGCAGCGGGATGTCGCGCTGGCAGGCCAGCTCGATGAAGTGCGCACCCTTGAGCGCGCTCTCGGAGAAGATGACGCCGTTGTTGGCCAGGATGCCGACCTGAAAGCCCTTGATGCGGGCGAAGCCGCAGATCATCGAGCTGCTGTACAGCGGCTTGAATTCCTGCAGGTCGCTGTCGTCGATCAGCCGCGCCAGCACCTCGCGGTTGTCGGTGGGGTGGCGGTTGTCGGCGCTGACGATGCCGTAGATCTCGCGCGGGTCGTGGCGCGGCGGCTTCGCTGCGGCCACATCCCAGCGCTGCTTGGGGCCGGTGCCCAGGTTGGCGACGATGCCGCGCACGATGGCGATGGCATGGCTGTCGCTCTCGGCCAGGTGGTCGGTGACGCCGCTGACGCGGCTGTGCATGTCGCCGCCGCCGAGCGTTTCGACATCGACCACTTCCTTGGTCGCCGCATACACCAGCTGCGGCCCGCCGAGGAACATCGCACCCTGGTTGCGCACGATCACCGCCTCGTCGCACAGCGCCGGCAGGTAGGCGCCGCCGGCCGTGGACGGGCCGTGCACGGTGGCGATCTGCGTGATGCCCTCGCCCGACATGCGGATCTGGTTGTAGAAGATCGAACCGAACTGGCCGTCGTCTGGGAAAATGTGCGCCTGCTCGGGCAGGTTGGCGCCGCCCGACTGGACCATGGTGATGCACGGCAGCCGGTGCTGCCAGGCGAACATCTGCGCCCGCACGTGCTTCTTCGAGGTGATGCCGTAGTAGGTGCCGCCCTTCACCGTGGCGTCGTGGATCATCAGCATGCACGGCCGGCCGCTGACCAGGCCCACGCCGGTGATGATGCTGCCGCCGGGGGGCACGCCTTCGTACAGGCCCTCGCCGGCGAGCTGGCCGAACTCCAGGAAGGGCGAGCCCGGGTCGAGCACCGCGGCCAGCCGTTCGCGCGGCAGCAGCTGGCCACGTTCCTTGTGAAGGCGGCGCGCCTTCTCCGGGCCACCGACCAGGGCCCGCGCGCGGCGCGCGTGCAGGTCGGCGATGCGCGCCAGGTAGGCGTCGCGATTGCGCGCGAAGTCTTCGCTGCCGGGCGACACGGTGGAAGTCATCAGGGTCATGCAGGGGCTTTCACGAGAAGTGCGGGCCGGCTGCGGCGATGCATGGCATTGCCATCACGCACATGCATCACACATTGCGCAAATAGGCGAAGCGCTGCAGGTGATGGTCGATGCCACCGAAGGCATGCTGAAACAGCGTCAGGCGGCGGAAGTAGTGGCCGATGTCCAGCTCCTCGGTCATGCCCACGCCGCCGTGCAGTTGCACGCCCTGCTGCGCCACGTAGCGCGCGCGCTCGCCGATCGCCACCTTGGCTGCAGACACCGCCCGCGCGCGTTCAGCGGGCACCGGGTTGTCGCCCTGCAGCGCCGCAAGCAGCAGCAGCGAGCGGCTGGCTTCGACGGCCGCGAACATGTCCACCAGCCGGTGCTGGAGAACCTGGAAGCTGGCCAAGGGGGCGTCGAACTGCCGCCGCGTGGCGAGGTACTCGCCGGTTTTGGACAGCACGGCCGTCATCGCCCCCAGCGCGTCGGCGCAGGCGGCGACGGTGGCCAGGTCGACGGCGCGTTCCAGCGCGGCCAGGCCAGCGGCCGGGTCACCCAGCGCTGCTTCCCCGCCGATCGCCACGCCGTCGAGCTGCAACTCCCCGGCGCGGGCGCCGTCGTAGCGCGGGTAGGCGTCGACACGCACGCCCGGCGCGCCACCCGGCACCACGAACAGGCCGATGCCGTCACGCTGACCAGGCTCGCCCGCGGTGCGCGCCGCGACCACGAAGGCGTCGACCCATGGCGCCGCCGGCACACCGGTCTTTCGGCCCGACAACACCCAGTGGCCGGCCTCCAGGCGCGCAGTGGTCGTCACCCAGGCCAGGTCGGCGCCAGCGTCGGCCTCGGTGTGCGCCAGGGTATAGATCTTCCCCCCGCTGACCAACGGCGGCAGCAGGGCCGCGCATTGGGTTGGGTTGCCCGCAGCGGCGATGGCCTGCCCGGCCAGCACGGTGCTGGCGAGATAGGGTTCGACGACCAGTGCCGCGCCCATGGCTTCGGCCACCTGCACGACGTCGGGCATACCGCCGAAGCCACCATGGGGTTCGGGCAGGCCCAGGCCGAGCCAGCCGAACTCGGCAAAGCGACTCCAGTGCGCGGCGCTCATGCCGGTCTCGCTCGCGATCAGCTGGCGGCGCGCGTCGAAGGTGTATTCGGCGCGCAGGTACTTGTGCGCGGCATCGCGCAACATCTTCTGTTCCGGGGTGGGCGTCAGGTCCATCGCATGATGTCGTCGTGTCGGTGTCAGGCAGCGGCCTTGCCCAGCAGGGACTTGGCCAGCACGGTCTTCTGGACCTCGTCGCTGCCACCGTAGATGGTGGCCGCCCGCAGGAAGGCGTAGCGTTCCATCGCATGCGCGTGGTCGGTATTGCCCAGCGCACCCGGCGCATGCCAGGGCCAGGCCAGTTCGGCACCGAACTCCACGCTCAATTCCGACAGCGTCTGCTGCACCGCCGTGCCCATGAGCTTCAGCAGCGACGATTCCGGCCCCGGCGCCTTTCCGGCCGCGGTGGACGAGAGCACGCGCAGGTTGGTGTATTCCAGCGCCATCAGGTCGATCTCGGCGCGCGCCAGCTTGACGCGCACCGCCGGGTCGTCGAGCAGCGGTCTTCCGCCCGCGTGCCGCTGCGCCGCTGCCGCGTACAGATTGGCCAGCGCGGCCTTGCTGTCGGCCACACCGGCGATGCTGGTGCGCTCGTGGGTCAACAGGTACTTGGCGATCTCCCAGCCCTGGCCTTCGCGGCCCACGAGGTTGGACTTGGGCACGCGCAGGTCGGTGAAGAAGACCTGGTTCAGGTGGTGCTCGCCGTCGATCGAGACGATGGGCCGCACCTCGATCCCGGGGCGGTCCATCTCGATCAGCAGGAACGAGATGCCCTCCTGCTTCTTGCCGGTGTGGGCCGTGCGCACCAGGCAGAACATCATGTTCGCCCAGTGCGCGTAGGTGGTCCAGATCTTCGAGCCGTTGATGACGTAGTCATCGCCGTCGGCCACCGCGCTGGTCTTCAGGCTGGCCAGGTCGGAGCCCGCTCCAGGCTCGGAATAGCCCTGGCACCACCAGTCCTCGCAGCGCCGGATGCGCGGCAGGTAGCGCGCCTTCTGCGCTTCGGTGCCGAAGGCCATCAGCACCGGCCCGAGCATGATGACGCCCATCGACAGGCCCACGGGCGCATTCGCCGCGGCGCGCTCCAGGTCGAACAGGTAGCGCTGCGTCGGCGTCCAGCCGGGGCCGCCATGCGCCTTGGGCCAGCCGACGACCAGGTAGCCCTGGTCGTCGAGCCGGCGCTGCCATTGGACGATGTCGTCCTTGTTCAGCATCTGGCCGGTCACCACCTTGCGGCGCAGCCGCTCGGGTGTGTTCGCGGCGAACCAGGCGCGCACCTCTTGCTGGAAGGCACGTTCGCTGTCGCTGAAGGAAAGGTCCATGGCCGGCTCCGCTGGCAACCGTCAGATGGAAATGCCGCCGCCGCAGATCAGCGTCTGACCGCTGATGTAGTTCGACTCGGGCGTGCACAGCAGGTACACCGAGCCGGCCGCCTCTTCGGGCGTGCCACCGCGGCCGAGCGGAATGCTGCGCTCCATCATCGCCAGCAGGTCCGGGTTGACGCCCACCTTGATCTTGCGGCCCTCGACGTCGATCGACGCATCGCCGCCGGCCGTCGCTTCGGTCAGGCGCGTCTTGATCATGCCGAATGCGACCGCGTTGACGTTGACCTTGTAGCGCCCCCATTCCTTGGACAGCGCCTTGGTCAGGCCGATGATGCCGGCCTTGCCGGCCGAGTAGTTGGCCTGGCCGGCGTTGCCGCCGGTGCCGGCGATCGACGAGATGTTGACGACCTTGCGGAACACCTCCTTGCCGGCCTCGGCCTCGAGCTTGGACTGGTGGCGGAAGTAGTCGGCGGCAGCGCGCAGGATCTTGAACGGTGCCGTGAGGTGCACGTCGAGGATCGAGTGCCACTGCTCGTCGGTCATCTTCTGGATCACGTTGTCCCAGGTGTAACCGGCGTTGTTGATGATGATGTCCAGGCCGCCGAAACCGTCGATCGCGCTCTTGACGAACTTCTCGGCAAAGCCGTCGGCGGTGACGCTGCCGGCGCAGGCCAGCGCCTGGCCGCCGGCGGCCTTGATGTCGGCGACGGTCTGTTCGGCCGGCGCGGGGTCCAGGTCGTTGACCACGACCTTGGCACCTTCGCTGGCGAGCTTCATGGCGATGGCGCGGCCGATGCCGCGGCCGGAACCGGAGACGATGGCGACCTTGCCTTCGAGCTTCTTCATGGGTGTGTCCTCGATGTTGGTAGGGGAAAAAACGTCAGTCCAACGCCACCAGCGCTTCGCCGGCCAGCGTCACTTCACCACTGCGCTTGGCGGCGGTGAGTTCAATGCGCGCACACGGGCGCCCCGCGTGGGTCAGCTTCTCCACCACCTTGCCGCTGCACTGCACGCGGTCGCCGAGTTGCGTGATGGCGGCAAACCGCACCCCATAGCGCAGGATGCGCCGCTGCGGCACCCACTCGGTGAGCGCGCGGGCCAGGTAGGCCATCGACAACATGCCGTGCGCGAAGACGTCCTTCATGCCCGCCTTCTGAGCGAAGTCGATGTCGATGTGGATCGGGTTGTGGTCGCCCGAGGCGCCGGCGAACAGGGCCAGCGTGGTGCGGCTGATGGGTGGCAGCTGCAGCACCGGCATGGCGTCGCCCACGGCGAGCTTCTGAGCATCGAATGTCATGGCATCCCCTTTCAGGCGTGGCGCACGACGATCACCGCGTGCAGATCGGCCACATGCTCGCCGAGCTGGTTGGTGACCTTCGTGTCGTTGACGACGAATTCGAGCGCGCCGCCCTTCTTGTCGTAGATGTCGCTGACCTTCGACTGGAAGCGCAGCGTGTCGCCTGCGCACACCGGCGCGTGGTAGTCGAAGCGCTGCTCGCCGTGCAGCACCTTGCCGAGGTCGATTTCGAGCGTCTCGATCAGCTTCATCGTTTCGCCGGAGTCTCCCGGCGCGCCGAAGATGAAGGTCGGCGGTGCGACGATGCCGCGATAACCGGCCGCCTTGGCCGCGGCCTCGTCGGTGTGGATCGGGTCGGTGAGGCCGATCACCTTGGCGAAGAAGGCGATGCGGCCCTTCTCCACGTCCCACAGGATGGGGGGCGGCGCGTAGCCGATGTGCTTCTTGTCGATCATGGGTTGGGTCCTCGGCGTTGCGCTTCAGGCGGCCTTGTAGAGGGTCACGACGCAGGCGCCACCGAGTCCCAGGTTGTGCTGCAGCGCCACCCGCGCGCCCTTCACCTGGCGCTGGTCGGCGGTGCCGCGCAACTGGTGCGTCAGCTCGTAGCATTGCGCCAGGCCGGTGGCGCCGAGCGGATGGCCCTTGGACAGCAGCCCGCCCGACGGGTTGGTGACGACCTTGCCGCCATAGGTGTTGTCGCCGTCGCGCACGAACTTCTCGGCGCCGCCTTGCGGGCACAGGCCCAGGCCCTCGTAGGTGATCAGTTCGTTCTGCGCGAAGCAGTCGTGCAGTTCGACCACGTCGACGTCGCCAGGGCCGATACCGGCCGCTTCATAAACCTGGCGGCCCGCATCGCGCGCCATGTCGTAGCCGACGACGCGCATCATGTCCTTCGCGTCGAAGGTGCTGTGGAAGTCGGTGGTCATGGCCTGGGCCGCGATGCTGACCTGGGTGTTAAGACCGTGCTTCTTCGCGAAGGCTTCCGAGCAGATCACGGCGGCGGCGGCGCCGCAGGTGGGCGGGCAGGCCATCAGGCGCGTCATCACACCGTCCCAAAGCATGGGCGAGGCCATCACGTCCTCGGTGCTGACTTCCTTGCGGAACAGCGCCAGCGGGTTGTTGACCGCGTGCCGGCTGGCCTTGGCGCGGATGGCCGCGAAGGTCTCGAGCCGGGTCCCGTACTTGTCCATGTGAGCCTTGCCGGCGCCGCCAAAGTAGCGCAGTGCGAGCGGGATCTCGGGGTGGCCGACGAGCGCGTCGGTGGCCTGGTCGAACTCCTCGAAAGGCGTGGGGCGGTCGGTGAAGGCCGCCTTGATGGCGCCCGGCTGCATCTGCTCGAAGCCCAGCGCCAGGACGCAATCGACGGCACCCGACTGCACCGCCTGACGCGCCAGGAACAGCGCCGACGAGCCGGTGGAGCAGTTGTTGTTGACGTTGACGATCGGAATGCCGGTCATGCCTACCGGGTACAGCGCGCGCTGGCCGCAGGTGGAATCCCCGTAGACGTAGCCGACGTAGGCCTGCTGGATGGTGGCGTAATCGACCCCGGCATCGGCCAGCGCCAGCCGGGCCGCCTGCGCACCCATGACGTTGTAGGGCTCGCTGGCACCGGGCTTGGCGAATGGGACCATGCCGACACCGGCAACAATGACTTTCTGGTTCATGGCGCTGACTCCTTGTATTGAAACGTTTCGGACTCGGACACTGGGAGGCCGTGGGCCTCAGCCGCCCTTGTCCGCACTGGCATACTCGGTCTTGAGATCCCGCTTGAGGATCTTGTTGGCCGCACTGATCGGCAACGACTTGCGGAAGTGGATCCGTTTCGGCGCCTTGAAGCCGGGCAGGCGGACACGACAGAACTCGATCAACTCGGCCTCGGTCACTTCAGTTCCTGGCTTGGCGATGACGGCGGCCGTCACGGCCTCGCCCCAGCGCTCGTCGGGCAGCCCGAACACGGCGCACTGCATCACGCCCGGGTGGGCACCCAGCACGCTCTCGACCTCCTGGCAATAGACGTTCTCGCCGCCGGTCTTGATCATGTCCTTCTTGCGGTCGGCGAAGAAGTAGTTGCCGGCCGCGTCGCGGAACAGGATGTCGCCGGTATGGAACCAGCCGTCGCGGAACACGCGGCGGTTGACCTCGTCGTTCTTGTAGTAGCCCTTCATGATGACCGGGCCGCGCACGATCTGCTCGCCCGATTCGCCATCGGCCACGTCATTGCCGTCATCGTCGACCAGACGCACATCGGCGGCCACCGAGGCGAGGCGGCCGACCCAGCGGCCGTCCTGGTTAGGCATCTGCTCCCAACCATCCACCCAGCCACCTGTCAGCAAGGAGGCGGTCGATTCGCTGGAACCTTGCACCGAGAAAAAGCGCGACGACGGCGCCGCCTGCTTCCAGCCATCGATCATCGACTTGGGGATCGTCGAGGCCCAGGTGCCCAGCTTGGTCACGCAGCGGAGATCCGAGGTGCCGAAGTTGGGGCACGACAGCATCGCCACGTACAGCGTCGGAGGCAACACCGTGACGCTGAGCCGATGACGCGCGACGAGGTCGATCATCTGCACCGGTTGCGGCACCTGCGTCATCACCATCGTGACCTGGTTGGCCAGGGCATAGGTGGAGAACAGATAGCCGGCGACGTGAATGAGCGGCAGGCTCATCAGCAGGCTGTCGTCCTGAGCCAGTCCGAAGTTCAAGGCCCATGCCAGATGGGAGGCGTAGAAGTTGGCATGCGAGGTCAGAACACCCTTAGGCGCCGACTCGGTACCGCTGGTGAAGAACATCGTGGCGACGTCGTCGCTGTCGATGAGGACCTGGGGTTCGTCGGCGGGCCCCGAGGCGAGGTCGGCAAACGCCAGCCAGCCGGCAGGCGCCGCCTTGCCGGACACGCTGATCTGAACAAACTGCTCGACACAAGCCATCTTGCCCAGCACCGCGTCAACGTTGCCGAGCAGAGCATCCTCGACGAAGAACCACCTGGCCTCGGCGAACTCGATGAGCTGCTGCACGTCCGCCGGCTGCAGCATGAAATTCACCGGCACCAACCAGGCGCCGATCTTGTGCAGCGCATAGCCAAGCGCCAGGAAGGGCACGTTGTTGCGCGACAGCGCGGCCACGCGGTCACCCTTCTTGATGCCACGGCGCAGCAGGTTGTTCGCAACGGTATTGACCAGCGCGTTCAGTTGCGCGTAGCTGTGGGTCTGCGCGGCGCCGTCGGTGGTGTAGAAGATGACCGCGGGCTTGTCTCCGGCGGCGTTCGCCGCACGGCGAAGGCTGTCGCCCACATTCTGGCGGCGCAGCAGGTTCATCTCGAGTTCGGGGTTCATGGCTTCCTCGTTCTGTTGTCGGTGGATGGCGCGCCGACGGCTACAGCCACAGGCGCTCGATCTCGTGGCGCTGGATCTTGCCGGTGCTGCTGCGCGGAAAGGCCGCCAGATCCACGACGCGGAACTCCTTGGGAATCTTGTAGCCGGCCAGTTGCTCGCGACAGCGCGCCTCGAGCGCTTCGGTGTCGGCGGCGGTGCCAGGCTTGAAGGCGACGAAGGCCACCGGCACCTCGCCCCAGCGTTCATTGCGCTGGCGCACCACGGCGGCGTCGGCCACCGTAGCCTCGGCCAGCAGCACACGTTCGATCTCGGCCGGGTAGATGTTCTCGCCGCCCGACTTGATGAGGTACTTGGCGCGGTCGACGAAGTCCAGCGTGCCGTCGGCGCGGCGCACGAACAGGTCACCCATGTGGAACCAGCCGCCGCGGAAGTCCTGCGCGTTCGCCTCGGGCGCATTCCAGTAGCCCGAGAACAGCGTCGGCCCGCGCAGAGCCGCCTCGCCCGGCGTGCCCACCGGCACGTCGCAGTCGTCGGCATCGACCAGCCGCAGGCTGCAGAACGCCGACTCCCGCTTGGCCAGGCTGGTGGGCACCACCCCGGGTGCAAGCAGCGCCCCCGAGGCCGGCGCAAGGCCGGTCTCGGTGGCGCCGAAGCTGTTGATGTAGGGCGCCTTCAGCAGGCCGGTGAGATCGGCGATCTGCTGCCGCGGCACCAAGTCCGCCATGGCACCCACCACGCGCACGCCGCGCACCCGGGTGGCGTTGCGGCGCAGCCCGTCGATCAGCACATCGATCATGCCCGGCATGGCCACCAGCCAGCCGATGGGCTCGGCGGCGATGGTCACGCACAGGCGGTCGACGTCCAGCCCGTCCTGCACCACGACCTTACCGCCGATCATCAGCGTGGCCAGGCTGAAGTCGGTGGCTGCCATGTGGAACAGCGGCGACCAGGCGACATAGCTGTGCTCGGGCCCGATGCCGTATTCCGCCGCGAAGCACATCGCGCGCGCCACCATGGCGCGCTGGCTAATCACCGCGCCCTTGGGCAGGCCGGTGGTCCCGCTGGTGTAGAGGATGACGAGGCCTTGCTCGGGATCGACGTCGATCCGGGGATCGTCCTCCAGCACGCCGGCCAGGAAGGTGTCGAACTGCGTTTCGATCAGGACGACCTGCGGCACGCCGTGCGCGATACGTGCCAGCGTCGGCGCGTGCCGCGCGGAGACGAAGACCATGCTCGGCGCGACCAGGCGCAGGCAGTGCGTGAGCTCGGCATCGGCCAGGCGCCAATTCAGGCAGGCCACGACAACACCGATCTTCGCTGCGGCGAGCTGCAACTGGAGGTACTCGCGACAGTTCTCGGACAACACCGCAACCCGATCTCCCACGCGCAGGCCGCGAACGAGCAGCGCCTGCGCCAGACGGCTTGCAGCTCGGTCGAGCTCACGGTAGCTCATCACCCCGCGCGCATCCTCCAAGGCCACGGCATGCGCTCGCGTGCCAGCCTGCTTTCGCAGCAGGTCCGCCACCGTCAAGGCATACGCGGGAGTCTGGGGTTTCGCCATCTCGGGCATGTGTGGGGTTCTGTTAGGCGGCCGCCGATGCCAGCGTGCAACGCGTGCCGCCATCCTACCTAACGCTTGACAGATTCACAACAGCAATTTAGTCTGCGTCGCGGCTGCCGCTGTTCTGCAGCTCGACCTTCCACGACGGCGGGAAGCAACCAGCTGCAAACCGCGGCACCACCGACATGACCATCCCGAGATCCTCACAGTTCGCCCTGCATGCCGACGATCAGGCCGTACTCGACGCTGCCGACAAGTTCGCGCGCAAGGTGCTGGCGCCGTTGTCAGGCCGCATGGACAATGATGAATGGTGGCCGCCCGAGGCCTTCGCACAGATCGGCGCGGCCGGTTTCATGGGCGCGACGGTGCCGACCGAGTACGGCGGCGCCGGCATGGACCTGTTCTCGTCCGGACTGGTGTGCCAGGCCTTTGCGCGCTGGAACCCGGCCTTGGCCCTGTCGTGGGCGGCGCACGACAACCTGTGCGTCAACAACATCTTCCGCAACGCCAGCGAGGTTCAGCGACGCCGTTACCTGCCCGGCCTGTGCAACGGCAGCCAGATCGGCGCCCTGGGCCTGACCGAGCCCGGCGCCGGCTCCGACGCCCTGGCCGGCATGCGCACCACGGCACGCAGGGACGGCGATCACTACGTGCTCAACGGCACCAAGATCTACATCACCAACGGTCCGGTGGCCGACGTGTTGCTGGTCTACGCCAAGACCGCACCCGAGCGCGGCGCCAAGGGCATATCGGCGTTCATCGTCGAGAAGGGCTTCCCCGGTTTCCGCGTCGCGCAGAAGCTCATCAAGATGGGCTTTCGCGGCAGCCAGACGGGCGAACTGGTGTTCGAGGACTGCCGCGTGCCGATCGCGAACCTGGTGGGCCCGGAGAACGACGGCGTGAAGATCGTGATGAGCGGTCTGGACCTCGAACGCGCACTGGTCGCTTCGCTGTGCGTGGGCATTGCCGAGCGCGCGCTCGACCTGAGCGTGGCCTACGCCGGCACGCGCCAGCAGTTCGGCAAACCGATCGGCAGCTTCCAGATGGTGCAGGCGCTGCTGGCCGAGATGTACACCGACACCGAGGCCATGAAATCGCTGGTCTGGCGCACGCTGGCCGATGTGAACGACCTCGAGATCGGCGGCGGCGGCCGAGGCCAGGCGCACAAGCTCACCGCAGCGTCCATCCTGTTCGCCGGCGAGGCCTGCAATCGCGTGCTCAACAAGGCCGTCCAGGTGCATGGCGGCAGCGGCTACATCTGGGAGTCCGAGATCAACCGCCTGTTTCGCTGCATCAAGATCCTCGAGATCGGCGCCGGCACGTCGGAAGTGCGCAAGCTGATCATCGCCGAGGAACTGTTGCGCTCATGACCGCACCGCTGTCCGGCGATGCCTCGGTGCCCGCACTCCAGGAAACGCCCATGAACGAGTTCTCCACCCTGCAGCTCCAGCGCCGCGGCGCGGCGGCGTGGATCACGCTGAACCGGCCTGACGCGATGAACGCGCTGTCGGGCGCGATGTGCGATGAGCTCTCGCCGCTGCTGGCCCGGCTCGGGCGCGATCCCGAGGTGCGCGTGCTGGTGCTCACCGGTGCCGGACGCGCGTTCTGCGCCGGAGCCGACCTCAAGGGCGCGCTCGGCGACAGCGCGGATGCGCCCGGCGCCGACGACCCGCTGAACGCCTTCCTCGATCGCGTGGCCGACACGATAGACCGGCTGCGCGCCCTGCCCAAGCCGACCATCGCCGCGCTCAATGGCCTGACGATGGCCGGCGGCCTCGAACTGGCGATGGCCTGTGATCTGATGATTGCGGCCGAAAGTGCGCGCATCGGCGACGCGCACGCGAACTTCGGTGTCTTTCCCGGCGCCGGCGGCACTGCCGTGCTGCCGCGGCGCATCGGCCCCACGGCGGCGAAGTACCTGCTGTTCACCGGCGACACGATGGCGGCCGCCGATCTGGTGCCGCTGGGCCTGGTCAACCGTGTCGTCCCCGACGGCGAACTGGTTGCCGAAGTCGACAAGCTCGCCTCGCGCATCGCCTCCAAGAGCCCGCTCGTGCTGCGCCGCATGAAGCAGGCTGTCGCCGACGGTCTGGATCAGCCGCAAGCGACCGCGCTGCGCCTGGAGCGCCTGGTGCTCGACGCGCACCGCCACTCGCACGACATCCGCGAGGGACTCGCGGCCTTCGTCGGCAAGCGCAAGCCCGAGTTCAAGGGTCACTGACGCGCCGCACAACCCAAGGAACCACGCACGACATGAACGCGTCCCACCGCCCTTACGCCTTCGTCGCCGGCATCGGCATGACGCCGACCGGCAAGTTCCTCGACCGCAGCATCAAGCAGCTCACGGCCGACGCCGTGACGGCCGCGCTGGCCGACGCCGGCCTCGCCGTGGGTGACATCCAGGCCGCCTATTTCTCCAACGCGACCCAGGGCGTGCTCGAAGGCCAGACCATGGTGCGCGGCCAGATCGCGCTGCGTCCGCTCGGCATCGAGGGCATCCCCGTCTTCAACCTGGAGAATGCCTGCGCGAGCGCCAGTTCGGCGTTCAACCTGGCCGTGCAGGCGGTGCGCGCCGGCGAGGTGGACGTGGCGCTGGCCGTCGGCGCCGAGAAGATGTTCTGCACCGACAAGGCCAGGATGTTCAGCGTCTTCGACGGCGCCTGGGACTTGCAGACGACGGATGCCAACAAGAACACGCTGCTGGCGATGGGCCACGGCATCGACCCTCCCGAGGGCAGCACGTCGAAGGCGCCGTACAGCCTGTTCATGGACATCTACGCCGCCTTCGGGCGCTTTCACATGCGCGAGTTCGGCACCACACAGCGGCAGTTCGCCGCAGTGGCGGCCAAGAACCACGGCCACTCGGCACACAACCCGCTGGCCCAGTACCGCAACACGTACACCATCGACGAGATCCTCGCCGCCCCGCCCATCACCTATCCGCTGACGCTGCCGATGTGCGCGCCCATCAGCGACGGCGCCGCGGCCGCCATCGTCTGCTCCGAGGCGGTGCTTGCGCGCCTGACCCACCGGCGGCGTGCCATCCGCGTGCTCGCCTCGGTGGTCGCCACCGGCTCGACGCGCCGGCCCGAGGACGTGGGCCAGCACATCACGGTCAAGGCTTCGAAGCTGGCCTACGAGCGCGCCGGCGTCGCGCCGAAGGACATTTCGGTGGCCGAGGTGCACGACGCCACCGCGATCGGCGAGATCGTGCAGTCCGAGAACCTGGGCTTCTGCGAGTTCGGCGCCGGCGGCGCGCTGGCCGAAAGCGGTGCGACCACGCTGGGCGGCCGCATCCCGATCAACACATCGGGCGGGCTGGAGTCCAAGGGCCACCCGATCGGTGCCACCGGCATCGGCCAGTTGCACGAACTCGTCATGCAGTTGCGCGGCGAGGCCGGCCCGCGCCAGGTGCAGGGCGCACGGCTGGCGATCGCCGAAAACGGTGGCGGCCTGTTCGGCATCGAAGAAGCGGTCTGCGCCATTACCATACTCGGCCGCTGACGCCGGCACCCACCATCCCGAGTCCACCGCACTGGTCCCATCGCATGAACTTCCTGCCCACCGAAGAACAACGCCTGGCCGTCGAGGGCTTCAACCGCTTCCTCGAGACCAAGCTACGCCCCATCGTGCAGCGCTATCAGCCCGACAAGCTGATCGAGAAGGAGCGCATGCTGGAGATCTTCCAGCTCATGCTGCCCTACGGCATGGGCGGCAACGGCATCATCGCCGAGAAGCACGGCGGCATGGGCATGCCCTGGCTGACCTATGCGCTGATGTACGAGCAACTCGCGCGCGTCTCGGGCGACGTCGCGATCTCGCTGCTGATCCAGCAGCTCGGCGCCTATTCGCTCGAGGTCTGCACGAACGAGGCGATGCGCGACAAGTATCTGCCGCGCATGCTGCGCGCCGAGATCATCGCCTGCAGCGGCATCAGCGAGCCCGGCGTCGGCTCCAACGTGGCAGAGGTGACCTGCCGCGCGAAGCAGGACGGTGACCACTACGTCGTCACCGGCGAGAAGACCTGGATCTCCAACGGCCATTACTCCGACTTCTGCATGGTGATCGTGCGCACGTCGGACGATGGCGCCAAGGGCCTGTCGATGATCCTGGTCGACCGCGCCGAGCACGGCTACGAGAGCCGCAACATCGACAAGCTGGGCCTGAACAGCACCTCGACCGCGCAGCTGTTCTTCGACAACGTGCGCGTGCCCTCTGGCAACATGATGATCGCGCCCGGCGCCGGGCTGAAGAACACGCTGGTGCTGTTCGAGAAGGCGCGGCCGATGGTCGGCCTGACCTCCGTGGGGATCGCCCAGGCCGCGCTCGACAAGGCGGTGGCCTATGCCAAAGAGCGCCGCCAGCACGGCAAGCCGATCGGCGCCCACCAGCTCATCCAGGGCATGCTGGCCGAGGCCGCGATCGAACTCGACGCCGCCAAGCTGCTGGTCTATCGCGCCTTCAACCTGATCGACCACGGCGTGCGCTGCGAGGTCGAAAGCGCAATGGCCAAGTGCCACGCCACCGAGATCGCGGTCGACGTGGCCTCCAAGGCGGTGCAGATCCACGGGGGCAACGGCATCACCAAGGATTTCGGCGTCGAGCTGCTGTTCCGCAACGCCCGCATGATGACCATCCCGGACGGCACGACCGAGATCCAGAAACTCATCATCGGCCGCGCCCTCACCGGGCTCAACGCGTTTTCCTGACCATGCCCAAGCCCGCCACGACCGGCGTGGTCAGTGCCGCGCCCGTTCTCCACGCCGAGGGCATCACACTGCGCTTCGGCGGTGTCACCGCACTGTCCGATGTCAGCATCGAGGTCCGGCCCGACGAGATGCTGGCCATCATCGGCCCCAACGGCGCCGGCAAGAGCTCGCTGCTCAACGTGCTGAGCGGCTTCTACCGCCCGCAGCAGGGCCGCGTGCAGTACGAAGGCCGCGATCTGCTGGGCCGGGCCGTGCATGCCATCGCTCGCGACGGCGTGGTGCGCACCTTCCAGGGCACGCACCTGTTCTCCAACATGAGCGTGCTCGACAACATCCTGATCGGGCGCTTCAGCCACATGCGTTCCAGTCTCGCCCAAGCCTTCCTCTACTTCCCCTGGACACAGCGCGAGGAAGCCCGCCACCGCGAGGTGGCCGAGAACATCATCGAGTTCCTGGAGATCGAGAACATCCGCCACCAGCCGGTGGGCTCCCTCGGCTACGGATTGCGCAAGCGCGTCGACCTCGGCCGGGCGCTGGCCATGGAACCCAGGGTGCTGCTGATGGACGAACCCATGGCCGGCATGAACACCGAGGAGAAGGAAGACCTGGCCCGTTTCGTCATCGACGTGCGCGAGGCCAAGCGCATCCCCGTGGTGCTGGTCGAGCACGACATGGGCGTGGTGATGGACCTGGCCGACCGCGTGGCCGTGCTCGACTTCGGGCGCAAGATCGCCGACGGCACGCCGGCGCAGGTGCAGGCCGACGCGGCCGTGATTCAGGCTTACCTGGGTGCGGCGGCATGAATGGCGGCACGACGGCCCTGACCAAGCAGGCTGCGCCACCCGCGCCCGCGGCCACGACGCGAGCGACCGCCGCTGCCGCCAGCGGCGTCGCGCTGCGCACCCTGCCGCAGACGCTGCTGGCGCACGCCCGCACGCAGCCCGGGCGGCTGGCCCAGCGCGTCAAGCGCAAGGGCATCTGGCGCGAGTACGACTTCGCCCATGTGCTGGAGCAGGTGCGCGGCATCGCCCTGGGCGCCGCTGCGCTGGGCCTCGCGCGGGGCGACACCGCGGTCGTGATCGGCGAGAACGAGCCCGAGCACTACTGGGCCGTCTTCGCAGCCCAGGCACTGGGCGCCAAGACGGTGTCGGTCTATCCCGACGCCACTGCCGAAGAACTGCACTACCTGTGCCAGGACTCGGGCGCCAAGTTCATCTTCGCCCAGGACCAGGAGCAGGTCGACAAGGCGCTGGCGGTGGCGCCCCGGCTGCCGGAGATCTTCGGCATCGGCTACTGGGACGACTCGGGCATGTGGTCGTACCGCCACGACCTGCTGCACGCCTTCGACGCCCTGCTGGCGGCGGGCCGCGAGGAACACCGCCGCCACCCGCAGCGCTTCGAGCGCGAGGTCGAGACCGGCGGCCTCGACGACCTGGCGCTGCTGACCTACACCTCGGGCACGACCAGCAAGCCCAAGGGCGTGATGATCAGCCACCGCTGGTTGATCGACAACGCCGAGCGCATGCGCAGCGCGCTGCCGATCGAGCCCGGCATGGAATACCTGTCGTACACGCCGCTGGCCTGGATCACCGAGCAGCTGCTGGGCGTGACGCTGGGGCTGACGCTGCCGCTGGTGGTCAACTTCCCCGAGGGGCCCGACCAGGTGCTGCCCAACCTGCGCGAGCTGGCGCCGCACATGGTGCTGTTCGGCCCGCGGCAGTGGGAAAGCATCGCCGCCACCATCGAGGCCCGCATGCTGCACGCAGGCAGCCTGGCGCGCGGCCTCTACCGCTGGGGCGTGCGCATCGGCCACCAGGTGCACGTAGCCAGGCTCGAAGGGCGGCCGGCGCCCGCGCTGTCGCGGCTGCTGCTGCCGCTGGCCGAGCTGCTGACGCTGCATGCCGTGCGCGACCAGTTCGGCTTCCTGCGCTCGAAGATCGCCGTCTCCGGCGGCACGGCGATGGCGCCGGACGTGTTCCGCCTCTTCCATGCCCTGGGCGTGCCGCTGCGCAACATCTACGGCTGCTCGGAGTTCGGGCTCATCGCCGGTCACCGCGGCGAGCGCTACGACCTCGAAACCGTGGGCCCGCTGCTCGACGTGGACCCCGCCTTCGGCGCGCCGCTGGAAGCCCGCATCGAGGCCGGCGGCGAACTGCTGCTGCGCGGCGGCACCGGCTTCCTGGGCTACTGGCACAAGCCCGACAAGACCGCAGCGCTCGACCGCGACGGCTGGTTCGCCAGCGGCGACGCGGTGCGTCGCACCGAGCGCGGCGAGATCGTGTTTCTCGACCGCGTCGAGCACCTGGTCAAGCTGGCCAGCGGCCACCCCTACCCGCCGCAGTTCATCGAGACGCGGCTGCGCTTCTCGCCCTTCATCAAGGACGTGATGGTGCTCGGCGACGCCACCCGGCCCTGGGTGGGTGCACTGATCAACATCGACATGGGTGTGGCCGCACGCTGGGCCGAGGAGCGCCGCATCGCGTTCTCCACCTTTACCGACCTGTCGCAAAGGCCCGAGATCCGCGCCCTGGTGCGCGACGAGATCGCGCGCATCAACAACTTGCTGCCCGAGGGTTCGCGCGTCGTGCGCTTCGCCAACTTCCCGAAAGAGTTGGACGCCGACGAGGGCGAGCTCACGCGCACGCGCAAGCTGCGTCGCGAGTTCCTGGAGCAGCGCTACAAGGCGCTGATCGAAGGCCTGTACGCGGGTGCGGAAGACATCGATTGCGCCATCGCCATCACCTACCAGGACGGTCGCCAGGGCGTGCTGCGCGCCACCGTGACCGCCACCGACATCACCAAGGCCGGCCCGCGATGATCATCGAGTTCTTCAACTACGCGCTCAACGGCGCCTTGCTCGGCCTGCTGTACTCGCTGGTGGCGATGGGCTTCGTCGTCATCTACCGCGCCAGCAAGGTCTTCAACATGGCGGTCGGTGAGATGCTGGTCGTCGGTGCATTCCTGGTCTGGTGGGCCGTGCAGTCGCGCGGCATGCACCCGGCCGTGGGCATCGGCGTGGCGCTGGCGATCTCGGTGCTCATCGGCCTCGCCATCGAACGCCTGCTGTTCCGCCGCCTGATCGGCGAGTCGGTGTTCTCGATGATCATGGTCACCATCGGCCTGCTGATCCTGATGCGCGGCCTGGTGCTGCTGATCTGGGGCCCGCAGGAACGCCAGTTCCCGGCCATCATTCCGCTCGCGCCGCTGATCTTCGGCGAGCTGATCGTGCCGCGCTCGCTGGCCGCCGGTGGCATCATCGCCGTGGTCTGCGCCGCCGGTCTGCACTGGTTCTTCAACCGCAGCCGTGCCGGCCTGGCCATGTCGGCGGTGGCCGAGGACCACCAGATCGCACTCGCCATGGGCATCAGCGTACGCCGTTCGATCGCCTTCGCCTGGGCACTGGGCGGCGTGCTGTCGGTCATCACCTCGATGGTCTACCTGAGCGGCAAGTCGCTGACCTTTCTGTCGTCCGAGATCGGCTTTGCGGCACTGCCCGTCGCGCTGCTGGCCGGGCTGGAGTCGATCGGCGGGCTGCTGCTGGCCGGCATCATCGTCGGCGTCGTGCAGGGCCTGACCGCCGCCTACATCGACCCGCTGATCGGCGGCAACGCCGCGGCGGTGGTGCCCTACGTCTTCATGCTGGTCGTGCTCATCGTCCGGCCCACCGGCATGTTCGGCTGGAAGCGCATCGAAAGAGTCTGAAACCCATGGACCCCTCCGGCATCTTCTCCACCAGCTACGCCCGCGACAGCGCGCTGGTCCGCACGCGAGCACAGTGGCTGGCCCTGGCGCTGTTCGGCGCCGCGCTGCTGCTCTACCCCTGGCTGGCCTCGCCGCGGCTGGTGGCGGTGGCCAACCTGATGCTGGTCACCTCCATCGTCGTGGTCGGGCTGCAGATCACCACCGGCTACGCCGGCCAGATCAACCTCGGCCAGGCCGCCTTCATGGGCGTGGGCGCCTACGGCGCCAGCGTCGTCGAAGTCAAGTTCGGCCTGCCGTTCTGGGTCGCCGTGCCGGTGGGCGGACTGCTGGCGGCGCTGGCCGGCTGGGCCTTCGGCCTGACGGCCGCGCGCATCAAGGGTTTCTACCTCGCGCTGACCACCATTGCAGCGCAGTTCCTGTTCGTCTTCGTGGTGCTGAACCTGCCTTCGTCGTGGCTCGGCGGCGTCAATGGCTTCAGCCTGGAACCGGCGCGGCTGGGCCCGCTGGTGTTCGACAGCGACCGCGCGCTGTACCACCTGTTCCTGTTCAGCACCGCGGTGATGGTCTTCGGCGCCTTCGGCATCCTGCGCAGCCGGCACGGCCGCGCCTTCGTGGCGGTGCGGGACGACGACGTGGCCGCCGGCATGATGGGCATCGACGTTCCCGGCACCAAAGCCCGCGCCTTCGTGCTCGGCGCCTTCTACGCCGGCATCGGCGGCGCGCTGTGGGCCTACCAGATCCGCTTCGTCTCGGTCGACCAGTTCACGCTGTTCAACTCGATCTGGTTCATCGCCATGATGATCGTCGGCGGGCTGGGCTCCATCGTCGGCGCGCTGATCGGCACGGTACTCATCCGCATCGTTCAGGAGGGCATCACCACCCTGGGCCCCGATCTCATCGAGTTCATCCCCACCCTGAGCAGCGACATCGTGTTCGCCAGCATGAACGTGTTCCTGGGCCTGGTCATCACCGGTTTCCTTCTGCTCGAGCCCAAGGGCTTGATGCATCGCTGGAACATCTTCAAGGCGACCTATCGACTCTGGCCCTTCCCGCACTGAAGCCCCCGTTCCCGACCCGCACCTCCAAGGAGACACCCACATGCAACGACGCCCCTTCCTGACCTGTGCCACCGCTGCCGCCTGCGGCCTGTTGCTGAGCACCGCCGCGCACGCCCAGACCACGATCAACGTGGCCGCGCTGGCCGATTTCGCCGGCCCCTACGCCAACGTGATGAACGACATGCAGGGCGGCCGCCTGGCGGTACTCGACTGGTGGAACAAGGAGGTCGGCGAGAAGCTCAAGGTGCGCATCGTCGTCAAGACCTACGACACGCGCTACGACGTGGCGCAGACGGCCAGCCTGTGGCCCGGCATCAAGGCCGAGCTCAAGCCGGCCCTGGTGCTGGGCCTGGGCGGCCCGGACGCGGCGGCCTTGCAGCAGCGGCTGCCGGAAGACAAAGTGCCGATGCTGTTCGGCACCGCCGCCTACGGCTTCGGCTGGAAGCCCGGCCAGTGGGCACTCAACATCCGCCCGACCTATTCGCACGAAGCGGCCGGCTTCCTGGAGTGGTTCCGCGCCACCAAGCTGGACGGCAAGCGCCCGGTGAAGGTGGCGATCATCACCTCCGAAGCCACACCCGCCTACGCCGACATGGCCAAGGGCCTGCAGAGCTATACCAAGGCCCATCCCGACAAGGCCACCTTCGTCGAGGCCATCTGGACCGAGGTGCAGCCGGCCGACCTGACGCTGCAGGTGCGCCGCTTGGCCAACGCCGGCACCGACGTGATCGTCATCCAGACCAACACCGCGCAGGCCGTGGCCACCAAGCGCGCGCTGCAGGCACTGGGCAAGAACATCCCGATCATGCTGTCGCTGCACAACGGCGTGGCCGGGTCGTCGCGCGCGCTGGGCGACGCCAACGGCTTCGCCGGTGACTTCGAGGTCGGCGCCATCGCAGACGCCAGCGAGGACGACACCACGGCGCGCAAGTTCTACCGCATGCTGCAGGACAAGCATGGTCTGAAATCGGGCTGGAACGCCATGACCATGATCGGCCTCGGACAGTCCATCGTGGCGGTGCGCGCGATCGAGGCCGCGGTCAAGGCCAAGGGCGCCGACAAGGTGAACGGCGAGGCCGTGCACGCCGCGCTGCTGGCCACTCCGTTCACGTCGGCCGAGCTGATGGGGCTGCTGCCCGGCGTGGACTTCAGCGTCGACTCGCCCTTCCCCACCGGCAGCGCCAAGGTCAACGTGGCGACGATGAAGGAAGGCAAGGTGGTGCGGGCCGCCGGCGACGTAGCCGTGCCCACGGTGCCGAAGTGGTGACGGACAGCAGCGAATCGGCCGTTGTGGAGGCGCGGCGCCGGGCCGCGACACAAGCGCAGGCGTCGGCGCAGGTGCAGCCTGCCGACGCCGCGGCAGGCTCACTGCTGGCCTTGAGCAACGTCGAGGTGCTCTACGCCGAGGTCATCCTGGCGCTCAAGGGCGTGTCGATGCAGGTTCCGCAGCGCGGCTGCGTCGCCCTGCTGGGCGCCAACGGGGCCGGCAAGAGCACCACGCTGAAGGCCATCTCGGGCGTGATCGACTCCGAGGACGGGCGCGTCTCGGGCGGCAGCATCACGTTCGAAGGCCAGCCGATCCGCGGCCTGGACTCGGCCGCCGTCGTGCGGGCCGGCCTGGTGCACGTGATGGAAGGCCGGCGCGTGCTGCCGCACATGACGGTGGAGCAGAACCTCATCATCGGCGGCCACATGTTCAAGTCCGCCGCCGCGATGCGCCAGGCGCTGTCCGCGGTGTACCAGGCCATCCCGCGCCTGGCGGACCTTCGCAAGCGCGTCGCCGGCTACCTCTCGGGCGGCGAGCAGCAGATGCTGGTGATCGGTCGCGCCATCATGGCCGAGCCCAGGCTGATGCTGATCGACGAGCCTTCGCTGGGCCTCGCGCCGCGCATGGTCGAGGAGGTGTTCGCCGTCCTGCACCGGCTGCGCGAGCAGGGCCTGGCGCTGCTGATCGTCGAGCAGAACACGCGCGTGGCGCTCGAGATCGCCGACTACGGCTACGTGATGGAAAGCGGGCGCATCGTTCTCGAGGGCGCTGCCGAGGAGTTGCGCGCCAATGAAGACGTGCGCGAGTTCTACCTCGGCCTGGACCGAGAAGGCGGACGCAAGAGCTTCCGCGAAGTCAAGCATTACCGGCGGCGCAAACGCTGGTTGGGCTGAGCACCGAAAACAAGGAGTTCGAGAGCATGAGCGGCCCCCTGAAGGGTTTGAAAGTCATCGAGTTCGGCGGCATCGGGCCCGGCCCCTTCTGCGCCATGATGCTAGCGGACATGGGGGCCGACGTGATCCGCCTCGACCGCAAGGCCGACAAGGGCCGGGACCGCGGCGACCCGGCGTTCCTGGCCAGCGGCCGGCGCAGCGTGCTGCACCGCGGCCGGCGCTCGGTGGCGGTCGATCTGAAGTCGCCGCAGGATCGCGACAAGGTGCTGGCCCTGCTGGACGGCGCCGACGCACTGATCGAAGGCTACCGCCCCGGCGTGATGGAGCGCCTGGGCCTGGGCCCCGACGTGCTGCTGGCGCGCAACCCGCGCCTGGTCTACGGCCGCATGACCGGCTGGGGCCAGGAGGGCCCGCTGGCGCAGGCCGCGGGGCACGACATCAACTACATCGCGTTGTCGGGCGCGCTGGCCACCATCGGCCGCAAGGCCGGCGGGCCGATCGCGCCGGCGGCCATGGTCGGCGACCTCGGCGGCGGCGGCATGATGCTGGCCTTCGGCATCATGTGCGCGGTGTTCGAGGCCAGGAACTCGGGCCGCGGACAGGTCGTCGACGCGGCGGTGCTCGACGGCGCGGCGCTGCTCACCTCCATCGTCTGCGAGCTGCGTGCCATCGGCCACTGGAAGGACGAGCGCGAGTCCAACCTGCTGGACGGCGGCTCGCATTTCTACGACACCTACGAATGCGCCGACGGGGAGTGGATTTCGCTGGGCGCGCTGGAGCCGCAGTTCTACGCGCTGCTGCTGCAGAAGCTGGCCATCACCGACCCGGAGTTCCAGCGCCAGCGTGACCCGTCCGCGTGGCCGTCGCTGAAGGCCAAGCTGGCCGCCATCTTCCGCAGCGAGCCCAGCGCCCATTGGTGCACGCTGCTGGAGAACACCGACGTTTGCTTCGGCCCCGTGCTGCGCACGGGCGAGGCCGCGCGCCACCCGCACAACGTCGCCCGCGCCACCTTCTTCGAAAGCCAGGGCGTGGTGCAGCCGTCACCGGCGCCGCGCTTCAGCCGCACGCCGGCGCGCCGACCCCGGCCTGCACCCTACATCGGCGAGCACGACGACGAGCTGATGTCACCCGAAAGGACCAACCCATGAGCAAGCACGCGAACAACCCCGATCGCCGCCAGTTCACCCTGTACAGCCTGGGCATTGGCTTGGTCCTGCCCACGCTGCCTGCGCCCGCACCTGCGGCCGAAAGGATCGTGCTCAAGGTGGCCGACTCCTTCGCCCCCGCGCACTACATCGTAGAGCAGGGGCTCAAGCCCTGGATGAAGCGTGTGACCGAGCTGACCGGCGGCCAGGTCGAGTTCCAGTATTTCGGCGCCGAGCAACTCGGGCCGCTGCGCGACCTGTTCAGTCTGGTACAGCGCGGCGTGGCCGACATCGCTTACGTGCCGCCGGCCTACAACCTGGGCAAAATGCCGCTGTCGGGTGTGCACAGTCTGCCCAAGCTGTTTTCCAGCAGCCAAACCGGCACTCGCGCGAGCTGGGACACCCTGCACAACACGCCGATCCTGCAGAACGACTACCTGCGCAATGGCTTCCGGCCGCTCTTCGGCTTCACCACCTCGACCTACAACGCCTTCACACGGGTCAAACCGGTGCGCACTCTGGCCGACCTGAAAGGCATGAAGCTCAAGTCGATCGGCGGCAATATGGCCAGTGCGGTAAAGCTGCTTGGCGCCTCACCGGTCGACATCCCCAGCCCCGACACCTACCAGGCGATACAGAACGGCACCGTCGACGGCACCATTTTCCCGACCACCAGCGTCTACTCGTACCGACTCAATGAAGTCATCAAGTACGCTACCTTCGGGCTGGATGTGTTCGTCTTCTATGCACCGTTCGTCATCAACGAAAAGGTCTGGCAGCGCCTGCCCGAGTCCGTGCGACAGGCCATCGTCAAGGCCGGTCAGGAAACCATGGACCACGCGGCGCGCTACACCGACGCCGAGGACGCCAAGCTGATGAAGAAGATGTCCACCGATGGCATCGAAGTGATCGAACTGTCGGCGGCCGAGCAGGAGACGGTGGCTGCCACCGTCGCGCCCGTGGCCCAAGACTGGGCCAAGGAAATGGACGGCAAGGGGCTGCCCGGCAGCGCCGTATTAGACAACTTCCGAAGCGCGGTAAGGAAGTACAAGTGACCGCGCCGGGCCCGAGGGCACCGCTGCTGCGGCGCTTCATCGATCGCCTCGATGAAGCGCTTAACGTGGTGGCCTGCGTCGCGCTGGCGCTGATGCTGCTGGCGGTGGTGTTGCAGGTGATCTCGCGGTACGCGCTGAATGACCCGATCGAAGGCGTCATCGGCATCAGCGAGCAATTCATCATGCCGCTGGTTGTCTTTCTCACACTGAGCTGGGTGCACATGCACGACGGCCATATACGCGTCCCGCTGCTGTGGGACCGCTTCGCGCCGCGCGCGCGGCGCTGGGTCGGCGCGTTCGTGAATGCTGGCGGCGCGCTGCTCTTCGGTGCCATCACCTGGGCGGTCGGCAGCGAGGCGCTGCTCGCCTGGCAGATGAAGTACGACACTTCCGGCGACATCAGCGTACCGCTGTACTTGGCGCTGCTCATCCCCACCTTCGGGTCGGCACTGCTCACACTGCGCCTGGCCGGCAGTGTGCTGTGGCGGCCACCGGCCGATGGCGCGCCTCGCGCCGCCATCTCCGAATCCTGAGCGCTGCCATGACCATCCTCCTGTGTGCGCTGCTGCTCGTCGTGTTGCTGTTGGCGGGCATGCCGATCGCCTTTGCCATGGGTTTGTCCGGCGCGGCCGGGCTGTGGGCGGTGGGCGGCTTCGAGACCATGATGGGCATCCTCGCGGCCGCGCCCTACCGCAATACAGCGTCATGGCTGATGACCTCGCTTCCACTGTTCGTGCTGATGGCCGAGGTGCTGTCGGCCAGCAGGCTGTCGAGTGCGATGTTCGACGCCGCCAACAAATGGGTCGGGCGCCTTCCCGGCGGCCTGGCAGTGGCCACGGTGCTGACCAGTGCCGGTTTCGGCGCCGTGTGCGGCTCGTCGACCGCCGCCACTGCGACGATGGCGCGCACCGCCGTGCCCGAAGGCCTGCGCCTGGGCTACGACGCCGGCCTCATCACCGGCACCGTGGCGGCTTCGGGCACGCTGGCGATCCTGATTCCGCCCAGCCTGATCCTGGTGATCTACGGCATCCTCACCGAGAACTCCATCGGCAGCCTGTTCGTCGCCGGCATCGTGCCGGGTTTGATCACGGCGCTGGCCTATACGCTGACCATCCTCATCGTGGTGAAGCGCCGGCCGGAGCTCGCGCCCGTCGCAGACAGCGCTCAGGCCACCTGGGCCGAACGCTGGGCCGCGCTGCGCCAACTTTGGCCCATCGTGCTGCTGTTCGCGGCCGTGATCGGCAGCCTGTACAGCGGCGTGATAACGGTCACCGAGGTGGCGGCGGTGGGCGCCGCCGGCGCCATCCTCATCGCCGGCCCGCTGTTGCGCCGGCTGTCCTGGGCCGACTTGCTGGGCGCGCTGCGCAGAACCACCCACACAACCGCGTTGATCTTCGCCATCATCATTGGCGCGCACATCCTGAGCTACTTCCTGACCATGACGATGGCCACGCAGACGCTGGTGGCCTTCGTCGCCGAGCAGCAGTGGTCGGCCGGCACGGTGCTGGCAGCGCTGCTGGTCATCTATCTGATCCTGGGCTGCGTGATGGACCAGTTGGCGATCCTGGTGCTGACCATTCCGATCGTCTACCCGCTGATCATCAAGCTCGGCTACGACCCGATCTGGTTCGGCATCATCGTCACCAAGACGGTCGAGATCGGCCTGTTCACCCCGCCCTTCGGCATGAACGCCTTCGTCGCCAGTTCCATCACCGGCGTGCCCTTGCGCCAAGTGTTCCGCGGCCTGATGCCTTTCGTCGGGGCCGAACTGCTGCTGCTCGCATTCTTTGCCGCGGTGCCGGCATCCATCACCTGGGTGGTTCGCTGAAGCGGCCCCGTCAAGCATTGGAGATTGCATGGATCTGGGCTTGAAGGACAAGGTCGCCATCGTCACCGGCTCGGGCCGTGGCATCGGGGCTGAAACTGCACGCGCGCTGGCCGAGGAAGGCGCGCGCGTCGTCGTCACCGATATCGACGCGCAGGTCGCGTCCGAGCACTGTGCCGCATTGCAGCGCGACGGCTTCCAGGCCATCGCCATCGCCGCCGACGTGACCCGGGCCGAAGACGTCGAACGCCTGGTGCAGTCGGCCCGCGACGCCTTCGGCAGCGTGCACGTGCTGGTCAACAATGCCGGCTTCGCGCGCGACGCCCGCATCACCAAGCTCAGCGAAGCCGACTGGGATGCCGTCGTCGACACCGTGCTCAAGGGTGCCTTCCTGTGCACCAAGGCGGTGGCGCCGGTGATGGCCGCGCAGCACTGGGGCCGCGTCGTCAACATCTCGTCGCGCGCCCACCTGGGCAATCCGGGCCAGGCCAACTATTCGGCCGCCAAGGCCGGCCTGCTCGGCTTCAGCGCCGCGCTCGCGCTGGAACTCGGCCGTGACGGCATCACCGTCAACACCATCGCCCCGGGCTTCATCGAGACCGACGGCGTGCGCAATCTGCCGCACTATCAAAAGATCAAGGACAACGCGATCGCCCGCACGCCCATCGGGCGCCTGGGCGTGCCGCGCGACATCGCCGGCGCGGTGGCCTTCCTGGCCAGCGAGGCGGCCGGCTACATCACGGGCGCGACATTGCACGTGACCGGCGGCCGCTACGCCACCTGAAGCGGGCCGACGCGGGAGCAGCAACATGGACTTCGGCTTCACTCCCGAACAGGACGCGATGCGCGAGTCGGTGCGCCGCTTCATGCGCGAGCGCGTCGCGCCGCGCGTGGCCGCATGCGAGCAGCAGCGCGAGTTTGCCTGGGACCTGCTGCCGCAGCTGCAGCCCTTCGGTTACCTGGGCGGCCTGCTGCCCGAAGCGGCCGGCGGCTTCGGCATGAAGTACGCCGACTGGGCGATCCTGATGGAAGAGGCCGGCTACTGCTGGCTGTCGCTGCGCGTGATGATGAACTCGCTCAACATCCTGGCGCAGCTGTTGCACCGGCATGGCACGCCCGAGCAGCAGCAGCGCTGGCTGAAGCCGCTGCTGGCCGGCCAGCTGAGGCACTGGATGGCGATCACCGAGCCCAACCACGGCTCCAACGTCGCCGGCATCGAGACCCGCGCCGAGGACAAGGGCGACCACTATCTGATCAACGGCAACAAGCTGTGGATCACCAACGGCATCCACGGCAACTTCGGCGTGCTGGTGGCGCGCACCTTCAGCGCCACCTGCGACGGCGGCATCAGCCTGTTCATCGTCGAGCGCGCGTTGACGCAGTACGAGGCGCGGCGTGCCGACGTGATGTTCATCCGCGCCACCGGCACCTCGCAGATGAGCTTCAACGACGCCGTGGTACCAAAGGCCAATCTGCTCGGCAAGGAAGGCGAAGGCCTGAAGGCGATCCTGACCGGGCTGAACTTCGGCCGGCTGAACGTGGCCATGGGTGCGGTCGGCGCGGCACGTTCGGCGCTCGACCTGTCGATCGAGTATTCGAAGCAGCGCAAGCAGTTCGGCAAGCCGATCGCCGGCTTCCAGCTGGTGCAAAAGCTGATCGTCGACATGATGGTGCGCTGCGAGGCCGCGCGCGCGCTGGGCTACCGCGCCGCCTGGGCGCTCGACCAGGGCGGCAGCGCGCGCACCGAGTGCTCGATCGCCAAGCTCTACGCGGCCGAAGCCGCACACGAGGTGGCCGGCATGGCGCTGCAGGTGCACGGCGGCTCGGGCTACAGCGAAGAACTGCCGATCGAGCGCATCTTCCGCGACACGCGCGGCGGCATGATCCCCGAGGGCACGACCGAGATCCAGACGCTCATCATCGGGCGCGAGGTGCTCGGCGTCTCGGCGTTCCACTGAAACCGCGAGGACATGATGCATCGCCAGACATGGGCATGACCCTGCTACACGCGCTGCGGCTGAACGCGCGGCGCAATCCGCAGCGCATCGCAGTTCGCTTCCGCGACAGCGCGCTCACCTATGCCGAGCTGCTGGCCCGCACCGAGAGCGCGATGTGTGCGCTGGCCGCGCTCGGCCTGGCGCCGGGGGAGAAGGTGCCGATGCTGTCGCACAACCACGCCGACATGCTGGTGGCCTACTTCGCGCTCACCGGCATCGGCGCGATCCCGGCACCGCTGAACTACCGCCTGGCCGACGACGACCTGCGCCACGGCATCGCAGCCGCGCACGCGCGCTTCGTGCTGCTGGGTTCGGGCTTCGCCGAGCGCGCCCAGGCGCTTGGCGATCCGGCACGGCGCTGGATCTGGTTCGCCGATGCCGAACCCCACGCGCCGGCCGACGCGCTGCGCTGGCAGGCGCTGCAGGCCGGCGCGACCGGCGCCGTGCCCGAAGGCCGCGCGGGCAGCACCGTGATGCTGCACACCTCGGGCACGACCGGCCGGCCCAAAGGCGCGCTGCGTTCGCGCTTCGGCTTCGAGGAGCGCGCCATCGAGCAGGGCTTCGGCATGGACGACCGCACGCTCTGCACCCTGCCCGTCTGCCTGAGCGCGGGCTGCGTCTACACGCTGCTGCCGCTGTACCTGGGCGCCAGCGTCACACTGCACGAACATTTCGACGCCGGCGCGGTGCTCGATGCCATTGAGCGCGATCGTATCCAGTCGGTGATGCTGCTGCCCACGCTGCTGCAGGCGGTGGCCGAACACCCGCGCTTCGCCCACGCCGACCTGTCCAGCCTGCATGTCATCCAGTCGGGCGGTGGCGCCCTGTCGCCGGCCCTTAAACGCGCCGTGCTGGATCGACTGGGCGAGGGTGTGCTTAACATCTACGCCGCCTCCAGCGAGGTCGGCCCCTACGCCAACCTGAAGGGTGCCGAGGTACGCACCCACCTGGAAGGCAACTGCGTCGGCCGGCCCTTCTTCGGTGTCGAGCTGAAGCTGCTCGACGATGACGGTCGCGAGGTGCCGACAGGCGAAGTCGGCGAGATCTGCTGCCGCAGCGAGTCGCAGTACGACGAATACTTCGAGGACCCCGAACTGACCGCCAGCACGCGGCGCGGCGACTTCCTCACCGTCGGCGACCTCGGGCGGCTGGATGCCAACGGCCTGCTGCACTTCGTCGGCCGCAAGCGCGACATCATCAAGAGTGGCGGCATCAACATCTACGCCTCCGAGATCGAGGAGGCGCTGCAGCAGCACCCGGCGGTCGCCGAGGTGCATTGCGTGGGCCTGCCCGACGACCGCTGGACCGAGCTGATCTGCGCCGTCATCGTACCGCGTGCCGGCCAGCAGCCGACGGCCGACGACATCACCGCGTTCGCCACCGCGCATCTGGCCGCCTACAAGAAGCCCCGGCGCGTGGTCTTCATGGCCGAGGTGCCCAAGAACCTGACCGGCCGCGTGCTCAAGACCCAGCTCGTCGAGCGGGTGATGGACCTGCAAGCCGCCAACCCCGAAGGACCCCTATGAACCTGTCCAACCTGCGCGCCGAGCCCTGCTTCTTCGAAGACCTGGACATCGGCGACACCTTCGACAGCCCGACCCGCACCGTCACCGAAGCCGACGTCGTCAACTTCGCCGGCCTGTCGGCCGACTACAACCGCCTGCACGTCGACGCCGAGTACGCCAAAGGCTCGGCCTACGGCCAGCGCATCGCCCACGGGCTGCTGGTGCTGGCGGTGATGTCAGGGCTGGTGACGCGCATGCAGCTCAACCAGCACCTCGAACCCAGCCTGATGGGGCTGCTCGACATCCAGTGCCGCTTCCCCAAGCCCACCTTCATTGGCGACACCCTGCGCGTGCGTGTCGAGGTGGCCGAGAAGAGCGAGACCTCCAAACCCGACCGCGGCGTCGTGGCCTTCAGGCGCCAGGTCATCAACCAGCGCGGCGAGGTCGTCGTCGAAGGCGTCTGGAAGCTGCTGGTGAAGCGCCGCCCGGCCTGAGAGCCTGAAACGAGAAGACAGCATGACCATCAAGACCCCCATCGGCTACACGACGCGCGACGACATCTTCGTGCGCGACCGCAACATCGCCACCGAGATCCTCGGCCAGCTCGACTTCATCGACATGATCTTCCTGGCCGCCACCGGCCAGACGCCCAGCGCGCCGATGAAGCGCATGGCCAACACGCTGATGGTGGCCGTCACCGACCATGGCCTGACGCCCAGCGCCATCGCCGCAAGGCTGACGATCCTCGGCGCGCCCGAATCGATCCAGGGTGCGGTGGCGGCCGGCCTGCTCGGCGCGGGCAACCACTTCCTGGGCACCATGCAGCTCAGCGCCCAGATGCTGAAGGACGCCGCGGCCGGGCTCGCACCGGACGCCGGCGGCGCCACGTTCGACGCCTGCGCCGCGGCATTGGTGCGCGAGTACCGCTCCGGCAAGCGCATCGTGCCCGGCATCGGCCACCCCATCCACATCAAGGGCGACCCGCGCGTGCCGGCGCTGCGCCGCGTGGCCGGCGAATGCGGCTTCGAAGGCCGGCACTGGCAGCTGGTCACGGCCATCGAGCGTGCCGCGCAGGCCGAGTACGGCAAGCTCTTGCCGCTGAACGCCGCCGGCGCCGTGGGCGCCTGCGTCGCCGACATGGGGCTGGACCCGCTGTGGGCGCGCGGCTTCGCGCTGATCGGCCGCTCGGCCGGGCTGGTGGCGCACCTGCTCGACGAGAAGCGCGCACCGCTGGGCCAGAAGCTGTGGGACCTGGTGCTGGCGCAGGACGACAGCGCCGAGCTGGCCGGCCACGACAACCCGATCCCACAGCGCGCCCAGGCTCTGAAGGCGGGCAAGGCATGAGCGTGGCAACAACGGGTGGCAGCCCACCGCTGGCGGGCCTGCGCGTGCTCGACCTGTCCGAGCTGCTTCCCGGGCCCTACGCCACTTCGCTGCTGGCCGACCTGGGAGCCGAGGTCGTGAAGGTCGAACGGCCCGGCGGCGACAACGCACGCGCCATCGTGCCCGACATGGTGGAGGCCTTGAACCGCGGCAAGCGCAGCATCTGCATCGACCTCAAGACCGAGGCCGGCCGCGCCGTGCTGCGCCAGCTGGCCGAGCGCAGCGACGTGCTGGTCGAAGGCTTCCGCCCCGGCGTGACGCGCCGTCTGGGCGTCGACTACGAGCGCATGAACGCCCTCAACCCACGTCTGATCTACGCCTCGGTCTCGGGCTACGGCGCCAGCGGGCCACAGGCGCTGCGTCCCGGACACGATCTGAACTACCTCAGCGCCGCCGGCGTCGTCGGCCTGACGCAGCGCGGCGGCGCCCCGACCCACGACGTCAACATCCCGGTGGCCGACATCGCCGGCAGCATGTTCGCGGTGGTGTCCATCCTGGCCGCGCTGGCGCAGCGCGAGCGCGACGGCCGCGGCCAGTTCTTGGACGTCGCGATCGCCGACGCCGCACTGCACTGGACCACGCCCCGGCTCGGGCCGTGGTTGGCGGCAAAGGCGCGCGGGACGGCGGCCAGCGCGGGTCTGCCGCGCCAGCCGGCCTATGGCGTGTACCCGACCGCCGATGGCCGCTACCTCAGCATCGCGGCCATCGAAGACCCGTTCTTCGCCCGCCTGGTCGCCGCGCTCGGGCTCACCGATCTGCAGGGGCCGGCGTTCGTGCGCCACCACGAGCGTGTGGCGCACCGCGCGCTCATCGACGCGGCCATCGCCGAATGCCTGTGCACGCAACCGCTCGCCCACTGGGTTGCGCTGTTCGATACCCAGGACATCCCCTGTGCGCCGGTCAACAGCCTCGACGACGTGCTGGCCGACGCGCACTTCCAGGCCCGCGGCCTGGTGAGCGAGGTCGAGGGCCAGCCGCGCCTGCGCTTTCCGGTGCCGCTGCGCGGCCTGCCTGCGGCCCGCACGAAGGCGCCGACGATCGGCGAGCACACGCAAGCCATCCTGGCCGAGCTGGGCCTGCCGGCCGACGCGCTGGCGAACGCGGCGGCGCATGCACTGACGGACGCGACCCGCACCCTGAACTGACTCGCATGGATTTCGAACTTGCCGACTGGCAGGGCGCCGCAAGCGACGCCTTCGCCGACTACTTGGCGCGCGAAGTCGCGCCCATCGTCGGCGCACACGAACGCGAACGCCGCCTGCCGCCGCGCGAGCTGGTACGCGCGATGAGCGGCTACGGCCTGCTCGGCGGCCTGCTGCCCGAGGCACTCGGCGGCCAGGGGCTGGACCACGTCACCTACGGCACGCTGCTGGCCCAGCTGGCCGGCACCTGGGCTTCGCTGCGCAGCATGATCAGCACCTCGAACCTGGTGCTGTCGATCATCGCCGAGCGCGGCAGCGCCGAGCAGCGCCAGCGCTTCCTGCCGGCGCTGATGCGAGGCGACACGCTGGCCTTCTTCGGCCTGACAGAACCCAACGTCGGCTCTGACGCCAGCGGCGTGGAAACGCGCGCGGAACGCGACCCCGCCGGCGGCGGCTGGCGCCTGCGAGGGCGCAAGCTGTACATCTCCAACGGCGTGCACGCCGATCTGGGCGTGGTGTTCACGCGCACCGGCAGCGGGGCAGACCGTGCCGTCTCGGCCTTCATCGTCGAACGCGGCATGGCCGGCTTCTCGGCGCGCGAGGTGCACGCGATGGGCATGCACTGCTGCCCCCTGGGCGAACTGCTGTTCGACGACGTGTTGCTGCCGGCCGGCAACCTGATCGGCACCGAAGGCGAGGCCTTCGCCATCGCCAAGCACTACCTCAACCTCGGCCGCTGCTTCGTCGCCTATGTCTGCGCCGGCGTGTCCGAAGCCGCGTACCGGGAAGCCTGCCGCTACGCCGGCCAGCGCCAGCAGTTCGGCCGGCCCATCGGCCAATTCCAGCTCGTGCAGCAGATGGTGGCCGACATGATGACGCGGGTGGAGACCTCGCGCCTGCTGGCCGCACGCGCCGCCGATGCGCTCGACCGAAAGAGTGTCGACGCGCAGCGCTGGTGTTCGATGGCCAAGCGCCACAACAGCGACGCCGTGCTGCGCGTGTGCGAGGATGCCATGCAGGTGCTGGGCGGTGCCGGCTACACCAGCGACTTTCCGCTCGAGCGCCACTACCGCGACGTGCGCCACCTCGCCATCGCCGAGGGCAGCAACCAGATCCAGGCGCTGCTGCTGGCGCAGGGCGAACTGGGTCTCTCGGCGCTGCGCGGCTAGGGCCCGCTGGCGCCATGCAAGGAGACCCGAACCCATGACCACCCAAGCCACCCTCACCCGACTGCCGGGCACGCCGGAACCCATGCACCGCTGGCCCGGCCATGGCGGCGTGCGCATCGCCGGCGATGCCTGGGGCCCCGTCGACGGACCGCTGGTGCTGCTGCAACATGGCGGCGGCCAGACCCGCCACGCCTGGAAGGGCACCGGCGAAACGCTGGGCGCGGCCGGCTACCGCGCCGTGGCCTTCGATGCCCGCGGCCATGGCGACAGCGACTGGGCGCCCGACGGCGCCTACGGGCAGGACACGATGGTGCGCGACCTGCAATGCGTCGTCGCCGCACTGGGCCAGCGCCGGCCGGTGCTGGTGGGTGCGTCGATGGGCGGCGGCACCAGCCTGGTGGCGGTGGGCGAATCGCATGTCGACGCCACCGCGCTGGTGCTGGTGGACATCGCGCCGCGCATCGAACCCACGGGCGTCGACCACATCCAGGCCTTCATGCGCCTCAAGCCCGAAGGCTTCGCCTCGCTGGAAGAGGTGGCGCAGGCGATCGGCACCTATCAGCCGCACCGCAGGCGCCCGCCCACGCTCGACGGCCTGGGCAAGAACGTGCGCCTGGGCGCCGACGGCCGCTACCACTGGCACTGGGACCCGCGCTACCGCGCCGCGCCGTTCGACCTCGAGCAGCGAACCCGGCGATTGGAAGCCTGCGCAATGAACCTGCATCTGCCCACGCTGCTGGTGCGCGGCGGCCTGTCGGACGTGCTGAGCGAGGCCGGCGCACAGGAGTTCCTGGCGCTGTGCCCGACGGCGGAATACGTCAACGTCACTGGCGCCGGCCACATGGTGGCCGGCGACCGCAACGACATCTTCGCCAACGCCGTGATCGAATTTCTTGCCCGCGTCGTGCCGGTCGGTGGTGCGCCGATGCACCCGCCCCACACGGTGCGGCCGCTCGAAGGCGACACCGGTGCCGACGTGGTCGATGTGCCGTGATGAACGCACCGCGCAGCGTGCGCACCCCGTAGCCGCTGCATGGACGCCGTCGCTGCGCTTGCCGAGCGCACTCCGCGCCGCGTCCAGGGCCGGCTGCTGGGCTTGATCGCAGCGCTGTCGTTCACGTCCTGCACACTCGAGTTGGTCGCCCACCTGCCACTCAAGCCGCCGGGCAAGCGCGACAATATCCCCGATGCGTGTGCCCGCCGCCGCTCGGGCCCTGCGGATCGAGCGGCGGCGCCGTCTTATCAGCGGAAGCGGCTGAAGTCGGGCTTGCGCTTCTGCAGGAAGGCGTTGGCGCCCTCCTGCTGCTCTTCGGTCTTGAAGTAGTTCGGCGCGACCTCCTCGATCAGATCCTTCATGTCGCGCGCCATGATGGGCTGCATGTGGTGGTAGAACGAGCGCTTGACGATGCGCAGGCAGGTCGGACTCAGCGACAGCAGCTCGTCGGCGTACTTGCGCACTTCGTCGTCGAGCTTCTCCTTCGGCACCACCGAGTTCACCAGCCCCCAGTCCAGCGCCTGCTGCGCTGTGTAGCGCCGGCACAGCATCCACAGCTCGCGCGCCCGCTTGTGGCCCAGCACGTTGGCGGCGTGCGAGACGATGTAGCCTCCGGCCGGCGAGCCGACGCGCGGGCCGTTCTGGCCGAAGATGGAGTGGTCGGCCGCGACCGTGAAGTCGCAGAAGTAGGCGATGTGGTGGCCGCCGCCGATGGCGAAGCCGCTGACGCGTGCTATCACCGGCTTGGGGCACTCGACGATCTGGCGGTTGAACGTGAAGTTCAGGTCCTCCAGGCCGCTCTTGCCGCCGGCGCCCTTCTCCCAGTTGACGTCGCCGCCGACGCAGAAGGCGCGGTCGCCGGCGCCGGTGAGCACGATCACGCCGACGCTCTTGTCGGCCGAGGCCACGTCGAGCAGCCGCTGCATTTCGACGATGTTGTCGCCGGTGAAGGCGTTCAGCGACTTCTGACGGTCGATGGTGATGGTGCCGACGTAGTCCTTGACTTCGTAGTAGACCTCTTTGTCTGACATGGTGGTTCTCCAGTGCTGGTGGGTTGGGGGGAAAATTGGCAGGCGCACGGCCTGCGGCGCTGCGCGGTGTGCGGGACTCAGTTCACCTTGATGTTGGCATCGCGGATCACCTTGCCCAGCTTGGCCATCTCGGAGCGGATGTGGGCCGCGAACTCGTCGGGCGTGGACGTGGTGATCTCGGCACCGAAGCCGGCCATGCGTTCGCGTGTCTCGGGCAGCGCCATGACCTTGAGGACGGCGGCGTTGATCTGCTCGACGATGGCCTTGGGCGTGCCCGCCGGTGCGAGCAGTCCGACCCAGGCCGTGGACTGAAAGCCCGGGTAGCCCGACTCGGCCACGGTGGGCAGCTCCGGCAGGACCGGCAGGCGCTTCGGGCTGGTCGTTGCCAGCGCCTTGAGCTTGCCGGCCTTGACCTGAGCCGTCGACGAGGCCACGCTGTCCACCAGCACCGGCACCTGGCCGGCGATGACGTCGGTCACCGCCGGCGCACTGCCCTTGTAGGGAATCTGCGCGATGTCGATGCCGGCGGCCGCCTTGAACAGTTCGGCGGCGAGATGGGTGGACGTGCCGTTGCCCGACGAGGCGTAGCTCAACTGGCCCGGTTTGGCCTTGGCGAGCGCCACCAGTTCAGCGAGCGAGTTCACCGGCAGCGCCGGCGTCACCGAAATGATGTTGGGCACGGCTGCGAGCAGGCTGATGGGGGCGAAGTCACCGACCGGGTCGTAGCTCAGCTTGCCGAACAGCGCCAGGTTGGCGCCATGCGTCGCGTTGAAGCCGATAAACAGCGTGTAGCCGTCGGCCGGCGAACGCGCCGCGGCCTCGGCGCCGATGTTGCCGCCGGCGCCGCCCTTGTTTTCGATGACGATGGACTGGCCAAGATGGTCGCCCAGACGCAGGGCCAGCGTGCGCGCCACGTTGTCCAGCACGCCGGCGGGCGTCGAAGGCACGATGATGCGCACCGGCTTGTTAGGATAGGCCGGCTGGGCCAGCGCCGGAGCGCAGGTCGCAGCGGCCAGCAACAGTGCCGCACCGGCGCGCAGCGCAGCGCGGCGTACGTTCTGACTTGTCATTGAGTAAGTTCCTTCAGCGTTGATCGGCCTGCTGGCCACGCCGACGCGCGAGCGCCACGAACCAGTCCAGGCTGTCGGGGTTGGACATCGTGTCGCGATTGGCCACCTTCTCGACCGGCTGACCAAGCAGCAGCTTCTTCACCGGCACCTCGAGCTTCTTGCCGGTGAGCGTGCGCGGCACCTCGGGCACGGCGATGACGTCGTTGGGAACGTGGCGCGCCGACAGCGCACCGCGTATGGCCGACTTGATGCGCTCGGTCAGCGCGGCGTCGAGTTCATGCCCCGGCCGCAGCACCACGAACAGCGGCATCCAGCTCTCGCGGCCCAGGAACTCCAGGTCGACGACCAGGCTGTCCATCAGTTCGGGCAGGGCCTCGACCACGCGGTAGAGCTCGCTGGTGCCCATGCGCACGCCGTGACGGTTGATGGTGGCGTCACTGCGGCCGTAGATGATGGCACCGCCACGCGGCGTGATGCGCAGCCAGTCGCCATGGCGCCAGACGCCGGGGTAGACGTCGAAATAGCTCTCGTGCAGACGCCTGCCGCCCGGGTCGTTCCACAGGTACAGCGGCATCGATGGAATGGGCGCCGTGCAGACCAGCTCGCCCACTTCATCGACCAAGGGCCGGCCCGCGTCGTCCCAGGCCTGCACATCGGCACCCAGGCAGCGCACCTGCATCTCGCCCACCACCACCGGCAGTGTGGGCACGCCGCCGACGAAGGCACCGGCGAAGTCGGTGCCGCCCGACATCGGCGTCAGCCAGACATCGCGTACCACCTTGTCGTAGACCCAGCGATAGCTCTCGGGCGACAACGGCGAGCCGGTGGACCCGATCGTGCGCAAGCGGCCCAGCGCCGCCACCTCGCGGGGCTCGATGCCGTTCTTTTCGCACATGGTGAAGAAGGCGGCTCCGGCACCGAAGAAGTCGAGACTCATCTCGCCGCAGAAGCGCCATAGCGTCGAGTAGTCGGGCCAGGCCGGATTGCCGTCGTAGACGCACATGGTGGCACCGACCAGCAGCGCGGCCACGTTCAGGTTCCACATCACCCAGCCCGTGGTGGTGTACCAGTGGAAGCGGTCGCCGGCGCACACGTCGTTGTGCAGCGCCATGGTCTTGACGTGTTCGACCAGGATGCCGCCATGGCCGTGCACGATGGGCTTGGGCAGGCCCGTGGTGCCCGATGAGTACACCACCCACAGCGGATGGTCGAAGGGCTGCTGGTCGATCTGCAGCGGCACCTCGCGCCGCAGCGTGTCGCGCCAGGCCACGCCCTGCGGCCACGCCGCGGCGTCGGCCGCCGGGTCGAGGTAGGGCACCAGCACCAGCCGCTCGACGCTGGGCAGTTCGCGCAGCATCGCCGTCACGACATCGCGGCGCTCGTGCGCCTTGCCGCTCCACCAGTAGCCGTCGACGGCGATCATCACCTTGGGCTCGATCTGGCGGAAGCGGTCGACGACGGCCGCCACGCCCATCTCGGGCGAGCACAGCGACCAGACGGCGCCGACGCTGGCCACGGCCAGGAAGGCCACCACGGCCTGCGGGATGTTCGGCAGGTAGGCGACCACGCGGTCACCGGGCTGCACGCCCTGTTCGCGCAACCACTGCGCCAGCGCCGCCACGTCGCGCTCCAACCGGGTCCACGACACTTCTTCGCGCGCGCCGGCCTCGCTCCGGAAGACGATCGCCGGCCACGCGGCGCTGGCGTGCTTGAAGACCTGGCTGACGTAGTTGGTGCGCGTGTTCGGGAACCAGCGGGCGCCGGGCATGCGGCGGTCAGCCAGCACCGGCTTGAGCTCGCCCTGCAGCGGGATCTCCAGGTACTCGACCATCGCCGCCCACGAGGCCTCGATCTCATCGACCGACCACTGCCACAGCGCAGCGTAATCGGGGAAGTCCAGGCCCTTGCGCTCCTTCAGCCAGCGCGTGTAGTCGGTGATTCGGGCGCGCGCCACCCGCTGCGCAGACGGGCGCCAGATGACGTCGGCGGTGTCGGCTGGATTCATGCTCGGGCTCTCATGGCGTTGGTTCGGCCAGGCGGACGACACGCTCGCGCACCAGGCGCTGCACTTCGGCAACATCACAACCCAGTTCGTGCAGCAGCGCCGCGCTGTGCTGGCCGGCGCGCGGTGGCGGCGCCATCTGCCCGGGGCTCAGCATGCCCTGCCCCAGGTGCGCGGGGAACGGGATCAGCGGCAGACCCGGCAATTCCGGGTGCGCAAGGAAGCGGGCGGCCAGGTGCGGGTCGGCCATGGCCTGCGACACGGTGTTCACCGGCCCGCTGGGAATGTCGGCTTCGGCGAACGCTGACAGCCAGTGGGTCGCCGGCTGCGTGGCGAAGATCGCGCCCAGTTCGGACGCCATCTCGGGCCGGTGGGCCACGCGGCCGGCGTTGCTGGCGTAACGCGGGTCGGTCACCCAATCGCGGCGGCCGATGGCGTCGCAGAAGCGGGCAAAGGCGCCGTCGCTGATCACGGAGACGCTGAACCACTGGCCGTCGCCGGCGCGAAAGTGGCGGCTGGGCGCGGCGATCGGCAGATTCACGGCACGTGCCGGCTCGCGCTGCTCGACGGCCTGCTCGGCCACCTTGGCGGCCATCAGGTTGAACATGGTGTCGACGAGCACCGTCTCGACCTGTTGGCCGCGGCCGGTCTGGCGCCAGTGCGTCAGCGCGGCCAGGATGCCGAAGGCTCCGCACATGCCGCAGGCCACGTCGACCAGCGGGATGCCCATGCGGATGGGGTCGTCGCCCTCGTCGCCGCTGGCGTAGAAGCCACCGGCCATGCCCTGCACCACGCTGTCCACCGCCGGGCGGAGCCGGTAAGCGCCCTGCTCGCCGAAGGCCGTGACGGCGGCGTAGATCACCTCGGGCTGCAGCGCGCGCACGTCGTCGTAGGTCAGGGCGTACCTTTCGGCAAAGTCGGGCCTGAAGTTGTGCACCACGACCTGCGAGCGCCGGATCAGGCGGTCGAGGATGTCGCGCCCGGCCGGCTTGCGCAGGTCCAGCGCCAGCGACTCCTTGCCGCGGTTGCAGGACATGAAGGTGACGCTGGATGCGTCGTAGAACGGCGGTCCGAGGTGGCGGCCTTCCTCGCCCGCCAGGGCCTCGACCTTGATCACGCGTGCGCCCAGGTCCGCCAGCGCCATGGTCGAGTACGGCCCGGCGATCAGCCGCGACAGGTCGACGACCGTGATGCCTTCGAGAATGCCCGCCATGCCGGCCAAGGGATTGATGGCGCTGCGCCTGCGCCTAGGATTTGCCGCGCGCGCGGTTGCGGAACGCGGCAATGCCGTCGCGGTGCTCGGGCAGGTCTTCCAGCACGGCCATGTGCGAAGACACCATGTCCAGGTGCGCGCCCAGCCCCATGGTCTGGCTCTGGTAGACGGCGCGGCGGAAGAAGCGCACCGCCTGCTGCGGCTTAGAGGCGATGGTGCGCGCAAATTCGTAGGTCACCTTCAGCAGGTCGGCGTCGGGTACGCTGCGGTTGACCATGCCGATGCGCTCGGCCTCCTCGGCGCCGACCACGCGACCCGACCAGAACAGCTCGAGCGCGCGCGCCGTGCCGATCAGGCGCGGCAGGAACCACGAGCCGGCATCGCCGGCGATGAGGCCGATGTTGATGTAGGTCTCGGCGAGCGTGGCCGTCTGCGCCATGAAGCGCATGTCGCACATCAGCGCCATGTCCAGGCCGGCGCCGCGCGCCGCGCCGTTGATGGCGGCGATGACCGGCTTGTCCATGCGCTCCAGCGCCAGCGGGATGCGGTGCACGTTGCGGTAGAGGAAGTTCTTGCGGTCCAGGCTGTTCATCTCGCTGAACTTGGCCATCTCCTCGAAGTCGCCGCCGGCGCAGAAGGCGCGGCCGGCGCCGGTGACCACGACCACCTTGACACGCTCGTCGGCCTCGGCCGCTTCGAGCGCGGCACGCCAGGCTTCGATCATCTTCAGGTCGAAGGCGTTGAGCTGCTCCGGGCGGTTCAGCGTCAGCGTGGCGATGCCGTCGGCGTCGACATCCAGGCGAACCGGCGGCTGGTCGGACATGTTCCCGGGCTCCTTCAGGGCGGCCGCACGGCGTGTGCGCCAGCTTTCACGATAACATAACAAGTGTTAGTTTGACGATCTCACTGTCACTTGAAAGCCGCAGGACATGGACACCAGCCGCAACCGCGGCGTCATCGCCAGCATCAAGCGCGGCTGGAACGAAGACGCCTTCATGCGCGCCCAGGGCCTGAGCGTTCAGGAGCACGCGCCCGGCGAGGTCACGATCTGCCTGGCGCAAGCGACGCCGTCGCAGCGCGGTGGCGGCGCCGGCGGCGACGCGGCGAAGGTGCTCAACGGCGGCGTCATCTCGTACATGTGCGACGGTGCGCTCGGCTATTCGATCATCTCGGGTCTGCTGGCGCTGCCCGAAGCCCAGACGGTCGACGCGCGGGAACTGCGCACCTTCACCATCACGCTGACCATGACCTACCTTGACGTGGCGCGCGGCGACCGCTTCGAGGCCCGAGGCCGCGTGCTGCGCCTGGGCCGCGGCACGGCCTTTGCCGAAGGCCAGTTCGTCAACGAGGACGGCAAGGTCTGCGCCACCGCTCAGGGCATCTGGCGCGTGCTCTGGCCCCGCAACTGAAACGTCAGGGCCGCCGCGGCGCCCTGCTTGCCGCGAATGCCGACGAGCGTATATAGTAAGCGACGCTCACTATTCTCCCATCGTTGAACTCGAAGCAGGACTCGCTGGGCTTTCTGCTGGCCAGCGTGGCGCGCCAGTTGCGACACGCCTTCCAGCGGCGGCTGGCCGACCCGCAGCTGACGCTGGCACAGGCGCGCGCGCTGGTCTACGTGGCACGTCATGAAGGCGTGCGCCAGGTCGAACTCGCAGCGTTGCTGGAAGTGCAGCCGATCACCCTGGCGCGCCTGATCGACCAGCTGGCCCGGGCCGACCTGGTGGAGCGACGTGTCGACCCGGGCGACCGCCGCGCCTACCGCATCCACCTGTGCGCCGCCGCCGGCCCGCAGCTGGACACCATCTTCCGCACCAGCGCCGCCGTGCAGGCCGACGCCCTGCGCGGCCTGGAACCCGCGCAGGTCAAGCTGGTCTTCGATGCCCTGCACCGCATGCGCGACAACCTGGGAGCTCCCTAGGCTCATCGCCACTCGCACCGATGAACGAAGCCCCGATCGATCGGTCCACGTCGTCTGCGCAGGCCGATGGCGCCGTCGCCGCAAGACCCGGACGACGCCGGCTGGTGCGCGCCGTCTTCATGGGTCTGTTGCCGCTGCTGGCCGCCGCCGCTCTGCTGGCCGGGTACCTACGTGGCGGCGGCTTCGTGGAAACGGACAATGCCTATGTCAAGTCCGACAAGGTCGCGATCAGCGCCGAGGTGGCCGGCCCGGTGACCGAAGTCCTGGTGCGCGACAACGAGGGCGTCGCGGCCGGACGGGTGCTGTTCCGGCTCGACCCCACGCCCTACCGCGTGGCCCTGGCCGAGGCAGAAGCCAAGGTCGCCCAGGTGCGCAATGACCTGGCGGCGCTGGCGGCGACGCACCGCCAGAAGCAAGCCGAGATCGCCTTGGCGAAGACCCGGCTGGCGTTCGCACGTCAGGAGGAGCAGCGCCAGGCCGACCTGGTGGCGCGGGGCTTCGTCTCGCCGTCCCGCTTCGACGAAGCCCGACAGGCCAGCGATCTGGCGGCGCAGCAGCTCCCTGTGCTGGAACAGGATCTGCAACGCATCGCCGTCACCCTGGGCGGCCGCGTCGACGCGCCGATCTCACGCCACCCCGGCATGCTGGCGGCGCAGGCCGAGCTCGAGCGCGCCCGGCTCGACCTCGCCCGCACCGAAGTGCGCGCGGCGCTGCCCGGCGTCGCCAGCCGGCCGCCGCGGCAGGGCCAGTTCGTCAGCGTGGGCAGCGCGGTGATGGCCCTGGTGGTCAGCGCCACGCCCTGGGTCGAGGCCAACTTCAGCGAGACCGACCTCAGCCACTTGCGCGCCGGGCAGCCGGCCGAGATCCACATCGACACCTACCCCGGCCTGGTCTGGCACGGCACGGTGGACAGCCTAAGCCCGGCCACCGGGGCCGAGTTCTCGCTGATCCCGGCACAGAACGCCACCGGCAACTGGGTCAAGGTGGTGCAACGCGTGCCGGTGCGCATCCGGCTCGACAGCGCCGCGGAGCAACCGCCGCTGCGCGCCGGTCTGAGCGCCGTGGTCACGGTCCGTACCGGGCAGCGCCGGCAGTTGCTCGGCTTGGCCTGGCCGCGTCAGTGAACCCTGCGGCCGTGGGCCCCCTGGCGTGAGCACCGCCGGCAACCCGCCCGTCGCCCATCCCGGCCTGGTCACGGTCTCGGTGATGCTGGCCACCATCATGCAGGCGGTGGACACGACCATCGCCAATGTCGCGCTGCCGCACATGCAGAGCGCGATGGGTGCGACGCAGGACCAGATTTCCTGGGTGCTCACGTCCTACATCGTGGCGGCGGCGATCTTCATGCTGCTGACCGGTTTCCTGTCCGCGCGGCTGGGGCGCAAACGCCTGTTCATGTGGTCGGTGGTTGGCTTCACCATCGCGTCGATGTTGTGCGGAGCGGCGCAGAGCCTGACGCAGCTGGTGGCCTTCCGCCTGCTGCAGGGTGTGTTCGGCGCCTGCCTGGTGCCGCTGTCGCAGGCGGTGCTGCTGGACAGCCACCCGCGCGAGCGCCACGCCTCGGCGATGGCCCTGTGGGGCGTAGGGGTGATGGTCGGGCCCATCCTCGGCCCGACGCTCGGCGGCTGGCTGACCGACCACCTGAGCTGGCGCTGGGTGTTCTACATCAACCTGCCGGTAGGCATCCTGGCCTGGCTGGGACTGGCCGCCTTCGTCCAGGAGACGCCGCTGGACCGCGGGCGGCGCTTCGATGGCCTGGGCTGCGGGCTGCTGGTGCTGGCCATCGGCGCCTTCCAGATGATGCTGGACCGCGGCGAGTCGCAGGGCTGGTTCGACAGTGCCGAGATCGTCGTCGAGGCACTCCTGGCTGCGCTGGCGCTGTACCTGTTCGTGGTTCACATGTTCACCCACGATCGCCCGTTCATCGAGCCGCGCCTGTTCACCGACCGCAACTACAGCGTCGGCCTGTTGCTGATGTTCTTCATGGGCGCGATCCTGTTCAGCACCATGGCCCTGTTGCCGCCCTTCCTGCATGGCCTGCTGGGCTACCCGGTGATCGACGTCGGCACGCTGCTCGTGCCACGCGGCGTGGGCACGATGGCGGCGATGTTCGCCGTCGGCCGTATCGGCCCGCGCATCGATCTGCGCTGGCAGATCCTGCTCGGCATGGTGCTGACCGCACTGGCCATGCACGAGATGACGCGGTTCAGCCTCGACACCAGCGCCTGGGACATCACCCGCACCGGCATCGTCCAGGGACTGGGCCTGGGCTTCGTCTTCGTGCCGTTGTCGACGGTGGCCTTCTCGACCCTGGCGCCGCGCTTTCGCAACGAGGGCGCGGCGCTGTTCAGCCTGATACGCAACATCGGCGCCAGCATCGGCATCTCGGCCATGGTGGCGCTGCTGGCGCAATACAACCAGGCCGGGCACGCGGCGCTGGCCGAGTTCATCCAGCCTTTCAGCCTGGCACTGCGTCAGGCGGTGGAGGCCGGGGCGCACGATCTGTCCAGTGCCGCCGGCCTGCAGAGGCTCGACGCCGAGGTCGGACGCCAGGCGGCGATGCTGGCCTACCTGCAGGACTTCCGGCTCATGATGTGGGTGGCGCTGCTGGGCATCCCGTGGATCGCGCTGCTGCGCAAGCCGGCCTCGGTGGTGTCCGCCTCGGCGTCTCCGGCGCTGCCGGATTGAGGGAACAGCAGACAACTCGCCAGTGCGGCACCGATTCGCCGCGGCCACTTCGGGTCGTTGCCCCGGCCGAGCAACATCGTCATGGCAGCAACCGGCCGGGATCACGAAAGGCCGTCTCCCTCGCGCTCGAGCGCGCGCTCTTGTCCCTCGCGTTCCCTCGCTTGACGCTCGAATCAACCGTCACTAGGATGTAGTCATGCGGAACACATGTTCCGATATAAGAACTACGTAGGAGACACATCACCGTGCAGTCATCGTTGGCGCCGGTAACGTTTGCCACGCCATTGCGCAGCGATGCGGCGCCCATGGCGCTGGAGCGGGTGCTGCGGACGCTGCGATTGCTCGCCGATGAGCCGGATGGGCTGACGCTGTCGCAGCTGATGGCGCAGATCGAGGCGCCCAAGACCAGCGTGCATTCGCTGCTGCAAGGCCTGGCTGCAGCAGCTTACGTGCAGCGACACGATTCACTCTACCGGCTCGGCCCGGAATCCTTCGTACTTGGCGCGGCGCTCGTTGCGGCCCGCTCGCTGACGATTGTGGCCACCCCGTATCTGCGCGAAGCCCGCGCGCAGTCCGGCGAGACGGTACTGCTCGCGGTCATCGACCGGATCTCGGGCAGGTTGACGTACACCCAGATCCTGGAGAGCCACAAGCCGGTGCGCTATGCGGTGCCGGTGGGCACCACGCGCCCGCTCTTCGCGACGTCGGCGGGCCGCGTGCTGCTCGCATTTCAGGATGAGGGATGGCGACGCGAGTACCTGAAGACGGCCGACCTCCGGGCGATGACCGACAAGACGGTGACCGACCGTCGCCAGCTGGCCAAGATCATCGAACGGATACGCACGATCGGCCATGGCGAGACCATCGGCGAGGTGACGCCGGACGTGGCCGGTTTTGCTGCGCCCATCTTCGAACCCAACGGTCAGGTGAACGCCGCCGTCATCATCGCCGCCCCCGTCGAACGGGGGCGCGCCATGGCGGAGCGGATGACCGGCATCGTGATCCAGATCGCCGCGCAGCTGTCGCAAGCCCTCGGTTACCGCGCAGAGCGTCTTCCCACCCCCCAGCCATTGAACGGAAAGCGATGAGCAACGAACTGCTGTACGAGGTCAGCGACGGCATCGCCGTCATCACCATCAACCGCCCGGAGCGCAAGAACGCGCTCAACCGCGCCGTGCGTCAGGCCTTCTTCGAGGTCTGGCCGCGCTTCGAGGCGGACGAGTCGGCGCAGATTGCCATCCTCACCGGCGCGGGGGACACGTTCTGCGCCGGCATGGACCTGGTCGAGGCCGCCGACACGGTGCTGCGCATCCCGCCCAAGAACTTCATGCCCGTGCTTGGCGACAACATCGAGGTCAGCAAGCCGGTGATCGCCGCCGTGCAGGGATATGCCTACGCCGGTGGCTGGCTCCTGGCGCAGATGTGCGACCTGTGCGTGGCCGACGAGACGGCCAAGTTCGCCATCACCGAGGGCCGGGTCGGCCGCGGCATGCCATGGGCATCGCCGGTGATCCACATGCTGCCGCAGCGCATCCTCATGGAAGTGGCCATGACCTGTGACCCGCTGAGCGCGCAGCGCGCCTACGACCTGGGCTACGTCAACCGCGTCGTGCCCAAGGGCGAGGCGCTGCAAGGCGCCAAGGAACTGGCCGCACGCATCCTGGTCAATGCGCCGCTCACCGTGCGCGGCGCCAAGGAGATGGTGCGCATGGCCACCGAAATGGGCCGGACGGCAGCGCTGCGCGCATCGTATCGCGCCTTCGACGCCGTCTACCTCAGCGAGGACGCGATCGAAGGGCCGCGTTCGTTCCGCGAAAAGCGCAAACCGCGATGGAAGGGGCAATGACATGAGCATCCGCTTTGCAACCGCAGCGGCAAGCGCATCTGCAGGCTCGGTTCTGATGGCAGTCGCCAAACCGTCGCTGCGGGATCCGAGCTTCACCCGCGCCCTGGCAGCGCAAAACGCGGCATGGACCTTCGACGGCGTGCCCACCGACGCGCGCACGCTCGTTCGCCATTGTCTGCTGGACTGGATTGCGGTCACTTTGGCCGGGGCGCAGGAACCGGTGACGCACATGCTGGCGGAGGAAGCGCGCGAGCAAGGCAGCTTCCCCCAGGCCACGGTCGTCGGCCACGGCTTCGCCGCCAGCAGTCGCCAGGCCGCGCTGATCAACGGAGCCGCCTCGCACGCGCTCGATTTCGACGACGTCAACATGTCGTTCACGGGCCATCCCAGTGTGGTGCTGGTGCCGGCCTTGCTGGCACTGGCCGAAGCGCGCGGCGACAGCGGTGCGGCGTTCATGACGGCGTTCGTCGCCGGCTACGAGACGCTGTGCCGAATTGGTGCGGCCGTGTCGCCCGGGCACTACGCGCTGGGCTTCCACAGCACCGGCACCATCGGCACCTTCGGCGCCGCCGCCGCCTGCGCCCGCCTGCTGCAGCTCGATGCCGACGACACCGCCGATGCCCTGGGCATCGCGGCCACCCAGGCTGCGGGACTGAAGGCGATGTTCGGCACCATGTGCAAGCCTCTGCACGCCGGCAAGGCCAGCGCCGACGGCATGATGGCTGCGCAGCTTGCAGCACGCGGCTTCACCTGCCGCAGCGACGCGATCGAGGCCGTGCAGGGCTTCGCCGCTACGCATGGCCCCGATTTCGACCCCGCCGCCGGACTGCGGGATCCCGCCCGCGGGCTGTACCTGCGCGACAACCTGTTCAAGTACCACGCGGCCTGCTACGGCACGCACGCGGCCATCGAGGCGGCGCGCTACCTTCGCGAGAGACATGGCCTCGACGAAAGCCAGGTTCGGCGAGCCACTGTGCACGCTGCGGCCAGCAGCGAGGGTGTGTGCAACATCCCCTTGCCGCGCACCGGTCTGGAAGCCAAGTTCAGTCTGCGTCATGTCGTGGCCATGGCCATCGCCGGCATCGACACGGCCGACATGGCCAGCTACAGCGACGATTCCACCAACGAACCAGCGCTGACCGAACTGCGTGATCGGGTGCATGTGGAACTGTTCCGCGAGTGCAACGCCTTGACGCAGGCCGAGGTGATCATTGAAACCGTCGACGGCACCATCCTGCATCGGCGCCACGACTGCGGCGTCCCGGCGATGGACCTGGACGCGCAGGAGGCGAGGCTGCAGAACAAGTTTCGCGCCATCGCGCGCCCCTTGCTCGACGAACAGTCGAGCGACGAGGTGCTGGACTTGATCGATCGCCTCGAGGACCTTCCAGATCTGTCGCCGCTGGCGGGCCTGCTGGCATGCCAGCCGGTGCGCGTCCCGCGTCACTGACGTCAGCCAGGACGATGACCCCATGAACTTCCTTTCCGAAGAGCAGCAGGCCTGGAAGGACTCGGCCCGCCGCTGGGTGGATCGCGACATCGGCCGCGAGTACATCCGCAAGTGCGACATGGACAGGGCCTTCCCTTTCGAAGCCTACGAGAAGGCCGCCAAACTCGGTTTCCACAGCCTGCTCGTGCCCGAAAGCGACGGTGGCGATGGTGGCGACGTGTTCTCCTATGCGCTGCTGTGCGAGGCGCTGTCCTGCTACGGCGTGGACTTCTCGGTGGCCATTGCCGGCGGCATCTTCACCGCGATGAACCTGTCGCTGCATGGCACCGAAGACCAGAAGCAGCGCTTCCTCAAGCCATTCATGCGCGGCGAGATCCGCTTCCCGATCTCCATGTCCGAACCCAACGCCGGGTCGGACGTGGCGAACGTGCAGACCCGCGCCGAGCGCGTCGGCGACGATTACGTCGTCAACGGCCAGAAGCTGTGGTGCAGCGGCGCCAGCAACCGCGGCGCCGTCATCCTGATGCTGGTGCGCACCGCCAACACCCCGGATAAGCGTGATGGCCTGTCGGTGCTGATCGTGCCCAACGACCTGCCGGGCCTGACCATCCGCCCATTGCAGACGCTGGCCCGCCGCTCCGTCGTGACCACGGAGATCTTCCTCGACAACGTGCATGTGCCGGCAGCCAACATGCTGGGCGCGCCCGGCGAGGGCTTCAAGATCATCGCCGGCGAACATCTGGCGCTGGAGCGCATTGCGGTTGCGGCCAGCTATGTCGGCAATGCGCAGGGCGCCGTCGACGACGCCCTGGCCTACGCACAGCAGCGGGTGCAGTTCGGCAAGCCGATCTACGAGTTTCAGGTCATCCGCCACATGCTGGCCGATATGCAGACGCAAACCGACGCAGCCCGGCTGATCACTTACCGCGCCGCCGACCTCGCCGCGCGTGGCCTGCCCTGCCGCAAGGAAGTGGCGATGGCCAAACTGTTCGCGTCCGAGACCCTGCAGACCGTGACCCGCCAGGGCATGCAGATCCTGGGTGGCTACGGCATGACGCCCGAGGGCGACATGGAGCGTTACTTCCGCGAGGGCATGCAATCCACGGTGGGTGGCGGCACGTCGCAGATCCAGCGCACGATCATCGCGCAAGAGATGCGGGTCTGAGGTGAGCGGCCCGACGAGCAGCGAGCCGGCCGTGGCGGCCGTCGCCGCCACCCTGGTGCTGGTGCGCGATGGCCCGCAGGGGCTCGAGACGCTGATGGTGGTTCGGCACCACGAGATCGACTTCGCCCGCGGCGCTGCGGTGTTCCCCGGGGGCAAGATATCGGCCTCCGACAGCGACCCGCGAATCGCCGCACGCGTCGGTGGCGGCCAGCTGTCGGACGAACAGCAGTTCACGCTGCGGGTGGCCGCCGTCCGCGAGACCTTCGAGGAAAGCGGCCTGCTGCTGGCCCGCCACGGCGGCGCCATGATCGACGGCACGCAGCGCGCCGCCCTGCACCAGCGCTGGCAGGCGCGGGTGGCCAGCGGCGGCCATGCCTTCGTAGACATGGTCTGCGAAGAAGACCTGGAGCTGGCGCTGGAGCAACTGGTGCCCTATGCCCATTGGGTGACTCCCGAGGTTTCCCCCAAGCGTTTCGACACCCACTTCTTCATCGCCGCTGCGCCGGCTGGTCAGGTGGCACAGCACGATGGATCGGAGGCGGTGGACTCGTTCTGGATACGCCCGGCCGACGCGCTGGACGACTGCGCGCGGCGCCGCCGCACCATCATCTTCCCGACCTTGTGCAACCTGGCCCTGCTGGCCCAGACAGGCGACGTTGCCGGCGCCGTGCAAGCCGCGCGTTCACGGCCGCTGCAGCGCATCCAGCCGACGCTGGGCAGGCGCGCAGACGGCAAGCTGATTCCGTTGTTGGCACCGGATTGCGGCTACCCCGAGCTGAGCCCAGACCTGATGAACCTGGTCGCCCGTTGACCCCGATACAAAGAGCGAGACCCATGGAAATCCTCGGCATCGGCCTGCACTTCGAAGACCTGCCTCTGGGCCGCCAGTTCCGCACGGTGGGCCGCACGGTGACGGAAGCCGACATCGTCAACTTCTGCACCTGCACCGGCATGACCGAGGTGCTGTTCACCGATCTCGAGTTCCTGCGCACCGAGTCGGACATCAAGGGCCGCGTCGCCCCTGGCGCGCTCGCCTACACCTTCGCCGAAGGCCTGCTGGTGCACGCGACGATGCAGCACACCGGCTTCGCCTTCCTCGAGATGGACCTGAAGGTGCACAACCCGGTGTTCGCCGGTGACACGCTGCACGTCGAGTGCGAGGTGATCGAAGCGCGGCTGAGCAAGAGCCGTCCCGGCCGCGGCCTGGTGCGCACACGCAACCGCATCGTCAAGCAGGACGGTACGCTCGCGATCACCTACACGCCGATGCGCATGATCAAGTGCCGCGACAAGGCGGCAAGCTGAAGGGCCTGCGGCTCATGCCAGCCTATGCACTGAACGACGAGCAGCGCGAGATCCAGGCCCTGGTGCGGCGGCTGGCGCGCGACAAGGTGGCGGCACGCGCCGCCGCCATCGACCGCAGCGCCGAGTATCCGCAGGACATGTTCGACCTGCTGCGCGAAGTCGGCCTGTTCACGATCCCGTTTCCGCAGGCCTACGGTGGCACGGGCAGCATGCTGTCGGCCGCCGTGGCCGTGGAGGAACTGGGCCGCGTCTGCTACAACACCGCCTACTTGCTGATCGTGCAGTGGGTGCCGTTCGGCGCCATCCTGGCCGCTGGCAGCGATGAGCAGAAGCGGCGCCTGCTCGGTCCGCTGGCCGCGGGCGAGATGCGCGGCGCGTTTTCCACCACCGAGCCGCAGAGCGGCAGCGACGTCGCCGGCATCCGCACCCGTGCGCAGCGCTGCGACGGCGGCTACCGCATCAGCGGCTCGAAGATCTGGTGCACCAACTCGCACATCGCCGACTTCGTGCTCGTGGCGGCCAAGACCGGTGACGACGACGGTGCACGCGCCATCAACCTGTTCATCGTCGAGCGTGGCAGCAAGGGCTTCACCGTCGGCCGCCACGAAGACAAGATGGGCGCACGCGGCGTGCCGTCTTGCCCGCTGTTTCTCGACGAGGTGTTCGTGCCCGAAGCCAACCGCATCGGCGAGGACGGGCGCGGCTTCAAGGACGTGATGGAGGCCTTCAACAAGAGCCGCCCGCTGATCGGCGCCCGCGGCATCGGCCTGGCGCAGGGCGCCATCGACCACAGCATCGAGTTCGTGAAGAACCGCGTCACCTGGGGCCGCAAGGTCAGCGAGAACCAGGGCATTCGCTGGATGCTGGCCGACATGGCGATGCAGACCGAGGCCGCGCGCCAGCTGGTGTACCGCGCGGCCGCGGTGGTGGACAGCGGCGCGTCGGGCATCGAGCTGGCGCCGATCGCGGCCATGGCCAAGTGCTTCGCCAGCGACACCGCGATGCGCGTGGCCACCGACGCCGTGCAGCTGTTCGGCGCCGCGGGCATCTCGGCCGACACGCCGATCAACCGCTACTTCCGCGACGCCAAGGTGCTGCAGATCATCGAAGGCACGAACCAGATCCAGCGCAACATCATCGGCGACAGCCTGCTCGGGCGCGCGGCGCGCTGAGGCGGTCACGACCGGCCCGCATGTGCAACCCCCGACCTGCCCATCACGCGGAGAACAATCTTGTCCGACCTGGCCCCTGCGTCCAACGCCGATGCGCGCACCGACATCCTCGTCGAGCGGCGCGAAGGCGTGGCCATCGTCACCCTGAACCGCCCGCGCGAACGCAATCCACTTGGGCTGGCCTTCCCCGACCAGATGCTGGGGGTGCTGCAGCAGCTCGACGACGACCACGACCTGCACGCCGTGGTGCTGACCGGCGCCGGCAACGTGTTCTGCGCCGGCGCCGAGCTGGGCCAGGTCGTCAAGGCCGACGGCATCGACCCAGAGCTGCAGTTCCGCGTCATCCGCGGCCTGCACAAGGTGGTGCAGCGCATCCGCGACCTGGAATTGCCCGTCATCGCCGCCGTCAACGGTGCCGCGGTCGGCGGCGGCGCGGCCCTGGCCATGGCCTGCGACGTCGCCGTGGCCTCGGACAAGGCGCGCTACTTCTTCGCCTTCGGCCGCCTGGGCGCCGCGGCCTGCGACATGGGATGCTCCTACCTCCTGCCGCGCATCGTCGGCAGCGTGCGCGCCAGGCACTGGCTGCTCACCGGCGCCAGCGTCGAGGCCGAGGCCGGGCGCGCCGCGGGCCTGTTCGTCGATGTCGTTCCTGGCGAGCGTTTGCTGGACGCGGCACTGGCCATCGCCGCGTCGATCAAGCAGGCGACACCACGCCGCGCAGGTGCGGCCAGCAAACTGGCAATTGCCCGCGGCGAGGACACCGACCTGCAGTCCTGCCTGAGCTACGAGGCCTACGTGCAGAACTACCTCTTCTCCACCGACGAGCACAAGAGCCGCCTGCGCGCGCTGATGGAACAGCGCAAGCGCAAGTAGGGTCCGTTCGGGGGGCTGGATGGCTGAGGTTCAGCCGGCGCCCAACGGCACCGCGCCGTCGACGGCGATGCCGCGCACCAGCAGGGCGAAGAGAACGAGGTTCCGGTTGACGCCGACCAGCACCTCGTAGCCCCGGCCCGGTCGCTGCGTCGCTTTCGGGCGCACGTTGCACACCAGCGCGTTTGCGCTTTGCACCATCCGAAGCAGCGCGGCCTGGGTGGCGCAGGGGCGCAGGGGCGCAGGGGCCCATCTCGATGCTCGTCAGGTCAAGGATGCTAATGCTCGCGATCGGGCCCGCAACGCCGAACCTGGCTTCGGGGCCTACGCCGGGGTCGACCCACGCTAACGACCCGGCCGAGGCACGTGCCGCCGCAGCAGGTCGGCGAGCGCGTCCGGAAGCGCCGGCTTGCAGAACTGGTGGCCCTGGATCTCGTCGCAGGCCTGTTCGCTCAGATAGGCCTGCTGCTCCGGAGTCTCGACGCCGCTCGCGACAACCGTCAGGCTCAGTGTCTTGCCCATCGCGATGATGGCCTGCGCGACGGAGCCGTCTCCCGTGTTGCCGTCGATCTCGCGAATGACCGATCGGTCGACCTTCAGCGTGTCGATCGGCAGGCCGTCGATCTGTGCCAGCGACAGAAGGCCCGCGCCGAAGTCGTCGATGGCAATGCGCACCCCAAGCCGTTTCAGCTCGCCGAGCAGCCGCACCGACCGCGCGGCGTTGCCCATCACGGTGCCTTCGTTCAGCTCGAGTTCCAGCAGATGCGGCTCCATGCCCGATGCCTGCAGCGCAGTGGCCACGTCGTCGGGCAGTTCGTCGGTGAACTGCCGTGGTGAAATGTTGACCGCCACGCACACCGGCGGCAGGCCCTGGCGCTGCCAGGCGACGTTCTGGTCGCAGGCTGCCTTCAGCACCCACTTGCCGATCGGCACGATCAGTCCCGTCTCCTCGGCCAGGGCCATGAACTGCAGTGGCAACACGGTGCCCAACTCGGGGTGCCGCCAGCGCAGCAAGGCTTCGACGCCCGAGATGGCCCCGGTCTTCAGATCCAGCTTCGCCTGATAGTGCAGCAGGAACTCGTTGTGCAACAGCGCCTGGCGCAGACCGGACGCCAAGGCCATCCTCTCGAGCGACCGAAAATCGTCGTCTGCGGAGAAGAACTGAACGTTGTTCTTGCCCTGCGCCTTGGCGCGGTACATCGCGACGTCGGCGTTCCTCAACAACGCCTGCTCGTCCTGCGCGTCTCGCGGGAACATGCAGATGCCCACGCTGGCGGTCACCCGGCATTCACGCCCCTCGATCGTCACCGGCCTGATCGCGGCCGACAGGATCTTGCGCGCAACGGCGTTCACTTGCTCGATATCGCTGGCCTCCTGGACCAGCACGACGAACTCGTCGCCGCCCAGGCGGGCCACCACGTCGCTGGCGCGCACACTGCCCGAGAAGCGAGCGGCCATCTCCACGAGCAGGATGTCGCCGGCCTCGTGCCCGAAGGTGTCGTTGATGGCCTTGAAGCCGTCGAGATCGATGAACATCAGTGCGAACCTGCCTTCGTAGCGGCGCGCCGACTGGACTTGCCGGTTCAGCAACTGGCTGAAATGGGCGCGGTTCGGCAAGCCGGTCAGGCCGTCGTGCGTCGCCAGATAGTGGACGCGTTCCTGAGCCTGCACTTCCATCGTGACGTCGCGCGCAACGCCGCGGTAACCTTTCAGGTTGCCGTGCTCGTCGACGATCGGTTCGCCGCTGAGCCGCGCGTACATCTTGGGCAAGCCCGGGAGGCTGCCTTGCACCAGAACATCGCGGAACGGGAGACGGCGCTCGAGCAGCGCGCGGTGGGCGTCCCAACCACCCTCGATGTCGACGCCCAGTTCCCAGTTCGCCTTGCCCAGGATCAGATCGGCCAACCTTACGCCACCCATGGCTTTGCCGCTGCCCGAACGATAACGAAACGACGCGTCCTGTTCCCAGTACCAATCGGACGACAGCTCGGTCAGGCTGCGAAAGCGCGCCTCGCTCTCGCGCAGCGCACGCTCGGCCCTGGCACGTTGCGTGATGTCGGTGTAAATGGTCACGAAACCGCGTCCGGGAACCGGAATGCCGCGGATGTCCAGCACCGTGCCGTCGGGCCGTTCGCGCTCGAAATGGTGGGGCTCGAAGCGGCGCGCCAGTTCGACGCGGCTTCGCACTTGCTCTTCGACGTCGCCCGGGCCGTAGTCGCCCCGCTCGGCGTTGAAGCGGAAGAAGTCCTCCATCGGCGTTCCCGGCCGGCACAGCCAGAGCGGAAACCCGAACAGTTCGCGCAGCCGCCGGTTCGTCGCCACGATCCGCAAGTCGGCATCGAGCACACTGACGCCCTGATCCATGTATTCGAGGATGTCCTGGTGCAGGGCGAGGGCAAGCCGCAGGGCATCCGCCTCGGCGGCTGCCGTTCCGGCCGCCTGTGCACAACGCGACTTCAGGGCGCCGGCCTCGTGCATCGACAACTCCTTCTCGTTCTCGAAGTGCCTGACATGCTCGACAACGCCGCGCGTGCGCTGGTACGGGTCAAGTCACACGAGCGAGTATGCGCCGGCAGTCGGGCGGGCATCGACCGCAATTGACCTGGACCTGCGGCGCTGTTCGCCGGATGGACGATCTCGGAAACCGATCGATTCGTCCGTCGGGCGACCACCTCAGTCCGGTGTCACAACGGCAAGGACGGCACTACGCTCGACAGTCTGCCCCGCCTGGCAATGGACCGAGGCCACCGTGCCCGCGCACTCGGCGACGATGCGCATTTCCATCTTCATCGACTCGAGGATCGCCACCACGGCCCCCTTGTCCACCCGGTCGCCGGGCGCCACGTTAACCTTCAGGATCAGGCCCATCATCGGCGCCTTCAGTTCGCCGCTGGCCTGGGCCGAGGTGCTGATGTAAGACAAGTAGGGCACGACCTTTAGGCTGTGTGAACCGCGGCGGTCGTGCAGGTACAGCATGTCGCCGTCCCGGTGCAGGCGCACGGTCTCGCGACGGCTGTCGGTGACCGCCAGGAAGCTGCCGGCGTCGCCAGCCGGCGCCAGCCACACCGGCACCCGCGCGTCGTTCACGCCCACCAGCAGGCTGCCGTCGGAGCGCGTGGGGCCGAAGCGGATCTCGGCGCTGGCGCCGTCGCTCGTTTCGACGTGCAGACTGGGAATCGGCGCCAGGCTTTCGCCGCCGACGCGCATCTGCCAGCCGCTGCTGTGCCAGCGGGTCCAGGGGCTGCGCGACTCGACCTGGCGCTGCAACTGCAGCCAGTGGCAGGCGGCCACGGCCAGGGTCTGCGTGTCGTGCAGCGCGTCGCCCAGCGACCAGCCGGCGATCTGCTCGTCGATCAGCCGCGTGTGGAAGGTGGCGGCGCGCGTCTCGGGCAGGTCGATCAGGCGGCGCAGCAAGCTTCGGTTGGTGGTGACGCCGAAGACCACGGTCTCCTCGAGCGCCAGGTTCAGCCGGTCCAGCGTTTCGTCACGCGTCGGCGCATGCGTGATCAGCTTGGCCAGCATCGAGTCGTAGTAGGGCGTGACCTCCATGCCGCTTTCGATGCCGGTCTCGACGCGCACGCCCAGGTCGGGGAAGCGCACCTGCGCCAGTTTGCCGGTGGAGGGCAGGAAACCTGCCGCCGGATCCTCGGCGCAGATGCGTGCCTCGACGGCATGGCCGCCGATGCGCACATCGCCTTGCTGCACGGGCAGGCCTTCGCCGCTGGCGATGCGAAGCATGATCTCGACGATGTCCAGGCCCGTCACCATTTCCGTCACCGGGTGCTCGACCTGCAGGCGCGGATTGACCTCGAGGAAGTGGTACTCGTCGGCACCGACGATGAACTCGACCGTGCCCACGCCGCGGTACTTCAGCCGTTCGCCCAGCCGCACCGCATCGGCCGCCATGCTGTCGCGCATCCTGGCGCTGAGGTTGGCCGCGGGCGCCTCCTCGATCACCTTCTGGTGCCGGCGCTGCAGGGTGCATTCGCGCTCGAACAGGTGGATCACGCGGCCCTGGCCGTCGCCGGCGATCTGGATCTCGATGTGGCGACCGCGCTCGATCAGCTTCTCCACGATCAGGCCGGCGTCTCCAAACGAGTTCTTGGCCTCGCGCATCGCCGATTCGATTTCCAGCTCCAGACCTTCGAAGCGGGTGATGCCGCGCATGCCCTTGCCGCCGCCACCGGCCGCGGCCTTGAGCATCACCGGCAGGCCGACCGAGCGCACCGACTCGGCGATCGCAGCCGCATCGACGCTTGGTGCCTCGCTTCCGGGCACGACCGGAACACCGGCGGCCTTGGCCTCGCGCTTGGCCGCGGCCTTGTCGCCCAGGCGCTCGATCACGTCGGCGGTCGGGCCGATGAACACCAGACCCGCCGCTTCGACCGCCCGCGCGAAGGCAGCGTTCTCGGCGAGGAAGCCGAATCCCGGATGGATGGCCTCGGCCCCGACGGACTTCGCGGCGGCGATGACCGCGTCGATGCGCAGATAGCTTTCGGAGGCGGGCGCGCCGCCGATCTCCACCGATTCGCCGATCTGCCGCACATGCAGCGCGTCGCGGTCGGCGCTGGAATGAACACCGGCCACCGCCACGCCCAGCCGCCGGCAGGTGCGGGCGATGCGGCAGGCGATCTCCCCCCGGTTTGCAATCAGTATTTTCTTGAACACGGGTCGCCTTCCCAGGTCACATCCGGTACACGCCGAAGCGCGACGGCACCGCCGGTACGCGGCCCGCCAGGTCGAGCAGCAGCGCCATCACGTCGCGCGTCTCGGCCGGCTCGATCACCATGTCGCACCAGGTGTTGCGCGCGAAGTTGTAGGCGTTGGCGAAGTCCTCGAAGGTCTTGCGCACCGGCGCCTTGTAGGCCTCGCGCTCAGCGTCGGTCCAGCTCGTGCCGTCACGCTTGTGCTGGTCGTCCTTGACCATCGCCAGCGTCGTGGCGGCCTGGTCCGGGCCCATGATCGCGGCGCGGCCGTTGGGCCACATGATCAGCGCGTTGGGCTTGAACGCGCGGCCGCACATCGCCAGGTAGCCCGCGCCGTACGAGCCGCCGATGATCAGCGTGTACTTGGGCACGTTCGCGCAGGTCATCGCGGTGATCATCTTCGCGCCGTGCTTGGCGATGCCGGCCTCCTCGGCCTCGCGGCCGACCATGAAGCCGTTGATGTCGGCCATGAACAGCAGCGGGATGTCGCGCTGGCAGCACAGCTCGATGAACTGCGTCGCCTTCATCGCGCTTTCGGAAAACAGCACGCCGTTGTTGCACAGGATGCCGACCTCGAAGCCCTTGATGCGGGCGAAGCCGGTGATCAGCGTGTCGCCATAGTCGGGCTTGAACTCGTGCAGGTCGCTGCCGTCGATCAGGCGCAGCACGATCTCGCGGTTGTTGGTGGGGATGCGCGGGTCGGCGCTGATGATGGCGTTGATCTCCGCGGGGTCGTGCAGCGGCTCGACGACCTCGGCCACGTCGCGGCGCTGGCGTGGCACGTCGCCGAGGTGGGCCACGACGTCGCGCAGGATCGCGATCGCATGCGCGTCGCTCTCGGCCAGGCGGTCGGTATTGCCGTCCTCACGGTTGGCGCGGTCGGCATCGGCGGGCACCGGCACCGCGTGGCTGCCGAAGGCCAGTGCGCCCTGGTCGCGCACGACGACCACCTCGTCGCACACCGCAGGCACGAAGGCACCGCTGTCGGCGGCCGGGCCGTGCACACTGGCGATCTGCGCGATGCCCTCGCGCGACATGCGCAACTGGCAGTACAGGATGGAGCCGAACTGGCCGTCGTCGGCGAACGCGCCAGGCTGGCCGCTGCCGTCGCGCAAGAACTGGCGCCCGCCCGACTGCACCATCGTCAGGCAGGGCAGGCGGTGCATCCAGGCGAAGCGCAGCGCCCGCACATGCTTCTTGCCGGTGATGGCGCTGTAGGCGCCGTCATGCACCGCAGCGTCGTTGGCGATTACCATGCAGGGCCGGCCCGAGACCATGCCCACGCCCACCACGATGCCGGCGCCCGGCACGGTGTCGCCGTGCAGGCCTTCACCGGCCAGCTGGCACAGCTCGAGGAACGGCGAACCCGGGTCGAGCAGCGCGCTGACGCGCTCGCGCACCAACAGCTGGCCGGCTTCGCGCAGAGCCGTGCGCGCAGCATCGGTGCCGGCGGCCATCGCCGCGGCACGGCGCGCGCGCAGATCGGCCACGCGGCCTTCGTAGAACTCGCGGTTGGCGCGCAACTCTTCGGGGCTGGCCGACAGGGCCGACTTGACGACGCTCATCGCGCGCTCCTGCCGGCACACGGCAGGCCTGATGCGGGCCGCGCCGCGAGTTTCGGGGATTTCATCCGAGGGTGTCCGTGGATTGCAATGGGTGCAACAAGGCCGGTAAGATAACAAACATTCGTTAGGCTGCCAACCCGTGCCACCCTACCGGCGCCGCACCAGAACCCCATGCAACCGATCCAATCCGACATCGCCACCGACAGTGCCGACTTCCAACGCCGGCGCGCCGCGTTCCTGTCGCGGATGGCGGCGCTTCAGCCGCGCCGCGACGAGGCCACGCTGGGTGGCAACGAGAAATCGCGCAAGCTGCACAAGAGCCGAGGCCAGATGCTGCCCCGCGAGCGCATCTCTGCCCTGCTCGACCCGGGCTCGCGGTTCCTGGAGATCGGCCACCTCGCCGGCGCCGACCTCTACGACGGCGTGCCTCCGGGGGCGACCATCATCACCGGCGTCGGTCAGGTCAGCGGCCGCGCCTGCATGCTGATCGTCAACGACGCCACCGTGAAGGGCGGCACCATGTTCGGCATGACGACCAAGCGCCACACCCGGGCGCAGTTGTTCGCCTGGCAGCACCGCCTGCCCTGCATCACCATGGTGCAGTCCGGCGGCGGCTTCCTGCCCGACCTGGCCAATATCTTTCCCGACGAAGGCCAGGCCGGGTCGATCATGTACAACCAGGTCAAGATGTCGGCCGAAGGCATTGCGCAGATCGCGCTGGTGCATGGCCCGTCCACCGCCGGCGGAGCCTACATCCCGGCGCTGTGCGACGAGGTGGTCATCATCCGCAACCAGGGAGCGATGTTCCTCGGCAGCCCGCAGCTGGTATTCGCCGCCACCGGCGAGGTGATCGACATCGAACCGCTGGGCGGCGCCGAGATGCACAGCAGGGTCAGCGGCGTCACCGACCACATGGCGGAAGACGATGCGCATGCCTTGCAGATCACGCGCAACATCGTCGCCCATCTCGGCGAGGCGCCGCGCCTGCGCTGGACGCGCACCGCCGTCGAGGCGCCCCGGTACGACCCGCAGGAACTGCCCGGCCTGGTACGCACGGGCGAACACGCCGGTGGCGACTGCCGCGAGATCGTCGCCCGTCTGGTGGACGACAGCCGCTTCCAGGAGTTCAAGCAGCTGCATGGCCAGACCCTGGTCTGCGGCTTCGCCCGCATCGAGGGCTTCGAGGTCGGCATCCTGGCCGGCAATGGCCTGCTCACCTCGCAGGCATCGGCCAAGGGCGCGCACTTCGTCGAGCTGTGCTGCCAGCGCGACATCCCGCTGCTGTTCCTGGTCGACTCACCGGGCTTCGCCGACAGCGACCAGGGCGACCAGCGCGGCGTGGGCAAGCATGGCGCCAAGCTGCTCAATGCCGTGGCCAACGCCGATGTGCCCAAGTTCACCCTCATCGTCGGCGAAGCCTACGGCGCGGCCTATCACGCGCTGTGCGGCCGCGCCTTCAAGCCCAACGCGCTGCTGATGTGGCCCAACGCCCGCGCCGCCGCCTCGCGCGACGCCGCCGACGACGTGGCCGGCGCGCTGAACTGGGCTCGCCATCTGTGGTGCGACATGGTCATCGACCCGACCGAGACCCGCCCCGTGCTCGCCCAGCTGCTCGACGTGGCCGGCCGGACGCCCGCCAAACCCACCGAATTCGCCGTGTTCCGCATGTAGCGGCCTTCAGACGAACGCGCCGCTCTCGTCACGGCGACCCCGCGAGCCGAGAAATTCGATCATCAGCCGGTTGACATCGTCCGGCGCCTCGAATGCCACCCAGTGGCTGGCGCCGGGAACGATGCGGCACGTGATGCGTGGCGCGGTGCGTTCCAGGTAGGCGGCGCGCGACGCGACGTCGGGTTGTGGCAGCGGATCGCGCTCGGGCAGGATGGCCAGCGCCGGGCAACGGGTCTGGCGCAGGCTCGGACCCAGCGTGTCGCGGTAACCGAGAAAGCGCGACTTGAAGCGTGCCATGCCGTGGTTGCGGCGCTGCATCGCGACGGCCAGTTCGTCGATCCGCTTCGGGTCGCCGATCATCATCAGCCCGAGATTGCGTCGGTGCACGGCGTTGGTCTCGGCCTCGCCGGCGCCCGCCGGCACCGGGCGCAAGGGCGGCCGCGTCCAGCTGCCCGGTGGAAACCCGCCCGGTGCGAGCAGGCAGATGCCGGCCACGCGCTCGGGCATGCGCGCCGCCAGCCAGGCCGTCATCACGCCGCCGTAGGAGAAGCCCGCCACCAGGAAGGGCGCGCCGGCCGGCACCAGGCCGCCCACCACGGCGGCCAGCAGGAACTCGCCGTAGCCATCGAGATCGCAATCGTCCGGCACGTCGAGCGATTCGCCCATGCCGGGCAGGTCCGGCAGCACCAGACGGAAGTGCTGCGACAGCGCCCGGATGTTGCGCACCCAGTGCGTCCACGAGCCCGTGCCGCCGTGCAGCAGCATCAGGGTCGGCCCTTGGCCGACCTCGCGAGCCACCACGCCGGCAATGGTTCGGGTCTGGAACTCGAGGTCCGGGAACAGCCCTCCGGGCGTGATCTCCGGCAGCGGCACCGTCACAGCGTGGCCTCCGTTCCCAGGATGTTGGTCACCTGGCTCGACAACACGCCACCGTTGCCGTGGCACAGCGCCAGTTCGGCGCCCGCCACCTGGCGCGCGCCGGCCTCGCCGCGCAACTGCTGCACCGCCTCCACCAGCGTGAACATGCCGTACATGCCGGGGTGCACGCAGGACAGGCCTCCGCCGTTGGTATTGACCGGCAGCGCGCCACCGGGTGCGATGGCCCCGCTGGCCACGAACGCACCCCCCTCGCCCTTCCTGCAGAAACCCAGGTCTTCGAGGAACAGGAGGGTGTTGATCGTGAAGGCGTCGTAGAGCTCGACCACGTCGATGTCACGCGGCGCCAGGCCGGCCATCTCGAAGGCGCGCCGGCCGGAATCGATGGCCGCGGTCTGCGTCAGGTCGGCCATCGCAACGATGTTCATGTGCGTCGTGGCCGCCGCCGCGCCGAGCAGGTAGACCGGCTTCTTGGGCAGGTCGCGGGCACGTGCGGCCCTGGTCATCACCAGGGCGGCGCCGCCGTCGGTGACGAGGCAGCAGTCGCGCACGGTCAGCGGGCTGGACACCATGCGCGAGGCCAGCACGTCGGCCACGCTCAGCGGCCCGCGCATGAAGGCCTCGGGGTTGAGGTTGGCCCAGGCGCGCGCCGCCACGGCGACTGCCGCGAGCTGCTCGCGCGTGGTGCCGTATTGGTGCATGTGGCGCGAGGCCGCGAGCGCGTACGAGGTGGCCGGGAAGATCGGCGCATATGGCGCTTCGTAGGCGAAGGGCTTGACCGACGAGACCAGCTTGCCCGACGCGGTGCGCTGGTTGCTGCCGTAGAAGATCAGCGCCGTTTCGCACAGGCCCTCCTTCAGCGCCATCGCCGCCATCAGCGTGTACGACAGGAAGGTCGAACCGCCGGTGCGGTTGTTGTCGGTGAACTTCGGCTGGATGCCCAGCATCTCGGCGATCAGCAGCGCCGACAGCGGGTTGGCGTTGCCGGGCAGCGAGCCGAACACGGCATCGACATGGCGCGTGCTCAGCCCCGCTTCGGCCAGCGCCTTGACGCTGGACTCGACCGCGATCTCTTCCGAGCTGCGGCCCGGCGCCTCGCCCAGGCCGGCGAGCGCCGCGCCGACGATCGCGGCCTGGCCGCGCAGGCCGTGGTTCGCGCCGCCGCTCATGCTGCACCCCCAGGTGCGGCATCGAAGACGACGCAAGGTGTGCCGTCAGCGCCCGGGGCCACGCGCGCCTGCACCGCCATGCCGATGTGCACCGCGTCGTTCGCCACCCCGTCGACGCGCGCCATCATGCGCGGCCCCTCGCTGAGGTCGACCAGCACCACGTTGTACGGCCCGCCCTTTTCGGCGCTGCGGTTGACGATGCTGACGGCGTGGACCGTGCCGCGGCCGCTGGCCGCCACCCAGTCGAGTTCGACGCTGCCGCAATGGCTGCAGACCAGGCGCGGGTAGAACACATGCCGGCTGCACGCGCGGCAGCGCTGGATGCGGAACTCGTTGGCGGCCAGGTGCTGCGCGTACACCGCGTCGGGACCCGGCCCCTCGGTCCAGCCGGAATCGGCCGTGGCTTCCCTCATTGCATGGTTCTCCTCGGAATCGGCGTTCAGTTGCGTTCGATGCCCAGCACACGCGCGGACTCCATCTCGGATCAGCCCGGCAGCTCTAGCACGCCCTTGGCCAGGATGTTGCGCTGGATCTCGTTGCTGCCGCCATAGATGCTGGCCGGTCGCGCCGAGAAGAAGACGTTGGCCGGGTGCAGCGCACCGCCCGGCAGTGCCAGGGACTGGTCGCTGACGCCGCTCTCGCCGGCGGTCTCGAGCATCAGGTCGGCCACGCGCTGCTGCGTCTCGGTGACCCAGATCTTCAGCATCGAGACCTCGGGCCCCAGATCGCGGCCGCGGCGCAGCACGTCGACGCAGCGCACGAACAGCGCGTCCAGGTCGTCGACGTCGAGCCGCAGTTCATCGTGGCGGGCGCGCCACGCGGCGTCGTCGTCCAGCCCGTAGGTGCGCGCCAGTTCGCGCAGCCGCAGCAGCGGCGCACGCGCGCCGCGCGGGTTGCCGATCATGATGCGCTCGGAGCCGAGCAGCGACTTGGCCATCGTCCAGCCCTGATGCAGCCCGCCCACTAGGTTGGCGCGCGGCACGCGCACATCGTCGAAGAACACTTCGCAGAACTCGGCGCCGCCACTGAGGTTGCGGATGCGCTTGACGGTGATGCCCGGGCTGCGCATGTCGGCCAGCAGGAAGCTGATGCCTTCCTGCTTCTTGGCCTGGGGGTCGGTGCGCACCAGCATGAAGATCATGTCGGCCTCGTGCGCGAACGAGGTCCAGATCTTCTGGCCGTTGACGATGAAGTCGTCGCCGTCGGCCACGGCCGAGGTGCGCAGGTTGGCCAGGTCGGAGCCGGCCGAGGGCTCGGAATAGCCCTGGCACCAGAGCACCTCGCCGGACAGGATGCGCGGCAGGATCTCGCGCTTCTGCGCTTCGGTGCCGTAGCGGATGATCAGCGGGCCGAGCATCACCACCGCCATGTTGGGCGCGATCTGGATGCCGTGACGGTCGAACTCCGACTGCAGGGCCACCTGCTCGTAGGCGCCCAGGCCCATGCCGCCGTGTTCCTTCGGCCAGTTGGGCGCGGCCCAGCCGCGGGCGTTGAGCAACACGTGCCACTCGCGCGTGTCGCGCAGGCTGAGCCGGCTGGGCGGAAAGCGCCACTCGGGCGGGAAGTTGTCGGCCAGCCAGCGCCGCAACTCGTCGCGCCGGATCGGCTGCTCGCCGCCGACGACCCACTCGGGCGCGGCCTCTTCGCCGCCGGCCGGTGCCAGGTCGTTGTAGCGCCGCCGGTGCCAGGCCGCGGCGCCCAGCCAGGCGGCGCCGACCATGGCCTTCTTCAGGTACAGGCCGATGGCGCATTCGTCGGTGTAGCCGATGCCGCCGTGCAACTGGATGCAGCCCTTGCTGACCTCCAGCGCAGCGGCCGACGCGCGCGCCTTGGCCTGGCTGGCGGCAGCCGCCAGCCGGGCCGCATCGGTGCCTTCGGCATCGGCCAGCGCGGCCGACTGCACCACCACGGCGCGCGTCAGCTCGACCTGGATCAGCAGGTTCGCCGCGCGGTGCTGCAGCGCCTGGAAGCTGCCGACCGGGCAGCCGAATTGCTCGCGCACGGCGATGTACTGCACGCTGCTGTCCAGTGCGCGCCCCATCACGCCCAGCAGTTCGGCGGCAGCCGCGATGCGCGCCAGGTCCAGCACGCGCCGCAGCACGACTTCCGCCCGCGCCGCATCGGCGACGAGCTGCGCCGCGCCCGCTTCGACGCCCTTGAACTGCAGCTCGCCCCAGAAACCCCCGTCGACGCGTGCCTGCGCGCCCGCCGTCAGCCCGGGCTGGCCGGACTGGACCAGCAGCAGCACCGGCCCCTGCGGTGCGAGGGCCGACACGACGAAAGCCCCGGCGCCTTCAGGCGCAGCCACGAAACGCTTCGTACCGTCGAGCACGAAGCCGTCGCCGCGCGGCGTGGCGCGCAGGCTCTGGGGCCGCGAGGACTGGTCGTGCTCGCGTTCCTGCCAGGCCAGCGCGAGCGTTTGCTCGCCGCGCGCCAGCGCCGGCAGCCAGCGCACACGCAAGGCCTCGTTGTCGCCATGCAGCAGCGCCCAGGCCGGCAGCAGCGCCCCGGCGACCAGCGGCTCGGGCGCCAGCGCACGGCCGCATTGCTCGAGCAGCAACGCGGCCTGCGCGAGGCCGCAGCCGGTGCCGCCATAGGTCTCCGGCAGGCACAGGCCAGTCCAGCCCAGCGCCGCCATTTCGCGCCAGCGCGCGCGGTCATAGCCGGGTGTGCGTCCACGCCAGTCGCGAAGTTGTCGGCCCTCTTCGTCGGCGGCGAAGAAGCCCGCAGCGGCGTCACGCAGCATGCGCTGCTCGTCGCTCAGGTCATAGAGTTTGCCGGCCAGGTCGATCATCGTGCCACCCCATCACATCGTCAGCACGAGGCGCCCGCAGACCTCGCGCGATTCCATCATCCGGTGCGCACGGGCCGCTTCGGCCAGCGGCAGGCTGCCGCCGACCACCGGCCGCAGCCGTCCCAGGCGCACCAGCTCGAGCAGGGTCTCGACCTCGGCCTGTGTCACGCCATCGGTGCCCAGGAAGGACATCTCCTTGAGGATGGCATGCGCAGGGCGCAGCGACACCGGCGCGGCATTCAGGTTGCCGACGAAGACATGGCGCGCGCCCAGCGCCATGGCCTTCAGCGCCGCGGCCCAGGCCATCTGGCCGACGATGTTGAAGACCACGTCGACGCCCGCACCGCCGGTCAACGCGCGCACCTGGGCGGCAAAGTCGAGGTCCGGGCTGACGATGACGTCGTCGGCACCGTGCTCGACCAGGAAGGCGCGCTTGGCCTCCGAAGTGGTGACGGCGATCGTGCGCGCACCCAGCATGCGCGCCACCTGCACCGCATGGATGCCCACGCCGCCGCTGGCGCCGGTGATCAGCACCGCCTCCCCCGGTTGCACGGCCGCCACCTTCTGCAGGCCGTGGTAGGCCGTGCCCAGCGCGCAAGGCACCACGGCCGCCTGCTCGTAGCTCACGCCGGCGGGGATGTGCACCAGGGCGCTGGCGGGCACCACCACGTACTCGGCATAGCCGCCGGGCGTGGCCTCGCCGAACAGCCCGGAGCCGTTCTCGCACAGGTGGTCACGGGCGCGCACGCATTGGCGGCAATGACCGCAGTGGTCCTTCATCAGGATGGCCACGCGATCACCAGCCGCAAAGCCCGCGGCGCGCGGGCCCAGCACGGCCACCTCGCCGGCCATCTCGTGGCCGATGACACCCGGCAGCGCGGTGCGCGGAAAGTGGCCCTGGCGCGCCATCACGTCGTGGTAACACACGCCGCTGGCGCGCAGCCGGACCAGCACCTCGGCGTCCTGCGGCAAGGGCACGGGCAGTTCGGCGGCGGCGAACCGATCCGGCCCGCCATAGCCTTGCAGGACGATGGCCTGCATGGTGGATGTCAAGGGGGTTCACGGCTGGCGCTACGGCGATGTCTGTGGCATCGTCGAGTCTACCAAACGGCCGTTTGGTTCGCCAGCGAGCGAGCGAAGGAGCGGCCGGCCCTGCCGGCCCGGGCCGGCGCCAGCACAGGAGATCACGGCATGTTCAGCGGCAAGGCACTCGACAACAAGGTCGCCATCGTCACCGGCGCCGGCCAGGGCATCGGCGCGGCGGTGGCGCGGGCCTACGCGGCGCAGGGCGCCAAGGTGGCGGTGGTCGACTGGAACCTCGAGACCGCCGTGCAGGTGGCGCAGTCGATCGGCGCCGCCGGCGGCCAGGCCGTGGCGCTGAAGTGCGACGTGGCCGACCGCGCCGCCGTCGACGCGATGGTCGCCGCGACCGTGGCGAGGTTCGGCCCGGTGGACGTGCTGGCCAACAACGCCGGCATCACACGCACGGCCATGCTGCACAAGATGACGCCGCACCAGTGGGACCAGGTGCTGGCCGTGCACCTGACCGGCAGCTTCAACTGCCTGCAGGCGGTGGTGGGCGGCATGATGGAGCGCCAGCGCGGCTGGATCATCAACACCATTTCCACCGCGGGCATCCTGGGCACCATCGGCCAGATCAACTACGGCTCGGCCAAGGCCGGCCTGATCGGCTTCACCAAGTCGGCGGCACGCGAGCTGGCGCGCTACAACATCATCGTCAACTGCGTGGCGCCGGGAGCGGCCACGCCGATGACCGAGACCATCCGCACCGACGAGCGCTTCAAGCAGCGCACGCTCGATCGCATCCCGCTCGGCCGCTGGGCCGAACCGGACGAGATCGCCCCGGTGTGGGTGTTCCTGGCCTCGGACGGCGCGAGCTACGTCACCGGCCAGCTCATCGGTGCCGACGGCGGCATGTCGATCCACTGAATCCCGACATGGACGGACCCATCGAGACCCTCCGAAGGTCCTTGCACCCGCTGTTCGAGCCGCGTGCCATCGCGGTCTACGGCGCGTCGTCCGACCCCACCAAGATCGGCGGACGGCCGCTCGATTTCCTGATGGGCAGCGGCTTCGACGGGCCGCTGTACCCCATCAACCCCAAGGCGGCCGTGATCCAGGGCTTGCCGTCGTTTGCTACCGTGTCGGCGGTGCCGGGGCCTGTCGACCTGGCCATCGTCGCGGTGCCGGCACCCGCCGTGCTGGCCGCGCTCGAGGACTGCGCCGCCAAGGGCGTGGGCGCGGCGGTAGTGCTGAGCTCGGGCTTCGCCGAAGTGGGCGGCGCCGGTGCCGAGTGGCAGCAGGGCATCAGCGCGCTGGCGCGGCGCACCGGCATGCGCGTCGTCGGCCCCAACTGCATGGGCGTGATCAATGTGGAGCGCCGCATCCTGGGCACCTTCACGCCCAGCGCCGCGGGCTTCGGGCTGGTCCCAGGCCGCATCAGCCTGGTCAGCCAGAGCGGTGCTTTCGGCGGCTATTGCCTGTCGCTGATCCGCCAGCGCGGCCTGGGCCTGAACCTGTGGGTCACCACCGGCAACCAGAGCGATGTCGACTTCGCGGACTGCGTCAGCCATTTCGCGCAGGACGAGGGCACCCAGGTCATCGTCGGCTACATCGAGGCCGCCACCGACAAGGCCCGGCTGATCGCGGCGCTGGACCTAGCGCGCGACAACGGCAAGCGCATCGTCGTCATGAAGGTCGGCAGCTCGGAAGCCGGTGCGCAGGCGGCGGCGTCGCACACCGCCTCGCTGGCCGGGTCGGACCAGGTCTACGACGGGCTGTTCAGGCAGTACGGCGTGTACCGCGCGCGCAGCATCGACGAACTCTTCGATATCGCCTACGCCTGTTCGTTGTCGACACCGACGCCGCAGGGTCGCCGGCTCGGGCTGCTGACGGTGTCGGGCGGCGTCGGCGCGCTGATGGCCGACGTGGCCGCCGAGTGCGGGCTCGACGTGGCACCGATGCCCGAGGACGCGCAGCGCCGGCTGAAGGAGATCCTGCCGTTCTGCGGCCCGCGCAACCCGGTCGACATGACGGCCCAGCTCGTCAACGACCTGAGCCTGTTCGAGAAGAATTTCGTGCTCATGCTCGAAGAAGGCGGCTACGACCTGATCGTCGCCTTCCTGTCCAGCGTCGGCCAGGTGCTCGATCTGAGCAGCGCGCTGCTGCTGCAGTTGCAGAAGGTGCTGGCCCGCTTCCCCGACCGCACGGTGATCGTGTCGATGCTGGCCTCGCCCGAGGTGCGCAAGGTCTACGAGGCCGCCGGGGTGATGCTGTTCGACGAACCCACGCGAGCGGTGCGCGCCGCGCGGGCCCTGGTGCACTTCGCGCAGGAAGCGCAACGCGCCCGCACGCGCTCAGCGCCACCCGTTCTGCCGGCGACCGCTTTGGCGCCGCCGCGGCATGCCGTGAACGAGGCCGAGGCCAAGGCCGTGCTGGCCAGCGCCGGCATCCCGGTCGTGCGCGAACTCGTCGCCGCAACCGCGGACGCTGCCGCGCGCGGCGCCGCGGAGATCGGCTATCCGGTGGTGCTGAAGATCGCCTCGGCCGACATCGCGCACAAGAGCGAGATCGGCGGCGTGATCGTCGGCGTGCAGGACGAGGCGCAGCTGCGCACGGCTTTCTGCACGCTGTTGCGGCGCGCCCGGCAGCACGCCCCGCAGGCTCGGATCGACGGCATCGTCGTCGCGCAGATGGCGGGCCAGGGCGTCGAGACCATCCTCGGCGTGGTCCGCGACCCGGTGTTCGGCGCGGTGGTCATGTTCGGACTGGGCGGGGTCTTCGTCGAGGCCTTCAAGGACGTCGCCTTCCGCGTTGCGCCCTTCGGCGTGGAGGAGGCCCGCGCGATGATCGACGAGGTCCGGGGCCGCATCCTGCTGACGGGCCTGCGCGGCCAGCCGCCGTCCGACGAACAGGCGCTGGCCGAGGCCATCGCCGCGCTGTCGGTCTACGCCGCGCGGCACGAGGCCACCTTCGAGAGCATCGACATCAACCCCTTCGTCGTGCTGCCGCATGGCCAGGGTGCGCTGGCGCTGGATGCGCTGATCGTGCCCAGCGCCCGGCCCTGACCCGTCAGACCAGGTCGTCGACGCGGCCGCGGCGCATCATCAGCTTCTCGCTGAACTCGAACACCTGCTCGGCGCGCTGGTTGAACACGCGCACCCGGCCGCTCATCACGCCGCGCTTGCCGTCCGAGAGGTTCTTCTTGTCCTCGACCGTGATCTCGGCGCGCAGCGTGTCGCCGGGGCGCACCGGGACCGTGAACTTGAAGTCGGTCAGCTCGAGCGCGGCGATCGTGGCCGGGCCGAGGATCTCCTCCATCATCCCGGCGGCGATGCTGGCCGTCAGCAGGCCGGGGCAGATGCGGCCGCCGAAGTCGGTGTGCTTCCTGGCGAACTCCTCGTTGATGAAGATCGGCAGTTTCAGGCCAGCCAGGCAGGTGAAGTTGACGATGTCGGTCTCGGTCACGGTGCGGCCGTAACTCCTGAAAACGTCGCCGGGGTTGAGGTCATCGAGCGAGCGGTTGGACATGGTGGGGCCTTGATTCGGGTTACGCCGGAGCGATCAAACTAACAATTGGCAGGATACTCTCTTCAGTGCATCATGCACCAGCCCGCCGGGCCTGATCGTGAACCCAGCGTCCGGGCTCCGGTCCTGTCTCACCCCACTGCCGCATGCTGTTCCTCCGACCCGATCTCGAACTTCCTCGCGTTGGCGCCAGCACCGCCGGTCTGCGCAGTGAAGTGCGCGCCTTCGTCGCCGACGAAATCGCCGGCGGGCGCATCACGCCGCGCTGCAACGCGTGGACCGAGAGTCTTGCTTCGGACTTCAGCCGCCGGCTGGGTGAACGCGGCTGGATCGGTTACCACTGGCCCACCCGGTACGGCGGGCGCGGCGGCAGTGCCTTCGACACGCTCACGATCAATGAGGAACTGCTTGCCGCCGGCGCGCCGGTCGGCGCGCACTGGATCGCCGCGCGCCAGAGCGCCCCGCTGCTGATGCGCTTCGGCAACGAGGCGCAGCGCCAGGAGTTCCTGCCGCGCATCGCAGCCGGCAGCACCTACTTCGCCATCGGCATGAGCGAGCCCGATGTCGGCTCCGACCTGGCTTCGGTGCGCAGCCGCGCCGAGCTGGCCGACGCCACCTGGGTGCTCAACGGCCGCAAGGTGTGGACCAGCGGCGCCCACCTCTGCCACTACGCCATCGTGCTGTGCCGCACCGCGCCGGCCGACCCCAAGGCGCGCCATGCCGGCCTGAGCCAGCTCATCGTCGACCTCAAGGCGCCGGGCGTGACGATCCGCCCGATCCGCATGCTCGACGGCAGCCACCACTTCAACGAGGTGATCTTCGACAACGTGCAGGTGCCGGCCGAGCGTCTGGTGGGCAATGCCGGCGACGGCTGGAAGCAGGTGAGCAGCGAGCTGGCCTACGAGCGCAGCGGCCCCGAGCGCTTCCTCAGCACGATGCCGCTGGTCGAACGCTGCCTGCAGCTCGTGCTGGCCGGCCCGGCGGCCGTGGGCGACATCGCCGCCGGCCGCCTGCTGGCGCGCTTGATGACCTTGCGCAACATGAGCCTGGGGGTCTGGGGCGCGCTCGGCGCCGGTCAGTCGCCGGCCATCGAGGCCGCGATGGTCAAGGACCTGGGCACGAACTTCGAGCGCGACGCGATCGAGGTCGTGCGCGAGGCGATGACCGCCGACTCGCGCGTGGCCGGCGACGAAGCGCTGGCGCAGCTGATGGCCGACGCGCTGCCGCTGGCGCCCACCTACAACCTGCGCGGCGGCACCAACGAAGTGCTGCGCAACATGATCGCGAAGAACCTGCAAGGCAAATGAGCGAACTCGCGCGCCACCTGGCCGAGGCGGCCGAACGATTGTTTGCCCAGCGCTGCGGCACCGATGTGGTCGCCAGCGCCGACGCCGGCAACTGGCCGCAAGCCCTGTGGTCGGAGCTCGAGGCCCTGACGCCCGCACAGCTGCTGGTCCCTGAGGAGCGCGGCGGCGCGGGCGGTGACTGGTCCGACGCCTGCGCCTTGCTCGAACGCGCCGGCGAGTCCAACCTGCCGCTGCCGGTGGCCGAGACCGTGCTCGCCGGCTGGCTGCTCGACCGCGCCGGCCTGCAGGCCGTGGCCGGGCCGCTGAGCTTTGCCTGCACCACGGTCGACCTGGCCGCAGCGCATCGCCAAGGGCGCGTCGCCATCGAGGCGCGCCACGTGCCATGGGCGGCATGCAGCGCGGGGCTCGTGATGGTCGGCATCGGCTCCGACGCCAACGCCGAGGCCTGGTTGCTGTACCTGCCGAGCGGTTCGTACACGACCGCGCCCGACCGCGCACCGGCCGGCGACCCGCGCGACTGCGTTTCGGTGCGCGACCTGGCGCTGACCTCGCCCGGCGTGGCCTGCCTGCCCCTGCCGGGGCTGCGACATACCGATGTGCTCGGCCGTGCCGCGCTGCTGCGCGCCGCGCAGATCGCCGGCGCCTGCCGCCGCGTGCTCGCGCTGACGCTGGCCTACACCGGCGAGCGCGTGCAGTTCGGCCGCGCCATCGGCCAGTTCCAGGCCGTGCAGCACCAGCTGGCGCAGCTCGCCGAAGAGACCGCGGCCGTGCGCGTCGCGGTCCAGGCGGCGGCGGACACCGGCGAGGGGCCCTGGTCCGTGGCAGCGATCGCGGTGGGCAAGCTGCGCGCTGGCGAGGCTGCGGGCCTGTGCGCGCGGATCGCACACCAGCTTCACGGCGCGATGGGCGTCACCGCCGAACACCCCTTGCATCAAAGCACCCGCCGGATGCTGGCCTGGCGCGACGAGCACGGCGCCGAAGCCTACTGGGCGCGCGAGCTTGTGCAGGCCTTGCGCGATGCCGGTGCGCCCAGCGCCTGGCAAGCCATCGTGGCCGCCACCAGCCGATGACGATGCGGCCCCAAGCTGCTGACAGGAGCCCGACTTGACACCGCTGCACGGCATCCGGGTGCTCGACCTGACCGGCTATCTGATGGGCCCTTTCGCGACGCAGATCCTCGGCGACATGGGTGCCGACGTGATCAAGGTCGAACCCGTCGAAGGCGACCTCGTGCGCGCGATCGGCCCGACGCGCAGTCCCGGCATGGGCGGCATCTTCCAGCAGAACAACCGCAACAAGCGCAGCATCGTTCTCGACCTGAAGCAGGCCGCCGGGCGCGATGCCGTGCTCAGGCTGGCCGAGAACGCCGACATCTTCATCTACAACGTGAGGCCGGCCGCGATGGCGCGGCTGGGTCTGTCGTACGAAGCCGTGTCCGCCGCAAACCCGGCCATCGTGTACGTTGGAGCGGTCGGCTTCGGCCAGGACGGCCCGTATGCGGCCAAGCCCGCGCTCGACGACCTGATGCAGGGCATGTCGGGCATCCCCAGCCTCTTCGAGCGCGCCGGCGCCGAGGAGCCGCGCTATATCCCGATGGCGATGGCCGACCGCTACTCGGGCATCTGCCTGGTCAACGCCGTGCTCGGGGCGCTGGTCCACCGGCTGCGCAGCGGCGAGGGCCAGGCGGTCGAGGTGCCGATGTTCGAATCGCTGGTGCAGGGCGTGCTGGGCGACCACCTGATGGGCGCCAGCTTCGAGCCCGCATTGGGGCCGCCCGGCTACCCGCGCCATCTCAGCCACGACCGGCGACCGTTCCGCACGCTCGACGGTTACCTCTGCACCTTCATCATCAACGACCGCCAGTGGCGCGCAGTGCTCGATGGCATCGGCGAAGGCGAGCGCATGAACGACCCCCGCTTTGCCACGCTGCAGGCCCGCACCAACCATTCGGCCGAGGTCTACGCCTTCCTCGACGCGACCTTCCGCACCCGCACCACCGCGCAGTGGCTGGAACTGCTCGCAAAGGCCGACGTGCCCGCCGGGCCGATGCATTCGCTGGAGTCGCTGCTCGACGATGAGCACCTGAAGGCCATCGGCTTCTTCGAGCGCCATGAGCACCCGAGCGAAGGCACCGTGGTCAGCCTGCGGCCGCCGTCGCGCTGGTCGAAGACGCCGCTGGCCATCGGCCGGCTGCCGCCGCTGCTCGGCCAGCACAGCACCGAGGTGCTGCAGGAAGCCGGCTACTCGCCGGCCGAGATCGCCGCGCTGGTGGAGGCCGGCGTCACATCGAGCCAGGCCACCGGGGGCTGAGGCCATGCAGGCGCTGACTGCCCCCGCCGCGCAGCCGCCGTCAGACGCCGCGGAACTGCGGCTGGCGCTTCTCCAGCAGGGCCGCCACGCCCTCCTTCGCGTCGGCCATCTCGAGCGTGCGCGATTGCGCGAAGGCCTCGATCTCGCCGGCCGCCTTGGGGTCCCAGTTCAGTCCACGGTACAGGCTGCGCTTCATCATGCGCACGGCCACCGGCGCGCAGGCGGCGATCTCGGCGGCGAGTTCGCGCGACTTCGCCAGCACCTGGCCGGGCTCGACGGCGTGGTTGGCGATGCCCATGTCGGCCGCCTCGGCGCCGGAGAACACACGCCCGGTGAACAGCAGTTCGGCCGCGCGCGGCACGCTGGTGATGCGCGGCAGCAGATAGCTGATGGCCATGCCCGAATGGATGCCCAGGCGGGCGAAATTGGCGCCGTAGCGGGCCTCGCGATTGGCCACGCGCAGGTCGCAGACCAGCGCGAGGCCGAAACCGCCACCGATGGCGTGGCCGTTCATGGCCGCGATCACCGGGACCTGCACGTCCAGGATGGTCAGGAACGGGCGGTAGATGCCGTACGACGCATCGTGAGGCTGTTCGTTGCCGCGGTCGAGGATGCCGCTGCGGAAATCGGCGCCCGAGCAGAAGCTGGCACCGTTGCCGGTGATGACGACGCAACGGATGTCGCGGTCGGCCTTGACCTGGTCGATGACCTGCTGGAACGGGCCCAGCATCTCGGGCGACATGGCATTGCGATGCGCGGGTCGGTTGAGGGTGATCTCGCAGACGAGATCTCGGCGGCTCACGAGCACCGCGGCTTCGGTCATGGGGTCTCCATCGGACAGGCCGAATCGGCCCGCATGAATTCTATCCAGCGCTGCCGGACACGTACAACGCTGCTCGCTGGGTCCGCGCGCTGCGGCCGTTGTTTGATGTCAATGGCACCACATTGGAGACTTGCATGAACTATCTGAAGTTTGCCGTCGCGGTATCGGCCCTGGTTTGCCTCATGCAACCGGACCCGGCACAGGCCCAGGCCTGGCCCTCGAAACCGCTGCAGATGGTGGTTCCGCAGGGGGCCGGCGGCAGCACGGATGCCATCGCAAGACTGGTCGGGCAGGCGCTGGGCGAGCGGCTCGGCCAGACCGTCGTCATCGACAACCGTGCCGGCGCGGGCGGCGTGCTGGGTGTTGCCGCAGCGGCCAAGGCGGCGCCTGACGGCCATACGCTGCTGATCGGCTCGAACACCACGGTGGCGGCCAATGCGTTTCTCTACGCCAGTTTTCCGGTCGACCCGCTGAAGGCCTTCGTGCCGCTGGCACTGGCCGCCGACGCGCCCTTCGTCTTCGTCGTGCCAGCCGCCTCCCCGTTGAAGTCGGTGCGCGATCTGGTCAGCGCGGCCAAGGCTACACCGGGCAAGCTCACCTACGGTTCAGGCACCAGTTCGGCACTGCTGTGCACCGAGCTCTTCAAGGCCGCGGCCGGGGTCGATCTGCTCAAGGTTCCGTACAAGTCGTCGGCCCAGGGCCTCACGGACCTGATCGGGGGTCAGATCGACGTCGTCTGCGAGCCGCTGTCGGCGAGCCTGCCCAACATCAAGGCCGGCCGGCTTCGTGCGCTCGCGCAGACCGGTGCGCAGCGTTCGGCATTGGCGCCCGATCTGGAGACCGTGGTCGAAGCCGGGGTACCCGGCATGGCGTACTCGGCCTGGGTCGGCTTCTTCGCGCCGGCAGGCTCGCCGCCCGACGCCGTTGCCAAGCTGCGCAGCGAACTGCATGCCATCCTGATGGAATCAACGATCCAGGAAAGGATTCGCTCCATCGGCTTCGAACCACGGCCGGGTAACGCCGACGCGCTCGCGACCCTGCACCGTGCCGAGTTGAAATCGGTCGCCGCCACCGTGAAGGCGGCGGGTATCCAGGCCCAATGAGCCTGCGCTCGTCCATTTCGAGACAACCCACCAAGGAACAACCGTCATGAGACTTGCGTCGCTCCTGCGGACCCTGCGGTTCATCGCCCTGTCCAGCGCGCTCGTTGTGGCGCCGTGGGCGTCCGCCGCGGAGCCGTATCCGACAAAGCCGTTGCGCATCGTCGTGCCGTTCGGCCCCGGCGGGACCACCGACGTGGTCGCGAGGCTCGTGGCGGCCAAGCTGGCCGAATCGGTCAAGCAGACTGTCAACGTCGATCCCAGGCCCGGCGCCAACGGCATCATCGGCACGGACACCGTCGCCAAGGCGGCCCCCGACGGATACACGCTGCTGATGACGGTGGCCAGCGCCCAGACCCTGACCACGGTCCTTTACAAGGCGCCGTTCGATCCGGTCAGGGACTTCACGCCGATCTCGCTCGTCGCCAACCCGGGTGGCGTGTTCGTCGTGAACGCTGCGCTGCCGGTGCGCACGATGCAGGAGTTCGCCGCCGAGGCTCGCTCACGCCCCGGGCGCTTCAGCTACGGCGCCGGCACCTCGCTGTTGCGCCTGATCGGCGAGCAATTGAAGCTGGAGTTGAAGGCGGACATCACGATGGTGCCGTACAAGGGTACCGGGCCGCAGCTCGCGGCCGTGGTCTCGGGAGAGGTCGACGCGGTGGTCGATCCGTTCGTCGGCATGGGGCACATCAAGTCGGGCAGGATCCGGCCGCTGGCAGTGCTCATGCCCAAGCGATCGCCGCTTCTGCCCGACGTTCCCACCCTCGAAGAGACCGGCATCAAGGGCATCACCCTCGACTCGTGGGTCGCATTGTTGGCCCCCGCTGGCACGCCGCCGGAGATCGTGTCGCTTCTGTCGGCCGAGGTAGCGCGCATCGTGGCGCTGCCCGACGTGCGCGAACGCCTCGCGGCGCTCAACTACGAACCGATCGGCAGCACACCTGTGCAGTTGGCCGGGACCATCGAGGCCGACATCGCGAAGTGGCGGCGCATCGTCAGGGAAACGAACTACAAACCCGAAGAGTGATGAACGCCTTGTGCACCGAAACTCCCCTGTTCTTCGAGACCCACCTTGGCCGCGTGGCGCCCACCGAGTGCGACCACCTGGGCCACATGAACGTCCAGTTCTACGTTGCCAAGGTCTCCGACGCCGCCTGGCACGTGATGGCCTCGATCGGCATCACGCCGGCCTTCATCCGCGAGCGCCGTCAGGCGCCGGCTGCGGTCAAGCAGGAGATCGCCTACCTCAAGGAACTGCGCGCCGGCGACCTGCTGCGCATGGACAGCGGCGTGCTCGAGGCCAGCGAGAAGCGGCTGACCTTCTACCATCGGCTGACGAACGTCGAGACCGGCCAGGTGGCGATGACGTCCAAGGTCTACACCGTCAACATGGACCTCGATGCGCGCCGCTCGACGCCGCTCGACCCGGCCATTCTGACCAGAGCGCTGGAACGTCTGCTGCCGGAGGCTGCGCCATGAGCGCGCTGGGCCGCTCCCAAGCGCTCATCCCGGAGTGCGTAGCACGAAGGGTAGTCCAGTGAGCGCGCCAACATTCATCACCGGACGCGGTGCCATCAACCCGTGGGAGTGCGACCAGTGGGGCCACCTGAACGTGCAGTTCTACCTGGCCAAGGCCAGCGATGCGCAGGCCCATCTGGCCGCCCGACTGGGCTTGATGCCGTCGCGCCTGCGCAGCCTGGCGGATAGCCTGATGCCGGTCACCGACCGCGCGCTGTTCAAGCGCGAACTGCGCGCCGGCGACATCTACTTCATCCGTTCGGGCATTCGCGCCGTGGCGGCAGACGGCACGCTGGACATCGCCAGCCGCATGGTCAACCAGGAGACCGGCGTCGAGTCGGCGGCGTTCGAGACGCGCTTGCGCTGGGTCGGGCCAGACCTCGCGACCCCCCTGCCCTGGCCCGATGAGGTCGCGGCGGCCGCAGCGATGCTGGCCGGCGAACTGGCGGAACTGCAGCCGCCGCCGCCGATCGCGCAGCTCTTGCCGGCGTCGCCGCAGGTGGATCGCCTGCTGCTGACCTACCGCGGCTCGGTCGAATCCTGGGAGTGCGATTCAGCTGGCGTGGCGCCGCCGCGTGCGCACATTGCGCGCTTCAACGACGCCATCACCCATCTGTTCCGGGCGATGAAGATCGACCGCGCCGAACTGCTCGCGAGCGGGCTGGGATCGGCAGCACTCGACTACGACATCTCGTATCACCGGCCACTGCGCGCCGGCGCGGCGGTGGAGATCCGCAGTGGCATGCTCGCGCTGAGCGACAAGGTCTATCACCTGGTGCATTACGTCGTGGATTCGGCCAGCGGCGAAGTGATCACCACGATCCTTGTTGCCGCGCTGTTCTTCGACTTGGCAGCGCGCCGGTCGGTACCGATGCCGGCCGCCGTCCGAGCCGAAGCCCAGCGTCTGCTTGCAGGGGCGTGACATGGGCCAGCCCCCACTCGGCGCGCTGGCCGGCCTGCGCGTGCTCGACCTCTCGCGGGTGCTGGCCGGCCCGCTGTGCGCGCAGATGCTCGCCGATCACGGCGCCAGCGTCATCAAGGTCGAGCCGCCCGACGGCGACGAGGCACGCCGCTTCGGCCCACCCCTGGACGAGCGCGGCGAAGTGGCCTACTTCGGCGCGCTGAACCGCGGCAAGCGATCGATCGCCGTCGACCTGTCGAGCGCGGCGGGCCGCGCCGTGCTCGAACGTCTGCTTGCCGGTGCCGATGTGCTGATCGAGAATTTCATGCCCGGCACCATGGAGAAGTGGGGCCTGGGCTACGAGGCCACGCTGGCGGCACACCACCCGCGGCTGATCTATTGCAGCGTCAGCGGATTCGGCGCCGACGGGCCGCTGGGCGGCCTGCCCGGCTATGACGCCGTGCTGCAGGCGATCTGCGGCCTGATGAGCGTCAACGGCACGCCCGACTCAGGCGCGCTGCGACTCGGTGTGCCGGTGGTCGACTACCTCACCGGCTACAACGCGCTCAGCGGCGTCCTGCTGGCGCTGGCGGCGCGCGAGCGCAGCGGCCTCGGCCAGCGCGTCGAGGCCACGCTGTTCGACACCGGCCTGGCACTGCTGGTGCCGCATGCTTCGAACTGGTTCTATTCCGGCCACATCCCGCAGCGCATGGGCAGCGCCCACCCCAACATCGCGCCCTACGACCGCTATGCGGCGGCCGACGGCGAGGTCTTCCTCGGCGTCGTCAACAATGGACAGTTCAAGCGGTTCTGCGAATGCGTGTCGCGCCCCGACCTGGCCGAGGACCCGCGCTTCACCGACAGCTCTTTGCGGCTGGCCAATCGCGATGCGCTGCGCGCCGAGATCGAACGCACGCTGGTCAAGATTCCGGCTGCGGCGCTGTGCGAGGATCTGATGCGCCACGGCGTACCGGCGGGGCCAGTGAACGACGTGGCGCAGGCGCTGTCACAGCCGCACGCGGTTCACCGCGCCATGGTGGTGGACAAACAGGGCCACCGCTCGCTGGGCCTGCCGGTCAAGCTCTCCGCCAATCCCGGCTGCGCCGACGCGCTGCCACCGCGGCTGAGCGAGCATGCCGGCGCCATCCTGTCCGAACTGGGCTACGACGATGCCGCCATCGAGTCGCTGCACGCCGATGGCACGATCGCGCGCCCCCCCATGTGAGAGCCGGCCGCCCCGATCAAGCCCTGATCGGCTTGACCAGCCCGAACGCTCAGCCCCTGCGTTGATCGAACGCGCGCCCGTAGACCATGGCTGCAATCGTGTTGCGCAGGATCTCGGTGGTGCCGCCGCCGAGTGCGAAGCCGCGCGAATCGCGCACCATGCGCTCCAATGGCAGCGCGCGCGTGAACCCGGCGTGGCCGTGGATCTGCAGCGCCTCGTTGGTGACACGCTGCACCATCTCGTTGGCGTAGAGCTTGGCCATCGCCGCTTCGAGCGGGTCGGGAAAGCCGTCGACCAGATTCGTCGCCGCGCGGTAGATCATCAGCCGGGCGGCGTGCAGCTGTACCGCCATGTCGGCAATCTTCCACTGCAGGCCCTGGAACTCGCAGATCGGCCTGCCGAACTGCTCGCGCTCTTGGGAGTACTTCTTGGCCGCCTCGTAGGCCGCCTGCGCCACGCCCAGGCACATGGCAGCGTTGCCGACGCGCTCTGGGCCGAAGGAACTCATCAGGCGCTTGAAGCTGCGGGTGGAGTCGGGGTCGCCGGCCAGGATGATGTTTTCCATCGGCACTCGGCAATGGTCGAAGAAGAGCTCGACCTCGGGCATCCCGCGTCCCCCCATCTTGCGGTCCGGGTGGCCGACCTCGAAGCCCGGCATGCCTCGCTCGACCACCAATGCGCCGATGCCGCGCGGGCCCTGCGTCTTGCCCCAGCGCGCGAACACGAAGATGTGGGTGGCCAGGTGGCCGCCGGTGCAATAGGCCTTCTGCCCGTTGAGCACGATGTGGTCGCCATCCGGCACGGCCGCGGTGATCATGTCGGTCATGGCCGATCCGGCGCCGGGCTCGCTGATGCCAATGGCGAAGTTGAAGTCGCCGTTTGCGCAGCCCGGCAGCCAGCGTTGCTTCTGCTCCTCGGACGCCAGCACCGCCAGCGCGCGCGACGGCCCGTTGAGCGCGAGCTGCGCCACCAGCGCGGTGTTGAAGCACACCCGCGCCACTTCCTCGAGCAAGATGGTGCCCTGGATCACCGGCGCGCCCGAGCCACCGTAGGCCTCCGGGATCACCATGCCGAGGTAGCCCAGTTTGGCGAGCAGGTCGCGGTTCTCGGTCGGGAACTCCTCCTTCTCGTCCCAGTACGCGGCCTTGGCGCTGAACGCTCGCTCGGCGGTCTTGCGGATCTCCTGGCGGAAGGCTTCGAGGTCGGGGTCGAGCTGGAACATGGTGGGCACTCCGGGGTCAATGGCCGACGAACTTGGGCTTGCGCTTCTCCATGAAGGCAGCGACGCCTTCCTTGCGATCATCGCTGTGCAGCACCAGGTTCTGGGCCTGGGATTCGTAGTCGAGATATGCCTCAAGGCTGGGCTGCATGGCGTTGCGGAACATGCGCTTGCCGACCGCGAGCGCGAAGGTGGCCGATTCCGCCAGTTCCTCGGCCAGCGCAACGGCCCGCGCGTCGAGTTGCTCGTCGGGCATCACCTCGTTGACCATTCCGAGCTGCCGCCCTTCCTCGGCCGGCACCAAACGCGCGGTCATCATCAGCTCGCGCGCCCGTAGCACGCCGATGTACTGGGTCAGGAAGTAGGCCGCTGCGCCGTCGGGTGCGAGTCCGATCTTCTTGAACACCAGGCTGAAGCTCGCGTTCTCGGATGCAAGGATCAGGTCGCAGGCCAGAGCCAGGCTCCAGCCGACGCCCACCGTCGCCCCACGCACCACGGCGATCACCGGCTTGTCGAGATTGGCCAAGCCGACGATGACTCGGTGCGCTCGCTGGATGCGCTGGCGGCCGGACAGCACGTCCAGCCCTTGCATCGTGCCGACGTCGGCACCGGCGCAAAAGGCCCGACCCTCGCCGCGCAGCAGCACGGCGCGCACTTCGCGGTCCTTCTGCAATGCCAAGGTCGCGTCCGACAGCTGCTCCATCATCTCCGGCGTCAGCGCGTTCAGTCGCTCGGGCCTGGCCAGGATCACATGCGCCACCGCGCCGTCGCGCTCGATTCGAACCGTCATGGTTGTCTCCAGATGTGGCCGGGATCGCAAGAGCCGGTCAGGTGCCGGGGAAGATGTGCCCGGCGATCACGTTCTTCTGCGTCTGCGTGGTGCCGCCGGTCAGCGTGAGCATGCGCACGTCGCGCACCATGCGTTCCAGCGGCAGCGAGCCGAAGTAGCCGTAGCCGCCGAACATCTGCTGGCATTGCACGGTTACGCGCTGCGCCATCTCGGTGGCGAAGACCTTCGCGATCGAGCACAGCTGCGGGTCGGGCTTGCCGGCGTCGATCAGCGCGAGCGCCTTGTAGCAAAGGCAGCGCGCGGCCTCGATCTCGATCAGCGCGTCGGCCATCATCCACCGCAGGCCCTGCATCTCGCTGAGCTTCTGGCCGAACTGTTCACGCACCGTCATGTACTCGCGCGCCAGGTCGAACGCGCCCTCGGCCACGCCCAGCGCCATCACGCCCATGCCGACGCGGGTGCCGTTGTAGATGGTCAGTGGCTTGACGAAACCGCGCGAGTCGCCGGGGTCGCCCAGGGTCACGATATTGCCTGCCGGCACACGCACGTTGTCGAAGAACAGCTCGTTCTCGGCCGCGCCGCGCACACCCATCTTGCCTTCGAGCTTGCGCACCGTCAGTCCGGGGCGGTCGCGCTCGACGACGATGGTGCCGATGCCCTTGGCACCTCTGGACGGGCCGAAGCGCGCGTACACCAGGTGCATGTCGGCGCGGTCGCCGAAGGTCGTGAAGATCTTGCTGCCGTTGATCAGGACCTCGTCGCCGTCGCGCACGGCGGCCGTGCGGATCGCGGTGCCGTCGGAGCCGGCCTGCGGCTCGGTCCAGGCGATGCTGCATTCGAGCTCGCCGGTGACGAAGCGCGGCACCAGCCGGCGCTTGAGCTCCTCGGGTGCGTGGTTGGCGATGATCCGTGGCGAGACGTTCTGGTCGTGCACGATCATCGCCGTCAGCAGGTCGACCTTGGCCAGTTCCTCGATCACCAGGTAGGTGCTGACCAGACCGGCACCGGAGCCACCGTACTCCTTGTCGACGCTCAAGCCCAGGTAGCCAAGCTCGGCCAGGCGGTGCTTGTTCTCTTCGGGGAACGCTTCCTCGCGGTCCCAGCGCGCTGCCTTGTCGCGAAACTCCTGCTGCGCCAGCCTGCGCGCGGCGTCGCGCAACTGCACTTGTTCTTCGGTCAGATCGAAATCCATGCGGGCCTCATTTGGTCTTCAGTCCCATCAGCCCGGCGATCAGGTTGCGCTGCATCTGCGAGGTGCCCGCGGTGATGGTGGTGGCGCGTGCATCGCGGTAGTGGCGCTGCATGTCGAACTCCATGATGTAGCCGTAGCCGCCCATGATCTGCATGCCCTGGTTGGCGATGTTGGCGTAGGCCTCCGAGCCGAACAGCTTGGCCTGCGAGATGGCCATCAGCGCGTCCTCGCCGCGCGACAGCTGCCAGGCGGCCCGCCACATCATCAGCCGACTGGCCTCGACCGCGGTCTGCATGTCGGCCAGCATATGGGCGATGGCCTGGAAGGTGCCGATCGGCTTGCCGAACTGCTTACGTTCCTTGGCGTAGGCCAGGGCCAGGTCGACCGCCGCCTGCGCACCACCGACGTAGCCCGCCGCCGTCATCAGGCGTTCGAGCTGCAGACCCGACAGCATGTAGCTCCAGCCCTTGTCCGGCTCGCCCACGAGGCGGTCGGCGCTCACGCGGACATCGTCGAAGAACACCTCGTAGGTGCCCAGCGAGCGCCGGCCCAGCGTGTCCAGCTTGCGCAGCGTGATTCCCGGCGTGTCCTTGTCGACCAGGAACAGCGACAGCGCCTGCTGGTGCGGCCCTTCGGGCTGCGTGCGGGCATACAGATTGATGACGTTCCTGTCGGCACCGGCGCCGGTCGAGAACACCTTCTGGCCGTTGATCACCCACGCGTCGCCGTCGCGCCGTGCGCTCGTGCGCATCGCGCCGGCATCCGACCCGGCGCCCGGTTCGGTCATCGAGATCGACATGCGGATGCTGCCGTCGAGCAGCTTGGGCAGCCAGTGCGCACGCTGCGCCTCGGTGCCGTTGTGCAGGATGTTCAGGCCGTTGAAGACGCAGGTTCCGTAGGCGCCGAGGAAGTCGTAGCTCTTGCGGCCGAGTTCTTCGGCGATGATGGCGAAGTCGATCACGCTGCCGCCGAGCCCGCCGACCGACTCGGGAAACGGCATGCGCAGCAGGCCCATCTCGACGAAGGCGTCGTACAGCTCGTAGGGGTAGCGCGGCTCGGCATCGCAGCGGCGGATGTACTCCGGCGTGGCCACGCGGTCCAACATCGCGCGCACGCTGTCGCGCAGCAGGTTCTGTTCTTCGGTGAAGGCGAAATCCATACCGGTCCTGTTCAACGTGTTCAGCGGTTTCAGTGCCCCACGAAGGGCGGCAGCCCGGTCTGCGCCCTCAGGCCGCCGTCGGCGACCAGCGCCGTGCCGGTGATGAACGAGGCCTCGTCGGAGGCCAGGAAAAGGATCGCGTTGGCGATCTCGTCGGCGTCGCCCATGCGGCCCAGGGGGTGGACGGCGGCCATCGCGCGGCGCACTTCGTCGGCACGCTCGCCGGCCAGCACCTGCGTGACGCGGGTGTCGATGCCGCCCGGGCAGACGCAGTTGACGCGAATGCCGTCGCGCGCACACTCCAGCGCCGCCGACCGCGTGAGGTTGATGACGCCGGCCTTGGCTGCGTTGTAAGCCGACATGCCGTAGTCGCCCGCCATGCCCGAGACCGACGCCGTGTTCACGACCACGCCCCGGCCCTGGTGCCGCATCGGCGGCAGGCCGTACTTCAGCCCCAGGAAGACGCTGGTCAGCGTGACCGCCAGCGTCCGGTTCCAGGCCTCGATCGAACAGTCGGCCAGCAGGCCCGGCTCGCCGTAGCCAGCGTTGTTCACCAGCACGTCGATGCTGCCGTAGCGGTCCAGCGCCAGTTGCACGGTGGCCTGCACCGCCGCCGGATCGGCCGCGTCCATCTTGATCCACACCGCCTGGCCGCCCGCAGCGGCGATGCCCGCCGCCGTCTCTTCGGCCCGTTTGCCACTGAGATCGGCTACCACCACCCGCGCGCCTTCCCTGGCGAAGCCACGCGCCGCAGCGGCGCCGATGCCGGAGCCTGCCGCCGTGACGACTGCGGTGCGCGACTTGAATCTCTCGCTCATGGGAGGGCCCTTTCGCGGTCGAACCGTGGCGTGCGTCAGTGCTCGACCGCGCCCTTGGGCAGGAAGGTGATGGTCTCGGTGAACTCGACGAGCACCTCGCCGTGCTGGTTGATGACGCGGTGACGCAGGTCCATCAGCGTGTAGCCCCGCGAGGTGGGCGGGCGCAACCAGGCCTCGCCCTCCACATGCACGGTGTCGCCCGGGAACAGCGCCGCCTTGACACGCGCATCCACGCTCGTCATGCCGCCGAACGGGCCGTGCTCGCGCCCCTCGAGCACCTTGTCGATGATGCCGGCCACCGTGGGCGCCAGCAGACCCATGCCGACCGAGATGATCATCGGCCCGGGCGCAAAACGGTTGCGGTGCTTGCCCGACATGTTGGCCTTGATGTACTCCATGTCGATGAAGAAGGGCTCGTGCAGGCCGACGACATTGACGAAGGTGACGATGTCGGTTTCGGTGATGGTGCGGTTGTGCGTCTTGAATGGAACCGTACGGACGTCGGCGGGTGGTTCGATGGGCATGTGGGCACTCCTGGTGTATCTTGGGCGGGGCCGGCCTACTGGGCGCCGGGCTTGAGACAATCCGGCATCGTCGCGAGCGGGAAACCCTCGTAGGGCTGGTTGCGGCTGTGCTCCTCGAGCTTCCACGTCTGGCGCGCGTTCGGAACGCCACCATCGACACGGATGAAAGACCCGGTGATGTAGGCCGCGCCCTCGGAGAGCAGATAGACGACGGCCGACGAGACTTCAGCCTCGGTGCCGTAGCGCTGCAGCGGCGCAGTCTTCATCAGGCTGCGGAACTTGGCCTTCATCTCGGGCCCGTAGGTGTCGAAGCCGCTGCTCGCGACGAAGCCCGGCGCAACCGCGTTGACGCGCACCCCCGCGTGGCCCCACTCGCAGGCCGCGGTCTCGGTGAACGACAGCATGCCGGCCCGCGCGGCACCGCTGTGCGCCATGCCGGGCATGCCCATCCACATGTCGGCGATGATGTTGACGATGGACCCGCCCTGGCCTTCCATCCACTGCGTGTAAACCTCGCGCGAGACCAGGAAGCCGCCATGCAGGTTGTTGCGGACGACCGCGTCCCAGCCCTTGAGCGTGATGTCGCGCACCGGTTGCGGGTACTGGCCGCCGGCGTTGTTGACCAGCCCGTCGATGCGGCCGTGGGCGGCCAGAACGTCGGCCACCATCTGCTTGACGCCGGGCTCGTCACGGATGTCGCAGGAGTGGATCGTGACACGGGCCTCGGGCGCGGCTTCGGCGATCTCGGCCTGCACGGCCTCGAGTTTCTCGAGTTTGCGGCCCACGAGCGCGAGCGCCGCGCCGAGGCTGGCCAGTTCGTGCGCGATGCAGCGGCCGATGCCGCTGCCGCCGCCGGTGACGATGACGGTCTGCCCGGCGAACAGGCCGGCGTGGTAGATGGAGCGGTAGGCGGTCGTGGTCATGGGTTTCCTTCGGCGGCTGGCGCCGGCTTGAGCATGAAGTTGCCGTGTCCGATGGCGATGGGCTTGTCAGGGCCCGACTGCCAGGCCTCGATGCGGAGGTGGGCGACGCGCTGTCCCTGCTTGACCATGAAGACGTTGGCGTAGGTGTCCTCGGGCCGGCCGGAACGCAGGTACTCGAAGTTGAAGTTGATCGTCTTGGGCAGATCGGCGCTCTCCATGCGCCACAGCAGGTAGAACAGGCCGGCGCACTCGATGAACCCTCCGGTCGCGCCACCGTGCAGCGCCGGCAGCGCGGGGTTGCCGATGAGCTTGCGATCGAACGGCATGCAGGCGGTGAACTGGTCCCCCTTGATGTCCAGCTGCAGGTTCAGAAACCTGGCATAGGGCACCAGCTCGATCAGCGGAGCCCAGTCCCGGTCGGTACGCGCCGATCGGATCATGTCGGTGAGGTTCATGGCTTCATCGCCTCGAGTGCGTGGACCGCTTCGTCGAGCGAAATGACCGGCCCCCCTGTGAACATGAAGATCGCTGCGGACGTCGCGATCGGGTCGTCCGGGCTGTCGTGGTAGGCAGTCCCGCGCACGAAGGCCAGTTCATGTCCGAGCTTGTAGCAGACCGCGCCGCCCAGGATGTCGCGGCCGGGCGTCGCGGGTTTGAGGTAGTCGATGCGCAGGTCCAGCGTCGCCATGGGCCTGAGCTTGCTCATGCGCACGAAGATCGCAAGCCCGTAACAGCTGTCGAGCAGCGCCGTGATCACGCCGCCGTGGACGACGCCGGACTCCGGATTGCCGATCGTTCGCGGGTCGTACGGCACCTTGATCACGCACCAGTCGGGGCGGACCGAATGCAGCCGCAGCCCCAGCTCGCGGCTGTAAGGCGATATCACGGTGATCTGCTGCCACTTTCGGACGAGCGTGTCGTCCACATCGTTGGATTCCGTCATGCCGTTCTCCCATCGTTCGAATGCCGAGGCCGCACGACAAAGAGTCGTCCGCTGCCCCCATTCATGTTTCCGTGCGCGCACCTCGCGGGGCGCAGTCCCCGTCTGGGGTCACATCCGCTTGGCGACCTCCTCAAGCATCACCTCGGTGGCCCCACCGCCGATCGCTTCCACTCGTGCATCACGCACCATGCGCTCGATGGCCGAGTCCCGCATGTAGCCGAAGCCGCCGTGGAACTGCTGGCAGTCGTACATCACCTCGTTGACGAGTTCGCCGCACAAGGCCTTGACCATCGAGACCTCCTTGACACAGTCCTTGCCCTGCGCATCCAGCCAGGCGGCGTGGTAGACCAGTGCGCGCCCGGCCTCGACCTGCGCCGCGCGCATCGCCAGGCGCTGGCGGATCGCCTGCTTGTCCCACAGCGTCGCACCGAAGGCCTTGCGGTTGCGCACGTAGTCCAACGTCATCTCGATCGCGCGCGCCGCTTCGCCCATGGCCTGGGCGCCGATCACCATGCGTTCGTTCTGGAAGTTGCGCATGATCTGGTAGAAGCCCTTGTTCTCTCCCCCCAGCAGGTTCGCGGCCGGGATGCGGCAGTTCTCGAACACGAGCTCGGCGGTGTCGCTGCACAGCCAGCCGCTCTTCTTCAGTGCGCGGCCTACGCGAAATCCAGGGGTGCCCTTCTCGACGATGAAGATCGAGATGCCGCGCGAGCCCTTGGCGGTCGGATCGGTCTTGGCGCCGACGAAGTACAGGTCGCCGTGCACGCCGTTGGTGATGAACATCTTGCTGCCGTCGAGAACCCAGTCGTCGCCGTCGCGCACCGCGCGGGTACGGATGCCGGCCACATCGGAGCCGGCGTCCGGCTCGGTGACCGCCACCGCGCAGACCCTTTCGCCGCGGATCAGCGCCGGCAGGTAGCGCTGCAGCTGCTCGGGCGTGCCGAAGTTGGCCAAGTGCGGCGAGGCCATGTCGGTGTGCACCGTGACCGTGACCGCGTAGCCGCCGTAGGTGGAACGGCCCAACTCTTCGGCCAAGATCGCGCTGTACACCGTGTCCAGGCCCGAGCCGCCGTACTGCTCCGGGTAACGGATGCCCAGGTAGCCGAGTTCGCCCATCTGGCGCATCACCTCGCGCGGCACCATGCCCGCTTCTTCCCAGGCGTCGGCGTACGGCACGATCTCCCGGGCTATGAAGCGGCGCAGGTTGTCGCGGAACTGGCGGTGCTGCTCGGTGAAGTAGATCGGCTCGTTCATGCTTTCTCCTCGGGTTCGACCACCACCAGCACATCGCCGCCGCGCACCGAATCACCCTCGCGACAGCGCAGTTCGGTCACGCGGCCGCCGGCCGGCGCCGCCAGCGTGTGCAGCATCTTCATCGCCTCCAACATCACCAGCGGGTCGCCGGCGCGCACGCTTGCGCCCACATTGACGGGAACGGAGGTCACCAGCCCCGGCATCGGCGCACGCAGGCTGTTGCCGGCATCGGCCCTGGCCGCATCGCCGCCGGCAAGCGCGTGGCGGATGCGATCCACGCGGGTCCAGGTGTGGGTGCCCTGCGGACCGCACAGCCACACGCGCTCGGCACCGGCGTCGTGAACGCGCAGGAAGCGGTGGGTCGCGCTGCGGCCTGCGTGTTCGACTTCCAGCCGTTCGCCGTCGAGCCGGGCGGCCAAGCTGAAGCTGCGCTCGCCCACCTGCACCTGCCACGTGTTGCCGCGAGTCTGCACCAGCGCCTCGTGCAGCGTGCGCGACGGGTCCTCGAGCAGCACGCGCACGCCCGCCGGAGCGGCGTCACCGGTCACGCGCCAGGCGCCCAGCGCCTGCCAGGGCGAGGCCGTGTACGGCGCGTGGGCGGCCAGCGCGCAGCCCAGCGCGGCGGTGGCCAGGGCCTGGCCCGCATCGCCGCGCGGGCGCCAGCCTTCCGGGAAGCTGCGCTCGATGTAGTGGGTGCTGAGCATCTGCCCGAAGGCCGGCGTGCGCAGAAGGTCGGCCAGGAAGCCCAGGTTGCTGCGCACGCCCAGCAGCTGGTACTGGTCGAGCGCGGTGGCCAGGCGCTGCGCGGCCTGTTCGCGGGTGTCGGCGAAGGCAATGACCTTGGCCAGCATCGAGTCGTAGTACGGTGTGACGCGGCTGGCGGCGCGCACGCCGCTGTCGACGCGCACACCTTCGCCGGTGGGCTCCGTGTAGCCGACGATCGCACCGATCTCGGGGGCGAAGCCGGCGGCCGGGTTCTCGGCGCAGACCCGCGCCTCGATCGCCCAGCCGCGGCGGCTCAGTTCCTTCTGCTCGAACGCCAGCGACTCGCCGGCGGCGACGCGCAACTGCCATTCGACCAGGTCGATGCCCACCGTGGCCTCGGTCACCGGATGCTCGACCTGCAGCCGGGTGTTCATCTCCAGGAAGAAGGTGTCGCCGCTGCCCGCGTCGTGGATGAATTCGATGGTGCCGGTGCTGTCGTAGCCGATCGCGCGCCCGACCGCCAGCGCGTACCGGTACAGCTGCTCGCGTTGCACGTCCAGCAGATGGGCCGCCGGCGCCTCCTCGATCACCTTCTGGTGGTTGCGCTGGATCGAGCACTCGCGCTCGAACAGATGCACCAGGTGGCCGTGCTTGTCGCCCAGCAACTGCACCTCGAGGTGGCGCGGCTCGGCCAGGTAGCGTTCGAGCAGCACGCGGTCGTCGCCGAACGAGGCCTTGGCCTCGCGCCGAACGGTGTCGAGCGCCGCAGCGAATTCGCCCGCGGCGCGCACCACGCGCATGCCCTTGCCGCCGCCGCCGGCCGAGGCCTTGATCAGCACCGGGAAGCCGATGGTCGCGGCGGCTTCGGCCAGCACCGCGCCCGCCTGGTCGTCGCCGTGGTAGCCCGGCACGACCGGCACACCCTGCTCGACCGCGATGCGCTTGGATTCGATCTTCGACCCCATGCGCCGGATCGCCTCGCGCGACGGGCCGACGAAGGCGATGCCGGCGGCCTCGCAGGCCTCGATCAGGGCCAGGCTCTCGGACAGGAAGCCGTAGCCCGGGTGCACCGCCTGCGCGCCGGTGGCGCGCGCCGCAGCGACGATGGCCGCCGCATCGAGGTAGCTGCGCGCGGCCTCGGACGGGCCGATACGCACGGCCGTGTCGCAGCTCGCGACGTGCAGCGCCTCGCGGTCGGCGTCGGAGTAGACGGCCACGCTGCGCAGCCCCATGCGCCGCGCGCTGCGGGCGATGCGGCAGGCGATCTCGCCGCGGTTGGCGATCAGCAGGGTGTCGAACATGGCGCCCGTTCGTTCACGCCTGCTTTAGCTCGCGCGCCAGGCGGGCGGCCGCTTGGCGAAGAAGGCCGTGATGCCCTCGCGCCCTTCCTCGGTTTCCCAGGCATCGGCCAGCTTGTCGGCGGTGTAGATCATGCTGGTGGACAGGTCGTGCGTGTCCACGTAGTCGATCAGCTTCTTGGTCGCAGCGACCGCGCCGGGTGCGCATTGCAGCAGGTCGGCGAGCTCGCGCTCGACGGCGGCGTCCAGCTGGTCGTCGGCCACGACCTCGGAGACCAGGCCGAGCCGCTGCGCCTCTGCCGCCTTCATGCGCCTGGCGCTCAGGAAGGTGCGGCGTGCGTTGGCCTCGCCCATGCGCGCCACGACATAGGGCGCGATGTTGGCCGGCAGCAGGCCCAGGCGCACTTCGGTCAGGCAGTACACGCCGCTGTCGACCGCGATCGAGACATCGCACACCGAGATCATGCCCACGCCGCCGCCATAGGCCGGGCCGTTGATGCGCCCGATCAGCGGCATCGGCAGCTCGTTGAGCGCGCGGAACATGGTTGCCAGCTCGGCGCTGTCGGCGACGCGCTCGGCGCGCGTCTTCTTCATGTTCTGCTGCATCCAGCCGAGATCGCCGCCGGCGCAGAAGGTCTTGCCCGCGCCGGTGAGCACCACGGCCCGCAACCCGGTGGCCCGGGCCAGCCAGGCGGCCACCTGGCGCAGTTCGGCAATCAGCGTCGCATTGAGCGCGTTGTGGGTGTCCGGACGGTTCAGCGTGAGCCGGGCCACGCCACGGGCGTCGATGTCGAGCAGCAGGGTTTCGAAGTCAGGGGTCTTCATGGTCTCGGCTCTCACATGCGGTAGACGGGGGTGGCGGTCTTGGGCAGCACGCGCCGCGTGGCCAGCGCCAGCGCCAGCGCCAGCACGTTGCGCGACTGCGAAGGCGCGATCAGGCCGTCGTCCCACAGGCGCGAGGTGGCGTAGTACGGGTCGGACTGGCGGGCGTACTGCTCGCGCACGGCGCGCTCCGTCTCGGCCATGCGCGCCTCGTCGGCCGGGCCGCGCAGGTTGGAGCGTGCCAGCTCGAGCATCACGTTGCTGGCGATGTCGGCGCTCATGGTCGCCACCGAGGCGCTCGGCCAGGTGAACAGGAACTCGGGCTCGAAGCCGCGCCCGCACATGCCGTAGTTGCCCGCGCCGTAGGAGCCACCGACGATGAGGGTGATCTTGGGCACGCGCGCGCACGACACCGCGTAGACCATGTTGGCGCTGTGCTTGGCGATGCCGCCGCGCTCGGCCTCGGTGCCGACCATGAAGCCCGCGATGTTCTGCAGGAACAGCAGCGGCACGCCACGCTGGTTGGCCAGTTCGATGAAGTGCGTGCCCTTCAGCGCCGCTTCGGCCAGCAGGGCACCGTTGTTGGCCAGGATGCCCACCGGGTGGCCGTGGATCGCGCCGAAGCCGGTCACCAGCGTAGAGCCCCACTCGGGCTTGAACTCGTGCAGCTCGCTGCCGTCGACCAGGCGGGCGATGATCTCGCGCGCGTCGTACGGCTGCTTGGGGTCGGCCGGCACGATGGTGTCCAGCTCGGCCGGGTCGTACAGCGGCGGGCGCGGCGTCAGCGGCGGCGCCTGCAGCGGCGCCGGCGGCAGGCTGGCGACGATCTCGCGCAGCCGCGCCAGCGCCTGCGGCTCGTCCTCGGCCAAGTGGTCGTTGACGCCGGAGACACGGGTATGCATCTCGGCGCCGCCGAGCGTCTCGCCGTCCACCGTCTCGTTGATCGCGATCTTGACGATCGACGGGCCGCCGAGGTGGATGCGCGCATTGCCGCGCACCATCACGACTTCGTCCGACAGCGCCGGGATGTAGGCCCCGCCAGCGGTGCAGCCGCCGAACACGGCCGAGATCTGCGGCACGCCGTCCTGCGACATGCGGCACTGCTGGAAGAAGTTGTTGCCGAAGTGGTCGCGGTCGGGGAACACGCGGTCCTGCTCGGGCAGGAAGGCGCCGCCGCAGTCGACCAGGTACAGGCACGGCAAGCGCAGCCGCCACGCGATCTCCTGCGCGCGGCGGTGCTTCTTCACCGTTTCGTGGAAGAAGGAGCCGCCCTTCACGGTGGCGTCGTTGGCGATGAACATGCACGGCTGGCCAGCGACGATGCCGATGCCGGTGATGATGCCCGCCGCCGGCACCTCGTTGCCGTACTGGCCCCAAGCGGCGAGCGGGGAGAGTTCGAGGAAGGCGGTCGCGTCGTCGAGCACGAAGTCGATGCGCTCGCGCGCCAGCAGCTTGCCTCGTCCGCGGTGGCGCTGGATGTGCGCGTCGCGACCGCCCGTGGCGGCCAGCACGAGGCGCTCGCGCAGCAACTCGAGCTGCTGTCGGCCGCGCGCCTCAGCCGCGATGCCGGCAGCCGAGCGCCAGTCGACGCGGCTGGTCATCACCGCCATGGGCGGTGCCCTTTCGAGACGGCCGGTGAAGCGGATGGCAGAAGCCAGGAACTCATCTTTGTCCTTCGACCCTCGGAAGTACCGATGCACCGATGCGTGCGCGTTTCGCACTGCGCGTTCGCCCTTGTATTCTGCCATCAAACATACGTTAGTTAGCCGCTTGGGTGGTGCAGGGGGCGGTGTCAACCATGCGCTCGAGCCGGACCGGTTCGACCTGTATCGGCGCGCCGCTCGGCCACGCCCGAATGGTCGAACGTGCCTCAAGTGCGCGTCAGGGTGTGGCTCTTGACACGAGACAAGGGCCACAGGGCCGAGAAGGTGACCAGCGCGGTGACGCCGAAGGCAGCCCCGAAACTCGCACCGGAGGCAACCACCAGGCTGAAGATCGCCGGCCCCACGACATAGGCCAGCAGCAGCAGCAGCGTGGCGCCAGTCATGGTCTCGTTCAGCGTGTCCGCCGGCGCCAGGCGCGCGACTTCGGCAAACTGCACGCCGTTCCAGCTGGCCACGGTCAAGCCGGCCAGCACGGCCAGCGCGATCACGCTCCAGGTCGGCCACGCGGGCGTGCAGAACGCCAGCGCCAGCGTAGTCAGACCCGACGCGATCACCGCCCAGCGCAGCACGCGCAGCCCGTCGCCCAGCCGATCCGAGATGAAACCGGCCAGCGGTCGGCCGAGCACGCTGACCAGCTGCATCAGCGCGAACAGCGCGCCGGCCGCGGTCAATGTCCAGTGCAGTTCGACCACCAGGTAGGTGACGAGAAACGCGAACCAGGCGCCTTGGCTGGCGCCCAGGCAGCCACCGGCGATGCCCATGCGCCGCAGCGCCGGCATCGCCACCAGCACCGCGAGCGGCCGACGCAGGGTGTCGAGCGACAGGAACATCCGCCAGTGCACCCGCAGCGTGCGCTCGCGCGCGGCGTCGACCCGGGCCCGCAAGGGCTGCACCGCGAACAGCGTCAGGGCCCCCAAGGCGGCGGCGATGGTCACGGCTACGCCGATGCCCAGCGCCTGCGATGCCCAGGGCATCAGCAGCCCGGCGATCACGCCGCCCAGCGGCACGCCGGCCTGCTTGACCGAAAAGAGCAGGTTGCGGTGCCGGGGCGGGGAGAAGCGCTGCAGCACGTCCATGCCCGCCGACGAGGGCGGCCCGATCGACAGCCCGATCAGCAGCGTGCCGACCACCAGCGCCGCTGCCGACGGCAGCGCGCTCAGCAACGCCCCCAGCACGCCCAGCGCCAGACCGACCTGCAGGTTGCGCATCGAGCCCAAGCGCCGGATCAGCGGGATGCCCCACAGCAGGGCGATGGTCGATGCGCCAGTGATCATCGCAGAGAGGTAACCCACACTCTCGACCGGCCAGCCGATACGCGGCGCCAACGTGGGCGCCAGTGTGGGCGCGATGCGCGACAGGAACGACACCGCCGTCTGAACTGCCAGCATGGCCAGCAGCGGACCGACCCAGTCAGAGCCGTCTTCGGCAGCGGTGCCTTGTGTTTGCCCAGGCCCGTTGCTCGTCATCCGCGGGCCCGCAGTGCGCGTGGCTGCACGCTCAGGCGCGCAGCGCAGCCAGCGTACCGCTGTGCATCAGGTGGCCATTCAACGGCCGGCCGATGATGCGCTCGGCCAGTCGCGAGGCCTCGACCAGCTTCTCCAGGTCGATGCCGGTGGCGATGCCCATCTCCTCGCACATGAAGACCATGTCCTCGGTGCAGATGTTTCCAGACGCAGAGCCGTTCTTGTGCTCGGCGAAGGGGCAGCCGCCCAGGCCGGCCACCGAGCTGTCGAACAGCTCCACGCCCATCTGCAGCGCCGCGTAGACGTTGGCGCCGCCGAGCCCGCGCGTGTCGTGCAGGTGCAGGCCGATGCGCGCCTGGGGCACGATCTCGCGCACCGCGCCGACACGCCGCTTGATCTCTTCCGGGTGGGCCCAGCCCATGGTGTCGGCCAGGTAGAAGGCCGGGAAAGGGATGCGGCGGTCGGCGCAGACCTCGGCCAGCCAGCGCACGACGTCGGTGATCGCCGAGACCGGCACCGGGCCGCCGAGGTTGCAGCCGAATGACGTGACCACATAGGCCTGCTCGACCGGGATGCCCAGCGCAATGTAGCGGTCGATCCAGCCGAGCTGGCGCTCGCGGTTTTCGGCCACGCTGCAGTTGTTGTTGCGCTGCGAGAAAGGCTCGGTCACGTAGAACATGATCTTGCCGTCGAGGTCGACCTGCTCGCAGGCGCGCGCGCGCTCGAAGCCGTTGTCGTTGAGCCAGAGCGCGGTGTAGCGCGTGCCCGGCCGCTTCTTCAGCCGCGCGAACAGCTCGGGCGAATCGGCCATCTGCGGCACCGCGCGCGGGCTCACGAACGATGCGCACTGCACCTGCTTCAGGCCGGTGGCGGCCAGCGCGTCGATGAGCGCCAGGCGCTCGGCCAGCGGGTAGGTGGCCTTCTCCATCTGGAAGCCCTCGCGCGGGCCCTCTTCATGGAACTCGACCTGCTTCGGGAATGACGTCATCGGTTTGCTCCTTGCATGTGCAGACTATTCGAGCGGCGCCACCTCGGCCAGCACCTGGTGGCGCTCGACCATGTCGCCGACCTTGCAGCGCAGAGCGGCCACGCTGCCGTCGAACGGGGCGGTGACGTGCAGTTCCATCTTCATCGACTCGAGCACGATCACGGTCTGGCCGATCTTCACCGCATCGCCGACGACAGCCTTGACGGCCACCACCTTGCCCATCATCGGCGCGCCGAGCTGCCCGCCCGCGGCGCCGTCGGCGAGTGCACCGCCGAGGTAGGGCATGCAGTCGAACACGCTGCGCCCGAGCGGGCTCGACAGCTCGATGCCGTGGGCATTGCCGACGAGCGCAAGCTCGAGCGTGCGGCCACCGAAGTGCAACAGCCGGTGGCCACTGGGCAGCACGGCCAGCGATGCGCGCTCGGGCGCTTCGCCGAGCACGAGGTCGATACTGCCGTCGGCCTGCGGCGCGCCGAAGCGCACCGGCCATTCGGCCGTGCCGCTCTTCAGCACCAGATTCGGCAACGGCGCCGGGGCAGGCGCACCATTGGCCAGGCGCCAGCCGGTGAAACCCTGCACCTGGCTCCAGCAGCCGAGTTCCGGGGTCGCGGCGCGCTGCGCGTCGAGCCAGTGCAGTGCCGCCGCGGCCACGTGCTCGGGCGGCACGACCGGAGCCGCTCGGGTAATCGCAGCGTCGGCGGCGAACGACTCGTCGATCAGGCGCGTGTGGAAAGTCGCCGCGATGGTCTGCGGCCAGTGCAGCAGCTCGTGCAGGAACTGCAGATTGGTGGTCAGGCCGATCACCGTGCTGTCGCGCAGACCCGCGGCCAGCGCCCGGCGCGCGGCCTCGCGGTTCGGGCCACGCGACACCAGCTTGGCGATCATCGAGTCGTAGTAGGGCGAGATCTCGTCGCCGCTTTCGACGCCCGACTCGATGCGCACCGCAGCGCGCGAGAAGTCGACCCGGTCCAGCCGCCCGGTGGTCGGCAGGAAGCCGGCTTCGGCATCCTCGGCACACAGCCGCGCTTCGAAGGCGTGGCCGTCGCAGCGCACGTCGGCCTGCGTGAGCGGCAGCCTGCCGGTGTCGGCGATGCGCAATTGCAGCTCGACCAGGTCGAGTCCGGTCACTTCCTCGGTGACCGGGTGCTCGACCTGCAGGCGCGGGTTGACCTCGAGGAAGTGGTGCTCGTCCCCCGTCACGACGAACTCGACCGTGCCGAGGCCGCGGTAGTTCACCCCAGCGGCGAGCTTGACCGCATCGGCCAGCAGGCGATCGCGCAAGGCTGGCGGCAGGCCGGCGCTCGGGGCCTCTTCGATCACCTTCTGGTGACGCCGCTGCAGCGTGCATTCGCGCTCGAACAGGTGGATCGCGTGGCCCTGCCCGTCGCCTGCGACCTGAACCTCGATGTGGCGCACGCGCGGCAGGTAGCGCTCGACGATCAGCTCGCCGTTGCCGAAGGCCTTCTCGGCCTCGCGCATCGCACTTTCGACGCGCGCGTGCAGGCCGTCGAGGGTGTCGACCACCGCCATGCCGCGGCCCCCGCCGCCGGCCACGGCCTTCAGCAGCACCGGCAGCGGCATGCCGCGCACGGCGTTCACCACCTCGGCGGCGTCGTTCATGCCGCCATCGCTGCCCGCGATCACCGGCACGCCCAGGCGCGCAGCCTCGCGCTTGGCCTGCGCCTTGCCTCCCAGGCGTTCCATGGTTTCGGCCGTCGGGCCGATGAAGATCAGCCCTGCGGCGTCGAGCGCGCGCACGAAATCCGGGTTCTCGGAGACGAAGCCGAAGCCGGGATGCACGGCGTCGGCGCCGACGCGCTTGGCCGCGGCGACGATGGCGTCGATGCGCAGGTAGCTGTCGGAGGGTGCCGCGCCGCCAAGTTCGACCGACTCGCCGATCTCGCGCACATGGCGCGCATGCCGGTCGACGCTCGAATGCACGGTGGCGACCTTCAGACCGAGGCGCCGGCAGGTATGCGCAATGCGGCAGGCGATCTCGCCGCGGTTGGCGATCAGGACCTTGTGGATGCGTTGCATGTCAGAAGCGGAAGATGCCGAACGGGGTCGGCTTGGGCGCGGTGCGCGACGCGAGATCGAGCATCAGGCCCATCACGTCGCGCGTCTCCACCGGGTCGATGATGCCGTCGGCCCACAGGTTGGACGAGAAGTTGTCCGCCGGCTGGAAGTCTTCATAGACCTTGCGCACCGGCGCCTTGAAGGCTTCTTCTTCCTCGGGCGTCCACTCGCGGCCTTCGGTCTTGTTGATCTGCCGGCGCACCAGCGCCATCACGGTGGCCGCCTGCTCGGGGCCCATGATCGCGGCACGCGCGTTCGGCCACGCGAACATCGCGGTCGGGTTGAACGGCCGGCCGCACATCGCCAGATAGCCAGCGCCATACGACGCACCGATGATGATGGTGTACTTGGGCACGTTGGCCGAGGCCATCGCGGTGATCATCTTGGCGCCCGCCTTGGCGATGCCCGATTGTTCGGCGGCGCGGCCGACCATGAAGCCGGTGACGTCGGCCATGAACAGCAGCGGGATGTCGCGCTGGCAGCACAGGTCGATGAAATGCGCCGCCTTCATCGCGCTTTCGGGAAACAGCACGCCCTGGTTGGCGAGGATGCCGATCTCGTGGCCGTGGATGCGGGCAAAACCGGTGAGCAGCGTGTCGCCGTACAGCGGCTTGAACTCCTGGAAGTGGCTGTCGTCGACGAAACGCGCGAGGATCTCGCGCGTGTCGGTAGGGATCTTGGGGTCGCGGCTGATCAGGCCATGGATCTCGCGCGGGTCGAAGCGCGGCGGCAGGCTGGGTTGCTTGGTCCAGCGCGGCTTCGGCGGCTCGCCCAGCTCGCGCACGATCTCGCGCGTCAGCGCCAGTGCGTGGCGGTCGTCGTGGGCGATGTGGTCGGTGACGCCGCTCAGGCTGCAGTGCATCTGCGCGCCGCCCAGCGACTCGGCGTCGACCGTCTCGCCGGTGGCGGCGAAGGTCAGCTCGGGGCCGCCCAGGTACATGAAGCCCTGCTCCTTGACGATCACGATCTCGTCGCACAGCGCCGGAATGTAGGCGCCGCCCGCGGTGCAGGGCCCCAGCACCACGGCGATCTGGTGGATGCCCTCGGCCGACATGCGCACCTGGTTGTTGAAGATGCTGCCGAACTGGCCGACGTCGGGGAATATGTTGGCCATGTCCGGCAGGAAGGCGCCGCCGCTGTCGACCAGCGTGATGCACGGCAGCCGATGCGCCCAGGCGATCTGCTGCGCGCGCACGTGCTTCTTGCACGTCATGCCGTAGTAGGTGCCGCCTTTCACCGTGGCGTCGTTGGCGATGATCATGCAGGGCCGACCCTGCACCAGCCCGATGCCGGTGATGATGCTGGCCCCCGGTGGCACACCGTCGTACATGCCCTCGCCGGCCAGCATGCCGAGCTCGAGGAAGGGCGAGCCTGGATCGAGCAGCACCTCGACGCGGTCGCGCGGCAGGATCTTGTTGCGCGCCAGGTGCTTCTCGCGCGCCTTGGGGGGCCCGCCGGCCATTGCCTTGCGGCGGCGTTCGTGCAGCCGGGCGATCAGCGCCTCGTAGGCGCTGCGGTTGAGTTGGAACTCGGGGTCGGCGGTGGAAGCGCGCGAGGAAAGGATCGTCATCCGGGATCTCGACTCGTCACTTGAACACGGGCGCGCGGCGCGCCGCAAACGCCGCCAGGCCTTCGCTCACGTCGTCGTTCATCAGTTCGGTGGCCATCACGTCCTGTTCGAGCTTCAGGCCGCCGCCCAGCGGCTGGTCCATGCCCTGCCGCGCCAAGCGCTTCATCACCGCCAGCCCGCCGCGGCTGCGCGTGGTGAGCTGGGTGCAGTAGGCCAGCGCGGCCTCGCCCAGCTTGTCGGGCTCGACCACGTAGTTCACCAGGCCCCACTGCAGTGCGGTCGGAGCATCGATCCAGCGTGCGCTGAAGAACAGGTCGAGGCTGCGGCGCAGTCCGACGATGCGCGGCAGGCGCTGTGATCCGCCCCACCCGGGCACCAATCCGTACTGCGCATGCTGGTCGCCGATGCGGAAGTCGGTCGACGCGAAGATCACGTCGCAGGCCATCATCAGCTCGCTGCCGCCTGCCAGCGCCAGGCCCTGGCAGGCCGCCACCACGGGCAGCGGGCTGGCTTCCAGGCGCTGCAGCACCGCGTGGCCGTAGCGGATGAAGTGGTCGATCCTGGCCGGATCGCTGCGCAGACCCTTGACCTCGTCGAGGTCGGCGCCGGTGCAGAAGTGCTTGCCCTGGGCGCGGACCAGCACGGCACGCACGCCCGAGCCAGGCTTCTCGAAGTCGTTCAGCGCCGCCTCGATGGCCGCATGCACGGCCAGCGACAGGCAGTTGAACTTGTCCGGCCGCGCCAGTTCGATGATGCCGACGGCGCCTTCGCGGCCGACGACGAGTGGCGAAGCGGCGCTCATTTCTTGTTCTCTGCCGCGTACTGCACGGCCACGCGGCCGGCGCGCTCGCGCGCGACGATGAGCTTCATCACCTGCGCCGTGCCGTCGCCGATCTCCAGGCCCATCACGTCGCGCAGGCGCTGCTGGTGCGGCAGGTCCTTGGACCAGCCGTAGTGGCCGAAGGTCAGGATGCACTGGTGGATGGCATCGAAGCTGGTCTTCGGGCCCATCCACTTGACCATCGCCGACTCTGCCGTGTGCGGCAGGCCCGCATCGCGCAGCGCCAGGCCGTGGTAGCAGAGCTGGCGGCAGGCAGCAAGCAGGGTCTCGAACTCGACGATCGGGAACGACACGCCCTGGTACTGGACGATGGGCGCGCCCATCGCCTGGCGCTCCTTCATGTACTCCCATGTCTCGTCGATCGAGGCCTGCGCCGCGGCCACGCACTGCAGCGCGATCAGGATGCGGCTGAAGTCGAAGCCCTGCATGACCTCGGTGAAGCCCTTGCCTTCCTGGCCCATCAGGTTCTCGGCCGGGACGCGCACGTCGTCGAAGAACACCGAGCCGCGACCGATGATCTTGCTGCCCACGTCGTTGAAGCGCGTGCGCTGGATGCCGGGCGAATCCATCGGCACGAGGAAGGCCGAGATGCCGCGCGCGCCGGCTTCGGGCTTGCCGGTGCGCGCGAACAGGACGATGGCGTCGCACTGGTCTGAGAAGCTGATGGACGTCTTCTCGCCCGACAGAACGAAGTGATTGCCATCGCGGCGCGCCTTCACCTGCAGGTTGGCCGCATCGGAGCCTCCGCGCGGCTCGGTCAATCCGAGTCCGATGATGGCGTCGCCCGCGACCAGGCGGCTGTTCCAGTGCCGCGCCAGCTCGGGGTTGGCGTTGCGGTGCACGATGGCACCCATCAGCGATCCCAGCAGTTGCAGATAGCTGATGTTGAAGTCGCCGTAGGCGATTTCCTCGGTGATCAGACCGGCGGTGACGCCGCTCTGGCCCAGCCCGCCGTACTCTTCCGGAAGATCCACACCGATCAGGCCCAGCGCGCCGATCTCCTTCATCAGCGCGCGGTCGAAACCCTGGTCGGCCTCACGCGTCTGGTAATGGGGCTTGAGCCTCTCCCGCGAGAAGCGGCGAGCGACGTCGCGCAGGGCGATCTGGTCTTCGTTGAGCAGCATGTTCCGGTCTCCTTGGCTGGATGGAAGCACTCGGGACGCATCGCCCGCACATCGACGAAGCGCCGCGACAGCGTATCGCTTGCCTGCACCGGCAAGTCCGATCTATCATATCATCGAACATACGTTAGTTAGGAGATCAAGGCTTCAGGGCGACATGCGCCGTCACTGGTACCATTTTTGATCGCTCAACCTAACGACCACCCCTATGGCAATCAAGTCCCGCGAAAACCCTGCTCCAGTCGAGGTAGACAGCGCGACGCGTGAACGCATCCTGCTGGAGGCGGCACGGTTGTTCCGCCACCACGGCTACGCCGCAACGACGTTGCGGGAGGTGGCCGACGCCTCCGGAATCAAGGCCGGCAGCATCTATTACCACTTCGAATCCAAGGACCAGATTCTCGGCGAGGTGCTGGACAAGGGCATCCAGGTGGTCTCCGATGCGGTGCGGCAGCGCGTCGACGCGCTGCCTGCGGGGGCGACCGCTCGACAGCGCGTGGCGGCGGCGATCGAAGGCCACCTCTGGGGCCTGTTGCACCACGGCGACTTCACGTCGGCCAACATCCGGATCTACGGTCAGATTCCCCCCGCGGCAAAGAACCGCCACCGCAAGATCCGTCGCGACTACGCGGACTATTGGGACAAGCTGCTGGAAGACGCACTGCAACGGGGCGAGTTGCGGTCCGACACCAGCACGACGATCGCCCGCCTCTTCGTGATCGGCGCGCTGAACTGGACGGTCGAGTGGTACAACCCGCAGAAGGGCGCGTTCCAGGACTTCGTCAAGCAGATCACGGCGATCGTCTTCGACGGCACCTTCGTCCACGACTGACTCGCATGAGCGTCAAGCCGGGATGGGAAGGCCGCTTCTTCGAAGACTTCATCGTCGGCGACGAATACCGTCATCCGCTCGGACGCACGCTCACGCAGCAGGACAACATCTGGTTCACGCTGCTGACCCAGAACGTGGCTGCGGTGCATTTCGATGCGCACTACGCCGCGCAGACCGAGTTTGCGCGGCCCCTGGTCAATTCCTGCCTGACGCTGGCGCTGGTCACCGGGCAGTCCGTCATCGACGTGTCCTATAACGTGTTCGCCAACCTCGGATGGGACACGGTGCGCCTGCCTCACCCTGTCTTCGAGGGCGACACCATCTACTCGCGCTCCACCGTGCTCGACAAGCGTGAATCGAAGTCGCGCCCCAACCTGGGCGTGGTCACCGTGGCGACCGAAGGCTTCAATCAGGATGCGGTGGTGGTGTGCACCTTCCAGCGCACGCTGATGGTCTACAAGCGCGGGATGGCACCGGACCGCGCTCCCCCGATTCCGACGCCCAGGCCCTGACCCCGAATCGAGCGCGCCCAGAGCGCCCCTGTGAAAGTGAACACCAAAGAACTGATCGAACGCTTCGGCCCGCGTGAAGCGATGGAGTACGACGTGGTCGTGGTCGGCGCCGGCCCGGCCGGCCTGGCCACGGCGATCCGGCTCAGGCAACTGAGTGCCGAACTGTCGGTGGTCGTGATCGAGAAGGGATCGGAGCCGGGCGCCCACATCCTGTCGGGCGCAGTGATGGACCCGCGCGCCATCACCGAACTGCTGCCCGACTGGAAGGCGCAGGGCGCGCCGCTCGACCAGCCCGTGACCGGCGACGATGTGCTGTTCCTGTCCGAAACCGGCAGCGTGCGCACGCCCGACTGGCTGGTGCCGCGCAACCTGCACAACGACGGCTGCTATGTCGTGTCGCTGGGCAACGTGGTGCGCTGGCTGGCGCAGCAGGCCGAAGCCCTGGGCGTGGAGATCTTCCCCGGCTTTGCCGCCGCCGAAGTGCTGTACGACGACCAGGGTGCCGTGCGCGGTGTGGCGACAGGCAACATGGGCGTGGGCAGGGACGGCGAGCCCGGAGACGCCTTCCAACTCGGCATGGAACTGGTCGGCAACTACACCGTCTTCGCAGAGGGCGCGCGTGGCCACCTGGGCAAGCAGCTCATCGCGCGCTATCGGCTCGACGCGGGCAAGGATCCGCAGACCTTCGCCATTGGCATCAAGGAACTGTGGGAGGTCGACCCGGCGCGCGCCAAGCCCGGCCTGGTGGTGCACACCGCGGGCTGGCCGATGCGCGACCAGACCTTCGGCGGCGGCTTCCTGTACCACCTCGCCGACAACAAGGTGACGCTGGGCTTCGTGATCGGGCTCGACTACCGCAACCCCTTCCTGAGCCCGTTCGAGGAGATGCAGCGCTGGAAGACGCACCCCGCCATCCGCGCCCACCTCGAAGGCGGCAAGCGCATCGGCTATGGCGCACGCGCCATCAACAACGGCACTCCGCAGGCCCTGCCCAAGACGGTGTTCCCGGGCGGCGCACTGGTCGGCTGCGACGCCGGCTATCTCAACGCCGCGCGCATCAAGGGCAGTCACGCCGCCATCAAGAGCGGCATGTTGTGTGCCGAGGCGCTGGCATCGGCGCTGGCCGCCGGGCGCCAGCGCGACGAGTTGCTGGCCTACCCGCAGGCCTTCGAACAGAGCTGGCTGAACGAAGAGTTGCAGCAAACGCGCAACTTCAAACTCTGGTTCAAGAAGGGCAAGTGGGTCGGCAACCTGATGACGGGCATCGAGCAGTGGCTGCTGCCCAGACTCGGCATCGCCAGTCCGCCGTGGACACTGCACGGCCGCAGGCGCGACCACGAAAGCCTGCTGCCGGCCGACGAGGCCCAGCCCGTCGCCTATCCGAAGCCGGACGGCAAGCTCAGCTTCGACCGCCTGTCGTCGGTGTTCGTCAGCAACACCAACCACGAAGAGAACCAGCCGGCGCACCTGACGCTGAGGAACCCCTCGGTGCCGGTGGCGCTGAACCTGGCCAAGTATGCCGGCCCCGAGAGCCGCTATTGCCCGGCCGGAGTCTATGAGTTCGTCCGCGACGACGACCAGAACGAGCGCCTGCAGATCAATGCCCAGAACTGCGTGCACTGCAAGACCTGCGACATCAAGGATCCGTCGCAGAACATCGTCTGGGTCACGCCCGAGGGCGGCGGCGGGCCCAACTACGCCGGAATGTGAACCCCATGAGTGAACCGCAATTCGGCTGGAACGATGCTGCGCTGGCGGAGGCGCCGCGCGTCTTCGAGGCCGGCCTGTTCGACGGCCAGGTCGTGATGGTCTCCGGCGCCGGCAGCGGCATCGGCAAGGCCATCGCCTTCTTGTACGCGCGGCTGGGCGCCAGGCTCGTCATCTGCGGCCGCGACCGCGCCAAGCTCGACGCCTGCGAACCCTGGCTGCGCAAGCTCGGCAGCCCCGACGTGCTGGTGCAGCAGGCCAACATTCGCCAGCCCGACGAGGTCGAGAAGCTGCTGGACGCCACCTACGCGCACTTCGGGCGCCTGGACGTGCAGGTCAACAACGCCGGAGGCCAGTTCCCGAAGGCCGCGCTCGACATCAGCCCCAACGGCTGGAAGGCGGTGATCGACAACAACCTGAACGGGACCTGGTACATGATGCACGCCGCCGCGAAGCGCTGGCGCGACACCGGCACGCCGGGCAACATCGTCAACATCGTGCTGACCTTCCAGCGCGGCTTCCCCGGCGTGGCCCACTCCTGCGCCGCGCGCGCCGCCGTGACCTACCTGTCGAAGACGGTCGCGGTCGAATGGGCAGCGCACAACATCCGCGTCAACTGCGTCGCCCCGGGCGTGATCGAAAGCACCGGCTTCAAGCAGTACTCGGCCGAAGCGCGCGAGAACTTCCCGCGCGGCAACCCGATGCTGCGCCAGGGCGACGTGCAAGACATCGCGCACGCGGTGATCTACCTCACCGGGCCCAGCGGCAAGTTCATCACCGGCGAGCTGCTCAACGTCGATGGCGGCGGCGTGCTGTGGGGCGAGCTGTGGACGATCCCCAAACCGGCCTACTTCACCCAGGGGCAGTCGCAATGACCGCGGCGGACAAGCAACCCAGGTTCGGTCCCGGCGACGCGGCACTCGCCGAGCTGCCCACGGTCTACCGCGACAACCTTTTCGCCGGCAAGGTGGTACTGGTATCGGGCGCCGGCAGCGGCATCGGCAAGGCGATCGCCTTCCTGTTCGCACGCCTGGGCGCCACGCTGGCGATCTGCGGCCGCAAGCTCGACGCGCTGGAAGACTGCGCCGAGAAGCTGCGCGCCCTGTCAGGCCGCGAGGTCTTCGTGCACCCGATGACGATCCGCGATCCGGCGCAGGTCGAAGGCCTGCTGGACGCCGTCTGGGAACGCTTCGGCGGCATCGACGTGCTCGTGAACAACGCCGGCGGGCAGTTCGCCGCGCACGCGATGGACTTCAGCGACAAGGGCTGGAACGCCGTCATCGACACCAACCTCAACGGCACCTGGTACATGATGCAGGGCACGGCGAAGCGCTGGGTCCGGCAGGGCAAGCGCGACGGCAGCATCGTCACCATCGCCGCTGCCGTGGACCGCGGCCTGCCCGGCATGGCGCACACCGCGGCCTCGCGTGCCGGCGTGATCGCGCTGTCGCAGACGCTGGCCGTCGAATGGGCCGAGCACGGCATTCGCGTCAACTGCATCGGCGCCGGCGCGATCGAGAGCAACGGCTTCAACAACTACAAGGAAGAGAACGTCGGCGGCCTGTTCCGCACCAACCCCATGCTCAGGGCAGGCGACGTGCAGGACATCGCCGAGGCGGTGGTCTACCTCACGGCATCCTCGGGCAAGTACATCACCGGCGAGACCGTCAACATCGACGGCGGCATGGTGCTGTGGGGCGACTTCTGGCCCGCCGGCATGCCCGATTACTTCAAAGCACCCGCAACCAACACATGAGCTCCACCAGCGACAATACCGCCAGCGGCCCCGGCCCGCTGGCCGGCGTCAGGATCATCGACCTCACCACCGTGGTGATGGGTCCGTTCGCCTCGCAGATCCTGGCCGACCTGGGAGCCGACGTCATCAAGGTGGAATCGCCCGATGGCGACACCGTGCGCAACATCGGTCCCAGCCGCAGCAAGGGCATGGGCCCGATGTACCTGGCGCTGAACCGCAACAAGCGCAGCATCGCGCTCGACCTGCGCAATCCCGACGGCCTGGCGGCGCTCAAGCGCCTGATTGCCGATGCCGACGTGCTGCTGTTCAACATCCGCCCCGACTCGATGGGCCGGCTGGGCCTGAGCTACGACGAGGTCGCCGCGGTCAACCCGCGCATCATCTACTGCGGCGCCTACGGTTTCGGCGAAAGCGGGCGCTATGCCGGCAAGCCGGCACTCGACGACCTGATCCAGGGCGCGGTGGCCCTGCCCTCGCTGGTCGGCCGCGTCACGGGCGAGCCGCGCTACCTGCCGACCAACATCTGCGACCGCACCACCGGCCTGACCGCCGTCTACGCCGTCACCGCCGCGCTCTACGCACGCGAGCGCAGCGGCCGCGGCCAAGCCATCGAAGTGCCGATGTTCGAGACCATGGCGCAGTTCGTGCTGTCCGACCACATGTACGGCCAGACCTTCGACCCACCGCTGGCCGACGCCGGCTATGTGCGCCTGCTCGCCAAGGACCGCCGCCCCTGCAAGACCAAGGACGGCTACATCTGCGTCCTGATCTACATCGACAAGCACTGGAAGAACTTCTGCCAGATGCTGGGCCGCGAGGAGATGCTGCGCGACCCGCGCTTCCTGCGCATGGCCGACCGCACGCGCAACGTCGACGCGCTGTACGCCTTCGTCACCGAGCAGATGGCGCAGCGCACCACCGCCGAGTGGATGGACGCGCTGGCCAAGGCCGACATCCCGGTGACGCCCATGCACACGCCGACCACGCTGATGGACGACCCGCACCTGGCCGACGTCGGCTTCTTCGAGTGGATCGAGCACCCGAGCGAAGGGCGCATCCGCACGATGAACATCCCCGGCACCTGGTCGGGCACGCCGCCGGCCATCCGCCGCCATGCGCCGCTGCTGGGCGAGAACACGCGAGAGTTGCTGGCGGAGGCCGGCTACACGCCGGCCGACATCGATCGCATGCTGAGCAGCGGTGCGGCGATCGCCCAGGCCGTGCCCTGACGCTCACCCCGCGCGCGCACCGCCCGCGCGAACCAAGCCGCGCTGCACCAGTGCGCCCAGTTCCGACGCCGGTATCCCCCAACGCTGCACCTGTTCGAGCGCCCCATCGTCGGCGCTGTGCGGCGCACGCGGCAGCGCCGCCGGGGTGGCGCTGAAACGCGGCGCTGGCGCCGGCTGCACCACACCACCGATGTCGACGAAGGTCGAGCGCGCCTGGTTGTGCGGATGCTTCGGCGCCTCGAGTGGCGCAAGCACCGGCGCGAAGCAGGCGTCGCTGCCTTCGAGCAGATCGCACCACTGCGCCCGCGTGCGGGTCTCGAAGATCTCGGCCAGCCGGGTCTTGCTATCGGCCCAGCGCGCGGGGTCGTCGAAGTCGAAGGCGTCGGCGGCCAGCCCCATGCGCTCGAGCAGAACCTTGCGGAACTTCATCTCGATCGGCGCGACCGAGACATACCCGCCGTCGGCGCAGCGGAACACCTCGTAGTGCGGCGCGCCCGAGTCGAGCAGGTTGGTGCCGCGCGGCCCGGTGTGCATGCCGCTGCCGAGCATGCCGTAGAGCGAGGTCATCAGCATCGCCGCGCCATCGACCATCGCGGCATCGACGATCTGCCCGTCACCGCCACGCTGCGTGTTCCACAGCGCCGCGAGCATGCCGAACGCGAGCAGCAGACCGCCACCGCCGAAGTCGCCGACCAGGTTCAGCGGCGGTGTCGGCGGCGCACCGGCGCGGCCGATCGCATGCAGCGCACCCGACAAGGCGATGTAGTTCAGGTCGTGCCCAGCGGCCAGCGCCAGCGGCCCGGTCTGTCCGAAGCCGGTGACGCGCCCGTAGACCAGCTTGGGTTGTTGCGCCAGACAAGGCTCGGGGCCCAGGCCGAGCCGCTCCATCGTCTGCGGCCGAAAGCCCTCGATCAGTGCATCGCTGCAGGCGACGAGCCGGCGCGCGAACGCCACCCCTTCGGCGGCCTTCAGATCGACCGCGATCGAGCGCTTGCCGCGGTTCAGCAGATCGAACTTCGGTGCCCGCTCGATGCCCAGGCCGCTGGGCGCAAGCCGGTCCACACGCAGCACCTCGGCACCCAGGTCGGCCAGCAACATACCGCACATCGGGCCCGGCCCGATGCCGGCGAACTCCACCACCTTCATGCCGCTCAGCGGTCCCTGGCTCATGGTCCGTCCTCCTCCAACGATGAGATATCAACCGAGCAGGCGATCCAGGCGTTCCTTGGCCTCGGCCAGTTCGCTTCACACGAGGGGTTGGCCACGGCCGTCCTCCGGGATCGATCCAATATTGGACTATCATACCAATAGTGAAACGGCCCTCCGACTCCGTGAACGGTTCCGCCAGCGACGACTACAGCGGCCCCAAGTCGCCATTGCGCGTGATGCAGATCGTCGAGTTGCTGGCCGCCGCGACGCACGGGATGTCGCTGGCAGCGATGACCGAAGCGCTGCAGATCCCGAAAACCAGCCTGCTGAACCACCTGCGGGTGATGGTCGGCGCCGGTTACGTGAGCCTGCGTGATGCCCGCTACGCGCTGGGCCCGGCGGCGATGCGGCTGGGCGCGATCATCGCCGCCGATGCGGGCGTGCTGGCTGCGGCGCGCCCGGTGGCGGCCGAACTGATGGCCCGGACCGGTGAGACCGTGATGCTCGCCACGCTCGACGAACGCAGTGCCGAAGCGCTGTACATCGACGTCATCAACAGCCAGCAGGACATCCGCTATTCGCCGCGTGTCGGCTCGCGCTGGCCGCTGTACTGCACCGGCATGGGCCGTGCGCTGCTGGCGTTTCAGGAGCCGTCGTTCATCCGTCGCTACCTGGCCGAGAACGACATGCCGCGGCGCACGTCGCGCACCGTCACCGATCGGGCACGCCTGCGACGCATCGTCGACGAGGTACGCCGCAGCGGAGTCGTGGTGACACAGGGTGAGCACACAGTAGGCGCCGGCGCCGTGGCCGCACCGGTCATCGAGCGCGACGGCCGCGTGCGCCATGCCATCGGCATCGGCGTCCCGATCGACCGGCTCGAGCCGCGACGCGAGTTGCTCGCCGCACTGGTGGTCGAGGCAGCGCGCCAGGTCTCGTGGACCCTGGGCGGGCATGCAGCGAGCCCGGTCCACGCGACCCACAAGCCACTCGAGAACACCGTCTCATCGGTGGCGGCCGCACCATCAACCCGACCTACCAAGGCCCGCCAGGGCGAACGGTGACAAGCATGACCCCTCGCTTCGCAAGCGCCGCGCGCAACCTGTCGCGCGGCTTGACCCTCGCCCTGCTGTTGGGCCTGGCCCCGCTGGCCGCCCATGCGCAGTATCCGAACAAGCCGGTTCGCCTTGTCGTGCCGTTCGGCCCCGGGTCGGCGACCGACACCTTCCTGCGCATCGTCGCCGAGCCGCTGGGCGCCGCACTCGGCCAGAGCGTGGTCGTCGATAACAAGCCCGGCGCGATGACGGTCCTGGCCGTCGAGCACGTGGCCAAGTCGGCGCCCGACGGCTACACCGTGGTCGCCGCCACCAACTCCATCGTCGCCAACCCGGCCGGCATCCTGCGCAGCGTCAGCTACGACCCATTGCGCGACTTCACGCCCATCACCCGGCTGGCCGGCACGTCCTACGTGCTGGTGGTGGCGGCAGACCAGCCGTGGAAGACGCTGGACGATGTGGTTGCGCATGCGCGCGCCAACCCGGGCAAGCTCAACTACGCCAGCGGCAACCTCGGTGGCGTGCTGTACGGCGGCATGCTGCAGAAGTCGATCGGCGCGGACATGGTGCACGTGCCCTACAAGTCCACGCCACCGGCGCTGCTGGAGTTGCTGGCCGGCCGCGCGCACCTGATGTTCACCGACCTGGTGACGGCCAGCGGGCAGGTCAAGGCGGGCAAGGTGCGGCCGCTGCTGGCCACCGCAACCCAGCGAACGGCGATGTTCCCCGATGTGCCGACCATTGCCGAGATCGGCCTGAAGGGCTTCGCCGACATGCCGGCCTGGTGGGCGCTGTACGGCCCGGCCGGCATGCCCAGCGAAGCCGTCGAGCGGCTGAACCGCGAAATCACGACGATCCTGCAGCGCCCCGACATCCGCGGCCGTCTGCTCGCGCTGGGCATCGACCCCGCACCTTCGTCGCCGCTGGGGCTGGCCGACTTCACGCGCGAACAGTCGCAGAGCTATGTGCGGCTGATCAAGGAATTCAACATCCAGCCGGATTGACCCGGTTGCGACGCACCGCGAAGAGACTCGAACCATGCACCCTTCCAAACCCCTCTGGCTCGGCGACATCCGCCCGGGCATGCGCCTGCCTCTGCCCGGCTTCGACTGCAGCGCCGAACTGGTGGCCGGCTATGCCGACCTGCTGGACGCACGCCACCCGGTCCATGTCGACCCGGCGTACGCCAAGACCACACGCTACGGGCGTCTGATCGCGCATGGGCCGCTCGTCATCGCCAAATTGCTGGCCGGGTTGAGTGGCGTCTTCGGCACGGCCTTGCAGGTCATGCTCGACGTCGGCGAGTGGCGGTTCTACGGCCCCGTGTTCGTCGGCGACGTGGTCCAGGTCGAGTGCTTCGTGATCGACCTCAGCTCGGCCAAGGGCAGCAGCGCCGGCGCGGTCAGGCTCGAGATCCGTGTGCTCGGCAGCGACGGCGCGCTGGTGCAGCGCGGAACCGCCGGTGTGCTGATCGCGCGCGCCCCGGCCAAGGCCTGATCGCCGACCCCCCCACTTTCATCACCGCATCGATTCCCATGAGCCAACCCGAACGCCGCGTCCCCCCCAACAGCGTCGACCGCGAAGCCTTCCGCGACATGTGCCGCAAGTTCGCCGAGCGCGAGATCAAACCGCGCTGGCAGCAGGCCGACCGCGAGGCGCGCTTCCCGCGCGATTTCTACGTGGCCGCCGCCAAGGCCGGCCTGATCGGCCTGCACGCGCCCGAGTCGATGGGCGGCGCCGACCTCGGCGTCACCGAGGAGGCCATCTCAGTCGAGGAGCAGGCCAAGGCCAACCCGAACCTGGCCATCATGGCGCTGATCCAGGGCGTGGCCGGCTCGCTGCTGGCCGAGCACGGCCACGCGATTCACCACGACCTGGTGCGCGCCAACATCGCCGGCGACTGCCTGCTCGCGCTGGCCGTCACCGAGCCCGAAGCCGGCAGTGACGTGCAGAACCTCAAGACGACCGCCACGCGCCAGGGCGACGAGTGGGTGCTCGACGGCATCAAGTCCTTCATCACGCTGGGCGGCGACTGCGACACGATGCTGGTGCTGGCGCGCACCGACCCGACCCAGGGCCGCCGCGGCATGCACTTCTTCGCGGTCGACCGCAACACGCCGGGGGTCGAGACCTCGCAGATCAAGACCTACGCCAACCGGCCGCTGCCGACCTACCGCGTGATGTTCAACAACGCGCGCGTGCCCGAGTCGCGCCGCCTGACCGCCGGCTTCGGCGCCATCATGGCCGGCTTCAACCGCGAACGCGTGATGGTCGCGGCACGCTGGCTCGGCCACATGCAGACGGCGCTGGCCTGGGCGCTGGACTACGCCAAGGTGCGCCAGCAGTTCGGCAAGCCGATCGGCGCCAACCAGAGCATCGCCTTCATGCTGGCGCAGGGCCATGTGGATGTCGAGGCCTCGCGCCTGTACACCTACCATGCGGCGCAGCGCTGGGACAGCGGCGCCGCGATCAAGGACATCATCCTCGACGTCTCGTCGGCCAAGCTGTTCGTCACGCAGGCCGTGTACCGCGTGACGCAGAACGCGCTGCACATCGGCGGCGGCTGGGGCATCACCGAGGAACTGCCGGTGATGCGCATGGCGCTCGACGCGCTGGTCGCGCCGGTCACGGTCGGCTCCTACGAGATCCAGCTGCGTGTGATCGCCAAGCAACTCGGCTTGCCGTGCGACTGAAAGGACCGAACTCGTGAAAACCCCCGACCGCTCCCTCGGCCGCGTCGCCGCCATCATCGGCATGGGTGACTCCTACGCCGACAAGCAGGACGTCAAGGACCCGCTGCAGCTCGCCACCGAGGCGAGCTGGGCCGCGTTCAAGGACGCCGGCATCCGCAAGGACGACATCGACATCCTGCTCACCGGCCGCTCGCCCTGGGCCGACCGGCGGCCGCAGTGGAACAACATCTTCGCCTCGCACATGCAGATGCCGGTGCGCATGACGACCGAGATCACCTTCCACGGTGCCGGCGTCAACGCCATGATCGGACAGGCCGCACTGGCCATCGCCTCGGGCGTGGCCGACTACGTGCTGTGCGTGCAGTCGGATGCGGTCGAGCTGTTCATCGACGCCACCGCGGTGGGCGCGGCCACCGACGCCTGCCCGCAGTTCGAGTTTCCCTACGGCCCGACGATTCCGACCATCTACGCGCAGCTCGCCTGCCGCTACATGCACGAGTTCGGCGTCACCGAGGAAGACTTCGCCGAGGTCGCGGTGCAGCGCCAGGAATGGTCGGTTCATCACCCGAAAGCGGCCAAGCGCAGGCACGGCCTGATCACCGTCGACGACGTGATGCGCTCGCCCTACATCTCGTCGCCGCTGCGGCGCTGGATGTGCGCCACCTGGGGGCCGGGCGGCACCGCCGGCGCCTTCGTCGTCACCAGCGTCGAACGTGCCAGGCAGGCCAAGCGCCCGATCTACATCCACGGCTTCGGCACCTGCACCACGCACGAGTACCTGTGCGAGCGCATCAACCTGCGCAAGAGCCGCATCCCGCTCGGGCCGCTGCCGGCGATCACCACCACCGGCGCCGCGCACGCCGCGCGCGAGGCCTACGCGATGGCCGACATGACGCCCGCCGACATGCAGCTCGGTGCCCTCGCCGGCAACTTCTCGCACACCGTGCTCGTGCAGCTCGAAGACCTGGGCTTCGCGCCCAAGGGCCGCGCCATGGACCTGGTGCGCAGCGGGCGCATGCGCCCGGGCGGCGACTTTCCGGTCGACACCAACGGCGGCTGGATGGGCTTCGGCCAGCCCGGCATCTCGGTGGCTGCCGACTCGCTGGTCGAGACCGTGCGCCAGTTGCGCGGCGACCCGCTCGGCCTGAAGGCCGGCAACTCACCGAAGCGCGCGATGGCGTATTCGGCCGGCGGCATGCTGGCCTGCCACAGCGCCCTCATCCTCGGCACCGAGGCGCAATAGGAGCACGCAGATCATGTTGGAACAAGGCGAATTCGCCGACTACACCGAATCGTTCCCGACCCCGCGCGTCACGCAGGACGCGCTGCCCTACTGGGGCGCCGTCAAGGAAGGCCGGCTGCTGTTCCAGCGCTGCCCGGCCTGCCGCGGCGCGATCTTCCCGCCGCGCTCGATCTGCCCGATGTGCGAGGCCGGCGCCGCGCCGCAGTGGGAGGAGTCCAAGGGCGCGGGCAGCATCTACAGCTTCTCGGTCGTGCATCGGCCGCCCTCGGCCGTGTGGCGTGCACATGCGCCTTACACCATCGGCCTGGTGCGGCTGGACGAAGACTGGTTCCTGTTCACCGAGATCGAAGGCCGGCCCGAGGACATGGCGGTTGACAAGCGGGTGCAGGTGGCGTTTCCGGAACGCGAGGTGGCGCTGCCGGTGTTCCGCCTCGTCGGCGAGGATGCGCCGCGGCGAGCGATGCGATGAACGACGCGCGTGCCATTTGGGACGCCGCGGCCGAAAGCATGGCACCCGAGCAGCGGCAGGCCCTGCAATTGAAGGGCGTGCAGGCACTGCTGGCCTGGGTCAAGGCACGCTCGCCGATGCAGCGCGAGCGCCTCGCGCGGGTCGACCCGGCCGCGGTGCGAAGCCTGGACGACTTTGCCGCGCTCGTGCCGCTGAGCACCAAGGACGAGCTGCGCGCCGCGATGGACCGCTACGGCAGCGCCCTGCCCCACCTGTGCGTGCCGCGCGAGGACATCGTGCTGTCCGGCCCGTCGGCCGGCACCAGCGGACGCCAGACCTACCAGGCCTTCGACACCCAGGACCTGGACCGCAACGTCGAGCTGGCGGCGCGCATGTTCTGGTGCAGCGGGCTGCGGCCGGGCGATGTGCTCCAGCTGCTGGTCACACCGTTCACGCCGGCGGCAGACATCTTCCGCCTCGGCGCGCAACGCGCCGGCGTGAAGTGGATCATTCGCGACAACCACGAGCCCGCGCAGGTGCCACGTTACGTCGAGGTCGCGCGCGCGCTCGAGCCCACCTTCCTGCAGGCCGGCGTGGCCACGCTGCGTGCCATGGCCCAGCACGCAGCGGCCACGCCCGAAGGCGGCGCGCTGCCCTACCGGCGCGCCATTCTGATGGGCGCGGCGCTCGGCCCGGAGGCGCGCGCGCAGTTCCGCCAGACGCTGGGCATCGAGGTCACGACGCTGTCGGGCCAGGGCTCGGATTTCAACCTCTTCAGCACCGAGTGCCCAGCCCACGACGGCGAGCACTGGCATGGCGAGGACATGACGCTGGTCGAAGTGATCGACCCGGCCACTGGCGCGCCGGCGCGCGAGGGCGACGTCGGCGAGATGGTCATCACCGACTTCTACCGCCGCGCCACGCCACACGTGCGCTGGCGCACCGAGGACATGGTGCGCGTGCACCCGGGCGTGTGCAGCTGCGGCCGCACGTCGCGCCGCTTCACGCTGCTCGACCGGCTGGCCAACCGCGTGCCGGTGCGCGGCAGCGCCGTCTATCCGTTCCAGGTCGAGACCGCGTTGTCGCGCAGCGAGGAAGGCCGCAACCTCGAGTTCGCGCTGGTGCGCCGGGCGGTCGAGCCGCAGGTGCTGGAAGTGCGCCTGCTGCGCCCCGCCACGCTGGCCGCCGACGCCACCGCCGGCGTGGCGCAGCGGCTGCAGGCCCACCTCGACGCCGAGTTGAAGCTGCCCACCCGAGTGTCGTTCCACGACGACCTGCCGCGCGTCGGCTACAAGACGCTTCGCGTGCTCGACGACAGGACGGCGTGATGCCCTGAGCCTTGCGACCGAGGCCCGCCCCCGGACCCGGCTGAACCGGAACCACGAAACACGAACCACGAACCGACCGGAGCACGACCCCATGGATTTCGAACTGAGTGAAGAACAACGCGCGATCGCCGAGACGACGCGCCGTTTCGTCGAGAAGGAGATGCCGCGCCAGCAGGTGCTGCAATGGGCGCGCGACAAGGTCGAGCCGCCGCAGGAGCTGTTCAGGAAGCTCGGCAGGCTGGGCTACTACGGCTTCCTGCTGCCCGAGGCCTACAGCGGACTCGAGAAGCCCGACCCGATGGGCATGCTGGCCTTCGTCGAGCAGTTCGCGCGCGCGTCGGCGGCCATCACCACCGCCTGGGGTCGCGCCGCGGTGATCCTGGCGCCGCTGGTGGCCAAGTTCGGCACCCAGGCGCAGAAGGACATGGTGCTGCCCAGGGTGATGGCCGGCGAGGTCTTCATGGCGCTGGGCCTTACCGAGCCCGGCTCCGGCAGCGACGCGGCGTCGCTGCGCACCACGGCGGTCAAGCGCAGCGACGGCCACTGGGTCATCAGCGGCGAGAAGCTGTATTGCTCGCAGGCCAAGTCGGCGGGCTTCCTGATCCTGGCCGCACGCACCGACCCGCATGCCGTCAAGCAGGAGGGCATCTCGACCTTCCTGATCCCGAACCCGGGCAGCCACCCGGCGATCGAGCTGACCCGCATCGAGACCATGGGCCTGGGGCCGGTGCCGACCTTCTCGGCCCACTTCCGCGACCTGGTGCTGCCGCCCGACGCGCTGATCGGGGAAGAGAACAAGGGCTGGCAATGTGTGCTCGGCGGGCTGGACAACGAGCGCCTGTACCACGGCGCCATCGGCGTCGGCGCCTCGCAGGCCATCATCGACGAGGTGGTGGCCTACCTGAAGCAGCGCGTGCAGTTCGGCAAGCCGCTGTCCAAGCTGCAGTCGGTGCGCCACAAGATCGTCGACATGCAGTTGCGCACCGACGCCGCGCGGCTGTTGGTCTACCGCGGCGCCAGCGTGCTCGAGAAGACCGGCGCCTGCCACAACGAGGCCTCGTTCGCCAAGGTGGCCGGCGCCGAGTGCTACATGCACTGCGCCTACACCGGCCTGCACCTGCTGGGCGGCTACGGCTACACCGTCGACTCGGGTCTGCCGATGCATTTCCAGGACGCCAAGCTGTTCGAGATCGGCGGCGGCGCGATGGAAGTTCAGCGCGACATCATCGCGCGCGGCATGGGACTGTAGATGGCGCTGTCGAACGGAAAGCTGGCGAGTCTGGCCGACGCCGCCGAACTCGCGCGCGGCGCGGCGCGCGTCGCGCTCGGCGGCTGGAGCTTCAGCCGCCGGCCGCTGGCCGTCGCGATGCACTGGGCCGCACACGGTCTGCGCTTCGACGAACTGCTGGTGCTGACCGGCGGCGTGGAGACCGATCTGCTGGTCGCCGCCGGCGTGGCGCAGCGCGTGCGCGGCTTCTACCTCGGCATGGAGGCGCTGGGCATGGGGCCGGGGCTGAAGGCCGGTTGCGACGTGATCGAGGAGACCGAGACCTCGCTGATGCTGGGCTTGAACGCGGCGGTCGAGGGCGCGTCCTTCCTGCCGCTGCCGGCGCGCCATGGCGTGGCGCTGGCGCAGGTGCGGCCCGACTTGCGCCGCGTGCGCTGCCCCTACACCGACGAGGAGCAACTCGCGATCCCGCCCCTGCCGATCACGGTCGCCTACGTGCATGCCTGGCGCGCCGACCGCCAAGGCAACGCGGTGTTCGGTGGCCACCGGGCGGCCGACCGGCTGCTGGCGCTGGCAGCGCAGCGCACCGTCGTGACCTGCGAAGAGCTGGTCGACGACATCACGGCCGGTGGCGTCGAAGCCGACCTCACCGAAGCCCTGGTCAGCAGGGTCGTGCACGCGCCCGGTGGCGCCCGGCCCGGCGGCTGCCTGCCCGGCTACGAGGCCGATTGGCCGGCACTGCTGGACTACACGGCGCTCGAGCGCGACGCCGTCGCCGGCTGGGCCCGTGCCCGGCTCGAAGGAAGGGCGCGATGAACGACAACGAGACCCGCAGCGACGCACCCGCCGCGCCGGCCGACGTGGCCGAGATGATGGTCTGCACGATGAGCGACTGGCTGCTGCGCGCCGAGGTCATCCAACTCGGCCTGGCTTCTGCGCTGAACCAGGTCGCCGCGCTGCTGGCGCAGGCGCGCACGCATGGCCACGGCCCCGCGCTCGAAGACCCGGCGGCGCTGACGCTCACGCGCGCCCAGCGCCCCGCTTTCCTGAGCCGTAGCGAACGCGCCGCCCAGATCGGCGCGCTGCGGCGCTATGAGGCGCCCGAATGGATCGGCCAGATGATGCCGCGCCTGTCGGGGCGTGTGCGCCAGTTCGTGCGCCCGCTGCAGATCGACGTCCAAGGGCGCATCAACAGCCTGCGCGTCGCCGACAAACAGGGGCGTCTGCGCCGCTTCGCCGGCCTGGCGGGGCTGGCCGAACTGGCCGAGATCGCACAACCCTTCCTCGTCTACCTGCCGCAGCAGGACAGCCGCTGCTTCGTCGATGCGGTCGACTTCGTCGTCGCCGACCCGCTGGCCGCGCACGCGCCGGGCGTGGGCCATGTGGTGATGGTCACCGACCTCGCGGTGTTCGAGTTCACGTCGGCCGGCGCGCGCGCCCTCAGCCGCCACCCCGGCGTGACGCACGAGCAATTGCGCGAGCGCACGCCGGCCGCCGTGGCGGTGGGCGGCGTGCCGTACACGCCCCGTCCGGATGCCGCGCTGCTGCAGCGGCTGCGCACGCAGATCGACCCGCACCGCGTGCGCGACATCGAGTTCGCCGGCGGCCCGGCACGACGCGACGCTCTGCTGCGCCTGTACGCGCAGGAGGCGGCAGCGACGCTGCCCTGAGCTGCTTCAGCCGGCCGGCGGCTTCGGCAGCATCGCGAAGGCCTCCAGCACCGCGGCGATGCCGGCCCGCTCGGGCGCGCGGCAGAACGCCTCCACGCGGTCGTAGGCCGCCGCCGGCACGCCGGTCTCGGCGCCGATGCGCCGCACCAGCTTCGAGTCGGTGTCCCAGTCGTAGGCGAAATCGGCCACGGTCATGCGCTGGTCCTGCACCAGCCGCGCGCCGTCGGCGGTCTCGGCCTCGATCACGCAGGACAGCACCGGCACCGTGGCGTCGGTCACCAGCTCGATGCGCTCGGTGAGCGCGTTGACCTCGGCGTCGTCGTAGGTCGTCATCGCAGCCATGCTCGGCGTGCCGCGCAGCAGCGTCAGCGCGATGCAGAACGGGATGCTCATCAGCGTGCCCGAGATCGAGTCGAACGGGCCCTTGGCATCCATGCCGGCGTAGCCGGTCTCGAAGGGATTCATGCGCACGCGCACCTGCTTCGGGGCCCGCTCCTCGAGCCTGTCGCGCAGGATCAGCGCGCCGGTCACCGGCGTCTGGTTGAAGGCGCACACCGGGAAGGGCTTGAAGGTGACCCGCTGCACCGACCATTCCGTCCCCAGCCGTGCCAGCAGGGCGGGCACATCGCAATCGCTGCGCGCGTAGGCCTTGACGAAGCCCGAGCGACCCTCGAAAGCGCCCGGCGCCGAGCGCGAACCGGCGCGCGCGAGTTCGGTTGCGACCAGCCCGCTGCGTGCGGCCACGCCGACCTGGTAGCGCCATTCGTCGGTGCCGTCGGCGAAGGACTGCAGCATGCCGCCGGTGAACGAGGCCGCGTTCGCCAGCGCTGCGGCGCTGCGTTCGGCGTCCAGGCCCAGCAGATGCGACGTGGCCGCTGCCGCGGCCAGCGTGCCGTAGAGCGGCGAAGCGCGCAGCCCGGCGGGCGTCGTCTTCGGCCCGTACGCCGATTCGAGCAGGCCGCCGACCTCGTAGCCGGCGATCAGCGCCGGCAGCATGCGCGCCACCGGCAGGCCGCGTGCCTCGACCAGCGCCGTCAGCAGCGGGATCATGATGGTGCCGAAGTGCCCGGCACCGCAGGTATCTTCCTGGGCACGGCCGTGGAACAGCGCCGAGTTGGCCAGCGCGGCGCCGTCGACCGAGGTCTTGCGCCCGTCGCCGAGCAAGGTGGCGCCGCCGCTGCGCTCGCCGTCGAGCGCCAGCGCCGACCGCCGCGCCACCGGGGCGAAGGGCGTCGCGTGCCCACCCAGCGCGATGCCGTAGCCGTTGAGCAGGCAGGTGCGGGCCTTCTCGACCACGGGTGGCGGAACCTTCGTCAGGTCGAGGTCGGCAACAAATCGGCCAAGGGATTGTGCGAGCGACATGAAGAGTCTCCCCGATCCGCCGCGGGCGCCCAAAGGGTTGCACATGCGTCCGTCTCCAGATGCGTGGCCAATCAGGGAATGCGCGGATCCCAGCGCACTCTAGGTGGCCTAGGCTCGCGCGCCAGAGGGTAAGTGTCCATTGACGCTCTGCCGAACGCTTGTTAGAACAACGGCCTGCAGCAACTTGCGAGCCGGCGTTTGGCGGGGTGATCACAGCCTCCCGCGGGTCGAGTTCGGTAGATCGCAGGCAGGATCGCAGAAGAATGGCTCCGACTCGGGGGCCCGGAGACTTTCAGTGCCGACAAAGTACATAGACGCGCCTAACATTAGGCAGGTAACCAATCTGCAGGGGACAGCAACTTGAAGTCTGCCAACGAGGCTGTACCGGTCCTTGAGTGCCAGGGCATCGAACGCCGCTTCGGTGGCCTGGTGGCCGTGACCGGCGTGGACTTGCGCATCGACCGCGGCGAGATTTTCGGCTTGGTCGGCCCCAACGGCAGCGGCAAGACAACACTGGTCAATGCCGTGACCGGGTTCTACCCGCCGCAGAAGGGCCGCATCCTGCTGAACGGCACGGAGATCACGGGCATGAAGCCGCACAAGGTGGCGCGGCAGCATGTCGCCCGTACCTTCCAGAACTTGGCGCTGTTCAACGGCATGTCGGCGCTCGAGAACATCCTGCTCGGCCGCCATGTGCACCTGAACCCCGGCGTCGTCAAGACGGCGCTGTATTGGTGGCTGAGCCAGCCCGAGGAAATCGCGCACCGCCGGCTGTGCGAGGAGACGATCGAGTTCCTACAGCTTCAGGGCGTGCGCGACGAGCCGGTGGAAACATTGCCCATCGGCCTGAAGAAGCGGGTGGAACTGGCCCGCGCGCTGGTCGCCGAGCCGGAGTTCCTGATCCTGGACGAACCGATGGCAGGCATGAACCAGGAGGAGAAGGAGTACATGGCGCGTTTCATCCTCGACGCGCGCGACGAGCGCGGCATCACGGTGCTGCTGATCGAACACCACATGGATGTCGTGATCGGCATCTGCGACCGCATCATGGCCCTGAACTACGGCGAGGTCATCGGCACCGGTCTGCCGCGCGACGTGGTCGCCAACCCGCGCGTCATCGAAGCCTACCTCGGAAAGGCGCAGCAGCATGCAGCGTGAAGACCTTGCCCACGCTGCGGCGATGGCGCGGCAGTGGGACCTGAACCCGCAGACCACCCTGACCCGGCTGCTGGCCATCAACGCCGGCAGCCATGGGCGCCAGATCGCCATGCGCGAGAAGGCGCTCGGCATCTGGCAGGAATTCACCTGGCAGCAAGTGCTCGACGAGGTGCTTTCCATCGCGGCCGGTCTCGAGCAGTTGGGGTTCACCGCCGGGGACTCGATGCTGGTGCTCGGCGACAACCGGGTTCGCCTGTACCTGGGCATGCTGGCCGCCGGCGCGCTCAAGGGCTATGCGATGCCGGTCTACCCTGACGCCACGCCCGAGGAGGTTCTCCATTTCGCCGGCGAGGCGCAAGCGCGCTTTGCGCTGGCCGAGGACCAGGAGCAGGTCGACAAGCTGCTGGAACTGCGCGAGAACGCGCCATCGCTGCGGCACATCGTTTACGACGACCCGCGCGGTCTCAACCACTACAAGGTCGATGGCCTAGCCTCGTGGGAGCAGCTGCGCGAGGCCGGCGCCGCCCGCCTGCGCAACGAACCGAATCTGCGCGACGATCTTGTCAATCGGGCGGTACCCGAGGGCCCGGCGGTGTTCGTGCACTCGTCGGGCACCACCGGCAAGCCCAAGGGCGTGGTGCTGCAGCAGCGCAACGTGCTCGCTGGAGTGCGCAACGCCTACCAAGGCAAGGTCTTCGGCTGGGGCGAGCACATCCTGGCCTACCTGCCGATGGCCTGGATCGGCGACTTCGCCGTCACCATGGCCGCAGGCATCGCGCTGCGCTTCACCATCAACATTCCGGAACGCTCGGAAACCGTGCTGCGCAACCTGCGCGAGATCGCGCCCACGCTCTACCTCGCCGCGCCGCGCAGCTGGGACAACATGCTGACCTCGATCCGGGTCCGCATGGAAGACTCCACGGCGCTGAAGAAGCGCGTCTTCGACCACTTCATCGATGTCGGCGTCGCCGTCGAGCGGCTGAAGCTCGATGGCAAGACCCCGACCGCGATGCAGCGCCTGCAATGCCGTCTGGGCGAGATGCTGGTGTTCGGACCCCTGAAGGACCAGTTCGGGCTGAGCCGGATGCGCGTGGCACTGACCGGCGGCGAGGCGATGGGCGAGGACACCTTCCTGTTCTATCGAGCGCTGGGCATCAACCTGCGCCAGCTCTACGGGCAGACCGAGAGCAGTGCGTTCAACGCCGTGCAGGCCGCCGACGAAGTGCGCCTGCACACGGTCGGCCGGCCGCTGCCCGGCGTGGAGGCGAAGATCGCCGACGACGGCGAGATCCTGCTGCGCTCGGAGAGCGTCTTCAGCGGCTACTTCCAGAACGAGGAAGCGACGCGCAAGACCCTCATCGACGGCTGGCTGCACAGCGGCGACGCAGGCTACATTGAACCCGACGGCCACCTGGTCGTGCTTGGCCGGGTGGCCGAAGTCGTGCACACCGCCAAGGGTGATCGCTACATCCCGAACTACATCGAGAACCGGCTCAAGTTCAGCCCCTACATCAAGGACGTGGCCGTGCTCGGGACCGGGCGCGACTTCCTCTGCGCGATGGTGTGCATCGATGGTGACGCCGTCGGTCACTGGGCCGAGGTGCGCGGCATTCCCTACATTTCGTACGCCGACCTGTCGCAGAAGGCCGAGGTGTGCGAGCTGGTCGCCAGCGCGATCCGGCGTCTGAACGAGGCTCTGCCCGAGGGGCTGCGCATCCGGCGCTTCGTCGACCTTCACAAGGAGTTCGACCCCGACGACGGCGAGATCACGCGCACCCGCAAGCTGCGCCGAAGCGTCATCGAAGAGCGCTACGCATCCGTCATCCAGGCGCTCTATGCCGGTGACGAATCGATCGTCATGAAGGCGCAGATCACCTACGACACCGGTGACACCGGCGTGATCGAACGCAACCTGGTGCTGAGGAATATCTGACCATGGACTTGTCGCTGTTCCTCGAACTGGCCATCAACGGCGCCCTGTCGGGCCTGATGTACTCGCTGGTCGCACTGGGCATCGTGCTCATCTACAAGTCGTCTTCGGTGCCCAACCTGGCCCAGGGGGCGCTGGCCATGCTTGGCGCCTTCGTCGCGCTGGCCGTCTTCGAGGCGTTGAAGGCGCCGATGTGGGTGGCCTTGCCGGTCGCGATGGTGCTGATGTTCCTGATCGGCATGGGCATCGAGCGCGTGGCGCTGCGCCGGCTTGCAGGCCGGCCGCTGGTGATGATCCTGATGATGACGCTGGCGCTCGATATTTTCGTGCGGGCAGCAGCGCTCGTCGTCTGGGGCGGTACCAACCGGGTGCTGCCCTTGCCGATCTCCTCGGACCCGCTCTTCCTGGGCGACGTGCTGATCAACCGCAGCTACGTGGCCGGCGGCGTCGTAGCGCTGCTGCTGTTCGGCTTCTTCGTGTTGTTCTTCCGCACCCGCATGGGCATCGTGCTGCGGGCGATTTCCGACGACTACACGGCGTCATGGTCGGTCGGCATCTCAGTCGAACGCGGCGTCGCGCTGTCCTGGGCGATGTCGGCGGCTGTGGCAACCCTGGCCGGTGCGTTGTGGGGATCCATCCAGGGGGTGGACCAGTCGCTTTCGCAACTGCTGCTGATGGGCATCGCCGTGGCCGTGCTCGGTGGCCTGGACAGCATCGGCGGCGCCATCGTCGCCGGCCTGCTGCTGGGCATGTTCCAGGGCGTGGCCTCAGGCTACCTCGACCGCCTGGTCGGCGGCGGCAGCCGCGAACTCGTGGTCGCCGCGACGCTGGTGCTGACCATCCTGATCCGCCCGCATGGCCTGTTCGGCCGCGAAGACATCCAGAGGATCTGAATCCATGTTCTACCGTCAGGCAGGCATCCACCACACCACCTATCGTGGTGACCGGCAACTGTTCCCCATCCCCTTCGATCGCTGGCAACTCGCCGTTCTGCTGGCACTGGCCCTGGCGGCGCCGATGCTGCTGAGTTCGCTGTACATGAAGAGCTACGTATTGCCGTGGCTCATCTGGACGGCTGCGGCGCTGGGACTCAATCTCATCCTCGGCTGGGCCGGGCAGTTCCATTTCGGCTACGCCGCCATCATGGGCATCGGCGCGTACACCGCAGTCCATGCCACGCGCAACGGCATTCCGTTCGAGATCGCCATCGCGCTCGCGGGCTCGGTCGCCACGCTCATCGGCTGCGCCTTCGCGATCACGGCGCTGCGCGTTCGCGGCCTGTACCTGGCGCTCAGCACGCTGGCCCTGCAGTTCGTGATGGACTGGGTGATCAACAAGGTGCCGGCCGTCAGCGGCGGCACGCAGGCCACGATCCAAGCACCACCGCTACGGCTGTTGGGCATCGAGGTCACGTCCGACGCCGGCCTGTACTACGTCGCGCTGGTCTGGTGCGTGATCGTCACCATCTTCATGCTCAACCTGCGCCGCACCGGCCTTGGAAGGGCCTTGGTGGCGGTGCGCGAGAAGGACTTCGCTGCCGCGGTCATCGGCGTCAACAGCTTCTACTACAAGCTGGTGGCGTTTGCGATGTCCTCCTTCATCGGCGGCATCAGCGGCGCCATCCTCATCTTTACCTTCTACCACGCCGTCACGCCGGAACAGTTCGCCGTGAACGTGTCGATCCAGGTCCTGGCCATGGTGATCGTGGGCGGCCTGGGCAGCGTGATCGGCTGCTACTTCGGCGTCGCGTTCATCTTGCTGCTGCCCGGCATCGTGGCGAATCTGATATTCGCAGGCGCCCAGATGATGGACCTGAAGATTGGCATCGAGCTGCTGGCCCACATCCCGAGTTTCCTGTACGGGATTCTGATCATCGGGTTTCTTCTGTTCGAACCATTGGGTCTGGCCAAGATCTACACGAACCTGCGCAACTATTTCATTTTCTGGCCGTTCGGCTACGCCCGCAAATAGCGGCTCTCAACCCTGGACCCACCCCCCACTGGAGCAGACAACCATGTACCGGAAACTCAAGCTGATGCTCGGCGCGGCCGCCGTGCTGCTAGCAGCCGCACCCGCGCACGCCGAAACTCTTCGCTTCGCGCTGTGCTATGACCTGACCAAGGCCTACACCTTCATCTCGCCGCAAGTCGCGCAGGCAGCGCGTGACTATGCCGCGTTGCTCAACCTGAAGGGTGGCATCGAGGGCAACCCGATCGAGCTCATCGTCCAGGACCATGGCAACGAGCCGCAGCGCGGCATCGAGTGCTACGAGAAGGTGAAGGACCAAGCGCTGACCGTCGATCTGCTGTCCACACCGGTCTCGCGAGCCGTGCTGCCACGCGCGATGAAAGACGGCAAGGTCATGATCCAGGCACTCGTGGGCCGTGGCGACGCGGTGGACGGCGAAGTGTTCAAGTGGATCTTCCCGCTCGGCCCGACCTATTGGGGCCAGGCCGCCAACATTGTCAGCCACTTCAAGAAGCAGTCCGGCGGCAACCTCAAGGGCAAGAAGATCGCGTTCCTGTACATCGACTACCCGTTCGGGCAAGAGCCGATTCCGGTGCTGCAGGAACTGCAGAAACGTGAAGGCTTCGAACTACAGATGTTCCCGTATCCGCTGCCGGGAAGCGACCAGTCGTCTGCCTGGTCGCAGATGCGCCGTTTCCAGCCGGACCTGATCGTGCACTGGGCGTTCTCGGCCATGCACGTGGTCGCGTCAAAGGAGGCCAAGCGCAACGGCATATCGTTGGACAAGATGGTCACCGTGAACTGGTTCAACGAAACAGACCTGAACAACATCGGTCACGACGTCGCCAAGGGCATTCGCCGGTCGACCACGGTCGCCAGCGGTGTCGACAACCCCATCATGAAGGACATCATTCGCGAGCTGTACGACAAGGGCAAGGGCAACGGCGATCGCAAGTTCCTCTCCGACATCTACTACTCCACCGGGCTGGCCATCTACGCGCCCATCTTCGAGGCCGCCCGCCTGGCGCTGAAAGCAGACAAGGGCCCGATGACTGCGGAGAAAATGCGCAAGGGGCTGGAAAGCGTGCGCGGCTTTGACGCCAGCGGCCTGTTGCCGGCTCTCACGGTCACCGCCAAGGACCATGGCGGCGGCGGTAAGACACGGATCGAGTTGTGGGACGGCTCGAAGTGGATCCCACAGGGGGACTGGATCGCCGACTACAACGATCTGGTCTGGAGCACGGTGAAGCAGCACTCGGCGGAATTCGCCAAATCCACAGGGCAGTAACCGTCCTCTCCTCCCCACTGGCCAGCGGCCGGTGGGGAGCACACACCGAACAGGAGCAACCCATATGCGATCCAGTCTGAAGAGAGTACTGACGGCAGCCGCCTTGCTGGTCTCAACCCAGGCCACGCTGGCCGCAGAACCGGTCAAGTTCGGTTTGTGCTACGACCTGACGAAGATTTATGTCGCTGCCGTGCCACAAGTGGCGCAGGCCGTCAAGGACTACGCCGACCTGCTCAACACTCGCGGTGGCCTCGAAGGTCACCCGATCGAAGTCGCGGTTCAGGACCATGGCAACGAACCGCAACGGGGCATCGACTGCTACGAGCGCCTGAAGCGTGAAGGCACGATGATTTTCGACACCTTCTCGTCGCCGGTTTCCCGCGCCGTACTGCCGCGCATCATGCAGGACGGCAACATCCTGGTGCAGCCCCTGGTGGGCCGGGGTGACGCCGTCGACGGTGAAGTCTTCAAGCAGGTGTTTCCCTTGGCTCCCACCTATTGGGGCCAGGCGGCAAACATCATCAGCTATTTCAAGAAGCAGAGTGGGGGCAGCCTCAAGGGCAAGAAGGTAGCCTTCATGTACCTCGACACGCCCTTCGGCCGCGAGCCAACGCCGGTGTTTGAGGCTCTGAAGCGGCTCGAGAGCTTCGAGTACCAGCCCTTTCCAATCCCTGTGCCGGGCAATGACCAGAGTGCGGCGTTCACGCAGATGCGGCGCTTCCAGCCCGACTGGGTGGTCCTGTGGTCCTTCTCGCCGCTGAATCCCATCACCTTCCGCGAGATGCAGCGCAACGGCATCCCGATCGAGAAAATGGTGACGGTGAACTGGATCAACGAGGTCGACATCAACAACTTTGGTGCCGCCGCCGCAAAGGGACTCAAACGCTCGACGGTCGTCGTCGGCGGCGCCGAGCATCCGTTGGTAAAAGACATCCTGCGCGAGCTCTATGACAAGGGCAAGGGCAATGGCGACCGCAAACTCGTCGCCGACTCCTACTACAACACGGGTCTGGCCTTGTACTCGTCTGTCTTCGAAGGCGTGCGCATCGCCATCAAGACACAGGGCTGGCCGTTGACGCCGGAGAAGATCCGGCAGGGCATGTATGGCATCAAGAACTTCGATGCCAAGGGCTTCATGGCCCCGATCACCGTCACGCCCAAGGACCACGGCGGTGGCGGCAAGACCCGCATCGACATGTGGGATGGCAGCAAGTGGGTGGCGCAGACTGACTGGTTCGCCGATTACACGGGCCTGGTCAACACGCTCGTCAAGGCCAATTCGGCCGATTACGCCAAGGCAGCAAAGTAGGTTCGCGGCTTGAAACCCAAGGAGCAGATTCATGCCTCTCATCTCTCGCGCGGCCCTGTCCGTCCTTGTCATGTCGGTGGCGTGTCAAGCGGCGATGGCGTCGGAGCCGCTTCGCTTCGGCCTCTGCTACGACCTGACGAAGTCCTACGGCTTCATCACGCCTCAGGTGGCGCAGGCGGCACGCGACTACGCCGCCTTGATCAATAGCAAGGGCGGTCTGGGCGGCAACAAGATCGAGATCACGGTTCAGGACCATGGCAACGAACCGCAACGCGGCATCGAATGTTATGAGCGCCTGAAGCGTGAAGGCGTGATGGTCTTCGACTTCATGTCCACCCCGGTTGCGCGTGCCGTTCTGCCCCGCGTCATGCCGGACGGCAACCTGATGATCCAGGCCTTCCATGGCCGCGCCGATGCCGTCGATGGCGAAGTCTTCAAGCCGGTGTTCCCCTTGGGCCCCACCTACTGGGGCCAAGCGGCAAACATGGTGAGTTACATCAAGCGCCAGGCCGGTGCCGACTTCAAGAAAACAAAGATTGCCTATCTCTACATCGACTACCCTCTCGGGCAGGAGCCGATCCCCGTCCTGCAGGAACTGCAAAGGCGCGAAGGCTTCGCACTGTCGATGTTTCCCTACCCGCTGCCCGGCAATGACATGAGTTCGGCGATCAGCCAGTTGCGCCGCTTCCAGCCGGACTGGATCGTTCACTGGGGCATCGGACCGATGAACGTCGTCGCCGTCAAGGAACTCAAGCGCAACGGCATACCGCTGGAGAAGTTCATCACCGTGAACTGGATCAACGAGGTTGACATCAACAACATCGGGCCCGAGGCGGCCAAGGGCCTGAAGCGCTCTTCGGTGGTCATCGGCGGCGGGACTGACCATCCCTTGTTGCGCGACATCGCGCGCGAACTGTACGACAAGGGCAAGGGCAGCGGCGACCGCAAGTTCCTCTCTGACTCGTACTACTACCTCGGACTGGCGATGTACTCGACGCTGTTCGAAGGGGTGCGACTGGCCACCAAGGATCAGCCCGCGCCGCTCACTGCCGAGAGGATTCGCAAAGGCATGGAGAGCGTGAGTAGTTATGACGCCAACGGCCTGATGGCACCGCTGACGCTCAATGCCAAGGACCACGGCGGCGGCGGCAAGACCCGCATCGACATGTGGGACGGCAGCAAGTGGGTTCCCCAAACCGACTGGTTCGCCGACTACACGGATCTGGTCTGGAGCACGGTGAAACAACACTCTGCCGAGTTCGCCAAATCTGGAAAGAACTGACCGTGAACGCCCTCATCCTCAACAACATCGAGGTCATCTACGACCACGTCTTCCTGGCTATCAAGGGCGTTTCCATCGAGGTGCCGCAGGGCGGCATGGTCGCCCTGTTGGGCGCCAACGGCGCCGGCAAGAGCACCACGCTGAAGGCGGTGAGCGGGCTGCTCAAGTCCGAGCGTGGCGAGATCACGCGTGGCGACGTGAAGTTCATGGGCGAGGACATCGCCAAGCTGGCGCCGCAGGACCGGGTCAAGTTGGGCATCGCCCAGGTGCTCGAAGGCCGTCGTGTCTTCGAGCACCTGACACCCGACGAGAACCTCATTGCGGCTTCTGCCGTGCATGGCGGCAAGGCCGACATGGAGCGCAACCGCGACCGGGTGTATTCCTACTTCCCCCGCCTGCACCAGCGCCGCACCGCCAAGTCGGGCTACCTGTCCGGCGGCGAACAGCAAATGCTGGCCATTGCACGCGCGCTGATGACGCAGCCCAAGCTGCTCATGCTCGACGAGCCGAGCTTGGGCCTCGCGCCGGTAATCGTCGCCGAGATCTTCGAGATCATCCGGCGCATCAACCGCGATGAAGGCATGTCGATCCTGCTGGTCGAGCAGAACGCCATCGCGGCGCTGGACGTCGTGTCGCACGGCTACCTGATCGAGAACGGCCGCGTCGTCATGCACGAGAAGGCCGAGGTCATGAAGAACAACCCGGACATCCGCGAGGCCTACCTCGGCGGCGCCGAGGGGCGCGATTTCAAGGAGATCAAGCACTACCGGCGCCGCAAGCGCTGGCTGGCCTGATCCTGCCGGCAGCGGCGCAATGGCCGAACGCACGATCGAGAAGTTGCTCGAGCGGCTGCGGCGGCTGCCACCGCAGGCCACGCTCACCCTCGCCCAGTTGCGCGCTCAGTATGAGCGCGCCCAGGTCGTCTTCCCTTTGACGGGCGAGGTCACGCTGCAAGTGCTCGACACCGGCTCTGTGCGCGGTGAATGGCCGCTGCCTGCTGGCGCCGGCGATGGCGTCGTGCTGTATCTGCATGGCGGCGGCTACGTCGTTGGCTCGCCGCGCTCGCACCGCCACCTTGCGGCCGACATCGCCCTGGCCGCCGGCGCCCGTACGTTCACGCTCGACTACCGATTGGCACCCGAGCACCCTTTCCCTGCCGCTCTGGACGACGCCGTCGCCGCCTACCGCTGGCTGATCGAGTCGCTGCGGGTCAAGCCCGGTTGCATCGTCCTGGCCGGCGACTCGGCCGGCGGCGGGCTGGTGCTGACGACCCTGGTTGCGCTGCGCGACGCCGGCCTGCCGCTGCCGGCCGCCGGCGTATGCATCTCGCCCTGGACCGACCTCAGTTGCAGCCTGCCCGCGTGCGATCCGCAACGGCCCAGCCACGACCCGCTGATCGACCACGCCGTGCTACGTGCCATGGCCCATGCGACCATGGGCCGGCGCAGCCTGCGCGACCCGCGGGTGTCGCCGCTGTTCGCCGATCTGCGCGGCCTGACTCCGCTGCTCTTGCAGGTGGCCGGCGGCGAGGCCTTGGTCGACGACGCGCGGCAACTGGCCATCGCCGCCAGCGAAGCCGGCGTGCACACCACGCTCGAAGTCTGGCCGCGCATGGTTCACGTCTGGCACTGGTACGCGCGCATGCTCGACGAAGGCCAGCGGGCCATCGAACGCGTCGCGCAATTCATGCACGGCGCACTGCGGCAACGCGCAGCGGCTGATCCGTCCTGACCGCGGCTGTGCGCCGGCTCAGGCCGGTGTGAATACCGGCAAGGGTGGCCCATCCTCGCTCGGGCTGAACTTCAGCTTCACCGGCTGCCCGATGCGCACCGCGTCGGCATCGGCGTCGACGATGTTGGTCATCATCGTCGGCCCCTCCTCGAGCGTCACGTAGGCCACCACATACGGCACCTCGGCCCTGCGCATGACGCTGAAGCTGTAGATCGTGCCCTGCCCGCTCGCCTGCCGCCACTGCGTGCGCTCGCTGCCGCAGAACGGGCAGGCCGCGCGAGGGTAGTGGTGGTGCTCGCCGCAGTCGTCGCAGCGTTTGACGAGCAGCCGGCCTTCGGCCGCGGCTTCCCAGAACGGCCGCGTTTCCGGGGTGACGGTGGGTGCGGCCATCTCGCGCCGTCCGATGGTGATGCTCATTCGCGCTCCAGGATCAGGGTGGCACTGCCGTGCCGGGTGCCGAGCGATCCACCGGTGCCATGCGCCAGCGCGAGCCTGCAATTGGGCACCTGCACCAACGGATGCGCCTCGCCGCGCAACTGGCGCACCGCTTCAATGATCTTTGTCATGCCGCCGCGATTTCCCGGGTGGTTGTTGCACAGGCCGCCGCCGTCGGTGTTGAAGGGCAGCTTGCCGGCGCCGGAGATCAGGTTGCCGTCGGACACGAACCGGCCGCCCTCGCCCTTCTTGCAGAAGCCCAGGTCCTCCAGCGTCAGCAGCACGGTGATCGTGAAGCTGTCGTAGATCGACGCGTACTGGATGTCGGCGGGCTTCACGCCGGCCTCGGCGAATGCCGCCGCGCCGGTCCAGGCCGCGCCGGTCGTCAGCAGGTCCACCTTACCGCCGATCTGCGCGCGCATGAACTCGCCGGTGCCGATGACCTTGACCAGCGGACGCTCGAGCTGACGTGCGATCTCCGGCCGGACCACGACGAGCGCGCCGCCGCCGTCGCTGATGACGCAGCAGTCGAGCCGGTGCAGCGGGTCGGCGATCATCGGCGAGCCGACCACGTCCTGCACCGTCACCACGTCGCGCACCATCGCGTGCGGGTTGTGCTGGGCGTGGTGCGACGCGGCCACGCGGATCCAGGCCAGCTGTTCGCTGGTGGTGCCGTGCTCGTGCATGTGGCGCATGGCGGCCATGGCATACATGTTGACGGTGGTCGGCGCGTAGGGCAGCTCGAACGACACGTCGGGCGCAGGGCCGTAGTTGCGCGGCGCGGTGCCGGTGGCCATGCCCTCGGCCTTGGGCCGCCCGGCCAGCGTGATCAGTGCCACGTTGCAGCGGCCGGCGGCGATGGCCGCCGCGGCATGCGCGACGTGCACCACGTACGAGGAGCCACCGGTCTCGGTGGTGTCGACGTGCCGGAGCGTCATGCCCATGTAGTCGACCATGCTCAACGCACCCAGGCCGGGCGCGTCGCCGGCGCAGAAGTAGCCGTCGACGTCACGCATCGTCAGGCCGGCATCGGCGAGTGCACCGCGCGCGACCTCGGCATGCAGTTGCGCCACCGACTTGTCGTCGGCGCGACGGATCGGGTGCTCGTAGGCCCCCGCGATGTAGGCCTTTCCCTTCAGGCTCATGGGTTTGCCTTGGCAGGCTTGATGGTGGCCGCGCCCTTGATGACGTCCAGGCCCTTGCCGTTGCGCACCCAGACGTCGTAAACCGGCGGCTGGCTGCCCTCGCGCAGCTCGCCGCCGCCGGTCACGTCGTCGTCGATGCGCACCGGCTGCACGAAGCGGATCTCCAGGTGCACGCGGTTCAGCGCGTCGACGCCCAGCGTGTTCTTCAGCGCCTGCCAGATCAGCGCCACCGACATCGTGCCGTGCGCGATGATCCCGCCCATCGGGCTCCTGGCGGCGAACTCCTTGTCGACGTGAATCGGGTTGTAGTCGTTCGTCACCGCCGCGTAGGCCATGATGGTGTCGAAGTCGACGTGCTTGGTCGATGCCTTCAGCTGCTTGTCCATGGTGGCCCCTTACTGCGCGACCAGCGTGGTCATGATGCCGCTGAACAGCAGCTCGCCCGAGCCCACGGCGCGCGTCTCGGTGCGCACGCGCACCCACTTGCGGTCTTTCTTGACTTGCTTGTCCAGGCACCACACTTCGGTGCGCAAGGTCTCGCCGATGCGCGGCATGCGCAGGATGTCGAAAGTCTGCCCGCCATGCACGCCGCCGGGCGGACGCGGCGAGTTCAGCGTCAGCACGGCGTCGATGACGATCATCGCCAGCATGCCGCCAGGCATCACGCCGGGGTCGTCGTCGTTTGGGTACACGCTGCGCCACTTGGCGATGGTCGCCTCGTCGACGCTGAAATCGCGCGTGCCGTAGTTCTTGCCCGGCTCGTAGTGGTCGTAGTTGAAGATGACAAGGTCACTCATGATGTTGCGGGCTCCACTTGCGGAACCTTCTGTTCGCTGCCGGGGCGGGTCTCGTAGCACACACGCACGCGCATGCCGACCTTCACCGTTGCCGGGTCGCAGTTCAGCACGTTGCACATGAAGCGCAAGCCCTCGTCCAGGTCCACCAGCGCCAGCACATAGGGCGTGTCGGCCATGAACGCCGCGATCGGCGCGCGGTGGATCACCGAGAAGCTGGCCACGCGCCCGAGGCCTTCGGCCACCTGCCATTGCAGGTCGGTGCTGTGGCAATGCACGCAGGCGAACCGCGAGTAGAACTGCGGCTTGCCGCAAGCGCGGCAGCGCTGGAAGCGGAACTCGCCCTGGTTCGCACCCTCCCAATAGGGCCGGCTGATGCTGTCCGGCACCGGCATCGGCTTGGTTTGCACTTCGGCCATGGTCAGGCCCTCCCCATGATGATCGAGCAATGGCCGGAAAAGATGCCGCCCAGCGTGTGGGCCAGCGCCACTTCGGCGTCCTTGACCTGGCGCGGGCCGCATTCACCGCGCAACTGGCGCACCGCCTCGACGACATGGAACATGCCGCCGGCCGCACCCGACGAGCCGTACGACAGCAGGCCCCCATTGGTGTTGACGGGAAAGCGTCCGCCGATCGCGAACTCGCCGGCCAGCGCCGCCGGGCCGGCCTCGCCGCGGCCGTAGAAGCCCATCGACTCCAGCGTGATGAGCAAGGTGCTGGTGAAGCAGTCGTAGATGTGTGCGCAGTCGACGTCCCGGTGCTCGAGCCCGGCCTGGGCCAGCGCATCGGCGGCGGACTCCTTGCAGCCAAAATCGACCAGCGACGGCGCCGCGAAGATGTGCTCGTGCGTGTGGCCTTCGCCGATGCCCAGCAACTCCACCGCCCGCCGGCGGCCGTCGCGCGCGGTCTCGCCGGCGCTCACCACCACCGCGGCGCCGCCGTCGGACACGAGGCAGCAATCGAGCATGCGCAAGGGCGAGGAGATCACCTTGGACTTGCGCACGTCGTCCATCGTGATCGGCTTCTTCATGTGCGACTGCGGGTGCAGCGCGGCGTTGGCGCGCTGGTTCACCGCCACGGCCGCGAGGTGGTCGCCATTGAGCCAGCCTTCGTGGAAGTAGACCTGGGCGGCCATCGCGAAGGCGGCTGGCACGCTCATCCCGTAGGGCTGCTCGTACTGCGGGTGGCCGACGTCGGCCAGCGCGGCTTGTACCTTGTCGCCCATGCCGGTCAGGCGGTTGTCGCCGGTGACGCACAGCACATGGCGGCAGCGCCCCGAACGCACCAGCGACTCGGCATGACGCACCAGCAGACCACCGGTCATGCCGCCCATGGCGATCGAGGCGTTGACCTTGGGGCGCAGCCCGATGTACTCGCCCAGCACTCCCCCCAGCATCAGTTGCGGCGATGCGAACGAGTACGCGGTCAGCAGGCCGTCGATGTCCGACACCGCCAGCCCTGCGTCGGCCAGCGCGCCCAGTGCGGCTTCGGCGTGCAGCGACATGCAGGTGCTGTCGGGCAGCGCACCGACCTGCGTGTCGTGCACGCCGCTGATGATGGCTTTGGTTCCCATGCTTGGTCTCGTGCTAGGCCAGACTGATGCGCACGTCGCGCTGCAGACGCCGGATCTCCTGGACAGCACCGTCGACCAGGTCGGTCATGATGTCGTGCGCCGGGCGTCGCGCCCTGAGCAGGCCGCCCGCCTGGCCGGCGATGTTGTAGAAGAGGTCGTGTCGGCCGGCAGCCAGCGCCGCGGCCAGGAAGTCCTCCATCAGGATGCGCTGGTACGGCGTCTCCAAGGTCGGCAGTCCGGACTCTGCCCAGGCCTGAGAGATTTCACCGTGGAAGGCACGCACCGTCTTGCCGGTCCAGACCTTGCTGACACGGAAGGCCTCGGAGTCCGCCGCCACGATCTGGTCCTTGCAGGTGTCGAACAGTTCGCACTCGTCGGCCACAAGGAAGGCGGTGCCCAGCCAGGCGGCCTGCGCGCCCAGCACCAGTGCGGCGACGATCCCGCGGCCATCGGCGATGCCGCCGGCAGCGATCACCGGCGTCGGGTTCACTGCGTCCACCACTTGCGGGATCAGCGGCAACGAGGCCACGGTTCCGGTATGGCCGCCGGCCTCGGTGCCCTGCGCGACGATCGCGTCGACGCCCGACTCGCGCTGGCGCACCGCATTGCGCACCGAGCCCGACAGGCCGATCAGCTTCATGCCCTGCGCGCGCGCGCGCGGCAGCAGGAAATCGGGATCGCCCAACCCTGCGGCGAAGATCGGCACGTGTTCGTCGAACACGACGTCGAGCACCGACTTCGCGTACTCGATGTTGACCACCGTTTCGTCGGCGGGCTGCACCGCAGGCAGCTGGTAGCGCTGGAGCAGCGTCTGCACGAAGGCGGCATGCTCCGGGTAGCGGCGCCGGATCTCGTCTCGCACGCCCGATCGGGTGTCGGGTGCGTCGGCAATGCGCGCCGGCAGCAGCAGGTCGACGCCGAACGGACGGTCGGTGAGCGAACGCACCTCGCGGATGCGACGCCGCGTTTCCTCAGGCGACAGCCCCGAGCAGCCCAGCACACCACAGCCCCCCGCCTGCGACACCGCCGCCACCAGCTTCGGCGGGGTGGCCCGCCCGCCTACCCCCATGCCGGCGAGGAAGATCGGGTACTCGATGCCCAGCGAATCGCAGAAGGCGTTGTGCAGGATCGGACGGGCCGTCACTTGAACTCGGGCTTGCGCTTGGCGCGGAAGGCCGCCACGCCCTCCTTCACGTCGTCGGTCTGGAAGAGGAAGGGGAAGGCATCGACCGCGTAGCGCATGTCGTCGCCGCCCAGCCCGCGGTTGAAGAAGGACTTCGCCATCTGCACCGCCATGTGCGGTTTGCCGGCGAGCTTGTGGGCAAAGGCCATCGCCTCGTCGAGCAGCTTGTCGTGTGCGACGGTGCGCAAGGCGATGCCCAAGCGCACGGCCTCGGCGGCGTCGATCGGGTCGCCCAGCATGCTCAGTTCCTTGGCCTTGGGGCGGCCGACGATGTCGTGCAGCCTCAGCAGCGCAAAGCCCGGCAGCAAGCCGAGCTGAATCTCGGGCACGCCGAAGCGGGCCCGCTCCGAGGCGAGGATGAAGTCGCAGGCAATCGCGAGCTCGAAGCCGCCGCCGAACGCCACTCCGTTGACAGCCGCGATCAGCGGCTTGCGGCAGCGTTCGGGTGCCTCCAGCACCGGCAGCACGTCGGCAATAAAGCTGCGCGCCTGCTCGGGCGTGGCCGGGAAGGTGCTGATGTCCGCGCCGGCACAGAAGGCCTTGTCGCCTCGCCCGGTGAGGATGCCCACGCGGATCTCGTCGTCGGCCTGGATTCTTGCCAGGCTTTCGATTACGCCTTCGCGGATGCCCATGGAAATGGCGTTGAGCTTGGTCGGCTCGTCCAAGGTGACGATCGCGACACGGCCTTGCTGCTCGAATTCGACACTGCCGATGCGCATGGACTGCTCCTGTGAGGGCTTCAAGATTTCGCCTGTTCGGCCTGCGAAGGCTAACGAACGTTAGACAGTTCGTCAATGAACGACATGCTGTGTCGAACGACAATCAGCGGCGCAGGCCGCCGTAGCTCGCCCACGGCGTCGCCACGAGGTACCCGGCGTCGACGGGCAGGTTGATGCCGGTGATCGCCGACGCCCGGTCCGATGCCAAGAAGGCCACCGCGTTCGCGATCTCGCGCGGCTCAATCAAACGGCCGAGCGCCGCGTGCGTGGTCATCGCGCCGGTCTCCAGCGTGCGCGTCGTGATGCCCTTCTCGAGCGCCGGCGTGTGCGTGAAGCCGGGCGACACGGCGTTGACGCGTACGCCCTTGGGGCCCCACTCCGCCGCCAGGCATTCGGTCAGGTTGATGACGCCGGCCTTGGCCGGGCCGTACGAGTGCAGGGGCCCCGACCCCATGCCGGCCACCGACGCGATGTTGACGATCGCGCCGCTGCCGCGCTGCGCCATCGCGGCGCCGAAGCGCGCGCAGCACAGGTAGGTGCCGCGCAGGTCGATGCGGGCGACGAAGTCCCATTCGCGCAAGCTAAGTTCCTCGGGCGGCAGCGTGCGTTGCAGTACGCCGGCACTGTTGACCAGCACGTTCGGCACGCCGCAGCGCGCCTGCACGGCAGCGACCAGCGCCTCGACCGATTGTTCTTCGCCGACGTCGAGCACCAGCGCGATGCCGCCGATCGCCTCGGCCACTGCCTGCGCCGCAGCTTCGTTGCGATCGGCCACGATTACCCGCGCACCGGTGCCTGCGAGCAAAGCTGCGCAGGCCTCGCCGATGCCGCTGGCGCCGCCCGTCACTACGGCAACCTGATCTGAGAAATCCAACTCCATGTCGCACTCCCTGTCGATGTGAGTTCTGCACGCAGCATGCGCTTAAGCACCTTTCCCGATGGTAGACGCGGCAGCGAGTCACGCAGCACCAGTTCCTTCGGCAGCTTGAAGCCGCCGAGCTTGCCGCGGCAAAAGGTCTGGAGCTCGTCGAGCGTGAGGCTAGTGCCGGGCCGCAGGACCACCACCGCGACCACGCGCTCGCCCCAGCGTTCGTCGGGCAGGCCCACCGCCGCGGCTTCCAGCACCTGCGGCAGCTGGTACAGCACGCGTTCGACCTCGCTGCTGGCGATGTTCTCGCCGCCGCTGATGATCATGTCCTTCTTGCGGTCGGTGAGGAACAGAAAGCCCTCGGCATCGAGGTAACCGATGTCGCCGGTGCGAAACCAGTGGCCCGGGTGGAAGCTGGCCGCGGTCTTCTCCGAATCGCGCCAGTAGCCGCCGGTGACCTTGGGGCCGCGCAGGCAGATTTCACCGGCCTCGCCGCACGGCAGCGCGCCGCCATCGTCGTCGCAGATGCGGATTTCGACGTGCGGCAGCGCGCGCCCGGTCGAGCCGATCTTCTCGATCTCACGCCCAGCCTCCATCAGCGTGTCGCCGGAGCAGCTCTCGGTCAGACCGTAGCCGTCGATGTAGCGCCCGGCCCCGAACAGCGAGCCGAACTCGCGGATGCGTTCCTCGGGCGTGCGCTCGCCGCCGCCGATCTGCCAACGGAAGCTGCTCACGTCGAAGCGCTGGCGATCCGGCAGCGCCAGCAGTCGGTTCAGCATCACCGGCGCCATCCAGCCGGCAGTCAGGCGCTCGCGTGCGATCAGCGCCAAGGTCTCCTCGGGTTCGAACTCGCGCTGCACCGCGAGCATGCCGCCCATCTGCAGAACCGCCAGGCCCGGCAGATCGAACGCGCCGACGTGGTACAGCGGCCCGACCACGAGCAGCCTTTCGCCGCCATGCAGGCCGAGCACGGCGATGTGGTCCAGGCACTTCCAGTGGTAGTTGGCGTAGGAATGGATCACGCCCTTGGGGCGGTCGGTGGTGCCCGAGGTGTACATCAGCCGGAACAGATCCTCGGGCCGCCGCACCTGCGGCGCCCACACCGGCTCGGCCACGGGCCCGAGGCGGCGGCTGTCGGATTGCGCCGCTTCGTCGACCACCACCACGTTGCCGAAGCCGCCCGCCAGCGGGCGCAGTTCCTCGTCCACCAGCAGCAGCTTCACCCCCGCGTGGCCGACGATGTAGTCCACCTCGTCGGCGCCCAACCGGTAGTTGATGGGCAGCAGCACCGCGCCCAGGTGGCTCACAGCCAGCGCCAGCTCGATGAAGGCGGCGCTGTTCTTCATCAGCAGCGCGACGATGTCGCCTTCGCCGATGCCGCGCGTACGCAGGCTGCCTGCCGTGGCGGCAAGACGTGCCGCAAGCTCGCCGTAGCCCTGACGCTGGTCGCGGTACAGCAGCGCCGGTCGCGCGGGCTCGGCGCGCGCCCAGCGCAGGATGGCGGCACTCAAGTTGACCATGCAGATCTCCTCGGGGACTGGCGCGCTCAGTACGAGCGCGGCATGCCCAGGTCGTGGTTGGCGACGTAGTTGAGGATCATCTCTTCGGACACCGGCGCGAAGCGGAACAGCCGCGCATCGCGCCACAGCCGCTCGACGTGAAATTCGGTGGCGTAGCCCATGCCGCCCATGGTCTGCATGGCACGTTCGGTGGCGCGGGCCACGGCTTGCGCGGCCAGCAACTTGGCGCCGTTGGCCTCGCTGCCGTAGGGCAGTCCCATGTCGCAGTTGACCGCCGCCTTGTGGTTGAGCAGGCGCGCCGCCTCGACTTCGACATGGCATTGCGCCAGCGGGAACTGCAGCCCCTGGTAGCTCGAGACCGGCTTGTCGCCGAAGACCTTGCGCTCGTTGCCGTACTTCACCGCCAGCTTGATCGCCAGTTCGCCGGTGCCGGCCAGCGCTGCGGTGGTGACGATGCGCTCGGTGTTAAGCACATCGAGCAGTTCGTGCCAGCCGCGATGCAAGGTGCCGACGAGCTCGCCCGGCGCGATGCGCACGTCGTCGAAGAAGACGCTGCTCGACGCCAGCGTGCGCGTGCCGACCTTGTCGATCGCGGTGTGCGTCAGGCCCTTGCGCTCGACGTCGACCATGAACATCGACAGGCCGTCGCTGCGCGATTTGCACTCGGCGAGATTCTTGGTGCGCGCCACCACCAGCATCTTCGCCGCGTCGGGCACGCCGGTGATCCAGATCTTTCGGCCGTTCAGGCGCCAGCCGTCGCCGTCGGCCTCGGCATAGGTTCGCAGCTCCAGCGTGTTGGTGCCGGCGTCAGGCTCGGTCAGCGCCATGCAGCAGTTGATCTCGCCCGAGACGATCTTCGGCAGCAGCTCGGCCTTCATCGCGGGCGTGCCGAAGCGCGACAACGCGACGCCGCCAAAGATCGGATTGATCATGAAGAGCTGCCCGACGGTCGCGCCGCCGCCGCAGGACGCCAGCGTCTCCACCACCAGCGCCAGCTCGAACATGCCCAGGCCAGTCCCGCCGACCTCGGTGGGCAGCGCGGCGCCACACAGGCCGGCGTCGCAGACGGCGCGCCAGAACTCCTTGGGGAACGCCTTGGCGGCGTCCTGCTTGCGCCAGTACTCGAGGCCGAAGTGGTCGCCGACCTTGCGCGCCGCCTCGATCATCTGCCGCTGTTCATCCGAGAGTCGAAAGTCCATCGTGGGCTCCAGTGCCAAAGCTAGTCGAACAACAAGCGAGTCGGATGGGCCAGCCCATCGACGACCGCATTCAGCAGCGCGGCGCCAGCGACCCCGTCGAGCACCCGGTGGTCGAGCGACAACACCAGCGCGATTTCGCGCCGCAGCGCCGGCTGGCCGCGCGCATCGGGGCGGAGCAGCTCGCGCACGCTGCCGACGCCGAGGATCATCGACTGGCCGGGCACGATGATCGAGGTCATCGAGGTCAGACCGTGCATGCCGGCATTCGACACCGTGATGGCGCCCCCGGCCATGTCGTCGGCACCGAGCCGGCCCGCGCGTGCACGCTCGGCCAGGGTGTTGGCCTGGCGCGCCAGGTTCACCAGACTCAGAAGCCCGGCATCGCGCACGATGGGCGCGCGCAGGCCGTGTTCGGTGTGCACGGCCACGCCGACGTCGCTGCCATCGAGCACCAGCGCACCCTGCGGCGTCCAGACGCGATTCAACTCGGGCAGCGCACGCAGCGCCCGGCCCACGGCCGCGACGAAGAAGTGGTTGAGCGTCAGCCGCGGCTCGGTTTCGGGGTCTTTCAACTTGGCGTAGAGGTCGAGCAAGCCCGACACCTCGGCCTCGCGCGCCAGGTAGAAGTGCGGGATGTCCTGCTTGGCGGTGGTCAGCCGCGCGGCCGTGGCCTGCTGCACCGCGGTGAACGCTTGCAGGCGGCCGGTAGCCGTGCCGGGGGCCACTGACGCAGGCGGCCGCAAGGGGGCTGCGGCCGGTGCACGGTTCGTCACCGTCACCGAAATCGGGGCAGGCGCAGGCGTAGGCGCCGACACGGGCACAGGGGTCGGTGCAGGAGCGGCTGTCCACGCCTTCATCACCGCCTCGACATCACGCGCCCGCACGCGACCGCGCGGCCCCGAGCCCGTCACGTCGGCGAGCGCCACCTGATGGTCGCGCGCCAGACGGCGAGCGAAGGGTGTGGCCGGCCGGCGTGCGGTCGTGGCGGCCACGTCGGCCACGGCGGACGCGGCAGCTGATGTGTTCGACGGCACGCCGTCGTCCCAATGCCCGACGACCGCACCGACCGGCACGGTCTGGCCCACCGCGACTAGCGGCGCGCCCATCACGCCGTCGCGTTCGGCCGCGATCTCGGTCGCCGCCTTGTCGTTCTCGACCACGAACACACAATCGCCGGCCTTGAAGCGCGCGCCGGGCGCGAGCGTCCATTCCACCAGTGCGCCCTCGGTCATCGTCAGGCCCAGCTTGGGCATGAGCCAGTCTCTGCGCACGCCCTCAGGTCCCTTTGAATTCGGCCTTGCGCTTCTCGAGAAACGCGCGGCAGCCCTCGTGCGCATCGTTGCTGTCGAGCACCAGGCCGATCATCGCCTGCTCGTGCGCGAGCGCCGCGGGCAACGGCATCTCCAGGCCCTGGCGCAAGGTGCGCTTGAGCAGCTTGAGCACCAGCGGCGACTTCTCCGCGATGCGCGTCGCCAACGCCAGCGTCTCGTCCAGCAGCTTGGCACGCGGCACGGTGCGGTTGCACAGCCCCAGCGCCACCGCCTCGGCGGCGCTGATCTGGTCGCCGGTGAACATCAGCTCCTTGGCGCGGCACAGCGGGATCTGGCGAATCAAACGCTGCGTGCCGCCCGCGCCGGGAAACAGGCCGAGCGTGATCTCGGGCAGGCCGAGCTTGGCTTCCTCGGCCACCAGGCGGATGTCCAGCGCCAGCAGCAACTCGGTGCCGCCGCCGAGCGCCCAGCCGTTGATGGCGCCGAGCGTCGGCTTGTCGCAGCTGTCGAAGCGCGTGAACAAACGATGGATCACTTCTGCGAACTGTTCGTAGTGCGGCAGCCCGCGCCGGCTGTCGAGATCGGCGATGTCCCCGCCGGCCACGAAGGCCCGTTCGCCTGCTCCGGTGACGACGATGGCACGCACCGAATCGTCGGCCTCGAAGGCCGCGAGCGCGGCGTCGAGCGCATGCATGGTGGGCACGTCGATCGCATTCAGGGTCTTCGGCCGGTTGATCGTCAGCAGGCCCACCGGGCCGCGCTTTTCGCTCAGGATGCTGTCGTTAGCCATGGGTGTCTCCGTGTTCATTCGAGGGTGCGGCGCACGGCCTTGACGATGGCCGCAGTACCGATGTTGTAGCCCTGCTCCAGCGACTTGGCGAAGGGCACCGGCATGAAGGGCGCGCCGACGCGCACCACCGGCGCATCGAGTTCGTCGAAGCCTTCGTCGGCGATGGTCGCCGCAATCTCGGCACCGACGCCGAAGGCCTGCACCGCCTCGTGCACGATCACCGCACGGTGGGTGCGCGCGAGAGACGCCAGCACGGTGGCGCGGTCCCAGGGCTGCAGGCTGCGCAGGTCGATGACCTCGACCTCGACGCCCTCGCCGGCCAGTTCCTGCGCCGCCGCCAGCGAGGTGTGCACGGTCGCGCCGTAGGTCACGAGCGTCACGTCGCGGCCGGCGCGAACGGTCCTGGCCTTGCCGAGTTCGTCGCGCACCGACACGTCGACCGGGCCCTTGCTGCCGTACAGGCCCTTGTGCTCGATGAAGATCACCGGGTCCGGGTCTTCGATGGCGGCGCGCAGCAGGCCGTAGGCATCGGCCGGCGTGGCCGCGCACACCACCTTGAGGCCCGGCACATGCGCCAGCCAGGCTTCGAGACATTGCGAATGCTGCGGCCCGGCGCTCAAGCCCCCGCCGTGCGGCGTGCGTAGCACCATCGGCACGTTGCATTGGCCACCGAACATGAAGCGCGCCTTGGCCGCCTGGTTCACCAGGGCGTCCATCGCCAGCGTGATGAAGTCCATGAACATGATCTCGACCACCGGGCGCAGGCCCGACAGCGCGGCGCCGACCGCCGCGGAAACGATGCTCGCCTCGGAGATGGGGGTGTCGAGCACACGCTTCGGCCCGAATTCGTCGAGCAGGCCGCGCGTCGCCTTGAACGAGCCGCCGGGCGCGCCGATGTCCTCGCCCATCACGATGACGCGCGGGTCGGCGGCCATGCTGTCGCGCAGCGCCTGTGCAACGCTGGCCATGTACTTCATCTCGGTCGGGCCGGCGCTCAAGAGATCGTCTCAGTGTAGACGCCGGCAAAGGCGGGTTCGAAAGCCGGCAGCCCATCGGAACGCGCACCGGCGATCGCGGCTTCGATGCGCCGTGCAACCTCGGCTGCCGCTGCATCCAGCACCACTTCGGCGACGCCCGCGGCGAGCAAGGCGGCGTGAGTGCGTGCCAGCGGATCGGTGCTGGCGCCCGCCTGCATCTCGTCGGCGCTGCGGTACTTCTGCGGGTCGCCTTCGAAGTGACCGCGCACGCGGTGCGTCTTGCACTCGAGCACACGCGGACCCAGGCCCTCGCGGATGGCGGCCACCGCGCGCGCGGCCGCGGCGGCGACCGCGAGCACATCGTTGCCGTCCACGCCTTCGTGAACGATGCCGAAGGCCGCAGCCAACGCATCCAGCCGCGCCGCGAACTGGCGCGAGGTGGGCGAGAACTCGGACCAGCCGTTGTTCTCGCACACCAGCAGCAGCGGCGACTTCCACAGCGCGGCCATGTTCAGCGTCTCGTGCAGCACGCCTTCGGCCATCGCGCCGTCGCCGAAGAAGCTGACTGCCAGCCCGCCGCTGCCGAGCACCGACTGCGCGATGGCGCTGCCCAACGCGATCGGGATGCCGGCACCGACGATGCCATTGGCACCCAGGATGCCCAGGCTGGTATCGGCCACGTGCATCGACCCGCCACGGCCCCGGCAGATGCCGCCCGCACGGCCCATGATCTCCTTGAAGAAGCCGTCCAGCGCCAGCCCGCGCGCCAGCACATGGCCGTGGCCGCGGTGCGTGGTGGCCAGCGTGTCGCCGGGTGCCAGTGCCGATGCCACGCCGGCGGCGATGGCCTCCTGGCCGATGCTCAGGTGGATGAAGCCCGGCACCTCGCCGTCGGCAAACAGTTTCGTCAGTGCCGTCTCTGCCTGGCGCACCAGCAGCATCGTGCGGTACAGCGCGAACAGGCGTTCGCTGTCGTTCGCGGCCGCCATGCTCAGGCGCCGCTGCCGGGCTTGCGCTTGGCCGGCCACTCGAAGGCCCGCGGCTGCTTGTTCAGGAAGCGCGCCACCGCGTCCTGGTGGTAGTCAGTCTTCATCACCATGGCCTGCGCCGCAGCCTCGAGTTCGGACAGCGTGTCCTGGTCGAGGTTGAACGAGCGGTTGAGGATGTTCTTGGAGATGCCGATGGCCTGCGTCGCCGCGCCGTGGAAGCGCGTCGCCATCGCCAGCGCCTCATCGAGCAACTGGTCTTCGGGCACGACTTCGTAGACGATGCCGAGCGAGCGCGCTTCTTCGGCATCGACCTCGCGCGCCAAGAACACCAGTTCCTTGGCGCGCATCAGGCCGACCACACGGGGCAGCAGGTAGAACGCGCCAAGGTCGGGCACCAGCCCGACGCGCGTGAACACCGCGCAGAAACGCGCGCTCGGCGTGGCCAGCACGAAGTCGCAAGCCAGCGACAGGATGAAGCCGGCGCCGAAGGCCGGGCCGTGCACCGCCGCGATCACCGGCTTCTCGAGGTTGACCAGCTCGCGGAACCAGACATGCAGGCGGCGGATGCGGTCGCGGTCGGCGAACACCGGGCGCTTCTCGGACGACAGCGACTTCAGGTCGCCCCCGGCGCAGAAGGCCTTGCCGCTGCCGGTGATGACGACGGCGCGCACCTCAGCGGTGTCGCGGGCCTCGTACACCGCCTCTGCAATGCCCTGGCGCATTTCCAGGTCGAAGGCGTTGCGCAGCTCGGGCTTGTTCAGCCGGATGACGAGTGTGGCGCCGTGGCGCTCACGCAGAACCGAATCACTCATGTCTTGAACCCCAGGTCGCGCGCAATGATGTTGCGCTGGATGTCGCTGGTGCCCTCGCCGATGACGTAGACGAGGGCGTCGCGGTGGATGCGGCCGACCGGGTACTCGCGCATGATCCCGGCGCCGCCGTGGATGCGAATGGCGGCCTCGCTGACCGAGACCGCTGCCTCGCTGGCCACCAGCTTGACCTTAGCGGCGGTGGCGGCGTCCAGCGTACCCTGGTCGACCCGCCAGGCGCCGTAGTACACCAGCCAGCGCGCGGCCTCGATCTGCGCGGCCATGTCGGCCAAGCGGTGGCCCACGGCCTGGTAGTCGCCGATGCGCTTGCCGGCCACGATGCGGTCGCGGGCATAGGCCAACGCAGCTTCATAGGCCGCGCGCGCCATGCCCAGGGCGTTGGCGGCCACGCCGACGCGGTTCTCGCTCAACGAGTCGAGGATCACCGGGTAGGTGCCTTCGCGCGCACCGAGCAGCGCCTCGTCGGGCACGAGCAAGTTGTCGAAGTGAATCAGCGCGGTCTCGGAGCCGCGAATGCCCTCCTTGCGCAGCTTGGACATGGCCACGCCGGCGTTGGGCAGCTCGACGATGAACAGGCTGATCGCCTCTGGCGTGAGCTCGGCCCGCGTGCGCGCCGCCACCAGCATGAAGTCGGCGATCGGCGCGTTCGTGATGTAGAGCTTGCTGCCGTCGATGCGCCAGCCACCGGGCACGCGCGTGGCTTTGGTGCGCAAGGCGCGCACGTTGGAGCCGCCGTCGGGTTCGCTCAGGGCGAAGGCGGCGATCTTCTGCCCTGCCAGCGCCGGCACGAAACAGCGCGTGCGCTGCCCGGGCGTGCCGGCACGCCAGATCGGCCAGATGCCCAGATGCGAATGCGCCGACCAGCTCGATGCGAAGGCCTGGCTGCAGAAGCTCAGTTCCTCGCGCACGATGCAGTCGCTGATCTTGTCCATGCCGCTGCCGCCGTCGGCCTCGGGGTAGCGCACGCCTAGCAGGCCGAGTTCACCCCAACGGCGAAACACCTCGCGCGGGAAGGACTCTTCTTCTTCGGCCGGCGTCACCAGCGGCGCCAGCTCTTCACGGCACATGCGGCGCACCGTTTCGCGCACAGCCTCGTGTTCTGCGGAGAAGCCAAAATCCAGGCTCATCGATTCCCCCCCTCGTCCCGCGCCGGCCCGGATACCGCCCGCGACACCAGCGCCGCCCGGTCTCTGAGTTCTTCGCCCAGCGCCTTGATCGCGGAGCGCGGCAACTGGGCCGTGAACCCGGTGCCGCTGATGGCCATCACGGGTGTGCCGGCCGAGTCCACGACCGCACAGGAAACGCTCGTCACGCCCTTGACGTAGCAGCCCGCGTCGACCGCGTAACCCTTGCGGGCCGCTTCATCCACGCTGCGCATGTAGGCATCGAAGCCCGGTGGATCGTCCCAGCGCAGCGCCTCGACGCGGCGCCGCAACTCGGCCCGGGTCAGGCCCGAGTGGGCCGCCATGCTGCGGCCGAGCGCCGAAATGAACATCGGCAATCGCTGCCCGATGTTCATGTGCACGCGCATCGTTGCATCGTTGTCGGCACGATCCACAAGCACCACCCGCTCCTCCGAGGCTCGATGCCAGAGCGTGGCCGTCACGCCGTGGCTTGCGGCAATCGACTCCAGGTGGGGATGAACAAGACGTGCGTAAGACGCTGTCTCGAGCGCGCCCTTGGCCAGCTCCACCAGCCCCAAGCCGACCCGGTAGGTTTTGGTCGTTTCGTCGAAGGTCACGAGCCTTTCGTGAACCAAGGTCTTCAGCAGATTGAAGCAGGTGCTCGAGTTCAGACCGAGATCGCGAGAAATGCGACTGACCCCCACCGGGGTGGCCGCGATAGACAGATAACGCACGACCGCAAGCCCACTGGCCAGCGCGCCAACAACTTTCTCTGGCGTTTCGATACGGTCCATACGCAAGTTCATCAATGCTGAAGACAAGCGAGCGATGTTGACATGACGGAACAGATGCGTCTAGACTTTTTCGCCATACAGATGCGCATTTTCTATAGAGAATGGTGAACTAGATATGAATTTGACCCGACGCATGATCCTCACGCTGCCGATCTTTGCCACCGGCCCGCTGAGGGCCCAAGAGAGTTATCCGGCAAGACCGATCACCCTCGTCATTCCGTCGGTCGCAGGCGGCATCCTCGACACGATCGGGCGCATCGTGGGCCGCAGCCTGGAGCCGCTGGGTCAGACGGTCGTTTATCAGAACGTCCCTGGCGCCGGCAGCATCCTGGGCACCGACGTGGTCGCCAAGGCGGCCGCCGACGGCTACACGCTCGCAGTGGTTGCCACCAGCCACGCCATCAACCCGAGCGTGTACGCGAAGATGCCGTATGACACCGGCCGCGACCTGGCGCCGGTCGCTCACACCGTCAATCTGACCAACCTGCTCGTCGTCAACCCTGCGGTGCAGGCCAACAACCTGCAGGAGTTGATAACGCTGGCCAAGCGCAAACCGGGCAGCCTGACCTTCGGCTCGGCGGGCATCGGCCAATCGAACCACCTTTCGGGAGAGATGCTCCGCGTCGCCGCTGGCATCGACATCGTGCACGTACCCTACAAGGGCAGCGCCGCGGCAATGAACGACGTGCTGGCCGGTCACATCTCGATGATGTTCGTCGACCTGCTGTCGGCCATGCCGCATGTCAAAGCAGGAAAGTTGAGGGTCATGGCGGCCACCGGCTTGCAGCGTTCCGCGTCGGCGCCGGACATTCCGACGCTTCACGAATCCGGCTTGACTGGGTTCAACGGCAATTCCTGGCTTGGGTTGGTCAGTCGCGCCGGGACGCCGAAGTCGGTGGTCGACAAACTCAGCGCCGCCGTGACCTTCGCTCTTCGGGACAGTGCGATGCGCCAGCGACTGATCGCTCAAGGGGTTGAACCTGTCGGCGGCTCCGCGGAAGAGTTCGCCACCTTCCTCGAGCTTGAGACCAAGCGCTATGCCGCCGCTGTCGCGGCGGCCGGCATCAAGCGCGAGTAGCCGCCGACCCAGGCCGCAGCGAATGCGGCGAAGACCCAGTGTCCGTAAAAACCCGCAATCTGCACCCTTGTGTGCGGATCGTTGTCGCGCTCAGTTGGGGCAAACAGCGTCGGGTATCCACGGTGGAGACAGATTGGCAACCTTTGTCTAACGTTAGTTAGCCGCAAGAGATGGCAGCGGCCTCGCGGGCCAGTTGCCACCCGTGAGCCAGCCAGCGCAGTCGGTTCCCCAAACGCCCGCACTGCGGGATCTTTATCCCACCAAGGAGACACACAGTGAACTTTCGACATCTTCTCGTTGGCACGCTCGGCATATCGGCTGCCGCAGTTGCACATGCGCAATCTACGGTCACGCTGTACGGCCTACTGGACGTCGCGCCTGCCGTGTTCAGTCGAACCAATGCAGCGGACGACCGCATGGTCAAGCTCAACTCCGACACGGGGAGTTCATCGCGATTCGGCCTGAGAGGCACGGAAGATCTCGGTGGTGGTCTCTCCGCCTTCTTCAACCTCGAGTCGCCCATTGACCCAAAGAACGGCACGGCCTCTGGTGGCGCGAGTTCCGGCTCGTGCAACGCTGCCGCAGGATGCGCAGCGGCAACCGGTACAGCCTTCTGGCGCCGCAATTCCTTTGTCGGGATCAAGGGATCGTTCGGCGAGATCACACTGGGGCGCAACTACACGGCTGCCGTCATCAAGCAGGCCGCCACGCTCAGTGCCACCCCTTCCGGGATCAACACCGGAATGGGCCTGACACTGCTGTCTCAAGGCATCAGCAACGACTTCTGGAACAGCAACCAGATCCGCTACGACAGTCCGCGGCTGGGGCCCATCGACTTCGCCGTGCACGTAGCCGCGGGTGAAGGCGGCTTGGGCAAGAGCATGGGCGGCAACGTACGCTTCTTGCAGGGACCTATCGCGGTGTCTCTGAGCCTGCAAAAGGACGAGGACCTAGCCAACAAAAGTGTCACCTGGACCATGATCTCCGGTTCGTACGACTTCGGCGGATTCAAGCTCCACGCCGGAGCCAACAAGGTCGACAACAGCGACGCCGTGGTGGGCTTCGTCAATTCCAACCTTTGGACCGTCGGCGCCAGTTTCAAGGCCACCGACTTGTTGACCGTGGCGGCGCAGTACTGGACGGTGAAGGAGAAGGTCGGTGTCTCCACGTCCAGCAAGCTGCTGGTCCTGAATGCGGACTACCTGCTCTCCAAGCGCAGCGCCCTCTACGTCATGTTCGGCAACGTCGACAACAAGGATCACGGGCTTGCACCCCTGTGGGGCAATCAAAACTTCTCCGGCTCCGGCAATGTGATTGTCAGGAATGACAAGAGCAATGGCCTCGCCATGGGCATCCGCCACGTCTTTTGATGTCTCCTAGGTTGCCTCTCAGCGGGGGCATCCTTTACGCGGCGGGCAGGAGACTCCCGCCGCTTTTTTGTTCCTGTGGTCAGCGGCGAGTCGGCCTGAAACGCGGCAACACGACCTGGTCGTTGATGGGTTCGCAGACCAGTTCCACAGCCATATCGAACTGCACGGCCATGGGATCGCCGCCGACCAGGGAGCTGATCATCCGCGGCCCTTCGGCCAGTTCCACCAGCAACACGGCATAAGGCGTGTCTTGCTTGAAGGCAGGGCCTGGTGCGCGATGCACCACGCTGAAGGAGTGCACGACGCCGCGCCCGCTGGCGGCGCGATGTTCCAGGGCCTCGCTGCCGCATTGGCGACAGATCGCCTGCTGATAGAACTGCACATGGCCGCAGGCCTTGCAGTGTTGCAGCAGCAGCCGACCGTCCTTCAGACCCTGCCAGTAGGCCTGCGAGTCCAAGTCGGGCGTGGGTAGCGGCTTGATGTGGGCTTCCTTGGGTTCGATGCGTCTCACAGCGTGGCCTCCGTTCCCAGAATTGTTGTCGCCTGGGTCGCGAAACCTGCCCCCAGGCTATGCACCAGGCCGAGTTCAGCGCCCGCCACCTGGCGCGGTCCGCATTCACCGCGCAACTGCTGCACCACTTCCAGGAAGTGCAGCAGCGAGCCCGGCATGCCCGGGTGGGCGTAGGACAACAGCCCACCATGGGTGTTGCAGGGGATGCTGCCACCATAGGTGATCTGCCGGTCATCGACAAAGCGCCCACCCTCACCCTTGGGGCAGAAGCCCAGGTCTTCCAGCATCATGATCACGGTGCCAGTGAAGCAGTCGTAGACACCGGCGACATCGATGTCTTTCGGCGAGCAGCCCGCCATGGCGTAGGCCTTGGCACTGGATTGAACGGCACCGGTGGTGGTGAGCGACGGCATCAAGAAGATGTGCTCATGCGTGTAGCACTCGCCGCCACCCAGGATGTAGATCGGCTTGGCCTTGCAGGCGCCGACACGATCGGCCGCGCTGACGACAAACGCGACGGCGCCGTCAGAGATCAAGGAACAATCCAGCTTGTGGTACGGGGTGGTCACCCAACCGGAGTTCAACACGTCGTCGACGGTGATCGGCGTCGTCATCTGCGCGCCGGGCGTTCGCATGGCGTGCTCGCGGTGGATCACCGCGACCTTGGCGAACTGTTCCGCCGTGGTGCCGAACTCCTTCATGTGCCTGTGCGCCGTCATGGCGAAGGTGTTTGCCACGGGGATGCCGAAGGGCATCTCGTACTGCTGGTCGCGGCTCTCGGTCATCGAGCGCAGCGCCAAGTCTGGAGACAAGCCGGTGAGCAGGCTGTCGGCACCGAGGACCAGAACATTCTCGGCCAGGCCTCCGGCAATGGCCGCAGCTGCGATGTTGAACATCGTCGCGGCCGTCGCCCCCGACACCTGCAAGGTGTTCGAGAACGTCGGCACGATGCCGAAGTACTCGCTGAACGCCACGCTGAAGCGGTGGAACGGCGCCGCGAAGGCCGAACTGGTCAGTACCCCATCGATCTGTGAGCGCTCGATCCCGGCGTCGGCCAGCGCGGCTTTGGCAGCTTGGGAAGCCAGCGCCATGACGCTCTTGTCAGGCACACGCCCGACCTCGGAGCGGCCTGCGCCGACGATGGCGACCTGCCCACGAATGCTTCGTCGGCCGGCGATGCCGTTCGACACCGGGATTGACATGGTGATGGGCCCTTTCTAAGTGATCCTGCTGATTCTAACAATCGTTCGTTCGCTTCACGATCAACGGAGTGCTGAAACTGAGCAGATCGCTGGCCGCGCTGAACAGGCCGTCGCGCTTGGGCTCGTCATCGCCGGCACGTTGTACGCGCGGCGAACCGCGAGAGGTTGACGGCGGATCTGGTAGGGCCGGTCGGCCGGCGACGAGGCGTCGTTGCTTTGATCCGCATCAAGCGCATCGCACCGACGGCGATCGGGACGCCGCATTCGTGGGAAGAGACTGCGCCATGGGGAACGGAGTCGATGATTTCGGTGCGTCGCCTGGCCTCTTGGCCTGCGTGGCGTACGCGGCGGCTCGGGTCGCGCTGGGGCCCTGTGCGTCCCAGGTGTTCGACCACAGCCGCGACAGGCCCGTGCGGATCGGCGGAACGGTCAAAGGCGACCGCATCGGGCTGTACGACTATGACCGGGGCTGCAACTTCTCCGGCACGCTGCCGGAGTTGTGGGACGACGGCGAGCGCGCCCAGATCGTGCTGGCGGTCGCTGGCAACGGGGTCGTGCGCGCCACGGCCGGCGGGCACGGCCTGACGGGCTGGATCGACGGTCCGACGGTGTTCCTCAAGAGCAACCTGACCGGCGCCGTTCGTCGCTACAGCGTGGAGCCGTGGGCCGCCCGGTCGGACGCCGGATCGACCTGATCGCCTCGTCCATTGAACGGCAGCCCTCCCTTCGCGCATCGGTGGAACCTACTCAGCCTGGAGCGGCGTGGCCTCCTTTGCGACGTCCCTCCGGTCCAGTCCCTGAACGCCGCGTCCATCGAGGCGAGGTGATCGCGGCACGCCACTCTCGATGTCGTTAGCCGCGAGCCTGTCGATCTCATCGGCCAGATACTGCAACGCGCGCCGCCGCTGATCAGCCATCTCATGATGGTGGTAGGCCGCCGCCGTAGAACTCTTCTCGGCATGCGCCAGCAGCAGTTCGACGACGTCACGTCCGAAGCCGTGCTCGCGCAGCAGTGTTGCCGTCGTGCTGCGCGTGCCATGCGGCGAGAATCCCTCGACGCCGAAGTCCAGCCGGCCGAAGAAGTGGTTCAGCGTCGCGTCGGCCAGCGGCAGCGAGCCGCGCAGCACCGACGGGAAGACGTACACACCATGCCCGCTGAGCGCATGCAGCAGGCGCAGCAGTTCGATTGCCTGCCTCGACAGGTACACCCGGTGCGGCCGCTTCATCTTCATGCGCTCGGCCGGGATGTCCCACTGCGCCTTGTCGAAGTCGATCTCCGACCACTGCGCGCGCAGGACCTCGCTCTTGCGGCACATGCTGTACATCAGCATCTTGGTGGCCGCGATGGTCACGAAGTGCGCGCCCTGCTTCTCGACCGAACGCCAGAAAGGGCCGATCTCCGATTCCCTGAGGTGCTTGTGGTGCTGCGCCGGCGGCACCTCGATGACGCCACGCAACGGCAGCGCCGGGTTCACCTCGACCAGCAGTTTCTGGATCGCGTAGTTGTAGACCTGCTGGATGATCACGCGCACGCCCTCGGCCGTCTTCGGCGTCGCGCGCTGCGCTTCGATGACCTGCAGCACGTCGGCCGGGCGCACGTCGGGCAGCCCCTTGTGGCCGATGCGCGGCCACACGAAGCGCGCGAGCCTCGACTCGATCTGCGAACGGTAGGTGGCCGATCGGGTCGACAGCCGCTCCGCGATCCAGCGCTTCGAGAAGGCCTCGAAGTCGAGTTCGGGCTTGCGGGCCTCCTGCACCCGCTGACGGCGTTGCTCGATCTCCGTGCGTCGGGCCTCGGCCGGATCCACGCCGCGCTCGAGCATCGTGCGGTACTCGAAGTGCCGATCGCGCGCGTCGGCCACGCCGATCTCGGGGTACTTGCCGATCGTCACCTCGGCCCGCACGCCGCCGAAGCGGTACTGGAAGCGCCAGGTCTTCAGGCCGGCGGTGCTGACCTGCAGGTACAGGCCTCCGCCATCGCTGAGCTTGTACTGCCTGGGCTTGGGTTTCGCGTTGTTGATCCGGGTCGGGGTGAGCGTGTAGTTGCAGGCTCTCATGACGGTCTTTCTGGTCTCGGTTGCCAACCCTACAAATGGAGGAATTTGGAGGATTTCGCCCCCCTCTACCCTCCAAAATTCCCTCCAAATCGGCGGGATTTCGTGGTCAGCCTGTGAGACGTAGAAAAACGAAAGCCCTTGAAATTCTCTTGGAAGATCAAGGGCTTACGAGACGTCATGAGACGCCGGGGAGCAGGATCACATCGCGTCGATCATCACCTGCCCGAAGCCCGAGCAGCTGACCTGCGTCGCGCCTTCCATCAGGCGCGCGAAGTCGTAGGTGACCTTCTTGCTGGCGATGGAGCGCTCCATCGACGCGATGATCAGGTCGGCAGCTTCGGTCCAGCCCATGTGGCGCAGCATCATTTCGGCCGAGAGGATCTCCGAGCCGGGGTTGACGTAGTCCTTGCCGGCGTACTTGGGCGCGGTGCCGTGGGTGGCCTCGAACATCGCGACGCTGTCGCTCAAGTTCGCACCCGGTGCGATGCCGATGCCGCCCACCTGCGCGGCCAGCGCGTCGGACACGTAGTCGCCGTTGAGGTTGAGCGTGGCGATCACGCTGTACTCGGCCGGCCGCAGCAGGATCTGCTGCAGGAAGGCGTCGGCGATCGAGTCCTTGATGATGATGTCCTTGCCCGTCCTCGGGTTCTTGAACTTGCACCACGGGCCGCCGTCGATCTCGGTGGCGCCGAACTCCTTCTTGGCCAGCGCGTAGGCCCAGTCACGGAAGCCGCCTTCCGTGAACTTCATGATGTTGCCCTTGTGCACGATGGTCACGCTGGGCTTGTCGTTGTCGATCGCGTACTGGATGGCCTTGCGCACCAGGCGCTCGGTGCCTTCGATCGACACCGGCTTGATGCCGATGCCCGAGGTCTCGGGGAAGCGGATCTTCTTGACCCCCATCTCGTCGATCAGGAACTTGATGATCTTCTTGGCCTTGTCGCTTTGGGCTTCCCATTCGATGCCGGCGTAGATGTCTTCCGAGTTCTCGCGGAAGATGACCATGTTGGTCTTCTCGGGCTCCTTCAGCGGGCTGGGCACGCCCTTGAAATACTGGATCGGGCGCAGGCAGACGTAGAGGTCGAGTTCCTGGCGCAGTGCGACGTTCAGGCTGCGGATGCCGCCGCCCACCGGCGTGGTCAGCGGGCCCTTGATCGACACCACGTAGTCGCGCACGATGTCCAGCGTCTCCTGCGGCAGCCAGACATCGGGGCCGTAGAGCTTGGTCGACTTCTCGCCGGCATAGACCTCCATCCAGTGGATCTTGCGCTTGCCGCCGTAGCTCTTGGCCACCGCTGCATCCACCACCTTCAGCATCACCGGCGTGATGTCGAAGCCCGTGCCGTCACCCTCGATGTAGGGAATGATGGGCTGGTCGGGGACGTTGATCGAGAAGTCGGCGTTGACGGTGATCTTCTGCCCGCCCGCGGGCACCTTGACGTGCTGATACATGTAGGAGGTCTCCGGGAGCCGCTGTTCAAGCGGCGGTGGCTCTGGTCTTGGAACTCGAAAATTCTAATCCGCCGCTGCTGTCAACCGACTGACGGCCAGCCTCGTTGAAGCGCTGCCTCCCGGTTGGAGGGGGGTGAATCCAACTCTCGAAAGGTCTTTCAATAATGAACAAGCTCCTGGCCGCTCTGATCGCCGCTGCCTTCGCCACCGGTGCCGCCATCGCCGCCGATGCCCCCAAGAAGGACGACAAGAAGGCTGCCGACAAGCCCGCCGCTGCCGCTTCGGCCGCGTCCGGCGCTGCCAAGAAGGCCGAAGAAAAGAAGAAGTAAATCCTCTCAGGGATCGCCCGTCGGCCTCGCTGGCCGGCTGGCTACAGAGTTGAACGCCCGGCTTCGCGCCGGGCGTTTTTTCTTGCGCGCCGCCTCCGGGCCGCAGTCGGCGGCCACCGCCGCCTATAGGCCGCCGTAGGCGGCCACCGCCGCCTACAGGCCGCCGTAGGCGGCCACCGCCGCCTACAGGCCGCAGTAGGCGGCCACCGCCGCCCAGGCGCCCTTGAACAACGCGAAGCTGGACGCCGCCGCCAGCAGCGCGCCGGCCACGCGAACGCCCAGCGTGCCGACGCCGCCGGCAGCACCCGCGGCACCGGCGCCGCCGCCGCCCGGGCCCAGCCGCCGCCATAGCCAGGGGCCGGCCAGCAGGCCGACCGCGGTGGCCATCGCAAACACCAGCATCACGCCGGCGCCGCCCAGCGGCGTGTTGGCCAGCGCCGCCACCAGAATGGCCGACTGCAACAGCCCGCAAGGCCAGGCCACCCACAGCGCGCCGGCCGCCGCAGCGCGCGTGCTGCGGCCCGGCGCGCGCATCGGCTGCCAGCCGCCGCGCCCGGCGGCGCCGGCGGCGGGCCGGCGGCCGATGCGCTCGATCCACGCCGGCTGCCGGCCCATCACCACCAGCCACAGGCCCAGCGCCAGCGCGGCAGCATGCACCAGTGACCACAGCGGCTTGAACATCGGGCTGGCCGCCGCCAGCAGGCCCAGCGAGTTGACGCTGGCCGCGGCCAGTGCGCCGGCCGCGGCGTAGGCCGCCGCGCGGGCAAGGTGGAACGCGAGCTGCGGCCGACCCTGCCCGCCGGTGACGGCGGCGCAGGGCGCGGCGCACATCGCCACGCAATGCGGCGATCCGGCCAGGCCGAGGGCCAGCGCGCTGGCGTAGAGGGCAACTTCCATGGGCAGGGCTTGTCTAGCCCCTAGATGATGCGCGAAAAACGCTCCCTCACCTGGTCGGCCCGCAGGTGCTTGTCAAAGGCCATGGCCACGCCGCGCACGAAGAACCAGCCGGTGGCGGTGACCTGGATCGATTCGTCGCTGATCTCGACGAAGCCGGCCTCGACCATGGGCTGCAAGGCGGCCAGTTCGGTGGCGAAGTAGTCCTTCATCCTGATCAGGTGGGCCAGCTCGATCGACTCGAACTCGACCCGCCCCTGGCACATGATGGCCATGATCACGGCGCGGCGCGCGAGGTCGTCGCGGCTCACGGCGATGCCGCGCACGATCGGGAATTCGCCGCGCTGCACCGCGTCGTAGTACTCGGGCAGGGTCTTGGCGTTCTGGCTGTAGGTGGCGCCCATGCGGCCGATGGCCGAGACGCCCAGCGCGATCAGGTCGCAATCGGGCTGGGTGCTGTAGCCCTGGAAGTTGCGGTGCAGCCGGCCCTGGCGCTTGGCGACGGCCAGCGCATCGCCGGGCAGCGCGAAGTGGTCCATGCCGATGTAGGTGTAGCCGTGGTCGATGAAGCCGCCGATCGCGTTGCCCAGCATGCGGATGCGGGCTTCGGGCGGCGGCAGCTCGGCGGCGTCGATGCGGCGCTGCGGCTTGAAGCGGCCGGGCAGGTGCGCATAGGCGTACAGCGCGATGCGGTCGGGCCGCAACTCGGTCACCTGCTCGATGGTGCGCGCGAACGACTGTGGCGTCTGCTTGGGCAGTCCGTAGATCAGGTCGGCGTTGATCGACTCGTACTTCAGCTCGCGCGCCGCGACCACCAGCTCGCGCACGCTCTCGAAGGGCTGCACGCGGTGCACGGCGGCCTGCACCGTGGGGTCGAAGTCCTGCACGCCGAAGCTCAGGCGGTTGAAGCCGAGCGCAGCCAGTTTCTCCAGACGTTGGGGCGTGGCGGTCCGCGGATCGACCTCGATCGAGATCTCCGCGGCCGGCGTCAGCTTGAAGCGCTGGCGCAGCACGTCCATCAGCCAGGCCAGCTCGTCGTCGGACAGAAAGGTGGGCGAGCCGCCGCCGAAGTGCAGCTGCGACACCGGCCTGCCGCGGCCGAGCAGCGCGACGTGCAGGTCCACCTCGCGCGCCAGCACCTCGATGTACTCGCGGCCGCGCTCGTGGTGCTTGGTGATGACCTTGTTGCAGGCGCAGTAGTAGCACACCGATTCGCAGAACGGGATGTGCACGTAGACCGACAGCGGCGGCGTGCCGCCGACCACGGCGCCCTCGGCGCGCTGGCGCAGCGCCTGGGCATATTCGGCCGGGCCGAAGGCTTCGACGAAGCGGTCGGCCGTCGGGTAGGAGGTGTAGCGAGGGCCCGGCACGTCGAGCTTGCGCAGCAGGGTCTCGGGAATGTCCATGTTGGGGCCGCGTGTGTAGGTAGGATCAAGGCCGGCACTCTGCCAAACTGCGCGCCCTGTCACTTGATCTGCCTCAAGCGACGGACGCGGCCGCGGACCAACAATCCGATTGATCCAGATCCAGGCTGATGCCTGCGCTGGGTCAAAGCCCCGTCTTCCCTTTTGCCTTTCATCGACATGACATCAAGTGCCCCAGGCATCCGGCTCGAACCCTTCAAGGTGGCCTGCTCGAGCTGCAACCTGCGTGAGCTGTGCCTGCCCGTGGGCATGTCCAACGACCAGCTCGACCAGCTCGACACCATGGTGGCCACGCGGCGCTCGGTGGCCCGCGGCGACACCTTGTTCCGCGCCGGCGACGACTTCCAGTCGCTGTACGCGGTGCGCACCGGCTTCTTCAAGACCTGCGTCTCGTCGGAGGACGGGCGCGACCAGGTCACCGGCTTCCAGATGGCCGGCGAGCTGCTGGGGCTGGACGGCATCAGCACCGACAAGCACACCTGCGACGCGGTGGCGCTGGAGGACTCGCAGGTCTGCGTGATCCCCTATCACCAGTTGGAGCACCTGAGCCGCGAGTTCTCGGACCTGCAGCGCCAGTTCCACAAGATCATGAGCCGCGAGATCGTGCGCGACCACGGCGTCATGCTGCTGCTGGGCAGCATGCGCGCCGAGGAGCGGCTGGCCGCCTTCCTGTTGAACCTGACGCAGCGGCTGCGCACGCGCGGCTTCTCGGCCAGCTCGCTGGTGCTGCGCATGACGCGCGAGGAGATCGGCAGCTACCTGGGGCTGAAGCTGGAGACGGTGAGCCGCACCTTCTCGAAGTTCCAGGACGAGGGCATCCTGGAGGTCAAGCAGCGCCAGATCCGCGTGCTGGACTCCAACGCGCTGCAGGCGCTGGTCAACGGCACCGCCTGCTGAAGGTCCCACCGCCCGCAGCGCCTTCGGCGCGCCCCCCTCAAGGGGGGCGCCGCCAGCGGACCGGCAAAGCCGGATCCGCGGCGGCCGCTGGGTTCTAGTTGTCGGCCGGTGTCGCCGCGTGGTTGCGGGCCTTCAACGCCGGCGCCTCGCTGCCGCTGCGCGCGGATGTCGTGGCTTCATCCGGCAGCGCGTCGGCGCCGCGCACCGCGATCACCGCGGTGACGATGCCGGCCACCACCACGATCAGCGGGCCGCTGATCACCAGCCACACCATGCCGTAGCGCCACCAGGGCTTGGTGGGCTCTTCAGACGGCTTGCGCGCTTGCTTCGTCATGACCCAGGCTCTCCGATCGGCTGCGACGATGTGCGCTTACTTGGCCGCCACGGCGGCCGACTGCGACAGGTTCCAGACGTAGGCGCCCAGCACGTGGATCTGCTCGTCCGACAAGCGCGAGGCCTGGGCCGGCATCGTGTTGGTCTTGCCGGTGGTGACGATGGAGACGATGGCCTCCTCGCCCCAGCCGTGCAGCCAGACCTTGTCGGTCAGGTTGGGCGCGCCCAGCGCCGGGTTGCCCTTGCCGTCGGGGCCGTGGCAGGCGGCGCAGGCGGCGAACTTGGCCTTGCCCAGCTGCGCGGCCACCGCGTTGCTGGGGCTGCCCGACAGGCTCAGCACGTAGTTGGCCACGTTGCGCACGTCGTCGGCCGAGCCCACCGCGGCGGCCATCGGCGGCATCACGCCCTGGCGGCCTTCCTTGATGGTCTTCTCGATGTAGGCGGGGCTGCCGTCGCCGCCCAGCCAGTCGCGGTCGGTCAGGTTCGGAAAGCCCTTGCTGCCGCGCGCGTCGGCCCCGTGGCAGGTGGCGCAGTTGTTGGCGAACAGCCGCTCGCCGATGGCCATGGCCTGCGGGTCCTTGGCCAGCGCCTCGGCCGGCTGCGAGGTGTACTTGGCGTACAGCGGCGCCATCGCGGCGCGCGCCTTGTCGACCTCGGCCTGGTACTGGCCGACGCTGCTCCACTTGAGGGTGCCGTCGAACGAGCCCAGGCCCGGGTACAGCGCCAGGTACACGGCCGAGAAGACCACGGTGATGATGAACAGCCACACCCACCAGCGCGGCAGCGGGTTGTTCATCTCGCGCAAGTCCTCGTCCCACACGTGGCCGGTGCTGTTGTCGTTGGCCATCACCGTGCGCTTGCTGGCGAAGGCCAGCAGCACCAGGCAGCCGATGATGCTGACCACGGTCAGCACGGCCACGTACAGCGACCAGCCGCTGTTGACAAAGTCGGCGATCATTTTTGTTCTCCTGCAGGTTCGGTGTTCGCGTCGTCGGCTTCGGCAAACGGCAGCCGGGCTGCCTCGTCGAAGCCGGCACGGCGGCGGGCCGACCAGGTCCACGCCATGATCCCGATGAACAGGATCAGGCTCAACACGGTGGTCAGCACGCGGGCGTCATTGATGTCCATGAAGGGTCTCCTCGCTTACCGGACGGCCGTGCCCATCACCTGCAGGTAGGCGATCAGCGCGTCGAGCTCGGTCTTGCCCTTCACCTCGTCGCCGCCCTTGGCGATGTCGCTGTCGGTGTAGGGCACGCCGACGATGCGCAGCGCCTTCATCTTGGGCGCGATGTCGGCGGGGTCGACCGTCGCCTTGTCCAGCCAGACGTACGCCGGCATGTTGGATTCGGGCACCAGGTCGCGCGGATTGAGCAGGTGGATGCGGTGCCACTCGTCGCTGTACTTGCCGCCCACGCGCGCCAGATCGGGCCCGGTGCGCTTGCTGCCCCACTGGAAGGGGTGGTCGTAGACGAACTCGCCGGCCTTGCTGTAGGGGCCGTAGCGCAGCGTGTCGCCGCGCAGCGGACGAATCATCTGCGAGTGGCAGTTGTAGCAACCCTCGCGGACGTAGATGTCGCGGCCGCTGAGCTGCAGCGCGGTGTAGGGCTTGAGGCCTTCCACCGGCTGGGTGGTCGAGCGCTGGAAGAACAGCGGGACGATCTCCACCAGGCCGCCGACGGCGGCCACCAGCAGGATCAGCACGATCATCAGGAAGTTGCTGGTCTCGACTTTCTCGTGACCGCTCGGAGCATGGTTCTGTGCCATGGGTGTAATCCTGTTGTTATCGCGTTCAGGCGTGCGCCGGCACCAGCGGCGGGATCGGCGAGGCTTCGGCCTTGCCGTTCATCACCGTCATCACGGTGTTCCAGCCCATGATCAGCATGCCCGACAGGTACAGCACGCCACCGCCGAAGCGGATCACGTAGAACGGATAGGTCGCCTTGACGCTCTCGACGAAGCTGTAGACCAGCGTGCCGTCGGCGTTGACGGCGCGCCACATCAGCCCTTGCATGACGCCGGCGATCCACATCGCGGCGATGTAGAGCACGATGCCGATGGTGGCGATCCAGAAGTGCAGCTCGATCGCCTTGACGCTATACATCTGCTTGCGGCCGAACATGCGCGGAATCAGGTGGTACAGCGCGCCCATCGAGATCAGGCCCACCCAGCCGAGTGCGCCGCTGTGCACGTGGCCCACGGTCCAGTCGGTGTAGTGCGACAGCGCGTTGACGGTCTTGATCGACATCATCGGCCCTTCGAAGGTCGACATGCCGTAGAACGACAGCGAGACGATCAGGAACTTCAGGATCGGGTCATCGCGCAGTTTGTGCCAGGCGCCCGACAGCGTCATGATGCCGTTGATCATGCCGCCCCAGCTCGGCGCCAGCAGGATCAGCGAGAACACCATGCCCACGCTTTGCGCCCAGTCGGGCAACGCCGTGTAGTGCAGGTGGTGCGGGCCGGCCCACATGTAGGTGAAGACCAGGGCCCAGAAGTGCACGATCGACAGCCGGTAGCTGTACACCGGACGGCCGGCCTGCTTGGGGATGTAGTAGTACATCATCCCCAGGAAGCCCGCGGTCAGGAAGAAGCCCACCGCGTTGTGGCCGTACCACCACTGCACCATCGCGTCCTGCACGCCGGCGTAGGCCGAGTAGCTCTTGCTCAGGCTGACGGGGATGACCGCGCTGTTGACGATGTGCAGCAGCGCCACCGCGATGATGAAGCCGCCGAAGAACCAGTTGGCCACGTAGATGTGGCTGACCTTGCGGATGCCCACGGTGCCGAAGAAGACCACCGCATACGACACCCAGACCACCGCGATCAGCAGGTCGATGGGCCATTCGAGCTCGGCGTATTCCTTGCCCTGGGTCATGCCCAGCGGCAGCGTGATCACGGCCAGCACGATCACCAGGTTCCAGCCGAGGAAGGTGAACATCGCCAGCTTGGGCGCGAACAGCCGCGTCTGGCAGGTGCGCTGCACCACGTGGTAGCTGGTGGCGAACAACGCGCAGCCGCCGAAGGCAAAGATCACCGCGTTGGTGTGCAGCGGCCGCAGGCGGCCGTAGCTCAACCAGGGAATGCCCAGGTTCAGCTCCGGCCAGGCCAGCTGGGCCGCGATGATCACGCCGACCAGCATGCCGACGATGCCGTACAACACGGCGGCCAGCGCAAAGCCGCGGACCGGCGCGTCGTAGTACATCGGCGTCGCCGATGCCGACTTGGTTGCCATAAGACTTCTCCTCACGTTTAAGAAAACGGACTGCCGCGATTCTTAGAGCCTGCCCTCGGTGGACCCTTGACGGTCATCAACGGAAACCCTATCGGGTTCGAGGATTCGCTCGCCTTCGCGCTCCAGATCTTCGAATTGGCCGCGGTGCACGGCCCAGCCGAATACGCCCAGGATCAGCAGCACCAGCACTGCCGACAAAGGGATCAACAGGTACAGGATGTCCATCGCCTGAACGGGCCTTTCAACGTGCCGCCCGCAAGGCGTTGACGATCACCAGCAGCGAGCTGCTGGCCATGCCCAGGCCTGCAGCCCACGGCGGCAACCAGCCCACCAGCGCCAGCGGAATGCAGGCGGCGTTGTACAGCGCCGCCCAGGCGAGATTCTGGCGCACGATGCGCAGCGTCTTGACGGCCGTGCGCCGGGTCTGCGCCAGCGCGCCCAGCCGGTTGGACGCGATCACCGCATCGGCCTGCGTGCGCGCCACCAGCGCGCCCTGCCCCATCGCCAGCGACACGTCGGCGCGCGCCAGCACCGGCGCATCGTTGATGCCGTCGCCCACCATCGCCACGCTGCGCCCTTGCGCCTGCGCTTCAGCCACGCAGGCCAGCTTGTCCTCGGGCCGTGCCTGCGCCAGCCAGTGCGCAATGCCCAGGCGGCGCGCCATCGCCTCGGCGCGCGCCGGCTCGTCACCGGTCAGCAGCGTGAGGCGCAGGCCCTGCGCGCGCAACTCGGCCATCTCCGCCTCGGCGCCGTCGCGCAGCGCCTCGTCGAAGATGAAGCCGGCTTGCAGCGCGCCGTCGCACGACAGCCAGACGCGCACCTCGGGATCGGGCGTCGTGCCTGCGGCCACACTGCCGGCCGCAAAAGCCCAGGCGCCCAGGCGCCAGCGGCGGCCTTGCGCGTCCAGCGCCTGCAGGCCCTGGCCGCCCTGCTCGTCGACGGCGTGCCAGGCTTCGTCGGCCGGCGCCTGGTCGCCATCGGCCAGGGCGCGCGACAGCGGATGCTGCGACCACTGCGCCAGCGACGCGGCGATCGCCCGGCAGCGTTCAAGTGAAACGTTAGCACCCGGCCACAGCCGCAGCTCGCGCAGCACCACGCGGTCTTCGGTCAGCGTGCCGGTCTTGTCGATGAAGAGCTCGTCGACCGTGGCCAGCCGCTCGATGGCTTCCAGCCGCTTGAAGACCACGCCGCGGCGCGCCAGGCCGCCGGCGGCCGCCACCAGCGCCGCCGGCGCGGCCAGCGAGAAGGCACAAGGACAGGTGACGATCAGCACCGAGACGGCGACCCAGACCGCACGCGGCGGGTCGATCAGGCTCCACACCGCCGCGCCGCCCACGGCCAGCGCCAGCACGGCCCACAGGAAGGGCCCGGCCCAGCGGTCGGCCAGGCGCGCCGCATCGGGGCGCTGGCTCATCGCCTGGCGCATCATCGCGACGATGGCCTCGTAGCGCGTGTCGCTGCCGACGCGCTCGACGCGCATCTCCACCGGCGCGCCGACGTTGAGGCTGGCGGCCACCAGCTCGTCGCCGGGCACCTTCGGCTGCGGCTCGGACTCGCCGCTGAGCAAGGCCTCGTCGACGCGGGTGTGCCCGCTCAGCAAGGGGCCGTCGGCCGGGAAGGCCTGGCCCACCGCAACGCGCAGCACGTCGCCGCGCTGCAGCCGGCGCACGCTGACCGACTCCCAGCCACCGGCCGCGCTGCGGCGCAGCGCCGTCTCGGGCATGCGGGCCAGCGCGCGCTCCAGGTCCTCCGCCGCGCGGTGGCGGGCCCGCAGCTCGAGGTAGCGGCCGGCCAGCAGGAAGCTGAGGAACATGGTCAGCGAGTCGAAATAGACCTCCGACCCGAACACGCCCTGCGGGTCGAAGGTGGCGCCCATGCTGGCGACGAAGGTCACCGCCAGCGCCAGTGCCACCGGCACGTCCATGCCGATGCGCCGCCGCCGCAACTGCGCCCACGCGCCCTTGAAGAATGGCCCGGCCGAGAACCACATCACCGGCAGCGTCAGGATCCAGCCGCCCCAGTTCAGCAGTGCGCGCATGTCGGGCGCCAGCTCGCCGGCGGCGGCCACGTAGCTGGGGGTGGCCAGCATCATCACCTGCATCGCGCAGAAGCTGGCGACGAACAGCCGCCACAGCGCGGTGCGGTGTTCGCGCCGGCGCAGCTCGCGCGCCGGGGCCGCGGCATCGGGCACCGCGTCGTAGCCGGCGGCGCGCACCGCGTCGATCAGCGCCGAGAGCTGCGTGCGCTCCGGGTCCCAGCGCACCGTGGCGCGCTGCGTGGCCGCCACGACGCTGGCGCGCTCGGCCCCGCCACCGTCCTGCAAGGCCTGCTCGATGGTGCCGGCGCACGCCGCGCAGTACATGCCCGACAACTGCAGGCACGACTCGGCCCAGCGGCGCCCGCCGGCGTCCTGCACCCAGCGCGTGCACTGGTCGCGCTCGAGCGGATCGTCCAGCACCGCAGCGGCCGGCGCGGGGGGCGCAAGCGCAGCGTTGGCGATGGAAGCGGCAGCAGCAACGGACATGGTCAGGCGCAACGGGAACCGGGCGGGCTTGATGCCCCGCAATAATGTAGAGAGCAGCCCGGTATCGTTACATGATCTACATCAAGCCTAAGACCCACAAGCCCGCCGCCGCGCGCGTCGCCCTGGTGACCTTGACAGCCCTGGCGGCCCTCACCGCCCTGCCGGCCCGTGCCCAGGACGGCCCGCAGCCGCGGCTGGACACCATCGAGCTGACGGCCGGCATGCATGTGATTCACGCCGAGGTGGCGCAGACATCGCAGCAGCAGCAGATCGGCATGATGTACCGCAAGGAGATGGGCGCCAACGAAGGCATGCTGTTCGCCGACGGGCAGGCCAGCCAGCGCTGCTTCTGGATGCGCAACACGCTGCTGCCGCTGTCGATCGCCTTCATCGGCGACGACGGCAGCATCGTCAACATCGCCGACATGCAGCCGCAGAGCGACGCGTCGCACTGCTCCGCCAAGCCGGTGCGTTATGCGCTGGAGATGCGCCAGGGTTGGTTCGCCAAGCGCGGCATCAAGGCCGGCTTCAAGCTGCGCGGGGCGCCGTTCCGCAACTGATGGGCAACGGCGCCGCGGCGCGCAGCGTCTTCAGGCGAAGTTCGCGGTCACGAAGTCCCAGTTGACCAGCTTGTCGAGGAAGGTCTCGACGAACTTCTGGCGCAGGTTGCGGTAGTCGATGTAGTAGGCGTGCTCCCACACATCGACGGTCAGCAGCGCCTTGTCGGCGGTGGTCAGCGGCGTGCCGGCGGGGCCGGTGTTGACGATGTCGACGCTGCCGTCGGGCTTCTTCACCAGCCAGGTCCAGCCCGAGCCGAAGTTGCCGACCGCCGACTTGACGAAGGCCTCGCGGAAGGCCGCGTACGAGCCCCACTTGGCCTTGATGGCCGCGGCCAACGGGCCGCTGGGCTCGCCGCCGCCGGCGGGCTTCATGCAGTGCCAGAAGAAGGTGTGGTTCCAGGTCTGCGCAGCATTGTTGTAGATGCCGCCGCTGGCCTTCTTGATGATCTCTTCGAGCGTCATCGACTCGAACTCGGTGCCCTTCTGAAGGTTGTTCAGGTTCACCACGTAGGCGTTGTGATGCTTGCCGTAGTGGTACTCGAGCGTCTCCTTGCTGCAGGACGGCGCCAGTGCGTCCATAGCGTACGGAAGGGGGGGCAGCTTGTGTTCCATGACGGGTCCTCTTGTTGGGTGAGTGTCGCCGCCGCGACGGGCGTGCCCGCTCGACGGGCTTGACGGCCAACAATTCTAGGGGCCGGGCTCAAGCCCAGGGCTTGCCAGGGTCGATGGCCCTGTCCGCGTCGTCGGCCTCGATGGCTTCGATGGTCTCGATGCGTGCACGCGCCGCGCCGTCGGCCCACACCGCGCGCACCTGCGCCTGCGGCTGCAGCGTGCGCGCCGACAGCACCGGGCGGCCGGCCGTGTCTTCCACCCAGACATAGCCACGCTGCAGCACGTGGCGCGGATCGAGCGCGCGCAGCCGCTCGCCCTGGCTGGCCAGGCGCGCCGCGGCCAGCGCCAGCGGCGAGCGCGTGCCCTGGCCCAGCCGCTGGGCGCGCCGCTGCAGCTCAGGCCCTTGCCGCATCAGCAAGGTCTGGCCCGCCAGCCGCAGCCGGCCCGCCAGGCCGCGCAAGCGCTCCTGCTGCGCGGCCAGCACCGAGGCGGCCGGGCCCAGGCGCAGCGAGTAACCGTCCATGCGCTGGGCATGGCGCTCCAGTTGGCGGCGCGCGGCGCGCACCAGCTCGGCCTGGCGCTGCTGCACCAGCCGCAAGGCCTCGCCGCGCTCCGGCGCGGCCAGCTCGGCCGCCGCGGTGGGCGTCGGTGCGCGCAGGTCGGCGGCCAGGTCGGCCAGCGTCAGGTCCGACTCGTGGCCCACGCCGCAGATCACCGGCCGCGCGCAGGCGACGATGGCGCGCACCACGCGCTCGTCGTTGAAGGCCCACAGGTCTTCGAGCGAGCCGCCGCCGCGCACCAGCAGCACGGTGTCGACGCGGGCCAGCTGGCCCGCCCGCTGCAGCGCCGCGGCCAGCGCCGGCGGTGCCTCGGCGCCTTGCACGAGGCTCGGCACCAGCACGACTTCCACCTGCGGCGCGCGGCGGCGCAGGGCCGTCATCACGTCGTGCCAGGCCGCCGCGGCCGGCGAGGTGACCACCGCCACGCGGCCTGGCCAGCGCACCGGCGGCCGCTTGCGCGAGGCATCGAACAGGCCTTGCGCCTGCAAGCGCTCGCGCAGGCGCAGGAACTCCTCGTACAGGTTGCCGGCGCCCAGGCGGCGCATGGACTCGACGACGAGCTGCAGCTCGCCGCGCGGTTCGTACAGGCCGATGCGGCCGCGCAGCTCGACCTGCAGCCCGTCGCGCGGCTCGAAGTCCAGCAGCGCGGCCGCGCGGCGAAACATCGCGCAGCGCAGCACCGCGGCGGCACCGTCGCTGTCCTTCAGCGTCAGGTAGCAATGGCCGCTGGCGGCGCGGCTGAAGCCCGAGATCTCGCCGCGCACGGCCACCGCGCCCAGGCGCGCGGCCAGGGCGTCGCCGGCAGCCAGCAGCAGCGCGGCCACGCTCAGCGCCAGCCGCGCGCCCGGCGCCTGCGAGCCGTCAAACATGGCCCGCGGCAAGGCCGGCGCTGGCGAGGGTGTCCACAGGCCACCTGTTGGCGGGCCGAAATGACGGTTTTGCTGCCATGGACATGTCAAATTCGCGCAAGCTTTTGATTTTCAAAAGAAATCGACTGCCTCAAAAAGAGGCATTCCGTGCCGGGCCGCATGGCTGGCGCCTGCGACGTCGCTATCAACGCACTTGCCCACAATGTTGTCCACAGATCGGGTGGACATCTCGAAGCGGCCACGGTGCGCGGCCGCAACGGTGCGTCGGCGCCGGCGGGGGACTCGGCCATAATGCGGCCCGCTTCAGTCCGCCGGGCGCGGGTTGCAGGCCCCGGCAACGCCGCCGAACCGACCCTTCCTCCAGGCGATCACGACCTTGTTTTCCATCATACAAGCGGCCGGTTGGCCGATCTGGCCGCTGATCCTGTGCTCGGTGGTGGCGCTGGCGCTGATCATCGAGCGCTTCTTTCACCTGCGCGAACCCCTGGTGGCGCCGCCGCGCCTGGTGGACGAGGTGATCGGCGTGATGCGCCAGAGCCTGCCCTCGGCCGAGGTGACGGCCAAGCTCGAATCCAACTCGGTGCTGGGTGGCGTGCTGGCCGCCGGCATCCGCGCGGTGGGCGCCGACGCGCGCATCGACGAGGACAGCCTGCGCCAGGCCTTCGAGAACGCCGGCCGCCGCGCGATGCACGGGCTCGAGCGTTATCTGAACACGCTGGGCACCATCGCCGCCGCGGCGCCGCTGCTGGGCCTGCTGGGCACGGTCATCGGGATGATCGAGATCTTCGGCTCGCAGGCGCCGGGCGGCGGCTCGAACCCGCAACTGCTGGCGCACGGCATCTCAGTGGCGCTGTACAACACCGCGTTCGGGCTGATCATCGCGATCCCCGCGCTGATGTGCTACCGCTACTTCCGCGGCAAGGTCGACGACTTCCAGCTCAGCATGGAGCTCGCCGCCGCACAGATGCTGCCGCAGTTGATGCGCTTTGCCGTGCGCACGGCGCCGGCCAACGCCTGAACCGAACCGCGCCGCCGCAGCATGCGCTTCAGCCGCCGCCGCCCCGAGGATCCGGAGATCAACCTGATCCCGTTCATCGACGTGCTGCTGGTGGTGCTGATCTTCCTGATGCTGTCGACCACCTACTCGCGCTTCACCGAGCTGCAGGTCACGCTGCCCTCGGCCAACAGCGAGAAGCTGCGCGAGCGGCCGGGCGAGGTGATCGTCTCGGTATCGGCCGACGGCCGCTACGCCGTCAACCGCAAGCTGGTGGACGGCCGCAGCGTGGAGCTGCTGACGGCTGAACTGCGCGCCGCCGCCGGCGGCCGCGAAGACACGGTGGTGATCATCTCGGCCGACGCCACCGCGGCGCACCAGTCGGTGGTCAACGTGCTCGACGCGGCGCGCCGCGCCGGCCTGCAGCGGCTGACCTTCGCGACCCAGACCAGCGGCGGCGCCGCGGGGCGCTGACGGCAGGCGTGGCCGGCCCCGCGGGCCCGAATGGCCAGGCCGAGCGGCCGGCCGGCATCCACGGTTGGTGGTTGCGCCAATGGTTCGGTCCATCCAATGGCGCGCAGCGCGTGGCCAGCGCGCTGCTGCGGCCGCTGGCCGCCCTCTACGGCCTGCTGCAGCGCCGCGACCGCCGCCGGCGCGAGCAGCTCGCGCATCGACAACCGCAACCGGCGTGCGCCGTCGTCGTCGTCGGCAACCTGGTCGTCGGCGGCGCCGGCAAGACGCCGCTGACCATCGCGCTGGTGCAGGCGCTGCAGGCCGCCGGCCGGCGGCCCGGCGTGGTCTCGCGCGGCTACGGCCGGCGCAGCCGGCAGCCGCTGGCCGTGAGCCTGGACGCCGACGCCGCCGAGGTCGGCGACGAGCCGCTCTTGATCCACCGCCGCACCGGCGCGCCGCTGCAGGTGGGCGAGGATCGCGTCGACGCCGCGCGGCGGCTGCTGGCGCGGGCGCCCGAGGTCGACGTGATCGTCGCCGACGATGGCCTGCAGCACCGCCAGTTGCGGCGCGACGTCGAGGTCATCGTGTTCGACGAGCGCGGCATCGGCAACGGCCTGCTGCTGCCCGCCGGCCCCTTGCGCGAGCCCTTCGAGCCGCAGCCGCCGGCCGCCGCGCTGGTGGTCTACAACGCCGCAGCGCCCAGCACGCCTTGGCCGGGCCACCTGGCGCAGCGCCGGCTGCAAGCCACCGTGTGCCTGCTGCAAGACTGGCTGGCCGGCCGCCACGACCGCGCCCAACCCCTGGCCAGCCTGCGCGGCCAGACCCTGCTGGCGCTGGCCGGCATCGCGGTGCCGCAGCGCTTCTTCTCGGCGCTGCAGGCCGAAGGCTTGCGCATCGAGCCGCTGCCCCAGCCCGACCACGCCGCCTACGATCAGCCGCCTTGGGCCGCCGGCACGCCGGCCGTGATCACCACCGAGAAGGACGCCGTCAAGCTGGCGCGCTGGGCCGGCGGCGCCACGCGCGTGTGGGTGCTGGGGCTAGACTCGACGCTGCCGGCCGCGTTCACGGCCGCCTTGTTGCAGCGACTGCCTGCGGCCTCAACGCCTGCCCGAACATGAGCCTCGATCACCGCCTCCTCACGCTGCTGGTCTGCCCGCTGTGCAAGGGCCCGCTGGAACTGCTGCGCGACGGCGAACAGCGCCCGCAGGAACTGGCCTGCAAGGCCGACCGGCTGGCCTTTCCGATCCGCGACGGCATGCCGGTGATGCTGGAACGCGAAGCGCGCGCACTGCCGGACGCCGACGCCATGGCGCTGCCGACGCCATGAGCTTCTCGGCGCTGATCCCGGCGCGGCTGGCCTCGACGCGGCTGCCGAACAAGCCGCTGGCCGACATCGCCGGCGCGCCGATGGTGGTGCACGTCGCGCGCCGCGCCGCCTTGTCCGGCGCCCAGCAGGTGGTGGTGGCCGCCGACGACCCCGCCATCGTCGACGCCTGCGCCGCCCATGGCGTGCGCGCGCTGCTGACGCGCAGCGACCACGCCAGCGGCAGCGACCGCCTGGCCGAAGCCTGCGAAGCGCTGGGCCTGGACGGCGACGCGGTGGTCGTCAACGTGCAGGGCGACGAGCCGCTGATCGCCCCCACGCTGATCGCGCGCACCGCGGCCGCGCTGGCCGAGCACGCCGACTGCGTGATGAGCACCGCCGCGCACGCGATCCACGACGAGGCCGAGTTCCGCAACCCCAACGTCGTCAAGGTGGTGCTCGATGCGCGCGGCCGCGCGCTGTACTTCAGCCGCGCGCCGATCCCGCATTGGCGCGATGCGCCCGGTCCCGCTGCGGTGCCGGCGGCGCCGGCGGCGCTGCGCCACATCGGCCTGTATGCCTATCGCGCGGCCTTTCTGCGCCGCTTCCCCGCGCTGCCCCCGGCGCCGCTGGAAAGCTGCGAGGCGCTGGAGCAATTGCGCGTGCTGTGGCACGGCGAGCGCATCGCGGTGCACGTGACCGAGCAGGCACCCGGCCCCGGCGTCGACACGCCGCAGGACCTGGATCGCGTGCGTCGCTTGCTGGCCTGAAAACGCGCGAAAAGGCCCCGGCCGCGGGGCCGCAAAGCACGGCCGCCGCGTCAGGCTGTCGCAGGGAACCCCATGCTATTCTCGGTTGGAGACAAGGCGGCATCGCGCCCGCCAGCGGCTGCGGCCGCGACGAAAAGCTAACTTCCCATCCGAGGACTCCATGAGACTGATCCTGTTGGGTGCGCCCGGCGCCGGCAAAGGCACGCAGGCCACGCAGATCTGCAAGAAGTACGGCATCCCGCAGATCTCCACCGGCGACATGCTGCGCGCTGCGGTCAAGGCCGGCACGCCGCTGGGCCAGGCGGCCAAGAAGGTGATGGACAGCGGCGGCCTGGTCAGCGACGACATCATCATCGGCCTGGTCAAGGAGCGCATCACGCAAGCCGACTGCGCGGCCGGCTTCCTGTTCGACGGCTTCCCGCGCACCATCCCGCAGGCCGACGCGATGAAGAGCGCCGGCGTCAAGCTCGACGTGGTGCTGGAGATCGACGTGCCCGACGAGGCCATCATCGAGCGCATGAGCGGCCGCCGCGCCCACCTGCCATCGGGCCGCACGTACCACGTCAAGTTCAACCCGCCCAAGGTGGACGGCAAGGACGACCTGACCGGCGAGCCGCTGATCCAGCGCGACGACGACCAGGAAGAGACCGTGCGCAAGCGGCTGGAGGTCTACCAGAAGCAGACCCGGCCGCTGGTCGACTACTACGCGAAGTGGGCTGCCAGCGGTGACGCGCAAGCACCGCGTTATGCGCGCATCAGCGGCACCGGCAGCGTCGACGAGATCACCCAGCGCGCCTTCGCGGCGCTGGCCTGAACGAACGAGGATCGAGAGAGCATCATGGACATCGCAGGCAAGGTCTTCATCGTCACCGGCGGCGCCTCGGGCCTGGGCGAAGGCACGGCGCGCATGCTGGCGGCCAACGGCGGCAAGGTGGTGGTCGCCGATCTGCAGGTCGAGCGCGGCGAGGCGGTCGCGCGCGAGATCGGCGGCGTCTTCGTCAAGTGCGATGTCAGCCAGGAGGCCGACGGTCAGGCCGCGGTCGCTGCCGCCACGGCGGCGGGCAAGCTGATGGGCCTGGTCAACTGCGCCGGCATCGCGCCTGCGGTCAAGACCGTCGGCAAGGACGGCGCGCACCCGCTGGCGCTGTACACCAAGACCATCATGGTCAACCTGGTGGGCAGCTTCAACATGATCCGCCTGGCCGCCGAAGCCATGTGCAAGAACGCGCCCGAGGCCACCGGCGAGCGCGGCGTGCTGATCAGCACCGCCAGCGTGGCCGCCTACGACGGCCAGATCGGACAGGCCGCCTACTCGGCCAGCAAGGGTGGCGTGGTCGGCATGACGCTGCCCATCGCGCGCGACCTGGCGCGCAACGGCATCCGCAACATGACGATCGCGCCCGGCATCTTCGGCACGCCGATGCTGTTCGGCATGCCCAAGGAAGTGCAGGACGCGCTGGCTGCCGGCGTGCCCTTCCCCAGCCGCCTGGGCACGCCGCAGGACTACGCCAAGCTGGTCAAGCACATCATCGAGAACGACATGCTCAACGGCGAGGTGATCCGGCTCGACGGGGCCATTCGGCTGGCGCCGAAGTAACGCCGCCGTCAGGCGCAAGAAAAACGGGAGGCTGCTGCCTCCCGTTTTGCATTGCGGTGCCGTTACCGGTTAGAAGTTATAGGTCCCGCGCACGTACCAGGTGCGGCCCACCGGGTCATAGAACCGCGAATCCCAGCCGCCGGCCTGGAACAAGGCGGTCTGATTCGAGAACGGCGGATCCTTGTCGGCCAGGTTGCGCACGCCCAGCAGCAGCGACAGGTTCTTGATCGGGCTGTAGCTGACGTAAGCATCGGCCGTCGTGTAGTCGCTGACGGTGTTCGTCGGCGTCATGTCCAGATAGCCCGACTTGTAGTGCAGCGCGACGCCGGCCCCCCAGCCACCCTTGGACCAGTTGACGGCGAGGTTGTGCTGCCAGCGGAAGACCGGACCGCCGGTGCCCGAATAGACACCGACGCGGTTCTTCCAAGGACCGTCCTTGTAGTCCTGGTATTCGTACTTGCCGACGTACGTCGACTCATACTCGAAGCCCAGGCGGCCCGCCGACGTGTCCAGGCGATATCGCATGCCCAGGTCGATACCCTGAGTCTTCTTGCCGCCGAGGTTCTGCGTGCGCTCGTCGACGTAGCCGCAGCTCGGCGAGGTCGGACCGTCCTGGCAGGCGCGCGTGCTCAGCGGCAGGATGTTGCCCGGCTGGACGAAGTGGAAGTACTGCGAGAAGGTCGCGTAGTCGCTGAACAGCGTTTCTTCCGGAATGAAGCTGATGACGTCCTTCACCTTGATCGACCAGAGGTCGATGCTGGCGCTGAGGTTGGGGATCGGCTCCAACACAAGGCCGAGCGTGAAGCTCTTCGACTTCTCGGGCTTCAACTCCTTGTTGCCGCCGTAATAGGCCTGGAACTGCACATCGCAGTTCGCGCCGGCCGTCGCCGGGTCGACCGGCTTGCCGTTCGGGCAGTTCAGCGGGTTGTTGTAGCTGCTGGTGTTGGTGAAGCCCGTGCTTTGGTTGATCTCGTACAGCGTCGGCGCGCGGAAGCCGGTCGACGCCGAGCCCCGCACCAGGACGGCCTTCGTCGGCTGGAAGCGGAAGCTGAGCTTGGGGTTGGTGGTATTGCCGAAGTCGCTGTACCGGTCGTGGCGCACCGACGCCGTCAAGTCGAGCGTCTTGGCCAGCGGCATGTTCAACTCGGCATAGACCGCACCCACGTTGCGCGTGCCCTCGGCATGGGAGTCGGGGTCGACACCGGTGCTGGACGACACCGCGACCGCGAAGTCATGGTGGTTGAAGTCGCGGTAGTCCTCGCGCCGGTATTCGGCGCCCAGCGCGATCTGCACCGGACGCGAGGCGCCGAACCAGTCGCCCAGCTCCCGGCCGACGTTGCCCGTCAGGCTGGTCACCTTGCCGATGCTGGTGCTCAGCAGCCCCTTCAGCGCGGCGCCCTGGATCAGTGCCAGGCCCTCCGCAGTCTGGTCGCCGAACGGATTGATGATGCCTCTGATCAGACCTTCGCCGATCACGTCGCCATTGGCATAGCCGCCGGTCAGCGCACGATCGTTTTGCGTGTGGTTGTAGGCCAGTGCCGCCTTGTAGTCCCAGCCGCCGCCGCTGCCTTCGGCCGTGAACATGGCTCGATACTGCTTGGCGGTGTCCTTCTCCATGCGCGGGCCGTTGATGAGATCGCGCCACCAGACCAGGACGCCGCCCTCCTGCGTATTCACCGGATTCGGGAACTGCGCCGTCGGGTTGTTGAACGGCGTACCGGCGGCCCCATAGGCATCGAAGGTGGGGCTGTAGGCCGGATTGGTCAGCGCCGCGGCCGGGAAGTACTTCGTGCCGGGGTTGATCCAGTAGCCGCCATAAGGCACGGGCGCAATCTTCGTCTCGACGGCGTTCTTCGAGTAGAAGGCCTCGGCACCGAGCCTGAGGTTCGAGTTCACGTCGAACGTGCCCTTGAGCAGACCGGAGACCGTTTCGCTGCGCGGACTGATGCTGACGAACGGCGGCGTGACGATGCGGCAGCCCGTGGCGGCGGCATTGGCAATCAGGTTGGGGGCGTCACAGCCCGGCGCGATCGGGTTGTAGTAGGCACCGCCGCTGGCCACCTGGTAGTTGGCCGGGTAGGTGCTGTTGGACAGGCCACCGATGATGCGCTTGTTGAAGTCGCGCTGATCGCCGTTGATGAAGTCCCGCTTCCTCAGACTCAGCGCACCCAGGACGTTCCAACGATCCTTGGCCAGGTCGCCGAAGCCGAAGCTCAGGCCGGCGCTCTTGGTCTTGCCGCCGGATGCCTCCGGCGCGTCGTAGCCGAGGTTGATCGAGGCGCCGGTGTACTTGTTCTTGGTGATGAAGTTGATCACGCCGCCGATGGCGTCGGTGCCGTACAGCGACGAAGCACCGTCGCGCAGCACCTCGATGCGATCGATGGCTGCGAACGGGATCATGTTCAGGTCAGGCGCGCCCCCGGTCACGGCGTTGTTGGCGATGCGCTGGCCATTGAGCAGCACCAGCGTCTTGTCCTCGCCGATGCCGCGCATGTCGGCGAAGGTGGCGCCGCCGGTGCTCAGGCCGATGGCCGAAGCCATGTTCTGCGTCATCTGCACCGATGACAGCACCGCCATCACCTGCTCGACGGACGTGATGCCCTGCTTGGTCAGTTCCTCGGCCCTGATGACCGTCACCGGCACCGCCGTCTCGGCGTCGATGCGCTTGATGGCCGAGCCGGTGATTTCAATGCGTTGCGAATCCTGCGCCTGGGCCATGCCGACGCCGAGCGCCAAGCCACCGCCGAAGGCCACCATCAGCGCGCGGCTTAATAGCGTTTGTCTGAACATCTATCACTCCTCTACAGGTTGACGATCAGTGCGCGCTGACGCAGGCCTCATCGGCAGGGACTGGGACGCTGGCGGCTAGCTCGCGACGTGTGAAAGCATTGTCACGGGAGCGAAATGAAGGGGAATCCAGACAGACGCCAATCCAGCCTTCCCCAGCCGCCGGCCGGAGCGCCGCTGCCGGAGAAAACTCGTTGTTTATCAATCACCTACGCTACATATTCCAGCTTCTACGCGCACTCACCGACGACGTTGATTTGCAAGGCGACCATGTTTCGAGTTGGCAACTCGCAACAAAAAAGCCGGCCACGCATGAACTCGCGTGGCCGGCTGTGTGACAGCGGGCGCCGGCTGGCGCCCCGGGGGATGCCCGATCAGAAGGTCATCGTGCCGCGCAGGAAGAGCGCACGGCCCACCGGATCGGTGAAGCGGGGGTCATAGCCGCGCTGCGAGCGGGTCGACTGGTTCGAGAACGGCGGGTCCTTGTCGAGCAGATTGGTGACGCCGGCCGTCAGGCTGATGTTCTTGCCGATCTTGGTCGTCGCCGACACGTCGACCAGCGTGTACGCGTCCACACGGTCGTAGAAGCTGGGGCCGCCGACCACGGTGGTCGGGTTGTTCTGGTCGGTGTAGCCGGTGCGGTGGCGGACACCCAGCCGTGCCTTCCAGTCGCCGCGGCTCCAGGCCAGCGACAACGCATGCTGCCAGCGGAAGACCGGACCGTTGTCGATGTACAGGCCCACGTTCTCCTTCATCGGATCGCTCGCGCTGTTCTGGTACTTGTACGAGCGGACCCAGGTGCCGTCCCAATTGAAGGCGAAGGTGCCGGCGTTGCCGGCCTTCATCACGTAGCCGGCCGACAGGTCGACGCCGCTGGTCTGCACCTTGCCGAGGTTGTCGGTCAGGGTGACGACGTAGCCGATCGCGTTGCTGTTCAGGTTGTCGGCGCCGCAGCGGTTCAGCTCGGCCTGCTGGGCGACCGGGATGTTCTTGCAGCGGATGATCTTGTCGCCGTAGAGCGTGGGGTTGCCCAGGATCGAGACCTGATCGATCGCGTTGATCTGGTCGCGCAGCTTGATGTTCCAGTAGTCGGCCGACAGCGTGAAGTTCTGGATCGGCTCGACCGCGATCCCCAGCGAGAAGGTCTTGGACTTCTCGGGCTTCAGGTTGGGGTTGCCGCCCTGCTGAACCTGCACTTGCAGGCCGCAGTCGCGCGCCGCCACGCCACCCGCCGCCACGTTCACGACGCCGTTCGGGCACAGCAGCGGATCGTTCACCGCGCCGGCGGCGAAGGTGATCGACTGCGGGCCGTACAGGTCGTCCAGCGTCGGCGCCTTGAAGCCCGTGTTGTACGAGCCGCGCAGCAGCAATTGCTTGAACGGCTGGAACTTCAGGCTGACCTTCGGGTTGACCGTGTCGCCGGCATCGGAGTAGTGGTCGCCGCGCACCGCCAGCGTCAGCTCGAGCTGCTTGGTGATCGGCAGCAGCACTTCGGCCGCCAGCGCGTAGGCGTCGCGGCTGCCCGACACGTGGTACGGCGAGCGGCCGGCCGACGGAATGGCAGCCACCACGGCGTCGTCCGTGTTGTAGTTGTAGCCCTCGCGGCGCACTTCGCCGCCCAGCGCCAGGGCGGCGTTGCCGCCGCCCATCGCGAACAGGTCGCGCGTCACGCGGAAGTCACCGCCCGAGGTCGTGCCCTCGGCGTTGGCGAACGTCCCCATGCGCTTGGCCTGCTGGATGATGGCCAGTTGCGCTGGCGTGGCATCGGCAAAGGGGTTGAGCCGGCCGGCCGCCACTTCGGAGCGGACGAAGGGCGCGTTGACGTAGCCGTCGGCGGCTGCATCGCTGGCCAGGCTGCTGCTGGCAAAGAGCCCGGCCACGTAGCCCCACTCGCCGAAGCTGCCGCGCAGGTCCCACACGACGCGCGAGGCGTCGGATTGCGACTCGTTGGTACGCGGGCCAGCCGGCACCATGCGCCAGCCGACGGTCACGTTCTTGGTGTTGTCGAGGCCCGGGTAGTTGGTGGGGTAGAACGGATTGCCCGGCGCGATGACGATGTTGCTGACCGGGTCCGGCGCCACGCGCGAGACGTTGCGGTTGTTCGTCGACACGAAGTCGATGCTCATCTGGTGATCGCCCGGCAACAACGAGGTCAGCCGCGCGGCCAGCGTGTTCTGCTCGATGTCCGGCATGATGTCGATCGTTGCCGAGAAGTCGAACACGCAGGTCTTGCTGCTGCTGGGGCTGACCACCGACAGCGGTGGCGCGCAGTTGGGCGCCGTCGGGTTGCCGGCGATACCGGTGGAGCTCTGGGTGAAGTTGCCCGGGAAGGTCGTTGCCGAATTGCCGTTGACGCCGTGCTCGGGAATGATGCCGGACTTGGAGAAGCTGCGATCCAGCGCACGGATGCGTTTTTGCTGCTGCGAGTCCACCGACAGCCAGAAGTTGAACTTGTCCTTGTTCAGGTCGCCGAAGCCGGCGACGAACGAACCGCGGCGGGTGCCGCCGCCCTTCGCTTCGGGGATCGATGCTTCCAGGGAGATCGTGCCGCCGTTGTAGTCGTTCTTGGTGATGAAGTTGATCACGCCGCCGATGGCGTCGGTGCCGTAGATCGCCGAGGCGCCGTCGCGCAGCACTTCGATGCGGTCGATCACCGAGAACGGAATCGAGTTCAGGTCCACCGCGTTGACGGCGAAGGCGAACGGCGCCATGCGGCGGCCGTTCAGCAGGATCAGGGTCTTGTTGGTGCCCAGGCCGCGCATGTTGGCGTAGGTCGCGCCGCCGGTGCCGGAGCCGATCGAGTTGCTGCCGATGCTGGAGGACTGGCTGAACGACAGTTGCTGGATCACCTGTTCGACCGAGGTGATGCCCGCCTCGCGCAGGTCTTCGGCCTTCAGCACCGTCAGCGGCAGCGCGCCTTCATCGCTGACCGAGCGCCGGATGGCCGAACCCGTGATCTCGATTCGCTGGTCGGACTGCGCGAACGCCGTCGGCGCCGTCAGCAGCGCCGATGCGCCTCCCAATGCCAACAGCACGGCCGTGCAAACCCTGGATTTTTGGAACATCGATGGACTCCGAAATGGGGAGAAAGAGTGCCTTCGGTCGACGGCAGCGCATACCGTCCAGCCAAACACCAACGACCCGAAGGATGTGTGTCTGGATTGTCACTGCATCACCTTTGGTCACGACTTCAGGGCAATCCCCCGAGGACCCGAGTCGGCGCCTGCAAGCCGCTGCCGCGACGCGTTGCTTGAACCCATAAGTCATTTATTAACAATAACTTATGAAACGAATTCCAAGCAATTTCGAGACACCGTTCCGGTGCCCCCAAAAGGAGGGGCCGCAGCGGTCGGCGTTGGCCGCCTACAACAGTCGGCTGCCGTTTCGCTGCCGTGCCCTCAGGCCGGCGTCTGCAGGCGTGGCACCGCGTCCAGCAGCGTGCGGGTGTAGGCCGAACGCGGCGACCGCAGCACCTGGTCGGCCTGCCCGATCTCCACGATCTGCCCTGCCTGCATCACCGCCACGCGGTCGGCGATGTACTCGACGACGCCGATGTTGTGGGTGATGAACAGGTAGGACACGCCCAGTTCGGCCTGCAGCTGGCGCAGCAGGTTCAGGATCTGGGCCTGCACCGAGACGTCCAGCGCCGAGGTGGGCTCGTCGCAGACGATCAGCTCGGGCTGCACCGCCAGCGCGCGGGCGATGGCGATGCGCTGGCGCTGGCCGCCGGAAAACTCGTGCGGGTAGCGCTCCAGCGCGTCGCGGCGCAGGCCGACCTGCTCGACCAGCGCCGCGATGCGCTGGCGGCGGGTGGCCGCGTCCAGGTCGGGCTGCAGCGCGGCCAGGCCTTCGTCGAGCAGGTCCTGCACGCGCATGCGCGGGTTCAGCGACGCGAACGGGTCCTGGAAGATGATCTGGATGCGCCGCCGCGCCGCCAGCAGTTCGGCGCCTTGCAGGTCGAACAGGTTGCGCCCGTCCAGCAGCGCGCGGCCCTCGATGCGCGCCACGTGGCGCAGCAACTGCACGATGGCCTTGCCGGTGGTGGTCTTGCCGCAACCCGACTCGCCCACCAGCGCCAGCGTCTCGCCGCGCCCGACCTCGAACGAGACCTGGCGCACCGCGTCGAACCAGCCCTTGGGCCGCTGCAGCACGCCGCCGCGGATGGCAAAGCGCACCGACAGGTCCTGCACCTGCAGCAGCGGTTGCGGTGCTGCGGCAGCCGGTGCCACGGACGGTGCCGGCGCCGGCTCGGCGGCCGCGGCCGGGCTCGACGCCGGTGCCGCCAGCGGCGCGCCCGGCACGTACAGCAGGCAACGCACCTCGTGCCCCAGCGGACCCACAGTGACCAGCGGCGGCAGCGTGCTGGCGCAATGCGGCATCACGCTGGCGCAGCGCGGCGCGTAGCGGCAGCCGACGAAGGTCTCCGACAAGGGCGGCACGGTGCCGGCAATGGCTTCCAGCGCCTGCCCGCGCCGCTCGCCGCCGGGCAGCGCGCGCAGCAGCGCCGCGGCGTAGGGATGCTTGGGCGCGGCAAAGAAGTCGGCCGCGCTGGCGACCTCGACGATCTGCCCCGCGTACATCAGCGCCACGCGGTGTGCCATGCCGGCCACCACCGCGAGGTCGTGCGTGATCAGCAGCATGCCCATGCGGTGCTCGCGCTGCAGGTCTTTCAGCAGGTCGAGGATCTGCGCCTGGATGGTGACGTCCAGCGCCGTGGTCGGCTCGTCGGCGATCAGGAACTCGGGCTCGGCCGCCAGCGTCATCGCGATCATCACGCGCTGCTTCTGGCCGCCGCTCATGCGGAAGGGATAGTCGTCGATGCGGCGCTCGGGCTCGGGGATGCCGACCCGGCGCATCCAGTCGATGGCGCGCTGGCGCGCGGCGGCGCCGCGCAAATCGGTGTGGGTCTCGATGGCCTCGACGATCTGATCGCCGACGCGCATCACCGGGTTGAGGCTGGTCGACGGCTCCTGGAAGATCATGCCCACGCGCCCGCCGCGCACGCGCCGCATCTGCGATTCGGGCAGTTCCAGCACGTCCTCGCGGCCCACCAGCAGGCGGCCGTGGGTGATGCGGCCGTTGTCGGGCAGCAGCCGCATCAGCGCCAGCGCCGTCATGCTCTTGCCGCAGCCGCTCTCGCCCACCAGCGCGAAGGTCTCGCCGCGCTCGATGCTCAGGCGCAGGCCGTCGATGGCGCGGATCAGCGCGGTGTCGGTGTCGAGCTCGACCTTCAGGTCTTCGATCGCCAGCATGTTCAGGCCCCTGCCGTCTTGACGGGTTTCTTCAGCAGCCGGACGCGGTAGCTGCGCGCGCGCGGATCGAAGGCGTCGCGCACGCCGTCGGCAAACAGGTTGGCCGCCAGCACCAGCGTCACCATGAAGCCGAAGGCGGCGGCAAAGCTCCACCACACCACCGGGTCGCGGCTCATCTCCACGCGCGCCAGGTTGATCATGCCGCCGAAGCTGTTCATCGACGGGTCGACGCCGACGCCGACATAACTCAGCACCGCCTCGTACAGGATGAGCGCCGAGAACTCGAGCACGGTGACGATGAGCATCAGGTGGGCGACGTTGGGGAAGATGTGCCGCGCCATGATGCGCGCCGGCCCGACGCCGAAGGCCTGCGCCGCCTGCACGTACTCCAGCTCGCGCAGCTTCATGGTCTCGCCGCGCAGCAGCCGGCACAGCCCCGCCCAGCCGGTGACGCCCAGCACCACGCACAGCAGGAACAGCTTCAGGTCGGCACGCTCGGCGCCGGTCTCGAACAGCTCGGGGTGCTTGTCGAGGAAGACCTGCACCATCAGCACGCAGGCGGCGATCAGCAGCACGTTGGGCACCGAGCTGAGCACGGTGTAGATGTACTGGATGACCTCGTCGACCCAACCCTTGAGGTAGCCGGCCATGAGGCCCAGCGTGACCGCCAGCGGCAGCGTGGCCAGCGTCGCCAGCGAGCCGATGACGAAGGCGGTGCGGATGCTCTTGAGCGCCTGGTAGAGCACGTCGTTGCCGGTCTGGTCGGTGCCCATCAGGTGGTAGGGACCGGACAGCGCCGTCGCCACGCCGGCCACCAGGCCGACGACGAGCAGCGTCCACAACAGCGCGTCCCAGGGCAGCAGGCCGTCGCGGCGGCGGATCGCCGCTGCGGCCTGCGTCCAGCCGGTGCGATGCGCGCGCGCGATCAGGCCCACCAGCGCCGCGCCGAGCAGTGCCGCCACCAGCGCGCCGACCAGCAGGCCGCCGGCAGCGCGCTGCAGGAGGTCGCTCACGCGCTGGGTCCCGGGATCCTTCAGGTGCACGCCGCCGAACTGCAGCCGCGGCGCCTGGCGCACCACCTTGCCGTCGCGCTCGAACGATTCCTTGGTCCAGCCGTAGGCCGCCAGCGGCGCCGAATAGCTGGTCTCGCGCGACTGCACCAGGTCCCACAGCAGCGCGTCCAGCACCGAGCGCACGCGCGGGTCGTAAGCCTTGGCATCAGCCGGCGCGCCGGCCGCCGGCGGCAGCAAGGGGCGGTAGTGCAGGCTGTCCAGCAGCGTGACGCCCAGGCACAGCAGCAGCACCAGCGCCGAGGCCATGGCCGCCGGGTCGCGGAACACCTTGTGCCAGCTGTCGCGCAGGTTGGGCCGGCGCAGCACCAGCACCACGTAGGCCACCAGCGCGACGATCAGCAACCAGATCGTGAGGTCGGTCCAGAGGAAGACGATCTTGGGCATGGCGGTCCCGGATCAGGCCAGGCGCACGCGCGGATCGGCCCAGGTGTAGGCGACGTCGATCAGCACGTAGGTGGCGATGTAGAGCAGCGAGCCGATGAAGACCATGCTGCGCACGATGGCGAAGTCCTGCTTGCCGATGGCCTCGATCACGTAGGCGCCCAGGCCCGGCAGGCCGAAGAAGCTTTCGAACACCAGGCTGCCGAGAAAGACGTACGGCAGGTAGGCACCGGCGCTGGTGATGATGGGGATCAGCGCGTTGCGCAGCACGTGGCGCGCCAGCACCACGTACTCGGCCAGGCCCTTGGCGCGCGCGGTGCGCACGTAGTCCTTGCCGATCTCCTCCAGGAACATCGCGCGGTACAGCCGCGCCTCGCCGCCCAGCCGCGCCAGCAGCGACAGCGCGATCGGCAGCACCAGGAACTTGATCGCGTCCAGCCCCGGCGCGTAGCCCGAGATCGGCGCCAGCCGCAGCACGCGCGAGAACAGGTACTGGCCGACGATGATGTAGAACAGCGCCGAGATCGACAGCATCACCACGCAGGCCACCACGCCCCAGAAGTCCAGCCGAGTGCCGCGCAGCATCACCAGCAGCAGCGCGAACGCGGTGCTGGCGATGACCTGCAGCACGAACAGCGGCAGCGCCAGTTGCAGGCTGACCTTCATGCGGGTGCCGATCTCGGCGCCGATGTCGCCGGCGCTCTCGCCATCGGCGCGGCCGAACTTCAGCGCGAAGAGGCTGGCCGAACGCTCCCAGAAGATGGTGTCGGTGATCTTCTCGGTGCCCTGCCGCGCGCTGTTCAGGTACAGCGGCTTGTCGTAGCCGCGCTCGGCCTTCCACTTCTCGATGGCTTCCTGGTTGATGCGCTTGCCGCCCAGGTTCAGCCGCGCCATGTCGTCGGGCGTGTTGACGGTGAAGAAGAGGGCGAAGGTGGCCAGGTTGACGCCGGCCAGGATGAGCACGCCGTAGACGATGCGGCGCAGGAGGTAGGCAAGCATGGTCAGGAGGCCAGCACTTCGCCGCGGGCGTTCATGCGTTCACGGCGGCGCAGGCTGCGCACCGCCGCCCACACCAGCGCGGCGATGCCGGCGCCGATCAGCACCAGCGGCCACCAGCGTGGCTGGTTCCAGGCCGCCTGCTTCTCCGCCCGCTCGGCGGTGTCCAGCCGCAGATAGCGGCCCTGGTCGCGCACCAGGATCGCCGGCTTGCTGTTGTAGACCCAGTGCTGGATCGACGCCGAGGCATGCGGGAAGAAGCCCATGGTCCAGGGCGCGTCCACCTGCGCGATGTGCACCATCTCGTCGATCAGCTTCTGCTTCTCGGGTCCGTCGTCGGCGCTCTTCATCTGCAGGAACAGGCGGTCGTACTCGGGGTTGGCATAGTTGGAGGTGTTCTCGCCGTCGAACTTGGTCTTGCCGTTGGGGCCGTAGAGCAGGAACAGGAAGTTCTCGGCGTCGGGGTAGTCGGCATTCCAGCCCAGCCAGAAGACCTGGTACTTGCCTTTGCGCACCTTGTCCTGGAACTGGCTGTTTTCGGTGGCGCGCACTTCGAGCTGGATATTGAGCTTGGCGAACTGGCGCACCACCCAGTCGATCTCGGGCCGGTTGCCGGGCGTCGGCGCGGCGTAGAAGTCGTAGTTCAGCACCAGCGGGCGGCCGGTCTTGGCGTCGCGGCCATTGGGGTAGCCGGCCTCGGCCAGCAGTTGCTTGGCCTCTTCGATCGAGCGCCGCACCACCTTGCCGTCGACAAGCTTGTGCGTGACCGGGTTGTAGTAGCCCGGCTGGTCCTCGCGCGAGCCGAAGATGCCCGGCGGCAGCGGGCTTTGCGCGGCGTCGCCTGACTTCGACGGGAAGATCTTCGAGTACTCCTCCCAGTCGATGGCGATCGACAGCGCCTGGCGCAGCTTGCGGTTCTTCTCGCTCTGCTCGGGCGTCGCACCGTAGCCGATCACCGGGTCGAGCATGTTGAAGGCGATGAAGTAGCTGTTGACGTCGGAGCCGACGTTGAGGCGGAAGCCCTTTTCGGTGTACTCCTTGCGCACCTGGTCGCTGTCCTGCATCGCCACGAGGTAGCTCTTGCCCATGTCGGTGCGTTCGAACACTTCGATGTCGTAGTAGCCGTCGCGGAACTTGCCCTGGCGCGGCAGCGCCTCGCGCTCGACGGTGAGCACGATCTTGTCGATGAAGGGTGTCTTCTTGCCGCAATCCTTCAGCAGCCCGGCGGCCTTGTCGGCCGGCATGCCTTCGCAGGGATAGGGCTCGCCGCGGTAGTTGGGGTTGCGCACCATCACGTGGCGGCGGTCCTGGACGAACTCGGTCATCATGTAAGGCCCGGTGCCCACCGGCCAGCGGTCCAGCGTCATGCCGCGCCCGGCCATGCCGGGCTGGGCGTAGAAGGCATCGGCCTCCCACGGGATCGGCGCCGTGAAGGTCATCTGCATCCAGTAGCTCCACTGCGGGTACTTGCCTTTGATGCGCACGCGCAGCAGGTGCTTCTCCGGCGCGGTGGCGCCGGCCAGCGGCCAGCGGCGGAAGTCGAGGAAGGGCTTGTCCAGGTCGGACGGGTCCATGCCCTGGCGCAGCTTGGCGTCTTCCTGCTTGATGAGCGGGCCGTATTCCTTGAGGCCGACGATGAACTCCGAGAACAGCCCGAAGATCGGCGTCGTCACGCGCGTGGTGGCGTGACGCTTGAGCGCGTAGACGAAGTCATCGGCCACCAGCTCGCGGGTGCCGGTCTGCTCGAAGTCCATCGGCGTGCGGCGGTCGCCCAGCCAGCCGCTCGTGTGGCTGACGTCGCTGTGGTACAGGTACTTGCCGTCGGGCCCCTTGGCGAAGGCCGGGTGCGGCTGGAACAGGATGCCCTTCTTGATCGGCACGTCGTAGATGCTCTCGGCCACCTGGTCGCCCGGCGCGTCGTCGGGCAGCGGGCGGCCGTCCTTGTCCACATAGCGCGGCTTCACCACCTCGGCGGCGCTCTTGGGCACCAGCACGTAGGGGCGCTTGAGGTAGTGGTAGCCGTAGGGCGGCTCGTAGATCTGGTAGGTGAAGGGCGTGTCGTTGGACCAGTACGACGCGGTCGGGTCCAGGTGCCGCGGCGACGACTCCATCACGGCGGTGAACAGCGTGTTCTGTTCGGCCGAGCCGGCCGGCCAGGGGTTGTTGTTGCAGCCGGCCAGCGTGGCCAGGCCCAGCACGATCAGGAACGACGCGGCGCGCATCAGCGCCGCCCGGCCGCTCCGTAGGATGTCGGTCATGGCCTCAATCATCGCGCAGCGCGGCGCGCAACTGCTCGCCCAGTTGCGGGCGGGCGGCAAAGGGGTCGCTGGGGTTGCGCCGCTGCATCACGTCTTCCAGCCGCGTCTGCACGCTGCCCAGCGCGTGCGGGTGGCTGAAGACGTAGAAGCGGCGCTCGGCCATCGCGTCGAAGACGAACTGCGCCACCTGCGCCGCGCTGACCTTGCCGCCGCCGATGGCCTTCTCGGTCATCGCCTGCTGGATCCGCTGGCTGCGCGAGGGGCCGCCGGCGTCGGTCAGCTCGGCCGGCCGGTTGCGCTGACTGGCGTGGATGCCGGTGGTGACGAAGAAGGGGCACAGCAGGTGCGCGTGGACCTGGCTCGTGACCAGCGCCAGGTCTTGGTACAGCGTCTCGCTCAGGCTCACCACCGCGTGCTTGCTGACGTTGTAGGTGCCCATGTTGGGCATGTTGACCATGCCGGCCATGCTGGCGGTGTTGACGATGTGGCCCTGCCAGCCGGCGTCGGCCTTGGCGGCGGCCAGCATCAGCGGCGTGAAGACGCGCACGCCGTGCGCCACGCCCATCAGGTTGACGCCCAGCACCCAGTCCCAGTCCTTGGTCGACTGCTCCCAGATCAGCCCGCCGGCGGCGACGCCGGCGTTGTTGAACACGAAGTTGGGCGTGCCGAAGCGCGCCAGCGCGGCCTCGGCCAGCGCCTCGATCTCGGCGGCCTTGCTGACGTCGGTGCGGCGCGCCAGCACTTCGGCGCCCAGGCCCTTGATTTCGCGCGACGCGGTGTCCAGCGCGTCGGCCTGCACGTCGGCCATCACGACCTTCATGCCCTGGCGGGCGGCGATGCGGCTGGCCTCCAGGCCGAAGCCCGAGGCCGCGCCGGTGATGACGGCGATGCCGCCCTGCAGTCCATTCACGTCGTCTGCTCCTTGATCTGGAAACCCTGGCGCGGGAAGTGCACGTGCACCGTGCCCGCGCGATCATCGTGCCGGCGCAGCACCACCTCGTCGGCCGACAGGCCCACCAGCGCGCCGGCCACCGCATCGGTGGCGTAGTCGGTGGCGGACACGGTCACCGCCTGACCGGCCTGCCAGCCCATGCCCGGCTGCACCACCGCCGGCTCGTGGCTGCGCGCGGCGGCAGCGATTGTCAACGCTTGCGACGCGTCCATCTCCTCGTGCACGCCGTGGCCGATGGCCAGCACGCGTTCCAGCCAGGCCTTGAGCAGCGGGTGCGGATCGAACACCGCGAGCAGCGGCGCGCGGCGGATGAACCACAGGCAGTGCGCCACCGAGAAGTCGGCGATGCTGGCCTGGTCGCCGAACAGCCAGGGCCGGCCGTCGGCCAGCGCAGCAGCCAGTGCCGCCAGGTGGCCCGGCAGCAGCGCGACCGCGTCGTGCGTGCTGATGCGCCTGAAGCCGGCGGTCATCGCCGCGCGGTCGGCGCCGAAGGCCTTGATGCTCTCGGCCGTCTGCCCGGCCATCACCTGCGCCAGCGTCTCGGGCCGCAACGTGAAGGGGATGACGGTCCAGAACAGCGTGCCGTCGGCCCACTGCGCCAGCAGCGGCGCCAGCGGCGCCGACGCCGGAAACAGCGTCGGCGTGGGCTGCAGCCGCTCCAGCACGCGGGCGATCAGCGCGGTGTCGCAATAGACGTCGGCGCCGATCTGCAGGTTGGGCGTGCGCCGGTAACCGCCGGTCAACGCCACCAGGTCAGGCTTGGGCATCACCGAAGGCACGGTGACCGAGCGCCAGGCGATGGCCTTGAAGCCCAGCATCAGCCGCGCCTTCTCGGCGAAAGGCGAGCCGGCGTAGTGGTGCAGGATGGGCGTCGTGTCGACGCCGACCTCGGGGCTGACGATGCTCATCGTGGACTCCAGACCATCTCCAAATGCGCAATGCCGTCTTCCGGGTACGGTTCGCCGACACCCTGGAAGCCCAGCGAGCCGTAGAACGCCTGCAGCCGCGCCTGCGCGCTGATGCGCACGCCCAGCCCCGGCCACGCGGACCGGCAGCGCTGCAGGCCCTCGATCATCAGCGCGCGGCCCTGGCCGCTGCCGCGCACCTCGGGCGCGGTGATCACGCGGCCGATCGAGGGCTCGGTGTACTTGACGCCGGGGTCGATGGCGCGCAGATAGGCCTGCAGCGCGCCGGCCTCGTCGCGACCCAGCAGGTGCCAGGCGTGGCGGTCGGCGCCGTCAGGGTCGAGGTAGGCACATTGCTGCTCGACGGCGAAGACGCGGCAGCGCAGCGCCAGGGCATCGTAGAGGTCGCCCAGGCGCAGCTCGTCGAAGCGGGTCCAGTGCCAACGAATCATCAGATCAGCTTGACCAGTTGCTTGCCGAAGTTCTTGCCCTGCAGCAAATCCAGAAAGGCCTGCGGCGCGTTCTCGATGCCTTGCGCAATGCTCTCGCGGTATTTCAGCTCGCCGGCCGCGACGCGCTGGGCCAACTCCTGCAGCGCCGCGGGCCAGAGGTCGAGGTGCTCGCTGACGATGAAGCCCTGCAATTTCAGCCGCGCCGTCAGCAGCAGCCGCGGCTGCGTGATCGGCATCGGCTGGCCTTCGTAGCCGGCGATCATGCCGCACAGCGCGATGCGGCCGAAGTCGTTCATGTTGGCCATCACCGCGTCGAGCACGGTGCCGCCGACGTTCTCGAAGTTGCCGTCGATGCCGCCAGGCGCCGCCTGCTTCAGCGCCGCCGCCAGCGCGCCCGCGTCGCGGTGCTGCCGGTGGTCGACGCAGGCGTCGAAGCCCAGCTCGTCGACGACGTAGGCGCACTTCTGCGGCCCGCCGGCGATGCCCACCACGCGGCAGCCGCGCGCCTTGGCCAGTTGCCCCACCACACTGCCCACCGCGCCGCTGGCGGCGCTGACGGCGATGGCCTCGCCGGCCTTGGGCGCGATGATCATGCTCAGGCCCACCCAGGCCGTGACACCGGGCATGCCCACCGCGCCCAGGTAGGCCGACAGCGGCACGCGCGACGCATCCACCTTGCGCAGCGCCGCGAGGCCCGCGCCTTGCACCACCGCGTATTGTTGCCAGCCGCCGGCGCCGAGCACCGTGTCGCCGGCCGCGAAATCGGGGTGGCGCGACTCCAGCACCTCGCCCACCGTGCCGCCCAGCATCACCGCGCCCAGGGCCTGCGGCGCCGCGTAGTTCTTGCCCTCGTTCATACGCATGCGCATGTAGGGGTCGAGGCTCAGGTAGTGGTGCCGCACCAGCACCTGGCCGTCGACCAGCGCCGGCACCGGCGTCTGCACGAGGCGGAAGTTGTCCAGGGCCGCATGCACCGCGGGGCGCGAGGCCAGCAGCCATTGCTGGTTGGTCAAGCCCATGTCAACCCCCTCCATGGACCGCCGAGACGCCGCCGTCCACCGCCAGGATCTGCCCGGTGATGTGCTTGCCGGCGGCGCTGGAGAACAGCAGCGTGGCGCCCTTGAGGTCGTCGTCGTCGCCGATGCGGCGCAGCGGCGCAGCGCCGGCCAGCTTGTCGATGCCGACGGCCTGCAGCGTGCCGCGCGTCATCTTGCTGGGGAAGAAGCCCGGCGCGACCGCGTTGACGGTGATGCCGTGCTCGCCCCATTCGCCGGCCAGCGTGCGCGTGAAGTTGACCACCGCGCCCTTGCTCGTGCCGTAGGCGATGAACTCGACATCCATCGAGCCCGACAGCCCGGCGATCGAGGCCACGTTGATGATGCGGCCGTATTTGCGCGGCAGCATGCTGGCCCGGCCCGCCGCGCGGCTGAACAGGAAGATCGAGCGCACGTTCAGGTTCATCACCTTGTCCCAGGCGTCGAGCGGATAGTCCTCCATCGGCGCGCCCCAGGTGGCGCCGGCGTTGTTGACCAGGATGTCGATCTGGCCCAGGCGCTGCATCGCCTCGTCGACCACCTTCTGCACCTGCGCGGGGTCGGCGGCGTCGGCGGCGACCCAGCGCGCGTCGATGCCCTTGGCCTGCAGATCGGCGGCGGCTTCTTCGAGATCGGCCGCCTTGCGCGAGCTGAGCAGCACGCGCGCGCCGGCCTCGCCCAGCGCCTCGGCCATCTGCAGGCCCAGGCCGCGCGAGCCGCCGGTGACCAGCGCCGTGCGGCCGCTGAGGTCGAAGAGTTTGTGGATCGGGGTGCTCATGACTTGGGGGTCTCCACGGAAAGGATTCAGAACCACTCGTCCTGCATCTCGCGGCACACGCTCTCGCGCGCCGCGACCACGCCCAGCCAGGCGTCGATGCGCGGCAGTTCGTAGGCGAAGAAGTAGCGCATCGCGGCGCGGCGGCCGGGGTCGTCGGCGGCCAGCGCCACGTCCAGCCACAGCCAGGCCAGCACCACGTGGCCGAAGGCCTGCAGGTAGGGCGTGGCGTTGGCCAGCGCGTCCTCGGGCACGCCCGTGGCCCAGGCCGACTGGGTGGCCGCGCCCAGTTTCTGCAGCGCCGTGGCCAGTTCGGTGGCACGTTGGGACAGTTCGGGCACCTGCGCCGCGCGCTCGATGGTGGCGCTGACGCGCGCGGCCAGCAGCTTGAGCCCGGCGCCGCCGTTCATCACCACCTTGCGGCCCAGCAGGTCCAGCGCCTGGATGCCGTGCGTGCCCTCGTGGATCATGTTCAGGCGCTGGTCGCGCCAGTACTGCTCGACCGGGAAGTCGCGCGTGTAGCCGTAGCCGCCGTGCACCTGGATCGCCAGGCTGTTGGCTTCCAGGCACCACTCGCTGGGCCAGCTCTTGGCGATCGGCGTCAGCACCTCCAGCAGCAGCGCGGCCTCGGTGGCCGCCGCGGCGTCGCCGGTGTGCTGCTCGTCGACCAGCCGCGCGCAGTACAGCGCCAGCGCCAGGCCGCCTTCGCAATACGCCTTCTGCGCCAGCAGCATGCGCTTGACGTCGGCGTGCCGGACGATGGGCAGCTGCGGCGCCGCGCTGTCCTTGCCGGCGGCCGTGATCGGCCGGCCTTGTGGCCGCGTGCGGGCGTAGTCCAGGCTGGCCTCGTAGCCGGCCATGCCCAGCATCACCGCGCCCAGGCCGACGCCGATGCGCGCCTCGTTCATCATGTGGAACATGCAGCGCAGGCCTTCGCCGACCGCACCGACGCGGTAGCCGATGGCGCCCGACCCGCCGCGCACGGGGAACCTGCCTTCGCCGAAGTTCAGCAGCGTGTTGGTGGTGCCGCGGTAGCCGAGCTTGTGGTTGAGCCCGGCCAGCGCGATGTCGTTGCGCTCACCCGTCAACCGGCCTTCGACATCCACCAGCTTCTTGGGCACCGCGAACAACGAGATGCCCTTGGTGCCCGGCAGCGGCCGGCCGTCGGGCCCGGGGATCTTGGCCAGCACGAGGTGGACGATGTTCTCGGTGATCTCGTGCTCACCGCCCGAGATCCACATCTTGCTGCCGCGCAGCCGGTAGCGCGGGCCCAGCGGGTCGGCCTCGAAGTCGGCGCCGTCGGGCACGGCGCGCGTCGCCACGTCGGACAGCGACGAGCCGGCCTGCGGCTCGCTCAGGCACATGGTGCCGAACCAGCGGCCGCTGAACTCGTTGCGTGCGAACACCTCGCGCTGCGCCGCCGTGCCGTGCGCCATCAGGAGGTTGGCGTTGCCGGCGGTCAGCATCGCGTAGCCGCCCATCGCGACGCTGGCCTTGCTGAAGAAGGCGTTGGCCGCCATCTCGATCACGCAGGGCAGCTGCAGGCCGCCGACGCTTTCGTCCTGCGCCGCGGCCAGCATGCCCGATTCGACGTAGGCCGCCAGCGCCGCGTGCGTGGCCTGCGGCAGGTGCACGCGCTCGCCGTCGAAGCGCGGCTCCTCGGTGTCGGCCAGGCGGTTGAAAGGCGCGAACTTCTCGCGCGCGATGCGCTCGCAGGTGTCCAGCACGCCCGCGAAAGTCTCGGCCGAATGGGCCGCGAAGCGCTCGCGCTGCAGCAGCGCATGCACGCCGAGCCAGTCGTTGAGCAGGAAGTCCAGGGTCTTGCGCATCGGGTTGCCGGGTTCAGGTTCGGGGCGCCGTCACCGCCATCGTCGCCGAGGCTTTGAGCAGCAGCGTGCCGCCAAGCGGCATCGGCGCCGCATGAATCAGTCGGCGCCAAGCGGCCGCCGCGGAACCGGCTTTGCCGGGACGCTGGCGGCACCCCAGGACCGGTAGCGTCCCCTTCTGGGACAGGGGGGAGGCGCCGAAGACGCTTCGGGGGGGATTCATGTCAACTTGAAGTGTCGCAGCGCGGCGCGCGCGATCGGCTCGCCCCATTCCTGCACGAAGTGCCCGGCCTCGGCGATGCACATCGGCTCGGGGCAGCCGCGGATCAGGCGCTGCAGCGAGCGCATCGGCGGCTCGCCCAGCACCGGGTCGGCCAGGCCGATGGCCATGAAGGTGTCGCCGGTCCAGCGCTCGTGCCAGAACTGGGCCGCCTCGCGGCTGAGCGCGGCGCCGGGCGCGTCGTCGCGGTCGGGCACCAGGTTCGGGAAGGCGCGCACGCCGGCCTTGTGGCGGGCGTCTGGAAACGGCGCGTCGTAGGCCGCGGCCTCGGCATCGCTCATCCCCGGGCAGGCGCGCTGGAGCATGCGGCCCACGGCCAGGTCGGGCTGGCGGTTGTTGTAGGCCCGCCATTGGCGGAAGCCCTCGGTCACGGTGCCGGTGCCCAGGCCGGTGTTCATCACCAGCAGTCGCGTGAAACGTTGGGGCAGCGCGGGCGGCAGCGTCAGGCCGATCAGCCCCCCCCAGTCCTGGCAGACCAGCAGCACGTTGTTCAGGTCCAGCGTCTCGACGAGCCGCAGCATCGCCGCGCGGTGGCGCTCGAAGCCGTACCAGCCATCGTCCACCGGCTTGTCGCTGCGGCCGAAGCCGAAGAAGTCGGGCGCCACCACGCGCAGCCCGGCGGCGCTGAACACCGGGATCATCTTGCGGTACAGGTAGGCCCAGCTCGGCTCGCCGTGCAGACACAGCGCGGTGACGGCGGCGTCGCGCGGGCCTTCGTCGACATAGTGCATGCGCAGCCCGTCCTGCTGCAGGTACTGCGGCGCGTACGGCCAGCCGGGCAGGCCGGCGAAGCGCTCGTCGGGCGTGCGCAGCACCTCCGCCATCAAAGCACCTCGAAGACCCCGGCCGCGCCCATGCCGCCGCCGATGCACATGGTCACGCACACCTTCTTGGCGCCGCGGCGCTTGCCCTCGATCAGCGCGTGCCCGGTCAGGCGCTGGCCGCTCATGCCGTAGGGGTGGCCGATGGCGATGGCGCCGCCGTTGACGTTGAGGCGGTCCATCGGGATGCCCAACTGGTCGGCGCAGTACAGCACCTGCACCGCGAAGGCCTCGTTCAGCTCCCACAGGTCGATGTCGCCGACCTTCAGGCCCAGGCGCTGCAGCACCTTGGGCACCGCGAAGACGGGGCCGATGCCCATCTCGTCGGGCTCGCAGCCGGCCACCGCGAAGCCCAGGAAGCGGCCCAGCGGCTTCAGGCCCTTCTTCTCGGCATAGGCCTCGTCGACCACCACGCAGGCGCCGGCGCCATCGCTGAACTGGCTGGCGTTGCCCGCGGTCACCACGCCGCCGGGCACGGCCGAGCGGATGTCCTTGATGCTTTCGTAGGTGGTGCCGGGGCGCAGGCCTTCGTCGGCCTTGACGGTGACTTCCTTGCTGCGCAGGCCCAGCACCGGATCGGCGACGCCGGCGGTCGTGGTCACCGGCACCATCTCGTCGTTGAAGAGGCCTTTCTCCTGTGCGGCACAGGCCTTCTGCTGGCTTTCGGCGCCGTAGCGGTCCATGCGCTCCTTGGCCACCTTGTAGCGCTTGGCCACGGTCTCGGCAGTCTGCAGCATCGGCCAGTAGATCTCGGGCTTGTGCGCCTTGAGCCAGGCGTCCTGGAACATGTGCATGTTCATCTCCTGTTGCACGCAGGAGATGCTTTCCACGCCACCGGCGACGTAGACCTCGCCTTCGCCGCCGGCAATGCGCTGCGCCGCCATCGCAATGGTCTGCAGCCCGCTGCTGCAGAAGCGGTTGACGGTGGCGGCGCTCACCGTCACCGGCAGCCCGGCGCGCAGCGCGGCCTGGCGGGCGATGTTCCAGCCGGTGGCGCCTTCGGGGTTGGCGCAGCCCATCAGCACGTCCTCCACCGCGCCGGGGTCGACGCCGGCGCGCTGCACCGCGGCGGCGATGACCACGCCGCCCAGCGTGGCGCCGTGCGTCATGTTGAAGCCTCCCTTCCAGCTCTTGGCCAGGGGGGTGCGGGCGGTGGACACGATCAGGGCTCGGCTCATTTTGGCGTTCCTTCAGCGGGGGTCGGGCCCGCGGCAAGCTGCAGCAGGCGGTGATAGAAGCGGACGGCCTCGGGCAATTGGGCCACGGCGATGCGTTCGTCGGTGCCGTGCAGCCGCGGCAGGTCTTCGGGCTTGAAGCGGATCGGCATGAAGCGGTAGACCTGATCGGCCACCGCCTCGAAATGGCGCGAATCGGTGCCCTGCAGCGTGAGCCCCGGCGCGACGATGGCCTCGGGGTAGACCTCGCGGATCGCGCGCTCGATCGTGCGGTAGGCCGGCACGTCCACCGCCGACAGCCGCGAGGCCGGGAACGCGGTGCCGATCGGCGCCACCTCGACGGCCTCGTCGGCCACCGCGCGCTTGACGTGGGCGACGATGCCGTCGGCCGTGTCGCCGGGCAGGATGCGGAAGTTCACCAGCGCGTCGGCACGGCCCGGCAGCACGTTGTCCTTGTTGCCGGCGTTGAGCACCGTCATCGCGGTGGTGGTGCGCAGCATCGCGTTGGTGGCCGCGCCCTTTTCCAGCATGCGTTCGACCACCGGACGCAGCAGCCACAGGTTGGACATCGCCAGCCGCTGGCCGAAGGGCAGTTCGGGCGCGATCACCTGGAACAGTTCGGCCGCGGCGCCGTGGATGCCGCCGGGCATGGGCTGGCGGTCCAGCCGCGCCAGCGCCGCCGCGAGGCGGCCGATCGCGCTGGTGGCCGGCTGGGTGGGCGGCATCGACGAATGCCCCGGCGGCGCGCTGGTGCCGATCTTCAGCGTCACCGAGCCCTTCTCGCCGAGGCCGATCAACGCGATCGGCCGCGCCACGCCGGGCAGGATGCCCTCGGTGACGGCCATGCCTTCGTCGAGCACGAAGGCCAGCCGGGTGCCGCGCTGCTTGAACAGCGCCACCACCTGCGCCGCGCCTTGCGCGCCGCCCACTTCCTCGTCGTGGCCGAAGATCAGGTAGACGTCGCGCTGCGGCTGGAAGCCGGCGGCCAGCAAGGCCTCGACCGCTTCGAGCTGGGTGATGACGTTGGCCTTGTCGTCCAGCGCGCCACGGCCCCAGACGAAGCCGCCTTCGATGCGGCCGTCGAACGGCGGCTGCTTCCACAGGCCTTCGGTGCCGGGCGCGATCGGCACCACGTCCTGGTGCGCCATCAGTGCCACCGGCGGCAGCTTGGCGTCGCGCCCCGGCCAGCGGTAGACCAGCGAGTGGTTGCCCACGCGCTCCAGTGCCAGCGCGGCGTGCACCTTGGGGTAGCGCGCGCGCAGGTGCGCCTGCAGCTGCTCGAACGCCTGCGCAGTGCCGGCCGGGTCGAGCAGGCCGCTGACGGTGCGCGCCTGCAGCGCGGTGGCCAGCGAGCGAGCCACCGCGTCGGCATCCACCGCCAGCGGCGGCGGCGGCGGGAAGTTGCGCTGGCGCGAGCCCTGGCGCAGCGTGTTGGCCACCAGCACCACGGCCAGCAGCAGCACCAGGGCCAGCAGGCCGACGAACAGGCGCTTGATCACCGCGGCCGCGCTCAGGTGAAGCTCTTGCCTTCGGCCGCCAGCCTGGCCAGCAGCGGCGCGGGCTGCCAGAACGCGGCGTCGTCATGCGGGTTGCGCGCGAAGCGCTGCATCGCCTGCACCACGTTGAACAAACCCACCTGGTCGGCATAGCACATCGGCCCGCCGCGCCACAGCGGGAAGCCGTAGCCGGTGAGGTAGACCATGTCGATGTCGCTGGCCTTGCTGGCGATGCCTTCTTCGAGGATGCGCGCCGCCTCGTTGACGAGACTGAAGACCAGGCGCTGCACGATCTCGTCGTCGCTGATCTTGCGCGGCGACGTCATGCCGATCGCGGCGCGGTGCTTGTCCAGCATCTCGGCCACCACCGGCGACGGGATCGCGTCGCGCTTGCCGGCTTGGTAGTCGTACCAGCCGGCGCCCGTCTTCTGCCCGAAGCGGCCCAGCTCGCACAGGCGGTCGGCGCTGGCGCTGTACTTCATGCCCGGGTGCTCGACGGCGCGGCGCTTGCGGATCGCCCAGCCGATGTCGTTGCCCGCCAGGTCGCCCATGCGGAACGGGCCCATCGCGAAGCCGAACTTCTCGATCGCCTTGTCCACCTGCTGCGGGCTGGCACCCTCGTCCAGCAGGAAGCCAGCCTGGCGGCTGTATTGCTCGATCATGCGGTTGCCGATGAAGCCGTCGCAGACGCCCGAGACCACCGCCGTCTTGCGGATCTTCTTGGCCAGCGCCATCACGGTGGCCAGCACGTCCTTGGCGGTCTTCTCGCCGCGCACCACCTCCAGCAGCTTCATCACGTTGGCGGGGCTGAAGAAGTGGGTGCCGATCACGTCCTGCGGTCGCTGGGTGAACGCGGCGATCTGGTTGACGTCCAGCGTGCTGGTGTTGCTGGCCAGGATGGCGCCGGGCTTCATCACCTCGTCGAGCTTGCGGAAAACCTTCTCCTTGACGCCCATGTCCTCGAACACGGCCTCGATCACGAGGTCGGCACCTTTGATGTCGGCGTAGTCGAGCGTGGTCTTCAGCAACGCCATGCGCTGCTCGTACTTGTCGCTTTTGAGCTTGCCCTTCTTGACCTGCGCCTCGTAGTTCTTGCGGATGGTGGCCACGCCGCGCTCCAGCGCCTCGGGCTTCATCTCCAGCATCGTCACCGGGATGCCGGCGTTGAGGAAGTTCATCGTGATGCCGCCGCCCATGGTGCCGGCGCCGATCACGGCCACCGACTCGATCTTGCGCTGCGGCGTGTCTTCGGGCACGTCGGGGATCTTGGACGCGGCGCGCTCGCCGAAGAAGGCATGGCGCAGTGCCTTGCTCTCCGGCGTGAGCATCAGGTTCCAGAAGGTCGACAACTCGAACGCCAGGCCGTCCTCGATGGTCCTGGCCTTCACCGATTGCTCGACGCAGTCGACGCACTTGACCGGCGCCGGGAAGTGCTTGGCCATCGCCTTGACGGTGTTGCGCGCGAAGCCGAAATAACCGTCAGGGTTGGGATGCGTCACCTTGAGGTTGCGCACCAGGGGCAAGGGGCGCACCTCGGCCTTGGCTGCGGCGAAGGCCACGGCGGCGGCCACCACGTCACCTGCCACCATCTCGTCGATCAGCTTCTGCCCCGGCAGCGCGGCCAGCACTTCGCTCTTCACCGGCTCGCCGCTGACGATCATGTTGAGCGCCGTCTCCGCGCCCAGCACGCGCGGCAGCCGCTGCGTGCCGCCGGCGCCGGGCACCAGACCGATCTTCACCTCGGGCAGCGCGATCTGCGTGCCCGGCGCAGCCACGCGGTAGTGGCAGCCCAGCGCCAGCTCCAGCCCGCCACCCATCACCACGCTGTGCAGCGCGGCCACCACGGGTTTGGGCATGCCTTCGAGCTGCTTGATCAGCGACAGCAGGTTGGGCTCGGCGCCGGCCTTGGGCGAGCCGAATTCCTTGATGTCGGCGCCGCCGGAAAACGCCTTGCCGCCGCCCGTGATCACCACCGCCTTGACAGCCGCGTCGGCCGCCGCGCGGTCCAGCCCTTCGGCGATGGCCACCCGCGTCGCGTGGCCCAGGCCGTTGACCGGCGGGTTCTTCATCGTGATCACGGCCACGTTGCCGCGGACCTCGTAGCTGGCGCTCATCGCGTCTCCTCAGGCGAAATAGAACGATCGTTCGATTCTAGACAGCGCCGCGCCGGGCCCTGTCGCAGGGGGGACAGACTATTGGCCCGTTCGCCGCCATCTGACTTCAGGGCAAACCCGCCATGCCCCAGGGGGCGGCGCGCGCGCTGGCAGAATTCGCTCCATGGCCATCAAGCCCACAGCGCCCCACGCGCACGACGACCCGCGCTACGACGTGCAGCACAGCGACGCCGAATGGCGTGCCCAGCTCGACCCGATGCAGTACCAGGTGGCGCGCCACGCCGCCACCGAGCGGCCCTTCACCGGCAAGTACTGGGACCACTGGGACCAGGGCCGCTACCTCTGCGTGGGCTGCGGCACGCCGCTGTTCGAGTCGGGCACCAAGTTCGACGCCGGCTGCGGCTGGCCCAGCTACTGGGCGCCGGTCAACGCCGACGTGATCGAGGAAGTGCGCGACGCCAGCCACGGCATGGTGCGCGTCGAAGTGCGCTGCAAGCGCTGCGGCTCGCACCTGGGCCACGTGTTCCCCGACGGGCCGCAGCCCAGCGGCGACCGCTACTGCATCAACTCGGCCGCCATCGGCTTCGAGCCCTCGCCGCCGGCCGCGCCCAAGGCATGAAGCTGCTGTTCGACTTCCTGCCGATCATCCTGTTCTTCGGCACCTTCAAGTTCGCCGAATCGCACAAGGAGGCGGCGGCCGAGTTCGCCAGCCGGCACCTGGGCGGCATCGTCGCCGGCGGCACCGTGGCGCCGGCGCAGGCGCCGGTGCTGCTGGCCACCGTGGTGGTGATCCTGGCCACGCTGGCGCAGGTGGTCTGGCTCAAGGCCCGCGGACGCAAGGTGGATGCGATGCTGTGGGTCAGCCTGGGCCTGGTGGTGGTGCTGGGCGGCGCAACGATCTACTTCCAGAGCGACACCTTCATCAAGTGGAAGCCCAGCGCGCTGTACTGGGCGATGGGGCTGGCGCTGTGGCTGGCGCCGCTGGTCAGCGGCCGCAACCTGCTCAAGCTGCTGCTGGGCGAGCAATTGCAGCTGCCGGCACGCATCTGGCACCGGCTGAACTTCGCGTGGATCGCCTTCTTCGCGCTGATGGGCGTGCTCAACCTGTGGGTGGCCTACAGCTTCAGCACCGACACCTGGGTCAACTTCAAGCTCTTCGGCGGCATCGGGCTGATGCTGCTGTTCACGCTGGCGCAAGGCCTGGTGCTGGCGCGCTACCTGGAAGAGCCGCCGCCGCCGGCCGGCGCGCAGCCGGAGGAGTCCCAATGAACCCGGTGGCCGCCGACATCGAAACGGTGCTGCAGCAGCGGCTGCAGCCTGAATCCATCAGCCTGCGCGACGACAGCCACCACCACATCGGCCACGCCGGCGCGCGCGAAGGCGGGCACTTCGCGGTGCGCATCGTGGCGAGCTGCTTCGCCGGGCGCAACAAGCTGGCGCGGCACCGCCTCGTGTATGATGCCCTGGGCCCCTTGAAGGCACGAGGCATCCATGCCTTGAGCATCGAGGCCCTGGCGCCCGGCGAATCCTGAAGACCCACCACCGCCGGAACCCCAGCGCCCCCGCCGCGCTCCAACGCGGCCCCTCCCCCGAAAGACCCCGAAGGACTCCCATCGATGAAGGCCCTGTCTCTCGCCGCGCGCCCCGCGCTGGCCCTTGCCCTTGCCAGCTTGCTGGCCGCCGGCGCCGCGCAGGCGCAGAACATCGCCATCGTCAACGGCAAGCCGGTGCCCAAGGCGCGCGTCGACACGCTGATCCAGCAGGCCGAGAAGGCCGGCCAGCAGGTTGGCCCGGAGATGCAGCAGCAGGCGCGTGACCAGGTGGTGCTGCGCGAGATCTTCACGCAGGAGGCCGAGAAGCGCGGCCTGCAGGCCGGCGCCGAGTACCGCGCGCAGATGGAACTGGCGCGCCAGAGCATCCTGATCCGCGAGCTGTTCGAGGACTTCCGCAAGAAGAACCCGATCAGCGACGAAGCCGCCAAGGCCGAGTACGACAAGTTCAAGGCCCAGGCCAGCGGCATGGAGTACCGCGTCGCCCACATCCTGGTGGAAAAGGAAGACGAGGCCGCCGACCTGATCAAGCAGATCAAGGCCGGCGCCAAGTTCGACGAGCTCGCCAAGAAGTACAGCAAGGACCCCGGCTCCGGCGCCAACGGCGGCGACCTCGATTTCGCCAAGCCCGACGCCTACGTCAAGGAGTTCAGCGACGCGGTGACCAAGCTGAAGAAGGGCGAGATGACCGACAAGCCGGTGAAGACCCAGTTCGGCTACCACATCATCCGCCTGGACGACATCCGCGACGCGCAGTTCCCGGCTTTCGACGACGTGAAGGCCCAGATCAAGCAGCGCCTGGAACAGGTGAAGATGCAGCAGTTCCAGGAAGAGCTGCGCGCCAAGGCCAAGACCGACTACAAGTTCGGCGGCCAGTAAGCCCCGCGCTCTTACCCTCGCTTTTAGCCACCCCGAGGCCGCCGCGTCGCAAGACCGGCGGCCTTCGTCGTATCAGGCCCCGCCGGACGGTGCCGGCAACGGCCCAGCCGGCCCGGACGCGGTCCCGAACTGGGCAGCAATCCCGCCCCATATCGGCCGATCGCGCGGCGGCCGGTTGCCGAGAATGTCGATCCATGCGGTGGCGCCTTGAGTGGATCAAGGGCCGTACGTCGGCAAGCCGTGGAACCGGCCAAGGAGCGCAAGCATGCCCCAGACCATCAATACCAACCTGGTGTCGTTGAACGCCCAGCGAAATCTCAATCAGTCGCAGATGTCGCTGAGCGTCTCGATGCAACGCCTGTCGTCGGGATTGCGGGTCAACAGCGCCAAGGACGACGCTGCCGGCCTGGCGATCGCCGAGCGCATGAACACCCAGGTGCGCGGCATGGCGGTGGCGATGCGCAACGCCAACGACGGCATCTCGATGGCGCAGGTCGCCGAAGGCGCGCTGTCCAAAGTGGGCGACGCGCTGCAGCGCATGCGCGAGCTGGCGCTGCAGGCCCGCAACGCCACCAACAGCGACAGCGACAAGAACTCGCTCAACAAGGAGTTCCAGGAGCTGCAGAAGGAGATCAGCCGCGTGCTCGGCGGCACGGCCTTCAACAACAAGCACATCCTGGGCGCCGACGCCACCGGCTTCACCTTCCAGATCGGCGCCAACACCACCGGCGACGACGTGGTGACGATCGACTTCCAGAACCTCAGCAGCAACGCCGACATCACGGCGGTGACGATCAGCACGGCCTCGATCGGCAGCATGGCCGACATCTCGGCCCTTGCGTCGGTGATCCAGAACATCGACGCCGCGCTCGACACCGTCAACAACACCCGCGCCACCTTCGGTGCCACGCAGTCGCGCTTCGAGGCCATCATCGCCAACCTGCAGGTGGGGGTGGAGAACCAGTCCGCCGCCCGCAGCCGCATCATGGATGCCGACTTCGCGGCCGAGACCGCGGCGCTGTCGCGGGCGCAGATCCTGCAGCAGGCCGGCAACGCGATGGTGGCGCAGGCCAACCAGTTGCCGCAGCAGGTGCTCAAGCTGCTGGGCTGAGCGCGGCCCGGCCTGGCCGGCCCCTCAAGTTCCGCCGCCGCCGGCCGATGACCGGCTGGACGGGCCCGCTTCCGGGCCTGATCGGCGGCCGCAGCCGCGCCGCCCTTCTCCACCGCTGACCTCCGGACGCCATGGCCACCATCACCTCTCTCGGTCTGGGCAGCAACCTGGACTCCGAGACCATCGTCTCCAAGCTGGTCGCGCTGGAACAGCAGCCGATCAGCGACCTGAAGACGGCCGCCTCCGCGCTGCAGACCAAGCTGTCGAGCTTCGGCAAGATCCAGAGCTACCTGGACAGCCTGAACAGCGCGGCCAACACGCTCAGCGGCTCCACGCTGTGGCGGGGATCGACCGCCAACTCCGGCAACAGCGCGGCGGTGCAGGTCACGTCCAGCACCGGCAGTTCGCCGGGCAGCTACAGCGTCAGCGTGTCGCAGCTCGCCGCCGGGCAGATGACGGCTTCGGCCGCGTTCGGCTCGTCCACCAGCACGCTGGGCGCCGGCACGCTCAACATCGACATCGGGAGCTGGAACGCCGATTCCAGTGCCTTCACCGCCAGCGGCAGCGCCGTCTCGATCGAGGTCGAGGCCACCGACACGCTGGAAGCGGTGCGCGACAAGATCAACGCCAAGGACGGCCTCGGCGTCTCGGCCTCCATCGTCAAGGACGCCAGCGGCGCGCGGCTGGTGCTGCAGTCCAAGGACACCGGCACGAGCCACGGCTTCCGCGTGCAGGTCAGCGACGACGACGGCAACAACGGCGACGCCGCCGGGTTGTCGATGCTGGCCTACGACCCCGCCGCCGGTGCCGGCGTGATGACGCGCACCCAGTCCGGCCAGAACGCCAAGGGCACGATCAACAACCTGGCCGTCGAGTCGGAGACCAACAGCCTGAACGACGTGATCAACGGCGTCAGCCTGACGTTCGGCAGCGTGACCACCAGCCCGGTCTCGGTCACCGTGGCCAGCGACACCGACTCGATGAAGTCCGCGGTCAAGGACTTCGTCACCGCGTATAACAACCTGATGGGTTACGTGCGCGACCAGACCAAGTACGTCAAAGGCAGCACCAGCACCAACCTGCAGGGCGACCGCACCGCGATCGGGCTGCAGCAGCAGATTCGTTCGGTGCTGGCCGCCAGCTCCACCGCCAGCGGCGCCTTCGCGCGCGCCGCCGAGGTCGGCATCGACGTGCAGAAGGACGGCACCATCAAGCTCAACGACGGCAAGCTCAGCAGCGCGTTGGCCAAGCCCGATGAGCTGCGCAAGTTCTTCAGCGCCGACGGCGCCACCAACGCCGAGGACGGGCTGGCCACCCGCCTGACGACGATGGCCAAGGGCTGGCTGGACGTCGACGGCTCGCTCACCGCACGCCAGAACGGGCTGCAGAAGCTCATCGACATCAACCAACAGCGCCAGGACTCGATGCAACTCCGCGTCGATGCGATGGAAAAGCGCCTGCGCGCCCAGTACACCGCGCTCGACGGCTCGATGGCGCAGCTCAACAGCCTGCAGAACTACGTGACGCAGCAGATCACCAACTGGAACAAGTAGCCCTCGGCAGCGTGCCCCGCCGACGCCTCACCCACCCGAACCCCGCCCCGCCAGGCGGGGTTTTCGCTGGTGCCGCCGATCGGCCGCAAAGCCCGCGAACACGCGCCCAAAGCCCCGCTTCCAAGCCCGGGCCGGCGGCTCAAGTGGCGCCGCGCCGGGGCCGATAAAGCAGGTGTTGCACAAGTCGCCACGACGCACTACCAGGAAGCCGTTGATGTTCAGCAGCGCACAAGCCATGCCCTTCGGTCGCCAGCCGCAGTTTGCGCAGGCCTACCGTTCGATCGCCGCCGAGACCGGCGTCACCGGTGCCGACCCGCACCGCCTGGTGTCGATGCTGTACGACGGCTTTCTCGCCGCGCTGGCCGAGGCCCGAGGCGCCATGCGCCAGCGCGAGCTGGAGCGCAAGGGCCGCGCGCTGACGCGCGCCGTGCGCATCGTCGAGGAAGGCCTGCGCGCCGGCCTCAACCTGCACGCCGGCGGCGCGCTGGCGAGCGACCTGAACCAGCTCTACGGCTACATCTCCACCCGTCTGACGCAGGCCAACCTGCGCAACGACGAATCCCTGATCGACGAATGTCAACGCCTGGTGCAACCGCTCAGCGAGGCCTGGACCGCGATCGCCCCCGCCAACGGCCGGACCGACGCCTGAGAAGCACCGCCATGAACACTGAACTCCTGAGTTATTACGAAGCCATCGAACAGGCCAGCTGCGACATGCTGGCCGCCGCCAAGTCCGGCGACTGGGACGCCGTGGTGCGCCTGGAAGGCGCCTGCGTGCTGCTGATCAGCCAGCTCAAGCACGCCGCGCGCGCCAACCCGCTGGACCAGGAAGCCGCGCGCACCAAGGCGCGCATCATGCAGCGCATCCTGGTCAACGACGCCGAGATCCGCCACCTGGCCGAGCCCTGGCTGCAGGACCTCGACGAGCTGATGACGGGCAAGCAAAAGACGCTGCACTGAGCCGGCGCCGCGCTGCCCGACCGCCGCTGCCATGTACTCCGACACCCGCCCGGCCGCGCTGGACGCCGATGGCCCTGCAGGCCGCGACGCATGGTCGCCGTTCCGCGTCGACCATCCCGGCGAGCTGGCCACGCTGCTGCGCCAGCTGCGCGACAGCGCCTCGCCCATGGTGCTGAGCGCCCCCGGCGGCAGCGCCCTGGTGGCCACGCTGTGGTCGATCGACCTCGAGCAGCAGCGCATCAACTTCACCGCCGAGCCCGGCGACCCGATGCTGCAGCCGCTGATCGACGCCGACGAGGCCGTGGCCGTGGGCTACCTCGAAAGCGTCAAGCTGCAGTTCGACCTCCAAGGCCTGCTGCTGGTGCGCGGCCCCAAGACCTGCACGCTGCAGGCGCGCTGCCCGCGCGAGCTGTACCGCTTCCAGCGCCGCAGCGCCTACCGCGTGCGCACGCTGGACCGCTACACGCCCACCGCGCGGCTGCGCCACCCGGCCATCCCCGAGATGCTGCTGACGCTGCGCGTCATCGACGTCAGCGTCGGCGGCTGCGCGCTGCAGGTGCCACCCGACGTGCCGGCCATCGAGCCCGGCCTGGCGCTGCACGGCGTGCAGATCGAGCTCGACGCCGACACCCGCTTCACCGCGACGCTGCTGATCCTGCACGTCAGCGAGCTGGGCGACGGCGGCCACGGCCCGCGCGCCGGCTGCGAATGGCAGGCCCTGCCGCCGGACTCGCAACGCGCGCTGCAGCGCTACATCGACAACACGCAGAAGCGGCGCCGGCTGCTCTCGCTGGGTTGACGCCATGGCCCTGCGCAGTGCCCACGCCCGCCGCCCGCGCGGCCTGACGCTGCTGGAATGCCTGGCCGCGGTGGCCGTGGTCGGCATCCTGGCCGCCGCCGCGATCCCCTCGCAGCTGGCGCAACTGCAGCGCGGCCGCCGGCTCGACGCCGTCGCCGCACTGACCAAGCTGCAGCTCGCGCAGGAATCGTATCGGGCTCGTCATGGCAGTTATGCCGCCGAACTGGCGCCGCTGGCGGCCGGCGCGCGCAGCCCCGAGGGTCTGTACCGGCTGGCCGTTGCCGACGCCGGTGCCGACGCCGTGACCCTGATCGCCCGCGCCAGCGCCGATGGCGCCCAGCATGGCGACAGCGAATGCCTGGAGATCACGCTGCGCCTGAACCAGGGCCTGGCCGACGCCGGCCCCAGCGGCCGCTGCTGGAACCGCTGATGGACTCGCTGATCGACCCGCTGATGGACCCGCGCGCCGCCACCGCTGCCGCCACCCGCCGCGCCCGCGGCCTGACGCTGATCGAGCTGATGATCGGCCTGGGCATCATGGCCGTGCTGATGTCGCTGGCCGTGCCCTCGTTCGCCAGCTACCTGCAGCGCGCACGCCTGAAGGCGGCGGCGCAGACGCTGGAGCTGGACCTGCGCGAGGCCCGCTACGAAGCCGCGCGCCGCGGCGTGCCGCTGTACCTGAACTTCCAGGGCGCCGGCGCCGACTGGTGCTACGCGCTCGCCACCACGCCGGGCTGCGACTGCCGCCAGACCGCCGCCTGCCGCCTGAAGGCCGCGCGCGCCGCCGACCTGCGCGGCGTGCAGCTGCAGGACCCGCACGCGCTGCGCTTCGACCCCGCCACCGGCAACGCCGACGCCATCGGCGCCACCGCCGTCTGGGCCTCCGCGGCCGGCGGCGAGCGGGTGCAAGTCGGCGTCAACGCGATGGGCCGGCCTTTCATCTGCATGCTCGACGGCACGCTGCCGCCCTTTACGGCCTGCTGAAGCCCCGCGCGTTCAGACCTGCATGTTCATGATGTCGGTGTAGGCCGACAGCAGCCGGTTCCTCACCTGCACCGCGGCCTGGAAGCCGATCTGGCTTTTCTGCATCGCCACCATGGTCTGCTCCAGGCTGACCGTGGGGTTGTCGAGGCTGAACTCGCGCTGCAGGCGCTGGGCTTCCATCTGGCTGCGGCTGACGTCGGCCAGCGCATCGGCCATCGCGCTGCGGAAGTTGCCGCCGGCCGCGCCCTCCACGCCCTCGGCCGCGCCCACCAGGCCGCGCTTGCCGGCCAATGGCGTGCCGTCAGGCCGCAGCCCGGCACGGGCCACCGCCTGGTTGAAGTCGAAAGGCTTGAGTTCCAGCTTCATGGGGGGTTCTCGACGCCCTCACTGTAGGCGCGGCGGCGGCCGCCGCAAGGCGCGAACAGGGCAGGCTTTGCCGGGCTTCTCGCGCCAACACGGCCCCGGGGTGGCGCCAACAATGCGCCAGCCATGGAAACCGCCGTCATCCCCGTCTCCGAGAACGCCATCGCCGCCGCCCAGAGCCAGGGCCTGGGGGCGCGGCTGGCCACGGTTCCCACGCGCATCCTGCTGGGCGGGGCGATCGGCGTCGTGGTGCTGGTCGCGCTGCTGGTGGTGATGGCCTTCTCGCTGCGCCAGAGCGACCACAAGGTGCTGTTCGCCAACCTCGGCGAGAAGGACGGCGCCGCCGTCATCGCCAAGCTCGACCAGATGGGCGTGGACTACAAGTTCGCCGAAGGCGGCGGCACCATCCTCGTGCCCGCGGCGCGCGTCTACGAGCTGCGCATGAAGCTCAGCGCCGCCGGCGTCAACAAGGGCAGCATCAGCGGCTACGAGCTGCTGGACGGCAGCAGCAGCTTCGGCCAGAGCGACGGCCAGCAGCGCGTGCAGCTCAAGCGCGCGCTCGAAGGCGAGCTGACGCGCACCATCCAGTCGCTGGCCTCGGTGCAGGCCGCGCGCGTGATGCTGGCGCTGCCGCAGCAAAACGGCTTCTTCCGCGAGCAGCAAAAGCCCACCGCCAGCGTGACCGTGCAACTGCACCCCGGTCGCACGCTGGAGCGCGAGCAGATCGCCGGCATCGTGCACCTGGTGGGCTCCAGCGTGCCCGAGCTCGACCCCAAGGCCGTCAGCGTGCTGGACGGCAACGGCACGCTGCTGTGGCCGCAGGACGACCGCAACGGCAACGCCGGCTTCGACTCGGCCCAGCTGCGCTACCTGAAGGAAGTCGAGGCCAGCCACCTCAAGCGCGTGACCGAGCTGCTCGAGCCCGTGGTCGGCCGCGACAACCTGCGCGCCACCGTCACCGCCGAGGTCGATTTCTCGCAGGTGGAATCCACCGCCGAGGAGTTCAAGCCCAACCAGGGCGGCGAGCCGGCCGCGGTGCGCGCCACGCGCAGCGAGGAATCGAATCAAGGCGACCCCAACAAGCCCGCCGGCGTGCCCGGCGCCGCCACCAACCAGCCGCCCACCACGCCCAGCGCGCCGCTCACCGGCGCCTCGGCGCCGCTGCAGGGCGCGCAAGGCGGCGCGGCCAACGGCAACAGCCGCCGCGAGCAGGAGACCAACTACGCCGTCGACAAGACGGTGCGCGTGACGCGCAATGCCACCGGCACCGTGCGCCGGCTGCACGCCGCGGTGGTGGTCAACCACCGCAGCAGCACCGACGCCAAGGGCAAGGTGGTGAGCACGCCGCTGACCGACGCCGAGCTGGAGAAGCTGACCGCGCTGGTGCAGCAGGGCATCGGCTTCAACAAGGAGCGCGGCGACTCGGTGCGCGTGGTCAACGCGCCCTTCCTGGTGGAAGCGCAGCCGCCCGCCGAAGCGGTGCCCTTCTACCAGCAGCCCTGGCTGCAGGACCTGCTGCGCGCCGGCGCCGCGCCGATGGCGCTGGCCCTGGTGGCGCTGGTGATCGTCTTCAGCCTGGTGCGCCCGGCGCTGCGCGCGGTGGCCACGCCGCTCTTGCCGCTCGAGGCCAAGGGCGGCCAGCTCGACGCGGTGATCGCCGGCGACGAGAAGCTGCCCGCGCTGGAGGCCGAGCCCGAGACCGCCGCGCTGGGCCTGGAAGAAGCCAAGATCAACGGCAAGCTGCAAAGCGCCCGCGACCTGGCGCGCCAGAACCCGGCCGTCGTCGCCCACATCGTCCGCGGCTGGGTCAGCGGCGAATCGACATGACCCACCGCCGAAGCGCCTTCGGCGCTCCCCCGCAAGGGGGCGCCTCCCACGGACCGGCAACGCCGGATCCGTGGCGGCCGCTTGCATCCGCCACCGGCCTGCAAGCCGGGTGCGGCCTGGGCCGCTGAGACCGAACACGGAACGAAGCCATGGCAGCCGCTGACGACAAGGGTGTGGAAGACGCCGCGATCCTGATGATGTCGCTGGGCGAGGAGCAGGCGGCCGAGGTGCTCAAGCTGCTGGCGCCCAAGGAGGTGCAGCGCCTGGGCGAGACCATCGCCAAGCTCAGGGCGGTCCCGCGCGACCGCGTCGAGCAGGTGATCGACAAGTTCGACGCCGCCGCGAACGGCGACGGGTTGATGGTCACCGACACCGACGAGTACGTGAAGTCGGTGCTGCGCAAGGCGCTGGGCGACGACAAGGCCAACCTGCTGATCGACCGCATCCTGCAGGGCAGCGACACCACCGGCATCGAAAGCCTCAAGTGGATGGACCCCGGCTCGGTGGCCGAGCTCCTGCGCAACGAGCACCCGCAGATCGTCGCCGCGATCCTGGTGCACCTGGAGTTCGACCAGGCGGCCGAGGTGCTCAAGCAGTTCGGCGAGCGCCACCGCAACGAGGTGATGGTGCGCATCGCCACGCTCGACGGCATCCAGCCCAGCGCGCTGAAGGACCTCAACGAAGTGATGAGCAAGGTGCTGGCCGGCGGCGAGCGCATGAAGAAGAGCAACCTCGGCGGCGTCAAGGCCGCGGCCGAGATCCTCAACATGATGGGCAACGCGGTCGAGACCTCGGTGCTCGATTTCGTGCGCGAGGCCGACGGCGACCTGGCGCAGAAGATCATGGACAACATGTTCGTCTTCGACGACCTCGTGAAGATCGACGACAAGGGCTTCCAGTCGCTGCTGAAGGAAGTGCAGTCCGACCAGCTGGTGCTGGCGCTCAAGGCTGCCAGCCCCGAGCTGCGCGACAAGGTGTTCCGCAACATGTCCAGCCGCGCCGCCGAGTCGCTGAAGGAAGACCTCGATTCGCGCGGCCCGGTCAAGCTCTCCGAGGTGGAGGCCGAGCAGAAGGAGATGCTCAAGGTCGTGCGCCGCCTCGTCGACGAAGGCCAGATCGTGATGGCCGGTGGTGGAGACGAACAACTTGTCTAACAACTCGCTTGCACGGCGCGCGGCGGCCATGCTCAACGTCCCCTCGCCCAACCCGGAGCGCAGCGCCTATGCCCGCTTCATCCCGCGCGAGGAGCTGGGCGCCGTCGCCAACTGGCGGCCCGGCACGATCGGCGCCACGCTCGGCGGCGGCCGGCGCCCGCAGCCGCCGATGGAGCCGCCGCCGCCCGCGCCGCCGCAGGGCCCCACGGCCGAGGAATGGCTGGCCCAGGTCGACGCCGCCCGTACGGCGGGCTATGAGCAGGGCTACCGCGACGGCATGGCCGCGCTGGAATCGTTCAAGAAGAGCCACGCCGAGCAGATGCAGCGCCAGGTCGGCCAGGTGCTGCAGTCGCTCGACGCCGAGTTCGACGGCCTGCACGCGAAAGCGGCCGACGCGGTGACCGCCGTCGCGCTGCAGCTGGCGCGCCAGGTGCTGCGCAGCGAGCTGGAGATCGCCCCCGCCCACGTGGCCCGCGTCGCCGCCGAGGCGGTGGAAGCGGTGCTGCTGTCGGCCCGCCACCTCACCGTGCAACTGCATCCGCAGGACCTGCCGCTGGTGGCCGCCGGTGCCGACGAGGTGCTGCGCGCCCGCGGTGCGCGGCTGGTGGCCAACCCCGGCATCGAGCGTGGCGGCTGCCGCGTGGAGTCCGACGCCGGCGCGATCGACGCCCGCATCGCCACCCGCTGGGCGCAGGCCGCCGGCGCGCTGGGCAGCGAGCAGCCCTGGAACGATGACGGCGAGGCCGCTGAATGATCACCGACCGTGACGGCCACTGGCAGCGCTTCCTGCGCGACCTGCAGGACCACGCCGCGCTGCCGCAGCCGCTGGAAGCCGTGGGCACGCTGGCCCGCGTGACCGGCCTGGTGCTGGAAGCGCGCGGCGTGCGCGTGCCGGTGGGCTCGGTCTGCGACGTGCGCAGCGAAGGCCAGCCGCCGGTCACCGCCGAGGTCGTGGGCTTCGACGGCGACCGCGCCTTCCTGATGCCCACCGCCGACGTGCAAGGCCTGGCCAGCGGCGCGCGCGTCTCGCCGCGCCCGGCCCCGCAGGCCGCGCCGCGCTGGGGCCAGGACAACCAGCTCTGGCGCCGCAGCGAAGACCGCGGCCTGCACCTGCCGATGGGCGACGGCCTGCTGGGCCGCGTGGTCGACCCGCACGGCGAGCCGATGGACCGCCAGGGCGCGATCGTCAACGTGCGGCCCGAGCCGATGCAGCGCCGCCCGATCAACGCGATGGACCGCGACCCCGTGCGCCAGCCGCTGGACACCGGCGTGCGCGCGATCAACACCATGCTGACCGTCGGCCGTGGCCAGCGCCTGGGCCTGTTCGCCGGCACCGGCGTCGGCAAGTCCGTGCTGCTGGGCATGATGGCGCGCTACACCGCGGCCGACGTCATCGTCGTCGGCCTGATCGGCGAGCGCGGCCGCGAGGTCAAGGAGTTCATCGAGGACATCCTCGGCGACGAAGGCCGCCAGCGCAGCGTGGTGGTCGCCGCGCCGGCCGACGCGCCGCCGCTGGTGCGCATGCAGGGGGCGAGCTATGCCACCGCGATCGCCGAGCACTTCCGCGACCGCGGGCTGCACGTGCTGTTGCTGATGGACAGCCTGACGCGCTACGCGATGGCGCAGCGCGAGATCGCGCTGGCCATCGGCGAGCCGCCGGCCACCAAGGGCTACCCGCCGAGCTGCTTTGCCAAGCTGCCGCAGCTCGTGGAGCGCAGCGGCAACGGGCTGCACGGCGTGGGCTCGATCACCGCGTTCTACACCGTGCTGTCCGAGGGCGATGACCAGCAGGACCCGATCGCCGACGCCGCGCGCGGCATCCTCGACGGCCACATCGTGCTGTCGCGCGAGCTGGCCGAGAGCGGCCACTTCCCGGCCATCGACGTCGAGCGCTCGATCTCGCGCGTCATGGGCTCGGTGACGCCGCGCGAGCACCAGGGCGCCGCGCGCCGGCTGCGCCAGCTGCTCAGCCGGTACAACAAGGCGCGCGACCTGATCCAGATCGGCGCCTACGCCCACGGCCACGACGCCGAGCTGGACCTGGCGGTGCAACTGCAGCCGCAGATCGTCGCGCTGCTGCAGCAGGACATGCACGCGTCGGCCTCGCTGGAGGCCAGCCGCAAGCAACTGAACCAGATCGTCGCGCAGGCCGCCGCCGCGTGATGGACCCACGATGAGCTCAGCCCACTCGATCGCCTCGCTGCAACTCGTGCTGGACCGCGCCGCGCAGGAGCGCGACCGCCTGGCCGCCGACCGGCGCCGCGCCGAAGAGCTGGCGCAGCGCACGCGCCGCCAGGGCGAGCAGCTTGCGGCCTACCGCGGCGAATACCTGCAACGCTGGAGCCGCCAGTTCGGCCACGGCGGCGCGATCGAGATCGTGCACTGCTACCAATCCTTCATGCAGCGCCTGGACGAAGCGCTGGCGCACCAGCAGCGCCAGGTCCACGCGGCCGAGCGTGGCCAGGCCGCGGCGCACCAGGCGCTGCTGCAGGCCGAGACGCGGCTGGCCTCGATCCGCAAGCTGATCGAGCGCCGCCAGGCCGAGATCGCCCGCGCCCACGAGCGCCGCGACCAGCGCCACACCGACGAAACCGCACAGGGCCTGCTGCTGCGCCGCAAGCGCGCCGCGGCGGCCTTGCAGCACTGAATCCTTCGGAGCCTTCCATGTCGAGCACCGCGCCCGTCCTGTCCGCCGCCTTGTCGCCCGCCACCGTCGCGAGCCCCACGCCCACCGCGCCGTCGGCAGCGCCCGCCAACGGCGGCGAGCCCGGCGCCTTTGCGCGCGAGTTGCAGCAGGCGCAATCGCAACCCCAGCCAGCGCAGCAGCCGCAGCCAAGCGCGGCGCGCGAGGGTAAGACCGACGCGCCGGCTGCCGGCACCGAAACCCGCGCCGACCAAGGCGACGACCAGCCGGCGACCGACGCCGCCGCCGGCGCCGCCAAGGCCGAGGCTTCGGCCAAGACCGCGGCGCCGCGCAAGGCCGCCGAGCGGCATGGCGCGCGCGGCAGCGACGCGGCCGGCCTGCAGGCCGCTGCCGGCGAGGCCGGCGACGACGACGCCATCGCGTCCACCAGCGACACCGATGCCCAGGCCGGCGAGGCCGCCGCGCCGGAGGCCACCGCCGCGTGGATCGCCTCGCTGCTGCCCGCCGCCACCGCGCCGGCCGGCGCCAAGACGGCCGCATCAGCCGACGCCACCAAGGCCGGCAGCGACGCCGGCGCGCTGGCCGCCGCTGCGACCGCGACCTCCACCGCGACCGCGACCGCCACCGCCACCGCGGCCGGCAGCGCGGCCGGCAGCGCCATCACCAAGCCCGAAGGCCAAGCCGCCGAGACCGCGGACGCCGCCACCGGCGACGCCACCGCCACGGCCGAGCCCCGCAGCGCCGCCGGCAGCAGCCCGCGCCGCGCCGACAGCAGCACCCTGCCCGGCGGCGCGGCGGCAACGGCTGCCGCCGGCGACGACAAGGCCGGCGCCGCCATCGCCGCCCTCGGCAAGGCCGCGGCCAAATCCGCCGGCGCCGACGGCACGGCCGCCGCACAGCCGGCCACCAGTGCCCTGCCCGCCTTCGCCGCCGAGCTGCTGCGCGCGACGCAGTCGCACACGGCGGCCACCAGCAGCGGCGCCGCTGCGGCCACGGTGGCCCTGCCGACCCCCGTGCAGTCGACCGAGTTCATGCCGCGCCTGAGCGGCGAGCTGGCCGTGCTGGCGCGCGACGGCGTGCAGGAAGCCCGCGTGCAGCTCAACCCTGCCGAGCTGGGCCCCATCACGGTGCAGATCAGCGTCGACGGCAGCGCCGCGCAGGTGAATCTGGCGGTCGCCAACGAGCAGACGCGGCAGATCCTCGAACAAGGCATGCCCACGCTGGCCACCGCGCTGCGCGAGAGCGGCCTCACGCTGACCGGCGGCGGCGTCTTCCAGCAGGCCCAGCAGAACGCCGGCGACGGCAGCAGCAACGGCGGCAACGGCAACGGCCGCAGCCAAGGCGCCGGCAACGGCAACGGCCGCGACGGCGGCCCGGCCGATGCGCTGGGCGGCGTGAGCACCGCCGCCACGCTGCGCCGCAGCCGGCTGCCGGGCGCCGTCGACGTCTACGCCTGAGGGCCGGCCAAGGGCCGCGGATGAGCGGCTTTCGCGCCGCTTTTCCCGGCTTGCCGGCGGGGCCGGCTTCGAATAATGGGCTTCATCGCTGCCGACCCGGGTGTCCACCCGGGCCCGACCGAGAGGAAGCCCAATGTCCACCGCCGCCGCCGCCGCAGAAGCCCCCCCGCCCGCCGCCAAGGGCAAGAAAAAGCTGATCATCCTGATCGCCGCCGCCGTGCTGCTGCTGGGCGGAGGCGGCGGCGCCGCCTTCGTGCTGCTGAAGAAGAAGCCGGCCGCCGAGGACGGCGACGAGGCCGCGCACGTCGAGAAGGCCGAGCCCAAGGCCAAGGCCAAGCACGACCCCAAGCACCCGCCGGCGTTCTCGCCGCTGGAGCCCTTCACCGTCAACCTGGCGGACAGGGAGGTCGAGCGTTATGCCCAGGTGCAGGTGACGCTGGAACTGGACGACGCCAAGACCGGCGACAACATCAAGAACTTCATGCCGGCGATCCGCAACAACATCCTGATGGTGCTGGCGCACAAGACCAGCGCCGAGCTGCTTACCGCCGAAGGCAAGACCCGGCTCGCCGGCGAGATCCAGCGCGCCACCTCGCGCGCGCTGGGTGTGGAGGTCGACGAGCCCGAGGACGACGACGAGGCGGCCGCCGACAGCGCCGACGCCAAGCCCAAGAAAAAGAAGAAGAAGCGCGCCGAACCGGCGCTGCCCATCGTCGCCGTGCACTTCTCCAACTTCATCGTCCAGTAACCTCCAAACCAAGCGGCGCTGCGGTGAACCAGCAGATCCTTTCCCAGGACGAGGTCGATGCCCTGCTGCAGGGCATCACCGGCGAGAGCCAGAAGCTCGACGAGGAAGAGCAGCCGCAAGGCGGCGTGCGCGACTACAACATCGCCGATCAGGAGCGCATCGTCCGTGGCCGCATGCCGACCATGGAGGTCATCAACGAACGCTTCGCGCGCAACATCCGCGTCGGGCTGTTCAACATGATCCGCAAGTCGCCCGAGGTCTCGATCGGCGGCATCAAGGTGCAGAAGTTCAGCGCCTTCCTGCGCGAGATCGTGGTGCCCACCAACTTCAACATCGTGCAGGTCAAGCCGCTGCGCGGCGCCGGGCTGATCGTCTGCGACCCCAGCCTGGTGTTCGCGGTCATCGACTCGCTGTTCGGCGGCATCGGCAAGTTCCACACCCGCATCGAAGGCCGCGACTTCAGCGCCACCGAGCTGCGCGTGATCCTGCGGCTGGTGGAATGCATCATCAGCGAGTTCGGCAAGGCCTGGCACGGCATCTACCCGCTGGAGCTGGAGTACCAGCGCTCGGAGATGCAGCCGCAGTTCGCCAACATCGCCACACCCAGCGAAATCGTCGTCTCGACCGCCTTCACGCTGGAGATCGGCGAGACCACCGGCGCGGTGCACTTCTGCATCCCCTACTCGACGCTGGAGCCGATCCGCGACGTGCTGTACTCGACCATCCAGGGCGACGCGGCCGAACCCGATCGCCGCTGGGTCAACCTGCTGAAGACGCAGATCCAGTCGGCCGAGGTCGAGCTGGTGGCCGAGTTGGGCACCGCGCCGGCCACCGTGGAGCAGCTGCTGTCGTTCAAGCCCGGCGACTTCATCGAGCTGGACATCGAACCGGTCATCCAGGCCAAGATCGACGGCGTGCCCGTCTTCGACTGCCACTACGGCACGGCCAACGGCCACTACGCACTGAAGATCGAACAACTGCTGTCGAGCTCGACGCTGAGCTGGATCGGAGTGGACAACCATGGCAACTGAAAACGCACAGATGTCCGAAGAGGACCGCATGGCCGCCGAATGGGCCGCCGCGCTGGAAGAGAGCAAGACGGCCGCGCCGGCCGACGAAGTCGCCGCCGACAACGCCGCCGGCAGTGGCGGCGGCGGCGCCAACGGCGAGCTGGCCGCGCGCGCGCCCACGGTGTCGCCGGCCTCGTTTGCCAACTTCACCGCCGGCAGCCCGGCCTCGGCCGGCAACGACCTCAACATGATCCTGGACATCCCCGTCCAGCTGACCGTCGAGCTCGGCCGCACGCGCATCCCGATCAAGCACATCCTGCAGCTCGCGCAAGGCTCGGTGGTGGAGCTGGAGACCCTGGCCGGCGAGCCGATGGACGTGCTGGTCAACGGCTTCCTGATCGCCCAGGGCGAGGTGGTGGTCGTCAACGACAAGTTCGGCATCCGGCTGACCGACATCGTGACGCCCAGCGAGCGCATGCGCCGCCTGAGCCGTACCTAACCCAGATTTCGAGCGTACCGATGGTTGCCGATTGGTCCTCGCTGATGTGGCTGCTGGTGGTGCTGGCCGCCATTCCGGCCGCGCTGTGGTTCGTCAAGCGCACGCCGCTGGGCCAGTCGCCGGTGCCCGGCAGCGCGCGCACGGTGGCCGTGCTGGGGCTGGCGGCCAACCAGCGCGTGGTGACGGTGGAAGTGGGCCGCGGCGACCAGCGCCTGTGGCTGGTGCTGGGCGTCGGCCCGCAAGGCATCAGCAACCTCTACACGATGGCGCCGCAGGACGACGGCCCGGCCGCAGCCGCTCCGCCGCCCAATGCCGCGGCCGCGCTGGAGCCGCTGCTGCAGCGCCTGCGTCGCAACCGGAGGGATGGCGATGCGCGTTAGCCGTTGCACGTTCAGCGCCGCCGCCGCGCTGCTGATGCTGCTGGCGGCCAGCGGCACCGCCTGGGCCCAGCAGGCCCCGGGGGCCGGCGGCAACCTGCCCTTGCTGATCGGCCAGGGCGGCAGCGGCACCAGCTTCTCGGTGCCGGTGCAGACGCTGCTGTTCTTCACCGCACTGTCGTTCCTGCCCGCGGTGTTGCTGCTGATGACGGGCTTCACGCGCATCGTGATCGTGCTGTCGCTGGTGCGCCAGGCCATGGGCACGCAGGCCGCACCGCCCAACCAGGTGATCGTCGGGCTGTCGCTGTTCCTCACCTTCTTCGTGATGGGGCCGACGCTGGACAAGGTCTACGACGCCGCCTACAAGCCCTTTGCCGCCGCCGAGATCAACTTCGAAGAGGCGCTCAAGCGCGGCGAGTTGCCGATGCGCGAGTTCATGCTCAAGCAGACGCGCCAGGCCGACGTGCAGCTATTCGCCAAGCTGGCCAAGCTGCCGCCCGGCGTCAAGGGCGAGGCCGTGCCCTTCCGCGTGCTGGTGCCGGCCTTCGTGACCAGCGAGCTGAAGAGCGCATTCCAGATCGGCTTCATGATCTTCATCCCCTTCCTGATCATCGACATGGTCGTCGCCAGCGTGCTGATGAGCCTGGGGATGATGATGCTCAGCCCCGTGCTGGTGGCCCTGCCCTTCAAGCTGATGCTGTTCGTGCTGGCCGACGGCTGGAATTTGCTGCTGGGCTCGCTGGCGGCTTCCTTTGCAACCTGAACCACCGTCTGACAACAGATGAACCCGCAACAAGTCCTCGATGCCGGCCAGCAAGGCCTGATGCTGATGCTGCTGGTCTCGGCGCCGATCCTGATGACGGTGCTGGTGGTCGGCCTGCTGGTCAGCGTGTTCCAGGCCGCCACGCAGATCAACGAGACCACGCTGAGCTTCGTGCCCAAGATCATCGCCTGCGCCGGCGTGCTGGCGTTTGCCGGGCCGTGGATGCTGCAGACGCTGGTGGAGTACCTGCAGCGCACGCTGCAATCGATCCCCGGCGCCGTCGGGTGACGCCGGGATGATCTCCTTCACCGAGGCCCAGATCCTCGGCTGGGTCACGCCGCTGCTGTGGCCCTTCCTGCGCGCGCTGGCGCTGTTCTCGACGCTGCCGGTGCTGGGCACGCGCACGGTGCCCACGCGGGTGCGCATCGGGCTGGCAGCCTTCGTCGCGCTGGCGGCGCAGGCCTCGCTGCCCGAGCCGCCCACCGTCGCACTGGACTCGCCGGCCGCCTTCATCCTGGTGCTGCAGCAGATGGTCGTCGGCCTGGCGCTGGGCTTCAGCGTCCGCCTGGTGTTCGCCGCGGTCGAGTTCGCCGGCGAGATCATCGGCCTGCAGATGGGCCTGAACTTCGCCGGCTTCTTCGATCCCGCCACCGCCAGCACCGGCACCGCCACCGCGCGCTTCTTCGGCACCACGATCGCGTGGCTGTTCATCGTCGGCGGCGGCCACCTGCTGGTCATCGCCGTGCTGGTGCAGAGTTTCCAGGCCTTTCCGGTGGGCCCTGAGCCGCTGGCGCTGCTGCGCGTCGCGCAGCCGCAGCGCTGGGGCGCCGAGATCTTCTCGATGGGCCTGTGGATCGCGCTGCCGCTGGTGGCCATGCTGCTGATGGTCAACCTGGTGCTGGGCGTCATCTCGCGCGTGGCCTCGCAGATCAACGTCTTCTCGGTCGGCTTCCCCATCACGCTGGGCACCGGGCTGCTGGGCCTGCTGCTGACGCTGCCGGCGCTGCAGCAGCCCTTTGCGGTGGCGCTGGAGCGGATGCTGTCGCACTTCCGCTGAAGCTCAGCGAACCTTGGCCTTGCCCGCTGCCGGCGCTCGCGCAGCCGACAGCACCGCAGACACCTTGGCCAGCAGCGCCTCGTGGTCGGCCGCAGCGTCGAGCTGCAAGCGAGAGAACGCCTTGCCGTCGAGTTTGACGTCGACGAACAGGCCGGCGCGATCTTCGTGGAAATGCAGGAAGGCCGACGCGCCGCGATAGAAGATGCCGGGCTTGCGCTCGGTCAGCGCCGGCAGCGCGCGAAGACGCTGCAGCAACGGCTCGATCTGGCGCAGCGTGTCGGCAGTCGCGTGCTTCATGCGCCCTGCCGCGGCTTCATCGCCAATGCCTCCGCCAGGGTCCAGTCTGCCAAGCCGCTGTGCTGCGCCAGCCCCGCCACCACGCCGCGCGGCGCCAGCAGCAGCACGTCGACCAGCGGCCCCAGGCGCTGCGTCTGCGGCTCGGCCAGCAGCACCAGCCGCTGCTCGCCGGCTTCGTCCAGGCGGCCGGCCCAGCCGAGTTCGACCAGGCGGTCGAGCACCGGCTCGATCTGCAGCGGATCCTGGCGCAGCGCCGCGGCCATCTGGTGCAGCGACAGGCCGCGCACCACACCGCTGCGCGCGGCGCGCAGTTGTGCCAGCAGTTCCAGCGCCAGCGCGAAGCGGTCGCCCGGCGCCTCGGGGCGGCGCAGCAGCCGCATCTGCAGGCTCGGCGCGTAGGCGGCGATCACGGCGCCGAAGAGCACGATCAGCCACACCAGGTAGATCCACAGCAGCAGGATGGGCACCGCGGCAAAGGCGCCGTAGACGGCCGAGTAGGTGCCCATCGCTTCGACGTACCAGGCCAGGCCATTCTTCGCCAGCTCGAAGGCGACCGCGACGAACAGCCCGCCGGCCCACGCATGCGACCAGCGTACGAAGGTATTGGGCACGTAGTGGAACAGCCCGGCCATCGCCGCCGCCAGCAGTGCGAACTGCAGCAGCTCGACGGCGAACTCCACGCCGCCGGGCAGCGTGCCCACCAGCCCGCGCGAGGCCGACAGCACGTAGCTGGTGGCGGTGAGGCTGACGCCCACCGCCAGCGGCCCCAGCGTCAGCGCTGCCCAGTAGACCAGCACGCGCTGCGCAATGGGCCGCGGCCGGCGCACGCGCCAGATGCCGTTGAGCGTGCGGTCGATGGTCAGCATCATCGCCAGCGCCGTGCTGCCCAGCAGCAGCAGCCCCACCGATCCCATGCTGCGCGCCTTCGCCGCGAACTGCGTCAGCGCGCGCAGCACCGGCCGCGCGATGCCATCGGGCACCAGGCTTTGCAGGAAGTACTTCTCCAGCGCGCCCTGGAAGCTGCCGAACATCGGGAACGCGGTGAACACCGCCAGCATCACGGTGAGCAGCGGCACCAGCGCGATCAGCGTCGTGAAGGTCAGGCTGCCGGCCGACAGCCCCAGGCGGTCTTCGCGGAAGCGCTGCGCCAGCGTGCGCACGGTGTCGGCCCAGGGCCAGCCGCGCAGCGTGTCCAGCAGCGCTGCCATCTGGGTGGCCAGCCGCGAGCCGGGCTTCACGGCCCTGTCTTCGGGCTTGGGCATGCTGGCTATGATGCCAGCATGCCCCTGCCGCCCCTGGCCCCAGGCCCTGCCTCAGCCCCTGCCTCAGCCCCGGCATCAGGCCCTGTATCGGCCCCCGCCCCGACCGCGGCCGTCGATGGCGCCGCCGCGGCCTTGCCGGCGCCACCGGCCGTGCGCCACGCGCGCGGCGCGGCGCTGGCTTTGCTGGCCGCGTTGCTGCTGCTGTGCCTGGCCTGGGAGCTGTGGCTGGCGCCCACCGGCAGCGGTACGCTGGCGCTGAAAGCGCTGCCGCTGGCGCTGTGCGGACTGGGCCTGCTGCGGCACCGGCTCTACACCTACCGCTGGCTGAGCCTGCTGCTGTGGCTGTACGTCACCGAAGGGCTGGTGCGCGCCACCAGCGAGACGGGCCTGTCGCAAGGGCTGGCCGTCGCCGAAGTGGTGCTGGCGCTGGCGCTGTTCATGCTGTGCGTGCGCTACATCCGGCTGCGCGTGCCCAAGACAACCCGCAACCGCAAGGCGACCGCTTGATGACCCTCGACAAGACCGCCGCGCTCGCGGCCTTGCGCAGCGCCGTCGGCGCCGAGCAGGTGCTGGCCGAGGGCGACCTTTCGGCGTACGAGCAGGACTGGCGCCGCCGCTGGCGCGGCCGGGCGCTGGCCGTGGTGCGCCCCGGCAGCACCGCCGAGGTGGCCGCGGTGGTGCGGGCCTGCGCGGCGCAAGGCCTGTCGCTGGTGCCGCAGGGCGGCAACACGGGGCTGGTGGGCGGTGGCGTGCCCGACGGCAGCGGCAGGCAGGTTCTGTTGAGCCTGCAGCGCCTGAACCGCGTGCGCCGCATCGATGCCGCCAACCTGGCGATGACCGTGGAGGCCGGCTGCGTGCTGCAGGCGGCGCAGGAGGCCGCCGCCGCGCAAGGCCTGCTGCTGCCCTTGAGCCTGGCCGCCGAAGGCAGCTGCACGATCGGCGGCAACCTGGCCACCAACGCCGGTGGAACGCAGGTATTGCGTTATGGCAACGCACGCGCGCTGTGCCTGGGGCTGGAGGTCGTCACCGCCGCCGGCGAGGTGTGGGACGGCCTGTCGGGCCTGCGCAAGGACAACACCGGCTACGACCTGCGCGACCTCTTCATCGGCAGCGAGGGCACGCTGGGCATCATCACCGCAGCGACGATGGTGCTGGTGCCGCAGCCGGCGGCCATCACCACCGCGCTGGCCGCGCTGGCCTCGGTGCGCGACGCGGTGGCGCTGCTGGAGCTGGCGCGGGCGCGGCTGGGCGCCGGGCTGACCGGCTTCGAGCTGATGAACCGCTTCTCGCTCGACCTGGTGGCGCAGCATTTTCCGCAGCTGCCGGCGCCGCTGCCCGGCGCCGCCTGGACCGTGCTGCTGGAGCAAAGCGACAACGAGGGCGAGACGCAGGCGCGCGCGCGCTTCGAGGCGCTGCTGGGCGAGGCGCTGCAGCGCGGCCTGATAAGCGACGCCGCGGTGGCCGAGAGCCTGCAGCAAAGCCAGGGCCTGTGGCACGTGCGCGAGTCGATCCCGCTGGCACAGGCGCAAGAAGGGCTCAACATCAAGCACGACATCGCGCTGCCGGTGTCGGCGATCGCCGATTTCGTCGAGCAGACCGACGCCGCGCTGCAGGCGCGCATCGCCGGCGTGCGCCTGGTCGACTTCGGCCACCTGGGCGACGGCAACCTGCACTACAACGTGCAGGCGCCGGCCGGCGGCGATGCGCAGCGCTTCCTGGCCGAGCGCGAGCACAAGGTCAACACCATCGTCTACGACGCGGTGCAGCGCTTCGGCGGCTCAATCAGCGCCGAGCACGGGGTGGGCGAGCTCAAGCGCGAGGAGATCGTCGAACGCAAGAGCCCGGTGGCGATGGCGCTGATGCGGCAGATCAAGCGCGCGCTGGACCCGGACAACCGGCTCAACCCCAATCGCGTGCTGGCGGCTTGAACGCGGCCGCCGCGGCGGGCTACTGCAGCGGCTCCTTCAGCGCCCGCGGCACGGGGATCGAGACCACCTCGATGCCTTCTTCGCTGAGCGAGCGGCGCTCTTCGTCGGTGGTCTGGCCGCGGATGCCGCGCTGCGGCGTTTCGCCGTAGTGGATGCGGCGCGCTTCCTCGGCAAAGCGCTCGCCCACGTCCTCGGTGTTGGCCATCAGGTGGCGCACGGCGTTCAGCCAGGCGGCCTGCAACTCGGGCCGCGGGTCAGCGGCCGCGGGCGCCTTCGCGTCGGGCCCGGCGGACTTGGCATCGGGCGCTGGCGCGGTGGCACCGGACAGGTTCAGCCGCGGCGCGCTGGGCAGCCGTGCCACGGTGCGGTCGGCGCAGACCGGGCACTCGACGAGGCCACGGCCGTTCTGATCGAGGAAATCGTCCTCCGATGCGAACCAGCCTTCGAAGCCGTGGCCGCTGGCGCAGCGCAGATTCAGCACTTTCATGCCGCGATCTTAGGTCGTCAGCGCCTTGACGATGGCGTCTCGGCACAAGGCCATCAGGCCGCCGGGCAGCACGCCGAACAGCAGCACCGCGAGGCCGTTGGCCGCCAGCAGTGCCGACACGCCGGCCGAGCGCTCGGGCTGAGGCACGGCGCCGCGCGGCACGTCGAAGTACATGACCTTGACGACGCGCAGGTAGTAGTAGGCGCCGATCAGCGACAGCATCACCGCCACCACGGCCAGCACGATGTAGCTGGTGACGTTGGTCGTGACCAGCGCCTGCAGCACCGCCAGCTTGGCGTAGAAGCCCACCAGCGGCGGAATGCCGGCCAGCGAGAACAAGAAGACCGCCATCACGCCGGCGGCCCAGGGGCTGCGCTGGTTGAGGCCGGCGAAGTCCTCGATCTCTTCGCTCTCGTAGCCTTGGCGCGAGAGGTACATGATCATCCCGAAGGTGCCCAGCGTGGTCAGCACATAGGCCACCATGTAGAACATCGCCGAGCTGTAGGCGTTGGCGGCCGACAGCGTGTTGCCGGTGACGACGCCGGCCGACAGGCCCAGCAGCACGAAGCCCATCTGCGAGATGGTGGAGTAGGCCAGCATGCGCTTCAAGTTGCTCTGCACGATGGCGGCGAGGTTGCCAATCACCAGCGAGCCCACGGCCAGCACGATCAGCATCTGCTGCCAGTCGACCGCCAGACCCAGCAGGCCGTCGACCAGCACCCGGATCGTGATCGCGAAGGCCGCCAGCTCGGGCGCGCCGCCGATCAGCAGCGTGACCGCGGTGGGCGCGCCCTGGTAGACGTCGGGCACCCACATGTGGAAGGGCACGGCGCCGAGCTTGAAGCCCAGCCCGGCGACCACGAAGACGACGCCGAACACCAGCACGTCCTTGTTGATGCGGCCGCTGGCGATGCGCTCGAACACGCGCGGCATCTCCAGCGTGCCGGTGGCGCCGTAGATCATGCTCAGCCCGTACAGCAGGAAGCCGCTGGCCAGCGCGCCGAGCACGAAGTACTTCATCGCCGCCTCGG
>CAYYDJ010000004.1:0-340507 GCA_964470565.1 uncultured Rubrivivax sp.
ATCGGGTGAGTGTGCCAAGTCCGCCCAACTCCGCGCCAGTGCTGGCTCAGCGGGCCATCACTAGCGGGCAACTGCCGGATTTAGGATCAGTCCAACGCCAGCGCCGCGCCGCCCAGCGCCACCTGGGTGTCGGTGATCAGCATCGTCGGCACCGCGGCCAGGTAGCCGCGAAAGCGGCCCTTGGCCTCGAAGCGCTCGCGGAAGGCCGAGGCGACGAAGCGCTCGGCAAAGTGCGGCACCACGCCGCCGCCGATGAAGAGCCCCGCGCGCGCGCCCAGCGTCAGCGCCACGTTGCCGGCGAAGCCGCCCAGCAGCGCGCAGAACAGGTCCAGCGTCTCGCCGGCCAGCACGTCGCTGCCGTCCTGTGCCGCGTGCACGATGGCCTCGGCGCTGTCGCAAGGTGCCACCGCGGCCTGGCCTGGTCGGCCTTTCAGCTCGGCCAGCGCCGCGTACAGCAGCGGCAAGCCCGTGCCCGACAGCAGCCGCTCGGCCGAGACGTGCGCATGCTCGCGGCGCACACAGGCGATCAGCTCGGCCTCCAGCGCATTGCCGGCCGCCAGCGTGGCGTGGCCGCCCTCGCCGGGCAGCGCCTGCCAGCCACAACGCGTGCGCAGCACGGCACCGACGCCCAGCCCCGTGCCCGGTCCCACCGCGGCCAGCAGCGTGCCGGTCGGGGCGTCGGCCATGGGCTGCAGCGCGGCGGCGCCCACGGGTCGCCATTGCGCTGCCGACAACTGCGGCAGCGCCAGCGCCAGCGCCTCGAAGTCGTTGACGATGGCCAATTCGTCCAGTTGGAGCGCCTGGCGCACGGCCTCGCGCGAGAAGTCCCAGGGGCTGTTGGTGAAAGCCACGCGGTCGCCGGCCACCGCGGTGGCCACCGCGAAAGCGGCCCGGCGCGGTGCGCTGCAGGCCGCGCCCAGCCGGCGCTGCAGCTCGGCCAGATAGGCCTGCGCCGCCTCGGCGGGGCTCGGGTAGTCGGCCACCGGCAGCGTGCTGACGTGGTCCGGCGCCGCGCCCGGCGCGGCGATCCACGCGAAGCGCGCGTTGGTGCCGCCGATGTCGGCCACCAGCCGCGGATAGCCCTCGGTCGCGGGCGCGTCGCTCACGGTTTGGTGCCGAACAGCACGGCGGCGCGCTGCTTGATTTCCAGCAGCTCGCTGGCGCTCACCGAGTACTGACCGGTGGTGCGGTTGACGTCGACCTTGAACTCCACGTCGCGGCCGCGGTTGGACAGCACGCCGGAGCTGAACTCGTAGTCGTCGCGCTCCCAGGGTGCGCCTTCGGAGTTGGCGTCGTAGTCCTGGTACTCGACGCGGAAGATCTCGCCGCTGGCGAGGTTGAGCAGCGCGGAGCTGGTGATCACGTCGTCGGAGGTCTCGTCGCTGATGGTGATCGGTACGGTGAGGTCCAGAGTCTTGCCCCTATTGAGTTTGATTCGCGGCGCACATTGTCCGCCGCCGGGCGCCAACGCGTCAGCGCCACGGCGGCAGCCCCGCGGTCCAGGCCGGCAGCGTGTAGCCGCTGAGCAGCGCCGCCACGCGCAGCAAGCCGGCGGCCAGCGCCGCCAGCGCCAGCGCTGCCTCGGGCGACAGGCCCACCGCATTCGCGCCCACCAGCACCCAGCCGCCGGCGAAAGCGCACACCGCATAGGGCCGGTGGTCGCTGAAGGCACGCGGGATCTCGTTGCAGACCACGTCGCGCAGCACGCCGCCGAACACCGCCGTGACCATGCCCATCAACACCGCGACGATGGCCGGCATCTGCAGGTCCAGCGCGATCTGCGTGCCCGAGGCCGCGAACAGCCCCAGGCCCAGCGCGTCGGGCCACTGCATCGCGCGCTCGGTGGGCGCGATGTGGCGGCCGCGCATGAACAGCATTGCCGCCCCGCACAGCGCCAGCAGCGCCCACAGCCAGTGCGCGTGCTGCACCCAGAAGAACGGCCGGCGGTCGAGCAGCACGTCGCGCAGCGTACCGCCGCCGAAGGCCGTGAGCCCGGCGACGACGACCACGCCGACGGCGTCGAGCCGCTTGCGCGCCGCCTCGATCAGGCCCGACAGCGCAAAGGCGACGATGGCGACCGCCTCGATCGCGACCTGCGCCTGTGACAGGCTCCATGACATGGGCAGCGGGCTGGGCATGGGGCGGTGGCTCCTGGCGGAAAAAAGCCCCGCGATCATCCCGGATCTTCGGCGTTCGGGCGCTTCAGCGCGCCGCCGCGTGATCCGATAGAAGATTCATCGCCACCCGCGTTGTCTTTTCTGATCATGCAAGCCGATCCCATCATTGCCGACCGCGGCGAGTTCGTCGACGCGCTGCACTCGCTGCGCCAGGGCCACGTGCTGGTGCGCACGGGCGACGGCGCCGGCGGCGGCTGTGTGCTGGACGGCAACATCGTCTACCACTCGTATCCCACGCTCAAGCGCTATGGCTTGATCGACGAATTCCCCAACCCGCAGGGCTTCGTCAACGCCAGCTACTACCGGCTGACGCCGCGCGGCCGCGACTTCGCCGAGCGCGCCTGCAGCGCCTGGCGCCGGCGCCCGATGTGGCAGCGGCTGGCCGTACGCTTCACGGGCTGAAGCCGGCTTAGAACCGCGAGCCCGGCTGTTCCAGGAAGGCCAGCTCCTCGGCCGTGCTGTCGCGGCCCAGGATCGCGTTGCGGTGCGGAAAGCGGCCGAAGCGCGCGATCACCACCTCGTGCTTGCGCGCCCACTCCAGCTCAGCGGCCCGCGCCGGGTGCTCGGCCGCCAGCGCGCCAAACAGGCGCAGCGATTCGGCCTGGTCCTGCAGGTTCTCGCTGTGCTCGAAGGGCAGGTAGACGAAGCAGCGCTGCAGGGCCTTGAGCGTGCGGTCGCGGCCGCTGGCCACCAGCGCCTTGGCGGCAGCCAGCGCCAGCGCGTCGCCGGCAAAGGCGCGCGGCGTGCCGCGGTAGGCGTGGCGCGTGAATTGGTCCAGCACGACGATGCGCGCCAGCGCGCCGGGCGCCGTGCGCTCCCAGTCGGCCAGTTCGCCGGCCAGCGCGGCGCGGATCACGGCGCCGAAGCGGGTGCGGATCGAGACGTCGAACGCCGGGTCCTTGCGGAACCACTCGGGGTTGGCGTTCTCGCCGTCGCCGAACCAGACGTCGATCACGGCATGGGCATCAGCGGGCAGCAAGTCGGGCATGGTGTCCATGCTACGCGGGCCGGCCCGGCCCCTTGCTGCGCCCGGTCAAGCACCGCGGGGCGGGCGCACCGCTGCGGTGTCGGCGCGCCGCCGGGCACGGCCCGTCAGTAAGTCTCCAGGTGCAGCCGGCCTTCGCGCTTGAGCGCGGCGCCGATCGGCTCCCACTGCAGGCCGGATTGCTGCGCCACGTCGCGCAGCGCCAGCACCACGCCTTCTTCCATCGCCTTCAACCCGCAGACGTAGAAATGGCTGGCGCCGTCCTGCAGCAGTGCGGCGAGGTCGGCGCCGCGCTCGCGCAGCAGGTCCTGCACGTAGCGCTTGGGTTGGCCCGGGGTGCGGCTGAAGGCGAAGTTGATGTCGATGAAGTCCTTGGGCAGGTTCTGCAGCGGGCCGAAGTAGGGCAGCTCCTGCTCGCTGCGGGCGCCGAAGAACAACATCAGCTTGCCGCCCTCGAACTTGCCGGACTGGCGCAGGCGGCGCCGCCACTCGGTCATCGCCCGCATCGGCGCGCTGCCAGTGCCGGTGCAGATCATCACGATGTGGCTGCGCGGGTGGTTGGGCATCAGGAAGCTGGTGCCGAAGGGACCGATGACCTGCACCTTGTCGCCGACCTTGAGGTCGCAGACGTAGTTGCTGGCCACGCCGCGCACCGGCCGGCCCTGGTGGTCCTCCAGCACGCGCTTGACCGTCAGCGAGAGGTTGTTGTAGCCGGGGCGCTCGCCGTTGCGCGGGCTGGCCACGCTGTACTGGCGCGCGTGGTGCGCGCGGCCGGCCTCGTCGGTGCCCGGCGGGACGATGCCGATGCTCTGCCCTTCCAGCACGGGGAACGGCATGGCGCCGAAGTCCAGCACGATGTGGTGGGTGTCGTAGTCGGTGCCGACCTGGGTGACGCGCACGTTGCCGCTGACGGTGGCGGTGATGCTCTTGTCGACCGCCTTCGGGCCGTACAGGTTGGTGTAGCCGTGCGCCGCCGACCACGGCGGCAGCGTGGCGTTCCAGACGCCGCTGTTAAAGGCGGTCTCGCCGCTGGGGTCGGCGGCCGGCGTGGGCGGCTGCGGCGCTTCGGCCTGCACCTCGGCCGTCACGCCGGCGGCGGCCAGCTCGGCGGCCGACAGCTCGGCGGGCAGTTCGTCCCAGGTGAACTGCTCCTCGATGCTGTAGGCCTTGAGCCGCGGCATCTGCCGCCAGTTGTCGATGCTGCCGGTGGGACAGGGCGAAATGCAGGCCAGGCAGGCGTTGCACTTGGCCGCGTCGACCACGTAGTTGCGCGAGTCGTGCGTGATCGCGCCCACCGGACAGGTGGCCTCGCAGGTGTTGCAGCGGATGCAGATCTCGGGGTCGATCAGGTGCTGGCTGATCAGTCCTGCTTCGGCCATGTCCATCGAGGCCTCCTGATTCAGGCGAAACGCACGTATTCGAAATCCACCGGCTGGCGATTGATGCCCATCACCGGCGGCGCGATCCAGTTGGCGAACTTGCCGGGCTCGACCACGCGGCCCATCAGGCTGGCGACGAAGGCGCGGTCGGCGGCGCTGGGCAGCCACTCGTCGACCTTGGCGTTCCACTCGGCCTGGCTGACCACGCGGCCATCGGGCGCGACCTTGACGCCGGCCAGCGAGCCGATGTTGCGGTTGAAGGCCTTGTGCGGCGCCTTCAGCCTGAAGGGGATGCCAGCCTTCTCGATCACCTTGTTCCAGCGCTCGACGCCGGCAATGCTGTCCTTGATGTAGTCGTCGCGCAGCACCTCATTGAGCGCGTTGAGCATCGGCACTTCCTTCTCGACGAGCTGGCCATTGGCGACCTGCAGCACCTTGTAGTGCTGGCCGCGCAGCTGGTGATCGTCCGCGCGCTTGCTTTCCTCGAAGCGGCCCTTCAAGCCGGTGCTGTAGAAGGTGGCGGCGTTGCTCGACTCGTCGGCGCCGAAGAGGTCGATGGTGACGCTGAAGTGGAAGTTCAGGTAGCGCTGCAGGGTCGGCAGGTCGATCACGCCGGCCTCGCGCAGCTTCTTGGGGTCGTCGGTCTTCAGCTCGTTCATCGCCGCGCAGGTGCGCTGGATCACGCGGCTGACGCCCGACTCGCCGACGAACATGTGATGCGCTTCCTCGGTCAGCATGAACTTGGTCGTGCGGGCCAGCGGGTCGAAGCTGGACTCGGCCAGCGCACAGAGCTGGAACTTGCCGTCGCGGTCGGTGAAGTAGGTGAACATGAAGAAGCTCAGCCAGTCGGGCGTCTTCTCGTTGAAGGCCTGCAGGATGCGCGGCGTGTCGGCGTCGCCGCTGCGGCGCTCGAGCAGCGCCTCGCCTTCCTCGCGGCCGTCGCGGCCGAAGTACTTGTGCAGCAGGTACACCATCGCCCACAGGTGGCGGCCTTCCTCCACGTTGACCTGGAACAGGTTGCGCAGGTCGTACTGGCTGGGGCAGGTCAGGCCCAGGTGGCGCTGCTGCTCGACGCTGGCCGGCTCGGTGTCGCCCTGGGTGACGATGATGCGGCGCAGGTTGGCGCGGTATTCACCGGGGATGTCCTGCCAGGCATCCTCGCCCTTGTGGTCGCCGAAGTGGATCTTGCGGTCCTTCTCGGCCGGATTCAGGAAGATGCCCCAGCGGTAGTCAGGCATCTTGATGTGGCCGAATTGCGCCCAGCCCTGCGGGTCGACGCTGATCGCGGTGCGCAGGTAGACGTCGAAGTTCTGGCTGCCGTCGGGGCCCATGTCGCCCCACCATTGCAGGTAGTTGGGCTGCCACTGCTCGAGCGCGCGCTGCAGCGTGCGGTCCTCGCTCAGGTTGACGTTGTTGGGGATCTTCTCGCTGTAGTTGATGGTGGACATCGCTGCTTGCTCCTTAAACTCGATTCCAATCGAAGGCGGCCTTGTCGCCCTTGCCGTAGACCTTGAGCGCGCCCTTCTCGCCGACGGCGTTGGGGCGCTGGAAGATCCAGTTCTGCCAGGCCGTCAGCCGGCCGAAGATGCGCGTGAACATGTTCTCCTGCCCGTTGAAGCGCAGGTTGGCTTCCATGCCGGTCAGCGCATCGGGGCTCATCGCGACGCGCTCCTCGATCGCGATGCGGGTCTCGTCGGCCCAGTCGATGTCGTCGGGGTTGCTGGTCACCAGGCCCAGCGCGTAGGCGGCGTCGGCGTCCAGCGGCTGTCCGGCCTTGGCGCGCACGGCATCGAGTGCCGGCTGCTCGCCGTAGAAGCGGCGTGCCAGGCGGCTCTCGCCGGTGGCCATCGGATAACGGCCGAAATTGGCCTCATCGACGACGATCTTCGGCGCCTTGGCCGCGTCGTCGGGCAGCGCCAGCATGTAGCTGCGGTCGCAGGCCAGCGCCAGCTCCAGGAAGGTGCCGGCGAAGCACGAGCCGGGCTCGATCAGCGCGTACAGGCTGCGGCTGCTGACGTCCAGGCGGCTGAGCGCGCGGCGCAGCAGGCCCGTGGTCTCGCGCACCAGCCAGTGGCCGGCATGCTGCTGCAGCACCGCATCCATCGCCAGCACGGCGGCGGCCTCGCCCTCGGTCTTGACCAGCCACAGGCCGATGTCGAGTTCGTTGGTGCGCATCGAGAGGATGGCGTCGTCCAGCTCGCGCGCCAGCGCCAGCGGGTACCAGTCGGCGCCGGCCGCCTCGATGCCGGCGACGTCGGCCGGCTGCGGGCCCTGCGGCGCGCGCACCGTGAAGGTGGCCACGCGGCGGGCGCGGTCGATCGCCACCGTGACGTGGCGGTAGCGCAGCGCATCGGCCTCGATCGTGCGCTGCAGCGGCGTCAGCGCCACGCCTTTGGGGTTGGACTCGGCAGCCGGGCGGTCGCTCTGCGCCGCGAGCTGCAGCGCGCGCTCCTGCACCTTGGCGGCAAAGGCGGCCGGCTTGGCGATGTCGTCGACCAGCCGCCAGTCCTTGGCCCTCTGGCCGCGCACGCCTTCGGTGGTGGTGCAGAAGATGTCGGCCAGGTCGTGGCGCACGTGGCGCTTGTCGGTCACGCGGGTCAGGCCGCCGGTGCCGGGCAGCACGCCCAGCAGCGGCACCTCGGGCAGGCTGACGGCGCTGTTGCGGTCATCGACCAGGATGATCTCGTCGCAGGCCAGCGCCAGCTCGTAGCCGCCGCCGGCGCAGGCGCCGTTGACGGCGGCGACGAACTTGAGCCCGCTGTGCTTGGACGAATCCTCGAAACCGTTGCGCGTCTCATTGGTGAACTTGCAGAAGTTCACCTTCCAGGCATGGCTGCTGACGCCCAGCATGAAGATGTTGGCGCCCGAGCAGAACACCTTGTCCTTGAGGCTGGTGACGACCACGGTGCGCACCTCGGGGTGCTCGAAGCGGATGCGGTTGAGCGCGTCGTTGAGCTCGATGTCCACGCCGAGGTCGTAGCTGTTGAGCTTGAGCTTGTAGCCGGGCATCAGGCCGGCGTTCTCGTCGATGTCGACGGCCAGCGTGGCCACCGGGCCTTCGAACTTGAGCTTCCAGTGCTTGTACTGCGAGGGGTCGGTCTGGTAGTCGACGCGGGGGGTGTTGCTCACGGCGGGCTCCTTGGTGCTGGGCTGCTGGTTCGATGGATAGGCATCATATTGCCTGTTGTGATCCAACGCAAGCGCTAGATGCACTATTTTTCTTGTCTACGAGAAAGCGCTCTTGGGAAACTATACGCTTGACAGCGATCAGGGTCATGCCTACAGTGATGAACAGGCAACATATTGCATGCACTCAACGTGAGCACCCGATGACCCCCGAAGCCTGCCGCCAGCCGATCGCCAGCCTCGCCGCCCAGCGCGAGCGCCGCGCGCTGGTGGTGTCGTCCCTGATGCCCGAGGGGCGGATCCAGTTCAGTTGAACCCACGACGGAGACCATCGCCATGCCCCCCAGCACCGTGCCGCCACCGGGCGAGCGCTTCAACTTCGCCCAGCACCTGCTGCAACGCAACGCCGGCCGCGCCGCCAAGACGGCCTTCGTCGACGAGCAAGGCGCGCTGAGCTACGGTCAGCTCGAAGACCGCGTGCGCCGCCTGGCCGCGGGGCTGCGCGCCCTGGGCGTCAAGCGCGAGGAGCGCGTGCTGCTGCTGATGCAGGACGGCATCGACTGGCCGGTGGCCTTTCTCGGCACGATGTACGCCGGCGCGGTGCCGGTGGCCGTCAACACGCTGCTGACGGCCGACGACTACGCCTACATGCTGGAGCACAGCCGCGCGCAAGCGGTGCTGGTCTCCGGCGCGCTGCTGCCGACCCTGACGGCGGCGATGGTCAAGAGCGATCACGAGGTCGGCAAGGTCATCGTCTCGCGGCCGCTGGCGCCGCTGCACCCGTCCGAGGTCGAGTTCGACGCCTTCGTGGCCGCGCAGCCGCCGGCGCCGCGGCCGGCCGCCACGGGGCCCGACGACCCCGGCTTCTGGCTCTACTCGTCGGGCTCCACCGGGCGCCCCAAGGGCACGGTGCACTCGCACGCCAACCCCTACTGGACGGCCGAGCTCTACGGCCGCGGCGTGCTGGGCCTGCGCGAGGACGATGTTTGCTTCTCGGCCGCCAAGCTGTTCTTCGCCTACGGGCTGGGCAACGCGCTGAGCTTCCCGATGAGCGTGGGCGCCACCACGCTGTTGATGGGCGAGCGGCCGACACCGGAGGCCACCTTCCGCCGCTGGCGGGGCGAGGTCGGGGAGATAAGGCCCACCGTCTTCTTCGGCGCCCCCACCGGCTTTGCCGGCATGCTGGCGCATCCGGCGCTGCCGGCGCGCGGCGAGCTGGCGCTGCGCCTGGTGTCGTCGGCCGGCGAAGCGCTGCCGGCCGAGCTGGGCGAGCGCTTCAAGGCGCAGTTCGGCGTCGACATCGTCGACGGCATCGGCAGCACCGAGATGCTGCACATCTTCATAAGCAACCGCCCCGATCGCGTGCGCTACGGCAGCACCGGCTGGGTGGTGCCGGGCTACGAGATCGAGTTGCGCGGCGAGGACGGCAAGCCGGTGGCCGACGGCGAGATCGGCGACCTCTACATCCAGGGCCCGAGCGCCGCGATGATGTACTGGGGCAACCGCAACAAGACGCGCGAGACCTTCCAGGGCGGCTGGACCAAGAGCGGCGACAAGTACGTGAAGAACGCCGACGGCAGCTACACCTATGGCGGCCGCAGCGACGACATGCTCAAGGTCAGCGGCATCTACGTCAGCCCGTTCGAGGTCGAGGCCACGCTGGTGCAGCACCCGGCCGTGCTGGAGGCCGCGGTGATCGGCGTGCCCGATCCCGAAGGGCTGACCAAGACCAAGGCCTTCGTCGTGCTGAAGGCCGGCGCGCAGGCCACGGCGGACGAGCTGAAGGCCTTCGTCAAGGACAAGCTGGCGCCGTACAAGTACCCGCGGCAGATCGAGTTCGTCACCGAGCTGCCGAAGACGGCCACCGGCAAGATCCAGCGCTTCAAGCTGCGCGAAAGAGAACTGCAGTCGTCGTGAGCACCCGCTTCGTCGACGTGGACTGGCAAGGCCGCCCGGTGCGCATCGAGCACCAATGGCTGCGCGCCGACGCCGCCGCCGCGCCGCTGCTGGTGTTCCTGCATGAAGGCCTGGGCTCGGTGTCGATGTGGCGCGACTTCCCCGCGCGGCTGTGCGAGGCGGTCGGCTGCCGCGGCCTCGTCTACTCGCGCCCGGGCTACGGCCGCTCGACGCCGCGCCCACCGGGCGAGGCCTGGGCGCCGGACTTCATGCACCGCCAGGCGAACGAAGTGCTGCCGGCGCTGCTGCGCGCGCTGGGCGTCGAGCAGCCCCCCTGGTTGCTGGGCCACAGCGACGGCGGCTCCATCGCGCTGCTTCACGCCGCGCGCCATCCGGTGGCCGGCACCATCGTGCTGGCGCCGCACATCCTGGTCGAAGACATCTCGGTGGCCAGCATCGCCCAGGCTCGCCGCGCCTGGCAGGACGGCGATCTGCGCCAGCGCCTGGCGCGCCACCACGACGACCCCGACTCGGCCTTCTTCGGCTGGAACGACGTCTGGCTGAGCCCGGCCTTCCGCCACTGGTCGATCGAAGACCAGATCGCCGGCATCCGCGGCCCGCTGCTCGCGGTGCAGGGGCTGGACGACGAGTACGGCACGCTGGAGCAGGTGCGCGGCATCGCGCGCCGCGTGCCGCAGACGCGGCTGCTGGAGCTGCCGGCCTGCGGCCACTCGCCGCACCGCGATCAGCCCGAGGCGGTGATCGCCGCCGTGCGCGAGCTGATGTCACGCGGCTGACGGGCGCGGCGGCTCAAGTCGGGGCGGCGCGCTGCCGATGTCCTCAGACGAGGCGCTTGCCCGCGCCCCTCCTCTGGACCGTGCCGATGACCCTGCCGTTGCCCTCGCCCGCCGTCCCCGCATCCGCTGCGCCGGAGCCCGATGCCTGGCTGAATTTCCTGGCGCTGGCGCCCATCGGCCTGCTGCAGGCCGCGGCCGACGGCCGCATCACGGCCGCCAACCCGCGCGCCGCCGAGTTGCTGCAGCCGCTGGCCGCTGAAGCCGAGCTGCACAACCTGTTCGACGTGCTGCACGCCGTGGCGCCCGACCTGCGCGCGCGCGTCGACGCCTTCGACGCGCCGCAAGGCCTGCTGCTCGACCCGAGCCCGCTGTCGATCAAGTCCAGCAGCCATCCCGCGTCGACGACGCTGACGCTGACGCTGCTGAAGCTCGCACCCGACCGCCTGTTGGCGCTGGTCGACGACACCAGCGTCGAGACCCGGCGCGAGCGCGAGCTCCAGCAGTTGCAAGCCTGGACGCACAGCATCGTCAAGGGCGTGGCCGACCACGGCCTGGCGACGCTGGACGCTCAAGGCCTGTGCCGCGACTGGAACGCCAGCCTCGGCCGCGTGACCGGCTACGACGCCGACAGCCTGGTGGGCCGCTCGCCGGCGCTGCTGGCCGTCGACGCCGCGGCGGCCGGGCGCCGCCTGGCCGAGCGCTTGCTGCTGGCCGACGCCACCGGCTGGAGCCACGACGAAGGCTGGCTGGCAAGGCCCGACGGCAGCCGCTACTGGGGCAGCAGCCTGATCACGCCGCTGCGCACGCACGACCTGCCCGAGCCGGGCCCGCGCTGCTACAGCCTGATCGTGCGCGACATCTCGCACCTGCGCGAAGCCCGCAGCGCGCTGCGCGCCTCGGTCTCCAGCGACCCGCTGACCGGCCTGAGCAACCGCCGCGCGTTCCACGAAAGCGGCGAGCTGGAGTGGTCGCGCAGCCGGCGCGCGCCACGCGCGCTGTCGGTGCTGCGCATCGACATCGAAGACTTCGTGCAGCTCCACGCCGAGCACGGCCACCCCGCCGGCGACGCGCTGCTGCGCCACCTGGCCGCGGGCCTGAGCGCCACCTTGCGCAGCAGCGACCTCGTCGCGCGCACCGGCGGCCAGGCCTTCGTGGCGCTGCTGTGCGGCGCCGACGCGGCGCAGGCGCTGGGCGTGGCCGAGCGGCTGTGCCGCCACGTCGCCGGCCAGGTGCTGGCGGTCGACGGCGTGCCGATCCGCTACCGCATCTGCGCCGGCGTGGCCGCGCTCGAACCGGGCGACACCGGCCTGTCGGGGCTGGACGAACTGGTGCTGCGCGCCGACTGTGCGCTCGACGCCGCGCGTCGCCGCCCCGACGGCTTGGCCGTGGGCTGCTGGCGCGAGGACAGCGCGGCGACGGCGGCCTGATCGCAGGGACATCCTGGCCGGGCTAAGCTGCCCGCCATGGACACCACCCTCTTCCCCCGCCTGGCCGACCTCTTCCGCCAACTGGGCCTGCCCGACGAGCCGTCGGCGATCGAGCGCTTCATCGTCGAGCACCGCCCGTTGGCGGCCGGCATGATCCTGTGCGACGCGCCGTTCTGGTCCGCCTCGCAGGCGATGTTCCTGCGCGAGCAGATCCACGCCGACGCCCACTGGTCCGAGGTGGTCGATCTGCTGGCGGTGCAGTTGGAAGGCTGACGATCAGCGCGCCGGCCGCGGGCTGGGCGCCGGCACGCGGTCGAGGTCGAGCAGCGAGATCTCCTTGGCCGCATCGCTGCGCCCGGCGGACGGCGCGGCGGCGGCCAGGTCGTCCAGCGGCTGGGTGTCGGCGAACTGCACCTTGCCGGACTTCGCCTCGCGCTCGGCGCGCTCGTCACCGAGCGCCAGCATCGCCTGCAGCGCAGCGAGCTTGGCCTTGTGCGCCTGCTCCGGGTCCAGCGGAACGGCCGGCGTTGGCGTCGTGCGCACCGAGGTCGCCGGCGCGGCATCGCGCACGGGCGGCACGTGGCGCGCGGTGTCCGCGGGCTTGGTGGCGGGCTTGGTGGCGGACTTGCTGGCGGGTGGGGCGGCGGCCTTGGCGGTGGGATGGGTGGTGGCCTTGACGGCACCGCCACGGGCGACCGCCTTTTGCACCTCATGCTGATGCAGCCGCCGCTGGCGCAGGCGCTGCCGCGACGACAGCCGCAAGGCCAGCGTGACGCCGAGCCCGGCCACCGCCACGACGATGGCCACCACCAGGACCAAGACCTGCAGTGCGACGCTCATCAGCACTCCCCGAGAACGCCCGCAACATAGCCTGCCCCCGCACGTCTGTCCATCGCCAGGTCACTCGCGCTCGAAGATCAGCCGCAGCGCCAGCCGCCGCTGCGGCGCGGCCAGCGTGGCCAGCTCGTTCAGCATGGCCAGGCCGCGCTCGCAGCTCGGCTCGGGGGGCGCCGGCGCCACCGGCGGACGCCACAGCTCGGCCAGGCGCTGCGGCGCACGCAGGCCCAGCGTGCGGCGGATGACCTCCAACTCCAGCGCATTGGGCCTGCGCACCGGCGTGGCGCGCGGCGGCTCGTTCAGCGCGGTCAGCAGCCACTGCGCCTCGCGCCAGGCCAGCGGTGGCGGCAGCCGGCGCTGCGCCGCCACGTCGCCGAGCAGCAGGCCGCGGCACAGTTCGGGGTCCAGCGCCAGCAGGGCGGCGATCTGCGCCTGCAGCACCTCGGTGAACAGCCAGCGGGTCTCGGGGCTGGCCTGCGCCAGCAGCCCTGGCATCAGCGCGGCGACGACCTCCTGCGCGGCGACCTGCACGGCCTCTGCCCCCTGCGGGCTGGCAGCGCCCATGCGTTGCGCCGCCAACGCCTGCACGCCGGGGAAACGCCGTTCCAGCGCCTGCCACAGCGCGCTGGCGCTCAGCGCCTCGGCATAGTCGGCCACGGTGGCGCCTTGCGGGGCGGGCAGCTCCACGTCCAGCGGCCGGCTGGGCACGGTGACCAGGCGGGCGGCGGCGCGCTCGTCGGCGTCGGGCGTCCAGGGCCGCGCCGGCGGGCTGGCCAGCACCTTGTTGACGAGATGCGCGTCGAGCCCGGCCTGCGCGAGTTGACGGCCCAGCGCGCGGTTCAGCACCGTCTGATACGGCGGGTTGAAGGCCCCGGCCGACAGCCGGTGCAGCGCGAGGCTGGCGCCCGGCAGCACCAGCCGCTGCGGCCCGGCCAGGAAGACCAGCGCACAAACGCCGCCGCAGGCGCCGACCACGCGCGTGGGCAGCTGGCGCGCGCGCAGCGCGTCGGCGATCTGCGACGCCTCGGGCAGGCGGCCGCCCGGCGCATCGAGCGTCGCCAGCCGGAGCTGCGGCGCCGCGGCCAGCACGCGGCGCACCGCGTCGGCGCTGCCCAGCGCCAGCGGGCCGTTGATCTGCAGCCGCCGGCCGTCGGCCGACAGCGTGACGGCCGCCGTCCCCAGCGGGTCGCTGCCGAACGGCAGCCGCAGGCGGCCGGCGAGCTGGGGCCCGAACTGCACGGCCGCCCAGGCCACGCCGCCCAGCAGCAGCGCGGCCATCAGCGCGCTCGCCGCCCAGGCACCGGCCACGGCAGCCGGGCTGCGCCGCCGTGGCCGCCTGGCCGCCCGCCAAACGCCCAGCAGTCCGAACCCCAGCAGGGCCAGCAGCAGCGGCCAGGCGAGCAGCAGCCAGACGCTGCCGGCGCGCAAGGCGAAGTTGCCCAGATGCCCGGCGGCGTCGATCCAGCCCAGCGACAGCAGCAAGGGCAGCGGCAGCCACAGGCCGACGACGACCAGGCTCTGCGCCAGCGGCAGCTCGCCAAGGCGGTGGCGGGCCAGGAAGCTGCCGCCGGCGACGTCGGCCTCGACCACCAGCGCGCCGCTGTAGCGGTCGTGCCAGGTCTGGGGCTGGCGGCTGGTGTCGGTCCACAAGGCGGCAAAGCCGCCGCTCAGCGCGCTGGCCCAGCCGGCGGCCCAGCGCCGCACAGCCTGCGGCAGCGACAGCCAGCGCAGGCTGTCGGCATCGACCACCTCCTGCTGCAGCATCAGCTGCCCCGGCGTGCCGCCGAACACCAGCCAGCAAGGCACCGCGGCCAGCGACAGCAGCAGCGGCAAGGCCAGCAGCCAGACGCCGGCGCCGCCCAGGCCGGCGGCGCGCCAGCCCCAGAACAGCGGCAGGCTGACGAGCAGCAGCCACAGCGCATCGATCACGAAGGCCAGCAGCCGCGGCAGCGGGCCGACGACCTCGGGCACGGCCTGCGGCTCGGCGACGGCGACGCGGCCGCGGCTCAACGCTGCAAGGCCTTTTCCACCGCACGCTCGTGGGCGTCGGGCGGCAGGCCGCCGTCGCCGGCCAGGCGGCGCAGCGGGGTCTGCGCGCTGGCGGCTGCCGGCGGCGGCGCCGCTGCGGGCGCGGCCGGCAGCACGCTGAGGCTGCCGCCGTCGACCGGTTCTTCACGGCTGCCGCGCGGGCACTCGCCGTTGGTGTAGAGCAGCTCGGCGCCGCGGCGGCACTTGCGCAGCGGCGCGGCAGCGGCCTTCGGCGTGGCCACCGCGGCGGGCGGCAGCCAGTCGCGCAGCGCCGGCTGCCCGCGCTGCCACCACAGCAGCGCCGCCAGGCCGGCGCCGAGCAGCAGGATCCACAGCAGCATCCACAGCAACGTTCGCAAGCTCATCGTTCGCGCACCCCTTGCGCAACGAGTCTATCTGCGCGGCGCAGCAGCCGGCCCGGGCCTGCGGCAAGATCGCGCCACCGCACCGCAACCGGAGACGCCACGATGGACATGGGACTGCAAGGCCAGGTGGTGCTGGTCACCGGCGGCAGCAAAGGCATCGGCCTGGCCTGCGCGCAGGCTTTCGCGGCCGAAGGCGCGCGGGTGGCGATCGCGTCGCGCGATGCCGCGCACCTGGCGGCTGCCGCGGCGCGGCTGCACGCCGCCGGCCACGGCGTCTTCACCCACGCCGCCGACCTGCGCGAGGCCGCGCAGGCCGACGGCCTGGCCGACGCGGTGGAAGCCGCGCTGGGCCCGGTGGACGTGCTGGTGACCAGCGCCGGCGCCGCCTTGCGCACGCCGGTGGCCGAGCTCACCGCAGCGCACTGGGCGGCGGCGATGCAGGCCAAGTACTTCACCGGCATCCATGCAATGCAGGCGCTGCTGCCGCGGATGGCCGCGCGCGGCCGCGGTGCGGTGGTCAACATCGTGGGCACCGGGGGCAAGCTGGCCACGCCCACCCACCTGCCCGGCGGCGCCGCCAACGCCGCGTTGATGCTGGCCAGCGCCGGCCTGGCCCATGCCTATGGCCGCCAGGGCGTGCGCGTCAACGTCGTCAATCCCGGGCTGGTGGCCACCAGCCGCATGCAGGAAGGCCTGGCCGCGCAGGCGCGCGCCGGCGGCCAGACGGTGGACGCCGTGCTGGCCCAGCAGCGCGAGCGGCTGCCGCTGGGCCGCATCTGCGAGCCCGAGGAGGTGGCGCGCGTGGTGCTGTTCCTGGCCTCGCCGCAGAGCAGCTACGTCAGCGGTGCGGTGCTGACGGTGGACGGCGCGCTGACGCCGATGGTGGTGTAGGCGGACCACAGTCCCAGCAGCGCGGCCTCGAAATGCCGCGCGAAACGAGCGGCATCGAACAGCGGCGAGGCCAGCACCTGCGCGCGCAGCCCGGCGCGCAGCCGCGCCAGGCCCGGCAGGTCGGCCGCCCAGCGCTGCGCCAGCGCCAGGTAGGCCGCCTCGTCGGCCGCGATCCAGTCGGCCAGGCCGGCATTGAAGGCGATGGTCTCGCCGTTGTGGCTGACGAAGCGGCTGCCGCGGCGGGTGATGACGGGCACGCCCATCCACAGCCCTTCGAGGCTGGTGGTGGCGCCGGGGAAGGGAAAGGGATCGAGCGCGATGTCCACCCGGCGGTAGGCGCGCAGGTAATCGGCGCGGCTCGAAGGCCCTTCGAGCAGCAGCTGCGCGCTCGCCACGCCGTGGGCCTGGAAGCGCTGCGCCAACGCTTGCGCAAACGCCGGGTCGGCCAGTTGCTTGTTCTTGAGCAGCAGGCGTGAATCGGGCAGCGACTGCAGCAGCCGCGCCCACAGCGCGATCACGCCGTCGCCCAGCTTGGCGGCGTTGTTGAAGCAGCCGAAGGTCAGCGCGCCGGTGGCCCGTGCGGGCAGTTCGCCGACGTCGACGTCGTCGTCGGGCGGCGTGAAGCAGAAGTAGGTCTCCGGCAGCCGCACGACGCGTTCGACGAAGTGCGCTTCCTCCGCCGCCGGCGTGACCTGCGGGTCGCCCAGCAGCGCGTCGATCTGCGCGAGGCCGGTGCTGCCGCAATAGCCCAGCCAGGCCAGTTGCAGCGGTGCCGGGCGGCGCGCGAACACCGGCAGCCGGTTGTGCGCGGTGTGGCCCGCGAGGTCGATCAGCAACTGCACGCCGTCGTCGTGGATGCGCGCGGCGGCCGCGGCGTCGTCCAGCCCCACCAGCGGCCGCCAGTGCTCGAAGAGCGGCTGCAGCCGCGCCGTCATCGCGTCGTGCCGGTCGCTGGTCGGATAGGCGATCAACTCGAAGCGGCCGCGGTCGATCTGCTCCAGCACGCCTTGCAGGAAGTGCCCTACCGGGTGCTCGCGCAGATCGCCGGAGACGAAGCCGACGCGCAGCCGCACCGGCGCAGGCTCGCCGCGCCACTGGGCGTAGGGCGCGCCGGCGGCCTGCGCCACCGCCTGGCCATAGCGCCGCGCCTCGTCGCGCAAGGCCTCGGGGCTGGCCGCCTCGACGTAGTTGAGCGCGAAGACCAGGTTGCTGTGCGCCTCGTGATAGTCGGGCTGCAGCACCAGCGCGCGGCGGCAGCAGGCTTCGGCCTCGGCAAAGCGGCCCTGCTCGATCAGCGCGACGCCGACGTTGTTGTGCGCTTCGGCGTAGCCGGGACTCAGCGTTGCGGCCCGGCGGCAGCAGGCCTCGGCCTCGGCCAGCCGCCCTTGCTCCAGCAGCGCGATGCCCAGCGTGTTGTGCGCCGGCGCATAGGCCGGCGCCAGCGCGATGGCGCGCCGTGCCACGGCTTCGGCCTCGGCGGCACGGCCCAGGCCCAGCAGCACGAGCGCGAGGTTGCCCTGCAACGGCCCGTGGCCGGGCCGCAGCGCCAGCGCGCGGCGGCAAGACGCCTCGGCGGCCGCCAGGTCGCCCTGCTGGATCAGCACGATCGACAGCTGGGCCTGGGCATCGGCATGGCCGGGGTGGGCGTCGACCAGTTCCTGCGCCAGCGCGCGCGCCAGCTCGGTCATGCCGGCCTTCAAGGCGCCGGCCACGGCCTGCAGATCCTGCAGCGGCGCCCCGGCGGCGGTCTTCTTGCGTTTCATGGGCCGCCCGTGTCGCCGCTGCGGCCGCGGGCCAGCGCCCGGCCTGCGGCCTGAGCTGGAACGTTGTCGACGATCAGTCCTGGAGCAGCGCGCGCAGCATCCACGCGGTCTTCTCGTGGATGTCCATGCGCTGCGTCAGCAGGTCGGCGGTGGGCTGGTCGTCGGCGTCGTCGGCCACCGGGAAGACATCGCGCGCGGTGCGCGCCACCGCCTCGTGGCCCTGGGCCAGCAGCGCCACCATCGCCATCGCCTTGGGCGGCGTGGCCGGCGCGTCCTTCAGCGAGCTGAGCTTTTCGAACTGCGCATACGAGCCCGGCGCCGCATGGCCCAGCGCGCGGATGCGCTCGGCGATCGGGTCGACCGCGTTCCACAGCTCGGTGTACTGGGCCATGAACATCGCGTGCAGCGAGTTGAACATCGGCCCGGTGACGTTCCAGTGGAAGTTGTGCGTCGTCAGGTACAGCGTGTAGGTGTCGGCCAACAGCCGCGACAGCCCGCCGGCGATCGCGGCGCGGTCCTTGTCGCTGATGCCGATGTGGATGGCCGTGGCCGTGCTGCCGGACGCTGACTTCTTTGCCATGGTGTGCTGCCTGCGATGAGGTGGTGAGACACGATAGCGGCAACGATAGCGCGGCCGGCCACGCCCTTGCCTGCCCGAGGGACCCTCAGGGCCCGTGACGGGGCCCGTGACGGAGCCCGAGACCGGGCGCGTGACGCGGCCCGTGACGCGGCCCGCTATGGCGCCGCGGCCGCTGCCAGCTCGAAGATCGAGAAGCCGCCGCTGCGGTAGACCAGCGTCAGACCCGCCACGTCGTCCTGGCGGTTGCCGACGAAGGGCAGCAAGCGGGCGATCAGCGTGTTGGCGCTGGCCTCGTCGCGCAGGGCCACGGCGCGCAGCACCTGGCCCGGCTGCTTGATGACGGTGTAGGCCTTGTGCGAGCCGTCATCGAGCCAGCCGCGCACGCCGCGCACGGAGCGGTGGACGTCGCCCGAGTCGCTGAAGTCCTGGAACGAGACGCCGATCGCCGCCGGGAACATCTCGCCCAGCAGCAGCACGTCGCGCACGTGCAGCACGATGACCGCCTTCTGGCCGGCAACCAGCTCGCGCAGCCGGCGCACGCCCTCGTCCTCGGTGGCGACCAGCGCGCCGGCGAAGGCTTCGAAAGCCTGGCGCTGCGAGCCGTCACCGGCGCCGCCCCAGAAGGCCCGTTCGACGTCGGCCACGCGGTCCTTGCGCGCAGCCCAGGTCGGCGGCACGAACAGCGGCAGCCCGAGGTGGCGGTCGAACCGCATCTCGCCGCCGCCCCAGTGGCGCAACTGGCGCGAGGTGTCCCACCACGCGAGCACCGGCGTGGCCGCGCCGCGGTGCCGGGCCAGCACGGCCGCCAGCGCCTGCGCCTCCTCCTTCGGTGCCGGCAGGTACAGCAGCGGGTCGTCGACCTTGGCCCGCCAGGACAGCAGCACGGGGCTGCCGTCGGGCGCTGCGGCCACCTCGGCTTCGGCGACGAGGCGATCGTCGGCCGTGGCAACGACCTGCAGCGTGCGCAGCGGCGCGGATGCCGACGCCGCCACCGATGGCGCCGATGCCGCTGCGGCCGGCGCGGCGTCAACGTAGCGGTAGGGCGCGGGCGCCTGCGCATGCCGCCACCACGTGGCCGCGGCCAGCGCCAGCAACGCCAAGCCGGCCAGCCCCAGCAGCGCGGGCAGCGTGCGGCGGCCGCGCCCGCGCACCGAGGCAGCGGAGGCGGGAGCGGCGCCCGCGGCCGGGGTGGCGGTCATCAGAACCGGTCTTCTGGTTCGTGCTGCTCGTCGGCGCCGTCGCGCCGCCGGCTGCGCAACGCCCCGAGCAACAGGCCGCCGCCGATCAACGCCAGCGTGCCCGATGCGGCCAGCGGGTTCTCCTCCATCAGATCCGACCAATCGCCCGACGACGGCGTGTCGCCACCGCGCCGGTTGAGCCACGAGGTGCGGCGGGTGTTGCTCTCCACCTGCTGAAGGCGCCGCTCCGTCTGCGCCTTCTCGCGCAGCAGCGTGTCGTGCTCGTTGATGATGGTCTGGTCCTTGACCAGGTCGCTCCAGCCGTGGCTGTAGGTCCAGCCGCCGGGGTTGACGTGCTGCAGGCCCTTCATGTAACGCGCAATGTGCTGCTCCCACATTTCGGCGAAGGTGCGATCGACCACGGTCGAGGCGTTGCCCTGGCTGAAGAACAGCGAGGCGAAGGCGCCCGGCTCGTCCTTCTCGGGCTCGCGCAGCGGCGGGCGGTTGGTCTTCTGGCCGACCAGCAGCTTGTCGTCGTAGAGCTTCTGCACGACCTTGCGCGTGTCCTCGACGAGCTTGACGCCGTCCAGGATGCCCGAGTCGACCATGCTCAGGTAGGTCTTCGCGAAGCGCGGGCTGTGGCATTGCGCGCAGGTGCCGGTCCAGGCGTCCTGGCGCGACTTGAACCACGGGTGCTCGAGGTTGTCGGCGATGCTCTTGAACGGCAGGAAGCCCCAGCGCACCTTGCGCGTCACGTTGTGGCTGTACTGGCCATTGAACTCCATGTGGCACGTCTGGCAGGTCGGCGCCGTCTGGCCGCCCTTGGCCAGGGCCTGCGACAAGGGCACGTTCCAGTCCCACTTGGCGCCGTGCACCTGGTACGCCGTGCCGTGCTTGGACAGCAGGAACTGCTCGTACTCGTTGTGGTCCACGCCGTTGTGGCAGGTGGCGCAGGCTTCGGGCTTGCGGGCCTCGACGGCCGAGAACTCGTGCCGCGTGTGGCAGCCGTCGCACTTGGCCTGGTTGTAGTGGCACATCGTGCAGCCGGTGGCCACGTCGCGCTGCTGCAGCGCGGCCCAGGTCGCGGTCTCGACGTTGGCGGTGTAGTCCACCGCGTGCGAGGGGTGGCCCGGGGCCCACTGCTTCTGCGGCCAGACCTGGGTGTCGCGCTCCGATTCGGCCTCGGCGAACTGCTTGACGTGGCAGCTGCCGCAGTCGGCGCGGCTGGGCATGCGCAGGTCGCGCATGTGGTGGCCCGAGGCCTTGCCGACGCCCATGTGGCAGTCGATGCAGCCCACCTCCTTGAGCGGCTTGCCCTCGCCCAGCAGGCCCTGGCCGCGCAGGTTCTGCTCGACCTCCGCGATGATCTGCTGCTTGTAGGCGCGCGAATCCGCGGCCGGCAGCTTGCGCAGCGCGTCGAGGTTGGCGTGCGCGCTCTTCTGCCACGACTTGACCCAGCCGTGCGTCACCGATTGGTGGCACTGCACGCACTGCTCGCGCGTCGCCTCGATGTTGACGTCGGGCGGCTTGTAGAACAGCGTGGGCGCCAAGTACTGGTCCATCGGCACCGGCTCCCACCACTGGGCGAACTTGCCCTTGTTCAGGTTCTGCCGCCAGCGCGCCGTCAGCGCGTCGTACAGCGCCTTGGGCGGGGCCGAGCGGCTGAGGTTCAGCGCCTGCAGCTGCTCGTCGGGCACGGTGTCCCAGATCTGCGCCGAGGCCGCGACGCTGGCCAGCAACAGCCAGAGCGCGAGCCCCGCGCGAGCAAAGAGGCTGTACATCGTCGATCTCCTCCACGGCTTGCGCGAAGGCATGGTCCGGTGCGACGAGGGCCGCCGACAAGGGCCATGCCGCGCCATCGCGATGGAGCCATGGCGCAAAACGCGGCCGCCTGCGGGTTTGTCTTAGGGCCTGTCAGCGCGGATGGCGCCGGCCAGGCTCTCGATGCCGGCTTCGATCTCGTCTGCGTTCAAGGCGGCATAACCCAGCAACAGCGCACGCTCCCAACGCCGCTCGGCGGCATCGCCTTCGCACAGCCAGGCGTTGCCGCGCCGCAGGCTGTAGACGCCGACGCCGGCCGCCCGCGCGCGCTGCTCGATCTCGACCGCCGTCGGCAGATCAGGGCCGGCCTGCCACAGCACGTGCATGCCGGCGTGTGCGCCGGCCGGCTGCACGGCGCCGAAGTGCCGTGCCAGCGCCGCCAGCAGCACGCCGCGGCGCGCGGCGTAGTGCCGGCGCAGGCGGCGCAGGTGATGCACGAACTCGCCGTCCTGCAGAAAGGCCGCCATCGACGCCTGCACCAGCCAGGGCGAGCCGTTGGTCATCAGTCCCTTCACGGTGATGGCCGCTTCGCGCAGCTCGCGCGGCACGATCATGTAGCCCAGCCGCAGGCCCGGCGCCAGGCACTTGGACAGGGTGCCGAGGTAGATCACCTGCCCCGCGCCGTCCTGCGCCTTCAGCGCCGGCAGCGGCGCGCTGTCGAAGTAGAAGTCGCCGTCGTAGTCGTCTTCGATCAGATAGGCCTCGCGCTCGGCAGCCCACTGCAGCCAGGCCTGCCGGCGCGCCGGCGAGAGCGCGGCGCCGGTGGGGTACTGGTGCGCCGGCGTCAGGTACATCACGCGGCAGTCCGGCGGCAGCGTGCCGGGCACGGCGCCATGCTCGTCGACCGCCACCGGCACGAGGTGCGCGCCGTAGCTGGCAAAGACATTGGCCGCGCCGGCATAACCCGGATCCTCGACGCCAACGCTGATGCCGGGCCCGAGCAGCAGCCGCGCGACGACGTTGATGCCTTCCTGGATGCCGTTGGTCACGACCACGTCGTCGGCCGTGCAGGCCACCGAGCGCGCCGCGCCGGTGTGGGCGGCCACCGCTGCGCGCAGGCGCGCCAGGCCCGCCGGGTCGCCGTAGCTGCCGTCGCCATGGCGCACGTCTTCGGCCAGCGAACGGTCGATCAGGCGACGCCAGGTCGACGCGGGAAACAGCCGCGGATCCGGCCGCCCGACCCAGAAGTCATGCGCCAGGCCCGCGCCCTGCGCGGCGCGCGGCGGCTGCAACGCGTGCATGCGGCCCTGGAACAAGGGCCGCACGCGATCGGCTGCGGCGGCCTGTGCCTGCGGCTGCGGCTTCGGCGCCAGGACCTCCGGCCGCGACTTCGGCAGTTCCAGCGCGACGAAGGTGCCCAGCGGCGGCCGCGCCTCGATGAAGCCTTCGGCCGTCAGCCGCTCATACGCCAGCGCCGCCGTGTTGCGCGAGACGCCCAGCTCGGCCGCGAGCTGCCGGGTGGCCGGCATGCGCATGCCGGGCTGCAGCCGGCCGTCCTCGATGCGGCGCACGAACGCGTCGAAGAGCTGCTCTTGAAGGCTCTGGTCTGATCCGGGTCTGAGCTGGATGGGGATCTGCATGCGCGAAGCCGCCCATGCACAGTGTCGCTCAAGTGGTGACCGTCGCCGCCGCTGCCGGGCGCCGCCACAGCCAGGCCAGCGCCGCGACGATCAGCGCCAGCGGCAGCAGCGAGCCCAGGTTGAGCAAGAACCAGCCCTGCGTGGTCACCAGCGCGCCCGAGGCGAACGAGGTGACGGCGGTGGTCGAGAAGACGCAGAAGTCCATCGCGCCCTGGGCGCGCATGCGCTCCTGCGGCCGATAGGTGGTGGTCAGCAGCGTGGTCGCGCCGGTGAAGAGGAAGTTCCAGCCCACGCCCAGGAGCAGCAGCGCGGCCAGGAAGCGCTCGAACTCCAGCCCCGTCAGCGCGATGGCGATGCAGGCCAGGTTCAGCAGCGCACCGACTGCCATCACCGGCAGGATGCCGACGCGGTGGATCAGGTGGCCGGTGAAGAAGGCCGGCACGAACATGCCCAGCACGTGCCACTGGATCACGAACGCCGCGTCGCTGAAGGGCAGCCCGCAGCGCTGCATCGCCAGCGGCGTGGCGGCCATCAGCAGGTTCATCACGCCGTAGGCCAGCGCGCCCGCGGCCACCGCGACGACGAAGGCCGGCTGCCGCGCCAGCTCGGCCAGCGGGCGGCCCTGGTCGCTGCCCGGCGCGGCGGCAACGTGGGCCGGAAAGCGGATCAGCGACATCACCGCCAGCCCGAGCAGCGCGACGCCGACCAGCGCCACGTAGGCGCCGGCAAACGGCGCCGGCAGCCACGCGCGCGTGGCGTTGGCGAGGTTGGGGCCGATGAAGGCGCCGGCCACGCCGCCGGCCATCACCAGCGAGATCGCCTTTGCCTTGTGCTCCGGCGCCACCAGCTCGGGGCCGGCAAAGCGGTAGAGCTGCGCGTTGGCGTTGTAGAAGCCGGCCAGCACGGTGGCGGCCAGCACGCCCCAGAAGCTGCCGAGGCTGACCGCCAGCGCGCCGCCGGCCGCCGTGAGCGCCGCGACGACCAGGCCGATCTGGAAGCTGCGCTGGCGCCCGAAGCGCGCCTGCAGCCGCGCCACCGGGGCTGCCGCCAAGGCGCCGCCGACCACGTAGCCCATCACCGGCAGCGTGGCCATCCAGGCCACGGGCGCCAGCCGCAACCCCACCAGCCCGTTGATGGCGATGAAGGTCACGTTGTTGGTCAGGAAGAGCGCCTGGCAGACGCAAAGCAGCAGCAGGGAGCGGTTGGGTTTCATTCAGATAGGTCGTTAGCTGCGCTGCAACGGCCAGCGCGGGCGTCCATGGCCGTTCAAGTCTAAGGAACTTTTGAATGGTGGCGTGCTGGGCGGCTGCCGCTACGGCGGCGCATCCAGCCCCAGTGCCTTCTGCGCCAGCGCCACGAAGGCCGCGCGCTCCGCGGCCGACAGCGGCGCCAGGATCTCGGCCTGCAGCGCCTGCACCACCGGCCGGCTGGCGGCCAGCAGGCGCTTGCCCGCGGGCGTCAGCCGCAGCTGGCGCGCCCGCCGGTCCTCGGCGCTGACCATGCGCTGCACCAGGCCCTTTTGCTCCAGCCGGTCGACCACGCCGCCGATCGTCGCGCGGTCGAAGCTGATGGTCGCCGCCAGGCTGGCCTGGTCGATGTCGGGCTGCTGGGCCACGGCGTCGAGCGCGGCGAACTGCACCGAGGTCAGCTCGAACCCGGCCGCCTGCGTCCGCGCCTGGAAGATCTGCGTCGACTGCTGATGCAGCCGCCGGATCAGGTGCCCGGCCATTTCGATCCTGTCCATGAGGCGCTGCTCCTGACGTTGACGGTATTGATATGTATACATATCATATGCCATCTTATCGCCGCCGACCCCCGAACCGCCCCCGAAGGAGACGCCCATGCAGTTCCACGTCAACGGCTTCCAGGCCGGCGACCCCGACATCCTGCCCGCCGCCGCCGGCCACCGCCGCGCCGGCGACCCGTTGCCCGCGACGGTGGACGTGCTGATCGCCGGCTCCGGCCCGGCGGGTCTGTGCCTGGCCGCGCAACTGGCCCGCGTGCCGCAGATCCGCACGCTGCTGGTCGAGCCCAAGCTGGGGCCGATGGAGAAGGGGCAGGCCGACGGCATCAGCGTGCGCTCGATGGAGATGTTCCAGGCCTTCGGCTTTGCCGAGAAGGTCAAGCGCGAGTCGGTGTGGATCAACGAGACCACCTTCTGGGCGCCTGGCGCTGATGCATCGCTCAACCGGGTGGCTCGCGTGCAGGACGTGCCCGACGGCACGTCCGAGATGCCCCACGTGCTGATCAACCAGGCGCGCGTGCACGACCTGTTTCTCGACATCATGCGTCACTCGCCGAGCCGGCTGGTGCCCGACTACGGCCTGAAGGTGGCCACGCTGACGATCGACCCCAAGGCGACCGAGCACCCCGTCACCGTCACGCTGGAACACACGGCGCCCGGCCGCGAAGGGCAGACCGCCACGGTGCGCGCCAACTACGTCATCGGCTGCGACGGCGCGCGCTCGAACGTGCGCGGCGCCATCGGCGGCGCACTGCACGGCGACGCGGCGCACCAGGCCTGGGGCGTGATGGACCTGCTGGCGACGACCGACTTCCCCGACTGGCGCATGAAGTCCTTCGTGCGATCGAAGGACCAGGGCATCCTGATGGTGCTGCCGCGCGAAGGCGGGCACCTGGTGCGCCTGTACGTCGAGCTCGACCGCCTGGGCGAGCAAGAGCGCGCTGCCGACCGCGGCATGAATGCCGACGACATCATCGCCAAGGCGCAGCGCATCTTCAGCCCGTTCACGCTGGACGTGAAGGAGGTCGTCTGGTGGTCGATCTACGAGATCGGCCACCGCCTGACCGACAAGTTCGACGACGTGCCCGAGGCCGAAGTGGCCACCCGCGCGCCGCGCGTGATGCTGGCCGGCGACGCCTGCCACACCCACAGCCCCAAGGCCGGGCAAGGCATGAACGTCTCGATGGGCGACACCTTCAACCTCGGCTGGAAGCTGATCTCGGTGCTGACCGGCCGCGCCGATGCCGCTTTGCTTCACAGTTATTCAGGCGAACGCCGCGCCGCGGCCAAGGGCCTGGTGGAGTTCGACCACAAGTGGGCCCGCGTCGTCGGTGCCCGCGCCGAGGACGACGCCAGCGGCGACGACGGCCTGCCCCGCGTGGCGCGCGAGTTCGTCAACAACCTGCCCTTCACCTGCGGGCTGACCATCCAGTACCAGCCCGGCGCGCTGACCGGCGCGGCCACGCACCAGCACCTGGCCAGCGGCTTCGACATCGGCAAGCGCTTGCACTCCGCGCCCGTCGTTCGCCTGGCCGACGCCAAGCCGATGCAACTGGGCCACTGCATCGAGGCCGACGCGCGCTTTCGCCTGTTCATCTTTGCCCCGGCGGGCGACGACGGCCGCGCGGGCGGCGCCGTCGCGACGCTGTGCGACTGGCTGGAGCACGACGGCGCCTCGCCGCGGCGCCGCCACACCGCGCCGGGCGAAGACGCCGATGCGGCGATCGACACCCGCGCCGTGTTCCAGCAGGGTTTCCGCGATCTGGACTACGGCGCCATGCCCACGCTGCTGCGCCCTCACGTCGGCCGTTATGGCCTGTGCGACTACGAGAAGGTGTTCTGTGCCGACGGCCAGCGCGGCGAAGACATCTTCGATCTGCGCGGCATCGACCGCGCCGCCGGCTGCTTGGTCATCGTGCGGCCGGATCAGTACGTGGGGCACGTCCTGCCGCTGGCGGCGCGCGGTGAGTTGGCGGGGTATTTCAGCGGCATCTTGAGGGGGCGCGGCTGAGGTCCTGAGCCCCCGGGTCCGGCAGAATCGGCCGGGAGGCCATGGGCGAAACCAGCGCATCCAACTTCAGCCACCTGAAAGCGCACGACGAACAGCTCGTGCGCCTGGGCCTGCTGGCGGAGCGCTACTTTCCCGAAGACCCGAACACCTGCCTGCTCAAGCTGCGGCAGTTGACCGAAGCGCTGGCGCAACTGGCAGCGTCCCGGGTCGGCCTGTACGCCGGCACCGACGAGAAGCAGGCCGACCTGCTGCGCCGGCTGCAGGACCACGGCATCCTGCCGCGCGAGGTAAGCGCACTGTTCCACGAGGTGCGCAAGGCCGGCAACGACGCCAATCACCAGCGGGCCGGCGACCACCGCACCGCGCTGCTGGCATTGCGGCTGAGCTGGCAACTCAGCGTCTGGTTCCACCGCACCTTCAAGGACGCGGCGTTCAAGTCGGGCCCTTTCGTGCCGCCCACGGCGCCGGCCGACCCGGGCACGGATCTAAAGGCCGAGCTGGATTCGCTGCGCACCGAGCTGGCGGCGTTCCGCACCGCCCACCAGGATGCGGCGCAGGCGCTGCAAGCGACACAGGCCCAGGCCCGGCAGACCGAGGAAGAGCGCGCCTTCTGGGAGGCGATGGCCGCAGAGGCCGAAGCCGCCAAGGCCGAACTCGCCGCGCGGCTGCAGGCATTGCAGGCGCAGGCGGCCGCGCAGCCGGCGCAGGCGGTCAAGCAACTGGTGGCCGCTGCGAACTCGGCCGCCGCCACGCTGCACCTGAGCGAGGCCGACACCCGCAAGCTGATCGACGAGCAACTCGCCGCCGCCGGCTGGACGGCCGACTCGGCGACGCGGACCTACGCCAAGGGCGCGCGGCCGCGCAAAGGGCAGGCAATGGCCATCGCCGAGTGGCCCACGCAAAGCGGACCGGCCGACTACGTGCTGTTCGCCGGCCTGATGCCGCTGGCGGCCGTCGAGGCCAAGCGCAAGAACATCGACGTCTCGGGCGCGCTGCAGCAGGCCAAGCGCTACAGCCGCGATTTCGGCGCCCCCGCAGGCCTGGAGATGCCCGCCGCCGGCGGCCAGGGTGCCGAATCGTTCAAGCTGCCGTTCGCGTTCTCGTCCAACGGCCGCCCGTTCCTGCGCCAACTCGCCACCAAGAGCGGCGTGTGGTTCTGCGACCTGCGCCGGCCGGACAACCTCAGCCAGCCGCTCGACGGCTGGTACACGCCCGAAGGCCTGGCCGCGCTGCTCAAGCGCGACGACGCCAAGGCGCACGAGAAGCTGGCCGGCGAGCCCTTCAACTACGGTTTTCAACTGCGGCCCTACCAGCAGGCCGCCGTCAAGGCCGCCGAGGCGGCGATCCAGGCCGGCCGGCGCGAGTTGCTGCTGGCCATGGCCACCGGCACCGGGAAGACCAAGACCTGCATCGCGCTGACCTACCGCCTGCTGAAGGCTGGGCGCTTCCGGCGCATCCTCTTCCTCGTCGACCGATCGGCGCTGGGCGAACAGGCGACCAACGCGTTCAAGGACACGCGGATGGAGAACCTCCAGACCTTTGCCGACACCTTCGGCATCCGGTCACTGGACGACATCGCGCCGGACAGCGACACCTCGGTGCACATCGCCACCGTGCAGGGCATGGTGCAGCGCGTGCTGTATCCGGCCGACGACGCCAGGGCACCCGGCGTCGACCAGTACGACTGCATCGTCGTCGACGAATGCCACCGCGGCTACCTGCTGGACCGCGAGCTGTCCGACACCGAACTGGCCTTTCGCGGCCATGACGACTACGTCTCCAAGTACCGCCGCGTGCTGGACCACTTCGACGCCGTCAAGATCGGCCTCACCGCCACGCCGGCGCTGCACACCTCGCAGATCTTCGGCGCGCCGGTCTTCAGCTACAGCTACCGCGACGCGGTGATCGACGGCTACCTGGTCGACTACGAGCCGCCGATCCAGATCACCACCGAGCTGTCCACCGGCGGCATCCGCTGGCAGGCCGGCGACGAGCTGAAGGTCTACGACGTCCAGCGCAACCAGATCGAGCTGTTCAAGGCGCCCGACGAGATCCGGCTTGAGGTGGACGCCTTCAACCGCAAGGTCATCACCGAGAGCTTCAACCGCGTGGTCTGCGAGGTGCTGGCGAATGAGCTGGACCCTTCGGCCAGGCGCAAGACGCTGATCTTCTGCGTCAACGATGCGCATGCCGACCTGGTGGTGCAACTGATGAAGCAGGCCCTCGCCAAGGCCTACGGCAGCGTCGACGACGATGCGGTGATCAAGATCACCGGCGCCGCCGACCAGCCGCTGGCGCTGATCCGCCGCTACAAGAACGAGCGGCTGCCCAACGTGGCCGTCACGGTGGACCTGCTGACCACCGGCGTCGACGTGCCCGAGATCTGCAACCTCGTCTTCCTGCGGCGCGTGAACAGCCGCATCCTGTTCGACCAGATGCTGGGCCGGGCGACGCGGCTGTGCCCCGGCATCGACGGCGACGGCGACGGCGGCGACAAGGAATCCTTCCGCGTCTTCGACGCCGTGGGCATCTTCGAGGCGCTGCAGGGCCTGACGGCGATGCAGCCCGTGGTCGTCAACACCGACATCAGCTTCACCCGGCTGGCCCGGGAACTGGCCACCGTCGACAACGACGATGCGCGGGCCCTGGCGCGCGACCAGTTCCTGGCCAAGCTGCAGCGCAAGAAGCGCCACCTCGGCGACGAAGCCGCCCAGGACTTCGAAGCACAGGCCGGCATGCCGCCCGATGCCTTCATCCGCCGGCTGCGCACGATGGCGCCGGCCGACGTGGCCGCCTGGTTCACGCAGCACCCGGCCTTAAGCGAGATCCTCGACCGCAAGGGCAACGGTCCACGTCAGCCGGTGTACGTGTCGGACCACGACGACCGATTGCAGGGCCTGGCGCGCGGCTACGGCAAGGGCGACAAGCCGCAGGACTACCTGCAGGCCTTCGCCGCCTTCATCCGGAGCCACGGCAACACCCTGCCGGCCTTGATGACCGTGCTGACCCGTCCGCGCGAGCTGACGCGCCGGCAACTGCGCGAGCTGGCGATCGAACTCGACAAGGCCGGCTTCACCGAAACCGGCCTGGCGACCGCCTGGCGAGAGATGACCAACCAGGACATCGCCGCCCGCATCGTCGGCTACATCCGCCAGGCCGCGATCGGCGATGCGCTGGTGCCCTATGCCGAGCGCGTGGACCGGGCACTGAACCACCTGCTGGCGCACCCGCCCGGCGGCAAGCCCTGGACCACGCCGCAGCGCGACTGGCTCAAGCGCATCGCCGCCCAGACCAAGGCCAACACCCTGGTCGACCGCGACGCGCTGGACGACCCCGACCTGCTGTTCAAGACCCAGGGAGGCGGCTTCCAGCGGCTGGACCGGATCTTCGGCGGGCGGCTGCTGCAGACGCTGGAAGCTTTCAACGACGCGCTGTGGTCCCAGCCGGCGGCCTGAGCGAAAGTGGTAAAGTAAGGATTCCTTACTTTCAGAGACTCGCCATGCTCGCCAAGATCACCGCGAAGAACCAGCTCACGCTGCCCAAGGCCGTGACGCAGGCCGTCGGCCCGGCCGAGTATTTCGAGGTCGAGGCGCAGGGCGGGCGCATCGTGCTCACGCCCGTGCGCATCCAGCGCGGCGACGCCGTGCGCGCCAAGCTCGCCGAGCTGAATCTCAGCGAGGCTGACGTGGCCGGCGCCGTCAAGTGGGCGCGCCGCCGTTGAGCGCGCCGCCCGTCGTTCCCCGCGTGGTGCTCGACACCAACGTCGTGCTCTCGGCGTTGGTGTTCTCCGGCGGCCCGACCGCACGGTTGCGGCTGGCATGGCAGGCCGGGCGGTTGCTGCCGCTGGTCAGCACGGCCACCGCGCAGGAGCTGATGCGCGTGCTGGCCTATCCGAAGTTCAAGCTCGACGCGCAGGATCAGCAGGAACTGCTCGCCGACTATCTGCCCTGGGCCGAGGCGGTGACCGTGCCGGAACCGCCACCGCGAGTACCCGATTGCCGCGACCCGCACGACCTGCCCTTCCAGCACCTGGCCGTCGCCGGCAGCGCCGATGCGCTCGTCAGCGGCGACGGTGACCTGCTGGCGCTGGCCCAGCCCGGAACACGCCCCCGCCTTCGCTTCAAGCTGCTCACCGTGCAGGCCTTTCTCGACAGCCTGCCCCCGGCTTCAACATGACCTGCGCATGACCACCCAAGACATCGTCGGCAAGCTCTGGAACCTGTGCAACGTCCTCAAGGACGACGGCGTCACCTACCACCAGTACGTCACCGAGCTGACCTACCTGCTGTTCCTGAAGATGGCCGAGGAGACCGGCCAGCACGAGCAGTTGCCCGCCGGCTACCGCTGGGCCGACCTGACCGCGCAGAGCGCGCCCGAGCGGCTGGAGTTCTACAAGAAGACGCTGATCCACCTGGGCAGCCATGGCAGCGTGCTGGTGGGTGAAATCTTCGCCAACGCCAGCAGCTTCATCAAGAAGCCGGCCACACTGTCGACGCTGGTCACCGAGATCGACAAGCTCGACTGGTACAGCGCCCGCCAGGAAGGCCTGGGCGACCTGTACGAAGGCCTGCTGGAGAAAAACGCCAACGAGAAGAAGAGCGGCGCCGGCCAGTACTTCACGCCGCGCGCGCTGATCGACAGCATGGTGGCGGTGATGAAGCCGACGCTGGACGACGTGATCCAGGACCCGGCCGCCGGCACCGGCGGCTTCCTGATCGCCGCGCACCACTACCTGAAGGAGCAGCACGACTTCGACGCGCTGACCGAGCGCCAGCAGCGCAAGCTGCGCCGCGGCACCTTCTACGGCATGGAGCACGTGCAGGACACGCACCGCCTGGCGCTGATGAACCTGATGCTGCATGGCATCGAGAGCGACCCGGGCGCGTCGGGCACCGCGGGCGGCATCCGCTACGGCGACACGCTGGGCCCCGACGGCCAGGGCCTGAGCCAACTCGGCGCGACGCTGATCCTCACCAACCCGCCCTTCGGCACCAAGAAGGGCGGCGGCCTGCCGACGCGCGACGACTTCACCTTTCCGACGAGCAACAAGCAGTTCTGCTTTCTGCAGCACATCGTCCGCGCGCTGAAGCCCGGCGGCCGCGCCGCGGTGGTGCTGCCCGACAACGTGCTGTTCGAGAGCAACGTCGGCACCGAGATCCGGCGCGACCTGATGGACAAGTGCAGGCTGCACACCCTCCTGCGCCTGCCCACCGGCATCTTCTACGCGCAGGGCGTGAAGACCAACGTGCTGTTCTTCACCCGCGGCGAGAAGGACAAGGGCAATACGAAGGAAGTGTGGGTCTACGACCTGCGGGCCAACATGCCGGCGTTCGGGAAGCGGACGGTGCTTTCGCGCGAGCATTTCGCGGGGTTTGAGGCGGCCTTTGGTGATGACCCCTGGGGCGGGGCGAAGGCGCTGGCGAAGCGCCAAGACGGCGGCGAGCAAAGCCGTTGGCGTGTGTTCAGCCGCGAATGGATTGCGGGGCGTGGGGACAACCTGGACATCGCGTGGCTGAAGGACGAGAGCGAGGGCGCGGCCAGCGAGTTGCCGGAGCCGGCGGCGCTGGCGCGCGAGGCCGTGAGCGAGTTGGAGGGCGCGCTCGACGAGCTGCGCGCGATCCTCGATGAACTGGGCGAGGAAGTCGAAGATGCCGAAGGGGCGGAGGCGTGAACGGCCGGGCCGTCACGGCGCGGCAGCAAGCTGGCCTGCCGCAGGCGCTGCAATCCAGCCTGCCAAGCATCGAGGACATCGAGCGGGAGTTGGACGGGACAGGGGGCAAACGAACGTGAACGGGCTGCCGCAAGGGTGGGCTGCCGCTCTCATTGATGAAGTGGTCACACTCAAGACTGGCCCTTTTGGCAGCGCACTGCACCGCTCGGATTACGCAGCAGGTGGAACGCCGGTCGTCAATCCGATGCACATCCGCGCCGGCCGGATCGAACCGACCGCCGACATGCGTGTAGAGCAAGCCACGCTCGACCGTCTTTCCGAGTTCAAGCTGGCAATCGGCGATGTCGTGATGGGCCGACGCGGCGAGATGGGCCGCTGTGCCGTCGTCCAGCCGCGTGAGGCCGGGTGGCTTTGTGGCACCGGCAGCATCGTTCTGCGGCCGGCGGCAAGCCTGAACACGGCGTTCCTACAGCGCTTCTTGTCGAGTCCCAAGGTCGTGGCGCAACTGGAAGGCGATTCGGTCGGCTCGACGATGCTCAACCTGAACCAGTCGATCCTCAAGGCACTGTCGGTGCCCTTGCCACCGCTGGCGGAGCAGAAGCGCATCGCCGACAAGCTCGACGCCCTGCTCGCCCGCGTGGACGCCTGCCGCAATCGGCTGGACCGCGTGCCCGCCATCCTCAAGCGCTTTCGGCAGGCAGTCATTGAAGCGGCGTGCGATGACACCGACGTTCTTGTCGACGATCAGACGCGATGGTCAGCCACGGCCCTTTCAGACCTGCTTTCCGAACCCTTGCGAAACGGAAGATCCGTGCGTAACGGTGATGGCCTGCCGGTCTTGAGGCTCAATGCCATCGGCCGCGACGGGATTGACTTGCGCCAGTCGAAATCCGGCGACTGGTCGGAAGTTGCCGACGTCGGCCGCTTCCTGGTGAAGGAGGGAGATTTCCTCATTTCGCGCGGTAACGGCTCTCGTGATTTGGTTGGCAGGGGTGCATTGGTTGCCGCCTGCAATCAATCAATTGCGTTTCCCGACACGATGATCCGGGTGCGTTTAAATCATTTGATAGTAGCTTCGAATTATCTCGCGATCGCGTGGGCCAGCAATGCCATTCGACGACAGATCGAACGGACAGCCAAGACAACCGCCGGGATCTGGAAGATCTCGCAAACAGATCTCGAATCGCTCTACCTCAAGCTGCCTTCCATCGAAACCCAACGGCAGCTCGTAACGAAGGTCGAAGCTCTCTTCTCCCTCGCCGACGTCATCGAAGCGCGCTGCACCGCCGCCCGCGCTCAGGTCGAACGCCTGACGCCAGCGCTGTTGGCCGGGGCCTTCCGCGGTGAACTGGTGCCGCAGGATCCGCAGGACGAACCTGCGAGCGCGCTGCTGGCGCGGCTGCGCCGGCCCGGCGAGCCGAAAACCACGTCGGTCCGCAAGTCGGGCTGCCGTGCAAAGTGAGCCGACGTGGACCAGGCCGGAGAGGGCCCCTTGTCGTTTCGTGTGGAACCCAACAGCCACAATCGCTGGTCGTGGTCGAGCCCGGTGGGCATGTGGCAGGCTGCCTTCGAGCGTGTCCACATGTCCACGGGGCGGCAGGCTCCGGCGCACTTGAAGATGGGCACGCGGCCGCTTGACAGCGCCCGGATTCATGCCTCGTTTTCAGGCCCTGTTAATCCTGCCCGGGCGACGCCGCAAAGCGCCGTTTTACCTATGAAAAGTCAAGGGTGGCGCGCAACAGTCGCTGTGCTCAAATCGTTTTCGCCCGACCAGTTTCGGCGAGCCTGCGAGAGGGGCCACGATGACCGCACAAGCCACGGAATTGCTGCTGCTCGACGAGCGCTACGAATGGCTGCGCAGCTTGCCGCTGCAGGGCTACCTGGACGAGCGGCAAATCGACATGAACAAGTTTGCCGACGCCTGGACGACGGGCTTGTACAGGGGCTATCAGGCCGTCTGGGAAATCGCGGATGAGCGCCTGTATCTCATCGGCTTGCTGAAGGAATGCGGGCGCCCGTTCGACCCAGGCATCGTCTTCCCGGGCCGCTCGCTGCCCATCGCAGCCGACTGGTTCAGCGGGCGCCTGGAGATCGGCCAGGGCGAGGCGCTGAGCTACTTCCACATGGGCTGGGGGCACGAATATTCGACCTTGCTGCGCCTGTACCTGAGGCAGGGGCAGGTGGTGGCGCGGCGTCGCTACGACCAGACCCGGCTGCTGCGCCGGCACTTCGACCGCTTCGTCGACGAGAACCCGGACTGGCACGACATCCTGCTCGAACAAGCGCGCGCCACGGTTCAGCCCCTGGGCGGCCTGACAGCGGCCGGACTGAAGGCGCTGGGGCGCCCGGAACTGGAAGACGAGAGCATCCTGTCGATCTGGCACGCGGGCCCGAGCAGCGAGGAGACGGCCGAAATCGCCGACCATCTGCTGAGGCATTGCCAACGCCCGCGCTCGGACTCTGTGTCCGCTGTGTCGTCGTCACCAGCAGTGCCAAACTGACCGGCGCAGGCACGTCGATTCGGAAAACACCCTCACGCCGGCCGATCAGTCTTGTCCGCCGCAGACGCATCCACCGGCTCCCCCGCCCGCACCGGCAGCATGTCCGCCAGCGCCTGGTACATCGGCTCGGTCACCAGCCGCGCCACGCCGCTGGACAGCAGCGCGCAGGCCATCAGGCTGAGCACCATCGCCTGCCCCGACACCATCTCCATCACGATGATGAAGGCGGTGATCGGCCCGCCGGTGGTGGCGGCCAGGAAGCCGACCATGCCGAGCGCGATCAGCGGGATCGCTGCCTCCTTGCCCAGCCCGGCCAGCAGCGCCACGTCGTTGCCGATGCCCGCGCCGATGGTCAGCGAGGGCGCGAACATGCCGGCCGGCACGCCGGCCCAGGCCGACAGCCAGCTGGCGCAGAACTTCAGCAGCGTGTACACGCCCGGCAGGTCGCCCTGGCCTTCGAGCAGCGCGCGCGTCGGCGCATAACCGGCGCCGGCGGTGGTGCCGCCGGTGACCAGCCCGATCAGCGCGACGGCAAAGGCGCAGCCCGCGCCGAAGCGCAAGGGATGCTCGCGGCGCCAGCGGCTGAAGCGGTCCGGCAGCCCACGCGCCGAGACGATGAGCAGCCGCGCGAAGAGTCCGCCCGTCAGGCCCGCCAACAGCGCCACCATCAACCCTGGCGCCAGCAGATCCCAGGACATGCGCTGCACGCGCAAGTGCCCGAAGTAGGTCTCGTTGCCGAACACCGCCACCGCCACCATCCCGGACAGCACGATGGCCGCGATCACCAGCGAGCTGTGCGAGATGCCGCGCCGCCGCGTCAGCTGCTCCAGCGCGAAGACGATGCCGCCGAGCGGTGTGTTGAAGGCCGCGGCGATGCCCGCCGCCGCGCCGGCCACCATCAGATCGTGCGCGTCGATGCCGGTGCGCGGCGACAACCAGCGCTGCGCCGCGTCCATCAGGCCGGCGCCGATCTGCACCGTGGGCCCCTCGCGGCCGATCGACAGGCCGGCCAGCAGCCCGCCCGAGATCAGCCCGATCTTGTGCAGCGCGATGCGCAGCGACACCAGCTCGGCGCGCGGCGCCGGCGGCAGGTCATCCTCCAGCGCACGCACCACCTGCGGAATGCCCGAGCCGGCGGCGCCGGGCACGAAGCGTCGCGTCCACCACAGCACGCCGACGGTCAGCAGCGGCGTCCACAGCAGCATCAGGTAGCGGCCAGCGTCGCCCTGCTGCCGCAGCCATTCGTGGCCGTGGGTGGCGGCCTCGGCCAGCAGCGTGAAGCCCACGACGACCAGGCCGGTGGCAGCGGCGAACAACATCACCACCGCGCGGTCGCGCCACTGGTGCCAGGTCAGCAGTTCGCTCTGCAGGTTGTCCCAGAAGGCCGGCTCGATCTCGCGCGTCTTGCGCCAGCCGCCGTGCAGCAGCGCCGATGCCAGGCGCAGGATGTCGCGCAGCGGGCTGCGGCGCGGCGGGCGCGGGTCGTCGGCCTCGGGCGGGGTCATGGGGCGCGCGCGCAAGCGGCCCACGTCGCGTGAGCCGCCTCCAGGGCGCTTTCCTCGACCATGTCGAGGCGGATGGACTACCGGCCGAAGAGCTTGTTGGCGGTTTCCGCCACCAGGCGGCCTTGGTAGCGCGCGCCGTCGAGGTCGATGGCGCTGGGCTGACGTTGGCCCTGGCCACCGGCGATGGTGCTGGCGCCGTAGGGGCTGCCGCCGACCACTTCGTCCAGCGTCATCTGGCCCTGGAAGCTGTACGGCAGGCCGACGATGGTCATGCCGAAGTGCAACAGGTTGGTGATGATCGAGAACAGCGTCGTTTCCTGGCCACCATGCTGGGTGGCGGTCGACGTGAATGCAGCACCGACCTTGCCGTTGAGGGCGCCACGGGCCCACAGCCCGCCGGCCTGGTCGAGGAAGGCTCCCATCTGCGACGGCATGCGGCCGAAACGCGTGGGCGCGCCGACGATGATGGCGTCGTAGTCGGCCAGTTCAGCGATGGTGGCGACGGGCGCTGCCTGATCGAGCTTGAAGTACGCCGCCTTGGCCACCTCCAGCGGCGCCGTCTCCGGCACCCGCTTGACGTCGACGCTGGCACCGGCACTGCGCGCGCCCTCGGCGACGGCCGCCGCCATCGTTTCGATGTGGCCGTAGGACGAGTAGTAGAGGACGAGGACTTTGGACATGGTGGGTTGTTCTCCGGGTGGGTTGTCGGCAGCGATCATCGACCGCGGCAGAGCATGCCATGTCCGATACTTTTGCACCCCGCGTTCGATTTCATCGAACCGCGGCCGAGTCCGATGCTCGTGCCGCGCGCGCTTTCCCCCGGCTGCCCGTCACTCCACCGTCACGCTCTTGGCCAGGTTGCGGGGCTTGTCCACATCCGTCCCGCGCGCACACGCCGTGTGATACGCCAGCAGCTGCAAGGGCACCACGTGCAGGATGGGGCTCAAGGCGCCGTAGTGCTCGGGCATGCGGATCACGTGCACGCCGGGGCCGCTGTCGATGTGGGTGTCGCTGTCGGCAAACACGTAGAGCTGGCCGCCGCGGGCGCGCACTTCCTGCATGTTGCTCTTGAGCTTTTCCAAGAGCGCATCGTTGGGCGCCACGGTCACCACCGGCATCTGGGCGGTCACCAGGGCCAGCGGGCCGTGCTTGAGCTCGCCGGCCGGGTAGGCCTCGGCGTGGATGTAGCTGATCTCCTTGAGCTTCAACGCGCCTTCCAGCGCGATCGGGTAATGCAGCCCGCGGCCCAGGAACAAGGCGTTCTCGCGCTTGGCAAAGTCTTCGCTCCAGGCGATGACCTGCGGCTCCAGCGCCAGCACCGCCTGCACCGCCACCGGCAGGTGGCGCAGCGCCTTCAGGTGCGCCAGTTCGTCGGCTTCGCTCAGGCGCCCGCGCACCTGGGCCAGCGCCAGCGTCAGCAGGTACAGGCCGACGAGCTGCGTCGTGAAGGCCTTGGTGCTGGCCACGCCGATCTCGACGCCGGCGCGGGTGATGTAGGCCAGCTCGCATTCGCGCACCATCGCGCTGGTGGCCACGTTGCAGATGGTCAGCGTGTGCGGCATGCCCAGGCCGCGCGCGTGCTTGAGCGCGGCGATGGTGTCGGCGGTCTCGCCGCTCTGGCTGATGGTGACGACCAGGGTGCGCGGGTCGGGCACGCTGTCGCGGTAGCGGTACTCGCTGGCGATCTCCACGGTGGTGGGAATGCCGGCGATGGCCTCCAGCCAGTAGCGCGCGGTGCTGCCGCTGTAGTAGCTGGTGCCGCAGGCCAGGATCAGCACGCGGTCGATGTCCTTGAAGACGCGGTATGCGCCGTCGCCGAACAGCTCGGGCGTGATGCCGGCCACGCCTTCCAGCGTGTCGGCGATGGCGCGCGGCTGCTCGAAGATCTCCTTTTGCATGTAGTGCCGGTACGGCCCCAGCTCGGCGGCGCCGCTGTGCGCGTGCACGGTGCGCACCGGCCGGTCCGCCGGCACGTAGCGGCCGGCGGCGTCGCGCGCGCTGATCCACACCTTGCTGCCGAGTTGCAGGTCGACGACGTCGCCTTCTTCGAGATAGACGATCTGGTCGGTGACGCCGGCCAGCGCCATCGCATCGCTGGCCAGGAAGCTCTCGCCCTTGCCCAGGCCCAGCACCAGCGGCGAGCCGGCGCGCGCGCCGACCACGCGGTGCGGCTCGTCGCGGCTGAAGACCGCGATCGCGTAGGCGCCGCGCAGCCGCGGCAGCGCGCGCTGCACGGCTTCGAGCAGGTCGCCGTCGTAGAGGTGGTGCACGAGGTGGGCGATGACCTCGGTGTCGGTCTGGCTGGCGAAGGCGTAGCCGCGTGATTCGAGTTCGGCGCGCAACTCGTCGTGGTTCTCGATGATGCCGTTGTGCACGAGGCCGATGCGCGCGCGCGCGGCGCCCTGGTCCACGCCGTCCAGCGCGCCGAAGCCGGTGCTCTCGGGACTCATCCCGGGGCCGGCCGAGAAGTGCGGATGCGCGTTGTGGACCTCGGGCGCGCCGTGCGTGGCCCAGCGGGTGTGGGCGATGCCGGTGCCGGCTTCGATGTGGCCGCTGCTGACGCCGGCCTCCAGCTCGGCCACGCGCGAGGTGCTGCGCGCGCGGCGCAACTCGCCGCCCTGGTGCACGGCGACGCCGCAGGAGTCGTAGCCGCGGTATTCCAGGCGCTTCAGGCCCTCGATGAGCACCGGGACGATGTTGCGCGTGCTGACGGCACCGACGATTCCGCACATGTTGGAAGTCCTATGAAGGGGAGCGATGGAGGGATGCTAGGCGCGGTGAATTGGCTTTTTCTTGCGAATGAGATGATGATATGAATGAATTCATCGACTCTGTGTCATGCAGAAATCATGCTTCATTTTCTGTGAATCAATGGTCAATAATTTCGCATCATGACCGCTCTGGATGCCACCGATCGTCGCCTGCTCGACCTGCTGCAGGCCGATGCCTCGCTCTCCAACCAGGCGCTGGCCGAGCGCGCCCACACCTCGCCGGCCACCGCCTTGCGCCGCGTGCGGCGCCTGGTGGAGGCGGGCGTGATCGAGCGCCGCGTGGCCCTGCTGTCGCCGGCGGCACTGGGCCTGCCGACCCTGAGCGCCATCGTCGAGATCACCCTGGATCGGCAGGGCGCCGAGCATCTGGAGGCCTTCGAGCAGCGCGCCGTGAACGATGGCGCGGTGCAGCAGGTGTGGCGCGTCTCGCCGGGGCCGGACTTCGTGCTGGTGGTGCACGCGGCCGACATGGCCGACTACCAGGTGCTGGTGCAGCGCCTGTTCACGCAGGACGCAAATGTCCGCAATGTGAAGGCCTACTTCGCCGTCAAGCGGGCAAAGTTCGATCCCCGGCTCAACTTGCCGACTTCAGCACCGCCAACCCCTTGAGGTACTCGCCTTCGGGGAAGACCAGCGTCGTCGGGTGGTCGCTCGCGCCTTCCAGCCGCGCCAGGATCGCGCCGTCGGCGCCGGCGTCGGTGGCCGCGCCGGCCACGATCTTGTGGAACAGCTCGGCGCTGATGCCGCCGCTGCAAGAGAAGGTCAGCAGCAGCCCGCCCGGCCGCAGCAGCTTGAGCGCCAGGCGATTGATGTCCTTGTAGGCGCGCGCCGCGCGCTCGGCGTGGCTGCTGGTGGACGCGAACTTGGGCGGATCCAGCACGATGGCGTCGAAGCGGTCGCCGGCCTCCAGGCGGTCGCGCAGCAACTGGTTGACGTCGGCGTCCACCGCCTGGTGGCGCGCGGCGTCGAAGCCGTTCAGCGCGACGTGGGCCATGGCGCGCTCCAGCGCCGGCGCCGACGAGTCGACGCTGACCACCTCGGCCGCGCCGCCGGCCAGCGCCGCGACGCTGAAGCCGCCCGTGTAGGCATAGCAGTTCAACACCCGCTGCAGCCCGAAGTGCCGCACCCAGCCGGCAAACCGCGCGCGGTTGTCGCGCTGGTCGAGGTAGAAGCCGGTCTTGTGGCCCTGGGCCACGTCCAGCGTCAGCCGCCAATCGTGCTCGCGGATCGTGATGACGGTGTCGCCGCTGCCGCGCAGCCAGCCGCGACGCGCTTCAAGGCCCTCCAGGCCGCGCACGCTGGCATCGCTGCGCTCGTACAGGCGCGCGGCGCCGCTCTCGGCCAGCAGCAAGTCGGCGATGGTCTCGCGCCAGCGCTCGCTGCCGGTGGACAGGAACTGCGCGCTCAGGCAGTCGCCGTAGCGGTCGACGATCAGCCCCGGCAGGCCGTCGGCCTCGCCGTGCACCAGCCGCACGCCATCGCTGTCGATCGGCAGCCGCGCGCGCAAGGCCAGCGCGGCGGCGATGCGGCGGCGGAAGAAGTCGCGGTCGATGCGCTCGGCCTCGTCGAAGCTCCAGGCACGCACGCGGATCATCGAGTTGGGGCTGTAGGCGCCCCAGGCCAGGAAGCGGCCGTCGGCCGCCTCGATGCGCACGGTCTCGCCGGCATCGGCCTTGCCGCGCTCGACGCTGCCCTGGAACACCCAGGGGTGGCGGCGCAGCAGCGAGCGCTCCCTGCCCTCGCGCACGCGGATCGTCTTCATGGGCCGGCGGCGCCCCCTTTGCGCTTGGCGCGCGGGTGCGCCGCGTCGTAGGCCTTGGCCAGATGCTGGAAGTCCAAGCGCGTATACACCTGCGTGGTGGCGATGCTGGCGTGGCCCAGCAGCTCCTGCACCGCGCGCAGGTCGCCGCTGGACTGCAGCAGGTGCGACGCGAAGCTGTGGCGCAGCATGTGCGGGTGCACGCGGGTCGGCAGCCCGGCCTGCAGCGCCTGCGCCTGCAGGCGGTTGCGCAACTGGTTGGCCGTCAGCCGGCCACCCTGCTGGCTGACGAAAAGCGCCGGCTCGCCCGCGGCCGCCAACAGCGGGCGCAGCGCCAGCCAGTGCGCCAGGGCGTCCAGTGCGGGTTGGCCCACCGGCACGCCGCGGCGCTTGCGGCCCTTGCCCAGCACGTGGGCCATCGCGTCGTCGCGGTCGATCCAGCCGGCCGCATCGGCACCGGCGGCCACGTCCAGGCCCAGCAGTTCGGCAATGCGCAGGCCGCAGCCGTACAGCAGCTCGACGATGGCCTGGTCGCGCGCCAGCAGCTCGGGTCGGGCGCGGCCAGCCGGCGCCGGCTCGGCATCGGCCAGCGCCACGGCCTGGTCCACCGGCAGCGCCGAGGGCAGCGGGCGTGCCGCCTTGGGCGCGCGCACGGCCTGCGCCGGGTTGCTGGCGACCAGGCCGTCGCGCCCCCACCAGCGGTACAGGCCGCGCCAGGCCGACAAATGCAAGGCGATGCTGCGCGGCGCCAGCGACTGCGCGCGCAAGCCCGCCAGCCAGCCGCGCAGGTGGTGCGCCTGGGCCTCGCGCAAGGCCACGCGCTCGGCCGCGGCCAGGCGCTGCAGGCGCGCCAGCGCATCGCGGTACAGCGCCAGCGTGCGCGCCGCCAGGCGGCGCTCGACCTTCAGGTGATCCAGATAACGCTGCAGCTCGGCGTCCAGCGGCTCCTGCGCCAGCGGGAGCGGCGGCGGCTGCGCAGCCATCGTCAGCCTTGTGGCAGCAGGCGCGACAGCGCGGCGCTCGTCACTTCGCCGATGCGCGAGAGGAACTCGGTGCCCATGTCGGCCGCGTAGCGCGTGGGGTCGGGCGAACCCAGCACCAGCAATCCGAAGGCGCCATCGGACGCGCCGTCGCGCAGCGGGATCAGCGCCAGCGAGGCCACGCTGGTCGGCTCGTCAAGCCAGCGCACGGCCTCGAAGCCCGCGTTGACGCCGCAGTAGGGCGCCGCCAGGCTGGCCGCGAAACTGCGCGCATCGTCGCTGACCGGGCTGGCGAAGCCGGCGCCGGCGAAGGCCGCATCGGCGCCCCAGACGCGCACCGCGGCCTGCGGGATCAGGAATTCGTGGCGCAGTTCATCGACCACCACGCGCGGCAGCTCGGCGGCGTCGGCGGTGAGGAACAGCGCGCGCGTCCAGCGGTGGAGGCGGTCGGCGATCGCCAGGTTCTCCTGGCCGTGGCGAAGCATCTCGACGATCTTGCGCTCCAGCCCTTTGATGCGCTCGCGCAGCATCTCCATCTGCCGCTCCTGCAGCGACACCGCGCGCTGGCCGTGCGGGCTGGTGAGTTGCACGCTGGACAGCAACTCGGCATGGCGCTCGAAGAAGCCGGGCGTGTTGGCCAGGTAGTTGGCGATGTCGTTCTCGGTGATGCCTTGCACCCCGCTGGTGGCGTTCACAGTTCGATCTCTCCTTCGAAGACGGTCTCGGCCGGGCCGGTCATCAGCACCGGGGCGTCGTTGCGGCCGGCCCATTCGATCAGCAGGCGGCCGCCGCGCGTGTCGACCTCCACGCGCTGGTCCAGCCAGCCCAGTCGGATGCCGGCCACCACGGCGGCGCAGGCGCCGGTGCCGCAGGCCAGCGTCTCGCCGGCGCCGCGCTCGTAGACGCGCAGCCGCACGTGGTCGCGGCTCAGCACCTGCAGGAAGCCGGCGTTGACCTTGCGCGCAAAACGCGGGTGGGCTTCGATCAGCGGGCCGTCGCTCAGCACCGGTGCCGTGTCGACGTCGGCCACGCGCTGCACCGCGTGCGGGTTGCCCATCGACAGCACGGCCACCTCGTTGCGGTGGCCCGTGCCATTGCCCGGCAGATCCAGCGGCCACAGCTCGAAATCGCCTTCGCGCCGCGGCTGCAGGCCGCTGGCGTCGAAAGGCAGCCGCGCGTGGTCGAAGATCGGGCGGTTCATGTCCACCGTCACGCGGCCGTCGTCGCGCAGCTCCAGTTGCAGCAGGTTGTTGACCGTCTGCACGCGGATGCGGCGCTGCGCGCTCAGGCCGTGGTCGTGCACATAACGCACGAAGCAGCGGGCGCCATTGCCGCAGTGCTCGACCTCGTCGCCGCTGTTGTTGTAGATGCGGTAGCCGAAGTCGACGCCGGGCGTGCTGCTGCGCTCGACAACCAGGATCTGGTCGGCGCCGACGCCGAAGCGGCGGTCGCCCAGGCGCTGCACCTGCTGCGGCGTCAGCGCCAGCGGCGCGCGCGTGGCGTCGAGCACGACGAAGTCGTTGCCCGCGCCCTGCATCTTGGTGAAGCGCAATCGCATGGGGGCGGATTATCCCTTGCCCTCATTCGTACAACGGCGGCTCGCCCGGCGGCCTGGTCTTGAAGCGCTTGTGCACCCACAGGTACTGGCTGGGGTTGCGGCGGATCTCGGCCTCGATCCACTCGTTCATGCGCCGCGCGTCGGCCAGGTCGTCGCTGCCGGGCCAATGGTCCCAAGGCTCGCCGAAGCGCACCACGTAGCCGCGGCCGCCGCTGAGGATCTCGGTGACCACGGGCTGCACCGTCATGTCCAGCGAGCGCGCCATCCGCGACGGCGCCAGCAGCGTCGCCGCCGGCACGCCGAAGAAGGGCACGAAGGCGGCGTCGCGCAAGCCGAAGTCCATGTCCGGCAGGTTGAAGAAGATGAAGCCGCGCTTGATGGCGCGCACCAGCGGCAGCGCGCTGTCGTGGCGCGAGAACGCGTCGCCCTGGCCGAAGCGGTAGCGGCCGCGGCGGATGGCCTGGTCGAACACCGGGTTGCTCTGCGCCTGGTAGATCGTGGCCACCTTGCGCGTCTGGTACAGCTGGCTGGCGGTGCCAGCGACGTCCATGCCGACGAAGTGCGGCACCAGCCACATCACCGCGCGGCCGGGGTGGCGGTCGCCCCAGCCGATGTCGCCTTCGACGCGGATCAGCCGCTTCAGCCGCGCGGGGCTGGCGTGCCACAGCAGCCCGCGCTCCAGCGCGGCGCGCATGAACCACTCGAAGCAGCGCCGCGCGATGGCCCGGCGCTCCGCCGGCGGCAGCTCGGGCAGGCACAGCTCCAGGTTGCGCAGCGCGATGCGCCGGCGCGAGCCGGCCAGCCGGTACAGCAGCCGCCCGAGGCCCACGCCGATGGCGGCCAGCAGCGGCAGCGGCAGCCAATGCAGCAGCCAGACCAGGGCCAGCACCAGCCGTGCGCCGAGGTGCTTCAAGCCGCGCCCTCCGGCCGGCGCGGCGTCTTGTAGCGGTGATAGCCCCAGAGGTACTGGCGCGGGCAGCGGCGGATCACCGCTTCCATCGCGCGGTTGATCACCGTGGCGCAGGCCGCGTCGTCGCCGCCCTCGGGCAGCGGCTCGGGCAGCGCCTGGGCGTGCACCACGTAGCCGGCGCCGCGGGGCAGCCGCTCGGTCCACAGCAGGCCCACCGCGGCGCCGGTCTGCTGCACCAGGCGCGCGGCCAGCGTCATGGTGTAGGCGTCGCGGCCGAAGAAGGGCACCCACACGCCCATGCCCTCGGGCGGCACCTGATCGGGCAGCAGGCCCACGGTCTCGCCGCGCTTGAGCGCGCGCAGCATCTGGCGCACGCCGGCCAGCGTGGCCGGCGCGGTGGCCAGCGCCGGGCGCGTGCGCGCGGTCTCTTCCAACTCGCGCAGCCAGCGCTTGCGCGCCGGACGGTAGAGCACGGTGAGCGGCTGGTGCTGGCCGAAGCGCTGCGCATAGGCCTGGGCCGAGACCTCGAAGCTGCCCAGGTGCGGCGTCAGCAGCACCAGGCCGCGGCCGCCGTCGAGCAGTGCTTGAAGCTGCTCCAGCCCGTCCCAGCGCAGGGGGTCGGCGATGGGCTGCTCGGCCGGGCGCAGCCACAGCCGCGGCAGCTCGGCCACCAGGCGGCCGGCCTCGGCCACCGAGGCGCGGCGCTCGCCGGCACCGATGCCGGCGAGCTCGGCATTGGCGCGCAGCCGGCACCGATAGCTGGGCGAGGCCGCATAGGTCAGCCAGCCGAGTGCTGCGCCCAATGCGTGCAGAAGCCACAAGGGCCAAGTCGACAGCCGGCGAACCAGGGACAGCATGCTTTCTATAATCGACGGGTCGCTGAGTTAAAGGACAACTTGCGGGGCGACACGCGGCGCGAAGGATAACTTTCGCGCCGCCGGGCCGGCCGGCCCATCCGCTAAAGCGTTCGCCATGTGCCCTTCAAGCCCCGGCGACGCAAGCCGAGCAACCCAAGGAGCACACACCAAGTGGCGAACGATTTCCTTTTCACGTCAGAGTCCGTCTCCGAAGGCCATCCCGACAAGGTGGCCGACCAGATCTCCGACGCCATCCTCGACGCGATCTTCAAGCAGGACCCGCGCAGCCGCGTGGCCGCCGAGACGCTGTGCAACACCGGCCTGGTGGTGCTGGCCGGCGAGATCACCACGCAGGCGCACGTCGACTACATCCAGGTCGCGCGCGACACCATCAAGCGCATCGGCTACGACAACACCGAGTACGGCATCGACTACAAGGGCTGCGCGGTGCTGGTGGCCTACGACCGCCAGTCCAACGACATCGCGCAGGGCGTGGATCACGCCAGCGACGACCACCTCAACACCGGCGCCGGCGACCAGGGCCTGATGTTCGGCTACGCCTGCGACGAGACGCCCGAGCTGATGCCCGCGCCGATCTACTACGCGCACCGCCTGGTCGAGCGCCAGGCCCAGCTGCGCAAGGACGGCCGCATGGCGTTCCTGCGCCCCGACGCGAAGAGCCAGGTGACGATGCGCTACGTCGACGGCAAGCCGCATTCGATCGACACCGTGGTGCTGTCCAGCCAGCACGCGCCGGAGTGGAGCCTGGGCGACAAGATGAAGCCGGAGTTCGTCGAGGCGGTGATCGAGGAGATCATCAAGCCGGTGCTGCCGGCCGAATGGCTGAAGCAGACGCGCTACCTGGTCAACCCGACCGGGCGCTTCGTCGTCGGCGGCCCGCAGGGCGACTGCGGCCTCACGGGCCGCAAGATCATCGTCGACACCTACGGCGGCGCCTGCCCGCACGGCGGCGGCGCCTTCAGCGGCAAGGACCCGAGCAAGGTCGATCGCTCAGCCGCCTATGCAGCGCGTTATGTCGCCAAGAACGTGGTGGCCGCCGGGTTGGCGCGGCAGTGCCAGATCCAGGTGGCCTATGCCATCGGCGTGGCGCGGCCGATGAACGTGACCGTCTACACCGAGGGCACCGGCAAGATCCCCGACGACCGCATCGCGGCGCTGATCAACGAACACTTCGACCTGCGGCCCAAGGGCATCATCCAGATGCTGGACCTGCTGCGCCCGATCTACGAGAAGACCGCGGCCTACGGGCACTTCGGGCGCGAGGAGCCCGAATTCAGTTGGGAAAGGACCGACAAGGCAGCCGCGCTGCGCTCGGCCGCGGGCCTGTAAGGCGCCGAGCGAAGCGAGCCCGCGCCAAAGGCCCCCTCAAGCCGCCACGCAGCAGCGGTTGTACCCGCCCGCCTGCGCCTCGCGCAGCGCGGCCTCGGCGCGGTCCAGCAGGCGCTGGTAGTCGGGGTGACCGTCCCACAGCGCGGCGCCCAGGCTGGCCGTGATCGACAGCCGTGCGCGCCCCGCCGGGGCGCGCACGCGCAGCGCCTCGACCTGCCGGCGCAGGCCCTCGGCCACCGAAGACAGCGCCTCTTTGGAGGTCTCCACCAAGAGCACCAGGAAGCGCGCGTCGCCGATGCGGAACACGAAGTCGCCGGCGCGCACGCTGTCCAGCATCAACGCGGCCACGTCGGCCAAGGCGGCGTCGGCACCGTCGGGGCCCACCGCTTCGCGCACGCGGTCGAAGTGGTCGATGTCCGCTGTCAGCAGCGCGAAGCAGGTCTGCTGGCCCTGCGCCAGCGCGATCTCGCGCTTGGCGACCGATGGGAAGTAGCGCCGGTTGAGCAGCCGCGTCGCGCTGTCGCGGCCGTCCTCGGCCTCGATGTAGCGGTCGAACATCGAGGCCAGCAACTGCTTGATCTCCTCAATGCGCTGGTTCATCACGGTGACGATCTCGCGTGCATCGGCATGCTGGTGGCGCGCGCGCCGCAGGCGCGGCAGCCATTCGGCCTCGATGCTGTGCATGCACCGGCTGATGCGCTCGAGTTCGGGTGAGCCCTCGAACAGGATCGACGCCTTGTGCTGCAGCCACATCCCGAACTGCGAGCTGCTGTGCGGCAGCGGCGCCATGCCCGGCCGGCCTTCGGCGGTCCAGTAGCCTTCCAGCAGGATCTGGTGCGCCCATTCCAGCAATTGCGCCTTCTGGCGCTCGCGCTCGGCCAGCATGTCCTGGTGCAGGAAGAAGAGGCGGTAGGCCTCGTCCGAGCGCGCCATGCGGTTGGCGTTGGCCACGTAGGCGCTGTTGATGGCGTCGATCGCCAGGTCCATCATCTCGTAGACGTACTGCACCGCCTCGCCGAGGTTGGCGCGCGACAAGGTGGCCTCGGCCAGGCGGACGACGATCTCGCGCTTGAGCAGGCGCGCGCCCTGCATCACCATGTCCATCGGCACGCCGATGCGAGCATGCACCTCGCCGGTGCGCCGCTGCATCGCCAGCAGGTCGGCCAGCGGCGTGTCGGGCGCGAACAGGGCGCGCAACCAGCCCGCCATCGAGGCATGCAGCCGGGTGCTGACGACCGCATGGTCCAGCAGGCCGGCGCTGCGCGGATCGGCCAGCATGTGCGCATAGAAGGCGTCCGCCAGCACTTCGGCCTTCAGGTCGACGGTGCGAGCCACCTGATGCCGCAGCACCAGGCTGAATTCATCGAGAAACTCGCTCCACGCGGGCCGAGCGTCAAAGACCTGTGGATTCGCCGACATGCGGATACGAATGTTGTCCTGGATTCGTTGAGCGATGGATCACGTCCGCATGATTTCACGATCAACGCAAGCTTGTTTGTCTCCCTGTCTGCGCCTTCATTGTCGGTGCCGTCCAAGGCCGAACTTGCTTAAAAAGGCTAAATCGAGCGCCGGCGGCTTGTGGCCGGCAGCGGCGCGCGGCATGCTGGCGCCAGCATGCCGCGCATCGAGCCCACGGTCGACTTGCAAAGCCAGCAGCCCGCATTGGCGCTGCGCTTCGGCTCGTTCGAGTTGCGGCCGCACACCCGGCAACTGCTGGCCGATGGGGCGGAGTTGCCGATCGGCGGCCGCGCTTTCGATCTGCTGCAGCTGTTGGTGCAGCGCCGCCATGAGATCGTGTCGTCCGAAGAGCTGCTGCTGTCGGTCTGGCCCGGGCAGGTGGTGGAGCCCAACAACCTGCAGGTGCAGATCTGGACGCTGCGCAAGCTGCTGGGGCCGCGCGCGATCGCCACCGTGGCCCGGCGCGGCTACCGCTTCGTGCCCGAGCTGGCTTCGCGGCGCGGCAGCGCCGAAGCGGCGCGCGCGCCGGCCGCCGCAGCCGCCGGCGGCGCACCGTCCGTGCTGGCGCTGCTGCAGCAGCACCGCCAGGCCACGCTGACGGGCGAGAACCTGCCGGCGCTGCTGCGGCTGGCGCTGTCGTGCGCGCACCAGCTGACGGCGGCTTCAGGCGGCAACGTGTGGCAGTTGGACGGTTCGGCGTTGGTTGATGGCGATGGCGATGAAGCGGGCGCCGCGGGCGAGGCGCCCGCCGCCCGGCCGCCGGCGCTGCTGGGGTGGCTGCCGCGGACGCAGAGCCGACCCGACGTGCTGGTGCTGCAAGCGGGCCCCGTGTCCGCGGCGGTGCTGGCCGCGGCCGTCGCCCGTGGGCTGGCCGCGGCGCCGCTGCTGCGCATCCTGGCGGTCGCGCACGGCGCGCTCGGCCTGCCGCAGGAACAGGTGCTGGCGATCGACACGCCCGCCACCCGGCCGCGGGCCCGGACCGAGCCGACCGCGCTGCGCTGGCAGATGCGGGGGCACTGAGCGGGGGCAATGAGCGCGCGCACTGAGCGTCGTCACCGAGCGCGGGCCCTCAGCGCGGCCGCCGCGCCGGGATCAGGCGCTTTGCACGCGCACCTGCACCGCTCGCGGCGCCGCCGCGGCATCGGCCCAGACGCGCAGCCGCAGGCTCAGGGCGTCCAGCCGCACCGGGCCGCTGAGGTCGCGGGCATCGACGCGCAGCGCGGTCGATCGGGTGCCCCGCCACTGCGCCGACATCGCCGCCAACAGCTCGCCGGCGCTGGCCAGTAGGCAGCCGCCGCTTTCGCAACTGTCGAGCTTGTAGACGGGGCACAACCCTTCAAACACCTCCACCGAACGCAGGTGCTCGGGCTGCAGGCGCTCGATGCTGATCGCGGTCATCCGCCCCGGCGCGCCCAGCAGCGGCGGCTGGGCCGGCCCCGACCAGCCGAAATGCAGCACCCATTCGGTGGGTGGCTGCCCGCGCACCGGCGCGACGGCCTCGCGCGAAAGGCAGGACAAGCAGGACAGGCACGAGAGGGGGTATCCGCCATCCGCCAGCGGCCATGTGCCAGGCACCGGAACGGGATTGACGGCGGGCTGGAACATGCAGCGCATGCTAGGCAGGCGCGCACTCAAAAGTCCTTTAGCGCGCTTCGCGGCGTCAAGCGTCGAGCACGCGCCCGCGGTCGAGCTTCAACGCGCCGCTGTCCACCAGCTCGTGGAGGAGCTGCTCGACCCACTGTTGCGGCGTGCGCAGCCCTGCGGGGCCGAAGCGTCCCCACACTTCCTGCAGCAGCGGCGTGTCTGCGGCCCATTGCAGCAAGGCCTGCAGGCTTTGCTCGCGCTCTTCCATCAGGTGGTACTTCAGCAGCACCTTGGCGGCGTGGCGGGCATGGCGCGCCGGGTCGCTGCGCAGGCCTTGCAGGCGCTGGCGGGCGCGCGCCAAGGCGGCCGGCACGTCGTCGAAAGGCCGGCCGTGGCCGGGCACCACCACGCGCACGGGCAGGCCGGCGATCAGCTCCAGCACCTGCGCCAGATCGTCGAAGCCGGGCTCGCCCTGCAGCTCAGGGAAAACGAGGCCGAAGCCGTTCTCCCACAGCGCGTCGGCCGACAGCAGCACGCCGCCGCGGCGGTCGAAGAGCATCACCATGTGCGGGTCGTGGCCCGGCGCCTGCAGCAGCTCCCAGTCGCGGCCACCGGCGCGCAGGCTCGCGCCCGGCTGCAGCACGATGGACGCGTGGAAGCGCTCGATGCGCTGGCCGGTGCTGCGGTAGCTCAGGCCCGCCGCGTCCCACTGTTGCACCGCCTGCAGTTGCCCGGGCGGGATCGCGATCGGCACCTCGCCGTAGTGCTGCTGCAGCAAGGCGTTGCCGCCGCAGTGGTCGGAGTGCAGATGGGTGTTGGCGATGCCCGTCAGCGGCCGCCCGGCCAAGCCCTGCCGCAGCAGCGCCAGCGTCTGCCCGGCGTGGTTGACGTGCGAGGTGTCGACGAACCACGCGCCGGCCTCGCCGGGCGCGGCGTGGATCAGCACGTTGTTGGACGACAGCCAGCCACGCTCGAAGACGGCCAGGCCGGCCAGGGGATCGCTGCCGGCACGGGTCACGGCGGGGTCCTCTCGACGATGATGAGACGATGCGCGCATTGTCGCCGCCGCTTCCATGATCCCGCTGACCCTTGCTCAACTGCGCCGCCATGCGATCGCCCGCTCGCTGTTCAAGCCCACCACGCTGCCGCGCGCGCTGCAGCGCCTGGGATTCGTGCAGGCCGACCCCATCCGTGCCCCGGCCCGCGCGCAGGACCTGACGCTGCGCCACCGCGTGCACGACTACCGCGCCGGCGATCTGGAGCGGCGCTACCCGCGTTTGCCGATCGAGGAGGACTTCCTCGTCAACTACGGCTTCGTGCCGCGCGCCACCCACCACCTGATGCACCCGCGCACCGCGCGCCAGGACTGGAGCCCGGCGCGCTGGGCACAGGCGCGCGCGGTGCTGGACTTCGTGCGCGAGCGCGGCGTGGCGCATCCGCGCGAGGTGGACGAGCAGTTCGCGCACGGCAAGTCGCGCAACTGGTTCGGCGGCTCCAGCAACGCCAGCACGCAACTGCTCGACGGCATGCACTACCGCGGCCTGCTGCGCGTGGCGCGGCGCGAGGGTGGCATCCGGCTGTACGCGGCACGCGAGGCGGCGCCTGAGCCGGCCGACGCGGCGCAGGCCTTCGACGCGCTGCTGGACATCGTGCTCAACAAGTACGCGCCGCTGCCCGAGCGCTCGCTGTCGGAGCTGGCCAGCCACCTGTGCGGCGGGGCGCCGCAGTGGCGCGGCGAGCGCGGCGCCTTGCTGGCGCGTGCCCGCGCGCGGCTGCCGCAGGCCGAGGTGGATGGCCTGCGCTGGCTGTGGCCGGCCGGCGAGAACCCGGCCTCGCGCCGGCACGCGGTGGACGAGCAACAACTGCGGCTGCTGGCACCCTTCGACCCCGTGGTCTGGGACCGCCGGCGCTTCGAGCGCTTCTGGGGCTGGGCCTACCGCTTCGAGGCCTACACGCCGCCGGCCCGGCGCGTGCGCGGCTACTACGCGCTGCCGCTCTTGTGGGGCGAGGCGGTGATCGGCTGGGCCAACGTCGGCCAGCGACAAGGCCAGCAACAGGGCCGGCTGAGCGTCGAGCTCGGCTACGTCAGCGGCCGGCCGCCGCACGGCGGCGCCTATCGCCAAGCCCTGGACGAGGAGCTGGACCGGCTGCAGCGCTTCCTCAGCCCTCGCGCGTGACGTCGCGCGTGACGTCGCGCGCCGCCAGCAGTGCGCGCGCCACCTCGGCCACGCCGTCGCCGCGCTCGCCTTGCGTGATCCACGCCGGCCAGTGCTGCAGCTCGGCGGCGAAACGGCGCAGATTGGCCACGCCCACGCTGTGCGGAAAGTGCCGGAACATCAGCTGGTCGTTGGTGCTGTCGCCGACGTAGACCCAACGTTCCACCTCATCGTCCAGGCGGCGGCCGAACAGCCGCTGCAGCATCCACTGCGCCGCGCTCCACTTGCTGTGGCTGCCGAACCAGCCGTTGACGTGGATGGAGCTGACGGTGGCCGTCATGCCGGCCGCGCGCATCAGCGCCACCACCTCGGCGATGGCCGCCGGCGGCAGGTGCCGGAACTCGCTGTGGTCGATGGCGATGTCGGTCAGGCGGCCGGCGCTGTCGCCGGCCAGCGCCGCGCCGGGCACCTGCTGCAGCACCTGCCGCGCCACCTGCGCCAGGCGCTGGGCGTTGCGCGCGCGGGTGGCCTCGTCCTGCACGAACTCGGTCTGCAGCACGCCGCCGGGGCCGGGGATCAGCGCCACCGCGCCGTTCTCGGCCACCAGCGCCGCCAGCGGCCATTGGGCGGCGAACGACAGGCTCCAGCCGTGCGGGCGGCCGGTGATCGCGATCACCGGCACGCCGGCCGCGCGCAAGGCCTGCAGCGCCTGCAGCGCCGCGGGTTCGATCGCACCGTCGCGCGTCAGCGTATCGTCGATGTCGGTCATCAGCCCGGCGACCCCGGCCCAGGCCCGCGGCGGCAGTGCCGACAGCGGACGGGGCCTTGGGGCTTGATCCGGATCAATGCCTCCAGTAGCCTGGCTGCCGATCATTTAACGATCAACTTTTCTGGCGACACAAGCGCGACTCATGAGCACCCATTCTGCCGCACGCACCCGCTCGAAGCCGGCCGCCAAGGCACCCGCAACGGCAGCGGGCCGCCGCCGTGCCGCCGCGCCGCGCCACACGAGCGCCGGCGACACCGCGCCGCGTCCGACGAGCGCCGGCGACATCGCGCCGGCGCTGAGCGCAGCGGCGCTGGAGTCCGACCGCGTTGCGCGCGCCAGCGTGCGCGCCGAGACGGTCGCCGAGCTGGCCCTGTCCGACGTGCTGGCCCATCACGCCAACGGCAGCAACGGCGCGGCCGGCGAAGCGCTCACCCAGTTGCAGGCGCTGATCGACGGCGCCGCGCCCGACGAGGTGAAGGCGCTGCGCCGCTTGCTGGCGCAGCGCAGCGCCGCCGCGGCCGTGGCGCCCGATGCCGACATCGCGCTGGCCCCGGGCTGGCGCGACGGCGGCTACCCGTACAAGAACCTGCTGTCGCGCAAGAGTTACGAGCGACAGAAATACCGCTTGCAGGTCGAGCTGCTGAAGCTGCAGGCCTGGGTCAAGGAGACCGGCGCGCGCGTGGTCATCCTGTTCGAAGGGCGCGACGCGGCCGGCAAGGGCGGCGCGATCAAGCGCTTCATGGAGCACTTGAACCCGCGCGGTGCGCGCGTCGTGGCGCTGGAAAAACCCAGCGAGGTCGAGCGTGGCCAGTGGTATTTCCAGCGCTACATCCAGCACCTGCCGACGTCCGGCGAGATCGTGCTGTTCGACCGCAGCTGGTACAACCGCGCCGGCGTCGAGCGGGTGATGGGTTTTTGCACCGAGCGCGAGTACGACGAGTTCCTGCGCCAGTGCCCCGAGTTCGAGCGCCAGCTCGTGCGCTCGGGCATCCACTTGTTCAAGTTTTGGTTCTCGGTCAGCCGCGCCGAGCAACGCCGCCGCTTCAAGGAGCGCCGCGCCCATCCGCTCAAGCAGTGGAAGCTGAGCCCGATCGACATGGCCAGCCTGGACAAGTGGGACGACTACACGCGCGCCAAGGAGGCGATGTTCCTGCACTGCGACACCAGCGACGCGCCCTGGACCGTGATCAAGAGCGATTGCAAGAAGCGCGCGCGGCTGAACGCGATGCGCTACGTGCTGCATCGCATTCCGATCACGGCGCGCGACCTGGCGGCCATCGGCCCGGTCGACCCGCTGATCGTCGGCCGTCCGGCGCTGGTCTCGGCCGTCAACGAAGACACGCTGGCCGGCATCAGCGCGGGCTGAGCGGCGACACCCCCACGCCCCCGCGCGAGGCGCCGGATACTGACATCGACGCGTTGATCGCCGAGTGGCGCCGCGAGGCCGACGCAGGCCCGCTGGCGGCGGATTCTTCACGCCTGACCGGTGGCGCCCGCCGCTAGAATCGCCGGCTTGCGTTTCGAGGAGCGTTGCAAGGCCGGCCCCGGCCCCAGGCTCGAAACATCCCACTTGCAACCGCGCTCGCCCAGCCGTGACGTGCCTTGGGTGAGTGGGCATCGGACAGTCTCCGGTGCCGCGCCCCCAGGCCTTTCATTCCAGAGCCTTTGGAGCGCCGAGCCATGAATGCCCCGTTGAAGACCCAAGCCCTGCTGGCGCAGGACCAGTACGCGATCGCCGACCTGTCGCTGGCCGACTGGGGCCGCAAGGAGATCGCCGTCGCCGAGCACGAGATGCCGGCGCTGATGGAGATCCGCCGCGAATACGCCGCCGCACAGCCGCTGAAGGGCGCGCGCATCACCGGCAGCCTGCACATGACGATCCAGACCGCCGTGCTGGTGGAGACGCTGCAGGCGCTGGGCGCGCAGGTGCGCTGGGCCAGCTGCAACATCTTCAGCACGCAAGACCACGCGGCCGCGGCGCTGGTGGCCAAGGGCACGCCGGTGTTCGCGTACAAGGGCGAGTCGCTCAAGGACTACTGGGACTACACGCACCGCATCTTCGAGTTCGCGGCCAGGGGCGCGGACGGCGAAGGCCCGAACATGATCCTCGACGACGGCGGCGACGCCACGCTGCTGATGCACCTGGGCAAGCGCGCCGAGCGCGACGCCGGCGTGATCGCCAACCCCGGCAGCGAGGAAGAGCGCGAGCTGTTCGCCGCGATCAAGGCCAAGCTGGCCGCGGACGCCAACTGGTACAGCCGCAAGAGCGCCCACATCATCGGCGTCACCGAGGAGACGACGACCGGCGTGCACCGCCTGAAGGAGATGAGCGCCAAGGGCACGCTGATGTTCCGTGCCATCAACGTCAACGACTCGGTCACCAAGAGCAAGTTCGACAACCTCTACGGCTGCCGCGAGAGCCTGGTGGACGGCATCAAGCGCGCCACCGACGTGATGGTGGCCGGCAAGATCGCCGTCGTGGCCGGCTATGGCGACGTCGGCAAGGGCAGCGCGCAGGCGCTGCGCGCGCTGTCGGCGCAGGTGTGGGTGACCGAGATCGACCCCATCAACGCGCTGCAGGCCTGCATGGAGGGCTTCCGCGTCGTGACCATGGACTGGGCCGCCGACAAGGCCGACATCTTCGTCACCGCCACCGGCAACAAGCGCGTGATCACGCGCGACCACATGCAGGCGATGAAGCACAACGCCATCGTCTGCAACATCGGCCACTTCGACAACGAGATCGACATCGCCGCGGTGGAAGGGCTGCAGTGGGAGGAGATCAAGCCGCAGGTCGACCACATCATCTTCCCCGGTGTGGATGGCAAGCCGGGCAAACGCATCATCATGCTCGCCAAGGGCCGCCTGGTGAACCTCGGTTGTGGCACCGGACATCCGAGTTATGTGATGTCATCGAGCTTCGCCAACCAGACCATCGCGCAGATCGAGCTCTACACGCACAGCGACTTCTACGAGCAGGGCAAGGTCTACGTGCTGCCCAAGCACCTGGACGAGAAGGTGGCGCGGCTGCAGCTCAAGACGCTGAACGCCCAGCTCAGCGAGTTGAGCGACGAGCAGGCCGAGTACATCGGCGTGCCCAAGCAGGGCCCGTACAAGCCCGACACGTACCGGTATTGAGATGAGCAGCCTGCCTCCGATCAGCTTCGAGTTCTTTCCGCCCAACACCCCCGTGGGCGGCGAGAAGCTCAAGGCCGTGGTGGCCGATCTCGCCGCGGTGCGGCCGCAGTTCTTCAGCGTGACCTATGGCGCCGGCGGCGCCACGCGCGACAAGACGCTGGCCACGGTGGCGCAGATCGCCGCCGCCGGGCACGATGCGGCGCCGCACCTGTCGTGCGTGGGCAGCACGCGCGAAGGCATCGCCGAGATCCTGGCCACCTACCGCGCGCAGGGCATCCGCCGCCTGGTGGCGCTGCGCGGCGACCTGCCCAGCGGCACCGCCGTCGCGGGCGAGTTCCGCCACGCCGCCGACCTGGTGCGCTTCGTGCGCGAGACGCAGGGGCCCGACTGGCACATCGAGGTCGCGGCCTATCCCGAGTACCACCCGGAGCAGCGTTATGCCGCGCGCGACCTGCGCCACTTCGCGGCCAAGGTGGCAGCCGGCGCCAGCTCGGCGATCACGCAGTTCTTCTTCAACGCCGACGCCTACTTCCACTTCGTCGACGAGGCGCGCGCCCTCGGCGTCACGGTGCCGGTGGTGCCGGGGATCATGCCGATCCACAACTACGCCAAGATCGCGCAGTTCGCGGCGCGCGACGGCATCGAGCTGCCGCGCTGGGCGGCGCTGAAGATGGAAGGCTTCCTCGACGACGCCGCCAGCATCCGCGCCTTCGGTCTCGACGTGGTGACGGGCCTTTGCCGCCGCCTGCTCGACGGCGGCGCGCCGGGGCTGCACTTCTACACGCTCAACCAGGCGCCGCTGTCGCTGGAGATCTGCCGCCGGCTGGGCTACTGACGCCTGCCACCGGCGTTGCGGCCAGCCGACGCCGGGCTTTTGACGCAGATCACAGGCGCGGCTGCGGCCGGCCGGATGCCGGGCCGCCCGCGTCGACGTCTACAGGTCGGGGCGCTGCCAGTGCAGCCCCTCGTCGGTGAGCATGGCGTCCAGCGGCACGTCGTGCGGCTCGGCCTCCAGCCAGGGCACGTAGCCGTTGGTATAGCCCACGCCCACGGTCAGCGGGCGCGGGTGCAGCGCCGCCAGCGTGCGGTCGTAGAAGCCGCCGCCATAGCCCAGGCGCAGGCCCTTGGGGCCGTAGCCCACGCATGGCACCAGCAGCAACTGCGGCTCGAAAGCCTCGGTGTCCTTGGGCTTGGGGATGCCGTAGGCGTCTTCCTCCATCGGGCAGCCGGGGTACCAGACGTGGAAGCGCAACTGCTTGTTCTCGCGGTTGATCACCGGCAAGCCGATGCGGCGCTGCTCGTCGGCCTCGGTCCAGCGGTACAGCGCCGGCAGCGCGTCGAACTCGCCCTTGATCGGCCAGTAGGCGCCGATCGTCGTCTCCCGCCGCTCCAGCAGCCACACGCGCAGCACCTCCTGCAGGTGCACCGACCGCTGGTGGCGGTCGACCATGGCCTGGCGCTCGGCCTGCAACTGCTTGCGCAGCACGCGCTTGTCGCGCGTGGGTTCGAGGGACAGCTTGAAGGGCAGCGTCATGGGCGATGCGGTCGGCGCCGGCGGCGCGATGCGGCATTGTCGCCCTACACTGCCGCAATGAGCCGGGACGGCTTCGTCGACCACTGCCTGGAGCTGCTGGCGCCGCTGGGCCGGGCGCACTCGCGGCGCATGTTCGGCGGCCACGGCCTTTATCTCGACGACGTCTTCGTCGCCATCATCAGCGGCGAGCAGCTCTACCTGAAGACCGATGCCGCCACGCGCGAGCGCTTTGTGGCCGCCGGCGGCCAGCCCTTCACCTACCGGCGCCAGGGCGAGACGGTGGCGGCGCTGGGCTTCCACACCGTGCCGCCCGAGGCGATGGAGTCGCCCGCAGCCATGCGGCCCTGGGCGCGGCTGGCCCTGCAGGCGGCGGTGGCGGCGCGGGCGCTGAAGCGGGCACCGAAGCCGGCGCGCAAAGCTTCGCCCCGCCGCCGCTGACGGCGCCTACTGCTGCGGCGCCTCCAGCACCACCACGCTGGCCTCGGGCCAGCCTTCGGCCACCCACTCGCTGCCCGCGGGCAGCGGCAAGCGCTCGCCGGCGGACAGCCACAGGTCCTCTGCGCCGTCCAGCGAACGCTGGCTGCGCGTCAGCCACACGCGGCCTTCCTCCACCGCCAGCCAGCGCTCGATGGCGGCCGGCGCCAGGCGGCGCGCGCAGCGCGCGCTGAGCTGCCACTGCCACGGCGCGCGGGCCGCGCAGTCATGAGAGTTCGTCATTGCCTTGCTGCTCATCTCGATCTCCATCGGCTGCTTTCCAGGGCCATACTGTGAAGGTCGATGCGGCGCACGTCCAATCACGTTGCGTTGCTGGATTGATAATCAACCGTCATGAATACGCAACGCCGGCGGCCGCTCAACGTCGGGCCCTTGCGGGCCTTCCTCGCGGTGGCGCGGCTGGCCAGCTTCCGCGCCGCCGGCGAGGAACTGCACCTGACGCAGCCGGCCATCAGCCGCCAGATCCGCGCGCTGGAAGACGAGATCGGCAGCACGCTGTTCCTGCGCGGCACCCGCCACGTCGAGCTGACGGCCGCCGGCGCAACGCTGCTGGCCGCCGTCGAGCCCTGGCTGCAGCGGCTGGACGCCGGCGTACAGCAGATCCGCCGCCAGGGCGGGCGCCAGCGCATCACGGTGACCACGTTCGCGTCGTTCGCCACGCTGTGGCTGATTCCGCGGCTGCAGGACTTCCAGCGCCACCACCCCGACGTCGACATCCGCGTCTCGGCCGGCGATGCCTTCGCCGATGCCGACGACCCCGAAACCGACCTCGCGCTGCGCTACGCCCACGCCGACCAGGTGCCGCCCGACGCCAGCCCGATGTTCGACGAGGTGCTGACGCCCGCTGTCAGCCCCGCGCTGCGCGACAGCCTGGGCCGCCGCTGGGTGCCGGCCGACCTCGCCCAGCAGACGCTGCTGGAAGAAGACGACCACCGCGCCAGCGCCGAGTTCCTGAGCTGGCACCACTGGTTGCGCCTGCACGCGCCGCCGGGGCTGGAGCCGCGCGGCTGGATCTACCTGAACTACACGCACCAGCAGATCCAGGCCGCGCTGGCCGGCCAGGGCGTCGCTTTGGCGCGCGTGGCGCTGGTGCACGAGACGCTGGCGCGCGGCGAGCTGGTCGAGCCCTTCGGCGCCGAAGGCCGCATCGGCTCGCCCTTCGGCTACTGGCTGCTGCGCTGGCGCGTGCGCGGGCCGACGCCGCATCTGCTGGCCTTCGAGGACTGGGTGCTCCAGCAGGCCGCCGAGACGCGCGCGGCGATGCAGAACCGGCGCTGAAGGCCGCGGCCCTTGCGTCCCCACGCGCGCCGGGCGCTGCGGCGCTGCGCTACAGTGGTCCGCAGCATGTTCAGCCGCTGTACCCCCCATCGCCCGGCCGTCGTCGCGTCGTGGTTGCCGTCCGCGCTGGTGGCCTCGCTGTTGGCCTCACTGGTGGCCGCGCTGCCGACCGGGCTGGTGGCACTCGCCGCGCCGAGCACCGCCGTCGCCCAGCCGCAGGCCCCGTCCGCCACCGCCACCGCCGACGACCCCATCGTCGAAGCCCGCGAGGCCTTGCGCAAGAAAGACAAGCCGCGCCTGCAGGCGCTGCGCGACCGCGTGGTCGCGGCGCGCCATCCGCTGGCCTCGTGGGTCGACTACTGGGAGCTCGGCAGCCGCCTCAGCGAAGCGCAACAGCCCGAGCTGGAAGCTTTTTTCGAACGTTGGAGCGGCAGCTACGTCGAGGACCGCCTGCGCAACGACTGGCTGCTGGAGCTGGGGCGCCGCCGCGACTGGGCCAACTTCGCGCGCGAGCACCCGCGCTACCGCATGAACGACGACCGCGAGGTGCAGTGTTATGCGCTGCTGGTCCAGCACCTCGCGGGGCACGAGGTCAAGCACGCCGCGCTGGCCGCCTGGTATGCGCAGCGCGACCTCGACGAGGGCTGCAACGCGCTGGCCACGGCGCTGGCCGAGGCGCACAAGCTCAAGCCCGGCGACATCTGGCACGAGATGCGGCTGTCGGTCGACGCCAACCGGCCGCGCGCCGCGCGCGCCGCGGCGGCGCTGCTGGGGCCGTCCACAGCCACCATGACGGCCGAGGTGCTGGACCAGCCGGCGCGCTTCCTCAAGCGCCGCCTGGTCGAGCCCAGCGGCCAGCACAAGGAGCTGGCCGTGCTGGCGCTGATGCGCCTGGCCGCCAGCGACCCCGATGCCGCGCAAGCCGAGCTCGAAGCCGGCTGGTCGCGCTGGCTCGACGACGACGACGCGGCGCTGGCCTGGGCCTCGATCGCCCGCGGCTTGGCGCAGCGGCTCAACGACCGCGCCGATGAGGTCTACCAGCAAGCCTGGCGCCGCCAGCGTGAGCAAGGCGGCACGCCGCGCTGGAGCGACGAGACCCTGGCCTGGAACGTGCGCGCCGCGCTGCGCAGCCCGCGCCTCGACCGCGAGCGCTGGGGCCGCGTGCTGCAGGCCATCGACGCGATGAGCGCCGCCGAGCAAAAAGACCCGGGCTGGGCCTACTGGAAGGCGCGCGCGCTGAAGGCCCGCGCCCGCAGCGGCGCCGAGCGCGAGCGCGCCAACGCCGCCTTCGAGCCGCTGGCTGCCGGCGTCGGCTATTACGCGCTGCTGGCCGCGCAGGAACTGGGCCGCCCGGCCAGCCTGCCGCCGCTGCCGCCGCCGCTGACCGAGGCCGAACTGGCGCAGGCCGCGCAGACACCGGGGCTGCAGCGCGGGCTGCAGATGGCGCGCATCGGGCTGCGCGACGAAGGCCGGCGCGAATGGAACTTCAGCCTGCGCGGCCTCGGCGACCGCGAGCTGCTGGCAGCCGCTCAATTCGCCTGCCAGGCGCAGGATTGGCAGCTGTGCATCAACACCAGCGAACGCACGCGCGAGCAGATCGACCTGCGCCAGCGCTACCCGATGCCCTTCGCCGCCGAGATCACGGCGCGCGCGCGCGACAGCGGGCTGGAGCCGGCATTCGTCTTCGGCCTGATCCGGCAGGAGACGCGTTTCCTGCCGCTGTTGCGCTCCAGCGCCGGTGCCGCCGGACTGATGCAGCTGATGCCGGCCACCGCGCGCTGGACGGCGCGCAAGCTGGGCGTGCCCTTCCAGCCCGAGCAGGTGACCGACGTCGACACCAACCTGCGCCTGGGCACCACCTACCTCAAGCTGGTGCTGGACGACTTTGCCGGCTCGCAGACGCTGGCCGCGGCCGCCTACAACGCCGGCCCCAACCGCCCTCGGCGCTGGCGCGAAGGGCCGGTGCTGGACACCGCCGCCTGGGCCGAGAACATCCCCTTCAACGAGACGCGCGACTACGTCAAGAAAGTGCTGACCAACGCGACGATCTACGACCACCTGCTGGGCAACGCGGCGCCGCGGCCGCTGGTCCAGCGCCTGGGGCCGCGCATCGGCCCGCGCGAGGCCGGCGCGGCAGCGGCCGACACCAATCTGCCCTGACCTGATGTGATGTGTGAGATGCACTGGAGAACCCGATGGCTTTGACGCTGGTGATCGGCAACAAGAACTACTCGTCGTGGTCGATGCGCCCCTGGGTGCTGATGAACCAGCTCGGCATCCCGTTCCAGGAGCGGCGGCTGCGCTTCGATTTCGGCGAGAACTCGGTTTTCCGCCAGTCGGTCGCCGAGGTCAGCCCGGCCGGCCGCGTGCCGGTGCTGCTGGACGCGGGCTTCGCCGTCTGGGACAGCCTGGCCATCACCGAGTACCTGCACGAACGCTTCCCCGAGCGCGGCGTGTGGCCGGCCGGCCAGCAGGCCCGCGCCCGCGCACGCACGCTGTGCGCAGAGATGCATGCCGGCTTCCCGGCGCTGCGCAGCCATTGCCCGATGAACATCGAGGCCGCGCTGCCCGAGGTCGGCCGGCGCGTCTGGCAGGAGCAGACTGCCGTGCGCCAGGACGTCGCGCGCATCGAGACGATGTGGACCGAGGCGCTGGCCGCCGCCGGCGGCGGCCCATTCCTGTTCGGCCCCTTCAGCGCGGCCGACGCCTTCTACGCGCCGGTTTGCATGCGCTTCAGGAGTTATGCGTTGCCGCTGTCGGCGCCGGCCCAGGCCTACCTTGAGCGCGTCGTGGCCGCGCCCGGCGTCGCACGCTTCATCGCCGACGCGCTGGCCGAGCACGACTGGGTGGCCGAGGACGAACCCTACCGCCAGCGCGCACCGGGCTGACGTGAATCCCCCCCGAAGCGCCCTCGGCGCCTCCCCCCAGTCCCAGCATGGGACCCTACTGGTCCCGGGGCGCCGCCAGCGGCCCGGCAAAGCCGGTTCCGCGGCGGCCGCTTGGCTGCGGCTGATTCATGCGACGCGGGTGCTGCCTCGCAGCATGGAGAACTGAAATAACGATGCAGCTCTACGTCGTCGGCGGCGCGGTGCGCGACCAGTTGCTCGGCCGCCCGGCCGACGATCGCGACTGGGTCGCCGTCGGCACCACGCCCGAGGCGCTGCTGGCCGCCGGCTACCGGCCGGTGGGGCAGGACTTCCCTGTCTTCCTGCACCCGCAGACCCACGAAGAAGTGGCGCTGGCGCGCACCGAGCGCAAGTCGGGCCGCGGCTATCACGGCTTCGTCTTCCACGCCAGCCCCGAGGTCACGCTGGAGCAGGACCTGGCGCGCCGCGACCTGACGATCAACGCGATGGCGCTGGACGAGCAGGGCCGGTTGATCGACCCCTTCGGCGGCGAGCGCGACCTGCGCGACGGCGTGCTGCGCCACGTCTCCGACGCATTTGCCGAAGACCCGGTGCGGCTGCTGCGGCTGGCGCGCTTCGCGGCGCGGCTGCCCGGCTTCAGCATCGCGCCCGAGACGCAGGCGCTGGCGCGGCGCCTGGTGGCCGCCGGCGAGGTCGACGCGTTGGTGCCCGAGCGCGTGTGGCAGGAACTCGCCCGCGGCCTGATGGAAGACCATCCGGCGCGGCTGCTGGAAGTGCTGCGCGAGAGCGGCGCGCTGGCGCGGCTGCTGCCCGAGGTGGACCGCCTGTGGGGCGTGCCGCAGCGTGCCGAGCACCACCCCGAGGTCGACACCGGCGTTCACCTGCTGATGGTGCTGCAGATGAGTGCCCGGCTGCACGCGCCGCTGCCGGTGCGCTGGGCCTGTTTGTGCCACGACCTCGGCAAAGGGCTGACGCCACCGGAGCAGTGGCCGCGCCACCTGGGCCACGAAGGCCGCAGCGCGAAGCTGGCGCGCGCGCTGGCCGAACGCCTGCGCGTGCCCGCGGACTGCCGCGAGCTGGCCGACCTGACCGCGCGCGAGCACGGCAACGTGCACCGCAGCGACGAGCTGTCGGCGGCCGCCGTGCTGCGCCTGCTGGAGCGCTGCGACGCGCTGCGACGGCCCGAGCGCTTTGCGCAGTTGCTGCTGGCCTGCGAATGCGACATGCGCGGCCGCCTGGGCTATGCAGACCGGCCCTATCCGCAACGCCAGCGCCTGGCCGCCGCCTTGCAGGCCGTGCAGCAGGCCGACACCCGCGCGGTCACGCAGCAGGCGCTGGCCCAGGGCTTGAAGGGCGCGGCGATCGGCCAGCGCGTGCAGCGCGCGCGGCTGCAGGCGCTGGCACGGGCCTGGGCTCAGGACTTGGGGGGCAGCGGCGCGGTCGGCTCGTCGAACGACGGCGAAGACGCGGCGCCGGCCGGCGCCGCCGGCTGATCCACCGGCACCGGCTTGCCGGTCAGGAAGCCCTGCACCAGCTTGAAGCCCATCAGGCGGCAGACCTCGGCCTCGGCCTCGGTCTCCACGCCTTCGGCCAGCGGCACCGAGCCCAGCTCGGTGACCAGGCGCACGAGGTCGCCCACCACCTTCTGCTTGCGCTCGCTGGCCATGTCGATGCCGCGGATCAGCCCCATGTCGAACTTGACGAAGTGCGCCGGCACTTCGCCCAGCTCGTTCAGCCGCGCCTGGCCGGCGCCGAAATCGTCGTAGGCGAAGCGCACGCCGATGTCCTTGAGCCGCGCCGCCAGTTCCTTCATGCGCGCGATCTCCATCACCGCGGTCTCGTGCACTTCCACCACCAGGCGCGGCGCGTCGGGGTTGTCGCGCAGCGCGGCCAGCGCCTGCAGGAAGGCGCCGTCGAAGGTTTCCTTGGGGTGCGTGTTGACGAACAGCGTGGCGCCCTTCATGCGCGCGGCGACGGTCTTGATGCCGTAGTCGCGGAAGGCCTGGCTCAGCTCGGACTCGCGGTCGAGGTGGGCCGCCATCTGGAACAGGCGGATCGGCGATTGCGGCAGGTCCGGGTGCAGGCCGCGGCCCAGCCATTCGTGGGCGAACAGTGCGCGCGTGCGCATGTCGACGATGGGCTGCAGCGCGCCGCTCAGGCCCTGGCCGCGCAGCAGCGCCTTGAACTCGCGCTCGCGCGGCAGGAAGTTCTCGCTCAGGCCGCGGCCGGCCGGCACGATCACCGTGCGCTCGTCGTCGCCGCCCACCGGCGCGTGGTTGACGATGGTGGCGTTCTCGTCGTCGCGGCGGCCGAGGCGGAACTCGGCGTGGGCGAAGTGGACGACGTCCTTCTCGGCCAGCAGCACCGAGCCGTTGATGCGCTGGCGGTTGACGAAGGTGCCGTTGGTGCTGTCGTGGTCGGTCAGGCGCAGCCGGCCGCTGATGTCGGCGTCCAGCTCGGCATGGCGGCGCGACAGGCCCATCGTCGCCTCGGCCAGGTCGTTGGCCGCGTCGCGCCCGATGCGAAACGGCAGCCGCTTGATCTCGTGCACCACGCGCGAGCCGTCGGAGGCCACGGTTTCGAGATACCAACTTGAATCCATGGCAGGCTTTTCCCCCTGGCAGTCAGCCAGCGGCGCCATGCATCAGGCCGTGAACGCTGGTGACGGAACTGTAATGCGAGTTTCGGTCCACCGATCAGATCAGCAGCCCGATCACCCCGGCCAGCAGGCTCAGCAGCAGGCTGCTGGCCAGCGGCAAATACCAGTCGCGGCCGCGCACGCGGAAATGCAGGTCGCCCGGCAGCCGCCCCAGCCCCAGCCGGCGCAGGCCGCGTGCCAGGCCGTTGAACAGCACGAAGGCGATCAGGAAGACCAGCAGCCAGCGCATGCGATCGAGCGCTACAAGGTATGCGAGCGGTCGCCGGCGGCAAAGCCGACGGCGTCGAAAGGCGTGGCCGCGGCGGCAAAGCCGATCACCTTGAACAACTCGCCCATTTCGTGTTCCAGCAGCAGCGGCTGCGCCGCCACCTGCGCGCGCACGTCGGCGGCGGCCAGCAGCGCCGGCAGCCCGCAGTTGAGCAGGAAGCGCGCCTGCGAGGTGTAGCCCAGCACCTGCAGCCCGGCGTCCTGCCCGGCCAGCGCGATGGCGCTGAAGTTGACGTGCGCGGTGATGTCCTTCGCGCCGGGGTCGGCCAGCGGATCGGTGTCGGCCACGTGGCCGCGGTGGCACATCAGCGTGCCGCCGTGGCGCTGCGGGTGGTAGTACTCGTGCTCGGGGAAGCCGTAGTCGATGAAGAAGGCGGCGCCGCGCTGCAGCCGGTCCGCCAGCGTGCGGATGAAGGCCTCGGCCTGCGGGTGGATCTCGGTCACCACGCCGGGCAGGAACACGCCGCGCTCGGCCGGCGGGCGGCGCTCGGTCGCCCGGTCCTGCCAGGCGAGCTGGCCGCCCTGCAGCACGACGCCGCGCTCCAGCCAGCGCTGACCATCGAAGTGCAGCAGCGGCACCGGCATCGCGTCCAGCACCTCGTTGCCGATCAGCACGCCTTGCAACTGCGCCGGCAGGGCCTGGACCCATTCGACCTGTGGGCCCCAAGGCTGCAGGCGCTCGGCCTGGCGCTGGCGCATGCCGGCCGAGACTTCGACGACGCGGTAGCGCCGCACGCGATCGCCCAGCGTGGCCAGCAGCTCGGCGGCCAGCGCGCCGCTGCCGGCGCCGAACTCCCACACCTCGTCGCAGTCGGTGGCCTGCAAGGCCTGGCCGATCTGCGCCGCCAGCGCGCGGCCGAACAGCGGCGACAGCTCGGGCGCGGTGACGAAATCGCTGCCTTGCCTGGCGCCGATGGACGGCAGCCGGCCGAACACCCGCTCGCCGCGCGCGTAGTAGCCCAGCCCCGGCGCGTACAAGGCCTCGTGCATGTAGCGCTCGAAGGGCAGCCAGCCGCCGGCCGCGGCGATCACGCGCGCCAGGTGCTGGCGCATCGGCCCGGGCGTGGGGGCACCCCCCGCCGATACACTCGCGCCCTCGCCTGCTTGCATCCACGCATTCTAGAAACATGGCTTCGCCCGTCCCCGCTCAAGACCCGCTGCGCTGGGCCATCGTCACCGGTGGATCGGTGCGCGGCGGCCTGGCCATCAGCCGCCGGCTGCACGCGCGCGGGCTGGGCGTGGTGGTGCATCACAGCGGCCCAGCCAGTGCCGACCGCGCGCAGGCCGTGGTCGACGAGCTGAACGCGCAACGCCCCGGCAGCGCGCGGCGCTGGCAGGCGGCGCTGCAGCAGCACCCGGGGTTCCCTGACGCCGGGCTGGACGTCGCGCACGTGGTCTGCAACGCCAGCCGCCTGGGGCCCAGCGAGCTCGGTGAGCTGGACGTCGCCGAGCTCGACTTCCGCATCCACGTCAGCGGCCACGCGGCGCTGCTGGCCAGCGTCGAGCCCAGCCTGCGGCGCCTGCGCGGCAGCGTGGTGGCGGTCGGCGACCTGCAGACGCAGCAGCCCAACCGCGACCACGTGTGGTACCTGGTGGCCAAGGCCGGCCTGGAGACGCTGATGCGAACGCTGGCCGTGCAATGGGCACCCGCGGTGCGCTGCAACGCGGTGGCGCCGGGCGCGATGGACTGGCACGAAGGCTGGACCGACGAGCCGCGCCGCCAGGCCATCCTGGCCAGCATTCCGCAGGCCCGCATCGGCCGCTTCGACGAGCTGGCCGAGTGCGTGGCCTGGCTGGCGCTGGACGCCGGCTACGTCAACGGCCAGGTGCTGAAGATGGACGGCGGCCGTTCCGCTTACTTGCCGTGACCGCGCCATGAAAGCCCGCTTCGAGGTCGACACGCTGCTGCGCCAGGCCGAGATCGGCTGCGCCGACGACGAGCACGGCGTGCAGCAGGCGGTGACGATCACGCTGCGCGCGACGCTGGACGGCAGCACGCTGTTCGCCGGCGACACCCGCACGCCGCCGTTCGACTATTGCGCGCTGGTCGCCGCGGTCGACGCCGCGCTGGCCTCGCGGCCGCGCTTCATCCTGCAGGAGACGCTGGTGGTCGCCATCGCCGCGCGCGTGCTGACCGATCCCCAGGTCGAGCAGATCGAGATCGCGCTCGACAAGACCGAGCGCTACCCCGGCTGCCGCTCGATCGGCGTGCGCGCCACCTTCGACCGCGCCGCACTGCGGGCGCTGGCCGCCCGCTACCCCGAAGACCCGATCCTCGCCGCCCATGCCTGACACCACCCTGCTCGATGCCCCCGCGCCGGCCGCCACCGCCGCCGCTGCCGACGCCCGCAAGGCCGCGTTCGAAGTCAACAAGCTGAGCAAGCGGCTGCACCGCCAGGTGGGCCAGGCAATCGCCGACTTCAACATGATCGAGGCCGGCGACAAGGTGATGGTCTGCCTCTCGGGCGGCAAGGACAGCTACTCGCTGCTGGACATCCTGCTGTCGCTGCGCCAGCGCGCGCCGGTGCCCTTCGAGATCGTCGCCGTCAACCTGGACCAGAAGCAGCCCGGCTTTCCGGCCGACGTGCTGCCGGGTTATCTGAACGGCATCGGCGTGCCCTTCCACATCGAGGCGCAGGACACCTACTCGATCGTCAAGCAGCACATCCCCGAGGGGCAGACCATGTGCAGCCTGTGCTCGCGGCTGCGGCGCGGCATCCTCTACCGCGTGGCCGGCGAGCTGGGGGCGACCAAGATCGCGCTCGGCCACCACCGCGACGACATGGTGGTGACGCTGCTGATCAACATGTTCTTCGGCGGCCGGCTCAAGGGCATGCCGCCCAAGCTGGTCAGCGACGACGGCCGCAACGTCGTGATCCGCCCGCTGGCCTACGTGGCCGAGAGCGACCTCGAGCGCTGGTCGGCGCACCGGCGCTTCCCCATCATCCCCTGCACCCTGTGCGGCAGCCAGGACAACCTGCAGCGCGTGCAGGTGAAAGCGATGATCCACGACTGGGAGCGCCGCCACCCCGGCCGCATCGACAACATGCTGCGCGCGATGGGCCACGTGGTGCCCTCGCACCTGATGGACCGGAACCTCTACCCGTTCACGACGATCCAACCTCGCGGGGTGGCCGATCCGGCCGGCGACAAGGCGTTCGACGACGACGATCCCTGCGGCCCGCCGCCCCCGTTGCCGGCCCAGGCGCCGATCCGCCTGATCACCAAGGACGAGGCATGAACCGACGTTTGCTCTTCATTGCGACGGCCGCCGCGGCGGCGTTGCTGGCCGGTTGCGCCAGCGTCTCCAGCGTGACCAGCGACGTCGCCACCTTCGGCGAGTGGCCCGCCGGCCGCCAGCCCGGCACCTATGCCTTCGAGCGGCTGCCCTCGCAGCAGGCGCAGGCCGACGAGGCCGCGATGCTGGAGAAGGCGGCCGCCGGCGCGCTGGCCAAGGCCGGCTTCAGGCCCGCCGCGGCCGGCCAGGAGCCCGACGTGCTGGTGCAGCTCGGCGCTCGCTTCCTGCAAAGCGTGCGCGCGCCCTGGGACGATCCGCTGTGGTGGGGCGGCGGCTTCGGGCGCTACCGCCACGGGCCGTGGATTGGGCCGTCGTGGTCGATGTCCTGGCGTTATCAGTCCACGATCTACCAGCAGGACGTGGCCATCCTGATGCGCGACCGCGCCACCGGCAAGCCGCTGTTCGAAGCGCGCGCGTCCAGCGACGGCACCAGCCGCGCTGATGCCGACACCGTGGCCGCGATGTTCGACGCGGCGCTGATGGACTTTCCGCGCGTGGCCGTCAACCCGCGCCGGGTGACGGTGCCGCTGCCGGCGGCGAGCTGATCGGCGGCTGGGCCGGCCGCTGGATCGGCCGCTGTCTCAGGACGGCTGCGCGGCATTCAGCGCACGCAGATCGTCCTCCCAGCCCTGCAGCCGCTCGCGCGCGGCCTGGCGCTGCGCCGGCGTGCTGGCGTTGTGGATGCGCGCCGCGAAAGCGCAGTTGTAATCGGTCAGCCGCTGCTGGTAGGCGCGGTACTCGGGGTCGGGCGATCGCTCTTGGCGCTCGGTCAGCGCGCGCAGCGCGGCGGTGATGCCGTCCGGGTCGGCCTTCTCGGCCAACAGACGGCGCAGTGTCTGCACCATGTCGCGCTGGCGGCGCAGCCGCTCGGCCAGCCAGGCCTCGGGGTTGAAGGGCGAGGCCTTGATGCCGTCGCTGAGCAAGCGGATCTGGGCCTCGTCGAGCTTGCCGTAGACCATCTCCACCCGTTCGCGCGTGCGCTTCAGCGCGGCGGCGTGGCGCTCCTGCAAGTCGGGCTGCAGGAAGTCGCTGCGCATCTCGTCGTTGCCCTTGGCGTAGCGCCGATCGATGTGGCGCAGCTGCGCCTCGGTCAGCCCCGGCACCCAGGCGGCGGCCGTGGTCAGGCCTTGGTCCAACGCCGGGTCGAGCAGGCGGCGGCCCTCGTCCCACCAGCGGCAGGCCTGGGGCGGCGTGATCGAATCGCCGATCCGCGCGCGCACGCCGGCCAGCCAGGCCGCGTAGGCGGGCAGTTGGGTCTTACGATGCCAGCCGAACCACGTGCGGATGTCGTCCTTGACGCGCGTGGCCGGCTCGCCGCTGAAGTCGCCGTAACCGTCGATCCACCACCAGGCCAGCGTGGGCCCGTTGTCGTAGGCCACGCGCAACGCGCTGCAGCCCGCCAGCAGCCACAAGGCCAGCACCAGCACCACCGCTCTCACACCACCCACAGGCATCGCACTCCGCATGGCACTCCACGTCGTCGTCATGGCCGCGGGCAAAGGCACCCGCATGAAGTCCAACCTGCCCAAGGTGCTGCACCGGCTGGGCGGCCGCGCGCTATTGCAGCACGTCCTGGATGCCGCCGCGGCTTTGCAGGCCGAGCGCACGGTGATCATCACCGGCCACGGTGCCGAGGCGGTCGAAGCCGCGATGGCCGCCAGCGGCGCCGCCTTCGTGCGCCAGATGCCGCAACTGGGTACCGGCCACGCCATCCAGCAGGTGGTGCCGCTGCTGCCCGACGACGACAGCACGGTGCTGATCTTGAGCGGCGACGTGCCCCTGGTCCAGCCCGACGTGCTGCGCCGGTTGACCGAGGCCTGCGGCGGCAACAAGCTCGCCTTGCTAACGATCGAGCTGGCCGACCCTGGCGGCTACGGCCGCGTGCTGCGCGCAGCCGATGGCGGCGTGCGCGGCATCGTCGAGCACAAGGACGCCAGCGCCGAGCAGCGCGCGCTGCGCGAGATCTACTCCGGCATCATGGCCGCGCCGGCACGCCAGCTCAGGCGCTGGGTGATGGCGCTGAGCAACGACAACGCGCAGCGCGAGTACTACCTGACCGACATCGTGCGTCTCGCGGTGGCCGACGGCGTGCCGGTGGTGGCCGAGACCACCGACGACGAGACCGTGGTGCTGGGCGTCAACAGCCCGCTGCAACTGGCCGACCTGGAGCGCCGGCTGCAGCGCCGCCAGGCCATGGCGCTGATGGAAGCCGGCGTGCGCCTGGCCGACCCGGCGCGCTTTGACCAGCGCGGCCGGCTCGACTGCGGGCGCGACGTGGAGATCGACGTCGGCTGCATCTTCGAAGGCACCGTGAGCCTGGGCGACGAGGTGCGCATCGGCGCGCACTGCGTGATCCGCGATGCGCGCATCGAGGCCGGCGCGGTGATCCACCCCTTCACGCACATCGAAGGCGCGGTGGTCGGCCCCGGCGCGCTGGTGGGCCCTTACGCGCGGCTGCGCCCCGGCGCCGAACTGGGCGCCGAGGTGCACATCGGCAACTTCGTCGAGGTGAAGAACGCCACCCTGGCCGCTGGCGCCAAGGCCAACCACCTGGCCTACCTGGGCGATGCGACGGTGGGCGAGCGCGTCAACTACGGCGCCGGCAGCATCACCGCCAACTACGACGGCGCCAACAAGCACCGCACGGTGATCGAGGCCGACGCCCACATCGGCAGCAACTGCGTGCTGGTGGCGCCGGTGACCATCGGCGCCGGCGCCACGATCGGCGGCGGCTCCACCATCTCGCGCCCGGCACCGGCCGGGCAGCTGACGGTGGCGCGCGCCAAGCAGATCAGCCTGCCCACCTGGTCGCGGCCGAAGAAGCCGCCCAAGGGTTGAGCCAGCGCTCGCGGCCGCGTCAGCCCGCAGCGGGGGCGTCTTCGGCCACGCTGGCCGCCAGGCACAGGTCGTCCCAGGCCTTGGCCTTGTCGGGCAGGTTGCGCAGCAGATAGGCCGGGTGGTAGGTGACGACCAGCGGCACGCCTTGGTAGCGGTGCACGCGGCCACGCAGCTTGCCCACCGGCTCGCTGCTGCGCAGCAGCGCCTGGATGGCGAAGCGGCCCATCGCCAGGATCAGCCGCGGCCGCAGCAGCTCGATCTGGCGGATCAGGAAAGGCTCGCAGGCCTGCATCTCTGCCGGCTCGGGGTTGCGGTTGCGCGGCGGCCGACACTTCAGCGTGTTGGCGATGTAGGCGCGCTGCGAAGGCGGCTGCGGGCCATCGACCGCGCGCGTCAGCGACAACGAGCGCAGCATGCTGTCCAGCAACTGGCCGGCGGCGCCGACGAAGGGCTCGCCCTGCTGGTCTTCCTGCTCGCCAGGCGCTTCGCCGACGATCATCCACGGCGCCTGCGGATGGCCGACGCCGAACACCGTCTGCCGGCGCGTGCGGCACAGCTCGCAGGCGGTGCAGGCGGCCACGGCCTCGCGCAGCGCGGGCCAGTCCAGCGTGGCGATGTGGGCGCGGCGGTCGTCGGGCAGCAGCGCCTGCTCCGCCGGCGGCTGCGCCGGCAGTGGCAGTGGCGGCGGCGGCAGGGGCGGCAGCGGTGACGCCTCGATGGGCGCCGCTGCGGCCGGCGGTTGCCAGACCACCAAGCCCATTTCGCGCAGCATCTGCTGCTGACGCTCGCTCCAGCTCATGGCGCAGCCGCGTCCGCCAGCACCCGCTTCATCACCACCGCGTCCTCGCGCTGGCCGCTGCCGGCCGGGTAGTACTGTCGGCGCAGGCCCACCTCCGCAAAGCCGCGGCGCTGGTAGAGCGCGCGGGCGCGCGCATTGCCGGCGCGCACCTCCAGCCACAGCAGCGGCAGCGCGCGCTCGCGGCAACGCTGCGCCAGCACGTCCAGCAGCCGGCCGCCGTGGCCTTGGCCTTGCAGGGCGGGCGCGACCGTCAGGTTGAGCAGATGCATCTCGCCGACGCCGGTCATGGCGACGAAATAACCGATCATCTGAGCGTCAGCGTCGAGCAGCAGCTCGGCCAGGTAGCCGGCGGCCAGCGAGTCGATGAAGTTGCCCCGCGTCCAGGGGTGGCTGTAGGCCTGGGACTCGATCGCCAGCACGGCCTCCAGGTCGGCGGCCCGCATCGCGCGCAGCGGCGGCGCGGCGGCCGGCAGCGGCGCCTTCATGCCGCCGCGCGCGCCGCGGCCCGCTCGGCCGTGGTCTGCGCCACCTTGTCGCGCAGGTACAGCGGCAGCGCCTCGGCGGCGTCGACGCCGGCGCCGGCGCGCCAGGCCCGGTCGACCAGTTCGATCAGCGCCGACGCGCGGTCGTCGCCGATGTCCAGGCGCTGCTGCGGCGGCCACAGCACCGCCAGCGCCGGCCCGAACAGCGGCACGGCCGAGCCGGCCACGCGCGGCGGCGGCGCCTGGCCCCAGGCCTGCGCGAGATCCTCCGGCGCCCACAGCGCCGGCGGCTGCAGCACGGTCCAGCCCATGCCGCCAGGGCCGGCCGCATGCCGGTAGCGGCCGGCGTAGATCTCGCCCATGCGCGCGTCCATCGTCACCGCCAGCTCGAAGCCATCGCCGGCGCCGACGGCGCGGCGCGCCTGCTCGGCCACCAGCAGCAGGCTGTCCACCGGCAGCACGGGGCAGCCGAGCCCGAAGGCCAGACCCTGGGCGACGGCGCAGCTCGTGCGCAGCCCGGTGAAGGCGCCCGGCCCGCGGCCGAAGCCGATGGCCGCCACGTCCTGCACGCGGCGGCCGGCGCGCTGCAGCAGCGCCTGGGCCGCGGGCAGCAACTGCGCCGAGGCCTGCGCGCCACCGCTGCCGTGGTGCACCCAGCGGCCGGCCTCGGTCTGCACCGCCAGCGCCATGCTTTCGGTGGAGGTGTCGAAGGCCAGCAGGGTGTGCGGCGCGGGCGGCGAGGACATGCAACGAGTGTACGGGCCGTGCGATCATCAGCGCCATGCCCCCGCCCCTGGCTGCGCTCAGCGCCACTGATTTTTTGGGTTATGTCGCCGCCGCCCTGACCACGCTGTCCTTCGTGCCGCAGGCGCTGCTGACGCTGCGCACGCGCAACGTGGCCGGCATCTCGCTGGGCATGTACGGCGCCTTCACCGGCGGCGTGGCGTTGTGGCTGGTGTACGGCGTGCTGAGTGGGCAGTGGCCCGTCATCGTGGCCAACGCGCTGACGCTGGTGCTGGCCTCGGTGATCCTGGCGCTGAAGATCGTGGTCGAGCGCGGCCGCCGCCGGCGCGTCGACCAGCGGCTCTGATCAGAACGGATTGCCGGTGGCGCGCGCCACCGCCAGCGTGCCCAGGCGAAGCTGGCCGCCGTAGGCGAGGTGGCGGTCGTCGGCCCACAGCCAGGTGGCCGAGGTGCCGGAGGCCACCAGCGTCTGCGTGGTGCAGTCGGGCAGCGCGACGGTGCACACCGCGCTGGTGGCGTCGCTGACGCCGTAGGCGCTGGCGAACTTGACCACCGCCTGCACCGCCTCGTCGGCCAACACCAGGCCGATGAAGCGGCCATCGTTGAGGATGGTGGTGCGCAGCTTGCTGTTGAGCGCCGCCGACAGCCGGGTGAGCAGCGCCGCGCGGTCGATGTCGCTGAACTTGTTCTTCTCCGCCAGCGCGTAGGGACTCAGGCCCATGTCGGGCACGGTGGAAATGATCACGCGCACGCCCAGCTCGACCAGGCGGTTGACCTGCTGGCCCAGGCGCGCGCCGCGCGCGCCCAGCTCGGCGGCCAGTTGATCCTCGGTCTGCTGCGGGTAGGTGGCGTACAGGTCCAGCACGTCGTTGGCGCCGACGAGGACGGTCACCAGGCTCTTGGCGGCGAAGCCGCCGCGCGCGATCTGGTTGTCGATCTGGGTCTTCAGGTCGTCGACGCGCGCGCCGGCCACGGCCCGCATCTCGGCCTTGACGGTGCCCGAGTTGGCGGGGTTGCATTCCTGGAAGACGAAGCCGTACTGGTTGGCCACGGCCTGGGTCCAGATCGGCTCGGTGGCGCAGTCGATCGTGCCTGCGGCCGTCAGCGGATTGACGGTGTAGCGGCGGCCGTCGGCCAGGATGACGCTGGATTCGTCGCCGAAGGCCACGTACTGATCGGGCAAAAACGGCTCGTACTGCGACGTGCCGCCGCCGCAAGCCGCCAGCAGCGTGGCCGCGACGACCGCGGTGAGCCCGAAGCGCGTGATGCGCGCCGATCGACGCCCAGATGTCATTGGAAAAGCTCCGAAAGTCGCTGCGATGGGGGTCTGGAAGGTTTGGAGCGCCGGCCGCCGATCACGCCGCTGCCGCCGCAGCGCGGGCCAGCCGATCACGCACGCCGTCCCACGCGGGGCCGGGTGGCGGCGTCTCGACCCAGATCAGCCGGGCGCCGCCGGCATCGAAGCTGCGCAGCACCGCGAACAGCTCGTGCGCCACGTCCGCCGCCTGGTCCGGCATCAGCCGCAGCGCGATGCCGCGCGGCGCCTGCCGCACCGTGCGGGAATATACCGCGAGGCCCTGCGGCGGCTGGCCGCCGGCCAGCACCTCGAAGGCGCTGCGCAGCATCGCGCCGTCCATCAGCCGCAGCTTGGCTTCGGGCGCGTAGTGCGCCGCCAGCGTGCCCGAGGCGCGCGGCGCGTCGTCGCCCGGCGCCCGCAGGCTGGCGCCGAGCACGGCCTCGATCTGGTTGCGGTCCAGCACGCCGGGGCGCAGCAGCGCCGGCGCGGCACGGCTGCAGTCGACGATGGCCGATTCGATGCCCAAAGCGCAGTCGCCGCCGTCCAGCACCAGTAGATCGGCGCCGAACTCCGAGGTCACGTGCGCCGCCCGCGTGGGGCTGATGCGGCCGAAGCGGTTGGCGCTGGGCGCGGCCACGCCGCGCACGCCGCGCGCGGCGGCCGCCTGCAGCAGCGCGCGCGCCACCGGATGCGAGGGCAGGCGCAGACCGATGCTCGCCTGCCCGGCCGCTGCCGCCGCGCCGACGCCTGGCTGCCGCGGCAGGATCAGCGTCAGCGGCCCGGGCCAGAAGCGGTCGACCAGGCGCTGCGCGGCCGGGCTGGAGAGGTCGCCGAAGTGGCGCGCGTCGTCCAGCGTGGCGACGTGAACGATCAGCGGATGGTCGGCCGGCCGGCCCTTGGCGGCGAAGATCGCGGCCACCGCGGCATCGTCGTCGGCGCGCGCGCCGAGGCCGTAGACGGTCTCGGTGGCAAAGCCCACCAAGCCGCCGGCGGCCACGCGATCGGCGGCGGCCGCCACGGCGGCCGGGTCTTGTCCGTCGAGGATGGGCATGGGTGGCTGGCCGATCAGAACGCCGGCAGGCCCAGACGCTGCGCGGCCTGCACGGCGGTGGCGCGCGCCTCGGCGGCGGTGGCCGCGGTGACGGTCAGGTGGCCCATCTTGCGGCCGCGGCGCGGCTCGGCCTTGCCGTAGAGGTGCAGGTGCACGCCGGGCAGCGCCAGCACGGCGGGCCAACCGGGCTCTAGCGGTGCGCCACCGCCGGCGCTGGCCTTGAACCAGAGGTCGCCCAGCAGGTTGAGCATCACCGCCGGCGAGTGCTGGCGCGGCATCACCAGCGGCAGGCCCAGCAGGGCGCGCAGCTGCAACCCGAACTGCGACAGGTCACAGGCGTCGATGCTGTAGTGACCGGAGTTGTGCGGACGCGGCGCCATCTCGTTGGCCAGCACGCGGCCGTCGGTCAGCACGAAAAACTCGACGCACAACACGCCCACGTAACCCATCGACGCCGCCAGTTCGCGCGCCATGCGTGCCGCCTGCGCCGCGGTGGCGGCATCGACGTCGGGCGCCGGCACCTGGGTGACGGCGAGGATGCCGTCGCGGTGCAGGTTCTGCTGCACCGGCAGGTGCACGCAGGCGCCGTCGGCGCCGCGCGCGACGATCACGCTCAGCTCGCAGCGGATCGGCACCAGCGCCTCCAGCAGGCAGGGCGCCCGGCCCAGCGCCTGCCAGGCCTCGGTCAGCTGCGCCCGGGTGGCCACGCGCCGCTGGCCCTTGCCGTCATAGCCGAGCTGCGAGGTCTTCAGCACGCCGGGCAGCAACTCGTCGGCCACGGCCTGCAGATCGGCCGCCGATTCGATGCGCGCGTGCGGCGCGCAAGGCACGCCGCTGCGCTGGAAATGAGCCTTCTCCAGCGCCCGGTGCTGGCAGATGCGAACGGCCTCGGCGGCCGGCGAAACGACGCAGCGATCGGCCAAGGACTGCAGCACCGATGCCGGCACGTTCTCGAATTCGGTCGTCACGGCACCGCACAGGGCCGCCATCTCCGATGCGGCGGCTGGGTCATCGTAGGCTGCACACAACAGTCTGTCGGCCGCCTGCCCGGCCGGGCTGCCGGGGTCAGGATCGAGCACGACGGCTTGATAGCCCATCGCCTGCGCCGCATGAACGAGCATGCGGCCAAGCTGGCCGCCGCCCACGATGCCGATGGTCCGCGCGCGCGCTGCGGCCGAAATCGACGACCCGAGGCTCACATCAAGTCCTGCGTCATCGCCCGCGCCGCCGCCGTCTGCCGGGCCCGGAAGTCGTTGAGCTTCTGCAGCAAAGCGGCGTCATCCAGCGCCAGCATTGCCACCGCGAAAAGCGCCGCATTGGCCGCACCGGCGGGCCCGATGGCAAATGTCGCGACGGGTATCCCCTTGGGCATCTGGACGATGGAATAAAGGGAATCGACCCCTTGCAGAAACCGGCTGGCCACCGGCACGCCCAGAACCGGCACCGTCGTTTTCGACGCCAGCATCCCCGGCAGGTGCGCCGCACCGCCGGCCCCGGCAATGATCGCCCGAAAACCCCGCTCGGCTGCTGTTTCCGCGAATGCAAACATATCGTCTGGCATGCGATGCGCGGAGAGGACTTGGCGGTGATAGGCAATGGCAAAATCGTCGAGGATCGCGGCGGCGCTGGATAGGGTTTCCCAGTCGCTGGAGGAACCCATGACGATTGCAACCTTACCGAGAGCTTGTTGCCCTTCATTCATCACTGTGAACTCCATAAACCCAATGCAATTAGATTCGAAATGCAGATCTTCGCGCAATACTCTCTAGAAGAGTATTTAGAACTCTCGACTCTTCTTCGCACGCGCCATCAAACCTCGCAATCGCCTCTATCCATATTTTCTTGTACTTATCATTTTGAGAGCCAATCGAGTCGAGTGCACATTGAATCGAGTATCCAGCAACTGCAATATCACTCGCACACACTTTATCAGAGAATCGATCCATCAACTCTGAAGCTTGTCGATCGACATATCCTTCATCTACCTCATTCAACATCGCCCGGCATCGCAACAGATCGGCCGACCGCATCAATTCCGACGAGGGCCAGTGTGCGCCTAAATTGGCAGGAATGCTGCTAGAGGTCAATCTACGCGTCGCTTCAACATACTGTCCACAAAGTATGGCCAACTGTCCGAACAATAAATCAAACGCCCAACCTAACGAAACATCTCCAACATGGTGCGCATAGTTCTCTGCAGAAGCTGCTTGTACAACAATATGACATTCATCAATGTCAAAATCACGACCCTTGACTTCTCGAATGCGCGTATTGAAAACTCTAATCGCGGCGCGATTATATAAGATCGCCCCCAAAGACGAGTCATCGCCCAAACGAAGCGCGGACTCTCTAGCTGCCTTATACCATTTATCGGCCATTTCAGTGGCCTCGATATCCTCCCAAGCGTCGGCCACAACAAGACATGCGCGAACAGCCACCTCATCCGAAACAGGTCGCTCCGAATTAAAAATGTCTGTTAGAACATGCGATAACTTATCCCATTGAGCCAAAGCACGGTAAATAGCAGCCAACCACGCCGCAGTTAATAGCGGAAGATCATCATCCGGCGGGCAACCGACTCCAAGCGCACGACTTCTATTTAGCTTATCTATCGCTTTCGAGGCGCCACTCTCGAAATAATCACAAACACCTTCCGCAAAATTTACATGAGCGACCATCTGTGCGGTATTCATCTGAGAAAGCACAGATCTTGCAGATTGAATTACCTTTCGTGCATATTCAGTATTTCCTAGACGCGTCTTATAGACCGCATGTCTGAGCCGAAGCATCCAATGTTTATAATTATCTGTTTCATTTGAAATCGCAACAGTTAGATTGGATTCGAATCGAGACATCACGCCCTCGCTAGAACACTGGCCTTCATGCCATCAAGCCGCCCGAAGCAGGCTTCGCCACCGCAGCTGATGAGCGGCGGCGGCTGAACTTGATCTTGGCAGGTGACAGGCGCATCGATGAGATCGTTGCTGGTGAGTCCGATTGTGGCTATCAAGCTGAACCTCGCTAACGCCCATTTTGAACTGCACACATGCCTCTTGATCTTGTCGCGGTACATGTAGCGGCTTGGCACCACGCTGCCTGCTAGCGGCCGAGTGCGCTCGATACCTTCTCACTCATCGAGGCACGCATTACCATGCGCGCCAGCGTCGAGACACAAGAGAGACAGATGTCCAATGCTCGGCGCACAACGACATCAACTCTGACGGAGAACACTCATGGCAACTGCGAAGAAGGCACCGGCGAAGAAGGCGCCGGCGAAGAAGTTAACGCCGGCCAAGAAGGCTGCGCCAGCTAAGAAGGCGGCCTCTGCGAAGACAGCGGCAGGGCCAAGGAGCCCGACCAAGAAAACCGCCCCCGCCAAAAAGCGCACTCCCAACGCCGCCTTCATGAAGGCGATGACGCCCAGTGCCGCCTTGGCGGCGGTGATCGGCGACAAGCCGCTGCCGCGGACCGAGGTGACCAAGAAGGTCTGGGAGTACATCAAGAAGAACGGCCTGCAGGACAGCGCCAAGAAGACCATGATCAACGCCGACGCGAAGCTGAAGGAGATCTTCAAGAAGGCGCAGGTCTCGATGTTCGAGATGACCAAGCTGATCAGCAGCCACCTCAAGTAAGCTGCCCGGCCGCCAGGGGGCTGCGCAAGCCCCTTTCGCCGCCCTGCCCAAGCAAGAAGCCGCGGTGACCGGTCTCGTCGACCGGCCGCGGCTTCGTCGTTGCTGCCGTGCCGGCGCTTCAGCTCGCCTTCAGTTCACCACCTGCGCCAAGCTGCCCTGGGCGTACCGACGTGCCACCTCGTCCAGCGCCACCGGCTTGATCTTGCCGGCCTGGCCTTCGCAACCGAACTCCACGTAGCGCTGGCGGCAGATGGCCTTGGCGGCCTCGCGCGCGGGCTTGAGGTAGTCACGCGGATCGAACTTGCTCGGGTTCTCGGCCATGTACTTGCGGATGGCACCGGTCATCGCCAGCCGGATGTCGGTGTCGATGTTGATCTTGCGCACGCCGAACTTGATGGCGTGCTGGATCTCCTCCACCGGCACGCCGTAGGTCTCCTTCATGTCGCCACCATATTGGCGAATGATGGCCAGCAGGTCCTGCGGCACGCTGGAGCTGCCGTGCATCACCAGATGGGTGTTGGGGATGCGGCGGTTGATCGCCTTGATGCGGTCGATCGCCAGGATGTCGCCGGTGGGCTTGCGGGTGAACTTGTAGGCGCCATGGCTGGTGCCGATGGCGATCGCCAGCGCGTCGAGCTGGGTCTTCTTGACGAAATCGGCGGCCTGCTCGGGGTCGGTCAGCAACTGCTCGCGCGTCATCGTCGCGTCGGTGCCGTGGCCGTCTTCCTTGTCGCCGCGCATGGTCTCCAGCGAGCCCAGGCAGCCCAGCTCGCCTTCGACGGTGACGCCCTGCCGGTGCGCCATCTCCACCACCTGGCGGGTGACGTCGACGTTGTAGTCGTAGCTGGCGATGGTCTTGCCGTCGGCCTGCAGCGAGCCATCCATCATCACCGAGCTGAAGCCCAGCTTGATGGCCCCGCTGCAGACGTCGGGGCTCTGGCCGTGGTCCTGGTGCATGACCAGCGGGATTTGCGGCCACGACTCCACCGCGGCCTGGATCAGGTGCTTGATGAAGGGCTCGCCGGCGTACTTGCGCGCGCCGGCGCTGGCCTGCAGGATCACCGGGGCGTTGACCTCGGCGGCGGCCGTCATCACGGCCTGCACCTGCTCGAGGTTGTTGACGTTGAAGGCCGGGATCCCATAGCCGTTTTCGGCGGCATGGTCGAGCAACTGGCGCATCGAGACGAGAGGCATGGCGGGCTCCGGAAAAAGGGTCAGGTGGATCGGAATTCCAGGCCCTGGCGGCGCTCGCGGCGTAGCCGGGCCGTCAGCGCGCGATTCTAGGCGCCGCCCTCGCGGCAGCCGGCCTTGTCCGCACGCGGCGCGGGCGCGCTGGCGAACGGCATCGAACCGAACTGGCAGGATTTCATGCGCTTGTTCCGCGCCAGCTTCGGCGCCGGCTTGCCGACACTGGGGCCCACGTGCCCTTTGCCCGCGGGGCCACCCGACGAGACGATGCCATGAAGCCTGCCGCCCGCCTGGCCGAAGCCACCCACTGGATCACCACCGCCGCGCTGCGCGCCGGCCCCGGGCTGCCGGCCTACCTGATGGACCGCCTGCAGATCGGCCGCCGCTCGGCCTTGAGCCTGCTGCGCCGGCTGGAGGCCGCGCAGTGGCTGCAGCGCACCGGCAGCCGCCGCCAGCCCTGCTGGCAGCCGGGCCCGCTGCGCCAAGTGGTGCAGCGCTATGCGCTGGCCGGGCTGCAGGAGGATTTGCCGTGGAGCCGCGACTTCGCGCCGTTCTTCCAGCTCCGGCCTGAGGTCGCGCGCATCGCGCAGCACGCCTTCACCGAGCTGCTGAACAACGCCATCGAGCACAGCGGCGGCGCCGAGGTCACGGTGTCGATGCGGCAGACGGCGCTGCACCTGCAGTTGCTGGTGTCGGACGACGGCTGCGGGCTGTTCCGGCGGCTGCAGGACGTGCACGCGCTGGCCAACCCGCGGCTGGCCATGCTGGAGCTGAGCAAGGGCAAGCTCAGCAGCCAGCCCGAGCGCCACAGCGGCCGCGGCCTGTTCTTCTGCTCGCGCCTGGCCGACGTGCTGGACCTGCACGCCAACGAGACGGCCTTCCAGCACCGCGGCTGGGGCGCGCGCGGCTGGCACGAAGGGCGGCCGCTGGCGCGCCAGGGCACGTCGGTCTATCTCGCCGTCGCGCTGGACACGCCGCGCACGCTGGACGCCGTGCTGCGCCAGCACAGCACCGACGGACGCGGCTATGGCTTCGACCGCACGGCCGTGCCGCTGAAGCTGCTGGCCGGCGGTGCTGCGGTCCAGCTCGATTCGCGCGCCCAGGCCCGCCGCGCGGCCTTGCGGCTGCAGGCCTTCCGCCATGCCGAGCTGGACTTCTCCGGCATCACCGACGTCGGCCACAGCTTTGCCGACGAGTTGTTCCGCGTCTTCGCGCGCGACTGGCCGCAGACCGAGTTGCAGCCCACCGGGATGGCGGCGCCGGTGGCCGCGATGGTCGACAGCGTGCGCAACACGGCCTGAGGCGCAGAGCGATGATCCGGATCCGGGTTCCCCGGTCCGGATCGCTCCCCCTCGGGGGGACCGGCCCGCAGGGCCGCAGGGGGCCTCAATCCACGCGGCAAACCTTGAGCATGTTGGTGCCGCCCGGATAGCCCATCGGCTCGCCGCAGGTGATGGCGTAGGTGTCGCCGGGCTTGAGTTCGCCGCGCGCCACCAGCAGCTTCTCGGCCTGCACCAGCGCCGAGTCACGGTCGCTCTCCTTGGCCATCAGCATCGGGCGCACGTTGCGGTAGAGCGCCATCTTGCGCTGCGAGACGGTCTGCGTCGTCAGCCCGAAGATCGGCAGCTTGATGTTGTGCCGGCTCATCCACAGCGCCGTGCTGCCCGATTCGGTCAGCGCGATGATGGCCTTGCAGCCCAGGTGGTGGGCGGTGAACAGCGCGCCCATCGCGATGCTCTGGTCGATGCGGCCGAAGCGCTTGTTGGTGAAGTCGGTGTCCAGCGAGACGTCCTCGGCGCGCTCGGCCTCCAGCGCAATCAGCGCCATGTGCTCCACGGTCTCCACGGGGTACTTGCCGGCGGCGGTCTCGGCGCTCAGCATCACGGCGTCGGTGCCATCGAGAACGGCGTTAGCCACGTCCGACACCTCGGCACGCGTGGGCACCGGGTTCTGGATCATGCTCTCCATCATCTGCGTCGCGGTGATGGCCACCTTGTCCATTTCGCGCGCCATGCGGATCATGCGTTTCTGCAGCGCCGGCACCGCCGCGTTGCCGACCTCCACCGCGAGGTCGCCGCGCGCCACCATGATGCCGTCGCTGGCCTTCAGGATGGCTTCGAGCTGGGGGATGGCCTCGCTGCGCTCGATCTTGGCGATCATCGCCGGCTTGTGGCGGTAGGCCTCGCCGGCCACGTTGGCGAGCTGGCGTGCCATCTCCATGTCGGTGGCGCTCTTCGGAAAGCTCACCGCCACGTACTCGGACTGGAAGGCCATCGCGGTGCGGATGTCTTCCATGTCCTTGGCGGTCAGCGCCGGCGCCGTCAGCCCGCCGCCCTGCTTGTTGATGCCCTTGTTGTTGGACAGCTCGCCGCCGACCTTGACGACGGTGTGCACCTGCTCGCCGCGCACCGCCTCGACGGTGAGCACGATCAGCCCGTCGTTGAGCAGCAGCGTGTCGCCGGGGCGCACGTCGCGCGGCAGCTCCTTGTAGTCCAGGCCCACGGCCTGCACGTCGCCGGGCTCGCTGCGCTGCGCGTCCAGCACGAAGGGCCTGCCGTTTTGCAGCATCACGCGGCCGTCGACGAACTTGCCGACGCGGATCTTGGGGCCTTGCAGGTCGGCCATCAGCGCCACCGTGCGGCCCACCTTGTCGGCCGCGCGGCGCACCAGCTCGGCGCGGGCGATGTGGTCCTCGGCCTTGCCGTGGCTGAAGTTCAGCCGCACCACGTCGACGCCGGCGAGCAGCAGCCGCTCCAGCACCTCCGGGTCGCTGGACGCCGGGCCGAGGGTGGCGACGATCTTGGTGGCACGCGACATGGAGGGAAGCTTCTTGTTCGTTGCGCCGGGCTCGGCGGGGCCGGCGGATTATCCGCGCGCGCCGCCGAGCCGCGGTTTCAGCTTGATCACGACTCGGCCAGCGCTTCGGCGACCGCCACCGCCGTCATGTTGATCACCCGCCGCACCGTGGATGCCGGCGTCAGGATGTGCGCCGGCTTGGCCGCGCCCAGCAGCATCGGCCCCACGGTGATGCCGTGGCCGCCGGTCATCTTGAGCACGTTGAAGAGGATGTTGGCGGCGTCCAGGTTGGGCAGCACCAGCAGGTTGGCGCTGCCCGACAGCGTGGTCTCGGGCACGAAGCCGCGGCGGATGTCGTCGGACAACGCGGCGTCGCCCTGCATCTCGCCGTCGCTTTCGATGTCGGCCGGCGCGCGCTGCCGGAACAGCACGTGCGCGCGCCGCATGCGCTGCGCGGAGGCGCGGCTCGACGAGCCGAACATCGAGTGCGAGAGGAAGGCGACGCGCGGCGGAATGCCGAAGCGCCGCACCGCGGCGGCGGCCATCATCGCGATGTCGGCCAGCTCTTCGGCGCTGGGCTCCTCGTTGACGAAGGTGTCGGTCATGAACAGCGTGTGGTCGGGCATCGTCAGCGCGTTCATGGCGGCCATCGTGCTGGCGCCGGGGCGGCGGCCGATCACGTTGCGCACGTGGTCCAGGTGGGCGTCGTAGCGGCCGACCAGGCCGCACAGCATCGCGTCGGCCTCGCCACGGCGCAGCATCAGCGACGAGATCAGCGTGTTCGAGCGCCGCACCGAGGCCTTGGCCACGTCGGCCGTCACGCCCTCGCGCGCCATCAGGCCGCGGTAGGTCTCCCAGTACTCGCGGAAGCGCGGGTCGTTCTCGGGGTCGACCAGCTCGAAGTCCTGCCCGGCCGACAGCCGCAGGCCGGCACGCTCGATGCGCATCTTCACCACCTCGGGCCGGCCCACCAGGATGGGCTGGGCCAGGCCTTCGTCCAGCGCCACCTGCACCGCGCGCAGCACGCGCTCGTCCTCGCCCTCGGCGTAGACCACGCGCGCCGGGCGCTTGGCATGCGCCAGCTTGGCCGCGCTGAAGACGGGGCGCATCACCATGCCGGTCTGGTAGACGAAGCGGGTCAGCGAATCGCGGTAGGCGGCCAGGTCGGCGATGGGCCGTGTCGCGACGCCCGACTCGGCCGCCGCGCGCGCCACGGCCGGCGCGATGCGCAGGATCAGCCGCGCGTCGAAGGGCTTGGGGATCAGGTAGTCGGCGCCGAACTTCAGTTCCTGCCCGGCATAGGCGGCGGCCACCTCGTCGCTGGTCTCGGCCTTGGCCAGCTCGGCGATCTCGCGCACGCAGGCGAGCTTCATCGCCTCGGTGATCTTGGTGGCCCCGCAGTCCAGCGCGCCGCGGAAGATGTACGGGAAGCACAGGACGTTGTTGACCTGGTTGGGGTAGTCGCTGCGCCCGGTGGCGATGATGCAGTCGGGCCGCACGGCCTTGGCCAGCTCGGGGCGGATCTCCGGCTCTGGGTTGGCCAGCGCCAGGATGATGGGCTTGTCGGCCATCGTCGAGACCATCTCGGCCGACAGCACGCCGGCGGCCGAGCAGCCGAGGAAGACGTCGGCGCCCTTCACCACGTCGGCCAGCGTGCGGGCCTCGGTCTTCTGGCAGTAGCGCAGCTTGCTCTCGTCCAGGCGCGCGAAGTCGTCGCGCCCTTCGCGCACCACGCCGCGGCTGTCGACGACGAAGATGTTCTCGCGCCGCACGCCCAGCCCCACCATCACGTCCAGGCAGGCGATGGCCGCGGCACCGGCGCCCGAGGCGGCGAGCTTGACCTCGCCGATGCGCTTGCCCACCAGCTCAAGCCCGTTGAGCAGCGCCGCCGCCGAGATGATCGCAGTGCCGTGCTGGTCGTCGTGGAAGACGGGGATGTTCATGCGCTCGCGCAGCTTCTTCTCGATGTAGAAGCACTCCGGCGCCTTGATGTCCTCGAGGTTGACGCCGCCCAGCGTGGGCTCGAGCGCGGCGACGATGTCGACCAGCTTGTCGGGGTCGCGCTCGGCCAGCTCGATGTCGAAGACGTCGATGCCGGCGAACTTCTTGAACAGGCAGCCCTTGCCTTCCATCACCGGCTTGCCGGCCAGCGGGCCGATGTCGCCCAGGCCGAGCACCGCGGTGCCGTTGGTGACCACGCCCACCAGGTTGGCGCGGCTGGTGTATTCGGCGGCCAGCGCCGGATCGTCCTGGATCGCCAGGCAGGCATAGGCCACGCCCGGCGAATAGGCCAGCGACAGATCTCGCTGGTTGGACAGCGGCTTGGTCGGCGCGACCGTGATCTTGCCGCGCGAGGGCGCGCGGTGGTATTCCAGCGCCGCATCCTTCAGCGCCTGCTCGGCGGCGGCCAGCTTGTCGTGCATGCATGTCTCCTTGGATTTGTCCGATGAGCCGACGGTACACCCGCGCCGGCACCGCCCGCCAGCCTAGCCTTGCGCGCGCTTTTGCAGCACTTCGATGGCCGGCAGTGTCTTGCCTTCCAGCACCTCCAGGAAGGCGCCGCCGCCGGTGCTGATGTAGCCCACGTCACCCTCGATGCCGTACTTGGCGATCGCCGCCAGCGTGTCGCCGCCACCGGCAATGCTGAAGGCGCTGCTGCGCGCGATCGCGCGCGCGATGGTCTCGGTGCCCTTGGCGAAGGCGTCGAACTCGAACACGCCCACCGGCCCGTTCCAGACGATGGTGCCGGCGGCCAGCAGCTTGGCCGCCAGCATCTGCGCGGTCTGCGGGCCGATGTCGAGGATCAGGTCGTCGTCGGCCACGTCCGTGGCCGCCTTCACCGTGGCCGGCGCGTCGGCCGCAAAGGCCTTGGCGCAGACCACGTCGACCGGAATCGGCACCTCGGCGCCGCGCGCCTTCATCGCCTCGATCACGGCCTTGGCCTGGCCCACCAGGTCGGGCTCGGCCAGGCTCTTGCCGATCTTCAGGCCCGCGGCCAGCATGAAGGTGTTGGCGATGCCGCCGCCGACCACCAGGCCGTCGACCTTGGCGGCCAGGCTTTGCAGGATGGTCAGCTTGGTGCTGACCTTGCTGCCGGCGACGATGGCCACCAGCGGCCGCTTCGGGTTGGCCAGCGCCTTGGTGATGGCGTCGATCTCGGCGGCCAGCAGCGGGCCGGCGCAGGCCACCGGCGCGAACTGCGCGATGCCGTAGGTGCTGGCCTCGGCGCGGTGCGCGGTGCCGAAGGCGTCGTTCACGAAGATGTCGCACAGCGCGGCCATCTTGCGCGCGAGCGCCTCGTCGTTCTTCTTCTCGCCCTTATTGAGGCGGCAGTTCTCCAGCAACACCACCTGGCCGGGCTTCACGTCGACGCCATCCACCCAGTTGGCCACCAGCGGCACCGGCTGCCCCAGCAGTTCAGCCAGGCGCGCGGCCACCGGCGCCAGCGAGTCCTCGGGCTTGAACGCGCCCTCGGTCGGACGGCCCAAGTGGCTGGTGACCATCACCGCGGCGCCGGCGTCCAGCGCCAGACGGATGCAGGGCACGCTGGCGCGGATGCGGGTGTCCTCGGTGATGCGGCCCTTGCCTTGCGGTGAATGGTCCTGCGGCACGTTGAGGTCGGCACGGATGAACACGCGCTTGCCCTTGGCGAAGCCTTGCGCGGCGAGATCGGCGAAACGGAGGATCTTCATGGTGGAGACGGCAGGGGAGTGGATCAGCGCTGACGGCGATTGTCGCGCCGCACCTCCCGCCGCCGCCGCGCCTACCAGCCCAGCCCCAGCCGCAACGCCAGCATCACCACCATGCCGACGACGAGCGTGCCCAGGATGCTGCGCCGCCAGGCGTAGAACAGCGCGGCGGCCACCGCGGCGTAGGGCCGCGCATCCTGCAGCGTGCTGATCAGCTGGCCCTGCGTCAGCACCACCTCGGGTGCGACCACCGCCGTCACCGCCGCCAGCGGCGCATAGCGCAGGCCCTGGCGCAGCCAGGCGGGCAGCGGCCATTCGCGGTTGGGCAGCAGGAAGAAGCCGCGCGTCAGCAGCGTGATCAGCCCCAGGCCGACCAGCGTCAGCAGCAGCGCCCAGGACCATTCGAGCACGACGTCCGCGTTCATGTCTGGTCGTCCGCGATGGCCGCAGCGGCCGGCGGCGTGCGGTGATCCATCACCATGCCCACCAGCACCGCGGCGGTGATCGCCAGCACGATGTTCAGCTTGTACGGCAGCCCGTAGCTCAGCACCGCGGTGACGGCGGCCACCGCGGCGGCGGCCCAGGTCGAGCGCGTGTTGAGCATCGAGCCGATCAGCCCGATCAGCACCAGGATGCCGGCAAAGCCCAGGCCCCACTCGGTCGGCACGCGATCACCGAGCAGGACGCCGGCGATCGACGACAACTGCCATGCCCAGTAGTTGAGCACGGCGCCGCCCCAGAAGTAGGCCTCCTGCTCCGGCGCCGGCTCGGGCCGCGGGTAGCGGTTCATGAACAGCACGAAGTTCAGGTCGGCCGCGAAGTACGCCAGCCGCAGCCGCCGCGCGCGCGGCAGGTGGCCGAAGTAGGGCCGCCACTGCGTGCCCAGGATCACGAAGCGCAGGTTGACGCAGGCCGCGGTGGCCCAGATCACCCACAGCGGCGCGCCGCCCGCCAGCAGCGGCAGCGTGGCGAGCTGCGCGCTGCCGGCGAAGACCAGCAGCGAGGTGGCGAGCGCGATCGACACGCTCATCCCCGACTTGACCATCGCGACCCCGGTCACCAGTCCCCAGGCCGCGATGCCCAGCGCCGGGCCGGCCATGTCGTGCGCGCCGAGGCGAAACGCGGGGTCGCGCCAGCGCGCGCTCGCAGACTCCATCGGGGGATTTTGTCCCATCGAGCCGGCGCGCGGCGCTGCGGCCGGCGCGACGCTGGACGGGCCGCTCAGTGGCGCGCGGTGGCGTGGCCCTTGGCCTTGGCAACCTTGGCGTCGGCCTCGTCGTCGCCGTCGCTGCCGGCCGTGGCCTCGGGCGCCGACGCGGCCGCACCCGGCGGCGGCAGTTGCGGCGCGACGGCGTCGATCTTGTTCTCGCGCATGTAGTCGTTCATCTCGCGCCAGCCGGCGAAGACCGCGCCCTTGTCGGCCTTGCGGTTGAGCGTGTAGCAGTCTTCGATGGCGCGGCCGGCGTGCCGGCAGGCGCCGCCGATCGCCTTGCCTTCGCCATCGCGCCGCGCCGCCACGGTGCCGGCCGACTCGATGCCCAGTTGCTCGCAGCCCGCCAGGCTGGCAAGCACGAGCAACGTGACGGCGGCAAAGGCGGGGCGCATGGCGAGGGCGACGACGGGCGGCAGGCGGTGTGTGCCTGCGCTATCGGCCGTTCGCGCCGCGGCTTGAGCCGCGCCGTCGCCGCTTCAGCCCAGCCGCGTGCCGGCGGTCACGGCGCGGCCGCGCAGGAAGTCGGCCACCGGCACCCGGCGGCCGCCGGTGCGCTGCAGTTCGACCAGGTCCAGCGCGCCGTCGCCGCAGGCCACGCGCAGCGTGCCGGCCGGCGCCGCCAGGCACTGGCCCGGTTGGCCGTGGCCATCGGCTGGGTTCGACACGAGTGCGGCGCGCCAGAGCTTGACCGTCTCGCCGTCGAGCTGGAAGCTGCAGCCGGGGAAAGGATCGAAGGCGCGCACGCGGCGCTCGATCACCGCGGCCGGCTGTGACCAGTCGATGGCCGCCTCGGCCTTGTCGATCTTGCTCGCGTAGCTCACGCCGGCGGCCGGCTGCGCCCGCGCGCTCAGCTCGCCACGCAGCCAGGCCGGCAAGTGCTCGACCAGCAGCCGCGCGCCCAGCACGGCCAGGCGGTCGTGCAGCGTCGCGGCGCTGTCGTCGGGCGCGATCGCCAGCGCGCCGGTGGCGATCATCGGTCCGGTGTCGAGGCCGGCGTCCATCTGCATCAGCGTGATGCCGGTCTCGGCGTCGCCGGCTTCGATGGCGCGCTGGATCGGCGCCGCGCCGCGCCAGCGCGGCAGCAGCGAGCCGTGGATGTTGACGCTGCCGCGGCGCGCGCTTTGCAGCGTCCACGCCGGCAGGATCAGGCCGTAGGCAGCGACGACCAGCACGTCGAGATCGGCGGCGGCCAGCGCGGCCTTCGCCGCTGCGGCGTCTTGCGGGTACTTGCCATCCAGGCGCAGGCTGCGCGGCTGGACCACGGGCAGCCCGCGCCCCAGCGCTTCTTGCTTGACGGCCGAGGCCTGCAGCTTCAGCCCCCGGCCGGCCGGCCGGTCGGGCTGGGTCAGCACCAGCGGGATGTCGTGGCCGGCATCGGCCAGCGCCGCCAGCGCGGCCTGCGCGAAGGCCGGCGTGCCGGCAAAGCCGACGCGGAGACGATCAGCCATCAATCAGCGCTCCGCATCAGTGCTCCACCGCGGATGAAACCCGTGCCTTGCCCCTTTGGGGACCGGTCGCCGCAGGCGACCAGGGGCTGCGGCGGTGTTAGCGCGCCAAACCCGATCCGGCTGTGCCGGTCGGGTTTGGTAGCCCCCTCGGGGGGCGGCCGCCCGGCGGCCGGGGGTGGTCACTTTCACGCCTTCGCGGCCTCGTCGCGGCTTTTCTTGATCATCTTGGTGCGGATGCGGTCGCGCTTGAGCGCGCTCAGGTACTCGACGAAGACCTTGCCCACCAGGTGATCCATCTCGTGCTGCACGCAGACCGCGGCCAGGTCCTCGGCATGCATCTCGAAAGGCTGGCCGTCGCGGCCCAGCGCCTGCACCTTGACACTGGCGTGGCGCTCCACCTTGTCGTAGATCTGCGGCACCGAGAGGCAGCCTTCCTCGGCCACGCGCATCTCGGGGCTGTGCCAGATGATCTCGGGGTTGATCAGCACGATGGGGTGGTCGCGCTGCTCGGAGGTGTCCATCACGATCAGGCGCTGGTGCACGTCCACCTGCGTCGCGGCCAGACCAACGCCTTCGGCGGCGTACATGGTCTCCAGCATGTCGTCGACCAGGCGGCGGATGCCGTCGTCCACCGCCGCCACCGGCTGGGCCACCTTGTGCAGGCGAGGATCGGGATAACGCAGGATGTTCAGGCGGGCCATGGCAATCGGCAAAAGGCTGCCCGCGATACAGCGCGGCAACACGGCGAAACAGTTGTGGACGAGGCGCAACGGGGGGGTCGTCAACTGCTCCGCATCAGGCGGATCGTGCGCGCCACTTTCGTTGCGATATCAATGATTTAGGGGCAGAATCTGCGAAACCAAGTGAACATTTCGGCGGCCGCGGCGCTTGGTGGGCTGCGGCACGCTGTGGATCCATTGCACCGATTGTGGCATTCGCGCGCCCCGCGGCGCGCCAGCCGGGAGACCCGCACATGAGTCGAAGCGATCGTCGAGGCGAGCACCGCGCGGAGCACCGCCGGGGACGTTTGGCGGCCGCAACCGCGCTCGGCGCGCTGGGGATCATCGGTGGCCTGGCCAGCCTGCCCGCGCTGGCCGCCGGCGGCAACGTCCCGAACTATCCGGTCACCCAGCAGCAGCGCAACACCGCCAACCAGGTGGCGCAGACCGGCGTGCTGCTGTCGGACCTGGCGCCCAATGCGCCCGACACGCACACCGTGCAGCGCGGCGACACGCTGTGGGACATCTCCAAGATCTTCCTCAAGAGCCCCTGGCGCTGGCCGCAGCTGTGGGGCATGAACCTCGACCAGATCCGCAACCCGCACCTGATCTACCCCGGCCAGGTGCTGGTGCTGGTCAAGGCCGACGGCCGCGCGACGCTGCGGGTGGCGCAGGACAGCGGCCCGGTGGGCGGCACGGTGACGCTGTCGCCGCGGGTGCGCGCCGAGCTGCTGCCCAACGGCGCCATCGCCTCGCTGCCGCTGCACCTGATCGGCCCCTTCCTCAACGAGGCCGTGGTCTTCGACACCGACGAGCTGGCGCGCGCGCCGCGCATCGTGGCCACGCAGGAAGGCCGCGTGATCGTCTCGCGCGGCGAGACCGCCTACGTGCGCGGCGACCTCGGCGGCGCGCGCGACTTCCGCCTGTTCCGCGAGCCGCGGCCGCTGCTGGACCCGGTCACGCGCGAGGTGCTGGGCTACGAGGCCACCTACGTCGGCACGGCCGAGTTCGTGCGCGACGGCGGCCTGCTGCCGGCGGTCGACGGCAAGGCGTCGCTGGTGGTGCCGGCCACCTTCCGCATCAACGAGACGCGGCTCGAAGCCGGCGTCGGCGACCGCCTGTCGCCGGTGCCGGCCAGCGACCTGGCGGCCTACATGCCGCACGCGCCCACCTCGCCGGTGGACGGCCGCATCGTCTCGGTCTACGGCGACGCGCTGCGTGCCGGCCAGAACCAGATCGTCGCCCTCAACCGCGGCGCCCGCGACGGTCTGGAGCGCGGCCACGTGCTGGCGCTGTGGCGGGCTGGCGAAACAGCGGTGGACCGCACCGACGGCAAGCGCACGCTGATGCGCCTGCCCGACGAGCGCCACGGCCTGCTGTTCGTCTTCCGCGTCTTCGATCGCGTGTCCTACGCGCTGATCCTGTCGGTCGCCGAGCCGGTCGGCCCCGGCGACCGCTTCACCCAACCCTGAGCTCGCGCCCGCCCAAGCGCGCCGCGCTGGTGCCGATCGACGCTGACGAACTCGGCGCCTGGCTGCGCTTGCTGCTGGTGCCCGGCGTCGGGCGGCAGACGGCGCGCCAGTTGCTGCAGGCCTTCAGCTCGCCACAGGCGGTGGTGACGGCCGCTGCCGAGCAGCTGCGCCCGCTGGTCGGCGACAAGCTGACGACCGCGCTGCTCACAGAGCCGGCCGACTGGGCGCGCGCGCGCGATTCGGTGCTGGCCTGGCTGCACGAAGGCGGGCGGCGCCAGGTGATCACGCTGGGCGACGCTGCCTACCCCGCGGCGCTGCTGGAAAGCCCGGACCCGCCGCTGCTGCTGTACGTGCAGGGCGATGCCCGGCACCTGTCGACGCGCGCGGTCGCCGTGGTCGGCAGCCGCAAGCCCACCGCGCAGGGGCGCGACAACGCCCACGCCTTCGGCCAGGCGCTGGGCGCGGCCGGCTATGTGGTGGTCTCGGGCCTGGCGCAAGGCATCGACGGCGCGGCGCACGAAGGGGCGCTGGCCGCCGGCGCGCCGACGGTGGCCGTGATCGGCACCGGCCCCGACCGCGTCTACCCGCGCGAGCACCTGGAGCTGGCGCGCCGCATCGCCGCGCAGGGCGCGATCGTCAGCGAATACCTGCCAGGCACGCCGCCGCTGGCGGAGAACTTTCCGCCCCGCAACCGCCTGATCGCCGGGCTCAGCCTGGGCACGGTGGTGATCGAGGCGGCGCTGCGTTCGGGCTCGCTGATCACCGCGCGGCTGGCCAACGAGGCCGGCCGCGAGGTGTTTGCGGTGCCGGGGTCGATCCACGCCGCGCAGTCGCGCGGCTGCCATGCGCTGATCCGCGACGGCGCGCACCTGGTCGAAAGCGCTGCCGAGGTGCTGGCCGAGTTGGGCCAGCCGGCGCTGGCGGGCATGGCTCGGCCGCCGGCGGCGGCAGCGCCGCCGCCGCCGCGCGAAGACCCGCTGCTCGAAGCCCTGGGCCACGACCCGATCAGCCTGGATGGCCTGCAGGCCCGCAGCGGCTGGCCCACCGCCGAGCTGCTTGCGCGGCTGCTGGAGCTGGAGCTCGACGGCCAGGTCGCGCGGCTGCCCGGGGGCCTGTTCCAGCGTCGCGTCCGCGCCTGAGAACGACTGGGCGTCGTCGGCCCTGCCCGGGGCCCGGCGCCCGGGGCCCAGGGCCCGAAAGGCCCTGCGGTATAGTGCCCCGCATGTTCGACGTGCTGGTCTATCTCTACGAGAACTACTGGCGGCCAGACGCTTGTCCCGACCACCGGCAGCTCTCGCGCAAGCTCAGCGCCGTCGGCTTCGAGTCCGACGAGATCCAGGAAGCCCTGCGCTGGCTGGACGGCCTGGCCGACAGCGCCGAAGGGCGCGTCGGCCCGCAAAGCAGCCGCAGCATGCGCCTGTACACCGACGGCGAGCGCGAGTTGCTGGGCGAGGACTCGATCGCCTTCATCAGCTTTCTCGAATCGGCCGGCGTGCTGCCGCCGGAGATGCGCGAGATGGTGATTGACCGGGCCAGCGCGGTCGGCAGCGGCCCGATCGGGCTGGAAGACCTCAAGGTCATCGTGCTGATGGTCTTCTGGAGTCTGGGCGAGGAGCCCGACGCGCTGATCCTCGACGAACTCTTCGTCGACCCCGAGGACCGATTGATTCATTGACCCCCGGCCGCCGGGCGGGCGGTCCCCGAGGGGAGACAGCCCGTCAGTTCAGCAGCCGCGACGAATCCACGTCCAGCTTGGCCAGCGCGCTGCGCGTCGCGCGCACGGTCAGCGCCTCGTCCTGCGCCGGCAGCAGCAGCCCGGCCTGGAGGTACGAGGCCAGCCGGTGCTGCTGGAACAGCATGCAGCGGCCCTGCGGCGTGACGAACAGCGAGAGCTGCTTGCGCAGGCCGTGCCAGGCCAGCTGCACCGGGTCGTTGCGGCCCTTGTGCTCCAGCATGTACCAGCTGCCGACCTGCAGCTCGCGCGCCCAGGCCACCATCGCCGGCGTCGGCATCGAGCCGCCTTCGAGCACGATCTCCAGCTCGCTGCTCTGGTGGCCCGAGAGGTCGAGCACCATCGACTCGTCGATCTCGACGTTGGAGGCGTCGGGCAGCAGCTCTTCCAGCGTCTCCAGCCGCTCCATCATCTCGCGCAGGCGGTCGTCGGGGATCACCGCGGCGCGGGCCGTGAAGGCCGCGGCCAGCGAGTTGTTGAGCTGCTGGATCTGCTCGTCCTGGCGCGCGCTGTCCATGCCGGCCGACGACATGCCCTCGCGCAGTTGCTTGAGCAACGGCGGCAGGCGGCGGATGACCTCGGCGCGCTCCTCGCGCGACACCTTGGCGCTGGCCGACCAGATCAGGTCGGCCGCGGCGCGCTTCATCTTGCGCGTGGTCTCGCCCTGCCCGCCGTAGCGCACCGCGGCGGTGGCCAGCACATCGGCCCAGACGTGGAACAGGAACTGGCGCACGCCCTCCTGCACCGGCATCTCGTTGAGCATGCGACGCAGCTCGATCGTGTACTGGATCGCCAGCGTCTCGCGCTGCTCCACCTGCTGGGCCAGTGAGACGCCCTTCTTGGTGGCCTCGTTCTGGTCGCGGAAGTACTGCTCCAGGAACTTCTCGAACTCGGTCAGCACGGTCTGGAAGACGCGGCGCCCGGTGTCGGGGTAGGCCTCCACCACCTGCACGATGCGCTTGACCTCCTTTTCCAACGCCTCGCCGACCTGCGCCGACGACGAGCTGTCGAAGCCCATCACGCAGGCCCCCATGCGGTCGATCAGCCTGCGCGCCGGGTGGTCGACGGTGGCGAAGAAGTCGGGCTCCGACACCGCCACGCGCAGCACCGGCATCTGCAGCCGCGCGAACCACACGCGCACCGCGGCAGGGATGCGGTCTTCGGTCAGGATGCTCTGGAACAGCAGCGCGACGATCTCGATCGTCGCCCGTTCCTCGGGCGTGGCGGCGGCCTTCTTCAGCGCCTGCTTGCGCTGGTGCAGATCCTCCAGCATCGCCGGCGCGGTGATCTGCATCGCGCGCTGCGTGGTCGACGAGTAGCGCCGGCGCACGCCGGTCTGCGCCGAATCGATGGCCTGAGCCAGCCCCGGCGACACGCCGCCGCGGGCGCCGCCCGTCTGGCCGAAGTGCGGCAGGTGGCGACCGACCAGCCGGTTCAGCCGCAGCAGCACGGCCTCGGCATGCTCGCCGCTGCGCGGCAGCGGCGCCGAGCGCGTCATCAGCCGCGTCTCCTCGCCCACGCTGCCGTGGCCCGTGCGCACGAAGCCGCCGCTGACCGTGGGGTCGTACCCGGTCGCCGCGGCCGGCCCGTACAGCGAGCCCTGCGGCGTGTTGCCGCTGCCGGCCACCCAGCCCAGCGGCGCCTGCGGATGGGTGCGCGCGCGGCGGATGAAGGGGCGCAGGTCGACCTCGGGCAGCACGCCCTGGTCGATCAGCCAGCGGTTGGTGTCGTGGTAGGCCTCTTCGACGAGGTGCGCGAACTCCTCGTGCAGCACGGGCTGCAACTCGCGCCAGCTCGTCAGGCTGATGCCGGCGGCGCGCCAGGCGTCGAACACCACGCGCGCCAGCACGTGGGCGCGCAGCAGGTCTTGCGCTTCCAGCTCGGTGCGGCCTTCGAGCGTGGCCACGCGCGAGCGCAGGTCGGCGAACTCCCATGACGCGCGGTCCATGATGGCCAGCGCCAGCCGCGAGGTGACGATCTCCAGCTCGATCGTGTCGTCGTCCACCAGCGACAGGTCGGCGGCGCCGCGGCCGGGCGGCGGCAGGTCACCGGGCCGCGAAGCCGAGATGCCGTGCGCCAGCGCGTGGCGCAGGCCGTTGACCATCGAGCGGTGCCAGGCCTGGGCGCCCTTTTGCAGCTCTTGCAGCAGGTCGCGCCGGCGCGTGAACACCGAGTGCTCGGCCGGCTTGTCGAACAGCGTGCGGCTGCCGTCCAGCGCCGCCTGCACCAGCGTGGCCAGGTGCCGCACCACCTCCTCGACGTACAGGCGCCGCGCCTGCGCGGCGAGCTGTGAGTGGGCGGCATGCGTCGCCATGGGCCGGGAAGGTGAAATTTCGTGAAATTTTGACGCTTAAAGGACTCTACACCACGGCCCCGGCATTGGGGTCATTCGGATCGTGGTCCTTGTTGGCCTTGACAAGATCCTCGCGCTTGACCCCCAGCCACATCGCGATGCCGGCGGCGACGAAGATCGACGAGTAGATGCCGAACAGGATGCCGATGGTCAGCGCCACCGCGAAGTAGTGCAGCGTGGGGCCGCCGAACAGCAGCATCGACAGCACCATCATCTGCGTGCTGCCGTGGGTGATGATGGTGCGGCTGGTGGTGCTGGTGATGGCGTGGTCGATCACCTGCGGCGTGGTCAGCTTGCGGAACTTGCGGAACGCCTCGCGGATACGGTCGAAGATCACCACCGACTCGTTCACCGAGTAGCCCAGCACCGCCAGGATGGCCGCCAGCACCGCCAGCGAGAACTCCCACTGGAAGAAGGCGAAGAAGCCCAGGATGATGACCACGTCGTGCAGGTTGGCGACGATGCCCGCGACCGAGAACTTCCACTCGAAGCGGAACGCCAGGTAGACCATGATGCCCAGCACCGTGACCGCCAGCGCCAGCGCACCGTCGCGCGCCAGCTCCGAGCCCACCGAGGGGCCGACGAACTCGGTGCGGCTGAGCTTCAGCGGCTCGGCGCCGGCCGCGGTGGCGCACGAGGGGCGGCTGACCTGCTCGCCCTGCGGCGTGGTGTAGGCCTTGGTGGACACCGTGGCGCCCTCGGCCTTGCACAAGGCGCCCAGCACGGTGGCGGCCACCTCGCTTTGCTTGACGTTGCCGCGGATCGGCACCCGCACCAGCACGTCGTGCGAGGTGCCGAAGTTCTGCACCTGCACCTCGCCGAAGTTCAGCGCCTCGACCGTGCCGCGCACCTTGCCGATGTCGGCGGGCTGCGCGTACTCCACCTCCAGCACGGTGCCGCCGGTGAACTCGATCGACAGGTGCAGCCCGCGCGTGATCAGGAAGAACACCGCCAGCGCGAAGGTGACGAACGAGATGACGTTCAGCACCAGCGCATAGCGCATGAAGGGGATGTCCCGCTTGATGCGGAAAAACTCCATTTGCGTCTCCCCTGATCAGTTTTCCGTGGCCGGCCGGGCGTCGCCGCCGTCGGGCCGCCACACCTGGCCGATCGACACCGACTTCAGCCGCTTCTGGCGCCCGTACCACAGGTTGACCAGCCCGCGCGAGAACACCACGGCCGAGAACATCGAGGTCATGATGCCCAGGCAGTGCACGACCGCGAAGCCGCGCACCGGGCCCGAACCGAAGGCCAGCAGCGCCAGGCCGGCAATCAGCGTGGTGATGTTGGAGTCGAGGATGGTGCCCCAGGCGCGCTCGTAGCCGGCGGCGATGGCCGCCTGCGGCGGCGCGCCGCCGCGCAGCTCTTCGCGCACGCGCTCGTTGATCAGCACGTTGGCGTCGATCGCCATGCCCAGCGTCAGCGCGATGGCGGCAATGCCCGGCAGCGTCAGCGTGGCCTGCAGCATCGACAGCACCGCCACCAGCAGCAGCAGGTTGAAGCCCAGCGCCACCGTCGAGAACACGCCGAACAGCAGGTAGTAGGCGCACATGAAGAGCGCGATCGCCGCGAAGCCGTAGGTCACGCTGTGAAAGCCCTTGGCGATGTTCTCGGCGCCCAGCGCCGGGCCGATCGTCTTCTCTTCGATGATCTCCATCGGCGCGGCCAGCGAGCCGGCGCGCAGCAGCAGCGCGGTGTCGGTGGCCTCGGCGGTGGTCATGCGGCCCGAGATCTGGAAGCGCGCGCCCAGCTCGCTGCGGATCACCGGCGCGGTGACGACCTCGCCCTTGCCCTTCTCGAACAGCAGGATCGCCATGCGCTTGCCGACGTTGTCGCGCGTGACGTCGCGGATGATGCGCGCGCCCTTGGCGTCCACCGTCAGGTTGACCGTGGGCTCCTGCGTCTGGCCGTCGAAGCCGGGCTGCGCGTCGCTGAGGTTCTCGCCCGTCAGCACCACCTGGCGGAAGACGATCAGCGGCTGGCCGCCGCGCTCGACGAAGCGCTCGCTGCCGAAAGGCACCGGCCCGGCGCCGCGCGCGGCCGCCTGCGCCTCGGCCGAGTCGTTGACCATGCGCAGCTCCAGCGTCGCGGTGCGGCCGATGATGTCCTTGGCGCGCGCCGTGTCCTGCACGCCGGGCAGCTGCACCACCACCCGGTCCACGCCCTGCTGCTGGATCACCGGCTCGCTGGTGCCCAGTTCGTTGACGCGGTTGTGCAGCGTGGTGATGTTCTGCTTGAGCGCCTGCTCCTGCACCTGGAACGCGGCCTCGGGCTTGAGCGTGCCGCGCAGCTTGAACTCGGCGCCGTCCTGCGACTCGGCCCAGACGACCTCGGGCATGCCGTCGGCCAGCACGCCGCGCGCGCTGGACATCAAGGCCTGATCCCGAAACCGCAGTTCGACGGCATTGCCATCGCGGGTGATGCCCAGATGACGGATGTTCTTGTCGCGCAGCAGCGTGTTGGCGTCGCCGCGCAGGGTTTCGGCCTTCTTGGCCAGCGCCGACTTCATGTCGACCTGCATCAGGAAGTGCACGCCGCCGCGCAGGTCCAGGCCCAGGAACATCGGCAGCGCGTGGATGCGCGTCAGCCAGGCCGGCGAGCGCGAGACGAGGTTCAGCGCGACGATGTAGCCGGGGTCGGTCTCGTCGGGGTTGAGCGCCTTGGACACCGCGTCCTTGGCCTTGATCTGGGTGTCGGTGTCGGCGAAGCGGGCGCGCACCGAGTTGCCTTCGAGCTGCACGAAGTCGGGCGTGATGCCGGCCTGTTGCAGCGCCTGGGCGACCCGTGCGGTCACGGCGGCGTCGACCTTGATCGTCGCCTTGCCGCTGGACACCTGCACCGCGGGCGCCTCGCCGTAGAAGTTGGGCAGCGTGTAGAGCAGCCCGATCAGCAGCGCGACGGCGAGGATCGCGTACTTCCACCAGGGGTAGCGGTTCATAGGGGAGATTCCTTGTGCGCCGCGCGGGCGCGCGGCGCGGGCGAGGGTCCGGCGGGTGGCCGGGTGAGGCGCTTACTTGCCGAACGTGCCCTTGGGTAGCACCTGGACGACCGAGGCGCGCTGCACCTGCAGCTCCACGCCGTTGGCGACCTCGACGTTGACGTAGGACTCGCCCAGCTTGGCCACCCGGCCCAGCACCCCGCCGGCGATCACCACCTCGTCGCCCTTGGCCAGGGCCTCGACCATGGCCTTGTGCTCCTTCTGCTTCTTCATCTGCGGGCGGATCATGATGAAGTAGAGCACCACGAACATCAGCACCAGCGGCGCGAAGCTGAGCAGCGAGTCGGCGCCGCCGGCGGCGGGGGCGGTCTGGGCGTAGGCGTTGGAGATGAACACGTGCAGGATCCTTCAGATAGACCCGCCTTTCGCGGGCAAGCCGACAATTTTAGAGGCTTGGGCAGCCGAGCCGAGGCACACTCCAATGCTGCACCGCGTTCGCGGCCATCCGCACCCCTGGCGACATGAGAACCAAGGTCTTCCTCACCATCGACACCGAGTTCAGCATCGGCGGCGCGTTCCGGTCGGCCGACGGCGCCACGCCGATCGGCGGGCAGAACGTCCTGTGCGATGTGGGCGGCAAATCCGAAGGCCTGGGCTTCATGCTCGAGACGTTCGAAACACACGGTTTGAACGCGACCTTCTTCATCGAAGCGCTGCAAACGGCCTATTTCGGCGACGAACCGATGGCGGCGCTGGCACGTCGCATCGCCGCAGCCGGGCACGACGTGCAGCTTCACCTGCACCCCGTGTGGACCTATTTCGAGCATCCGGATTGGCGGCAGCAGTTGGCCACGGTGCGGCCCACCGACAACATGCACGAGCGGCCGCTGACGCAGTTGGTGCAGTGGCTGCAGCGGGGCAGAGAAACCCTGGTGCGCTGGGGACTTCCGGCCCCGATCGCACTGCGCACCGGCAACCTGATGGTCGATCGCAATGTCTACCGCGCCATGAACAGCGTCGGCATGACCGTGGCCTCCAACGTGGCCCGCGCGGTGTTCGAACCCGGCGACACGGACCTGCGGCTGAATGCCGGCATCCATTGGGTCGATGGCGTCCTTGAGCTTCCGGTGCTGACCTATGCCGATCTGGCCATCGGTGCGCGCCAGCGATGCAAGGCGCTCACCATCACCGGCACTTCGCTGGCCGAGGCGACCTGCCTGCTGGACCGTGCGCACCATGCGGGCCTGCAAGCGGTGGTGCTGCTGACGCATTGCCATGAATTCGTCAAAGGCGACATGCGTGGCCGCCTGGCCGCCAACCGCATCAACCAACAGCGCCTGGCGGGGATCTGCCGCTACCTGCGCCAGTCTGAAGACCGCTTCGAGGTCACGACCATGAACCGCATGGGCGACTGGCCGCGGCAGGCCCCCGCTCGCGATGACCCGCTGATCAGCGTGCCGGCACCGCTGGCGATGCATCGTATGCTGCAGAACAAGCTCAACGAGTTTCAGTGGTACTGAGCGCCCGCAGAACCGGGTTCGCCCCGCCCGCCCGCCGCGAGGTCCCGCAAGCGGCACATCCACATCGGCCTGAGAGCCCGCTGACCGCAAGCCCATGAGTCCCCTCGAAGTCGTCTCCGGCCTGGCGCTGCGCCACCTCAAGAGCAGCCGCGTCAGCGCCCTGCGCGACGCCTATTTCTCGCTGCGCACGCGCATGACGCCCGTGCTGCGCCTGGTCCACGGTGAGTTCGATACGGCCGGGTTGCGCCGCCACCTGATCGAGCGCGTCGGCAACGACTGGCAGGTGCTGATGGTGCACAGCTCGGTCAACCACATGAAGCCGATGTACACCGGCACGCCGCTCGAATTGGTGCGCATGCTGATGGACTGGTGCGGGCCGCAACGCACGCTGGCGATGCCGGCCTTCTACTTCGGCGACCCCGACCTTGGCGGGGCACTCGAGACCTTCAAACGCAATCCCCGCTTCGACCTGCGCCGAACCCCCTCGCAGATGGGGCTGGCCACCGAACTGTTCCGTCGCATGCCAGGCGTGCTGCAAAGCCGCCATCCGGTCTATCGCGTGGCCGCGCTGGGGCCGCTTGCAGCCGACATCACGGCAGGGCACGAGCGGGCGTCCACCCCGGCCGGGCTGGGCACCCCCTTCGAGGCCATGGCGCGTTTGGACGCTCGCATCATCGGCATCGGCAAGCCAATCCAGGTGCTGACACAAGCTCACCACGTCGAAAACGCGATGGGCGATGCGTTCCCAGTGCCCAGCACCGTGGACGAGCCGCTGCCGATGATCCTGGTCGACCGTGACGAGGAGATCGCCTTCCGGCTGCCGCGCCGCTCTTACCAGGGGCGATTCAACATCTGGCGTTTGCGCAAGCTGATGAGGCGCGACAGCCTGCACGAATGGAGCTTCCACCACGTGCCGTTCTTTGCCGCCGGCGCCAGGGACGTGACCGACCAGCTCATCGCGGCGGCGCAGCGCGGTCAGACGCTGTACGAGTGATCGCCGGCGCCGGATAACCGGCGCCGGATCCAGGCCGTCAGCCCGCGACGCCGATTTTCGGTCACCGTGCCGACCAGCCCCACCGAGACGGCAACCAACAGCGTGGTCAGCAGCCACGCCGCATAGCCCTTGTTGTCCATGCGCAGCACCGAGCCCCAGAACAGAAACAGCGGTTGGTGCAGCAGGTACAGCGTGAACGTGTAGGCGGCCAACACGCGGATCGGACGCTCGCAGACGATCAGCGCCCCGCCGGCGACCGGCGCGACCTTGCGCATGCCAGCGAAGTTCAGCATGACCAACAGACCGAGCAGGTAGTCGCCCATGAAGAATCGCGAGAACGTGAACTCGATGAACCAGGTCTTGCCAACCAATGCCTCGAACAAGGCCCCGGCGCGATGTTCGACGTCCAGGTAGAGATAGCAGCCGATACCGATGATGGTGCCAACCACGAGCAGCCAACCCGTGCGCAGGGAAATCTGCGCCAACCGCTGCCAGCGATACAGCACGACCCCCATCGCCCACACCGGCGCCAGCAACAGCAGCTTGGGGCCCAGCAGCAGCGCCAACCCTGCGATCACCAGCCAGGCCGTTCGGCGAGGCAGGAACACCAGCGCACCGAACGCCACGTAGTACCAGAACTCGTAGCAGATCGACCAGTACGGCACATTGGAGAAGCTGGTGATCGAAACGAACCAAGCCTCATTGGCCATCAGCAGGCTGCCGACGATGCGCGGCAGGAAGCGGTCGAACGGATAGCCGCCGTAGGCATCCGGCAGCAGCTGGCGCCCGATACCGTCGAGCAACACCGTCAACGCCAGTGCCGGCAGCGCGACCGAATACACGCGCGACAGGCGGCTGGCCGTGAACGACGCCCAGTCGCGCTCCTTGGTCGCGGTCACATAGGAGATGACGTAACCCGACAGGACGAAGAAAACGATGACCGAACTGTGCCCCAGCTGGCTGGCTGGCAGGATGGGCTCGACGAGCCAGCGCTGGTTGGAGTGGTACAGGTAAACCAGGCAAGCCGCCGCAAACCGCACCAGGTCGAGATACAGGGAAAACGCCTTGGGGATCGCAGGGCTGCTCATTGCTGAAACTCACGCCCTGTCCGGTCAGGCGACAGCGCTTTCGCCGCAGCGTCCATCAACAGGTGATAGCACAGGGCGTTGGGGTGGCCATCATAGGGACCGATCTCCAGCGACAGGCGCGAACTTGCGAAATATTCGGCGAACAACGGCTCCGCGTCGATGACCTGCAGACCCGCCGCGCGCGCGCGCTGGATGAATGCCTGGCGCTGCGGATCGGCCGGGATCCGGCCCTGGGCCAGCGCGCGCCGATCGGCATCGACCACGATCAGCAACCGTGCGTCGCGAAACGGGTGAATGCGCTCAAAAAAGGCGTCCGTCACCGCATCGAAGGCCGCGGATGACAAGCGGGGCGCTGCCGCGGGCCGGTCGGCAGGCGTTGCCGGCCCATGCACCTCGTTACGCTTGAACAGCGTGTCGAGCAGGCGCGCTGGGTCGAGCTTGAGCTGGCTGGCCACATAGCGCGCCAGCGCTGACTGTCGCAACAAGCGCTTCACCGTCGACGCCGGCGGCTGCAGTTCAGTGCGAGGCGCCAAGGTCGAAGGGTCGAGACACTGGCTGGCCACGTTGCCCGATCCGCACATCGCCTGCCAGATGTCGCCGCGCTCGATCAGCACGACGATGTCGCGGATCTGCAGCTTGTCGTGCGCAAACCGGATGCGCTCGGCGTAGTCGAGCAGCGAACTGCCGGCGGTTCCCATTGAGTAAACCGGGCGCCGCCCACCCAGCGCCGCCTCGAGTTGCTGCGCCGGGCGGTCATCTGGCGGCAGGCTGGCCGCGTCCACGAAGCTGTCGCCGATCAGTGCCACGGCGTTCGGATCAGCTCTGAAGCTGCGCTCGGCGACGAAGCCCATCTCGTTGGTGCGCAGGCGCTGCGCATTGCGCAGATCCCAGCCGGTGGCGTAATCGGTCTGCAGCAACGGCTGGAAGGTTGGAATCCTGGCGTCGATGTAGGTGCCGACGCGCGTCGCGCCGGACACGGGCAACAGGCGCAGCAACAACTCGCAACCTAGCAGCAGCGCCAGCACGCCGAGGACGAAACCGGACAGGGCGCGCATCATCAGAAGTTGAAGTAGATGAAGGCGCTGACCGAGTCGCGCGCAGCGTTCAACACGACGAGCAGCAACGTTGCCGCCAATGCGGCTCCACCCAGCCAACCGCTCTGAAAGGCACCGCGTCCGGCCAAGACCTGCATCTGTTGACCGATGCGATTGCTGTTGGGCAACAGGCAGGCGATGAACGCCAGCACCGCGCACCAACCGGCACCGACCCCGGCGTGAAGCCCGGCATTCCACAACAGCGGATGCACATCGGTCGATGGCGTCAGCCCGACCATGCCTTGCAGCATGCGCCCGGCGCCATCCAGCGAGGTGGCGCGGAACAACACCCAGGCCAAGACGACCGCGAGCATGGTCAGCGCCCAGCCGAACAGACCGAAGATCCGGCTGTCATCCAATCGCCGGCACAGCGCTGCGCCGCAGGCGGCTCGGAACGCGTGATTGACCATCAGGTACAGCCCGTGCAAAGCACCCCAGATCACGAACGACCAACTCGCACCGTGCCAAAGGCCGCCAAGCACCATCGTGACCGCCAGATTGAAGTAGCGTCGCACACTGCCATGACGATTGCCACCGAGCGCGATGTACAGATAGTCGCGCAGAAAGGTCGACAGCGTGATGTGCCAGCGGCGCCAGAAATCGCTGATGCTCGTCGCTTTGTAGGGTGAGTCGAAATTGAACGGCAGCCTGACGTTGAACAACAGGGACAAGCCGATGGCCATGTCCGAATAGCCGGAAAAGTCGAAATAAAGCTGAAAGGTGTAGGCCAGCGCACCCAACCAGGCCTCGGCGAGATCCGGCACGCTGCCGCCATCGACCGGGTTGAACACGGCGTCAGCATAGGGCGCCACGCCATCGGCCAGCACCACCTTCTTGACCAGGCCGAGTGCAAAGATCGCGAGCCCCGCCGCCAGGTTGGCGCCGTTGATGCGATAGATCGCCGCATCGGCGAACTGCGGCATCATCTGCGCGTGGTGCAGCACCGGCCCGGCGATCAGGTGCGGGAAATAGGTGACGAACAGCCCGTAGTGGATGATCTGCGCTTCGTTGACCTTGCCTTTGTAGGTGTCGACCAGATAGGCCAGTTGTGTGAAGCTGTAAAACGAGATGCCGATGGGCAGAATCACTCGTCCGAGCTGCCAGTGCAAGCCCAGCATCGCATCGACGCTGTCGACGAAAAAGTTGGCGTACTTGAAGTAGCCCAACAGCGACAGGTTGAAGACGATGCCCAGCACCAGCCAGCGGCGTGCGCGGACTGATCGCGCGCCGGCGCGTGCGATGCGCAAGCCGAAGGCGAAGTTGCTGCCGATGGACGCCAGCAGCAGCAGCGTGAAGACCGGCATCCACCAGCTGTAGAAGAACAACGAAGCCAGCAACAGCCAGGCTGCAGCGGCCCGGTGCGACGAGCGCCCGGCGATGAAGAACCCCAGCAGGGTCAGCGGCAAGAAGAGCAGTGCGAACTGCGCTGTCGTGAAGAGCATCGAGACGAGGTGGCGGCCAGCGGACGAGGCCATCCGCGGGTGCCGTTCGGCGCAGGGCCTGACGCGACCTTGGGTATACGGAAGCCGGTGGAAGATGCTAGCCGCTGTCCAGGCGCGGCAATCGAGAACTCGCCCACGCTGGTGGCCGATTTCAATCGCCTGCACCCCGTTCGCGCGCTGCGAATGTGCGCCCCTGCTCAATCCGGCAGTGTCGCAACCCGCTCCCAGCCGGCGCGATAGACCTCGGCCATCTGGGGGTTCTGCTGCACGCGCAACTGCATGTGTTCAGCCGATGTGGTCAGCACCAGCACGCGGCAGTCGAAGCGGCGGCAGATCGACGGCGCGTGCTCATGGATGCCGCAGCCCGATGCGGTGAGGTAGATGCACGCGCCGTCGGGCCTGCGCTCGAGCACGGCGTAGCCATCTTCGACATGCCATCGGTAACGCCGCGGATCGTCCCCGGGACCCAGAAAGATGCGATCGTGCCTGCAGCAGGCGCGGCACTCGCCGCAGGGCACTTCGGCCACCTGCTGCTTGCGCGCTGCCAGCGCGCTTGCGTCCGGCTGCTTCACAGTTGCAGGAACCAGGCGTTGGAACCGGCATGCGGAAAGTAGGCCACGCCGCGCAGCCCGGGCACCCACAGCCAGCGGTTGTACACGCCCTCCTCGCGGCTGAGCATGGGGCCGCGCTGGATCGCGCCACCGCCGCGGGTCGGCAGCAGCGTCACCGCCAGCGTCTCGGCATCGATGCGGAACACCGTGGCGCCGGCTGCCGTGCCGCGCACGAGAAAGGCATCGAGGTGCGGCACGTAGACCGCGCCCGGGGCCGGCAGCAGTGCATCGAATGCCGTCTTGGCGGCGCTGTCCGGATGCGTGCGCGCCGTCCAGACCCCGCTGGCCAGATCGCAGGTGTAGGGCCGCTTGGGTCCATAACCATGCAGCCACAGCAACTGGCCGCGCCGAGTGTCGATGGCGGTTGCGCCCATGGCGCCGCTGTTGAGCTCGGCAGGCAGCACGCCCATCACGTCCCAGCGGCCGCCGACGCCGCCAACCGCCGGTGTGAAGCGACGCAGGTGCGGTGCCTGCACGACGTAGATGCATTCGGTGGACGGATCCTTGCACACGCAAAAGCCGATCGCCACCGTCCAGCCGGCGGCGCCGAACACCGGCGGATAGGTGCCGGCGGCGTCCCAGCCGTTCGTCCCCTGCGGCAGCTTGACGTTGAAGGCTTCAACGTCCTGCCAGCCCGAGCCGTAGGGCGACATCGAGCCACCGAGCCGCAGCGCGCGATCGTGACGCTCGATGAACTGCTGTCCATAGTAGCTGTGCGCCGAAGTCGGCAAGCCATCCTTGTAGCGTCCCAGTTCAGGGTGCTCGCTGGACGGCGCCGTCACGTTGTCGACGACCTTGCCGTTCGAGCCGGCAAACCACTCTTTCCAGGCCGGCTGGTCGGCCATCAGCTCGATCTTGACAACCTCGTTGCCGTAATAGTCGCCATGGCCGCCATTGGCCGCCGCCCAGACCTCGCCGCTGCGGGTGTCGATCGACAGCCCGCACCAGGCATCGAGCCGCGACCGCGGCCCCACCACCGCCGCACCGCCTGACAGCGTCAGCGCGACATGCGTCGGCACCTGTGCGCTCAAGTTGGAGCCGGGCAGTTCGCGCCATTCGCCAGCCGCCTGGCCTCGGTTCCAGGCCGGCACCCGGGCTGCCGTGGCGCCGGCTGCGTCAGCGGCCGCCATCACCACGCCGGGTGCGACGGCCCAAACCGGTTGAAGCTGCAGCCCCTGAATGAACTCGGTCCAGTTGCTGGCCGAGGTCAAGCGCTGGTAGGCCGCCTGCGCGCCGGCAACCCGGTGCCGCACGGCATAGGCCAGCGCCGGCAGGGCATTGGCCAGATAGCCTTCCGCGCTGAGCCCCATGCGCAGCGGGCCGTCGACTTTGGGCCCCGGCGAGGCATAGGGCGGCGGCTTGCGGTGCAAGGGCGTGCGGCCGCCGAAAGTCGCACGGTACACCTGACCCCAGTTGCTGTACCAGGGACCAGTCCCGCCTTCAAAGTCGGGCTTCTCGCTGGGCGCGATGGCGATCGAGTACGGTGCCGCGTCGCGAAACAAAAAATCGCCTTCGGCAGCCGTGCCGAATTGACCGATGACGTTGGGAGCGTTCCACGCGAACAGGGCGTCCAGCCGGGCGCGCGTGCTGACGTCGAGCGACGTCACCAGGTCTTTGGCATAACCCAGCGCCGCGGTGAAGAAGGCCTGCATCCAGCTGGCGTCGAAGTACACCTCGTCATTGATGGTGAACCGCGTGTTCTCGACCGGCGCCCGGCTGAACGGCGCCGACACCGTGATCACGTTGGTGGCCATCACGAATGACGTGACGGTGCGTGTTTCGCCGTTGATCGTGAGTTTCCAGCCGACATACTGATCATCGGCCGTCTCGTTGTAGGGTGCGCCGTACAGGCCGCCCTGAACGATGAGTGTCTGCGCCGTGCTGCCGGCGGCCAGCTGGCCACCCATCAGCCCGTTGTAGTCCGAATACGGCGTGATGAACCCCAGCGGGTTGCTGGCCTTGAGCACGTAGCGGCCGTGGTAGTACTCGATGTTGTTGCGCAGGTTGCTGGCGAACTCGGCCTTGAACACGGTGTCGGCGTCCGGTGTCGCGGCCACCGCCTGGGCCAGCGTGCGCAGGCGCCAGGCCACGCCGCGCACGCTGCCGGCCGCCTCGGTCTTGTACAGGCCCTTGACGCCTTCGCGCCAGGTGTTGGGCGCCGCCAGCGCGTTGGCGGCCGCCAGGAACTGCAACTCCTCCAGAAAGTACAGCCGGCCGGTGACGAGATAGGCGAGATAGCCCATCGACGGCTGGTGCGAGGATGGCCACGCCGGCGCTTGCCCGCCGCTGGCCTGCGGCGGCGTGGTCCAGCCGGGTGAGGGCTCCATCAGCGTCAGCGCCGCGTACCGCGAGATGCGTGGCGGACGAAAGGCTTGCTGGAGGTTGGTCTCGTCGCGGAAGTGAAAGCCGTAGCGCCCCGCCGAGTAGCCGTTGAAGATCACGGCCTTGAACGTTTCGGGCGCGCTGCAGGTCAGGTACAGCACGTCCCATTCGGGCAGCAGGCCGATCGACGGGCTGTAGCCCGCGGTGCCGATCGCAAGCGGGAAACTGCCCTGCTGCAACGGCACGAAACTGGTCGGCAGCGCCTTGACCTGGACCGCGTGAACGGGCGTGGTCGCCTGATAGGTCGGCACCAGGCCGGTTGCTTGCAGGTAGGCCCCATCGTGCTTGACCGTGACATCGTGCGCCGACGCCAGCCAGTACGATGTGGCCGTGCCCGACAACAACGGCGTGCGCTGACGATGCAGCAGCGCGATGGCCCGGCGAAACCTTTCGCGCCCGCCGAGCGAGAACGCATAGCTCGCCATCCTGGCCGCCGGCGCAGGCACCAGCAAATGGCCGTTCTCGATGCTGGGCAGCACCTCCACGCTGCCGTCGCGCCACAGGTTGACCTCCAGCCAAGCCACCAGATGCGGGTCGGCACCGATGGGCTTGCGGAACTTCCAACTCGACATCAGCGGCCCCGAAACCCAGGTCGCAAACGGCTGGTCCCAGTCCGCGTCGGACCACACCGCGCTGCCGAAGCCGCCGGCGTCGACCGCCGCCTGGATGCCGGTGGCGCGCAGATGGGCGGTGGTCAGCACCGGGCCGCTGGCACCGCCGCCGCTGCGCAGGGCCAGCTCGTGGGCGGTGTTGGCCTGCAGGTCCAGCAATGCCGACACGATGCCGAAGCTGGCGCTGCCATCGGGCCAGCGGGTCTTGATGTCGATCTGCAGGCCCGCCAGCGCGGTGCCCGGCGGCAGGTCGCCGGGCTTGAACACCTGGCCGAACATCACCGGCGTCGTGCCGGTGACCGTATCGCGCAGGGTCGTGGTCGTGATCAGCGTGCCAAGCCCGGCCATCCGCGGCGGCGCCGTGGCCGCATGGCCGCTGCCGCCGCAAAGCGTCAGGGCACCGCCGACGGCGGCGGCCATCATCAATTCGCGGCGCTGGGAGTCGATGTCGTGCGGAGCCATCGTCGTCGGCCAGTGGCGTTCAACGGCAGCGCGGCGCGCGGCCGAGCCGCCACGCTCGCTGCGATGCAGTCAGTCGTGGCCTGACCTGCCCCGTGTCACGTCTCGATGCGGAAATGAGGCGCATGGTGCTGCAGCCATTGCTCCAGGATCATCAGAATCCAGACCAATTCGCCGTAGTAGCCCGGGTGCTCCGGCAGGTAACGCTCCACCAGCTCACGGATGAAATCCGGGCGCACAACGCCACGGTCGGCCAGGCTGTGTAGCGAATCGACCGCCAGCTTGCGCAGCCCCGTGTGGCGCCCGGTCCAGACCCCGAAGGGCAGGCCGAAGCCCTGCTTGCGTTTGACGATGATGGCCTCGGGCAGAAAGTCGCGCAGCGCCTCCTTGAAGAACCAGCGCAGTTTCAAGCCCTTGAGCTTGTAGTCGGGTGGCAGTCGCATCGAGAAATCGAGCAGCGCCTGATCGAGGAAAGGAAAGCCCACCTCGACACCTGCCAGCCGCGTGGTCCCGCAGACCTTCGGCAGGTCGCTTTCAGCCAGGGTGTATCGCCAATCGAAGGCCAGCGTGCGGTCGATCTCGTTGCTGGCCCGAGCCTGCGCCCAGACCTCGCGCTGGTGCTGGGCCGGAGCCTCCTGGTCGACACGCGCCAGAAAGCCGGCGCTGAGTACGTTGGCCGTGCCCAGCCGGCGCAGCAGGTTGTACATCTGCAGGCGATCGGGCATCGGCACCTTGGCCTGCTCGATGTAGCTGGTGCCCTTGCGCAGCAGCGGTACGCGGCCGATCGGTGTGCGCTCGAACACCGGCTCCAGCACGCCAGCGCGCAGCCCCGACGGCACGCCGCGGTACCAGCCGAACACACGCTGCTTGGCATAGCGCGAATTGCCGCCGAACAGCTCGTCGCCGCCGTCGCCGGCCAGCAGCCTGCTGACGCCGTCGTCGAACGCCACTTTGGCGCAATAGTAGGCCGGCAATGCCGACGAGTTGCCGAACGGCTGGTCGTAGGCCGCCGCCACATCGCCGATGCTGCGCACCAGGTCGTCTGGCGTCACGTAGTACTCGTGGTGCCGGGCACCGAAGTGCTGCGCGGCGATGCGCGCGTACTGCATCTCGTCGTAGCCCTCGGCTTCGAAGCCGATCGAATAACAATCCGCCGCCTGGCCCGTGACCGCGCGAATCATGCCGGCCACGGTGGAACTGTCGGTGCCGCCGCTGAGAAAGCACGCCGGCTTGCTGCCGTCGAGTTGGCGCCGCACCGCCTGCTGCACAAGGCCGCGGAATTCGTCCTTCAGCGCAGGGTATGACACGGCGCCCGCCGGCGGATCGAACTCGGGCACCCAGTAGGGAGCCACCGTCAGCCGGCCACCTTCATACAGCACGTAATGGCCGGGCGGCACCCGCATCACCCCCTTGAAGATGGTGCGTGGCGACGGAATGGAATGAAAGAAGAGGTAGTCGAAGATCGCCTGCAGGTCGAGGTCGGGCTCGGCATCGGCCAGTTCATCGGCACGCGCAGCGAAGCGCAAGTCATCGCCCCGCAGGCGATAACACAGCGTGCGCACCGCAAAGCGGTCGACCGCCAGGAACACACGGCCCGAATCTTCGCGCAGCGCAACGGCAAAGTCGCCGCTGGCGTCCCGCGCTGCTGCGGCCGGGCCCTCCGTCAGCGCCGCCTGCCAGGCGGCGACGGCATCGCCGGCGCGTACAAGGTCGTTCAACGACGCAGCGGTGAAGAGGGGCGAGCCGGCAGTGAAGGATTGGACGATGGGCATGGGCCTGATGGCGAGCGGACGGTCTTCAGGACTCAGGCGACATCGGCCGCCGCAGCGGCCGGCTGCGGTGGCTGCAGCGTCAGCCCGAGCAAAATCAGGAAGTAGAACAGGAACGCCACGCGCGGAACATCGAGCAGGCTGTCGAAAATCCCGACGACGAGAAATCCTGCCAGACCGCCAGCGATGCCGGGGGCCAATGCGTGGCTGCGCGCCCCGCCGGCGACCACACGCCAGAGCGCGGTGGCCACGAGCGCGGCCAGCAGGACCAATCCGACCAGGCCCTGATCGAACAGGACATCGGCCGCCATGTTCTTGAGATGCCACGGCATGTGATGGCGGTCGCTGGTCATGAACCAGCGCGCCAGATCATCGGAGAAGTCTGCGTTGACCAGCAGATTGCGGCCATCCGCGGCGGCCAGGCGGAGGTTGTCGACGTCGATGCGCTGGCCTGCACTTTCGGACGCCACCGAGAACACGGCCATCCTGGGCGCCCAGGGGCTGCCGGCGTCCAGCGGGCCGCCCTTGAGCTGCAATTCCACCGCCTGCCACTGGCCAGGACGCGCCGGCAAACGTGCCTGCGCGATCAGGCAGCCCTGGTCGTACAGCAGATGCTTCAGACAGACCTCGAAGTGCACCACGGCCTCGCGGTCCGAGCGCAGATCGGCACTGACGAAAGTGGGGCCGACAGGCACCTGCACACGCTGCGACAAGCGCTGCACCTCGCCCCAGCCCAGTTCATGCCGCCCGGCGACCAGCGTCAGGTAGGCGTTGTCGCCGTCGTGGCGCAGCCGGTAGTCGCCAGGCGTTTCGCGGCTGGGCACCGCGAAGGCGAAGTCATCGACAAAGCGACCCAGGCCACGGCCGAACAACCACTGCGCCGGCGTCTCCAGCAAGGCCAACCCCTGGCGCCAGTGTTGCACCCGACCGCCGAAGTCCGACGCGGTGGTCGTGAAACGCCCGCTCATGTAGTCGCCGCCGCTGAAGGCCGCCACGACACCGGCCGTCAGCACCAGGGCACCAGTGGTGACGCCCAGCCAGCGCCCTTGTGTGGGCCATGGCGGACGCGGACTGCAGACGACCATGCCCAGCACCACCATCAGGCCGATCAAGACCGGCAGCGCAGCCAGCAGCGCCGGCATCCCGCCCCAGTGGCGAATGACCAGTGCCGCGCTGGCCAGGGCCGCCACCAGGCCGCCGATCACCGCCACCGCGGCCGTGCGCGATGGCGCTGCGTGCCGGCTGCCGATGACGGTCAGGCCCAGCGTGAACAGTGTGCAAGCGGCAAAAGCGAGGTAGGGGCCCTTGGCCAACGTCGGGCTCAGGCCCCAGGCCGCCGCCGCAAGAACCACACCTGCTGCCAGGCCGGGCAAGCGCCGCGGCGGCGCCAGTTCACCCAGTGCACGCGGTGCTGTCAGCAGCAACACGCAGCAGCCCAGCAGGGCCAGCAGACCACGGTAGCCGCTGCCCGGAAACAGCGTTGCCGCCGCCCAGGCAAAGGCCGCCACCCACGCACCTGCCACGGCAGCCGACCACACCCTGCGCCGCGGCTCCAGGCTGCGCTGCGCCAGTGACTGGCGCGCCTGAACGGCCAGCATCACGGCCACCGCGATCGGTATCGCCAGGTAGACGCCGCGCGAGAACGTGGTCAGGCAGACATAACCCGCCAGCGGCAGCACGGCAGCCATCAGCAGCCAGTGTGTACGCGACGTGGTCGTCATCATTTCGCGCACGACGAACGCAAAGGTCAGCGCCAGCATGCCATCCAGCGCAGCGCCGCCGACGTGCATCTCCCAGAACAACGCCGTGGTGCGGTAGTCGGCAGAGAAGTTGAGCAGACCGGGGAAGGCCACGCGTTCCCAGATCGCCGCCAGCGACGTGGCCAGCAGCCCCAGCACCAGCCCGAGCGTCAGGCGCCGCGAGGCAGCAAGCGGGTCGCGGCGAACGGCAGCGCACCACAACGGCCATAGCAGCAAGGCTGCGAACAGCGGCTTGGCCAGGCGCACGGCATTCATCGGCTCGCGGTAGCCCTGGAACAGCCCGAACGCAAAGCCTCCGGCGTCGTCGAAGCCGCGCAGCATCGACACCAGCATCGTCGCAGCATAGAACAGCAGCCCCAGCACGACCATGGGCGACAGGTGCGACGCCCCCGCAGGGTCTCCTGCCCGCGTCCGTGTGCCCTTGATGGCACGGCGCAGATAGCCGCCGCCAGCGATGGCCAGCACCAGCAGATCCCACTCCTCGAACGTGATCCAGCCTGTCCAGGGTGCGAATCCGATGATCGGCAGCACCGCCGGCAGCGCCACGAGCCAGGCGGCCGGCCAGACGCCGAAGGCCACACTGGCCACCGCGAACAGGACCGGCGCCAACGGCGGCAGCAGCGGGTACCGAGACGCCAGCCACAGCCCGGCCGCGATGCAGCCCACGGCAACCAGCCCCGACATCGCGGCAGACCACGCCGCGCGGCGCGGCGCGCGTGCAGGCCGGTTTGCGCGCCGCGCCGCGGGCTCAACGGCGGGCATGACAACCGGCAGTGGCATGGAGGTGACGGCGATTCATGCGCAGGTACAAGCAGAGGCAGAGGCACACGCCCCCGACGAACACGAGCATGCGCGACGGCAGGCGTCAGCGGCACTGAGCCAAGCGCCAAGGAATGATAGGGTGTGGCCCTTCGCGCGCCGGCCCGGCCGACCGCAGACGACGCGGCAGCGTGCGAAAGTGACTGCGGGGCGGCCGCAGGCCTGGCACACAATGCCGATCCCGCAGCCGAGCTGCGTGGCGGGCTTGCCGCCTGATCCCGACTCTGCAGGCCCGCCCGCGTGACGCCCTCTCCCGATCCCGATCCCGATCCCGACCCGCCCGCCGCCATCGCGCCTGTCCCCGCGACCACGCCTTCTCGCAGCGGCAATCACCTGCTTCGCGGCTCGATGTGGATGATCGCGGTGCGCTGGGCCATGCGCCTGATCGGCCTGGTCAGCACGATGATCCTGGCCCGGCTGCTGGCGCCGAGCGACTTCGGCCTGATCGCGATGGTGATGATCGCCTATGGCCTGCTGGAGACCATCTCGTACGCGGGCGTCGACCTCGCGCTGATGCGCAGCGGTGCCGATTCGCGCGAGCACTACGACACCGCGTGGACGGTGCAGATTCTGCAAGGCCTGTTCATCGCGCTGTGCCTGGTGGCATCGGCCGGCTTCGTGGTCGACTACTTCAAGGAGCCCCGCGCCGGCGTCGTGATGTACTGGGTGTCCTTGCGGGCCGTCATCGACTCGCTGCAGAACATCGGCGTTGTCGCCTTTCGCAAGGAGCTGGACTTCGCCAAGGAGTTTCGCTTTTCGCTCTACACCAAGCTGCTGAATTTCGTCGTCGTGGTCGGCGCCGCATTGTGGCTGCGCAACTATTGGGCGCTGGTGCTGGGTTCGATCGCCTCGTCGCTGATCACCGTCGTCGTCAGCTATCGGATGCACCCGTTCCGTCCTCGGTTGTCACTGGCGCGCATCCGCGACATCTGGGGGTTTTCGCAGTGGCTGATGATCTCGCGCATCGGCTCGTACCTGAACCGCAAGTGTGACGAGCTGGTGGTGGGCGGCCATGTCGGCGTCGTCGCGATGGGCAACTACCATGTGGCCAGCGATCTGGCCACCTTGCCGAGCAACGAGATCGTGATGCCCGTGCGGCGCGCGATATTTCCGACGCTGACGAAGATTGCCGACCGCGCCGACGAGTTCGCCGCGGGCGTGCTGTCGAGCTTTTCGGGCGTGTCGGCGCTGTGCCTGTTCATGAGCGTCACGCTGCTGGTCAGTGCGCCCGAGGTCGTTGCCGTGGTGCTGGGTGCCCAATGGAGCGACGCCGTGCCGCTGATGCGCTGGATGGCGCTGTTCGGCGGCTTTTCGGCGTTGGTGTTGGTGCTCGAGGTGCCGCTGTGGGTCTCCGGCCGGACCAGCAACTCGGCTGCACAGACCTGGCTGGAGCTGGCCATCATCGTGCCGTCCACGCTGCTGGCGGTCAGGGCATATGGCGCCGAGGGCGCCGCGGCGGCCCGCGCGGCGGTGTCGCTGGCGATGGTGCCGGTGATGATGATCCTCACCGCGCGCAACTGCAGCGTCTCGCTGGGCCAGCTCACCGGCGCGCTGTGGCGGCCGCTGACGGCCGCGCTGCTGACCGGCGCGCTGGTGCACCTGTTGGCGCTCGACGGCGGCTGGCCAGCGCTGCTTCGCCTGGCGCTGAAGGCTGGCATCTGCAGCCTGCTCTATCCCACGCTGCTGCTGGCGCTTTGGTGGATCAGCGGCCGGCCGGCCGGCATCGAGGCCACCGTCGCCAAGCAGTTGCGACATCGCCTGGCGCGGCGCGGCGCCGGCGCCTGAGCTCGAGTGACGACATGGACGTTCAGCCCATTCAAGCAGCCGATCTGTCCATGGTCGGCGAGTTCCTGCACAGCCATCTGAACAAGCGCATTTCGGCACAGGCCTGGAGCGACTCGTTGCGGCACCGCTGGGCGGCATCGCAGCCGAACCACGGCATGCGGTTGCTGACGCCCGAAGGCCGCCTGGTTGGCGTCCTGTGCGCGGTGTATTCCGACCAACTGATCGGCGGCAAGCTCGAACGCTTCTGCAACCCGCACAGCTGGTGCGTGCTCGACGAGTTCCGCCACGCCAGCATCAATCTGGTGCTGGCGGTGATCCGGCAGCGCGACTACCACTTCACGATGTTCACGCCCAACCCGAAAGTGGCCCAGGTCTTCATGGGTTTGCGCTTTCGGCTGCTGGACGATGCACTGCTGTACTTTCCCAACCTGCCCGCCCTCGGTGGCGGTTTCGTCGAAACCCGGCCGCAGCACATCGCGCAGCGCCTGGAGGGTGCCGCGCACGCCGAGTTTGCCGCTCACCGCGACATTCCCTGGCTGCGTTTCGTGGCCTTTGGCCGCCCGGGCGAGGCCTGCCTGGCGATCTACAAACGCGGCCGCTGGAAGAAGATGGCCTGCGCGATGATCTCTCACCTCAGCGACCCGGCGTTGATGGCCTGCCACGGCCACCTGCTGCGGCGCCACCTGCTGCTGCAGGGCATGCCAGTGTCGCGCATCGAGGCACGCTTCATCACCGCCACGCCGCCGCTGGCTTACCGCACGCAGCGAACCCAGCCCAAACTGGTGTTGACGCGCACGCTCGGCGATGCGCAGATCCGCGACGTCTACAGCGAACTGATGGCGCTGGACATCTGACGCACGACGGCCAGCATGGCGTCGAGGGTGGACGCCACGCTCAACTGCAGGATCGACGACGTCTGGTCGGTGGCCAGGCGCGGCAGCCGCGTGTGGACCACCACCACGTTGCGCAGACTGCGGTTCAGGTCGTCGGCCAGCAGCTCGGCTGCTGCCTTGACCATCGCGTATTCGGTCATGCCCTTGGGGCGTTCGCTGATGAACACCGTGGACGGCAGATAGACCTTGACCGGACGTTCGCGCTCGACGCCATCCAACCACATGCACAGCGCGTAGAAGCGCTGCAGGTAGAAGTCGACGAAACCGTCGAAGGCCGCGCGGTCGAACAAGCCGGTGCGCTTGCTGAAGATGCGCGGCGTGGCGAAGTAGTACACCGCGTCGAGGGCCGCGGGGTCCAGCCCCCCGGGGTCGAAACCGGCCTGCAGGTCCAGCATCGCCGTCGTGCAATGGCCGCGCCCGGCGGCGTTGATGTCGGCCGCCACCGCCTCGGCGTCGGCACGTCCGCTGGCATACGACACCATGACATCGCCGCCACCGGCGGCCAGGATCTTGGCGGCAACCTCGCCCAGCCCGCGCGAGCCGCCGACGATCAAGTTGCGCGTGCCTTGGAACTCGTCGGCACGAAGCTGCGTTGCAACCTCGCGCATGGCGGGCTGGGGCTGCGGTGGCGGCCGCAGAAAGGCACGCAACTCGCCGCGCACCGCGCCATCGAAAGCGACGATGAAGAGGCGGAAGCGCGGGTCGTAGCGCCGGACGTCGCATCGCAGCGTCCGCGCCGCCGGATCGGCTGGCGTCAACACCAGCGACGAGAACACCGAATGCAGGCCCGGGCACACCATGCCGACGAAATAGGACAGCTGTGCCAGCGCCGTCAGCGCGGGCGCGCCCAGCCTTTCGGCGGCACGCGGGAAGCACGCTGCCAGCTCGTCGCGCCAGACCGGCAGTTCGATGACGCTGCCGATCTGCGACCCGGCTGGCTCATCCAGCGCAAGCTTCAACTCGCCCAATGGCCGCACAGGCAAGGTCGCCCCCGGTGCGCGGACCGCGGCCGCAGCCCCTGCAGAGACAGGGTCGATCGTGATCTCGGTGCTGACCAGGCCGTCCACGGTTGCGGTGATCAGGCTGCGGCCCTCGTCGGTGCGCTGGCTGAACACCAGCGGGTCGCCCACGTTCACCGGGTTGGCGAAGCTGCAACCGATCGATGCGATCGCGCTCGCGCCTTGTGGCTGCCAGAGTTCCAGCGCCTGCATCAGCGTGTGAATACCGTGAACCACCTGCCGGCCCGAAAGCAGGCGCCGCGCCGCGACGGCGTCGACATGCATGGGGTTCCAGTCGCGCGACGCGGTTGCGAAGTCGATCTGGTCCTGCGCGGTGAAGGTCTTTTGTCCAAGCGGCAGGTACGCCGCCGGTTCGCTGGTGCTCATGCGCCGATGATGGCATCGGCGACGGCACGCAAGCGCAGCGATCGGTGACCAATTTGGCAGCCGCTGCGGCAGCGGCCGCCGGACTGCGTGATAACCTCGAAAACCCCTAGATCCAGACCGGGTCGCGATGGCCGCACTCTGGCCGGCGACCGGCGCCCGACCGGCCAGCAGGCCTGTGGCCGCACCCACTTCGTCACGGCGATGACCGACTTCGAGAAACTGCTGTCCACCCCATCGCTGGCGCAACTGCGCGCCGAGCTGAGCACCGGCAAGGCGCCGGCAAGTCCCGCTCAGGCCCAACAGCTTGCAGCCCATGCCGCCAGTCTGTCGGCGCGGCCGCACGAGTTGCGCATCGGCTTCGTCCACACCTACACCAGCGACCTGCTCGACCCCTGGCTTGGCATGGCCGCCGCCGTACAGGGCGCCACCATCAAGGCCTATCACGCGCCCTACGGTCTGGCACTGCAGGAGGCGGCACCGCAGTCTGGACTGGTGCAGCACAAGCCGCACCTGACGGCGTTGCTGCTGCAGCGCGAAGATCTGCATCCTGCACTGGCGCGCCCGGTCACCGGGCTGGGTGTCGAGGGCATGGCACAGCTTCGCGCGCAGGCGCTGCAACGCTTGCAAGAGATCGTGGCTCGTTTTCGCGAGCACCCGGTTGGCCACCTCGTTGTGACCCTACTGCCGCGCATCGCGGGCCCGACGCTGGGCCTGTTCGATGCGCAAGCCGAAGCGTCCGAAGGCGCCTGGTGGTCGGGTCTGAAGTCCGAATTGGGTCAATGGCTGCGCACGGCAGTGCCTTCTTCGCTGCTGCTCGACCTCGACGAGGTGCTGCTGCAGGTCGGCCGCGCGGCCTTCTTCGACCGCCGCTTCTGGTACTCGGCGCGCTTTCCGTTCGCAGCGGCCGCAGCCCATGAAATCAGCCGACGCCTGGTCAGCATCGGCACCGCGCTGACAACGCCCAAGGCAAAAGTGCTGGTGCTGGATGCCGACAACACGCTGTGGGGTGGTGTCGTCGGCGAGGACGGCTTCGACGGCATCAAACTCGGCCCCGATTACCCCGGCAACGTCTACGTCGACTTCCAGCGCCGCATCCTCGATTTCCAGCAGCGCGGCCTGATTCTGGCGATGTGCAGCAAGAACAACGCCGCCGACGTCGATCAGGTGCTGAAGGAGCACCCGCACCAGATCCTGCGCGACGAGCACTTTGCAGCGCGGCGCGTCAATTGGCTGCCCAAGCCGGAGAACCTGGCGTCATTGGCCCAGGAACTGAACCTGGGGCTGGATGCATTCATCTTTGTCGACGACAGCGACCACGAGTGCGCCGCCGTGCGCCACGCGCTGCCGCAGGTGGAGGTGATCCAGGTGCCGCCGCGGCCGACGGAGATTGCAAGCTGCCTCGACCAGGTGGCCCGGCTGGAGGTGTTGTCGCTGACCGCCGAGGATTTGTCGAAGACCGAGATGTACGCCCAGGAGCGGCGCCGCCGCGAGTTGATGGACAGTGCCGACGCTGGCGGCGACTACCTGCAACGGCTCGGCATGAAGATGAGCATTCGTGTCGACGCGCCCGCGAACGTGCCGCGCCTGGCTCAACTGACGCAGAAGACCAACCAGTTCAACCTGACCACGCGCCGGTACGACGAGCAGCAGATCCAGTCGTTCCAGCGTGCCGACGACTGGCTGGTCGCCGACTTCTCACTGGCCGACACGTTCGGCGACAGCGGTGTCGTCGGCCTGGCGTTGATCAACCTGGAAACGCCGCGGTCGGCACGGCTGGACAGCTTCATGATGTCGTGCCGGGTGATCGGGCGCGAGGCCGAAGGCGCATTTCTGCACACGCTGTTCCGCCAGCTGGCCGAGCGTGGTGTGCAGGAGGTGACGGCCGAATACCTGCCGACAGCCAAGAACGAGCTGGTCAAGAACTTCCTGCCCGAACAGGGCTTCGAGCCGCTCGGCGACGGCCAGTACCGGCGCGATCTGACGAAGTCACCGCCCAGGGTCGAGAGCGAGTTTCCGATCCAGATTCTGTTGACCGCGGGAAGCGCGCGCTGAAGCGCGCTGACTCCCATCAGCCTGAAGCATGAGTGTGTCCATGACGACCTTCGAAAAACTGCAACAGACGATCGCCGCCACGTTGAAGGTGCCGCCGGCCAAGGTGACGCAGACCACACGCGACCAGGACTTGCCCGCGTGGGATTCACTGGGCCAGGTCAACCTGATCATGGCGCTGGAGCAGGAGTTCAACGTCTTCATCGAGGTCGAGGATTTCGGCAAACTGAACTCGGTGCCGGCGATCCTGGGCTTTCTGGAGCAGCAAGGCCTGTCGTGAGCCAGGCGAGTCTGGACGCGGTCACGGTTCGCGGCCCAGTGGCTGAGCAGCCGGGCGCGGCGGCCGTCGTGAAGCCGCACGCCTTCGTGCTGCCGGGCTCGCGCGGCGGGCTGTGCGCGCTGTACTTTGCACCGCAACGCGACGTGCCCGCCAAGGGCGACGTGCTGGTCGTGCCGCCATTTGCCGAGGAGATGAACCGCTGCCGCGCGATGGTGTCGCTGCAGGCTCGCACCTGGGCCGAGGCGGGTGTGGGCACGTTGGTGCTGGACCCCTACGGCACCGGCGACAGCGCCGGCGACTTTGTCGACGCCACGTGGTCGCAGTGGCACGACGACCTGCGGCGCGGCATTGCCTGGCTCGAACGGCACGGCCAGGGCTGTCAGGCGCTGCTGGGCATCCGGCTGGGTGCGATCATGGCCGCCGAACTGGCGCGCGAAGCGACCTGCGTGCGCCACCTGCTGCTGTGGCAGCCGGTGTTGTCAGGCAAGACCTTCTACACGCAGTTCCTGCGCATCCGCATCGCCGCCGAACTGAACCTGCCGGAACGCGTGAAGTCGACCAATGAGCTGCGCCAGATGGGTGCATCCGGTCAAGCCGTCGAAGTGTCTGGTTATGAAGTCGGCCCTGCACTGGGCGCCGAACTCGACGGCCTGAGCTTCGACGCCAAGGCCTGCGCGCCGCGGACGGCGATCAGCTGGTTTGAGGTCAACGCCGAGGCCGAAGCGACGCTGGCCCCCGCGTCGCAACAGGCCATCGACGGGTTGCGTGACGCCGGCATGACGGTGCACTCGTGCACCGTCGTCGGGCCGGCCTTCTGGCATGTGCACGAGCGCGAACTGGCCCCGGCGCTGATCGCCGCCACCGCGCAGTGCTCCGCAGCCTGGGGTGTGCATGGCGCCACCGGTTCCGCCGAACCCGCCGAACCCGTCCCCACGGCCGTTGCCACGCCGGCCGAGTTTCCCTTGGTGCTGCCCTGCGGGCCCGAGCTGCTGTCGGCCAACCTGCATGTGTCGGCGCCCGATGCCACGCGCGGCGTGGTCATCGTCGTCGCCGGTGGGCCGCAATACCGCGCCGGTGCGCACCGCCAGTTCGTGGCGATGGCGCGCAAGCTCGTCGAGCATGGGCACCCGGTGCTGCGCTTCGACCTGCGTGGCATGGGCGACAGCAGCGGCAGCTACCTGGGCTACGAACACTCGGTGCCCGACATCCGGGCCGCCATCGACGAGTTGATGGCACGCCAGCCGCAGCTTCGTGACGTGGCGCTGATCGGCGAGTGCGAATCGGCCTCGGGGATTCTGTTCTACGCCTTCCGCGACCCTCGGGTCGGTGGTGCCGTGCTGATCAATCCCTGGGTTCGCACCGACGAAGGTCGTGCGCAGGTGATCCTGAAGGACTATTACCTCGATCGCCTGCGCTCGCCCGAGTTCTGGGCCAAGTTGCGCAGCGGCCGCTTCGACCCGCTCGGTTCGCTGCGCTCGCTGGCCGACGTGGTGCGCGCCTACGTGCGCGGCAAGCGCATGTTCGCGCGCTCGTCGCTGGGCCAGGCCAACGACGACTTGTCGGCGCTGCCGCTGCCAGTGCGCACGGCCACCGGCATGAGCCGCTTCAAGGGCCGCGTGCTGCTGCTGATGAGCGGCAACGACTACATCGCGCGCGAGTTCGACGAAGTGGTGGCGGCCTCACGCGCCTGGGACGGCCTGCTGACCGACACACGCGTGCTGCGCCGGGAGATCGCAGGCGCCGACCACACCTTCTCCCGCAAGCACTGGAAGGAAGCTGCATCCGACACCATCGTCGGCTGGATCAAAAGCTGGTAGTCGCGCTCAACCCGGCGCTGCCGAAGCCGGAGCAGACGCGGCGCCGGCGGCGGCGGGTGCCGGGTCGGTCCATTTGCCGGCGGCCTGCAGGCGCTGCTTGAGATCGGGCCGCGCAAAGCCCAGCGCCATGGCCAGATGAGCTTGGGCCAGCGCCTTGTCGTACTGACCCAGTTCCAGGTAGAGCAGGCCCAGGTTGTGGTGGGTGAAAGGCTGGTCCTTGGCCATTTCCGCGATGGTGTCGAGCTGTCGCGTCGCCTCGTCGCGCCGGTCTTTGCCGGTCAGGTACTTGGCGTACAGCATGCGTGCGATCTGATCGTCCGGCCTGAAGGTCAGCGCACGCTTGAAATAGCACTCGACCGGGAAGTTGGCGCCCTTGAGCGCGTCGCTCTTCTCCCGGACACTCAGGTTCAGCATCGCCACCAGCGCCCGATGGTGGTTCGGGAATGCGCGCAACGTGTAGTCGATCTCCCCCGCCAAGGGGCCGGAAACCCCGCGGATCAACGACTCGACGACAGGCGTGAAGTGATAGTCCTCGACGATCTTGAGCTGCGGCCCCCGGTTGACGCGGTAGTCATACGGGCCGTAGGCGTTGACGAAAGGGTCGCCGCAGACCGGATCGGTTGCCTGTGCCGCGGCCGGCTGCGCCATGGCGGCCACCAGCGTCAAGGTCAAGGCCAAGGCGAAGGCCGGCTGGCGGGCACGAATGGTTCGGAGACGGCTGATTCCCATGGCGCTGATTGCGGCCTCGAAAGCGGCAGAAGCAAGCGCGAAGTCTATACGTCGGGCGCGTTGGTCCCGCCTTGCGCGGCCCGTCATGCGAGGACGAGCCGGCAAACCTCCACGAAGTCACGCCGCTTCGCGGGCGCCACGGCGCAGGGCCGCTCTTGCTCGGCCCCCCGGCGCGGCGCAATTCGTGACGAGTTGCTGGCCAGTCGTGCGGAATGGCTCGCAAGCGGTTGATTTCGCGGCGTTTTCGGCGAATTCTCGGCGCTTGTCAAAGGCCCCTGCATGCGAGAATCTGCGTCCCGGATGGCGGCGTTGTGAGAGGCTTGCCGCTCGTCACCGAACCAGGAACACAAGGACATTCATGGGCGTGATCGAAAAAGCGGCCTCTTCCGAACAGGACTACCGATCCAGTCACCTGGAAGTCGGTGGCCGCTACGATGCAAGACTGGCTGAATCGCCCTTCGACGCCTACATGTCGGCCTGGGAACGCAAGCACCTGCCCGGCATCATCAAGCGCACCTTCCCCAATGGGCCGGCCCGCTATCTCGACTTCGCCTGCGGCACCGGCCGCATCACCGAGCAGATCGCCCCGCTGGCCAAAGAGTCGGTGGCCGTCGACATCTCGCCGACGATGATCGAAGAAGCAAGGCGCAAGTGCCCGCAAACGCGCTTTCACCTCGGCGACCTGACAACGACGGACCCTGACCTGGGTCAGTTCGATCTGATCAGCTCATTCCGCTTCTTCGGCAATGCGCAAGACGAATTGCGGGAAGGCGCGCTGCGGGCCATCACGCGCCGTCTGCAGCCAGGCGGTCACCTGCTGATCAACAGCCATCGCAATCCGCGCGCACTGTATGCCGTGCTGGACCGCCTGACCGGCGGGCGAGACAGCGGCATGGACCTTCATCTGCCCAAATTGCGTGCGCTGCTCGAGCGCCACGGGCTGAGCGTCGTCTTGCTGCAGCCGATTGCCGTGTGGATGTTCCGTTCGCGCATCATGCTCGACACTCGTCCGGATGATGCACGCGCGGTGACCAACGAGGCGCGCTACGGCAGCGCCTTGTTTGCGGCCATCGCGCCCGACGTGATCGTCGTCGCGCGCAAGCGCTGACCCCGCGCGGCCACACACGCGGGTTTGATGGATGTCCAGTTCCCCTATGCCGATGGCTGGTCGCGTCGGCAGCTGCTGTATCGGCTGCCCTCGGCACCAGCACCGCGGCGCTTGCTGATCGTCTGCACCGACGCCGAACACGCTCGCATTGGCGAAGGCTGGGGCGCACCGGTGCGGGTGATTGCACCGTCAACGCTGGCTGCCGAGCGGAGTCTGGGCCCGTCCCGATTCGACGTCGTCGCCTTGCCGGCACTGCTGGACAGGCCCGCCTCGATCGACGTGGCCGGGGTGATGGCCAGTGCGAGACATCTGCTGGCGCCTGGCGGCGTCGTCGTCGGGCACGTGGCGCATGCCCTTGCGCTGCGAACGCTGCTGACCTTCGGCGGCGTGGCCGACGCCCTGGCTGCACTGCTGCAACGGCAAGCCATCGACCGCGCGAGCAGCTGCCACCGGTGCCTGCTGGGCGCGGGCTTCGTCGCGCCGCAATGCTTTTATGTGCAGCCCGCGATCGACGACCCCATGGGCCTGATTCCGGTGCAGGGACCTGCCGCGCGCGCGCACTTTGTGCAGGCGGTACGCTCGGCGCGGGAACTGCACCAACCGCTGGCACATGCGCTGCGCCTGCTGATGGCCCGCTGCGGCCTCGGCGGCATGATGCAGGCACAACTGTTCTTCTGGGCCCGGCAGCCATGATCGACCAGGTGCTGGACCTCATTGCCGCCAGGCAGTGGTTCGACCGCTCGCGGCCATTCGAAGTCTCCATCAACCTTACCCAAGGCGCATGTCTATGGCTGTTGCTGACGCGCCGAGGCGTTTGTGACACCTACGTCAAATTTTCCGATTGCGTCGACCTGCACCAGGAGGCCGGGCGAGCGGCAGCGGCCAGCGCGCGCTACCCAGGCCTGGCGCCGGCTTTCATCGGCCATGCGAGCCACGGCTCGCTGCAGGTGCTGGTGTGCCAGGCCGTGCCATACCGCCGCCTATCGCCGACGCAGTTGTTCCACCCTCGGCAGGGACGGCGGGCGTTGGCCGATCTGCTGGGTTACTTTGATGCCATGCAGCGTCCGCGCGCCGTTCAAGTGCCGGGCCTGTCGGCTGCCGCACAGCCCAGCGAGTTGCTGCGCGCGCTGCACACGTACTTCGCCGGCCAGCCCAGCGCAGCGCTGGCCCGGCGCTGGCTGCCGGGTGATGTGCTGTCACGGCTCGCGAGCCTCGAGCCTCATGCGCAGCACGGCGATCTGGTGCTCAACAATATCGGCGTGACGCCGTCCGGCGCCGCCGTGATCTTCGACTGGGAAGACCTGAGCGCATCGTGGCTCACCGGCCTGGACTTGTTCACGCTGGAGCTGTCGCTGGCAGGCGATGCCGAACGCTTGTTCGCCGCTCGCCGGCAACCGCAGTCACCGATCTCGGGCCTGGTGGCCCGCGCCTGCGAGGCGATGCGACTGCGACGTGACGACTACGAGACGCTGACCCCGCTGTACGCATTGGTTTTTCGTTATCTCAAGCGCAACTACGGCCCGGGCGTGCGTGAACGCATGGACATGCTGCTTCGCGACCTCGACCAACAGCGCAACCGCGCGCTGGACTGAAACCGCTGCAACTCAGGCCGCAACCTTCTGCTGTACGAATTCGAGCAGCGTGCCGAAGGTGCGGAAAATCGAACCATCGATCTCGTCGTCTTCGACCGTGATGCCCAGGCGGTCCTCGAAGGCCGTCAGCAGCGACACCACCCCCATCGAATCCAATTCCGGCACCGCGCCCATCAGCGGCGATTCGTCCTTCAGGCTCAAGCCGCGGCCACCCAAGTTGAGCGTCGTATCCAGGAGCGACAGCAATTCGGTTCTGATGTCCAAGCCAAGTCTCCTGGTCAAGCTACGGAATGGATCGCATTCTAGGTGGGCGCCGGCTGCGGGGCGGGCGCACTTCATCACGGAACCCCGTGCCCTCGCGCCATGGGCGACGCCAAGTGTTGCGCTACATTTTTGCGCGGCCTTCGCCTGTGGTCGCCAACCGCCTGAGCCTGCCCGTGCCCGAATCGACCTTGCTTCCCGAATTGATCTTCGCAGCGGCCAGCCGCGCCGGCGCCGACACGGCGTTGACCGACGGCAAGCGCGCAGTGTCGTATGCCGACCTGGACGACCAAGTGCGTCGCTTTGCGTCCGGCCTGCTGGCCATGGGGGTGGCACGCGCCGAGCGCGTGGGCATCTATCTGGAAAAGCGCGTCGAAACCGTGGTGGCCAGTTTCGGCGCGGCGGCGGCAGGCGCGGTTTTCGTGCCGATCAACCCGCTGCTCAAGCCCGAGCAGGTGGGCTTCATCCTGCGTGACTGCGATGTGCGCGTTCTGGTGACATCGATCGAACGGTTGCCCCTGCTGCAGGCCACGCTGGCCGAGTGCCCGTCGCTGCGTGCCGCGGTCGTGGTCGGCGCAACGGGGCCGGCGCCGACGCTGCAATCACCGGCGTCGCCAGTGTCGTGGCCCGAGCTGCTGGACACCGCTGCGCGAGCGCCCCATCGGGTCATCGATACCGACATGGCGGCCATCCTGTACACCTCGGGCAGCACGGGCCGCCCCAAGGGAGTGGTGCTGTCCCACCGCAACATGGTTGCAGGCGCCAAGAGCGTGGCCAGCTATCTGGACAACGATGCGGGCGACACCTTGCTGGCGGCGTTGCCGCTGTCGTTCGACGCCGGCTTCAGCCAGTTGACCACCGGTTTCCACAGCGGCGCGCGTGTGGTGCTGTTGAACTACCTGCTGCCGAGGGACGTGCTCAAGGCGATGGAGCGCGAGAGCGTCACGGGACTGACCGCCGTGCCGCCGCTGTACATCCAACTCACGCAACTGCATTGGCCTGCCGCCATCGGCCAGCACCTGCGTTACTTCGCCAATACGGGCGGCCGTCTGCCGCGCGAAACACTGGCCCTGTTGCAACAGAAGGTGCCGCAGGCCAAGCCGTTTCTGATGTATGGGTTGACCGAAGCCTTCCGTTCGACCTTCCTGCCGCCCGAAGAAGTCGCACGTCGGCCTGACTCGATCGGCAAGGCCATCCCCAACGCCGAGATCCTGGTGCTGCGACCCGACGGCACGCCTTGCGACGACGACGAGCCGGGCGAACTGGTGCACCGAGGCGCGCTGGTCGGCATGGGCTATTGGGGCGACGCCGAGAAGACAGCCGAACGCTACAAACCGATGCCAGGCCGAGAGGGCGGCCTGCAGTTGCCCGAGTACGCGGTGTTCTCCGGCGACACCGTTCGCCGTGACAGCGAGGGCTTTCTGTACTTCGTGGGCCGTCGCGACGAGATGATCAAGACCTCCGGCTACCGAGTCAGCCCGACCGAGGTCGAAGAGGTGCTGTACGCCACGCGTCTGATCGGCGAGTGCGCCGCGTTCGGCGTCGACCATCCGACCCTGGGCCAGGCCATCCAGGTCATCGCCACGCCCCCGGACGCCGCGACTGACGTCGACGTGCCTGCGCTGCTGGCGCAATGCAAGGCTCGCATGCCGGCCTACATGGTGCCTGCGCACGTGCAGGTGGTGACAGGCCCGCTGCCACGCAACCCCAACGGCAAGATCGACCGCAAGCTGCTGGCCACCGAATGGGCTGCGCCGACACGCGAAACCGCCTGACATGACCGACCAACGAAGCACGCCGCAACGCGCGGCGCCGGGGCATGTAGCCATGTCGCAGTACGCTCTGTCCGGCGACGAACTCATGGTCGGCGGCAAGGCGGTCTCGGTACTCGCCACGCAGGTCGGTCAGACCCCGTTCTATGCGTATGACCGTGGGCTGCTGGCAGCGCGCGCGGCCCAGCTGCGCCAGGCGCTGCCGGTCGGCGTCAAGCTGCACTACGCGATGAAGGCCAATCCGATGCCGGCGCTGGTGGCGCTGATGGCGCGACTGGTCGACGGCATCGACGTGGCGTCCGCTGGTGAACTGAAGGTGGCGCTCGATGCGGGTGCCGACGCAGCCGAAGTCAGCTTCGCTGGCCCCGGCAAACGCGACACCGAATTGCACCAGGCGGTGGCGGCTGGTGTGCTGGTGAATGTCGAATCGGCGCGCGAGCTGCCGGTGCTGGCACAGGCGTCGCAGGCGCTTGGCCTGCCGGCACGCGTGGCCGTGCGCGTGAACCCCGACTTCGAGCTGAAAGGCTCGGGCATGAAAATGGGCGGTGGCTCCAAGCAGTTCGGCGTCGACGCCGAGGCGGTGCCGGCGCTGTTGTCGCAGGTCGGTGAACTGAAGCTGCAGTTCGAGGGCTTCCACCTCTTTGCCGGCTCGCAGAACCTGCGCGCCGAATCGATCTGCGAAGCGCAACGGCTGTCGTATGACTTGGCTCGACGCCTGGCCGAAAGCGCGCCGGCACCGGTGCGCTTTCTCAACCTCGGCGGCGGTTTCGGCATTCCCTACTTTCCCGGTGAGCAGCGGTTGGACCTGCAGCCCATCGGCGACAACCTGGCCGCGCTGCAGGAACGTGCCCGCACCGAGCTGCCACAGGCCAGCCTTGTGATTGAACTTGGACGTTATCTGGTCGGCGAGGCTGGTGTCTACGTGACGCGGGTGATCGACCGCAAGGTTTCCCGAGGGCAGGTCTATCTGGTGTGCGATGGCGGCCTCAACCACCACCTGTCGGCCTCTGGCAACTTCGGCCAGGTGCTGCGCAAGAACTACCCGGTCACGATCGGCAACCGCGCCGGTGGCGGCCCGCGCGAGACGGCGTCCGCGGTGGGGCCGCTGTGCACGCCGCTGGATCTGCTGGCCGATCGCATGGAGCTGCCCGTCGCACAGCCTGGCGATCTGCTGGTCATCTACCAATCAGGTGCTTACGGCGCGAGCGCCAGCCCGCAAGGCTTTCTCGGCCATCCCGTCTACGCCGAGGTGCTGGTGGGAACCGTCAACAGCTGATGCCACCGTCGATGATCAGCGTCTGGCCGGTGATGAAGGCCGCCTGATCCGACAACAGGAACAACACCATCGGCACCACGTCGTCCACCGTGCCCAGGCGGCCGAGCGGCGTGCGGTTGATGATCTGGCCGCGTTGACGCTGTTGCAGGCCAGCCGACATCTCGGTTTCGAGGTAACCGGGCGCAACGGAATTGACGGTGATCTTGCGCCGGCCTACCTCGCGCGCCAGCGCACGCGTCAGACCGTCAAGCCCGGCTTTCGACGCTGAGTAGGCAGCCAGGCCTGTATAGCCGCGCGAGCCGATGATCGAACTGATGTTGATCAGGCGCCCCGCCGAGCCCTTGGACAGCAGGTGCCGCAAGGCCAGCCGGCTCAAACGCAGCGAGCCCGTCAAGTTGGTTTCGATGATGCGTTCACTATCAACGTTAGGCAACGTGGCCAGGATGCCGTCCTGCGCCGTCGCAGCGTTGTTGATGAGCGCCCACAACGGCCGCCCGGCCGCCCATTGCACGGCCTGCGAAAAGAGGCTCTCTTCTTCGTCAGCATGGCCGACCGCGGCAGCGCACCATGACAACCGATCCGGACCGCCTTGCGCCATCAGAGCCTCGAGTTCGGGCGTCTGGCTGCGGCTGCAAGTGAAGACGTTGTAACCCTGCTGCAGCAACTGCCGTGTGATTGCCAGTCCCAGGCCCCGGCTGCCGCCGGTCACGAGCACGCATTTGTCCGTCATACCCTTCATCCTCCTCGCTGCTTCTTGCCGGTGGCCGAAGCATCCAATGCCGTCACCTGCCGCAGCACGCGCGGCACCTTGTAGCCGCCAAGCCGTTGCTTGGCGTGGGCGACAATGGTTGACCGCACGTCATCGAGACGCAGGCCCTCGGCCAACACCAGTTCCACACCCACCAGTTCACCGGTGATCGGATTGCGCGCCGCAAAGGCGCGCGCGTCCACCACCTGCGGCAGTTCGAGCAGCGCGGCTTCGATCTCTTCAGGCCTGACTTTGGCACCACCGACGTTGATGACATTGTCAACACGGCCACGAAACACCACACGGTCGCCTTCTTCATCGACCAGGTCGCCGGTGGACAGCCAGCCGTCGGCATCGATCGGCGACGCCGCGGTGCCGGCCACATAAGCCTGCATGGCATGCGGACTTTGCACCAGCAACGTGCCGTCGTGAACACGCAGGCGCACACCGTCGATGCCTTCATCCAACCAGGCACGTGGGAAGCCGGCACGGCCGTCGCGCACCGCGTACAAAGCTCCGGCTTCGGTTGAAGCGTAGATGTGAACGATGCCGGCAGCGGGGAAGCACCGGCGCAGTCGATCGAGTGTGACTTGATCAACCGCTTCACCGCCCAGCGTGATGTACCGCAGCGGCACCGACGCAGCCCGCGGTCCCAAGGCCAGCATCAAGCCACGCCAGAACGTGGGTGTGCCGCTGCACAGCGTGGGCCGCCACGCCAGCGCGGCCTCGGCCAAGCTGGCTACTGTGGATCGGCTCACGGCAACAAGTTCGGCGCCAGACACCAACGCCGTCAACTGCACCTGCAGACCGGCGAAGCTGCAGGGATGGTACGTCAACAGGATGCGATCGCGTTGCGCGGCGGAGGCATCGCGCGGCGCTCGCACGCGACCCAGCAGGCGCTCAAGCCGATGCATCGCGACCTTGGGCCTCCCCGTCGTTCCCGAGGTGGCCAGCAGCACCAGCCCTGACACGTCGGGCAGCGGCGGCAGAGGCAGCTCGATCAGGTTCAAGTCTCCATCCAGCAGCGCGGAGACGCCCAGCTCGCGCCACACCGGCGCATCGGCCGGCGTCGCCTGGCGCCACAGCAGAAGATCGCACCCGGCGCGCTGGCAGGCCAGCAGCGCAATCATCGTGGCGTCCGCACGATCGGTAATCAGGGCCACGCGCCGGCGCTCCCCTTGCTGGAGCCGATGCGCCAAACCGGCAACCATGGTTTGCAACGCCGTCGCGCCCAAGCGCACACCGTCTTGCAGCAAGCCGGCAGTGCCGATCGTCAGTTCCGCAGCCATCAGCCCACGTACAGCGCCGCCAGCTCACCCACGGTGCGAAACTCGAGGAAACCTTCGGCAAAAGGGTCCTTGCCTAGCCTCGTTTCCAGTTCCACCACCACCGCCGCCAGGTCGAGCGAGTCAATGTCCAATTCGCCCCCCCACAGCGGTGTCTGCGAAGTGATGGCCTCTGTCTGCTGCCCTCGTTCTGCGAGAATTCTCTGCACCAATTCGACAATCAGTGATTCGACTTGTTCGATGCTCATGGTTCGTTTCGGCTCACATGGCCAATGATGAAAACGCTTTGATGGAACCCCAGCAAGCCATACCCGAATCTCCGTTTGCGGCGGCCGCGCGGATGCAGCCCGGGTTGATGGCGGATTTCGAGATCGCCCTGCCCCGGGGGTTGTCGAAGTATCCGATCGGCACGTTCATCGCCACCTTGCACCCGGGCCCATGGATGGGTCAGTATGGTCGGCTTGATGACCGCTCATCGCGCGTGATGGCGCAAATTCGCGCCGAAGGTGGCGATGCTGCGCTCGCTGCCTACCACCGGCTGGCGCTCGCGACACTGATTGCCGCTCATCCGCAGCGTCAGCAAGTCCTTCGCATTCCGGCATCGGTCGAGCGTCAGTACGAGGTCGAGTTCAACCGGATACTTGCGCAGTTGAAGACCAACCGCGCCGGCTTCTATCTGCATGACAACGACCTGTTTCTGAAGGACCTTGGCGTATGCCGCGGCAAACTGCTGCCTTGCGGCGCTCAACTGGTAGACGTCCGATCGGGCGTAGCGCGGCGAATCCTGACGTCCGGTGGCGTCGCGCAGGCGCTGCGCGCGTTGAGCTTCTTCGGCCTGCACTGTGGAGGCTTCAAGCCCCTGCTGGAACTGCACTTCGACCCCAGAGCGTCGGCTCAGTTCACGCCTGATGCCTGGGACAGATGTTACCTGCGGATCGCCGACATCCTGGCGCTCAACGGTGACATTCTTGGTGTTTTCGGCAGCAGTTGGTGGTTTGATCCGACGGTCCCTGCGTTGAGCCCAAAGCTATCCTTCCTGCTACAGCGCCCGCTGTCCGAAGGTGCCCGCACCTTCAGAGTCGGCAGCGACGACAGCGCGCTGAAGAACGCCACGCGGTTTTCGAAGGAGCGCAGCGAAGCCGTCGCCCAAGGACGCTATGTTCCGACTCACTACACGATGGCATGGCCGGCACGACACCTCATCGAATGGGCTCGCAGGGCGCGCGCCGGCGGCCTAAAGGATTGACTCTCGTATGAAGCGCAAGGTTCTGGCCGCCGCCCGCGCACTGGGCCTGTTCGCGCTGGCACAGCGGCTGACAGCGCGCGGCCTGCGCATCGTGTGCTACCACGGTGTTGCGCTGGCGGACGAACAGCAGTTCCAGCCGAAACTCTTCATCAGCGACGCGGTGTTCCGCCAGCGCATTGCCTTTCTGCGCACCCGCGGTTATCCGGTGCTGACGCTCGCCGACGCGGTCGAACGCCTGGGCTCGGGAACGCTGCCGGCGCATGCAACGGTGATCACCTTTGACGATGGCTGGCTGGGCACCGGTACGCTGGCTGCGCCAATACTGGCCGAGGCGCAGTTCCCATCGACACTGTATGTGACCACGCGCGACGTGCTCGATGGCGTTCCGGTCCTCAACGTCGCGGTCCGCTACCTGTTATGGGCAGGCCGCGCCGCAGGTCGCATCGAATCGCTACCCTACGGTATCGACGGCAGCTGCGACCTCGGGGACCGTGCACAGCGCGAGGTGCTCGCGACTGCGATTTGCGACCACGGTGGGCAGTTGGAGCCGGCGGCAAGGCTGACATTGATGGAGAGCCTTGCCTCGGAGTTGAACATCGATTGGGATCGCTTCAGGCGTTTGCGGCTGTGCCAGTTGATGGACCTGGCCATGCTGGCTCGCTTGCCTGCGGCCGGCATGGATCTGCAATTGCACACCCACACGCACCGGTTTCCGGGTCAGGATCGCGCAGCGGCGGCAGACGAACTTCAGCGCAATCGTGACGCCTTGGCACCGGCGGCAGCGAGCGCGTTGGTCCACTTCTGTTACCCCAGCGGCGAATACCACCCCGGCCAGTTCTCTTGGTTGCAGGCCAGCGGCATGCGCAGTGCAACGACCTGTTTGTCCGGGTTCAACTATCCCGATACGGAGCGCATGGAATTGCGCCGCTTCCTCGACGGCGAAAACATCTCGCAACTGGAGTTCGAAGCCGAAATGTCCGGCTTTCTCGAACTGCTCCGACGCGTCCGCCATATGCTAAGGCCGGCGTAGCCAAACCGGCGCCAAGCCGCCCGCTCGAAGCGCCAGCAGACGAAGCTCCCGTACCGCAGCAGCCTGAGGCGCTTGTTCAGCCCTTGATTCCCCGAACCGCCTCCTTTGCTGGGTGGTTCGTTCGCGGAGAGGCCGGCGGCTTGCCCTCCACCCCTTTAACGAAAAAGTCCATCTTGTCGAGCCAGTCCTGGCTGGCCACCACGCCGGCGGCCAAGCGCTCCTTGCCTGCACCGTCGACCACGGGCCCGGTGTAGACCGCGAACGCGCCGCTTTTCAGGCTCGAACTGAGTTTTTCGACCCGCTGCCTGATGTCGCTGGGAATAACGTCTGCCATCTTCACGATGGCCAGCTGGCCTTCCTTGATGCCCACGGACGTGCGACCCGTGGTCCAAGTTCCGTCGATCACCTGGTGGCTTGCCTTCTTGTAGTACGGCCCCCAGTCGACCACGCACGAGGCCAAGTGCGCCTTCGGTGCGAACGCGCTCATGTCGCCGCTCCAGCCGAACGCATGCTTGCCACTGGCCTCCGCCGCCTGCAGCACGGCGGTCGAATGCGTGCTCTGCAACAGAACGTCGGCGCCGCCACTGATCAGACTCTGCGCCGCTTGGCTCTCCTTGGGTGGATCGAACCAGTCGTTGACCCAACTGACCCTGGTCCTGATCTTCGGGTTCACGCTCTGTGCGCCCAACGTAAAGGCGTTGATGCTGCGCAGCACCTCGGGAGTCGGCAGGCTACCGACGAAGCCCAACACGTTGGTCCGGGTCACCGCGCCGGCGATCACGCCGGCCAAGTAGGCGGTCTCGAAAAACCTGGCGTCGTATGACCGCAGGTTCTCGGTCGTCTGGCGACCGGATGAATACTCGAACTTGACGTTGGGAAACTCGGTGGCGACCTTGAGCATGGGCTCCAGATAGCCGCTGCTGGTCGCGAAGATGATCTGGTTGCCCTTTGCGGCCAGATCACGAATCACGCCCTCGGCTTTGGCGCCTTCGGGCACGCGCTCGATGAAGGTCGTCTGCACCTGGCGACCCAAGTCGGCCACCACGGCTTTGCGGCCTTGGTCATGAGCAGACGTCGCGCCGGCATCGGCAACCGGGCCGACGTAAATCCAGGCCGCTTTGAGCGGTTCGGGTTGTTGCGTCGGCGTTTGGGCAGCAGATGCGGCTGCCGCCGCTTGCGATGCCGCAGGCGGGGTCGCGGATTCGCTGGTCTTCTTCGTGCAGGCTCCGAGTGCGGCGGTCAGGATCAGGGCAAGCAGGAATCGCTTGGACAGTTGGCTCATGCGCGCAGGATCGTTGTCACTCACTGGTAGTGAATCGTCAGCACGGGGCGCAGTGTCGTATCGCCCGTGTACTCGCTGCTGTAGAAGTACTTCAAGTTGCCGTTGCCGCTGAGCGGGTCGAGCACCCAGCCCCGGTTGGCCCTGCCGCCTGCCATGGCCTGTACGCCCGTGGTCACGTCGAAGGCCAGCCAGCCCGGGGTCCACAGCGCGTCGGCGATGGCATCCCCGCTCGTGGCGACATCGGTGCCCAGCCCCGTCGCGCCGCCACCAGCCCACGACACGCCGCTGCGCGCCTGGCTCCAGGTGACTTCGTTTTGCACCCAGTTCGTCAGCACCGGGCGCAACTGGTACTTGGTGTCGTAGTAGCTGTACTTGTACAGACTCAACGTCGCCTGGGTGATGGTGGCACCGTCGGGTACCGGCCCGCCATCGGACAGGAAGATCGCGAACCTGACCAGGCTGCGGAAGCGGTACGAGCCCCCGGCCATGTCCTCCAACATTTGCGCCGTGCCGAAGTTCGCGCTGGGGAAGTACTGGTAGATGTACGCGTCGGATGTGCCGGCGTAGCCGTTGAGCCCGTTTTGCAGCGTGACGGTCTGGCCTCCGGCACCGGCTGTCACGCTCACGCTCACCGTTGCAGCGGTCGTGCTCGCGCCAGTGTTGTCGTACGCCACCGCGCTGAGCACGTGGCTGCCCACCGCCGCAGCCGACCAGCTGTAGCTGTACGGCGCGCTGGTGGCCTGGCCAAGCAGCACGCCGTCGGCGTAGAACTCCACCCGCGCCACCGTGCCATCGGCATCGCTGGCACTGGCCGCCAGCGTGATCACGCTGCCTTGCGTGAAGCTCTGGCCGGGCGCCGGCGAGGTCAGCGCCACCGTCGGCGGCACGTTGGGTGCGCCAGCGTTGACCGTGATGCTGATGGCCGCCGAGGTCTTGCTCGCACCGGCGTTGTCGTAGGCCACGGCGGTGAGCACGTGAGAGCCCACCGTCGCGCCGGACCAGCTGTAGCTGTACGGTGCGCTCGTGGCTTGGCCGAGCTTCACGCCGTCGGCGTAGAACTCCACCCGCGCCACCGTACCGTCAACATCGCTGGCGCTGGCCGCCAGTGTGATGGCGCTTCCTTGCGTGAAGCTCTGCCCCGCCGCCGGCGATGTCAGGGCCACCGTCGGCGCCACGTTGGCCGGCGCGCTGACGGTGACGGACACCGCTGCCGAGGTGGTGCTCGCACCGCTGTTGTCGTAGGCCACGGCGGTGAGCACGTGAGGGCCCACCGTCGCGCCGGACCAGTTGAAGCTGTACGGTGCGCTCGTGGCCTGGCCGAGCTTCACGCCGTCGGCGTAGAACTCCACCCGATTGACCGTGCCGTCGCTGTCATTGGCCGCTGCCGTCAGCGCGATCGCGCTGCCCTGCACGAAGCTCTGTCCCGCGGTCGGTGACGACAACGACACCGTCGGCGGCGTATTGGTGCCGTTGCCGATGGTGTACTGGACGCTCAGCACGGGGCGCAGTGTCGTATCGCCCGTGTACTCGCTGCTGTAGAAGTACTTCAAGTTGCCGTTGCCGCTGAGCGGGTCGAGCACCCAGCCCCGGTTGGCCCTGCCGCCTGCCATGGCCTGTACGCCCGTGGTCACGTCGAAGGCCAGCCAGCCCGGGGTCCACAGCGCGTCGGCGATGGCATCCCCGCTCGTGGCGACATCGGTGCCCAGCCCCGTCGCGCCGCCACCAGCCCACGACACGCCGCTGCGCGCCTGGCTCCAGGTGACTTCGTTTTGCACCCAGTTCGTCAGCACCGGGCGCAACTGGTACTTGGTGTCGTAGTAGCTGTACTTGTACAGACTCAACGTCGCCTGGGTGATGGTGGCACCGTCGGGTACCGGCCCGCCATCGGACAGGAAGATCGCGAACCTGACCAGGCTGCGGAAGCGGTACGAGCCCCCGGCCATGTCCTCCAACATTTGCGCCGTGCCGAAGTTCGCGCTGGGGAAGTACTGGTAGATGTACGCGTCGGATGTGCCGGCGTAGCCGTTGAGCCCGTTTTGCAGCGTGACGGTCTGGCCTCCGGCACCGGCTGTCACGCTCACGCTCACCGTTGCAGCGGTCGTGCTCGCGCCAGTGTTGTCGTACGCCACCGCGCTGAGCACGTGGCTGCCCACCGCCGCAGCCGACCAGCTGTAGCTGTACGGCGCGCTGGTGGCCTGGCCAAGCAGCACGCCGTCGGCGTAGAACTCCACCCGCGCCACCGTGCCATCGGCATCGCTGGCACTGGCCGCCAGCGTGATCACGCTGCCTTGCGTGAAGCTCTGGCCGGGCGCCGGCGAGGTCAGCGCCACCGTCGGCGGCACGTTGGGTGCGCCAGCGTTGACCGTGATGCTGATGGCCGCCGAGGTCTTGCTCGCACCGGCGTTGTCGTAGGCCACGGCGGTGAGCACGTGAGAGCCCACCGTCGCGCCGGACCAGCTGTAGCTGTACGGTGCGCTCGTGGCTTGGCCGAGCTTCACGCCGTCGGCGTAGAACTCCACCCGCGCCACCGTACCGTCAACATCGCTGGCGCTGGCCGCCAGTGTGATGGCGCTTCCTTGCGTGAAGCTCTGCCCCGCCGCCGGCGATGTCAGGGCCACCGTCGGCGCCACGTTGGCCGGCGCGCCGACGGTGACGGACACCGGTGTGGACACCCGCTCGACACCATCGCCGCCAATGGTCCGCACGGTGATGGTGTAGCTGCCTGCCGTAGTAGGCGTCCAGGTGACCGTGCGCGGGACGGAGCTTCCCATGCCCACGGCATTGCCGTTTGCATACACCGCGACATAAGAAACGGACTTGTCGACCGAATCGACCGTGATGGGGACGCTTGCGCCGACGTCGAACGTTGACCCGGTAGCCGGCGACACGACAAACGGCAGCGTATCGACAACCGTCGGCGACCAATTGGCAGGCTTGTAGGCCCAGATTTCACCCGCGTTGCCGGGCAATGCGCCCAGGAAAACATCCAAGGCGCGCGCATATTTCCATTTGCCCAGAATGCCGACGTTCACAGCGCCGGTACTGGTGATGTCCGGTGCCGCAGTGGATGCGGGCGCCAACGGCGCCACGGTCCAGGAGCCTGACGCCAAGCTCGCTGGCGCCGTCAACTGCCACACGTCCCGGTTGCCACCCCACAGCACGAATGACTTTCTGATGGGGTCGAAGTCCATGCCCAACATGCGCAGGTTGGAGAACGGAAACGCACCCGAAGTGTCTGTCGGCGTGAAGATGACGTTCTGGTTAGACAGCCCTGGGTTGTCCAACGTCCAGTAGGTGAACTGAACACCAGCCGTTCTGAGGTAGAGCTGCCGATACGGATCGAATGCGCCCGCACCCTGCCCGGTGAAGGGATAAACAATGTAGCGGCCGAGCAGTTGATAGGTGTCCTTCGTCGGATCCGACAGATCGTTCACGGTATATCGGAACAACTGCGACGACACCGCGATGTACAAGACGTCCTTGCCACCCTCCTCGGCGTAGGCGCTGGTGCCATCGATCCACTCCGTACCGCCGTTGCCAGGCTTCAGTTCACCGGGGTATGCCGGTTGGAGGTTGTTCCGGTTCTGCCACATGTTGCCAGCGGTCACCGTCGTGTAGATGTCCGGCTTGACCTGCGAGCCCAGTGTGCCCCCCACGGCGTTCGGCGATGCACGCGAAGGGTCCCAGAAATAAGGTCCGGTTCGCTCGCCCGTTCCCAGCTCAAAAAAGTGGCCGGTATTGAATGCGGCTCCGCCGAAGGTCACGAAGCGATCGCTGAGTGGCAGAAACTCCGAATTGTCATAGGTGTGTGCCGAGATCGGCGCCGCAAACGGACCGTCGACCGCCTCGTACAGCGTTGTAAAGACCGATTGAGTGTTGCGCACGACATCCGAGGGCAAGGACGCGCGCTCCCACAGCAACGTGTTCCCATTCCAGCGGTACACCTCATTACCGGGGTAATTCGCATGCCCACCGCCCCAGAAGATGAGGGAGCCGCGATTGCTGTCCCAGGCCATCGAGCTCCACGCGTTGATGACCGCCCAAGGCCCGCCGACCGACGGCACATTCGCCGGCTTCGGCCGTTGATCCAGCGGCGTCCAAGCGTCCTGAAACTGATTTGCGCTCAGCTTGACCCAGCTGTTTTCAGGCATGTTGGACAGTCGCTTGCCCAACTCCGAATCGAGTGACAACTGGTATGACCCTGCCGCCACCCACATCGGCGTCAACAGCATCAAGGCGGTGGCGGCGAAGCTCCGGAACAGACTGCGCGCGCCAGACACAAGGCGCCTGCAACGTTGTCCCCCCTGGAGTTCAGGCTCGTCCATACCCACCCTTTTACTTTTATGGTGCTCGTCGCCTGCGATCCGAACGCCGCGCGGACAACGACATCAAAGCTCATCAAAAGAGATGACGCTCTGGATCAGAGCTGCAACGGTCACGAGGGCCAACATGCCAGACAGCAACACGCATTCACACCCTGTGGAGGTGAGCCTTAACAGCCCTGGGTCACCTCTTCGCCAGCGGTCTGGACGGTAGATCGCTCAGATCCGCTTGTCAATCGCCGCGCCCCCCGCAGATGGTGGTGTGAATCCAGCGAATCGGTCGGTCACGATGCATTTGCTTGCAAACCGACGCTGGGGCTCGGCACAGCCGCCCTGAGGGCCGTCAATACCCCGCTGGCGTGGTCTCGGACAGGCCCCTGCGCGAGGCCCACAGCGTGGAAACCATGCGTGCGCCGAAACGCAGCCGCGACCGATCCCATGGCGTGAAACGCGGAATCTGGTAAGGGTCGGTCGCGCGCATCGCTGCGCCGCGCACCGTGGTCACGGCGGCATCGAAACCGAGTTCGCGCACCATCGCAACACAGGCGTCGTCATAGTCCTCGCCGGGCTTGCCATTGGGATATGCGAACAGACCCACGCGTTCGCCGAGCAAATCCTCGAGGACGGATTTGCTGTGGCCGATTTCGTGCCTGGCTTCCGCCGCCGACAGACGGGTCAGAATCGGGTGCGACACGGTATGCGCACCGACCTGCATGCCAGCGCGCCGCAACTCGACCACCTGGGACGGCTGCAGCATCAGGTCGTCGGGTGGCGCGACGCGGGTACGAGCGGCAACCTGCGCCACCATCGCCATGCGCTGATCGACCGCCACGTACTTGATGGCATTGATGACGCTCTCCGCGGCATGCCGCCGGTCAGAGGGCAAGACGAACTTGAAAGGGCCGCCAGCCGCCCCATCCAGCAAGTCGCGCAGATCAACATCGGCCACCGTCGTACGACGGAACGATTCGATGACGACATCGTTCCACATGCAGCCGCCGGCGAGCATGCCGGTGGTGACGAACACCGTCGCCGTCAGGCCATGGGCTTGCAGGATGGGTGTCGCGACATGAAGGTTGTCGGCGTAGCCGTCGTCGAAGGTGATGGCCAACGAACGCGCCGACAGGGTGCCCGCCTTCAGCCGTTTGACGGCATCATCGAGCGGCAGCACCTGGAACATTGATCGCACCCAACGGCACAGCTCGGCGAAGCGCGCCGCATGCATGGTGTCGGTGAACATCGCTTCTGGTTCAGGCAGTACCCGGTGCAGCACGAGTACGCTGAGTCGGCCGTTGGCGCCGGACGGCGATACGAGGTCGAGCAATGGACGCATCTCGGTGGCTACCCCAGCGCGCGCGATGGCCCGAGCAGGCCCGGCAACGTGAACCAGCGGTCGGGCTGGGCGGGCTCGCGCTTCCAGGCCTCGCTCATGACCCACGCCCTCGCCAGCGCAACCACCATCATGATGTTGTAGGGCAGGTCGAAATACGCCAAGCTTAGAAAGGCGCCGCCCACGGCGTAGCCCACCAGCGATACCTGAGCCATCGCACCGAGGTCAGCGCACCATCGCGCTTCGGGTATCTTGGCCGCCCGTTTTCGCAACCAGCCGGCATGGCGATAGGTGATCAGCCAGATCAGCAGAAACAGGAACAAGCCGCCGAACCCGTGATTGCCGAGAACCTGGAAATAAATGCTGTGCGCCGCACGGGCCCCTGCCTCAGGGTTGTGAGAGAACCTGTCGAACAGTTCCTGCTTCACGATGTTGAAGCCGACGCCCAGCGGGTAGTTGCGCGCGATGTTCCAGGATGCCGACCAAGCGGCCAGCCGCTCCTGCGCTGATGAATCCTGCTGATAGGTCTCGATGGTGTTCATGCGGTCGTACCACTTGTCGGGCATGAACGTGAGCACAGCCACCACCGAGACCAAGATGAGCGCGCCCGCGACGATTCGATTCTTGCCGCGCCACCACAAGACCAAAATCATGGCAGAGATTGCCAGCAGAGCACCACGCGACTGCGTGCCGACGGCTGCCACGCCACACAGCAGCATGCCCGCTGTCATCAGCCAACGCCCGATGCGCGAACGCAGTTGCATCTGCAGAAACCGCAACAGCGGAATCGCCATGATCAGCGCCAGGCCGAATTCGTTGTTGTCTTCGATGAAACTGCCGGGAGGCCCCCAGACACGCTCATTGCCTCCAAACAGCAGCGTGAAGACGCCGCCCTTGGCGCCCAGCAGCATCAACGAACCCGCAGACACCCACAGCAGGGCCAGCATGTGTTTCTTGGTATGAAGCAGCATCATGCCGACGAGCACCATGATGTCGATCTTCATCACCTTGCTCCACTGCTCGAAGTCGCCCTCCACATCCTGCCCCAGCAACCAGGACAAGGTGATCAGACACATGAACAGGAAGAAGACAACGATTGCACTGCTGCGGAATGGTGAGGTCCGCTGGTCGCGTGTCAATACGAAACCCACCACCGTGGCCACGGCGGCGATCATGGCCAGCGGGGCACTGTAGGCAATGCCATAGGTATAGCGGTGCGGGTTCATGATGCTGAGCCAAGTCCACAACATGACACCGATCCACGGCCGCCGCAGCGCTGCCAATGCCGCAACGCCGACGATCAACAAAAGCACGTAGTCACGTAGCATGGCCTGCCCTCATGCCACCGCCGGCGCACCCTGTTGCACACGGCTGACGACATAGCGGAACTTCCCGGACCGCTCGGCCGCAATGCTGTCGACGAACTGGACATCGATCTGAACCGAAGCGCCGAGTCGCTTCTTGAAGGCCGCCACGATCTCCTTGTCGGCAGCAGCCGGGAAGCTGCCATCGACCACCAACTGAACCACCGTTCGCTGCAGCGACTCCTGAATGATCTTGAACGACGAGACACCGGGCAGATCGCGTACGACGTAGACCAGCGCGAGGCCGTGCATCACCGTACCGTCGGCCGATACAACGAAGTCAGTGGTACGCCCATGGATCTCGCGGATGAGGGGCAGCCCGCGCCCGCATTCGCAGCGCCGCGTGTCCATCGCGGCGACGTCCCCGGTACGGTAGCGCACGAACGGGAAGCCGCGCGTGGCCATGTGTGTGATCACGATTTCGCCGGGCTGCCCGGCAGGCACGGGGCGATCATCGGCACCGATGATCTCGACCACGATGTCCTCCGCGGTGACGTGCATGCCGCCCGCAGGGCATTCGTGCGCGATGAAACCAGCGTCGCGGCCACCGTAGCCATTGGCAACGCGGCAGCCGAACACGCGCGCGATCGTCGCGCGCTGTTCGTCGTACAGCCGCTCGCTGGTGACGAAGGCCACCTCGATGCCCAGCTTGTCCATCGCCAGGCCCTTGCTCTCGGCATGGCGTGCGATGTGGCTCAGCGCGGAAGGGTAGCCGAACAACATGCGGGGCCTGCGATCGGCGATGGTGGCCACGAAGCGATCGAGGTTGGCGTCGGACATCTCGAATGCGGGCAGCAACTCGGTTCTCAGCAGGCGGTCTCGCCACTGGCGCACGCGGTCCTGCGCGCCCAGTTCGATCGGCGATCCCCAGATGACGATCTCCGGGTCACCGATGTCCACGCCCCACCAGCGCGTGGCGCGCCACTTGGCCGCCACGTCGTGGCTGACGCGGTCAAGGCCCACGTAGAAGATGAGCGGCTCGCCCGACGAGCCTCCCGTGTTGTGGCGCACCAGTGGGCCGGCGTTGTCGTGCCGCAGGTCGGCGAGACGATTGCGGATGATGGCCTTGGTGAGGAACGGCAACTTTTGCAGGTCTGCAGTCGATTGCAATGCGCCAGGATCGAAACGATGCGCACTGAACAGTTCCCGGTAGTACGGCACGTGCTGCTGCAGATCGTTCAGGAAGTCGCGCAGCTTGTGCGTCTGCAAGCGCTGCAACTCAACGGGGTCGAGCCATTGGCTGCGCTCCAATCCCCGGCGCCGAACCACGCTGTCGTGATGTTTCAGCCGCTCGTGGATGGGAAACAGCAGGTTCGAAACCAGGCGGGTGTACATCGTCATTTCCGCCGGGCCGCCGCGTTGCGATAGACGCCAGCCAGCAGCGGCGCCACCTGATCCCAGGCATAACGCTGGACTTCGCGCAAACCAGCCGCGCTCAATTGCCGCCGCAGGGCACGCTCGGTCAGGATGCGCCGCAGCGCTGCGGCCATCGCTGCGGCGTCGCCGGCAGGCACCAGCAGCGCTGTCTCGCCGTGCTGGACGACGAAGGGCACGCCACCGACATCGGTGCTGACGACGGGCACACCGCAAGCCATCGCCTCCAGCAGGGAGTTGGGCATGTTGTCGACCAAGCTGGGGTTGAGCACCACATCGGCCGTTCGATAGAGTTGCGCCATCTCGTCACGATCCAGGCGACCGGCAAAGCGTACGGCGCCAGCGATGCCGAGTTCCTGCGCCAGCCGCTGCAGCATCGCGGCCTCCGGCCCGCTGCCGGCGACGGTCATGCTCGCCTGCGGCAAGGCTTTGCGCAGCAACGCCAAGGCCCGCAGCGCCGAGGCGTTGTCGTAAATCGGCTCGAGGTTGCGCGCGACCACGACGTGCAAGGCGATGGCTTCGCCGTCCGCCTGCGGCCGGAACCGGTCCAGATCCACGATGTTGGGCACCACCGAGGCCGGCATCGCATGACGGTCGAAGATCTGCTGCAGAAAGCCTGACGGCACGATCAGTGTTGCGGCGCGACGCATCGACCACCGAACCAGCCCATGTGATCGCGCCAGAAAGGTGGCCGCCTCGCCACCGCGGTAATTCACCACCACCGGCACTCGACGCGCCGCCGCCACCCAGATGGCCGGTGCCGCGAACAGGTGCCACGACCAGCCGGAGTTCGCCATGACGTGAAGAACGTCGACACGCGCCGTGGTTCTCCACAGAACGGCTACATAACTGACCAACCGGAACACCGCTCGCACACCCGGCCACGACGCCACCCAAGCCGGGCGATATGGCGGCGTCGTTGGCACCATCGTCACGCCGACGCCTGCCCGGGTCAGCAACTCGCCCATCTGGCGAGTCTGGTTGGCCATGCCGCCCGTCGGCGGCGGCACGGGCCCGACCAGCGCCACTCGCAGGCGAGGAAACAAGACCGCGGCCGATGTTGACGAAGCGGCCTCAGGAGCAGATGCCCCGCCAGGGCATGCGGCAGTCGTCGCGAGAGGAGTGGAATCGGACAGGTTCACGTGCGCAATCAGAAGCTGCAGGCGCTCTTGGTGGCACTCGAAGGTACCTTGTCGCAAAGCTGAAATGGTACCGGCCCTGTCGACGGCTGCAGCAGCGGCCATTCGAGGCAGGCATCACGTCTGGGCGCGTCTCACACGCCGCGCCCGGTCAAATCGCGCGCCCGAGGGCTGCACCATAGCAAGCGCGGTAGCGCGCAACACTGGCGGTCCAGTTCCGCTCCCGCTCGACATAGGCGCGTCCCGCCTCCCGGTAGACGCGACCGCCATCCGGCAAGGCGAGCGACGAGACGGCCTTGGCGGCCAGATCCGCGGCGCTGCCTGCCTTGAACAACACACCGTTCTCGCCATCTCGTATGAGTTCGCGGTGGCCGCCCACATCCGACGCGATCAGCAAGTGCCCTTGCGCCATGGCCTCCAGCGGCTTGAGCGGCGTCACCAGTTCGGTCAGCCGCATCGGATGGCGCGGGTAGGCCAGCAGGTCGACGAGGTCATAGTAGCGGTCGACCTCGTCATGCGGTACCCGTCCGGTGAACACCACGTGCTGTTGCAGCCCCATCCGTTCGGTCTGCTGCTTGAGTTCCGACTCTTTCGGCCCGCCACCCACCAGCAGCAGCTTGACGTCCGGCGTTGCAGCCATGATCTCGGGCATGGCTGCAATCAGCAGATCGAGCCCCTCGTAAGCGTAGAACGAACCGATGAAGCCGATCACCCGGGCGCCCGCCAGGCCCAGACGCTGCCTGAGCGCAGGATCGGCCGGCCGGCGCCATTGGAACCGCTGCACGTCAACGGCGTTGGGCACGATCGTCATCTTGCGTTCGTCAATGCCGCGACCTGCCAGTTCCCGGCGCAGCCCTTCGCAAATGGTGGCCACCTGATCGGCCCTGCGCACGGCGCGGGTTTCCAGCGCTCGGCTCAGCCGATATCGCAGGTCACCCTCTCGCTGGGTACCGTGATCCACCGCGGCATCCTCCCAGAAGCCTCGCACTTCATAGACGACCGGGATGCCGCGCCGACGGCCGACGCGCAGCGCCGCCATGGCGTTGAGCACCGGTGAATGCGCATGCAGAAGGTCGGGCTTGAGCTTGCGCACCAACTCGTCCAAGCGCTTCGCCGTGTCGCGTGCCACGGCCCATTGATTGAGCACTGGCAGACGGTCCAGCAGCCCGCCGGAGCGGGGCGTTCGAAAGAAGTGCAAGCCGTCCGCTTCTTCCTCCAGTCCGTGGCCTCCAAGTTGCTTGGTGCTGGTCAGGTGAAACGTTTCCCAGCCCAGCTTGCGCTGCTCGCGCAGGATGCTGGCACTGCGAAACGTGTAGCCGGAATGCAGCGGCAGCGAGTGGTCGAGGATGTGCAGGATGCGCAGCCGGCTCATGACGTTCGGCTCCCGATGCCTTGGGACGTGGCGTGGTCGCGGCAAGCAGCCGTTGCGACCGCCGGGGGCACGGGTTGGTCGGTCTGCTCGACGCCATCGAACAAGCTGTCCAGCACCGACAGCGCGGCGCCCCAGTCATAGCGGGCGAGCATGCAAGCCCGCGCCGCCTGACCCAGGTCGATGTGGCCGCGAAGAACCTGTGCGCAGACGGCAGCAAACTCGTCAGCATCAGCTGCCACCAACAGACTGCGCCCATGTTCGGCGTCGATGCCTTCCAATCCTTGCGGCGTGCAGACCACGGTCTTGGCCATCGCCATGCCTTCGAGCACCTTGTTCTGAATGCCTCTGGCGATGCGCAGCGGCGCGACGACGACACCGGCATGGGCCACGTAAGGGCGAACATCATCGACCCGGCCGGTCACCTGCACGTGCGGGTCCGCGGCCAGCGCCTGAACCTCGGCAGAGGGTCGGCTGCCGACGATACAAAAGTGGACGGGTCCGAATGCCTGCTGCAGACGCGGCAAGACCGCTTGCGCGAACCAAGTCGCGGCGTCGATGTTCGGGCGGTAGTCCATCGCCCCCGTGAACACCACGCGCGGCACGCTGTCGGGATAAGGATTGGGGTAGTCGGGACGCGGCGCGAAGTAGTCGCCATCCACGCCGTTTGAGAGCACCCCGACCCTGGCCGCCGACTCCGGCGCCATGCGGTGGAAATCGCCCGCCTCGGCAGCGGAGATGAAGAAGCTGCGGTCGAAGCTGGCGGCGATGCGGCGCTCCCAGGCCAGCAGCGTGTCCGCTTCCCGCGCATAGACCAAGGACATGGGCCAGCGCGAAGCGCCGGCATATTGGCGCCACTTGTCGGAATCGATGTCCGCGAAGTGCATGGCACGCTGGCAGCCGGAGGCGTTGAGCACGAAGCGCGCCATCGCCGATGAATAGACGAAGACGCGTCGGATGCCCGCACGGAGGCGATCATCGACCCAGCGCTGCATGGCGGCATCGCGGTAGTACGCCACACTCAGCGGCGCCCCGGACAGCAGGCTGGATGCGGCGCGCGTCAGCCCGGCCCGGCGCCCGATGGGGCGCAGCATCACGGAAGCGAAGCTGTCCTTGAGAACGGCTTCGTGCTTCCAGTCGTCCGGATCATCGACGAACGTCCCCAGGTGAATCCGATAGTGCGCACCCAGGTGCTTCAGGATGTTCCAGGTCGTGATCTTGTCGCCCTTGTTCGGCGGATAGGGGCAGCGTTGCGCGAGAAACAGCAGGTCTTCCATGATCAGGCCCCGAACAAGCGTTGCTGGACATCAGCCAGATCGCCGCCACGCAGCACGCCGCGGACTCCGGAAGGCAGGGCGTCGTCGCCCAACAGCACCAGCTGGCCGACCCCGGCAGCCGCGCCGGCTTCGATATCGCCCGCCTTGTCGCCGACCAGCATGCTCGCCGACAGGTCGATCCCGAGCTCGCGCGCGGCGGCCATCAACATGCCCGGTGCAGGCTTGCGACAGGGACAGGCCAGTCGGTGCCCGGGGATGGCCGCCTCTGGATGATGGGGGCAGTAATAGACCCGATCGATGGCGACACCTTCGGCGAGAAAACGATCGAGCATCCAGTTCGTCAAGCTTGCAAAAGCCGACTCGTCATAGCGCCCACGCCCGATGCCTGCCTGGTTGGTGATCACCACCACGCGCAGGCCCCGTCGGCAGGCCTCGCGCCCGAGCGCGAAGATGCCCGGGATGAAGTGGAACTCTTCAGCCCGGTGCGTATAGCCCGAATCGAAATTGATGACACCGTCGCGGTCGAGAAACAGCGCGCCTGCGCCCGGCGTCGGTGGAGCAGCCGCCCGTCCCGGGATGCTGCGCGGGCAGGGCGAGTCAAGCACGGTCAGCGAACAACTGCTGGGCTCGGCGGTAGTCTTCCGGCAAGCCGATGTCGATGAAGTCACCACTGACCGGGAAGGCCAGCGGCCGCAGGCGCGCGACGTGCGGCATCAGGTAGTCCGCTTCGAACGAGAAGCGCGCCGGCAGATCCAGCCCTCGGAACGCATCGGCCTGCAGCAGATAGACGCCGGCGTTGATCTGGCCCGGCCCCTGCCGCCCCTTCTCGAAGAAGCCGACGACATGGCCGTCGTGAACGTCCAGCGATCCGAAACGGCCGACCTCGTCCACCCGCCGCACGGCCATTGCGAGCGGCGCTTGCCCTGCCCGCTGAGCATCCAGCATGGCACGCATGTCGAACTCCAGCCAGGTGTCGGCGTTGAGCACGAAGCTGGGGGCATCGCCGGCTTGGGCCAGCGCCTGCCGGATCGCGCCACCGGTACCGAGCGGCGTCTCCTCGACCGAGTAGACGATCTCCATGCCGGCAAAGCGCCCGCCGAAGTGGGACATGATCTGCTCGCGCAGATACCCCACGGCAAGCACAGCACGTTCAACGCCTTGCGCCGACAGGCGCAACAGCAAGTGCTCCAGAAACGGCTTTCCGGCCACCTCGGCCATGACCTTGGGCCGATCGGCTACAACGCTGCGCAGCCTGGTGCCGAGGCCGCCGGCCAACAGAATGGCCTGCACTACGCGCGCGGGAAGCAGGCCACCTCGATCAGGCCGCACAGAATGTGGCCGAGCATGATGTGACCTTCCTGGATCTTCGGTGTTTCCGACGACGGCACGCGAACCAGGCAGTCACAGTCCGCCGCCATCGCGTCGCCTCGATTGCCTGTCATGCCGATCGTGTAGATGCCGGTCGCCCTGGCCTCGCGCAGCGCGGCCAGGATGTTCGGCGACTTGCCCGACGTCGAGAACGCGACCAGCACGTCACCCTTCTGGCCGACGGCCTGGACCTGGCGAGCAAAGAGGCGCTCATAGCCATAGTCGTTGCCGATCGCGGTCAACACCGACGTGTCCGTCGTCAGCGCAAAGGCCGGCAGCCCGGGCCTGTCATAGGCGAAGCGGCTGACGAGTTCACCGGCCAAGTGCTGGGAATCAGCCGCGCTGCCGCCGTTGCCTGCAAACAGGATCTTGTTGCCCCGCTTGAGGGCGGCGACGCATGCGTCCGCGGCGGTCTGCACCACCTGCGACAGCGCGGCGTCATCCGCCATGGCTTGAACAACCTGGCGGCTGGCGGCGAGCTGTTCTGCAATGAAGGCCTTCATCGGATCGTCCATCCTTGTGTACCGTGCTTGGTGAATTGGCAGCTCAGGATCTCGCCGCCGCAGCCCTGCAGCGCACGGATCACGTCCATGCGCCGCACCGGGTCGACGAGCAGCATCACGAAGCCACCGCCGCCTGCACCCGAGACTTTGGCCGCCCGCGCGCCGGCCTGCTGTGCGCGCTCGAGCGTCCCGTCGATCTCTGAGTTGCTGATGCTGTCAGCCATGCGCTTCTTGCTTGCCCATGACTGCCGCAGCGATTCGGCCAGGGCATCGAAGTCACCCTTGAGCACCGCCTCTTTCATGGCCACCGCTTCGCGCTTGACATCGTGCATGGCCCCGATCGCGGCTTCGTTGCGTGAGGCGACGTTGCGCTTCTGCTCGTCGATGATGTGCGCCGACTGGCGCGAGACCCCGGTGAAGTACAACACCAGCGAGCTTTCGAGCTCGGAGATGATCCAGTTCTTCACGCGCAATGGGTTCACCACCACGCGGCCGGCGTCGTAGAACTCCATGAAGTTGAAGCCGCCGAAGGTGGCTGCATACTGGTCCTGCTGCCCGCCGCTCAGGCCGAGTTCATTGCGCTCGATGTCGAAGGCCAGCCTGGCGATGTCGTATTCGCCCAGCGGCAGTCGCAGCAATTCCTGGAAGGCCTTGATCATCGCCACCACCAGTGTCGACGACGAACCCAGGCCGGAGCCGGCGGGCGCTTCGCAGAAGGTGGTGAGGCGCAGCGCGATCGGCTCGCCGCCGTTGAACTCACGCACGATACGGTTGTAGACGCCCTTGTGCAGCGCCTCGCTGCCATCGGCCGGCACGGTGGCCGTCAACGGCGCGGCCCAACGGCTGCCGCGGTCGCTGGACACGAATTCGAGTCCTGCCGATTCGGGCAGCGTCTCGACAATGGCATAGGCGTACTTGTCGAGGGTGGCATTGAGCACGTAGCCGCCATACTCGTCGCAGTACGGGGAGACGTCGGTGCCACCACCGGCCAACCCCAGGCGCAGTGGCGCGCGGGCGCGGATGAGAGTTGTCACGTTGGTTGTTCCTCGCCGCGGTTAGGCGGCCGTTGCGGCCTGCGCGCTGCGGTGACCGTTGCCGTCGGACGCACTGACAGGGCGAACCGATGCGTCCACCACCTGGCGCAGGAAGGCTTCGAACATCAGCAGCGTCCACAGCGGCGCGCTGTAGTCGCGGGACCCGGACTGGTGGGCGTCCACCAGGTGCTGCAGGTAGTTGCGGTTGAACCAGCCGGTCATTTCAAGCCGCGGGCCCAGCACGGCCTCGCGTACGCGTTCCCGCAGGGGACCGCGGAACCAGCGCGCCAGCGGTACCGAGAAGCCCATCTTCGGCCGGTACAGCACGTCGGCCGGCAGGTGCGGCTCCATCGCCTTCTTGAACAGGTGCTTGCCTTCGTTGCCCTGGATCTTCAGCGACGAGGGCAGCGTGGCCAGCCATTCGACCAGTTTGTGATCCATCAGCGGTTCGCGCACCTCCAGGCTGTGTGCCATGCTGGCCCGGTCGACCTTGGTGTTGATGTCGCCGACGAGGTAGGTCTTGATGTCCAGGTACTGGACCAGCGCCAGCGCGTCTTCGGTGCCGGCGCGCGCGGCGTGGCGGTCGAAGACCGCCATCGCGTCGTAGCCGGCCAGTTCGCCCTTCAGGCGGTCGCTGAACAACTGCTCGCGCATCGGCCCACGCAGGATCGACACCGAATGAAAGTAGGCCTCGACCGCGCTGCGCGCCATGCCTTCAAAAGTGGTCTTGGCGCGGAACATGCGCGGTGCCCAGTCAGCCTTGGGGTAGACGCGGCCCAGAAGCCCGAACAGCGGCCGGCGCAGGCCTTGCGGCAGCGCCGCGCGCATGCGCTCTTCCATCAGGTGCAGGCGGTAGCGGCGGTAGCCGCCCATCATCTCGTCGCCGCCGTCGCCCGACAGCGCCACCGTGACGTGCTTGCGCGCCAGCTGGCAGACGCGGTAGGTGGGGATCGCCGAGCTGTCGGCATAGGGCTCGTCGTACAGCCGCGCCAGCGTGTCGATGAGGTCGAAGTCGTCGCTCTTGACCGTCTCCACGCGGTGGTTGGTGCGATAGCGATCGGCCACCATCTGCGCAAAGGCACTTTCGTTGAAGGCCGGATCGTCGAAACCGATCGAACAGGTGTTGACCGGCACGCCGTTGCCGAGGCCGGCCATCATCGCCACCACGGCACTGGAGTCGACGCCACCGGACAAGAACGCACCCAGCGGCACCTCGGCGATCATGCGCAGCCGCACCGATTCGCGCAGGCGCTCCACCAGTTCGGCCTGTGCATCAGCGGCGCCGATGCGGTTGTCCAGCGTGAAGCGCACGTCCCAGAACTCGCGCGGCTCGGGCAGCGGCTGGCCATGGCGGACCATCAGGCTGTGACCCGGCGAGAGCTTGTGCGCCTGCTTGAACACGGTGCGCGGCTCGGCCACGTAGCCGAGTGCGAAATACTCCTCGACCGCCAGCGGGTCCAGGTCGCGCTTGAGACCGCCATGCGCCAGCAGCGATTTCAGTTCGGACCCGAACAGCAGCGTGCCGTCGTCGAGCAGCGCGTAATACAGCGGCTTGACGCCCAGGCGATCGCGAGCCATGAACAGGCTTTGCCGGTTGCGGTCCCAGATCACGAAGGCGAACATGCCGCGCAGGTGTTGCACGCAGTCCTCGCCCCAGGCTTCCCAGGCGTGCACGATGCACTCGGTGTCGCTCTTGGTGCGGAAGACGTAGCCCAAGGCCTGCAACTCGGGGATCAGGTCCTGGTAGTTGTAGATCTCGCCGTTGAAGACGATGACCACCGAGCCGTCCTCGTTGAACAGCGGCTGCTGTCCCGTGGACACGTCGATGATGGACAGCCGCCGGTGGCCGAAGCCGACGCCGGGCTCGATGTGCAGGCTGCCTTCATCGGGGCCGCGGTGGGCCTGCGAGGCGTTCATGCGGCGCAGGATGCCGTCGTCGACGGGGCGCTTGCCTCGGGTGTCGAAGAGGCCGGTGATGCCGCACATGGTGGTGGTTGCTCCGAGGGAATCGTGGTCGGCGGTCGCACGCTGCACACGCCGCGGCCCGCGAACCTGTGGGATCCTAGTTCAGCCCCAGGCGCCGGCGCGGGCCGCTGCCGAACAAGGCGCGAAGCAGCATGACTTCCGGCACACGGCTAGCGTTGGTAGACACGGCGATAGGCGTCCACCATCGCCGGCAGGCTGAAGCGTTGCTCGACCGCCGCGCGGCCGTGACGCCCGGCCTTGCGGCGCAGCACCGGGTCCGCCGCCCAGCGCAGCAGCGCCGCGGCCAGCGCATCGACGTCGCCGGGCGGCACGATGCTGCCGCTCAGGCCATCGGTCACCAGGTCGGCGTTGCCGCCGACCGCGGTGGCAACGACCGGCAGTCCGCTGGCCATGGCCTCCAGCACCGTGTTGGAAATGCCTTCGGCCAGCGAGGGCAGCGCAAAGAGATCCAAGCCCCGCATCACCGCCGGCACATCGCTGCGCTCGCCGGCCAGCCAGGCCAGCGGCCGCAACTGCGCCGCATCGAGCAAGGCCTCGCATTCGGCGCGCAGCGGGCCGTCGCCCACCAGCACCAGGCGCAGGCGCTCGCGCAGCGCCGGCTGCTGCTCCAGCACGCGAACGAAGGCCTGCACCAGCAACGGCTGCGCCTTCACCGTCTGCATGCGGCCAACGGTGCCCACCAGGCACAGGCCCGGGTCGTTGAAAGGGCTGCCGTCGATCGGCTGCCGCGCCGGCGCCGGCGCGAAGCGCTCGGCGTCGACGCCGTTGTAGATCTGGCTGATGCGCCGCGGCGGCACGCCGGCGGCCTGCTCCAGGTAGGCCGCGAGGTCGCGCGACAGCGCCACCCAGTGGTGCACGAACGGGCGGTGCGCCCGTCGCAGCCACTGGTAGCGGCGCATCGTGCCGTCGACGTCGTGCGCATCGCGCCCGTGCTCGCCATGCACGCGCAGCGGCACGCCGGCCCACCAGGCCGCCGGCTGCATCTCCAACGCTGCCAGGTTGCGCGTGTGCACCACCTGCGGCCGCCATTGCCGCAGTTGCGCCAGCATCGCCGGGTAGAGCTTGGCGCCGTGGCCCGGCGGCTTGTGCAGCGAGACGAAACGGGCTTCGGGGTTTTGCACGCGCTCGCAGAACGCCGGCACGGCTTGCGTCAACGCGATCACCACATGCCGCCAGTCGGTCATGCGGTTGATCAGGTTGACGACGCCGTTCTCCAGGCCGCCGACGTCGAAGCGGTAGACCACGTGCGCGACCAGGGGCTTGGCCGCCCCGTTGGTCACCGTCGGCTCCGTCGGGTCAGAGCCGCCACACGCGGTAGCCGGCGGCTCCCAGCGCCTGCTGGTCGAAGCCGGCCTTGACGTCGATGAAGGCGCCGCCCTTGACCAGCTTCCTGCCCAGGTCTTCCATCGACAGCGCCCCGAACTCGCGGTGCGCCACCGCGGCCACGATGGCATCGGCGCGCGGCATCTGGTCCCAGGCCGTCAGGTGCACGCCGTATTCGTGCATCGCCTCGTCGCTCTCGGCCTGCGGGTCGGTGACGAAGATCTCGACGCCATAACTCTTCAACTCGTTGATGATGTCGATGACCTTGCTGTTGCGCAGGTCGCCGCAGTTCTCTTTGAAGGTCAGGCCCAGCACGTTGACCTTGGCACCCTTGATGTAGCTGCCGCAGGCGATCATGTGCTTGATGGTCTGCTCGGCGATGAACTTGCCCATGTTGTCGTTGATGCGCCGGCCCGCCAGGATCACCTGCGGGTGGTAGCCCAGCATGTCGGCCTTGTGCGTCAGGTAGTAGGGGTCGACGCCGATGCAGTGGCCGCCCACCAGGCCGGGCTTGAACTTGAGGAAGTTCCACTTGGTGCCGGCGGCTTCCAGCACCTCGCTGGTGTCGATGCCGATCTTGTCGAAGATGATCGCCAGCTCGTTCATCAGCGCGATGTTGAGGTCGCGCTGCGTGTTCTCGATCACCTTGGCGGCCTCGGCGGCCTTGATGCTGCTGGCGCGGTGCACGCCGGGCACGATGATCTTCTCGTACAGCTTGGCCACCTTGTCCAGCGTGGCCGGACTGTCGCCGGAGACGATCTTCAGGATCTTGGTCAGCGTGTGTTCCTTGTCGCCCGGGTTGATGCGCTCGGGGCTGTAGCCGACGAAGAAGTCCTGCTTCCACTTCAGGCCCGACTCCTTCTCCAGCACCGGGATGCAGACCTCCTCGGTCGCGCCCGGGTAGACGGTGGACTCGTAGACCACGGTGACGCCCTTCTTCATGTGGCGTCCGACGCTGGTGGAGGCGCCGATCAGCGGCTTAAAGTCGGGGATGTGGGCCTCGTCCACCGGCGTCGGCACGGCGACGATGATCATGTCGGCCTCGGCCAGCAGCGCCGGGTCGTCGGTGTAGATCGCATGCCGGGCCTCGGCCATCTGCGCATCGTCCAGCTCGCGCGAGGGATCGGTGCCGCGCTGGCAGGCGTCGACCTTGTGGCGGGCGATGTCGAAGCCGATGGTGCGGATGTGCTTGCCGAATTCGACGACCAGCGGCAGGCCGACGTAACCCAGGCCGATGACTGCAAGTGTGTTCATGGACATTGACTGGAAGGACAAGGAAGCAAGCGGGGGTTCTAGCGGGCCGCGCGCACGTGGCGCAGCGCGTCGCGCAAGGGGCCCAGATGAGCCTGCGCGAACTCGGCCAGCAGCCGGTCGCCGCCGTCGTCGGGCGCCAGATCGGTGTGCAGGATGATCACGGCGCCGTCGTCGCCGTGGCCCGACAGCAGCCCCGTCAGGCCCAGCAGCTTGGCCTGCATGTCGCCCGGCGCAAAGCGGTCGTCGACCCAATACGTCTGCCACACGCTGCGCTGCCGGCGCGGCGCGGTCACGCCGCCGCCGGTCCTGCCCAGCAAATGGGTGCTGCGCCAGCCGACCTCGGCATCGCCGATGCGAAGTTGCTGCTCCGAGTGGCCGATGGCGTTCCAGATGGCGTGGTTCGACGGCACCAGCACGTTGACCGAGCTGACGAGCTTGCGGTCGCGATCCTGGTTGCGGTAGTAGCCGACGTAGACGCCCACCACCTGATCGCCGCGGCGATAGAGCACGTGGCTTTGCGCGGCCGTGCCGTTGAAGACGGGCTGCCAGTCGGGCGTCTCGGTCGTGGCCACCCAGCCTGCCTGCCCCGGGGCCAGCGGCGATGTCAGCGTCACCGGCGCCTGGGCCACCTGGCTGCGCATGGCGTGGACCGCCGCGTGCGGCAGCGCCGCCAACAGCAAGGCCAGGCCCAGCGCAACCACCTGGCGCGTGGCGGCGGCGTGGCCGGCAGCGCCCACGGGCGCAGCAACGGGCGCCGCCGCGGCGGGCCGCGGCCGGTCGGGATCCGCCCAGCGGGCGCCGATCATGAACATGATCATGATCACGATGCCGAAGAACACCCAGCCGTAGACGAGATGGTCGACGCCGGTGGCGATGCGGTTGTTGGACAGATGGCCCAACATGACGATCATGTAGGCGCGGATCCAGTTGGCCACGATGGGCACGACGATGGACACGCCGACGAAGACCAGGCGTTTCCACAGCGACTGGTAGTTGAGGTAGGCGAACAGCGAGCCCACCATCAGCGACGCGATCAGGTAGCGCACGCCGGAACAGGCCTCCACCACCGACCAGTTGCCGCTGGGAATCACGAACTGCAGGCCTTCGCGAAACACCGGAACGCCCGACAGCCGCAGCGCGGCCACCGTGAAGTCGGCCGTGCGCTCCATCAGCAGCGGCAGCAGGAACTCGCCCACCGGCACGCAGAAGAACAGGAACAGCAGCGGGAACAGCATGACCCGCGTCATCGGCCAACCCAGACTCAGCGGCACGGCCAGCACCAGCATCGCCACCAGCGCGAACTGCGTCAGCCCGTTGACGCCCACCAGGTCGCCCAGCAACCAGGCCAGCGCGGCGAGCCCCATCGGCAGCAGCCAGGGCAGGCTGGGCCAGGGCTGCAGCGGCAGCAGCCGGTCGCGGCCGCGCCAGATCAGCCACAGCGAGATCGGCGGCACCAGGAAGCCGTGGGCGAAGGTGTCGGAGCGCGACCAGATGCCCACCATGCCGACCAAGGTGTCGCGGTACACCAGCAACAGGCCCAGCAGCAGCGCGGCCAGTAGCAGCAGCGGCCGGCGCAGCGCGCCGGGAATGGCATGGATCGGAGCGGTCAGTGCAGCCATGATGAACGTCACCCCAGGCTGCGCACGATGTGTGGTCCCAGCCAGTTGGCCATGCCGATGGGCATGCGGCGCCAGGTCTCGATCAGCAGTTTGAACTTGGCGTTGTTGGGATTGTTCTGGGGCACCGAGTCGCGCTTGTAGAGGCAGTACTCGTAGTGCAGCGGCTTGGGCTCGAAGCCCCAGTTCTTCTTGAACGAGAACGAACCGGTGCCCTGCTTGCTGCGCCCGTAGTCGAAGACCTTGAGGCCGCGTGCGCAGGAGCGGCGCATCAGTTCCCAGTACTTGAAGTCGTTGGCCGCCAGATCGCGCGCGGCTTCGTCGTCGCCGGCGTAATAGGGCAGCACCTCGTCGCGGAAATAAAAGCTCATCACGCTGGACAGCAGCCGGCCGTCGGGCGCGCTGACGGTGAGCACCTCGCAGTCACGGCCGAACTCCTGCCGCAGCGCGCGGAAGTAGCGCTCGGGCATGGCCGGCGTGCCGTGGCGGTGCACGTTGTCGGCATAGAGCGCGAAGAACCGATCGACGCCGTCGTCGAGCTGGCTTTGCAGCCCGTTCTTGATGCCTTTGCGGACCATCGCGCGCTGCTTGCGCGGGATGGCCAGCATGTTGGCTTCCTCGTCGGGCAGGATCTCCTTGCGGAAGGTGACGTAGAGGTCCTGCTTGGGCCAGTCCGCGTGGCGCGGCTCGACGTTGCGCATCTCCAGGTGCTGCACGCCCAGGCGCTGCGCCAGGCCTTGGCTCTCGGCTTCCAGCGCCGCGGCCGCGGCCTCGTCTTCGGCCACCACGCCGCCGTAGACGGCAAAGGGCAGGCTGGTCAGCGCACTGCCGAACAGGAAGCTCTTGACGTGGGCCAGCGGCAGCACGCCGATGATGCGGCCCTCGCGCTCGGCCTTCAGGAAGTGCGTGTCATGCCGGAAAACCTGACCCAGCACGCGCTGCCAGCCGGCACGATGGAAGAAGGTGGCGGCCGGCGCACCGAGGACGTAGGCGTCCCAGGCCGCGTTGGCGCGGGCATCCTGGGGGTCGAGCCGGCTGATGGAAACGGTGGAGTTCGGCACAGCTTGCTATCACACCGCATTTGCCAGCACCGGTGGCGACGGCACCGGCTGACGGCCGAGAAAAATGTCATCCATCCGGCCCCAACGGAAATCGTCGAGCAGGCGGCGGAGCTTGCGCTCGTTGCGGTCGATGTTGACGTAATGCCGGAAGCGCGTCTTGGCGTCGATGCCGGCGATACGCGGCTGGCCGGCGTCGATCTCCCAGGGGTGGAAGTAGAAGATCGCGCTCTCGCCTTCGAGCCGGTTGACACGCGCGATCATCCACTTCGAGACGCCATAGGGCAGCAGCCGGAAGTAGCCACCGCCGCTGGACGGCAGGTTGCGGTTGAACAGGCGCAGCGTGGTCACCGGGATCTCCAGCAAGCCCTGCTCGGTGCGGTGCATGAAGCGCGGCGCATCGGGCATGCCGTAGTGGTCGTGCGCGATCGGGTAGATGCTGGAGCTGTAGTGGTGGCCGGTCTCCAGCAGCGTGCTCAGCGCCCAGAGGTTGTCCTTGCCGATCGAGAAGCTCGGCGCGCGGTAGCCCTTGACGGCGACGCCGCCCACGTCTTCGAGCACACGCTTGGCGCGCAGCACGTCTTCGCGGAAGGCGGCGCGGTCCAGGTCGCTGGCGCGCTGGTGGCCGTAGCCATGGCTGGCGAGTTCGTGGCCGCCGGCGACGATGTCGCGCACCAGCTTGGGGTAGCGCTCGGCCACCCAGCCCAGCGTGAAGAAGGTGGCGCGCGTCTGCCGCTCGGCCAGCAGGGCCAGGATGCGCTGCACGTTGGCTTCGACGCGGCATTCGCGCCGCTCCCAGTCGCTGCGCTCGATGTAGGGCGCGAAGGCCGAGACCTGGAAGTAATCCTCCACGTCGATGGTCAGCGCATTGCTGATGGCGGGCGCCAGCACGTCGTCGTCTCCCTCAGCGTTCGGTCGGCGGCGCCGACAGCCATGGCCACAAGTCGGCCGCGATGCGTTCGGCGGCATGGCCGTCCCAGTATTCGGGCACGCGGCCGCGCTTGCCGCGGCCGGCCAGGATGTCGTCGACGCCGGCCAGGATCGCCGCGCGGTCGCGCCCGACCATGGTGTTGGTGCCTTGCTCGACGGTGATCGGACGCTCGGTGTTCTCGCGCAGCGTCAGGCAGGGCACGCCGAGCGCCGTGGTCTCTTCCTGCAGGCCGCCGGAGTCGGTCAGCACCAGCGCGGCGCCGCCCATCAGGCCCAGCATCTCCAGGTAGCCCTGCGGCGGCAGCAGGATCATGCGCGCCGGGTCGATCAGTTCGGCCAGGCCGAAGCGGTCGATGTTGCCGCGCGTGCGCGGGTGCAGCGCAAAGACCAGCGGCAGCCGTTGCGAGACGGTGCGCAGCGTTTCCAGCAGCGCGCGCAGCACCTCGGGATGGTCGACGTTGGACGGCCGGTGCAGCGTGACCACGCCGTAGCCGGCGGCGCCGCTCAGCACGCCGGCGTCGTGCCCGTGCGCGCGCAGCGTGTCGGCGGCGCTGCGCGCGCGCGGACGCGAGGCATGCAGCGAGTCGATCATCACGTTGCCGGTGAAGCACACGCGATCGGCAGCGACGCCTTCGCGCTGCAGGTTGGCCAGCGCGCTGCGCTCGGTGGTGTAGAGCCGGTCGGAGATCTGGTCGGTGAGGACGCGGTTGATCTCCTCGGGCATGCGGCGGTCGCCGCTGCGCAGGCCGGCTTCCACATGGACCACGGGCACGCCCTTCTTGACCGCCACCAGCGAGCAGGCGAGCGTGGAGTTGACGTCGCCCACCACCAGCACGCACGAGGGCTTGTGCTCGTCCAGCGCCGGCTCGAAGCGCTTCATCACCTCGGCCGTCTGCACCGCGTGCGAGCCCGAGCCGACCTCCAAGTTGAGGTCGGGCCGCGGCAGCGCCAGGTCCTCGAACAGCTTGTCGCTCATGCTGGCGTCGTAGTGCTGCCCGGTGTGGACCAGGAAGGCCGGAATCGGCGGCCGGTGTTCGGCGAAGGCGCGCAGGATGGGCGCGATCTTCATGAAGTTGGGCCGCGCGCCGACGACGCACATCACGGGCCCTGGGGCGGGGTTCTGAAGGGGTGCGTTCACGGGCTGCTGCCGTCTTCCGACGATCGTTTGGCGGCGTTGACCAGCTTCTGCAGCATGGCCAGCGTCTGGACGTTGATGCGCTCCAGGCGCAGCAGGCTGCGTTCCAGCCGTTGCATCTGGTCGGCGCGCTGGTCGGCCGTCAGCGAGGCGAGCTGGCGGTTCATGACCTCGGCTTCATGCACGTCGAGCTTGAGCTTGGAGAGGTCGACGTCGAGCTCGGCGGCGCCATCGGCGGCCGGCTCGGCCGCGGCCACGGCCGCGGCCGCCGGTCGCGTCGGCACCTGCGCTTCCTGCGCAAACTCCTTGGCGACCTCGGCCACGTCCTCGGCCGTGAGATGCGTGCGGTTGCTCAGGTAGCCCAGCAGCAGCAGGCGGTCGCAGACCGAGTTGATGCGGCGCGGAATGCCGCCGCTGGCCTGGTAGATGCCTTCGAAGGCAGCCAAATCGAAGCTGGGCTTGTCGGTGGCGCCGGCGCACTTGAGGCGGTGCTCGACATAACTCTTGGTTTCATCGGCGTCGAGCGGCCCGATGTGGCAGGTGGCCGCCACGCGCTGCCGGAACTGCTCCATCTCGGGCCGCTGCAGGATCTCGCGGAACTCCGGCTGGCCGATCAGGAAGCTCTGCAGCAGGGCCTGGTTGCCGAACTGGAAGTTCGACAGCATGCGCAGCTCTTCCACCGCGCGCGGCGACAGGTTCTGCGCTTCGTCGACGATCAGCAGGCAGCGCTTGCCCTTGCTGGTCTGGCTGATCAGGAAGGCTTCCAGCGTGATCAGCAGCTCCGACTTGGGCACGTCCTTGACGCGGAAGCCGAAGGCCGCGCCCACCATGCGCAGCGTGTCTTCGGCGCCGAGCTGCGTCGTCACCAGGTGGCCGGCGATCACGTTGCTGCCGTGCAGGCCGTCGATCAGCGAACGCAGCACGGTCGTCTTGCCGGCGCCGATTTCGCCGGTGATGACGATGAAGCCCTCGTTGCGCGAGACGCCGTACTCCAGGTACGCCTTGGCGCGCCGGTGCTGCTTGCTGCCGAAGAAGAAGCTGGGGTCCGGATTGAGCTGGAAGGGCTTGCTCGTCAACCCGTAGAACGATTCGTACATGGCTAGAACCGCAGGTTGAGCGAGCCGAAGATCGCGGATTCCTGGTAAGGGGTGGCATCACTGTCGTTGCTGGCACGGCGAGCCCCGAGCGCGACGTCGGCTCGCGGCCCCACCCGCGTGGACCAGGTGGCGGTGATGGTCCGCAACTCGTTGGCAGGCTGGTTGAGGCTGGCGGCCGTTCGCTGCTGGCCGAGCATGAACACCAGCGCCGAGTCCGGCGTCAGGCGATGGCTCAGCGTCAGCGTGGCGCCCTTCTGGCGGAGCAGCACGCCATTGGCAAGATCGTCGCCGGTCAACGGGTCCACCGAAACGCTTTGCGTGTGCGTCTGCACGAAAGCGATCATGAGCGTCGTACGCACGCCCTGGTAGACCATGCTGGCGACTTGCGAGCGCGTGATCGTGGGCCCGTTGGAGAGAAAGCCGCCGACGACGACCTGGCCGTTAGGGTCCAGGTTCTTCTCAGCGATCAGGTTGCGCACATACGCATCGCGCTGGATGGGGTCGGACACGGCCGAGGCTGCCTGCAGGAACAGCAGGTCGTACAGCGACAGCACCGTGCGTCCGGTCGAGCCGGCGGCTTGCAGGCTGCGCGAGTCGCTGAAGGTCAGCACGGTATTGGCCATGCGGTGCGAGAAGGCCAGCGCATAGGCATTGCCGAAGAAGCGGCGGTCGTAGTCGGCCGACAGCTTGGTGCGCGGGCCCGGCAGCCACGTCACGCCGGCACCCCAGTTGGTCGTGCGCTCCGACTGCCCCGTGCGCATGTCGCTGCTCTCGCTGCCCAAGCGGGCCCTGAGCTCCAGGCCGGGGTCGGGCGTGTACAGCAAGGTGCCGCCGGCACTGCCGAGATGGCTGTCCGGGCGGTTGCGGCTGCCGTAGATCGCGCGGCTCACGTCGAACGCCCAGCCGAACAGTCCCAGCCGTCCGTTCACGCCGACCTGGCCCGACAACGCGGAGCTGTTGCCGGTGTAGGTGTCGCTGGTGTGCGACGCGGCGTAGTTCAGCCGCGCGCGGTAGTCCACGTTGCCCAACAGGCGCCCCGTCAGATAGGGCGAAAGGCTGTAGTCGAACGCCTGCGTCTGGTTGCCGTTGTTGAGGGCCGGGTCGGTCGATTGGGTGCCGTAGGCCGAGACGACCTGGCGGTTGGCCGTCGCCGCCGCATCGATCCCCGCCCGCCCGTCCAACAGGCTCAGCCTGCCCTGGCTCGTCAGCGTGTGGTAGACGTTGTTGTCAGAGGACTTGTCGGCATAGATCAGCCCATTGAGCGCATACGACAGCGAGCCTTGCAGCGGCCCGCGCAGGCTCGTCATCGACACGCCGGGACTGACCCGCGTGACCCAGTCGGACTGCCGGCCGACGTCGACCAGATCGCGGTTGTTGGTCCAGGTCTCGCTCACGAACATCGACGGCGTGAAGGTCAGTCCCCGGCCCTGGGTCTGGATCTGCCCTTGCGCCGACACCGGCGCCTGTTCTTGCCCCAGCGCAGCGTCCCAGCAAATCGCCGCGACCGCAAGGGTCAGAAGCTTGACGCCGCTTCGCCCCACCCGATCGCTGGCGCCTGGGTTGCGGAGATCCGGGCTCATTCAGCGCTTGGCAGCCGTCGCGGCGGCGACACCCTGATCCTCATAGCCATACCCGTAGCCATAACCGTAGCCATAGCCGTAACCGTAGCCATAGCCGTAGGAGTCCTTGCCGATCGAGCGCGCCTTGTTCAGCAGCGTCATCCGGATCGGGCACGACTCGATCGTCGACAGCGCGTGCTGGACCTCGGCCTGCAAGGTGCGGCCGGCGTGGACCACGACGACGATCTGCCCCATGTGCGAGGCCAGTACGCGCGATTCGGTGGTCAGCAGCAGCGGCGGCGAATCGAAGATGACGATGCGGTCCGAATAGCGGGTGGCGATGTCGTCGAGCAAGGCGCCCATCGCGTCAGACGCCAGCAGCTCGGTGGCCTTGGGGTGTGGCGTGCCGCTGGGCAGCAGGGTCAGCTTGTCGACGTTGGTGCGCAACAGCGTGCTGGCCAGGTCGGACTTGCCTTCCAGCACCTCCAGCAGGCCGGGCGCCGGGTCCAGGCCCAGCACCTTCAGCACCGAGGGCCGGGCCACGTCGGCATCGACCAGCATCACGGTATGGTCGAGCTCGGCCGCGATGCTCATCGCCAGGTTGATCGACGTGAAACTCTTGCCCTCGCCGGACAAGGCGCTGGTCACCATGATCAGGTTGGAATGCTTGACGGCGGCCTCGCCGCGGCTGATGGCATTGGCGATCAAAGGCCGCTTGACCACGCGGTACTGGTCAGCGATGAAGGAACGCGGTGCGTTGGGCGTCACGATGCCCTTGGCGGCCAGCATCTCGAGGTCGAGCGTGACGGCCTTCGAAGTCGGCACGCCCCCGATGGGCGGCTGCGCCGGGTGCGCGAAGGCCTCCGGCAGGCGCACCGGCAAGTCCTGCGGCTCCGGGTCCGGGACGGCGATGCCCGCCTGGCGCAGTTGTTCGAGGCGGCGTGCGGCTTGTTCGATCAGACTCATGCGCTCATCCGAAGTTGCGGGTCATGAAGGCCATGGCGACCAGCCCGACCACGAACACCCCGACCAGCCCCGCGGAAGCTCCGTAGAACTGGATCGTGCTGCGCCGTTCGGCGCGGCGTTCGCCGTCGCTCAGCGACATCGAGATCACGCCCAGCATCGGCAATCCGGTCTTGACACGCAACTCGTGCGGGTCGCTGAACACCGGCCGCAACTGGCTGGCAATCAGCGCGACGGCCAATCCCATCACCACCGCGGCCACCAGGGCCAGCGGCAGCAGCGCCAGCCGATTGGGCGACACCGGCTTGGGCGAGACGCGCGGTGGGTCGATCAGGCGGAAATCGGCGACGCCCGAGGCGACGTCCAACTCGCCGGACATCACCGCCGACTGCCGCCTGGCGACCAGGTCTTCGTAGTTCTTCTTGACGATGGCGTAGTCGCGGTTGAGCTGCGCGGCCTCGGCCTCGATCTGCGGGGCGGTCTTCAACGCCGCCCGTGCCGCGGCGTAACGCGAGGTGTATTCACCGACGCGGGCCCGCAAGGCGCCCACCTGCACCTCGGCACCGGCCAGCAGGCGATTGATCTCCTGCGCCGCCAAGCTGGATGTATTCGACGTCGGAGCAGCGGCCGCCGTTGCCATGGCCGTCTTGCGCAGCTCCTGCACCTCGCGCTTCTTCTGCTCTTCCAACTCCTTGAGCAGGCGCCGGGTGGCGATGATGTCGGGGTGCGCCTCGGTGTAGCGCTGCAGCAGCGCGTCAAGGTTGCGCCGCTGCGCTTCGATGCGCGCATCGATCTCGGGAGTGGCCACCGAGATGGACGACTCCTGCAGCAAGCTCTGCGTGGCCAGGTTGGCGCCTTGGCTCTTCTCTGCGGCGAGCTGCTGTTTGGCCGCATCGCGGGCATTCTCGGCTTCGCGCAACTCGAGCTTGGCCTGCTCGAGCTGGCGCGCCAGCTCGCCGACTCTCGTCGCGGCGTCCTTGCCGTCGGCCGATTGGCTGTCGATGTTGCGCAGCCGGAACTCCTTGAGCCGCGCCTCGGACTCTTCCAGCTTGGCCTCGTACTGCTTGATCTGGTCGTTCAGGAAGGTCTTGGCCGAATCGGTGTCTTTGCGGCTGGCGCCCAGACTGGACTCGACGAAGATCGACACCAGCGACTGAATCACCCGCTTGGCCTTGTCCTGGTCGGAATCCTTGAACGCCAGCGAGTACAGGTTGTCGCGGCCGGTGTTGCGAACCTGGATCTCCTTGGTCAGCCGCTCGATCAGCGCCTCCTGCTCGACCTTGGAGCTAGCCTTCAGGTCCATGTCGGCCATGCGGATCAGCTTCTCGACGTTCGGCCGGCTGATCAGCGTGCGGCTGAGCATCGACACCTGCTGCTCGACGTTGGGCTGAACCGTCAGCCCGGCCATCAGCGGCTTCAGGATGGACTGCGTGTCCACGTAGATGCGCGCCGAGGCCTCGTACTGGTCGGGAATCTTGAAGACCACGACGACGCCGACGATGGCCGTCACCCAGGCCGTGAGGAGGCCTGGCCAGCGGTACTTCCACATGCCGCGCAGGAGCGACAGGCCTTGGCGCAGGAGATCTTGCATAGCGTGCGACGCCGGTTGAAGAAGGGGCAGCCCTGATCAGCGCTGAAGGCCGGTCAGAACAGGCTTTGCGGAATGATCAGGATGTCACCCGGCCGCATCTCGACGTTGGCCGTCACGTCGCCGCGGCGAATCAGGTCCTGCACGCGCACCGAATACTGCTTGTTGCCTTCGGCCGTGCGCAGGATGGTGGCCTTGTTGCCGGAGGCGAAGTCGGTGAGGCCGCCGACGGCGATCATCACGTCGAGCAGCGTCATCTTGTTCTTGTATGGCAGGAACTGCGGCTTGGCGGCCTCGCCCACCACGCGGATCTGCTCGCTGTACGGGCCGACGAAGCCGGTCACCATCACCGTGACCACGGGGTCGCGGACGTACTTGCCCAGCACCTTTTCGACCTCGCGCGCCAGCTGCTCGGGCGTCTTGCCCTGGGCGACGATCTCGTCGACCAGCGGCGCGCTGACCTTGCCGTCGGGCCGCACCGAGACCGACATCGACAGCTCCGGGTTGCGCCAGACCATCACGTGCAGGCCGTCGCCCGGCCCGATGACGTAGGTGTAGTCCAGCGACGCCGGCAGGGCGGCCGGCGCCGGCGGGAAGCTCGGGCCCGCACAGCCCGCGATCGCGACGGCAAACAGCACCAGCAAACGGCGCGACAGGGTGGCGATCGACATCGATAGATTCACTGCGGTTACCTCGTTGCGGGTCTGTCTGGGTCTTGAGCGGGGCCATGGCCGGCGCTGCTCTCCTCGGGCGCAGCGTGCGCAGCCTGTATCCGGGCCCGCCACCGAAGCATGGAGACAAGATCTTCGCACAGCGCCGATGACGCCCACCAGCCTTGAGCCGCCACGGATGCGGGTCCAGCGCAATATTCACGGCGGATTTCGGGCGCCGTCACCCGCCGCAAGTGGGATGGCAGCACCGCCCCGCTGGTAACATTTGTTGCTCACCAGGAACTTGTCGCAGCCCGGGCGATGCGCGGCAAGCAGGTGGACCTCAGTCTGCTATGGTGCGAGCCGCCGCCGGGGACGGCCTTTCTTCACCGGGTTCGGCGGATCACGAGTCCGTGATCGTTGGGCGACATCAACCATGGATTCCAAAACCCCGCGAGCGTCCGAGCCAGAAGCCGGTCCCAGCCGGTTCGGCGAGAGCCAGTTCGGGCCGAGCCGCTTCGGTGGTCATGGCGCGGCCGGGGTTTGGTTGGAGGAAGGCCGACCCGATGCCCAAGGCCGGGTGACCGGCCTGTATCGCCCCGGCACCGGCGAAGGCACGGTCACCGGGCTGACGGTGGTCCGCACGCCCACGCTGCCGCCACCGTCGCCGGCCCCCAAGCCGCAGGCAGACAAGCCTGCAGGCCCGCGCACGCTGAACCTGCCGGGTGGCCGCCGCGGCGTGCTGCTGTTCCACGGCCTGACGAGCACGCCGCTGGAATTGCAGTTCCTGGCCCGCGGCCTGCACCGGGCCGGCTACTCGGTCCGCGTCGCGGTGATTGAAGGTTATTCGCACAGCCTGCCCTCGCCGACCCCGTCCGGGCACCGCGAATGGGCCACGTCTGCGGTCGCGGAGTTCGACCAAATGCGTTCGCAGTGCGACACGCTGGCCGTCGGCGGGCTTTGCATCGGCGCGCTGCTGTCGCTGCATGTGGCCGCCACCCGCCCGGCCCTCGTCTCGCACATCCTGGCGCTATCGACCACGCTGCACTACGACGGCTGGGCCGCGCCGCGCAGCCGCTGGCTGTTGCCGCTGGCGCGAATGATGCCCGCACTGGGGCGCTTGGCGGTCAAAGAGCGCGAACCTTTCGGGCTGAAGGACGAGCGCTTGCGTGCCTGGATCGGCGCGCAGATGCGCGAATCGGGCGGATCCGATGCCGGTGCTGCCGTCTTGAAGGTGCGCGATCTGCTGGAGGCGCAGAACCTGATGCGGCTGGTGCGACAGGGCATCAAACAGATCAAGGCGCCCACGCTGCTGCTGCACGCCCGCGATGACGACGCGGCATCGCCCCGCAGCGCTTTCGAGGTGGCCGCCAGCGTCAGCTCCGAGCGCGTGGTGTGCCGGCTGCTGAACGACAGCTACCACATGATCAGCATCGACAAGGAAAAGAACAAGGTGCTGGCAGAGATGAAAGACTTTCTCCAAGGGGCGCCAGAAAGCCTCGACGGATCGGCCGTGCCGGTGACGCCGGCGATGACAACCACCCAGAGGAACACGCAGCATGTCCGCGCCTGAAATCACCGCCCTGACCCTGATCCGGCAAGTCATCGGCAAGTACTCCGACGCCGCCCCCGAGAAGGTGGTGCCGGAGGCCACGCTCGACGAACTGGAACTCGATTCGCTGTCGCTGGCCGAGATGCTGTTCGCGCTGGAGGACACGCTGGGCACCTCGATCGCCGAGCCGACCACGAGGCCGCGCACCGTGGCCGACCTGGTCAAGCTGATCGAGCCTTTCATGGACCAGTTGTCCAAGAAGGCTGGCTCCGCCTGACGGCCGCCGCGATGCAACGCATGCAACGTCGCGTGGTGGTGACGGGCCTGGGCGTCATGGCGCCCCACGCCAAGCAGCCCGAGCTCTTGATGGACGCCCTGATGGAAGGGCGTTCGGCCATTGCCCTCAACCCGGTGGGCGACGCGCCCTACACGGTCAACATCGCCAGCGGCGTCTGCCGTGATGTGGACGTCGCGCCCTTGCTCGGCCGCAGCCGCGCCACGGCGCTGGACCGCATCAGCCACCTGGGTGCGCTGGCCGCGTCGGCGGCTTGGCACGATGCCGGCCTCGATGGCATGAATGAGGCGCAGCGCGAGGAGACGGCCGTGTTGATGGGCACCGCCGTCGGCGGCGCGCAAAGCACCGAACGCGGCTACCGCGATCTGTTCATCCGCAACCGCAACCGGCTGTCACCGCTGACCGTCGTGCAGTGCATGAACAACGCCCCTGCGGCGCACATCGCGCAACTGTTCGGGCTGGGCGGCACCTGCTTCACCTACTCGGTGGCTTGCGCATCGGGTGCCGCGGCCATCGCCGACGGCGCGCGGCGCATCCAGGCCGGCGAATGCCAGGTGGTACTGGCCGGCGGCGCAGAAGCTGCGCTTCCCTTCGGCATCGTCAAGGCCTGGTTATCGATGCAAGTGCTGGCGCCGGCGGCCGACGATGCCCAGGCAGTCAAGGCCTGCCGTCCGTTCGCGGCCGACCGTGGCGGCCTGGTGCTGGGCGAAGGCGCTGCCGTGCTGGTGCTGGAAGACCGCGAGCATGCGCTGGCGCGCGGCGCGCGCATCTACGCTGAACTGGCGGGCAGCGGCAGTTCGTGCGACCACGGCCACATCACGGCGCCTTCGGCGTCGGGCCAGCTCCGGGCCTTGCGCGCCGCGCTGACGGAAGCGCAAGCGTCTGCGTCGGATGTCGGTTATGTCAACGCCCATGGCACCGCCACGCCCGAAGGCGACCCGGTCGAGATCGACGCCTTGCGCCAGCACTTCGGCGCCCATGCCGCCCGGCTGCCGGTCAGCGCCACCAAATCGATGCACGGCCACTTGATGGGGGCTTCAGGCGCCATCGAGGCGCTGATCACCGTGATGGCCGTGCACAAGGGCTGCATCCCGCCGACCGCCAACACCGTCGAGCTGGACCCTGCCTGCGTCGGCGTCGACCATGTGCTGGGCCAGGGCCGCGAAGCACCCGGCCTCGGGCTGGCGCTGTCGAACTCCTTCGCCTTCGGCGGCAGCAACGTCGTGCTGGCCTTCCGCCGGCCCTGAGCGGGCGGGCGAACACGATCAGAAGTAGAACGCGGCCAGCAACTGCACCAGGCTGCGGCCGGCCGAGCCGCCGTATTCGCTTTGCGCGCGGCCGCGGTTGCCCTGCCACTGCAAGGCAACGTCCAGCTTGTTGAAGTGGTAGCGCGCCTCGGCCCAGAGGAAGCGGCTGTGGTCCTCGGTGTTGTAGCGGACCAGCCCCGTCAGGTCGAGGTTCTTGAGCCCCGCGTCGCGCTGCGACGCATACAGCAGCACGGCCTTGCGCGACGCGATGTCCTGCCGCCGCTGCACCTGCAACTGATACGCGCCCAGCGCGTCGGCGCCGAGGCTGGCCGCCACCTGGTCCCAGCCGGCCTGGTCGAGTGCGAAGCCGTTGTACTCGAGCTCCGCCGTCAAAGACAAACGGGTGGGCGTGGTGTAGGTCAGCCCCGCCACCGCGCGCTGGCGCGTCACCACCTTCGGCGCGCCGAGGGCCTCGCTGAGCAGATCGTTGTCGCGGCCGCGCGACCACTCGGCAAACACGACGGTGGCGTTGCCGAGCAGGCCGCTGGCGTTGGCGCCCACTTGCAGTCCCTTGTCCCGCTCATGGAAGGCAAAGCCCTGCACGCTCCAGGAGGGGCCGGCCTGCAGGCTCAAGGCCAGTAGCGCCCGATCGGCGTGATTGGTGGACCCGAGATCCAGGCTGAAGGTCTCCTGGCTCGGGCCGTCGCGCAGCTTGGGCGCCAGCGCGAGCGAGACCGAACCACCGTCCCACAGTTGCTGGCCGCGCAGCATCACCGTGCCCAGGCGGTTCTCGCGCAGCGCCAGCGGATCGGCCGTGGTCACGGCTCGCGATGAGCCGTCGCGGAAATAGTCGGTGGGATTGAAGCCGTAGGCCGGCCCGTAACGCACGTTGATGCGCCCCAGGTCCGCCGCCTGGCGGCCGTCTTCGGAATGCCAGCCGGCATAGGCCTCGCGCAGGCTGTTGAGCGTGGAGCGTGCGCCGGGGTGGTCCAGCGGATGGATGTCGTCGAGGCGGTCGGACAGCACCACGCGCCAACGGTCGGCGGGCTTGTAGGTCCAGACGAGGTCGAGCGACGCCCGCCGGACATCTTCGGACGGCAGCCCGAAGCGCTGCTGCAACCGCCCCGCGGTCAGTTCCACGAAGGCCTTCAGCGGCGCGCTGCCCGCCTTGGGCACGGGCTCCTCCGATTGCGGCTGGAGGTCGAGCGCGGCCGCGTCGTCGGCATCCGCAGCCCAGCCCGGCGCAGCCAGGCTCAGTGCTGACACCAACGCGGCGGCCCGCGCACGGAATGGGGACCTGACCATCAAGCTCATTCTCCCTGGAAGCGGGGCAGGAAGTCCCTCTGGAACCATGTCGCAGGGATGTTGCGCGCCGCGAAGTCGGACAGGCGGACCAGCGTGACCTGCTGCGGGTCGAGCCCATCGATGATGACCGTCTCGGTCGGCCGCTCCGCGCCCAACTGCGGCTGGAAGCGCCGGTAGTAAGCCGTCTTCAGCAGCCGGCCCGAATCGGCCAGGAAACGCGCCTTGATCGGCCGCGTGTTCTCGGCGTCGACCCAGAGCTCGATCGCGGCGTAGGCCGCGTCCTCGGTCGCCGACTTCAGCAGCAGCTTGTGCGACTTGCGCTCTTTGCGCTCGCCGTCGGTGATGGTCTCTTCCGCGCCGTACTCGGCCTTGTAGTCGCGCGCGAAGGAGATGGTGATGACGTCGCCGTTCGACGCTTCGCCCATCAGCCGCTGCTGCGGCGAGATGCGCACGCTGGCCTTGGTGGCCGGGTCGAAGAACCACAGGTCCTTGCCGTGCTTCAGCATCAGCTTGCCGGCGTCGCGCGCCGGCTCGACGAACTTGACCAGCGTGGCGAACTGGCCACCGGCTTCGATGGTGCGCGCATAACTGGTCAGCGTGGACGAATCGACCTGCCGGCCCTTCTCGAACTCGGCGAGCGTCACCGTGACCTTGAAGGGCTGCGAGGGGTTGCGGATCGCGTCGCTGGCTGCCAGCAGGGCCTGTGCATCCGGCGCGGCGCGCAGCAGCGGCGGCAGCGCGCTGAACACTCCGAGCAGCCCGATCTTCAGGATGGGACGACGTTGCAGTTTCATCATCAGGCGTGCCTCAAGGCTTCGACAATGCTCAAACGGGCGGCCCGCCACGCCGGCAGCCACGCCGACCCGGTGGCGATGACGATCAGGCCGATGGCGGTGCCGACGATCATGCCGAACTCGCCGTACACACGGATCGTCAGCGGCAGCGGCGTCGACGAGCCAGGCGGCAGCCAGGTCAGCCCCAGGCGGTTGATGATCGCCGACGCCAGCAGCGCGCAGGCGACCCCCACCAGGGCGCCGACGCAGCCCAGAAGAAAGCCCTCGGTCACGAACAGCTTGCGGATGCCCGACTGCCGCAGGCCGACGGCCCGCACGGTGCCGATCTCGGTGGTGCGCTCCATCACCGCGGCCATCATCGTGTTGCTGACCGTGAACAGCACGATGCCGCCGATCAGCACGAAGATGAAGCCGAAGATGGTGTTGAACAGGTTGATGGTCTCGCCGTAGAAGGGGTTCAGCGTCTTGAAATCCAGCACCGCCAGTTCTTCGCCGGGCATGGTTTCGTCGACCACCTTCTTGAGCCGCTCGGCCACCGCCGGCATCGCGGAGGTGTGCTCCAGTTGCACCATGATCGACGTCGCCCGGGGCTGGCCGCGGCTGTAGACCAACCGTTGCGCCTGCGCCAGTTGCAGGATTACGGTGACCTCGTCGAACTCCTTGAAGCCTTGGTCCTCGGCCGCGATCACCTTCACCGTTGCGACGTTCGGCGAGCCCTTGGGCTGGGTCGCCAGCAACTCGATCTGCGCCTGGCCTCGACCGGTGGTGGTGGCCGGTGCCGCGCCCTTCTCGTCCATCGCCAACGCTGCGATGTCGCCAGGCAGCGCGGCGCCGCCGGCATCGCCCTTGGCCTGTTCGGTCGGCTTGGGGCAGTTCTTGACGCCCAACTGCTCGCACAGCAGCAGCACTCGGGCGACGCCGACCCCGACGATGGCGGCGTCGTCCGGTGCATTCAGCAAGGCATAGGGCACCGAGATCGGCGGGATGCCGTACTCGTTCCATTCGCGCATGCGCGCGACATCCTCGGCGACGTAGCCCAGCCCCATCACGGTGCGCGAGACGCCGGCCGCGTAGTTGCCGGCCAAGCCACCGAACTGCAGCGTCGGCGAGATCACGCGGATCTCGCGCTTGAGTTCGGGGTCTCGGTTGATCGCGTCGATCAGCTTGTGATAGTCGGCGATTCCATAGGAGGTGGGGTTGCCGTTGCCGAACAGAAAGAAGTCCTTGTGCTGGATCTGCAGGTGACCGCCGCTTTGCACATAGCCGGTCAGCAGGCTGTACTTGATGTCAGCCGTGTAGCCGCCGAACATCAACACCGACATCGCGCCGATGGCCAGGGCCAGCAGGGTGGCCAGCGAACGCCTTCTGTTGCGCAGAAGGTTTCGCATGGCCAGCGACAGGGTCATCATCATCGTTGCATGGGCCTCGTTTCGTCCTGCAGGAAGGCGAAGTCGGTCTCGGCCTCGGGTGCGCCGAACGACTCGCTCGAGGGCATGTCCAGGTCCAGCGGCGCGGCGTCGGCACCGCTCACATCGGGCTTGCGCCGGACCGACTGAATGACGCCGTCGCGCAGCACGATCAGATCGTCGGCCGCCTTGATCAACCCGCTGTCATGCGACGAGAAGATGAACGAGATCTTGAAGTTCTGCTGCATCCAGCGCATCAGCGCGATGATGGCCGCGCCGGTCTGGCTGTCGAGGTTGGCGGTGGGTTCATCGGCGATCACGAGCTTGGGCTTGCGCGCCAAGGCGCGCGCGATGGCAACCCGCTGGCGCTGCCCGCCGGACAACTGACCTGGCAGATTGTTGGCGCGCTGCTCCAGGCCCACCGCCTCCAGCAGCCGCCTGACCCGCCGCTGCCTGCGCTCGGGGTCCATGCCCGCCAGGACGAGCGGGTACTCGACGTTCTCGAACGCCGTCAGCACCGGAATCAGGTTGAACGACTGGAACACGAAGCCGATGTTCTCGCTGCGGAAATCCGACAGCTCGTCGTCGTTGAGGCTGTTGACGTCGGTATCGGCGACGATGACCTTGCCCTGGTTAGGCCGATCGAGACAGCCCAGCAAATTCAACAGCGTCGTCTTGCCGCTGCCCGAGGGGCCCAACAGCACGGTGAACAGCGCCGGCCGCACCTCGACATCGATGCCCTTCAGGACCGGCACCGTCACCGCGTCCATCTGATAGGCCTTCTCCACCCCGTACAAAGCGGCAACCGTGGGGTCCTGGTTGTAGCGGGCCGGGGATGTCATGCTGGGTTGAGGGGCGCAGGAATCAGTGGTTGGAGTTTAGAGCCAGGTTTGGCCACACCGATCTTCTTGGGCAGCACCCATCGGTCTGCGCTATCGCAACTCCTCTTCCGATGGCGCCAGAATCCATGCCAGTCTGCGCAGCAGCCAATTCATCACCGGATTGCGATGGCGATAGTAGATCCAGGTCGGCTCCACGTCGCACCCCACCTTGCGCTTGAAGGTGTACGACGTCTCTCCGAGATCAACCGACTTGAGGCCCAGTTGCCCAGCCAAATCCATGATGTGGATGACGATCGCGAAGTACAGCCCCAGCGCTTCGTTCACGCGATAGTCCATGCCCATGAAATTCGCGACGGCAGCCTCGCCCTTCACCAGGATCTGCGCAAAGCCCACCAGTTGGTCGCCCGAGAACGCCAGCGTATACAGGCTTCTCTCTGATGTCCTGTGAAAGTACTCAGGGGTGAGACGGCCGAACACCACCAATGCCCGTTCATGGGTCTGTCCGTAGAGCTCGAAGATGCGATCCGCGTGCTGCTCCGGCAAGCCCCAATGCTCTTCGAAACGAACGGCAGCACTCGACTTGAGCTTGCGCCGCATGTTGCGGCTGGATCGGGTCTGCTGCCACTTGGCGGCGTCAAAGTGCATGACGCAGATCGGGAGCCCATCAACACGCACGAACCCGGCAGCCGGCAGATCCGGCCCAAAACCCTTGAACGAAACGATGGCAGCCTTGCGCAGGAGTGTGGAGGCGATCGCGCCAACCACGCCTTCGTCGACAGGACCGTCAATCCTGCCAAAGGCGACCACCGGATTGCCGACGCAGGCAATGGGCAGACCAATCCATCCGATCAGGCGCTTGAGCCAACCTTCCGGCAGCATCGTCCCGACCTTGAAGCTGGTCAGGAAGTAGGGGGCAAGCGCATCGCCACCTGGTGAGCCGGTCACACGCAGATAACCGAACTCGAAGCCGGGCATGGTTCCATGCATGGCGCGGTAGAAACCTGCATCCTCCACACGCTCGGCAAGCATGCCGGCCGGGGGCTCCGTCAGATCGACCACTCGACAAGTTGGAGCCGCAGGTGACGACGCTGTCATGTAGTTGCTTCCGCGTGGGTATCCGCGGTGGGCAAACGGCCTTCATCGCCACGCCAACAACGGTGGAGCGGCATCGTAGCAACTTCGCGAACCACCGCGCCGCGACACCTTGAAGCGAGGGCGACTTTCGCTGAATTTTTTTGCCTGTTCGCGCCCGCCGGCAGTGCCTCATACGGCGGCTTGCCCATGATTGCGCGCAGCCATGAAAAAGGGGCCGAACGCGTCGGCCCCCCGAAAGATAGAACAGCTAGCTAGCGCATCAAGCCTGGGCAGCAGCCTTAGCCTTGCGGCGGGTCGTCGCACCTGCCGCCACCAGCCCAAGGCCCGCAAGCAGCAAGCTCATCGGCTCAGGCACGGGGAAGAAGTACTGATCCCCGTCAACCTTGAAGACGAACTCGTTGGCGCCGATCGACGTGCCATCGATGCTCGACGGCAGCGCGAGACCGCTGACAGGTGCCAACTTGACGTTCGAGTCCAACACCGTCGAAGCCATGTCCGGCGTCACATAGATCGGATCGGTACCGATGACGATACCCTTGAGGCTCAAGGACAGCCCCGCAACGGTCGTCGGGTTGAAGATGTAGCTGTCAGGCGAAGCCAGCCAGTTACCGTTGAGGACGACCGGACCGTCGTTGAAGCCGGTCCACGCGCCGCCAACGGCCTTCGCGTTGGCATTGGTGTCGTAGTGAACGTCCCAGTTGCCACCGGTGAGCTTGAACTCCACCGCGGTCAGGCCGCCACCAAGATCGATCAGGTTGGTGATGACCAAATTCAGCTGCGACTTGAGCGTGAACTCATAGTGCTTGTTCGCGTTCTTCACGCCGTTAGCGATGTTGTCCAGATTGGCCGTATCCAGAGGGATACCGTCCGGATCGGTGATCGCGTTCGCCCACGAGGTGTACTCGAACTTGAAAGAAGCATCGCCGCCGGTCTGGAAGTTGGCCGCCGCTTGCTGGACGCCCATGGTGAAGCCGGCGCCACCTGAGGCCCAGTCGAATCCGCCAAAAACTGCGAGCGGCGCATTGTCATCGGCAATGGTGAGCTGCGGCGCAGCTTGGGCCGACCCGCCTGCCAGCGAGAAGACCATCGCAGCGGCTGCGCACACCGCCTTCAAAGAGTTGAGCTTCATGTAGATCTCCAGTGTACTTGGCGCACCGTGCACCACGCGTTCTTATAAGCAACCGATGTGCCAGCGATGATAAGTTGTTGATTTAAATTGAAAAATCAAATTTGATCGCTGAAAAATCTTGGCCGCCGCGGCGAACTGTAAACACTACCGACACCCCAGATGGCCGCAACTGGCGCACCGGATCAGTGCGCCAGTTGCTCACGAACCCTGTTGATCTCTTCCCGCTGCGCCGGAGCGCCTCCAGCCTTGGCAAGGCTATCGAGCTCGGCCAGCGCCTCGGTTCGCTTGCCAGCCCGGGACAGCAACTTCGCGTACTGGATCCGGAAATCCGCCCGATCCGGTTGTCGCGCCAAGGCCCGTCGCTGCCACATCAGCGCCTCATCCAGGCGACCTGCCGCGCCCATCGCTTTGGCCATGGTGTCCATCACGGCGGCGTCGCTAGGGGCAAGCCTGTAGGCTCGCTCTGCGGCCGCGACCGCGCCGGGATCACCTTTCTGCGCGAGCACCCAGGCCAGGTTGTTCCAGGGCGGTCCCGCCAGCGGTTGCAGCGCCGTCACCTCTCGGTACAGCCGCTCCGCCACCGCGGCATTGCCGGCAACCAGCGCGATTCCCGCCAAGTATTCGCGGAACACAGGATCCGTTGGATTGGATTTCAGCCAGTCGGAGGCGAACTTCGACGCCGCCTGCTTGTCGCCTTGCTGGATCAAGGCGGCGTGGAGACGGACCGCCGCCCGGCCGCGAGGGTCGACCTTGCCGAGTCCGGCACGGTATGCCGCTATCGCGGCCGGCCACGCTTTGCGCGCCGCCTCCACGTCGCCTTGCAGCACGTCGCCCACCGCAAGGTTTGGAAAGCGTTGCTTGAGGTCACGCGCCACGTCGAGTGCGAACTTGAAGTCCTTGCTGGTCCTGGCATCGGCGACGACCCTGCGCAGGACATCTTCGGATTGCGGCGCAATCTCCACGGCCCGGGAGAGCGCCTGCCGCATCGCCGCGCTATCGCCCCTTTTGCCATAGACGTCGGCGAGACGGAGCTGGGGCATTGGCGAGCGCGGCATGGATGCAGCCAGCTTGTTGAACGCACTCAACGCCTGCTGATCGTCGCCGCCGGCGGCGGCGAAGGCCAAACCGGCGGCATCAAGGACCTCCGGGTCCTGGGGCAACGCGGCCAAGGCATCGCGCGCGGCTGCCACGGCGGACGAGGCACCGCCGCCAGCCCGGCTCAGGAGCGAAATCTTGGCGACGCGTGGCGTCGGGTCATTGGGGTCGAACTTGATCGCCTCGTCCAGAACGGCCAGCAGCGCGTCGGTTTTCACGCCCTGCCTGGACAGCACGGCAACGAGCGCCAAACGAGCCGCCGTGTTCTTGGGATTGAGGCGAATGGCCGCTTCCAGGCGCCGCTTGGCGTCGTCGAGCTTGTTGTCGTTCAAGTCGAGATCGACCAAGGCCCGAGTGGACGCATAGTGCAAGGGCTCCGCTGCCAAGGCACTCTCGAATGCCGCCCGGGCGCCCGCAAAGTCACCCTTGCGCAACAGGGCGACGCCTCGAAGATGCCGAGGGGCTGCGCTTGAGGGCTGTTTCTTCTCCAGTGCGGCAATCGCTTCAAGGGCCGCGTCAAGTTCGTCGCGCCGCATTTTCACGCTGATCAGTGCGAGATCCGCGGTGTCGCCTGGATCGGCCGCAGAGATCGATTTGAGCGCCGAGGTTGCACCCTCGAAGTCGCCCTTCAGCATGTCAGTCAATGCCAGGGCCGTTCGAATCTGCGCGTCGGCGGGCTTGGACTTGAGGGCGGCCGCGAGCATCGACTCTGCCTCGTGGACTGACCCGAGCCGCAGGTAGGCCTGTCCGGCGAGCGCCTGCGCCTGGCTGTCAGGCGGATCTGACTCCAGCAGAGGCCGAAGCATCGAAATCGACTTTTCAGGCTGTCCCAGCCGCAGATAGATTTCGGCAAGCAACTTTCGCGCGCGCGCTGACACGTCCGGAAGTTGAACAGCCCTGCCCAACTTCGCCTCTGCCGCCAAAAAGGCGCCCCGCTGCAAGCTGGATGCGCCCGCCAGAAGCAAGAGCTGTCCACTGCCTGGGGCCACCCTGAGCAGTTGGTCCGCCAGCCCCTCGGCCCTGGCAAAGTCCTTCGAAGCGTAGGCGACGACGGCATCAAAGTACACGACGGCTGCCGATTTCGGATACGACTTCTTCAACTGTTCGAGTATCGCCTTTGCTGCCGGCAGGTCGCCCTTGCTGACATGGCCCATCAGCAGGGCACCGAAGGCACTCAGGGCCACCTTCGGGTCTTTGGTGGCTTCCTGGTAGGCCTGGGCAGCGCCGACCGGATCCTTTTTGACGCCCTGCAGAATCATGCCTCGCAGCAAGTTCGCTTCGCCCGCGATGTCGGTGTTCGACTTTGCCTGTTCCAGCAGACGCAAGGCCTCATCGATGTGGCCTTCAATGATCAGGAATCGCGCCTTGTTGAGCATCGCCCACCCCAGCCGCGGGGCGGTCCGGAGGGCTTCATCGACCAGCCTCGTCGCTTCAGCCTGTTTTCCCTGTACTGCCAGCGCCATGGCCAGGGAGACGTTCAACTCAGCCTGCGCCGCATCAGAGCGCAGCCGAACCTTGCCATAGTTGTCCTGCAGTTCCTTCCACCGTTCACTGAGCGCGAGGGCGCGCGCGAACTTTGGGATCAACAACTCCTCGTCATAGCCGGCATCTTTGGCCTTGCCAAATTCAACCAAGGCCGCAGACGTGTTGCCTTGCTCCATGAGTGACAGTCCGAGCAGGTAGCGCAGCTCGGCATCGTTCGGCGCCCGCTGCAACGCGGTCTTGAGATCAATGACTGCAGCCGCATAGTCACCCTTCGTCATGGCCTGGCGAGCCCTGGTGACAGAGCCGGTCTCGGCGTCATTGCAGCCCAGCGAGACCACACCTGCGACGACGATCATCGTCAGCCTGAAGCACCGCAACAGATTCAACCTACTCTCCTGAGAAATGGCGACGCGGCGGCATCGCCAGCAACACCGTCCGAGCGTCTTGAGAACGCCGCGTCACTCGCCGCCCCGAGGTGCCGCCACGAAGGTCCGGCGTAGCGTCGAGCCGTCGGTTGATCTTTGAGCGGCCAATGGAGATGCGAGATGCGAACAACCCCATCCTGGTTGAAGCATCCACACTGACTCCGCTCAACGCGATCAAGCTCCCACTTGCCGCCGAATACCCAATCGGGACACCAACTCATACAACGTCGGCCGGCTGACCCCCAGCAGTTCGGCAGCACGCGCCATGTTGTTGGCAGTCCGCGACAGTGCTGTCAATACCACGCGGCGCTCCGCTGCCTCCCTGGCCTCGCGCAAATCCAGGGACTCCAACGCAGTCGATTCCTGGCCAACGCTCGCGCCGATCAATCCGATGTCTTCGGCGGTCAGACGGCCGCCGTCGGACATGATGCAAGCGCGCTTGACTGCGTTGAGCAACTCTCGGACGTTGCCGGGCCACCCATGAGATTCGATGGCTGCGATGGCAGCGTCACTGAACGTCAATGAGCGTCGTTGATCTTGTGCGAACCGCTTCAAGAAGGCCTGCGCCAGCAACAGCGCATCGCCCTGCCGCTCGCGCAGCGCCGGGATGTTGACGACGATCTCGGCCAGTCGGTAGTACAGGTCCTCGCGGAAGCGCTGCTGCTTGATCAGATCCTGCAGATCCTGGTGCGTGGCGCAGACCACCCGCACGTCGACCGAAATCTCCTGCCGGCCGCCGATGCGCTCGATCTTGCGCTCCTGCAGAAAGCGCAGCAGCTTGGCCTGCAGCGGGTGCGGCAGGTCGCCGATCTCGTCGAGCATCAGCGTGCCGCCGTGCGCGGTCTCGATCTTGCCGACCGTGGTCTTGGCGGCGCCGGTGAAGGCGCCTTTTTCGTAGCCGAAGAGTTCGCTTTCCAGCAGCGCCTCGGGGATCGCGGCGCAGTTGATCGCCACGAACTTGCCGCTGCGCTTGCTGGCCTGGTGCAGGCCTTGCGCCAGCACTTCCTTGCCGGTACCGCTCTCGCCCAGCAGCATCACGGTGGCGTCGGAACTGGCCACGCGCTCGACCACGCGGGAGATGCGCAGCATCTCGGGGTCGCGCGTGATCAGCCCGGCCAGCGCGCCGCTGGGCTGCTGGGCCTGCAGCCGGCGGTTCTCGGCCTGCAACTCCCACAGGCGATAGGCGCGTTCGATGGTCAGCGCCAGCAGCTCGGGCTCGAAAGGCTTGGCGAAGAAGTCGTAGGCGCCCAGCGACACCGCGCGCAAGGCGTTGGCGCGGTCGTTCTGGCCGGTCAGCACGATGACCTTCAGGTCGGCGTCGAGCTCCAGCAACTGGCCCAGCAGGCGAAAGCCCTCGCTGGTGCCGTCGGGGTCGGGCGGCAGGCCCAGGTCCATCGTGACGACGGCCGGGCGGTGGCGGCGGTAGGCGGCCAGGGCCGATTCGCGGTCGCTGGCGGTCACGCAGTCGAAGCGGTCGAGCGACCACTTGATCTGCTTTTGCAGCGCCAGGTCGTCCTCGACGATCAGCAGCGGCGGGTTGGCATCGTTGCTCATGCCTTCACGCCGCCCTGAGGTCGGAGCCGCGGCTGGCGTCGAACAGCGGCAGCAGCACCGTCAGCGTGGTGCCGTGTCCGGGCTGGCTGTCGACCTCGATCGAGCCGCCAAGCTCGCGGATGTACTGCGCGCTCTCGTAGGTGCCGATGCCCATGCCGCTGCGCTTGGTGCTGCTGAACGGCTTGAACAGCCGCGTGCGGACGAAATCCTCGCTCATGCCCTGGCCTGTGTCTCCGACTTCCACGCGCACCTGGCCGCTGAAGCGGCTGACGCGCAGCCATACTCTGCCTGAAGGCGGCGTCGCGTCGAGTGCGTTCTGCACGAGGTGCCCGAGTACGCGCTCCAGCCGCTCGTCGTGGCCGCGCGTGGACAACGGCTCCGCCAATTCGATGTCAAGGCGGCGCCCGGCCTGCTGGGCGTGGCGGGCCAGGCGCTCGACCACGCCGGTCAGCTCCACCCCCCGCGCGCCGCCCGGCGGCGCCACGCCTTCGCGCAGTTGCAGCATCAGCCGGCGCATCTTCTCCAGCGAGCTCTCCACGGTCAGCAGCATGTCCTCCTGGAACTCGGGGTTGTCGCGCAGCCGGCTGGCGTTCTTCATCATCAGCGACAACTGGGTGACGATGTTCTTGAGGTCGTGGACGACGAAGGCCGACATGCGGTTGAAAGCCTCGAACTTGCGCGATTCCAGCAAGGCCTCGGTGGCCCGCATCTGCGCCAGGTAGCCCGCCGCCTGCCGGCTGGCGGTCTTGAGCAGATCGCGCGCTTCCCAGTTCAGGTCGACCGGCGTGCGCGGCGGCGCCAGCACGACGAAGCCCAGCAGCTCGGAGCCGTCGTGCAAGGGGATCACGGCCCAGATCTTGTCGCTGGCCAGCAGCCAGGACGCCAGGCTCAGGCTGCCGTAGTCGGCCGGCGTGTGGCGGTAGCCGTCGACGTCGATGACCCAGGCCTTGTCGCGCAGGAAGGCGATCAGCGGCGAGTCGGCCGGCTCGCGGTCGGTCTGCTCGGGCAGGTTCCAGCGCGCGGCCTGCAGGTAGCCGCTGCCATCGTCGGCGCGCGTCCACAGGCTGCCGGCCGGGCATTCGACGATGTTGGCCAGGGCCCGGATCACCAGCACGCCCACCTCCTGCGGCGACGAGTTGGACGACAGCATCGCGGTGAAGGCCAGCCATTCCTCGCGGTAGTCGTAGCGGTAGCTGAAGAAGTGCTTGCCGATGAAGACCCGCACCCGTGCGCGCAGCGATGCCGACAGCACCAGCAGCACCAGCGCCAGCCCGCCGGCGAACAGCAACCCGAACTGCAGCGCCCGGCCCCACTGGCCGCCGAAGTAGCGCACGTAGTAGCCGATCAGCGCCAGGAACAGCAGGTAGCCGCCGGCCATCAGCAGCGTGGCCGAGTAGAAGACCGCGCGGCGCGAGACTTGAATGGTCTGCACCCAGTCGACGCGGCGCCACGACGCCAGTGCCAGCAGCGGGATCAGCAACAGGTGCGCCAGCGGGCGGATCGACAACACGTCGGGATCGACCTTGCCCAGCAGTGCGCCTTCGGCGTACAGGTAGATGTCGAAGGCAAAGACGAAGGCCAGGCCCACGCACAGCGGCTTGGCCGACCAGCGCAGCGCCTCGGCCAGATTGCGGAAGACCTGTTCGATCAGCACCAGGCCCAGCACCGGCAGGCTCAGGGCGATCAACAGGAAGTTGCGCGACGCATCGGCTTCGTACTGGCCGCGCAGCACGCGCTCGGCCAGCGCAGCCGCGGCCAACACCACCAGGGCCGCGGACACGAGCGCCGCCACCTCCACCACGCCCCGGGCCGCTCCGCCGGACGCGGCTGAACGGTCGGTGGGGCGCAACATCAACAGCAGCACGACCAGCCAGGCCGCATAGCGGGCGAGGTCGAAGCCGACCGCGACGTAGGCCGGTCCCGTGTAGGCCGAGGCCTGGGCGACCGCTGCGGCCACCGCCCAGCCGAAGCTGAGCACGATCGCGCACAGCACCGCCACCTGCACGCGCCCGGCGCCACGCGAAGCATGGCCGTGCCGCAGCAGATAGACGGCAAAGGCAGCGTAGCCGGCCGCCGCCAGGGCATGGCCCAGCAACTCCAGACTGATCGCCTGGTCAGGCATGGCAAGTCAGCGGTTGGGGACGGGCCCAGGCGCCCGTCGCTCGGTGGCGCGACTCAGCGCGCGCCCTTGGCCGTGAGGACGACGAAGACCGTCTCGAACAGGATGACGATGTCGAGGAAGAGCGAATGGTTCTTCACGTAGTACAGGTCGTACTGGAGTTTCTCCTGCGAATCCTCCACCGTCGATCCGTACTGATACCGCACCTGTGCCCAACCCGTCACGCCCGGCTTGACGCTGTGGCGGGCCGCGAAGTACGGAATCTGCGCCGTGAGTTGCTCGACGAAGAAAGGCCGCTCGGGCCGCGGGCCGACCAGGCTCATTTCGCCCTTGAGGACGTTGAAGAGCTGCGGCAGCTCGTCGATGCGGAGCTTGCGGATGATGGCGCCGATGCGCGTCACGCGCGAATCGTTGGCCACCGCCCAGACCGGGCGACCGTCCTTCTCGGCATCGGTGCGCATGCTGCGGAACTTGCACACCTTGAAGGTCTTGCCGTTCTGGCCCACGCGCTCCTGCAGGTACAGCAGCGGGCCGCGGCTCTCCAACTTGATCAGCAGCGCCGTCACCAGCATGATCGGCAGCGCCAGCACGAACAGCAGCAACGCGCACAGCAGGTCGAAGCTGCGCTTGATCAGGCTGCGCCCGAAGCCCTGGTTGAAGCCGCTGCCGAAGATCAGCCAGCCGGCGTTGACGTAGTCGATGCGGATCTGCCCCAGCGTCTTCTCGAAGTGCGTCGCGATGTCGTAGACCTTGATGCCGCTGAGCTTGCAGTCCAGCAGCTGGCGCAGCGGCATGCTGCCGGCGCGGCGCTCGGTCAGCGCGACGACGATCTCGTCGACCTGCAGCCGCCGCGCCGTCTCGGTCAGCGACTGGCCGTCGGTGGACAGCACTTCGCCGCTGGCGACCGACACCTCTTTCTCGTTCGGGCCCGAGACGTAGCCGACGATGTGGGCGTTGGGATCAGACGCCTTCAGCGTGGCGCCGACGATGCCGGCCGCCGGCCCGGCACCGAAGATCAGGATGCGCGTGCGCGACAGCGGGTCCGCGCCCCACAGGGTGACGTACAGCCGGCGCAGCACCACGGCACCGGCACCGAACATCGCGGCGTACTTGATGGCTTCCCGGTTGCTGACGGTCGGCGGCAGCAGGCCGAAGACCACGTAGGTCAGCGGCAGCACGATCAACAGCGCGATCGCCGCACGGCCCAGGGCCTGCGCGACCGTGAAGTTGCTGGAGCGCTGATAAAAGCCCGATGCGGAGTTGACGATGAACATGCCGGCCGCCACCGACAGCAGCGGCGCGCCGGCCTGCGGCACCAGGGCATCCAGCCCGCCGGCCAGCGTAACGAAGGCGACCAGCATGGCCAGCAGCAGGAAGCCCAGGTCGAACAGCACCCGCAGCACGCTTTGGCGGCAAACGTAGTGGCTGAAGATGCGGATCATCGAAAAAACCTGTGTTTCGGATCAGTTCCTGGATCGGTCGACCGATCGGCGGGGCAGACATTCGCAGACGGAAGAACTTGCCCGGCAGGATGACGGGCGCCGGGGAAGTCTTGCCGTGCGAGAACTCCCGACGCCGCGCGATGACTGTAAGGAGCCGATCTCTTGCCCAACAACCCCCGGCCTAGGGGGGCGGCGTGCCGCCTGTGAGCAACAGTTGGCGGCGGGCTGGGATGATTGTTTTCCACAGGCTGCAGGGAGCTCGCGAACGCTGGACATGAATGATTGCAGCAGCGCCGGCGCCCAGTACCGACAGTTTCGGTACTCGTCCACGCCGAAGCCAGACAAGCCGCAACGGGTCTGACAAGGCCGGCGCGCCCCCACACAATGCGCCGCGTCGATGACAGCGCGGCGACAGCATGCGGCCCACTCCCACTCCTCTTGTGCCCACGATGCGGCGCCGAAGCGTCCTGGCCCTGGCCGGCGGCGGCCTGGCGCTGCCGGGCTGGGCCGCAGGGCTGCCCGAGCTGATCGCCGCCGCCAAGGCCGCGGTCTGCGCGGTCGGCACCTTCAACATGCTGGACAGCCCGCGCTTCGGCTTCCGCGGCAGCGGCTTCTTCATCGGCGACGGCTCGCTCGTGGCCACCTGCTGGCACGTGCTGCCCGACCTGACGGCGGCCAACCGTTCGCCGGGCCTGACCTCGATCGCCGTGCAGACGACGCGGCCCGACGGCAGCCTGGAGCAGCGCGACGCCGAGTTGCTGGGCAGCAGCCGCGCGCATGACCTGGCTCTGCTGCGCGTCAAGGGCCAGCCGGGGCCGGCTTTGAGCCTGGCTGCCGCCGGCACCGCGCGCGAGGGGATGGACGTGGCGCTGATCGGCTACCCGATCGGCGGCGTGCTGGGCTTCAAGGCCGTCACCCACCGCGGCATCGTGGCCTCGATCGTTGCCAGCGCGCTGCCGACGGCCGGCGCCCGCCAACTCGATGAAAAGGCGGTCATGCGTCTGCGCGAAGGCAGCTTCGAGCTGTTGCAGCTCGACGCCACGGCCTACCCCGGCAACAGCGGCGGGCCGCTGCTCGACGTGGCCAGCGGCCAGGTGATCGGCATCGTCAACATGGGACTGGTCAAGGGCGGCCGCGAGTCGGCCCTCAGCCAGCCCACCGGCATCACCTACGCGGTGCCGGTGCGCTACCTGCACGCGTTGATGGCCGAAAACCGACCCTAGACCTTGTAGTAGCCGCGGTACCAGTCGACGAAGCGTCCGATGCCGGACTGGATGGTGGTCGCCGGCGAGAACTGCACCCAGTCCTCCAGCGCCGCCACGTCGGCATAGGTGGCCGGTACGTCGCCGTCCTGCAGCGGCAGGAAGTTCTTCTCGGCCTTGCGGCCCAGCGCCTCCTCGATGCAGGCGACGAAGTCCATCAGCGGCACCGGCTGGTGATTGCCGATGTTGAAGACGCGGTAGGGCGCCTGGCTGGTCGCGGGGTCGGGCCGGTCGGGATCGTAGGTCTCGGACGGCGTCGCCACGCGGTCGGTGACGCGGATCACGCCTTCGGCGATGTCGTCGACGTAGGTGAAGTCGCGCCGCATGTTGCCGTGATTGAAGACGTCGATCGGCCGGCCTTCGAGGATGGCCTTGGTGAACAGGAACAGCGCCATGTCCGGCCGACCCCAGGGGCCATAGACCGTGAAGAAGCGCAGCCCCGTGGTCGGCAGCCCGAACAAATGGCTGTAGGTGTGCGCCATCAGCTCGTTGGCCTTCTTGGTGGCCGCGTACATGCTGACCGGATGGTCCACGCTGTCGTGCACCGAGAACGGCATGTGCGTGTTGCCGCCGTAGACCGACGAGCTGGAGGCGTACACCAGGTGCTGCACGCCGCCGTGCCGGCAGCCTTCCAGCACGTTCATGAAGCCGACGAGGTTGCTGTCGACGTAGGCGTGCGGGTTCTTCAGCGAATAGCGCACGCCGGCCTGCGCCGCCAGGTGGATCACGCGGTCGAAGCGCTCGGCCGCGAACAGCGCCTCCATGCCGGGCCGGTCGGCGACGTCGAGTTGCACGAAGCGAAAAGCCGACGACGGCGCCAGCCGCGCCAGGCGGTCGCGCTTGAGCTGCACGTCGTAGTAGTCGTTGAGGTTGTCGAGGCCGACCACCTCATCGCCGCGCGCCAGCAGGCGCAGGCTGGTGGTCATGCCGATGAAGCCGGCGGCTCCGGTGACGAGGATCTTCATGCGCGACGACGACAGGGCAAAACGCTGCAGTCTAGCGGCCCGCCTCGCGGCGGGGCCGGCACTTTCCGACGATTCCGGCTCAACCGCCGCTACGCGGCGAGGGCACGAAGGCGTCGGAGAAGCAGAACTGCTCGCCCAGGCCGTGGGCCAGGAAGTCGGGCACCGCCGCCTGCACCATGCGCACCGAGCCGCAGGCGTAGACCTCGAAGCCGCTCAAGTCGGGGTGGTCGGCCAGCAAGGCCTGGTGCACGTAGCCGCGGCGGCCGCTCCACGCCGTGTCGCCGTCGGCCTCGGACAGCACCGGCACGTAGTGGAAGTTCGGGTGCTCGGCCTGCCAGCGCTGCAACAGCTCCTGCAGATACAGGTCGCCGGCCTGGCGCACGCCCCAGTACAGCTGCAACGGCCGCTGCACGCCGCGGCGGAACGCGTCCTCCAGGATGCTCTTGATCGGCGCGAAGCCGGTGGCGCCGGCCAGCATCAGGATCGGCCGCTCGCTGTCGTGCAGCGTGAAGCGGCCCAGCGGCCCTTCGAAGTCGACGGCGTCGCCGACCTTCATCTGCTCGAACACCTGCGTCGTGTAGCGCCCGCCGGGAATCCAGCGGATGTGCAGTTCGATCACGTCGCCGGCGGTGGACGGCGGCTGCGCCGGGTCGGGCGGCGGGTTGGCAAAGGAGAAGGCCCGCTTCTCGCCGTCGGGCAGCAGGATGTTGATGTACTGGCCGGCGGTGAAGGGCAGGTGCTGCCCCTCGGGCAGCGCGATGAACACGCGCATCAGGTCGGGCGACAGCCGCTCCATGCGCTGCACGCGCGCCTGCCAGCGCCCCGGCGCCGCAGCGTCGCCGCTGCCCAGCGAGGCCACGCCTTCGACCTCGATCTCCACGTCTTCCAGCGCCACCGCGCAGCACATCAGCGCCTGGCCGCGGGAGCGCATCGCCGGCGTCAGCGCCGCGGCCTGGAAGACGCCTTGGTCGACGCGGCCGTTGAGCACCGTGCACAGGCACTGGCCGCAGCCGCCGGCGCGGCAGTCGTACGGCAGCGCAAGACCCGCGCGCAGCCCGGCTTCGAGCAGCGTCTCGCCGGGCCGCGCCGCGATGCGCGCCGGCCCCGGGTGCGCGGTGATCTGCCGCAGCTGCCCGGCGCGGCGCCGCGGCGGCAGCCAGGGCATCAGCACCAGCAGCGCGGTGCCACCCAGCACCAGCGTCCAGACCGCCGACAGCGGCCAGGCGTACAACAGCGTGAAGATCGGCAGGATGAACCAGTCGATCGACAGTACCGCCGGCGCCGTGTGCAGGTCGGCCGGGCCCTGGCTGGCCACCGGCGCCAGCAGCGCCAACAGCAGCAACATCACCAGCAGCGCCACGGTGATGGGCCGCGGCGGCTGCGTGCTCGCCTTGGGCACGCGCTGCACGTGCACCCACATCAGCAGCAGCATCAGCAGCGGCACCCCGATGTGGATGAAGACCAGCAGCGAGAACAAGCGGTCGTTGACGTGCTCGGGCAGGATGAAGTTGCGGATCAGCCGGCCGCCGAAGCCGGGCAGCCAGTCCAGCCACTCGAAGCTGGCCTGGGTGACGAACTGCGCCAGCCGGTCCCAGGGCAGCATGTAGCCGTTGGCGCCGGCGACGTAGGCCAGCCACAGCAACACCACGCCGGTGACCCACGAGAACCAGCGAAAGCCGCGCAGCCGGTCGAACGCGAAGTAGCGCAGCAGGTGGATCAGCATGCTCAGCAGCATCGCGTCGGAGGCATGCCGGTGCACCGTGCGCAGCACGCCGCCGGCGCCCCAGGCCCCGTGGCTGATCGCCTGCACCGAGCGGTAGGCGCCGCTGACGCTGGTGTCGAAGAAGGCATAGAGCACGAGCCCGGTGCCGCCGACCACCCAGAACAGGAAGAAGGTGATCGCGCCCAGGTGGTACAGCGGGTTCAGCCGGTCGCCGAAGGCGCGGTTGAACAGCGCCTCGGCGCGCATGAAGCCGGCGCGCAGCGCCCGTTGCAGCAAGGCCGTCATCGCGCGGCCGCCCGCATCGCGCGCCAGACCACCAGCGCGAACAGCAAGCCGCCGACCACGGCCAGCAGCCCGCCCAGGCCCATCAGGCCCATGCCGGCCACCTCGCCCGTGCTGCGCAACACCTGTTCGGCGCCCGCCACCTTGCGCTGCACGCCGTAGCCGCCCGACCACACGAGGCCCACGATGTGCATCAACTGCCCGATGCCGTAGACCCAGGGCTGGGCCACCGCCAGCCGGCCGCCGGGTGCCGCATAGCCCAGGCGCGGCAGCAGCTGGTAGACCATGCCCATCAGCGCCAGCGTGACGCCGACGATGCAGCCGTGGTAGTGCGCCGGGATCTTGACGTTGCTGCCCTGGATGCCCAGGCCGATCAGCCCGCCGGCGACGAACAGCAGCATCGACGCCAGCAGCGCCGCGCGCAGCGGCCGCTGCCGCTCCGCCAGGCGGCGCAGCGGCGCCACCGCGATCAGCACCGCCAGCGCCAGCGGCACGATGGCCGCGCCGCCGCCGAAGCGCATGCCCCAGGTGTGCATGTCGCGGTGCTCGACGCTGCTGACGTCGTGCACCAGGTAGGCCAGCGGCGTGACGAAGACGCTGGCCAGCGCCACCGCGAACATCAGCAGCACCAGGCGCGGGCTCAAGGGCAGCCGCCCGCCACAGGCCTGCGCCAGCGCCAGCCACGACACGAGCATCAGCAGCGTCCAGGTGAACTGCAGCGCGTGGCCGCCGCCCCAGAACAGGATCTCGTAGTAGGCCTTGGCCGGCAACTCGGCCGGCACCACCGCCAGCGACCAGCCGAAGGCCAGCAGCGCGACGGCCGCCGCCACCACGCTGGCATTGAGCCCGAAGCGCAAGGCGCCGCTGCCGTCGGGCGCCAGGCCCACCGGCGCGGCGCGCGCCAGGCCCTGCAAGACCAGCACCAGCGCGCCGATGCCGAACAGCGCCAGCGCGCCGCGGAAGACCGTGCCGTCGAGCACCGGGACGTAGTTGGCCATCACCGCCGCCTGCCCCGGCTCGACGAAGGCGGCCAGCGCCATGCCGAAGGCGCCCAGCGCGCACAGCGCCAGCGGCACGCGGGCCAGCCGCCGCGCGCGCGGCGTGGCCGGCTCGCGCAGGTTCAGGCTCCACAGCAGCCCGGCCATCGCGGCGAACCAGACCAGCACCGAGAGGTCAACGTGCACCACCAGCGCCACGCGGAAGAAGTCGCCGGCCGGCAGCCAGGCGTTGACGCCCGGCGTGCGCGCCAGCACCAGCAGCACCGAGAACAGCCCCGAGCCCAGCAGCGCCGCCAGCGCCAGCAGCAGCCAGCGGCGTGCCAGCGCGATGCGCTCGGCGCCGACCACCGGCAGCACGTAGTCGGACGGGGTGGACGCGGTGGTGAGGTCCGCGCGGGAACGGTTGCGCAAGGCGACGAGGGTGTTCATTGCAAGGTGATGCCGCCTTTTTCGGCGTCGAAGTCGATCACCAGCACCTGGCCGGGCGCCAGCTTCACGGTGGCTTCGCGGTGGTAGGGCCTGGCGCGGGCGCGCACGTCGTCGGACAAGCGCACGGCGATGCGCTGCTCGCCGGCCGGCACCACCAGGCGCTCGTACAGCGCCGAGGCGCCGTCCTTGGACAGGCCGCTGGGCGGCGCGCTGCGGCTCAGCACGTTGGCACCGTTGACGTCGACCTCGATCGTCACCGGCGAGCGCTCGCGCGGGCATTGCTCGGCGGCGCGCATGTTGGGCGGCAGCTTGGCCAGTTCGGCGTCGCTGAGCTTGCGGCAGTCGCCCACCGGCTTGCCCACGCGCGAGAAGCTGACCTTGATCAGCGCCTGCTCGGGGCCCAGGTGCCGGTACGGCGGCCAGTGCGAGAAGACGCCGATCGCCAGCGCGAACAGGCCGTACAGCAGCACCTGGCCCAGCCAGCGCGCGGGGCCGGCGGGGGCATCGGAGTGACGAGCGGGCGACGACGGTGAGGACAAGTTTTCAGCCATGGCGCAGGCGCCGTTCGGAATCGGGGGACATCGGGACCAGCGCCTGCACGCGCTGGCGCAGGCGCTGCAGCGCGGCCGCAAGCAGCGCCTCGTCGCCGGGGCCGGCGTGGACCAGCTCCACGCGCTCGGGCGGCACCTGGGCGCGCAGGTGCGGCTCGCGTCGGCCGCTCAGGCGCTCTGCGGTCCAACGCTCGCCCAGCCTGAACTCGCAGCCGCCTTCGCGGCAGGCGGCCACCAGCACGCCGGCGGCGCCGTCGCGCAGCGCGTACTCGACGAACGATGGCGGCAGCTGGCCGGCGCACAGCAGGCTGCAGCCGCTGACGTCACCCGCATTGGCATGGGCCGCGACGATGCCGCGCGCGCCGTGGTCGCAGCCGAACACCACCAGCGGGCGCTCGGCCTTGGAGGCCGCGAGGTCGTCGCGCAGCCGGCGGCGCAAGGCGTCGATGCCGAGCAGCGGCATGTCGATGCCGGTGACCAGTTGCGCGGCGCCGCGGAACGGCGTCGACGACGGACAGGCGCCGGCGCAGATGCCGCAACCGATGCACAGGTCGGCGTCGACTTCAGCGAGCTGGCGGCCGATGCGCTGGTTGGGGTGCGGCACCATGGTCACCGCCGCATAAGGGCAGTCGGCGAAGCAGCGCCGGCAGCCGTTGCAGTTGTCCGGGTCGACCACGGCCGCCGGCGGCCTGGCCGGCTGCGGCCACCAGGGCAGCGTCAGCAGCAGCAGCGCCGCGCCGCCCACCAGCGCCCAGGTGGCGGCGGCCGAGCCGGCATCGGTCAGCGGGTGCAGCCACAGCAGCAGCCAGTCCAGCCGCAGCGTGTGCGGCACCTGGCCCAGCGCCGCCGGCGCGTGGCTTTGCACCGGCCAGGCCAGCGCCAGCGCGGCCAGCGTCAGCGTCAGGCCAAGGGCCAGCGGCCGCGGCGGCAGCCACTCGGCACGGGTCAGCCGCTGGACGTGGAACCACAGCCCGAACAGCAGCAGCAGCGGCACGCCCAGGTGCACGAAGACGAACAGCGAGAACAGCCGGTCGCCCACGCCGCCGGCCAGGAAGTTGCGCGCCAGCGGCGTGGCCAGCAGCGGCAACGCGTCCAGCCACTCGGCGGTGGCGATGGCCGAGTACTGGCCGAGCTCGTCCCAGTTGAGCCAGAAGCCGCCGATCGAGGCCACGAAGACGAAGCCGATCAGCGCCACGCCGGTCAGCCAGTGGAAGCGGCGCACGCCGCGCTCGTGGGCATGCAGCCATTCGCGCACCAGGTGCAGCCCCATCGCCAGCATCAGCACGTCGGCGGCGTAGCGGTGCACGCCGCGCAGCAGCAGGCCCAGGCCGAGCGGCACGCGCGCCAGCGCCTCGATCGACGCCCAGGCGCCGCGGGCCGAGGTGTCCAGCACCGCATAGAGCACGATGCCGCTGATCGCCAGCAGCCAGAAGGCGAGCACGCCGATCGCGCCCAGGTGGCGCAGCGGATTCAGGCGCGATCCGAAGGCGGTGTCGAACAGCGCTTCGACGGCCCGCCACAGCGTCAGACCGCGCTGCCGGAAGCCCGTGGCGGCGACTGCTGACATGATGGTGAGCGGCGGGCGCGCCGCTGGCTGCGCCATTCGAGCAGCCCGTAGGTGACGACGAAGAGGAAGAACGCCGCGCCGCCGATGATCTCGAGGATCAGCTTGACGTCGTAGCGGTACTCGCCGCTGTCGGGGTCGTAGACGGTGCACAGGATGCGCACGCGCTCGACCACCGAGGCCAGCGTGACGGGCGCGGCCTGCGCCGGCGTGGCCAGCAGCAGCTGGCGCAGCGGCTCGCCCAGGCGGTCGGCGCGAATCCGGTCGCCGTAGACCTGGGCGTGGATGCGGCCCTGGGCGTCGACCACGGTCACGCCCAGCACGTGGTCAAAGCCCGCCGGCGTGGCCACGTAGCTGAAGCCGAAGGCGCGCGTCAGCGGCTCGACCTGCTCGCGCGCGGGGCTCAGGAACTCCCAGTTGCGGTAGCCGATGCGGTTCTGCGCCGCGAAGGCACGCATCGCGTCGGGCGTGTCGAAGGGCTGGTTGAAGCCGATGCTGACGACGTTGAACTGCTGCTCGCCGAGCATCCGGTCCAGGCCCTTGACGGCTTCGTACAGCGCGCGCGTCTGCAGCGGGCAGACCTGGAAGCAACCGGTGTAGATGAAGCTCACCAGCAGCGGCTTGCCGCGGTAGCTGGACAGCCGCACCGGCTTGCCCTGGCGATCGCGCAACGCCAGGTCCGGGATCTCGCGGCCAACGGCCGCGTCGCCCAGGCGCAGCGCCGCGCGCTCGTCGAGCGCGGGCACCGGTGCGGTGGCTTCGGTGGCTTCGGTGGCTTCGGCTTGAGCGGCGGCCGCCAGGCCGCCGCCCGCCATCAGCAGCCAGGCGGCCGTGACCAGCAGCGCGGCGGCAGGTCGCAGCGCGGCCAGGCGTTCAACGCAGCGCCGCGTCAATCAACACCCCGGCGATCAAGGCACTGAGCTGCAGCATCGACGCGAAGAACGAGGCCATCGCGGTGCTGCGCTGCGGCGCGCGGGCCAGCGCGTGCGTCCGGCGCAGGAAGTAGGCGCCGCCGAGCACGGCGCCCACGCCATAGGCCCAGCCGGCGCCGAAGGCCAGCGGCAGCAGCGAGGCCGCCACCAGCGCCACGGTGTTGGCGTGCACGATGCGCGCCGCGCGCGCCGGGCCCACCACCACCGGCAGCATGGGCACGCCGGCGGCGGCGTACTGCGCCTCGTTGGCGATGGCCAGGCTCCAGAAGTGCGGCGGCGTCCACAGGAACAGCACCAGCGCCAGCAGCAGCGCCTGCGGCCCGAGCTGCGGGTTGACGGCGGCCGCGCCGGCCAGCACCGCGAAGCTGCCCGCCAGGCCGCCGACCACGATGTTCCAGGGCGTGCGGCGCTTGAGCCCCAGCGTGTAGACCACCGCATAGGTCAGCGCGCCCAGCAGCACGAAGGCGGCGGCCACCGCGTTGACCCACCAGGCCGCCGCGGCCACCGCGACGACCAGCAGCCCGACGATGATGCCCAGCCAGCCGGCGCTGCGCGGCAGTGCGCCGCTGGCGAAGGCCCGCGTCCGCGTGCGCGGCATCAGGCGGTCGCTGTCGGCCTCGACGAACTGGTTGAAGGCGCCGGCACTGGCCGACGCGACGAACACCGACAGCGCCAGCACCAGGGCCTGCAGCGCCGTCACCGAGGAACCCCCGGGCACGATGGCCAGCCCGGCGACGGCGGTCAGCATGATCAGCAGCCCGATGCGCAGCTTGAACACGCCGGCCACCAGGCGCCAGCGGGCCTGGGTCATGACAGGCCCCACAAGGTCGACAAGTACTTCCAGTTGATGAAGTAGTACAGCACGAACGCGAGCAGGAAGACCATCGCCAGCGCGAAGGTGCCGGGGGCGGCGAAGCCCATCGAGCCGTAGCTCTGCGCCGGCAGCGAAGGCGCGGTGCGCGGGATCGGCGTGAAGCGGGGGCTGCTGGCGCCCTCGTCGAGCTTGCGGCCGAACAGCAGCGAGCCGACGGTGACGGCGATGTAGATGCCGCCGCTGGCGATCGCCACCACGCCGCCGATGCCCACCAGCCCCATCATCAGGTAGGCGGCACCCGGCCATTCATAGGCCAGCGCGTGGCCGTTGAAGGCCATGTCCCAGTGCCGGCGCGAGACGCCCAGCGTGCCGGCGCCCATCATCACCAGGCAGAAGAAGTACATCGAGAAGCCGAACAGGTAGGGCTGCCACTTGGCCAGCTGCGGCAGGATCATCTGGCGCTTGAACAGCACCGGGATCAGGTAGTAGGTCAGCGCCATGAAGGTCAGCGTCGTGCCCACCACCACCGTGGCGTGGAAGTGCCCCGGCACGTAGATGGTGTTGTGGATGATCATGTTGAGCTGCTCGGTGCCCATCATCACGCCGGAGATGCCGCCGAGGAACCCGAAGCCGATGATCGAGATGAACACGCCCGAGAACGTGGGGTTGCCCCAGGGCGCCTTGCGCAGCCACTCGAACAGGCCCTTGGTGTAGCCCTTCTGGCGCTGCGCCACTTCCATCGCGCCGGGGATCGTCAGGCCGTGCAGCATCGAGGCCAGCACCGCGAAGTACATGAAGTAGCTGGTGTTGACCACCTTCCAGCCGGTGGACAGGCCCGGGTCGGCCAGCAGGTGGTGGGCGCTGGCGAGCTGCAGGAACAGGATGTACAGCAGGAAGGCCGTGCGGCTGACGCGCTCGCTCATCGGCTTGGCGCCGAAGGCGATGGCCGCGACGAGGTACCACACCGAGATGTGCGCCGCGACGTTGATCTGCTGCGACGAGTGCCCGAAGGCCCACCAGATGGTGCGGTAGACCAGCGGATCGACCGACTTCACGATGCCCAGCGACATCAGCCAGGTGGGGATCAGGATGATCGCGCCCGAGGCGATGGTGAACACCGCGATGATGGCCGCGGTGATCGCGCCGAAGGTGACCAGCGGCACCGAGCCCTGGTAGGTCTTCTCGCGCTTGGCGACCACCAGCGTGCCGAAGAACACGAAGCAGGCGATCAGCGCGCCGACGGCGAACAGGATCAGGCCGAGGTAGAAGTTCGGCTCGGCCATCATCGGTACGTACGAGGTCATCATCACGCTGGACGCGCCGCGGTACACGGTGACGTTGTTGACCACCGAGCCGATCACCATCAGCGCGAAGGCCAGCCAGGCGACCCTGGGCGTCGCGATCCGACAGCGCAGCAAGGTCGAGGCGCAGAAGTACAGCACCGCGATCTCGAAGAAGATCATCCAGAAGATCAGCATGTCGATGCCGTGCGCCGTCAGCACCGTGTAGAAGGTGTCGGCCTCCAGCCAGCGCACGGCGGGCCAGCGCGTCAGCACGACGCCGATGGCCAGCAGGCCGCCGATCAGCAGCCAGACCACGGCCACGAAGGCGTTGGCCTTCATCAGCCATTCGGCCTGGCGCTCGAACTGGAGCCCGGAACGCGGGCAGGTGCGATACGTCGTCGCGGTGCTCATCGCGTCCTCCTCACTTGATGTAGATGCGGCCGACCATCCGGTGGTGGCCGATGCCGCAGTATTCGTTGCAGACCACCGAGTAGGTGCCCGACTGGTTGGGCGTCACGGTGATCACGTGCTCGAAGCCGGGCACGACCTGGATGTTGATGTTGGCCGGCTGCAGCGAGAAGCCGTGGTTGTAGTCCAGCGAGCTCAGGTGCAGCTTGTAGGTCTTGCCCTTCTCCAGCTCGAGAATCGGGTAGAAGCTCCACAGCCGGGCCAGCATGTAGACGTCGCTGCCCGGGGGCGGCGCCACCACCGGCGTCTTCTCCTCGGTCTCGGTGCGCACGGTGTACCTGTCGACCACCGCCTGCAGCTTGGGCATGAACTTGTCGGGCGTGGTGCGGTAGGTCTCGGTCGACAGGTTCTGCTGGCCCCAGATGTGCCAGCCGACCATCATGGCGAACATGATCAGGCACCACGTCAGCGCGATGACGATCCAGGTGCCTTCGACGCGGTCGATCGGGTGCTTGTACCAAAGCCTCTCGGCCGGCGGAAGAATGGCGCTCATGCCCGGCCTCCTACTTGGCCACCGGCAGCGTGAGGATCTCGACGACGCCCCAGACCGTGTAGACCATCATGGGCACGAAGACGCCGAGGAACAGCAGCAGGAACGGGTTGTCCAGCAGTTGCTGCATCCAGGGGATGGGTTCGTTCGGATCGTCGTGTGCCGGTGTCGTCATGAGCACTCCTTCGTTCGTGAGGGCTGGAACAGGCGGACGGCCCTCCTCGGAGCCCCCCGGATGCGGCGCATTCTTTGCGTCGCCCCCCGGGCCGGACATGAACCAAGTCAAGAAAAACGAAGCCCGCGCCCGCGATGCCGAAGGCCGCGGCTAGCATCGAATCCCTGCTGCTTCCGCGGGTTTTGCTGCACCGCGCCCGCCGTGCCGATGGCCTCTGCCACTGCCACTGCCACTGCCGAGGACACGCGCCGCCACGCGCAGATCCGCCGCCTCGCCCGCGTCTGCGTCGTGTTGATGCTGGCGACCATCGTGCTCAGCGCCTACCTGCGGCTGTCGCAGGCGGGCCTCGGCTGCAGCGATTGGCCGGCCTGCTACGGGCAGCTGCTGCGCGCGGGCGGCACGCTACCGGCGTCCGGCCTCGGCGAAGGCCTGGCGCGGCTGGCGCACCGCATCGTCGCCACGGTCTTCCTCGGCCTGGCCGTGGCGCTGCTCGTGATCAGCCACCGCCCGCGGCCGCCGCTGCGGCCCGAGGCCCGGCTGACGCTGGCCCTGCTGCTGCTGACGCTGGCCCTGGCCGCCTTGGGCGTCGTGACGCGCGGCTCCACGCTGCCCGCGGTCACGCTGGGCAACCTGCTCGGCGGCTTCGCGCTGCTGGCGATCAGCGTACGGCTGGCCGCGCCGCCGCCGCTGGCCCCAACGGTTCAGCTCAGGCGCTGGGCGGCCGTCGCGTTGCTGGCCGTGCTGGCGCAGGCGACGCTGGGCGCCATGATCAGCGGCACCTACTCCGCGCTGGCCTGCGGCGACTGGGCCGCGTGCAGCCGCAGCGCGCTGCCAGCCGGCTGGGACCCGCAGGCGCTGAACCCCTGGCAGGCCCTGCCGCCCGACGCCGCCGCGCCGGGCCGGCCGCGCGGCGCCTGGCTGCAACTGCTGCACCGCGGCGGCGCGCTGCTGTTGCTGCCGCTGCTGGCGGCGGTGGCGCTGCAGGCGCTGCGCCAGCGCCGGCGCGCGACGGCGCTGGCCGTCGGCGGCTTGCTAACGCTTCAACTGCTGCTGGGCTGGTGGATGACGGCCGGCGGCCTGCCGCTGGCCGCGGTGCTGCTGCACAACCTCAGCGCGGCGCTGCTGCTCGCGGTGCTGGCACGCCTGGTCTGAGCGCCGGCACCACGGTCGGCTGCGTGCGCGTGCGCGCCAGCAGGCTGGTCATCAGCACGATCGCCGCGCCGGCGCCGCCGGTGTGCGCCAGCGCCGCCAGCAGCGGCCAGCCGAGCACCACGTTGGACAGCCCGCTGGCGAACTGCCAGGCGGCCAGCGCCGCCAGGCCCTGCGCATAACGCCGCATGTGAGGGCCTCCACGGCGGTGCAGCGCCCAGGCCAGCGCGACCATCGACGTCAGCACCACGTAGGCCGCGAGGCGATGGGTGTAGTGGATCGCCGTCAGCGCCGGGAACGGCAGGCCCTGGCCGTCGCCGGTCATGCCCAGGTCGCGCAGGATGGTGAAGCCGTGGCCGAAGTCCATCGGCGGCCACCAGCTGCCCTGGCAGCGCGGAAACTCGCTGCAGGCCAGCACCGCATAGTTGGTGCTGACCCAGCCGCCGAGCGCGCTCTGCACGACGATCAGCCCCAGCACGCCAAAGGCGGCGCCGCGCAGGCCGGCGCTGCAGGGCAGCGCGGCCAGGCGGCGGTCGCGTGCCTGCAGCGTCAGCAGCGCCAGGCCGGCGTAGCCGCCGAGCAGGTGCAGCGTGACGACCGCCGGGTAGAGCTTGAGCGTGACCGTCAGCGCGCCGAAGGCGCCCTGCACGCAGACCCAGACGAAGGCCGCCGTGGCCCACAGCGGCGACACCGCCGCCGTGGGGTCGCGCCGGCGCAGCCGCCAGCTCGCCAGCATCGTCACCGTGATCAGCGCGCCCAGCGAGGTGGCGATGTAGCGGTGGACCATCTCGATCCAGGCCTTGCCGTGCGTCACCGGCCCGTCGGGCAGCACCGCCTGCGCGGCGTTGATCTCGTGGCGTGCGCCCAGGGGACTGGCATTGCCGTAGCAGCCCGGCCAGTCGGGACAGCCGAGGCCGGAATCGGTCAGCCGCGTGAAGGCGCCGAACAGCACCAGGTCGAAGGTCAGCACCAGCAGCAGCCGGCTCAAGAGCCGCCAGCGGCCGCCCCAGCCGCCGCCGCGCTCGCGCCGCAGGATCCAGGTCAGCACCAGGGTCGCGACGAGGCCGCCGATCAGCAGCAACTGGCCCGCGGGCGTGAGGTCATAGAGGCTGGCTTGCATGTCGGGGTCTGGTTTCGGCGGGGCGGGCGGCCGGCAGTGTGGGGAGGCAGCGCCGCATCGTCCTTGAAGCTTGTCAAGAGCCGCGGATCATGCACTGGGCGCGGCCGCATTGACCCCGGCACGCCGTGGCGGCCGACGCGGGATCAGAATGGCCGCGGCGGCCCTGCCCGTCGCGGGCCGCGGGGAGGATGGGCCATGGCGCGATCCATCGTGGGCCGATTGCCGCTGCTGTTGTTGCTGAGCGTGTGCCTGTGTCTGTGGCTGGGCGGCGCCGCGGCCGTGCCGGCGATGAACCGGCAGCAGGCGCTGCAGGCCTTGTCGCATCCGCAGGCGCAGCAGCGCCAGGCCGCGGTGGCGCGGCTGGCCGATCTGGGGCAGATGGCCGACAGCGGCCGCATTGCCGAGCGCTTGCGCGACGAGGACGCCGACGTGCGCCGCCTGGCCGGATCGGCGCTGTGGATGATCTGGAGCCGCTCGGGCGACAAGGCCATTGACCGCTTGTTCGAGCGCGGCATGCGCCAGATGGGCGAAGGCGAGCTCGACGCCGCGCTGGCCAGCTTCGACCGCGTGGTGCGCCTGAAGCCGGCCTTCGCCGAGGGCTGGAACAAGCGCGCCACGGTGCACTACATGCTGGGCGACGACGAGGCCTCGCTGAAGGACTGCCAGGAGGCGCTGAAGCGCAACCCGCTGCACTTCGGCGCGCTGTCGGGCATGGCCCACATCCACCTGCGCCGCGGCGACCCCGAGCAGGCCTTGCAGGCCTACACCCGCGCGTTGCAGGCCAACCCCAACCTCGAAGACGGGCCGGAGATGCTGGAGTTGCTGGAAGAGGCCGTGCGGCGCCAAGGTGGGCAACGGACCTGACGGCGCGCGCTGGGCCTGGGCGCTGCCGGCCGCGGTGCTGGCCGCCGGCACGGTCGTCGCTTTCCGGGTGCCCAGCGCGCTGCTGGATTGGCAGCCCGCGCTCGCCTGGGCTCAACCCTGGCGCTGGTGGACCGCCGCCTGGGTGCACTGGAGCACCTTGCACCTGCTGGCCAACCTTGCCGGGCTGGCGCTGGTGACGGCGCTGGGGCTGCTGGCGCGGCTGCCGGCGCGCGCGGCCTGGGCCTGGGCGCTGGCCTGGCCGCTGACGCAACTGGGCCTGCTGCTGCGGCCGGAGTTGCCGCGCTTCGGCGGGCTGTCGGGCGTCTTGCACGCCGGGGTGGCGATCGTCGCGCTGCACCTGTTGCGATCGACCGCCGAGCCACGCCGGCGCCGGATCGGCGCCTTGCTGCTGCTGGGGCTGGCGCTCAAGCTCGCGCTCGAAGCGCCCTGGGGCCCGGTGCTGCAGCCGCGGCCGGGCTGGGACATCGCCGTCGTGCCCTGGTCGCACCTTTGCGGCACGGCGGCGGGGCTGCTAACCTCGCTGTCGGTGATGCTGCTGCCCGACCATCGCCGCCAGCCGATTGTGTCGGCAGCGACACACAACCTTGCCACACCAGACAAGCACGCGGCCGACACTACGCCGCCGCCCGCCCATCCGCCGCCGTGATGCCATGACAGCCTTCAAGCGCCTGCTCGCCCTCGTCCTGCTGTCGGCCCTGCCGGCGATCAGCGTTGGACCCTGGGCCGCCGACACCGCGAGCCCGCAGCGCCCGCTGGCGCGCGTGATCGTCAAGTACAAGGCCCTGGGCCGGCTGATGCGCGACGGCGGCGCCGCCGCCACCACGGCCGCCGGCCCGCGGCTGGCCGCGGCGATGGCGCAGCGCCACGGCCTGAGCCTGGCCGACGGCCGCGGCATCGACCGCCGCACCCAGGTGCTGCTGGGCGGGCGCGACCTCAGCTCGGCCCAACTGGCCGCGCGGCTGGCGGCCGACGAGGACGTGGAGTACGCCGTGCCCGACGAGCGCCGCCATGCGTTGGCGCTGCCCGCCGACCCGCTGTTCGCCGCCAGCAACAGCATCTCGCCGACGGCCGGGCAGTGGTACCTGCGCGCGCCCGACGCCACCATCGTCTCGGCGATCAACGCGGTGGGCGCCTGGGACATCAGCACCGGGTCCAGCCAGCTCGTGGTGGCCGACCTCGACACCGGCGTGCGCTTCGACCACCCCGACCTGGCGGCCAAGCTGCTGCCGGGCTACGACTTCATCAACGACACCGACACCGCCAACGACGGCAACGGCCGCGACGCCGACGCCAGCGACCCCGGCGACTGGACCACCGCCAACGAATGCGACGCCGGCGATGCCGCCAGCGGCAGCAGCTGGCACGGCACGCAGACCGCCGGGCTGATCGGCGCGCAGACCAACAACGGCATCGGCATGGCCTCGGTCGGCTACAACGTGATGCTGCTGCCGGTGCGCGTGCTCGGCCGCTGCGGCGGCTACGACTCCGACATCCTGGCCGGCATGCGCTGGGCCGCCGGCCTGAGCAGCAACCCCACGGCCAACCCCAACCCGGCGCGGGTGATCAACCTCAGCCTGGGCTCGGCCGGCACCTGCACCGCGGCCTACGCCGACGTGATCGGCCAGCTCACGGCCGCCGGCGTGGTGGTGGTGTCCTCGGCCGGCAACGAGGAAGGGCTGGCCGTCGCCACCCCCGCCAACTGCAGCGGCGTGATCGCGGTGGCCGGGCTGCGCCATGCCGGCACCAAGGTGGGTTTCTCCAGCATCGGGCCGCAGGTGGCGATCTCGGCGCCGGCGGGCAACTGCGTCAACACCAGCGGCGCCTGCCTGTACCCGATCCTGACGACGACCAACTCGGGCAGCACCGTGCCCGCGGTCAACACCTACAGCAACGGCGGCAACTACTCGGTGGGCACCAGCTTCTCGTCGCCGCTGGTCGCGGGCACCGCGGCGCTGATGCTGTCGGTCAACCCCAGCCTGACGCCGGCGCAGGTGAAGGCGCTGATCCAGAGCAGCGCGCGCGCCTTCCCGACCACCAGCAGCGACCCCACGGTGGTCCAGTGCAAGCCGCCCAGCAGCGTGGTGCAGGACGAGTGCCTGTGCACCACCTCCACCTGCGGCGCCGGCATGCTGGACGCCGGCGCTGCGGTGGCCGCGGCGGCCGCCGGCGCGCAGCCCAGCGTCAGCATCGCCGGCGGCACGGCCGCGGTGCTGGCCGGCAGCACGGTCGCCTTCGACGGCAGCGGCTCCAAGGCCGCGGCCGGGCGCAGCATCAGCGGCTACCAGTGGGCGATCACCGCGGGCAGTGGCATCGCGGCCATCAGCGGCGGCAGCAGCGGCGCCACGGCGAGCGTCGCCACCTCGGGCAGCGGCAGCTTCACGATCCGCCTGACGGTGACCGACAGCGCCGGCCTGCAGGCCAGCGCCAGCCGCACCGTCAACGTCAACGCGCCGGCGGCGCCGACCGTGAACCTGCTGGCCTCGTCGCAGGTGGTGACGGCGGGCAGCACGGTCACCGTGGACGGCAGCGGCTCGACGGTGGCGGCGGGCCTGAGCGTGGCCGGCTACCAGTGGGCCATTACCAGCGGCGCCGGCCTGGCGACGATCACGTCGACGACCACCGCGCCCAGCGTGACCATCGCCACCAGCGGCAGCAGCGCCGGCAGCTTCACCGTGCGGCTGACCGTGACCGACAGCCTGGGCCAGCAGGCCAACGCAAGCCTGGCCGTCAGCGTCGTCGCGCTGGGGCCGACGGCCAGCATCAACGCCTCGGCCAGCAGCGTGGGCGCCGGCGGCACGGTCAGCTTCGACGGCAGCGGCTCGGCGGCGCCCAGCGGGCGCAGCATCAGCAGCTACCGCTGGGCGATCACCAGCGGCGGCAACGTGGCGGCCATCAACGGCAGCAGCACCGGCGCCAGCGCGACGGTGCTCACCAGCGCGGCCGGCAGCTTCACGATCACGCTGACGGTGACCGACAGCGCCGGCGCGCAGGACAGCCGCACGAGCACGGTGACCGTGACCCAGGCCACCGCCACCGGCAGCGGTGGCAGCGGGGGCGGTGGCGGCGGCGCCGTCAGCCCGGGCTGGCTGCTGGGCCTGGCGCTGGCGGCGGCGGCGCTGGCCTGGCCGCGCGCTTCGCGTCGTACGAAGTCGGCGCGCTCATCCGGCTGAAGCGGGCCGCCGCCGCGGCGAACGCCGCCGCCGCAGCGCCAGCCCCGCGCCCAGCAGCAGCAGCGCGGCCGTCGGCGGCACCGGCACGGTGTTGGGGTCGGGGCCGGGATCGGGGTCGGGGTCGGCCGCCAGGCCCGGCAGCTGCAGGCCGAAGGCCGCGGCGGCGCTGGAGCTCAGCGTCGCGCCGTTGGTCAAGGCCACGCTCTTGAGCGTGAACGTGTTGAAGCCGTCGAGGTCGGCGCCGTTCGAGGTCTGGGCCTCGATGCCGCCCATCACGCGGTAGGCGTGGCCGGCCACGGCCAGGAACTGCAGCTCGAACACGGTGTCGACGTCCAGCGTGCCGCCGGCCTCCATCAGCTCGCGCAGCTCGGTGCTGGCGCGCACGAAGTGGCTGGCCACCGCCTCGGGGCAGCCCGACTCCTGCAGCGCCGGCGGCAGCTCGGGGTAGTCGTCGCACAGCAGCGGCGAGCGCACCGAGAGGTCCCACACGCCCAGCCCGGCCAGCAGCACGTTGATGTCGGGGCGCTGCTGCTGCTGGATGTCGAACAGCGGGCCGCCGGCAAAGCCCTGCGCGGTCAACTGGCCCGGGGTCAGCTCCAGGAAGCTGTCGCTGTGGTTGCCGAACACCTGGCCCAGCTTCATGTGGACGCCGAAGCTCAGCGTGACCAGGGTGTCGGCGCTCGGCGTCCAGGTGTCCAGCCACCACGACTCGGCGCCGGCCTGGTGGTGGTTGGTGGTGCCCAGGCTCACGGTCACCGGGTCGGTCAGGCAGAACACGGTGCCGTTGGGGTCGGTGGCGGAGCCGCACTGGTACTGGTTCTGGTAGGTGTGGTTGCCCGTCAGCATGCCCACGCGGTTGGTGCGCGTCTCGACGCGCGAGGTCCAGAAGTCCAGCAGCGTCTGCCCCTGGGCGCCGCCCAGCGTGCCGGTCTGGGCGCGCGCATTGGCGGCGCTGCTGGGCCCGCCGTTGGGCGGCGGCGGCGTCGGCTGGCCCAGCGTCTGCTGCAGCAGCATCGCGGCACCGGCGCTGACGGTGGCGCCGGCCGTGCTGCTGGACTGGGCGGCGAAGCCCTGGCCCGCGTAGCGCAGCACCTGGTTGCTGCTGGTGGTGTTGCTGACGATGACCGGGCCCATCATCACGGCCTCGGTGGACTTGTCATCGCGCACCTCGCTGCGCACGGCATGGCCCGCGGGCGCCTCGAAGCCCAGCGTCCAGGGCAGGTCCACGGGCTGCAGGTACAGGCTCAGCGGCGCGGCGCCGGCCACGTTGACGGCGCCGGCGCACAGCCAGGCGGCCGTGGCGGCACGCGCCAGGACGGTTGGAACAGCGGCTGCGGACATGGATCGGACCCCCGGTTCAGTGGACGACGCGCGCACGGTACGAAAGCCGGCCGCGGCGCTGTCCAACCGATCGCTAACCGATGGCCGCGGGCGCACCCGCTTCCCCCTCGTTCGCAGGGGGTCGACGTGCGGTCAGGACGGCCGCAGCTCGCCGGCCAGGCGCAGTTGCGCGTCGGCCAGCGCCTGGGCCAGCGGCGCGGCGCCGGGGTCGCAGCGCAGCGCCTGCTGCAGCACGTGGCAGGCGGCGGCGGCGTCGCCGGCGGCCAGCAGCGCGCGGGCGCGGTCCAGCGCCAGCGTGGCCTGGCGCTGCAGCAGCTGGCGCCGGCGGCGCGCGTTGAGGCCGTCCAGCGCCTGGCTGCCGAGCAGCCGGTCGGCATGCAGCCGCAAGGCGCGCTCGGCGGCGCCGGCGACGCCGGCCTCGGCCTCGTCGGCCAGCTGCTCGAAAGCCGCGACGTCGGTCCAGGCCAGCGCCGGGTGCAGCGCCAGCCGGCCGTCGGCCAGCACCACGGCGTCGGGCAGGTCCAGCAGCCGGCGCAGGCGCGACACCGCCATGTCCAGCGAGGCGCGCGGCGTGCTGGCGTCGAGCGAGGGCCAGAGGTCGTCGATCACCGTCTGCGCGTCGAGCGGCCGCCCGCCGTGCGCGGCCAGCAGCGCCAGCAGCTCCAGCGGCTTGCGCGGCGTCTTGCCGCCGATCACCAGCGGCCGGCCGTCGCGCTCGATCGCCAGCGCGCCCAGCACGCGCACCTTCAGCCGCCAGGGCCAGTCGTCGCGCCAGCGCGGGCTGGGCAGCAGCCGGCGCTCGCGGATCGCGGCGCTGGCGAACTCCACCTCCACGCCGGCGTGCAGCCCGGCGTCGGCCACCCGCGCCGCCCAGTCGGGAAAGTAGCCCAGGAAGCGCGGCCAGTCGTTGGCGGCGGCGGCGCGCAGTGCCTGCAGGCACAGCGCCGGCGCATCGTCGGCGCCCTGCGCCAGCGCGCGCGCTGCGCGCATCGCCGCCTGCAGCGCGGCCACGATGCGGCCTTGCGCGCCGGTCTGGTGGCGGTGCAGCGCGTCCAGCACCTGCAAGGCCTCGTCCCAGCGGCCGACACCGGCCAGCGCCTGGGCGCGCAGGTCGTGGTAGACGCCACGGTCGCGCTCTGGCACTTCGACGTCGGCGCTCAGGTCCAGCAGCAGCTCGGCCTTCTCCAGCGCGGCGCGGAAGCGGCCGCGCTGCAGCAGCACCATGGCCTGCCAGCGCAGGCCTTGCAGCGCGCGCCCCGGCCGTTGCAGCGTGCGCAGCCGGTCGACGGCGGCGTAGGCGCGGTCCTGCGCCGCGGCATCGCTGCCGCGCAGCGCGTGGCGCAGCTCCACGACGGCGTGCGACCAGGCCGGCAGCGCGGCCTGCTGCGCGGTGTCGGGCGCGGCACCCGCGGCGCCCGTGACGCCCTGCGACGCGGCGGCCTGCGACGCGGCGGCCAACGCCGCCAGCCGCTGCCGCGCCTGCGCCGCGGCGTCGGTGTGGCCCCAGAAGCCCAGGCAGTCTTCGAGCTGCACCCACCAGCGCGCCTGCCACGCCGGGCTGGCCTGCGGCAGCGCCGGCGCGGCCAGCGCCGCCACGCGCTCGCAGGCGGCGGCTTGGTACTCCATGCCGTGGTATTCGTGCAGCACCTTGGCCAGCAGGGCGTGCTCGTCGCCAGCCGGCCAGGCGCCGGCGCGCAGCGCCTGCAGCAGCCGCGCGGCGGCCTCGCGCGCGCCGGCACTGCCGTAGGCGAAGCGATGGTCCAGCGCGGGCAGCACCAGCCGCGCGGCGTCCAGGCGCAGCGCATCCAGCGTGCGCGGCGGCGGCGGCGGCGCGGCGGCCTCGCCGTCGGCAAAGCGCACCAGCCAGTCGTGCAGGCCGTGGAAGTCGGCCATCTCGATCTCGATGGCCAGCAAGGCCACGCCCGCCAGCAGGTGCTGGGCGGCCAGGTCGCCGCGCTCGCGGGCCGCCTGCCAGGCCTGCGCCAGCGGCTGGCGCGCCTGGGCATCGTCGGCCAGCACCAGGGCCATGCAGCGGTCGATGTCGTCGATGGGCATGCTCCTGGCGCCGCAGTGTGCCAGGGCCGCCTGTGCGCGCGCGGCGCGACCTCAGTTCGAGGCCGGCCTTTCCGCCTTCTGCGCCTTCGGCGCTTGCTCCGCGTCCGGCGCCTTCTGCGCCGGCTCCGCGTTCTCAGGCTTCGGCGGTGGCAGCTCGGCCGCGTCGGCCTTGGGCGCGCCGATGTGCTGCTCGATGCCCGGCAGCGCGTGCGCGATGCCCTTGTGGCAGTCGATGCAGGTCTGGCCCTCGTTGAACGCCGTCTGGTGCCGCGTGGCGGCGCGCCGGTTCTGTTCCGCGTAGTCCATGAAATTGAAGTTATGGCAGTTGCGGCATTCCTGGCTGTCGTTGCGCTTCATGCGCGCCCACTCGTGGCCGGCCAGCTCGCCGCGCTTGGCGTTGAACTTCTCGGGGGTGTCGATGCTGCCCAGCAGCTTGTGCAGCACCTCGTTACTGGCCTGTATCTTGCGTATCACCTTGGGCCCCCACTCCTTGGGCACGTGGCAGTCGGGGCAGGTGGCGCGCACGCCGGTGCGGTTCTGGTAGTGCACCGTGTTGCGGTACTCGGCGTAGACGTTGTCGCGCATCTCGTGGCACGAGATGCAGAAGGCTTCGCGGTTGGTCCACTCCATCGCGGTGTTGAAGCCGCCCCAGAAGATGATGCCCAGCACGAAGGCCACGCCGGCGACGCCGGTGGCCAGTGCCCACAGCCTGTTGCCCAGCCCCTTGAGGCGGCCGCCGCTGCGCTGGTCGTGTTCAGCCATGCTGCGCCCCGCCGGTCATTGCAGTCCGCGGGCACGCTGGAAGGCGTTGCCCACCAGCGGCTTGGCATCGGTCTGCGCCACGTGGCACTGGGTGCAGAAGTAGCGCCGCGGGCTGATGTTGTCGAGCTCGGTGTTGTCGCGCGTGCGGAAGTGCGACACGCCCACCTTGGTGGCGCCGGTGATCTCGGACTTGGACCAGGCGTGGCAATCCATGCACTTGTTGAAGTTCTTGGTGATCTGGTAGCCGGTGGTGGTGTGCGGGATCAGCGGCGGCTGCTGCACGTAGTCGCGCGGCGCGGGCGCGTGGTCGCGCTCCTGGTGCGAGGCGCCGGGCGGGTTGTCGGCGTTCACCGGCGTGCCGCCGCGCAGGCTTTGCAGCTTGACCGGGGCCGGGTCGGCCGCCTGGGCCGGCGGCGCCGCCAGGGCGAACAGGCCGCAGAGGCCGGCGGCCAGCGCCAGCTTGAGGAGGGCGGGCAACTGCATGGATCAGTCCCTTCTGTTGTCGAAGCGATGGGTGAAGCCGAACACGGCCGTCGAGCAGACGTCGACGCAGCGGCCGCAGTTGGTGCAGGCGCTGTCGTTGATCACCGGCCCGACGCCGCCCTTGCCCTTGAGCGGGCCGACGATGACCTGCGGCTCGGGGCAGACGGCGTAGCAGTCGGCGCAGTCGTTGCAGCGGCTGGCATGGCGGGCCGACACCCGCAGCAGGCTGGCGCGGCCGATCAGCGCATAGGCCGCGCCGGCGGGGCAGACGTGGCCGCACCAGCCGCGCGGCGCGACCAGCAGGTCGAACAGGAAGACCGCTGCCGCCGCGCCCCACGCCAGGCTGCCGCCGAAGATCAGCGCCCGCTGGGTCAGCGACACCGGATTGACGGCCTCCCACACCGCCTGCCCGCTCAGCGCGCTGGCCAGCAGCACCGCGGCCAGCAGCGCGCGGCGCAGCCCCGGACGCGGCGCGCGGCCGCTGCTGATGCGCAGGCGTTGCCGCAGCCAGGCCGCGGCGTCGGTGACGGCGTTGACCGGGCACACCCAGCCGCAGAACGCCCGCCCGCCGACCAGGGCGTAGAACGCGACGACGATGGCGGCGCCGATCAGCGCGCTGGCCGCCGGCCAGTGGCCACTGGCCAGCACCTGGGCCAGCACGAAGGGGTCGGTGAGCGGCAGCACGCCCAGCGTGAGGCTGGACGAGAGGTTGCCCTTGGCGATCCACCAGCCCGCCAGCGGCCCCAGCAGGAACAGCGCCAGCACGCCGACCTGCGACAGCCGGCGCAGCAACAAGAAGCGGTGGGCCCGCCACCAGCCTTTTCGCAGCGTCGCGGCGCGGGTCATGGCGTCGCTCCGGAAGCGGCCGGCGCATAGGGATCGCGGCCCGATCGCAACGGCACCAGGTCGCCGGGCACGGGCGCGGCCGGCAGGTTCTGCACCGGCTGCTCAAAGCGCGGCCGGCCGTCCTGGTTGGCGGCGTCCCAGCCCACGCGGTAGTGGTGGCCGAGCTCGCCGCGCGCCAGCGCCGCCGGCAGCACCTTGATCGCGGCCTGCTCCAGCACGCAGCTCTTCTCGCACTTGCCGCAGCCGGTGCAGTGTTCGGCGTGCACCGTGGGCAGCAGCATCGCGTGGCGGTCGCTGCGCGGGTTGCTGACCTTCTCCAGCGTGATCGCCTGGTCGATCAGCGGGCACACGCGGTAGCAGACGTCGCAGCGCAGGCCCAGGAAGTTCAGACAGTGCTCCTGGTCGATCAGCACCGCCAGGCCCATGCGCGCCCGGTTGATCTCGGTGAGCGCCGGGTCCAGCGCGCCGGTGGGGCAGGCCTTGACGCAGGGGATGTCCTCGCACATCTCGCAAGGCACCTCGCGCGCCACGAAGTACGGCGTGCCCACCGCGACGCCACGCGCCAGGCCGCGGCCCCAGGTGGACAGCCGCAGGTTCTGCGGCGGGCAGTCGCGCACGCACAGGCCGCAGCGCACGCAGGCGCCGAGGAAGCGGTCTTCGGCAATCGCGCCGGGCGGCCGCAGCGCCTGCGCCGGCCGCGCCGCTGCCGGCGGCGCGACGAGCGCGGCGCCGCCGGCGATCAGCGCGGCGGTGGCGGCGGTGGCGCTGCCCTGCAGCAGCGCGCGGCGGTCGAGGTCCATCGCCACCAACTCCGGCTCAGGCGCGGACGATCTTCACGGCGCACTTCTTGAAGTCGGTCTCCTTGCTGATCGGGCAGGTGGCGTCCAGCGTCAGCTTGTTGACCAGCCGGCCCTCGTCGAAGAAGGGCACGAAGACCAGGCCGCGCGGCACCTTGTTGCGGCCCTTGGTCTCCACCGCCAGCGTGATCTCGCCGCGGCGCGAGGCCACCTTGACCTTCATGCCGCGCTGGATGCCGCGGGCCTGCGCGTCGTCGGGGTGCATGAAGACCTGTGCCTCGGGCACCGCGCGGTGCAGCTCGGGCACGCGGCGCGTCATGCTGCCGGTGTGCCAGTGCTCCAGCACGCGGCCGGTGCACAGCCACAGGTCGTAGTCCTTGTCGGGGCTTTCGGCGGCGGGCTGGTAGGGCAGCGCAAAGACGTTGGCCTTGCCGTCCTTGAAGCCGTAGAAGCGCACGCCCTCGCCGGCCTTGACGTAGGGGTCGTAGCCTTCGCGGAAGCGCCACAGCGTCTCCTTGCCGTTGACCACCGGCCAGCGCAGCCCGCGCACCTCGTGATAGGTGTCGAACGGCGCCAGGTCGTGGCCGTGGCCGCGGCCGAATTCGGCGTACTCCTCGAACAGGCCCTTCTGCAGGTAGAAGCCCAGCGCCTTGCTCTCGTCGTTGGCGTAGTCCTTGATGTACTTGCCGTTGACCTTGCCCAGCTCGGCCAGCGGGAACTTGTTGACCTTGCCGTTCTTGAACAGGATCTCGAACAGCGTCTTGCCCTTGAGCTCGGGCTTCTTGGCGATCAGCTCGGCGGGCCAGACCTCCTCGACCTTGAAGCGCTTGCTGAACTCCATGTACTGCCAGAGGTCGCTGCGCGATTCGCCCGGCGCCGCGACCTGCTGGCGCCAGAACTGCGTACGCCGCTCGGCGTTGCCGTAGGCGCCTTCCTTCTCCACCCACATCGCGCTGGGCAGCACGAGGTCGGCGGCCATCGCGCTCACCGTCGGGTAGGCGTCGCTGACCACCACGAAGGCCGCGGCATTGCGCCAGCCCGGCAGCACCTCGCCGTTGATGTTGGGCCCGGCCTGCATGTTGTTGGTGGTGCTGGTCCAGTAGCACTTGAGCTTGCCGTCCTTGAGCGCGCGGCTCTGCGCCACCGCGTGCAGGCCGATCTTGTCGGGGATGGTGCCCTCGGGCAGGCCCCAGATCTCCTCGGTGTGCCTGCGGTGCTCGGGGTTGGTCACCACCATGTCGGCCGGCAGCCGGTGGGCAAAGGTGCCCACCTCGCGCGCGGTGCCGCAGGCGCTGGGCTGGCCGGTCAGGCTGAAGGGGCTGTTGCCGGGCTGGCTGATCTTGCCCGTCAGCAGGTGGATGTTGTAGGCCATGTTGTTGGCCCAGGTGCCGCGCGTGTGCTGGTTGAAGCCCATGGTCCACAGGCTCATCACCTTGGTCTTGGGGTCGGCATAGACCCGGGCCAGCGCTTCGAGCTGCTTGACCGGCACGCCCGACAGCGCGCTCACCTTGTCGGCCGTGTACTCGCTGACGAACTTGGCGAAGTCGTCGAAGCTGATCGGCACGCTGTCGTTGGGGTTGCCCTTCGGCTTGCCGTCGGCGCCCGCGTAGCCGTTGGCCTTGGCGTCCTTCTCCAGCGCGTGGCCGGGACGCAGGCCGTAGCCGATGTCGTCCACGCCCTTCTTGAAGTTGACGTGCTTCCTGACGAAGTCGGTGTTGACCTTCTTGTTGCTGATCAGGTAGTTGGCGATGTAGTTGAGGATCGCCAGGTCGGTCTGCGGACGGAAGATCAGGCCGGCGTCGGCGAGGTCGAAGCTGCGGTGCTCGTAGGTGGACAGCACGATCACCTTGACGTGCGGGTTGGACAAGCGGCGGTCGGTGATGCGGCTCCACAGCACCGGGTGCATCTCGGCCATGTTGCTGCCCCACAGCACGAAGGCGTCGGCCTGCTCGATGTCGTCGTAGCAGCCCATGGGCTCGTCGATGCCGAAGCTGCGCATGAAGCCCGTCACCGCGCTGGCCATGCAGTGGCGCGCGTTGGGGTCGATGTTGTTGCTGCGCAGGCCCGCCTTCCACAGCTTGCTGGCGGCATAACCTTCAAAGATCGTCCACTGACCGCTGCCGAACATGCCGATGCCGGCCGGGCCGTCGGACTTGAGCGCCTGCTTCCACTTGGTGGCCATCAGGTCGAAAGCCTCGTCCCAGCTCACCGGCGTGAACTCGCCGTTCTTGTCGTACTGGCCGTTCTTCTTGCGCAGCAGCGGCGTGGTCAGCCGGTCCTTGCCGTACATGATCTTGGACAGGAAGTAGCCCTTGATGCAGTTGAGGCCGCGGTTGACCGGCGCCTCGGGGTCGCCCTGGGTGGCGACCACGCGCCCATCCTGCACGCCCACCATCACCGCGCAGCCGGTGCCGCAGAAGCGGCAGGGCGCCTTGTCCCAGCGCACGCCGGCATCGGCGGCCGTGCGCGCCGGCGCGCTGCCGGCGCCTTGCGCGGCGGCGGTCTCGGCGACGATGGGGATGCCGGCCACGGCGGCGGTGGCGGCCAGGGCCTGGCGCTTGAGGAAGTGGCGACGATCGGTGTGCATGCGGGGCTCCCGTTGGGGGCAGGGTCTTGTTTCAGCCGAATGCTGCAGTGCGCAAACGGCTCTGTCCTTGAACCGCTTCAAGCCCGTCGCGGCAACGGCGCAGCGCTCAGTGCGGCTCGGCCGACGGGTCGCCGGCGACGAGGCTGCGGCGCCAGTCGGTGAAGTCGCCCACTGCCTCGGGCGCCGGCGCATCAGGGCCGGAGTACTCGTAGACCAGCGCCGCGCTCAGCACGTCGGGCCACAGCGCGATCGCGCCCAGCGTGGCGGCGGCGCTGCCGCCGGGGACGTCCTCGATCACCACGACCAGGCGCCCGTCGCCCGGCAGCGCCGGCTGCGCCAGCTCCACGCCCGGCAAAGCGCGCAAGCGCTCTTCGATGCCGGCGATGGCCGCTTCCTTGGCCCGCACGATCACGCCGAGAATGCTCATGGTTCTGGTCTGGGTCTGCTGTTGACTCGCCGCCAGCCCTGGCCACGGCGTGGCGGCACTGTGCCGGCGCCGCCTGCCATCCGGGTTGACGGCAGTCAATCGCGCGCCGACCGTTCCTTACATTGACGTTCGTCAATCAACCCGGGCTCGCCGCTCGTGACACTGGTGGCCCGATCAGTCGGAGTGAAGACCCATGGATACCACGGTGGTCCGCCAGAGCAGCGGTTTCAACCTGCCCCGCTACCTGTCGATGCAGCCGCTGTTCCAGGAGATGAACGCGGCCGAGCTCGACCGGCTGGCCGCCGGCTGCTCGCTGCGCCGGCTGGCGCGCGGCGAGATGGTGTTCCGCGTCGGCCAGCCTTGCGAGGCCTTCCACGTCACGGTGACGGGGCAGGTCAAGCTGTTTGCGATCTCGCCGGCAGGTGCCGAGAAGGTGATCGAGATCGTCGGCCCCGGCCAGAGCTTTGCCGAGGCGCTGATGTTCACCGGCCGGCCCTACATCATCAACGCGCAGGCGCTGGCCGACTCGCTGGTGCTGTCGATCGGCAAGGCCGCGGTGGTCACCGAGATCGAGCAGGACCCGCGCTTCGCGCTGCGCATGCTGGCCGGCATTTCGCGCCGCCTGCACGGACTGGTGCACGACGTGGAGAGTTATGCGCTGCACAGCGGGCTGCAGCGCGTGATCGGCTACCTGCTGCGCGACCAGACCGCCGAGGACTGCGTGAGCGGCGACGTCATCACGATCTCGCTGCCGGTCAGCAAGGCGACCATCGCCTCGCGGCTGTCGCTGACGCCGGAGTACTTCTCGCGCGTGCTGCACGAGCTGGAGGCCGCCGGCCTGGTGCGCATCGACAAGCGCGACGTGCACATCCTGGACGTGCAGGCGCTCGCCCGCTACCAGCCGGGTTGAAGGTCGGGCGCGACGGCGAAGCGGGCGACCGCCTTGCGCACGTCGAGCTGGATCACCTGCAATTCAAGGCGCCCGTCGGCACGCGGCGCGGCGGCGCGGCCCAGCGCAAAGCCGGCGCCGTCGGTCGAGACGACGAGCAGCGGCTCGCTCAAGCGCGTGCGGCGCACGCCCAGGAAACCGGCGCTGGCCAGGCCCTCGCCCATGCGGTAGTCGTGCACCAGGCCGTCGAACACCGGTTCGGCGTTCGGGTCGAGCGCGATCTCCCACCACTCGGGCAGGCCCTGGAAGCTGACGAGGAAGCTGCGCCGCGCCGGCAGCGCCAGCACCTGCTGCACGCGGCCGCGCTCGCGGCCATCGAGCGAGCGCGCCGGGTAGCGGCGCTGCACGGTGCCGGCGGCGTCGCGCAGCACCAGGCCGTCGGCCTCGTCGCCGGCCAGCGTCCACCGGCCGTCGGCCGAGGCGGCCTGCGGGCCAGCAGCAGAGACGGCCTGCGGGCCGTCAGCAGACACGCCCTGCAGGCCGGTGGCACCGGCCGCCGCTGCGGCCAGCCACAGCAGGGCTGCGGCCCGGCCGCGCCAGCGCATGGCGTCAATACACGTCGTGCTGCGTGTTGTAGACGTTGAAGTGGCCCGTCGGCGTGATCAGGCGCGGGTCCTTGATCACGGCCTTGAGCTTGAGCGTCTTGTCGTCGACGACCACCAGCGCGCTTTCCTTGTTCTTCGCGCTCCAGACCGCGAACCACACCTCGTCGCCCGCCTTGTTGTACTCGGGCTGGACCACGCGCTTGGCGCCGTCGTCCTTGAGCCCGGCCCACTCGGCGATCGGCAGCACGGTGTAGCCCTTGTCGAGGTTCTTGATGTCGTAGACGGCCACCGACTGCGCGATCTTCGGGTCCGGGTTGAGCGGCGTGTCGGAGTACAGGTGCTGGCTCTTCGGGTGGCTCTTGATGAACAGCGCGCCGCCGCCCTGGCCGGCGATCTTGGCGACCTCCTTGAAGGCGTACTGCTTGTGCTTCACCGGGTCGGTGCCGATCAGCGAGATGTTCTCGTCGCCCAGGTGGCCGGTGGCCCAGACGGGGCCGAACTTCGGGTGCACGAAGTTGGCGCCGCGGCCCGGGTGCGGGATCTTGCTGACCTCGGTCAGCGCGGCCAGCTTGCCGTCCTTGGCGTCGATCACGGCGATCTTGTTGCTGTTGTTGGCCGCCACCATGAAGTAGCGCTTGGTCGAGTCCCAGCCGCCGTCGTGCAGGAAGGGCGCGGAGCCGATCTCGGTGACCTTGAGCGCGTCGAGGTTCGAGTAGTCGACCATCAGCGTCTTGCCGGTCTCCTTGACGTTGACCACGAACTCGGGCTTGAAGTGGCTGGCCACGATGGAGGCCACCCGCGGCTCGGGGTGGTATTCCTGCGTGCCGACCACCATGCCGCGCGTGCCGACGATCTTCAGCGGCTCCAGCGTGTCGCCCTTCATGATCACGTACTGCGGCGGCCAGTAGCTGCCGGCGATGGCGAGCTTGTCCTCGTAGCCCTTGTACTTGCTGGTGTCGACCGAACGCGCCTCCAGGCCCACGCGCAGCTCGGCCACGTTGTCGGGCTGCTCCATCCAGAGGTCGATCATGTTGATCTTGGCGTCGCGCCCGATCACGAACAGATAGCGCCCCGAGGCCGACAGGCGGCTGATGTGCACCGCGTAGCCGGTCTTGATGATGTTGATGATCTGCTTGCTGTCGCCGTCGATCAGCGCCACCTCGCCGGTGTCGCGCAGCGTGGTCGAGAAGATGTTCTCGATGTTGTACTTGTTCATCTTCTTCTTCGGCCGCGCCTCGGGCGGCACGATGACCTTCCAGGTCTTCTTCATGTCGGCCATGCCGAACTCGGGCGGCACCGGCGGATCGTGCTGCACGTAGCGCGCCATCAGGTCGACGGTCTTCTCGTCCATCTCGCCGCTGGTCAGCCAATTGGGCATGCCCGCGGGCGAGCCGTAGGCGATGAAGACCTTCAGGTAGTCGGTGCCCTTGGCCTGCGTGATGTCGGGCGTCAGCGGCTTGCCGGTGGCACCCTTGCGCAACACGCCGTGGCAGCCGGCGCAGCGCTCGAAGTAGATCTGGCGCGCGCGGTCGAACTCGGCCTGCGTCATCGGCGGCGCCTTCGGGTTCGTGGCCTGGTACATGGGCTCGTTGACCAGCGGCGACGCACCTGCCTGGTAGTTCATCTCGGCCGATGAGACGCCCTTCTTGTTGTCTTGCGCCCAGGCGGCGCCGGCCATCAGCAGCAGCCCGGCGGCCGCGGCGGCAGTGAGCGTGATCCCTTTCATCGAAGCTCCTTTGGTGTTCGGTTATCGGATCTTTCGGTATCGGCGGCGATGGTCGGCAGCGCGGGCCCGGCCGTCCTTGAACCAGTTCAAGCGCCACGGATCCCGCGCAAAAGCAAAACCCGTTCAAGGTCGCGGCGCGCGCGCTGGGGCAAGCTGCGGCCGATCCGCTGTCTTCCTGCAGGAGGATCCGTCCATGCCCGTGCCCGCTTCCCTGCTGCTGCACACGGCCGCCCCCGCGGCCGGCTTCGATGAACCCTTTGCGATGCTCGCCGGCTGCCACGAGCGCCTGGCGCGCTCGCTGCGCCTGCTGGAACGGCTGGCCGCGCACCTGGCGCGCCAGGGCTGCGATGCGCAGGCCGCCGACGCCGCGCGCGACCTGATGCGCTACTTCGACCTCGCCGCGCCGGCCCACCACGAGGACGAGGAGCGCCATGTGCTGCCGGTGTTGCGCGCCAACGGCGACGAAGCCTTTGCGGCGCAGATCGAGCAGGAGCACCGCGAGATGCGGCGCCGCTGGGTCGAGCTGCGGCGCGACCTGGCCGAGGTGGCCGCCGGCCGCTGGACCGGCGCCGCGGCGGCCGACTTCGCGCCCTGGCTGCAGTTCGCCACGCTGTACCGCGCACACACCAGTGCGGAAGACGCACACGCCTTCCCGGTGGCCGAGGCCGCGCTCGACGCCGCGCAGCAGCACGAGATGGGCCTGGAGATGGCGCGCCGCCGCGGCCAGCAGCGCTGACGGCGCGGCGCGGCGCGGCGCGGCCACAATGCGGCGCGCACCCACCCGTCAAGGAGTTCCGCGATGCAGACAAGAGCACTCGGCCGCAGCGGCCTGACCGTCGCGCCGCTGGCCTTCGGCGGCAACGTGTTCGGCTGGACCGCCGACGAGGCGACGTCGTTCGCGCTGCTCGACGCCTTCGTCGCCGACGGCTTCAACCTGATCGACACCGCCGACGTCTACTCGCGCTGGGCGCCGGGCCATCAGGGCGGCGAATCGGAGACCGTAATCGGCCGCTGGCTGGCCGCGCGACCGGGCGTGCGCTCGCGCGTGGTGATCGCCACCAAGGTCGGCATGGACATGGGCGACGACCGCAAGGGCCTGCGGCCCGAGTGGATCCGCCGCGCAGTGGACGACTCCTTGCGTCGGCTGCAGACCGACCACATCGACCTCTACCAGGCCCACACCGACGATGCCCAGACGCCGCTGGCCGAGACGCTGGGCGCCTTTGCCGAGCTGATCAAGGCCGGCAAGGTGCGAGCGATCGGCGCCAGCAACTACGGCGCGCCGCGGCTGCAGCAGGCGCTGCAGACCAGCGCCGAGCTGGGCCTGCCGCGCTACGAGACGCTGCAGCCGCTGTACAACCTGGTCGACCGTGCCGCCTACGAGGCCGAGCTGCAGCCGCTGTGCGTGCGCGAGGGCCTGGGCGTCATCAACTACTTCGGGCTGGCGCGTGGCTTCCTCAGCGGCAAGTACCGCAGCGAGGCCGACCTCGCCAAGAGCCCGCGCGGCGCCGGCGTGCAGGAGCTCGCGTTCAACGAGCGCGGCTGGCGCGTGCTGGCCGCGCTGGACGCGGCGGCCGCGCGGCTGAACGCGCCGCTGGACGCGCCGCTGGACGCGGCGGCCGCGCGGCTGAACGCGCCGCTGGCCGCGGTGGCGCTGGCCTGGCAGATGCGCCAGCCGGGCATCGTGGCGCCGATCGCCAGCGCCACCTCGCTGGCCCAGTGGCACGAGCTGCGCGCCGCCGCCACGCTGGAACTGCCGGCCGATGTGGCCGACGCGCTGACGCAGGCCAGTGCCTGATCAGCGCGACGCCGCGCTCGCCGGCGCTGCCGCCGGCGGCCACAGCTTGCCGCACAGCCCGCGATAGATGAAGGCGCCGCCCGGCTGCGCCGGCTGCGCCGGCTGCGCCGGCGGCGCGGCGCCGGCCGCTTCCAGCGACACCGCCAGTTCCACCGCGCGCTGGAACAGCGCCTCGGCCGGCTGCGCCAGCTGCAGGCTCGCCAGGCCGCGGCCGTCGAAGGCCGGCAGCGGGCCCACCGGCTGCGCGCGGCCCTGCGCGTCCAGCGTCCACAGGAACGGCACCTGGCCGGCCGGCACGGGCACCGGGGCCAGCCGCTTGAAATCGACCACCCGGCCGCGGCGCAGGCTGGAGACGATCAGCCCCGGGCGCCCGTCGGCCGTGGCCAGCACGCCGACATAACTCTCCGGCAACTGGGTCTCGAACGCATCGCCCTGAAGCTGCCGGTACAGGCCCGGCGCCAGCGAGCCGAGCAGCAGGCCCATCGCCAGCGCGCCGGCCGGCAGCGGGGCCAGCCAGCGCTGCCACCAGCGCTGCGCCTGGGGGGGCGTGGCAGCAGCCGCCGCCGCGGCGCCGCCGAAGGCCTGGCGCTCGATGCGCGCCCACAGCGCGGCACCGGCCGCCACCGGCGGCAGCCGCGCGTCGAGCGGCAGCAGCCGCTGCTGCCAGCGCATCACCGCCTGCACAACGCGCGCGTCGTCGCGCAGCGCACGCTCGAAGCGCCGGCGCGCGCCGCCGGTCATCGTGCCCAGCGCGTACTCGGCGGCCAGGCGATCGATCAGCTCGTCGCTCGGGCGATGCGCGGTCATCGGTGCACCCGATGGCCTGCGGCCAGTCCCACCCAGCGGGAATGAGCCCTCGGCACAGCCTGCGGGCTCATAGCGCCGCCTCCGCGCCTTCGAGGCAGCGCTTCAACTGCAGCAGGCTGCGCCGCACCCAGGCCTTGACGGTGCCCAGCGGCCGCCGCAGCCGCCGCGCCAGCTGCTCGTGCGTCAGGCCTTCGTGGTAGGCCAGCAGCACGGCCTGGCGCGGCTCGTCGGCCAGGCGGCCCATGCACCAGGCGAGGCGGCCGTCGTCCTGCTGCTGCTCGATCTGCTCGGGCGGCGTTGCGCCGGGGTCGGCCACGTCGTGCTGGTGTGCCCGGCCTTCGTCGTCGGTCCAGGCCAGCGGGGTCTCGGGGCGGCGGCGGCGCAGCAGGTCAATCGCGCGGTGGCGGGCGATCGTGGTCAGCCAGGCCAGCGGGCTGGTGCGGAGCTGCGGAAACTGCGCCGCGCGCTGCCAGACGGTGACGAAGGTGTCCTGGATCACGTCTTCGGCGGCGGCGCGGTCGTCCAGCACGCGCTGCGCGACGGCCAGCAGTCGGCTGGCGGTGGCGTCGTACAAGGCGCGCAGCGCGGCGCGGTCCTGCAGCGCGACGCGCGCCAGCAGCTGCTGGAGTTCGGCTTCTTGGTGGGCTGCGGTGGCCATGATGGCGGCGCTCAGCGGCTGCTCAGCGGTGCCGCCTACCAGCGGCAGCCGCCATCGCGCAGCGCGTCGGCCGCCAGCGGGATCACCGCCAGCGGCCCCAGCCCGGCGTAGGCCTTGCGGCAATCGGGCTTGGCCGCCTTCTCGATGCCCTCGGCCAGCGGCGACTTGCGCTCCGGCGGCGGCGGCACGAGGTTCAGCAGCCGCGGGCTGGCCAGCCCTGCGGCGCCCGGGCGCGCGCTCGGCAAGTCGAGCTGCAGGCGCGGCGGCGCGCTGGCCGCTGCGGTCGGCGGCTGCGCCGCTGGGCTGGCGCCGGCGCCGGCGCCGCCGCCGGCCACGCCGGCCGACGGCCCCGCGGCGCCGCCACCGGCGACCGGGGCCGCGGCCGACGGGCGCAGCGCCGGCGCCGCGGTGGCCGGCAAGCCCTGCGGCGCCGACGGCTCGGATCCCACCACCTGCGGCAACGCGCTGGCATCCACCGGGGCCAGGCTGGGCGCGCGCAAGGTCGGCGGCGCACTGAGCGGCGCGGCCGGCAAGGCCGACGGCGGCGCCGGGGCAACGGTGGGTGCGGCGGTGGGTGCGGCGGTGGGTGCGACCGGCGGCACCAGCGGCGGCGGCAGGGCGCGGGCCTGGGTGTCGGTGGGCGCCGGCAACGGCAGCGGCGCTGGCGCGGGGCTCGTCGGCGCCGGCACCGAAGCGGTGGGCACGGCCGGCGGCGGCGCCGGCTCGGCCTCGGTCAGCGGCACCCGTTGTGGCGGCACGGTGGCCGACGGCGCGGGCGCCGGGCTGTCGCGCCGCGGCGCTGGCGTGGGCTGCGGGCGCGGCGCCGGCGCGGGCTGCGCTGCGGGGTCGGCGACCTCGTGCCGGGCCTGCTCCGGCGGCTGCAGCACCGGCACCTCGCGGGTGTCCGCCGGCGCCAGGCGCGGCGCGGTGGACGACGACGGCGCCGCGTCGGTGGCCGGCTGCGGCGGCTGCTCCGGCAGCGCGACCGCGGCCGCTGGCGCGGGGGCCGCGGTGGCGTCTTCCCGGCGCTCGGGCCCGGGGCGGTCCTGGCGCTTGAGCACCGGCGGCGGCACCGCGGCCGGCGCCGGGGCGGCCGCCGCGGGTGCCGGCTGCAGCGGGCTGTGCGGCAGCGGCGCCGGCTGCAGCCGCCAGTCGCCCAACTCGGCGGCGCCCGGGGTCGGCGACGGCTGCGGCTGCGCTTCGCGCAGGACGCCGCCGAAGCGCGGCTCTGGCGCCGGGCCGGCCGGGCCGGCGCCGGGCTGTGGCGCGTCGGTGCGGCCGGGGCTCTCGGCCGGGCCACTGCCGCCCAGGCGGATCTGGATCGCGCCCCACACCCCTTGGCCGCTGCCGGCCGGGAGGCCGGGCGCGGTTCCGACCAGCGCCACCAGCAGCAGGTGCAGCAGCCCGGCCAGCAGCAGGCATTGCGCCAGCGACGGCCGGCGCCGGCGCGCGCGCGCAGCGTCGTCGCCGGGCGGGGGCGGCAGCGGCGCGTCGGCGGCCAGGGCGAGCGAAAGGCTCATCGCGGGGGCTGCGGGTGGGGTGAACTCGGGGCTGAAGGGAGGGCGCGGGCAGCCCCGATGATGCCGCGCCGGCGCGGCGCCGAGTGCCGCCGTGGGGCGCCAGCGTCAGGCCGGCGGCGCGCCGCGGTCGGTGCCGGTGCCAGTGCCGACGCCGGCCAGCCGCGCGACGTGGGCGACGAGCTCGGCCTCGGCGTATGGCTTGCCCATCAACACGGTGACGCCGGCTTGCTGCGCCTGCTCGCGCAGGCGGTCGTCGGCCGAGGTGATCATCACCACCGGCAGTGCCGCGGTGCGGGCATCGGCGCGCAGCGCGCGCGTGAGGTCGAGGCCGTCCATGCCGGGCATCTCGACGTCGGTGATCAGCACCTGCGGCGGCTCCTGCCCGATCAGCGCCAGCGCCTGCTGGCCGTCTTCGGCCAGGACGACGCGGAACTGGTGCGCCGCCAGCAGCCGGCTGGTCTTGACGCGCACGACCTTGGAGTCGTCGGCGACCATCACCAGGGTCTGCTCGGGGCGGCGCAGCGGCGGCGGTGGGGGCGGCGGTGGGGACGGTGGGGGCGGCGCGGCTTCGGCGGGCTGGCGCAGACGTTCGGCTGCCGCTTCGCGGTCGGCGGCTTCGCGCTCGGCCGCGAGGCGTTCGGCTTCGCGGCGCTCGGCTTCCAGGCGGGCGAGGCGCTCGGCCTCGGCTCGGCGTTCGGCGGCTTCGCGCTCGGCCTGGCGCCGCAAGGCTGCGGCCCGTTCGGCTTCCAGGCGCGCGGCCTCCGCCTCGGCGGCAGCGTGGCGCTCGGCCTGCAGACGCTCGGCCTGCAGACGCTCGGCCTGCAGACGCTCGGCTTCGAGCCGCTCGCGCTGCAGGCGTTCGGCTTCACGACGCTGCCGTTGCTCGCGTTCGGCCGCTTCGCGGGCCGCCGTTTCACGTGCAGCGGCCTCGCGCGCAGCAGCCTCGCGCTCCGCCAGCTCGCGGCGCGCGCTGTCCTGCGCCTCGCGCAGCGCCGCTTCGGCCGCGGCCGCGGCGTGCTCGCGTTCTTCGTCGCTGACCACCGGGCCCATCGATGAGGGCTCGGTCAGCGGCGGCGGGGCCGGCAGGCTTTCGGTCAGCGGCGCCTGATCGATGTCAATCGGCTGCCGATGCTGGCGGCGCGCTCGCCGCGCCGCCGTCCAACCCAGTACCAGCACCAGCAAGGCCACCGGCAGCAGCCACCAAATCCACTCGTCCATCGGTCGATCGTCCCAAGCCAGGCGGCATCTTCGCGCGGCCGATCAGCATAGCCGCGCCGCGCGCAAGGCGTGCGCCTGATGTGGAGCCAAATCCGCGGCGTTACCGACACACGCGCTCGCTCAGGCCGCCTGCCGCGCCGGCCGTTGCAGCCGGCAGGCCAGCTCGCCGACGCGGCGCAGCGCGCGGCGCTCGGCCTCGCGCCAGGCGCTGGCCACGCCCAGCCGGATGCAGCGGCGGTAGCGGTCGCTGCTGCTGAACATGCCGCCGGGCGCGATCACCACATGCTCGGCCAGGCAGGCTTCGAACAAGGCCTGCGAGTCGGCGCCCTCGGGCAGCTCCAGCACGGCAGTCTGCGAGCCGCTGGTGGCCGCCTTCAGTCCCGCCACCTGCGCATGCCAGCGGCCGGGCTCGATCCAGCCCAGCGTCATGCCCGGCGCCAGCGTCTTGCTGAATGACCCGCACAGCATCACGTGGCCAGCAGCCGCGCCAGGCGGCGGCGCTCGGCCACCGGCATGCAGGCGCCGATGGGGTTGCTGAGCGTGGGCACCGCCAGCACGGCCTTGACCGGCTGCGTCTCTAGGGCCTGTTAACGCTATGGGAGGGTTCGCGTGACTCAGCAAACAGCCGCCAGCAAGGCGCACGGCGCAGCCCATGCTGCGCGCCTGGGCAAGCCGTGCAACGCGGCTGGCGGCTGTTTGCTGAGATCACCCGCAGGGCCGCCGCCTGGCTGCCCCCAGGGCGTCGTTGCTCGCTCGTTGCGTGCCATCGGCACGCGGCCTCGCTCGTGCCTAGCCCTGGGGGCAGCCAGGCGGCGGCGCGAGCCCTCCCATAGCGTTAACAGGCCCTAGCGCGAACTGCAGCGCGTCCAGCGACAGCCCGTGGCGCGGATGGGTGGGGATCTCCAGCGCCCGCAGGCCCAGGTGGCGCAGGATCTCCAGCAGCCCGAAGTAGGTGGGCGACTCCAGCGCCACCACGTCGCCGGGGCGGGTGACGGCGCGCAGGCCCAGCACCAGCGCGTCGCGGCAGCCATTGGCGACGACGATGCGCGCCGGGTCCAGCCGGCAGCCCATCGCCAGCGCGTGGCGGGCGATGGCGCGGCGCAGCGCCTCCTGGCCGCTGCCGAAGGCATAACGCGCCAGTTGATCGCGATGGCGCAGCGCGGCGCGGCTGATCGCGCGCCGGATCTCGACCTCGAACTCGCTCCCGGCGCCGCGCTGACCTTGCCCCGGCTGCGGGCGCTGGAGTTGCACCTGCTGAGCGGGCGCCTGTGGCTGACGCGCAGCGGCGACCCCGACGACCATTTCGTCGAAGCCGGCGGCCGGCTGCTGCTGGACGGCCGCGGCTGCGTGGTCGAGAACGACGGCCGCACGCCAGCACGGCTGCGGCTGTCGCGCCGGCGCGGCGCTGCGCTGCGCCGCGTGGTGGGCGTGGCGTTCGGCTGAAGTGCCGGCGGCGGCGCTGAGCCGCGCGCGATCAGGCCGCCGGGTCGTCGGGCGCGGTCGCCGGCGGCGGCAAGTCGGCCTGCAGCACGGCAGCCGCGTCGAGCACGCCGCTGCCGAAGCCGCCGGTCGGATCCCAGGGCAGCGGCGGCGGCGGCAGTTGCGCCCGCTCGCGCAGCAGCCGGCCGAAGGCTTCGACGCGCTGCCAGGGCTGCGGATAGCGCGCCGCCAGCCCGTCATGACGACGGTAGGCCAGCCACAGCGCCGCGGTGCCGGCCACCAGCGCCGTGGAGTAGGAGGTGCCGTCGCCGTCGTCACGGTAGCGCGGTGGCCCGTCGCGCATCTCGGCGCGGCGCACGCCCTGGGCCGGGCCGCTGATGTCGACCTGGTGGCCATGGCTGCTGCCGCTCCAGGGCTGCAGGCGCTCGGTCACGCCGGCGATCGCCAGCGTGCGCGACAGATTGGCCGGCGCCACCACGAACGGCACCCAGTTGCCCGCCGCGCAAACCATGATGACGCCGGCCTCGTAGGCCTTGTCGACGGCGCGCCGCACGTGCTTGCCGATCAGCACCGGCAGCATGCCCATGCTCAGGCTGATGACCTGCACCTGCGCCACGTCCACGAGGTAGTCGACGGCTTGCCCGAACTGGCTTTGCGCGTAGTTGATGGCCACGTGGTTGGCGATGCGCACCGGCACCAGCGGCACCTTGGGCGCGATGCCGAAGAACGGCCGCGGCGCGGCCTGCGGCGCCCAGCCGCAGATGGTGCTGGCGGTGCGCGTGCCATGGCCGTCGAAGTCGTAGCGCAGCGGGTCCACGCCGCCGCCCGGGCCGGGGTCGTTGTCGCCGGCGCCTTCGGCGTAGAAGGTCCTGCCCAGATCGGTCAGCACCCAGCTGGGCTGACCGGTGCCGAAGCCCAGCGCCGGGTGCTCGGCGTAGCCGGTGTCGATGTGGCCGACGCGCACGCCGGTCCAGTCGATGCTGTCGCGCCCGCCCAGCAGGTCCCAGGCGAGCTGGGCATGGGTGCGGTCGAGATGCCAGTCCAGCCCGCTCGGCGCCGGCGTGCCGCTGGGGCGCGGCGTGACGATGGTGGCGGCACTCAGCAGCGCCACCGCCTCGGCGGCGGCGACGCGTTCGACCTTGCAGGCGCCCGCCTTGGCCAGGATGGCCGCCACGTGCTGCGGACCGTATTCGCGCGACAGCGCCAGCACGGTGCTGCCCGGCACCAGCACGCGCAGCGGCGCCAGCCATTGCACGCCCAGGTCCAGCCCGGGCAGGTATTCCTTCAGCGTGCCCTCGGTGTGCGCGGGGCCGCGGTCGTCGAGATCCAGGACATGGGCTTGCACGATGACATCTCCTCGGTCGCAGCCGCCAGCATGCGCGTCGCCGGCGCAGTGTCAACCTCCGCTCTGAGGACACCGGGCGGCAGCACAATGCGGCCATGAACACCTTGATCATCGGCGCCAGCCGCGGCATCGGCTTCGAGCTGGCGCGCCAATACCTGGCCGATGGCGCTGGCGTCACCGGCACCGCGCGCGACGAGGCCGGCCTGGCGCGGCTGCGCGCGCTGGGCGCCAAGGCCGTGCCACTCGACGTCGGCGACCCGGCCGCCGCTGCCGCGCTGGCCTGGCCGATCGACGGCGAGCGCTTCGACATCGTCTTCTTCGTCGCCGGCGTGGTCGGCGAGCGCGTGCCGGTGCTGCAGACGCCGACGCGGGCCGACTTCGACGCCGTGATGCACACCAACGTGCTGGGCCCGATGGCGGTGCTGCCGCAACTGGCCGACGCGCTGGCGCCGGGCGCGCGGCTGGGGCTGGTGTCGTCGCGCATGGGCTCGATGGGGCTGCGCGAGAGCGCCAGCAACTGGCTGTACCGGGCCTCCAAGGCGGCCGCCAACTCGGTGCTGAAGGACTTGTCCATCGTCTGGCAAGGCAAGGCCATCTGCCTCAGCCTGCACCCGGGCTGGGTGCGCACCGACATGGGCGGCAGCGGCGCCGACCTCGACGTGGCCACCAGCGCCGCCGGCCTGCGCCGCGTGCTGGCCGAGGCGCGGCCGCAGGACAACGGCGGCTTCTTCAACTACGACGGCACGCCGCTGGCGTGGTGATGAAAGGCTGACCGGCCATGCTGCTTTCCGAAGACCATCTGGCGGTGCAGGACGCGGTGCGCACCTACGTCCAGTCCGAGATCGCGCCGCAGGCCGCGGCCTGGGACAAGAGCCACCACTTCCCGCAGGCGCAGCTGCGTGGGTTGGCGCAACTCGGCTGTTATGGCGTGGCCGTACCCAGCGAATGGGACGGCGCCGGGCTGGACTACCTGGCGCTGGCGCTGATCCTGGAAGAGATCGCCGCCGGCGACGGCGCCACCAGCACGGTGGTCAGCGTCAACAACTGCCCCGTGTGCTCGATCCTGATGGCCTTCGGCAACGCGGCGCAGAAGGATCGCTTCCTCAAGCCGCTGGCGCGCGGCGACATGCTGGGCGCCTTCTGCCTGACCGAGCCGCACGTGGGCTCCGAGGCCGGCGGGCTGAAGACCGTGGCGCGGCGCGACGGCGAGCACTACGTGATCGACGGCGTCAAGCAGTTCATCACCAGCGGCAAGAACGGCGACGTCGCCATCGTGATGGCCGTCACCGACAAGGCCGCCGGCAAGAAGGGCATCAGCGCCTTCCTGGTGCCGACCGCGACGCCCGGCTACACGGTAGCGCGGGTGGAAGACAAGATGGGCCAGCACGCCAGCGACACGGCGCAGATCGTGTTCGAGAACTGCCGCGTGCCGGCCGCGTACCGCCTGGGCGATGAGGGCATGGGGCTGAAGATCGCGCTGTCGGGGCTGGAAGGCGGGCGCATCGGCATCGCGTCGCAATCGGTGGGCATGGCGCGCGCGGCCTTCGAGGCGGCGCTGGCTTACGCCAAGGAGCGCAAGGCCTTCGGCCAGCCGATCTTCGAGCACCAGGCGGTGCAGTTCAAGCTGGCCGAGATGGCGACGCGGATCGAGGCGGCACGGCAGCTCATCTGGCACGCCGCCAGCCTGAAGGACGCCGGACGGCCCTGCCTGAAGGAGGCGGCGATGGCCAAGCTCTTCGCCAGCGAGATGGCCGAAGCCGTGTGCTCGGCGGCGATCCAGGTCTTCGGCGGCTACGGCTACGTCAGCGACTTCCCGGTCGAGCGCATCTACCGCGACGTGCGCGTGACGCAGATCTACGAAGGCACGTCCGAAGTGCAGAAGATCCTGATCGGGCGCGCGCTGGCGTGAGCTGAAAACCATGGACCGCCGACCTGATTTCCCCATCGGCGAGGCAGCCGCCCGCGAATTGCTGCTGCTGCGCGCCTTCGAGGCCCAGGACCACCCGACCTGGACCGAAGCCGACCGCGACTGGGCCACCCGCGTGGCCCGCGCCAGCCTGGGCGATGACGACCGCCCGGGGCGGCTGCTGGTGGAGCGCACCCGCCACGCGATGCAGCGCCTGGCGCCGCGCGAGGCCAGCGTGCGCACGGCGCTGGCCGCGCGCGTGTCGCTGCGGCCCTGGGCCGTGCTGGTGGTGCTGCTGGGTCTGGCGCTGGGCGTCGTGGTCGACCACATCGGCCCGGCGCAGCGCATCAACCTGCTGGCGCCGCCGATCTGGGTGCTGGTGGCCTGGAACCTGCTGGTGATCGCGTGGATCGTGCTGCAGCCGCTGCTGCCGGCGCGCCCGCCGGGCCGGCTGCGGCGCTGGCTGGCCGGTGCCTGGCAACCGCGCACGGGCCGCGGCGATGCGCTGCAGCGCTTTCGCGCCGACTGGCTGCGCACCTCGGCGCCGCTCAACGTCGCGCGTGCCGCGTTCGTGCTGCACCTGGGCGCCGCGGCGCTGGCACTCGGCCTGCTGGGCGGCATGTACCTGCGCGGCCTGGTGCTCGACTACCGCGCCGGCTGGCAGAGCACCTTCCTCGGCGCCGACGCCGTGCATGCGCTGCTGGCGCCGGCGCTGGCCCCGGCCTCGGCGCTGACCGGCATCCCGGTGCCCGACGCCGCCGCGCTGGCCGCGATGGAGGTCGGCCCGCAGCAGCCGCCGCAGGCGCCGGCCGCGCCCTGGCTGCATCTGTACGCGGCGACGCTGGGCTTGTTCGTGATCGGCCCGCGCCTGCTGCTGGCGGTGCTGGCGCGGGTGCAGATCTGGCGCCTGCAGCGCCGGCTGCCGCTGCCGCTGCAGGACCCCTGGTTCCAGCAGTGGCTGCGCCCGGCCGGCGGCCTGGCCGGCACCGTCTGGCTGCTGCCGCACGCGGCGCCGGTGGCCGCCGCCACCGCGCTGGCGCTGCAGGCGGCGCTCGACGGCCTGAGCCAGGGCCGTGCCCGGCTGCAGGCCGCGCCGCCGGTGCCGTATGGCGAAGAAGACCAGCCGGCCGCGACCACGCCGCCGCCCGACACCGCCGCCGTGCTGCTGCTGGTGGACATGGCCAGCACGCCCGAGGCCGAAGTCCATGGCCGCCTGCTCGACCGCCTGGCCGCCGCCGCGCCCGGCGCGCGCCGTGTGCTGCTGGTCGACGAGGCGGGCTTTGTCCAGCGCCTGGCCGGCAACGACCGCCGGCTGGATGAGCGTCGGCAAGCCTGGCAGCAGATGGGCGATGCGCATGGCACGCCGGTCGTCAGCGCCGACCTCAGCGCCCCGGCCGCGCAGCAGACCGCCGCCCTGCGCGCCGCGCTGGGCTGACGCGAGCCATTCGTTTGAGTGGTGATGGTCCCTTTAGCCCGGTCAGGCCGCCGCAAGTCGCGCGCAGCCGGCCTCGTGCCATGATCGAAGCCCCGGCCGACCGGGGCTTTTTTCATGCCGGAAACCATCGCCCTCAGTCTCGTGTCCCACACCAACGTGGGCAAGACCACGCTGGCCCGCACGCTGCTCGCCCGCGACGTGGGCGAGGTGCGCGACGCGCCGCACGTCACCGAGTTCAACGACGCCCACGAGCTGCTGCGCACCGACGCCGGCGACGTGCTGACGCTGTGGGACACGCCGGGCTTCGGCGACAGCGTGCGCCTGCTGCGGCGGCTGCGGCAGTCGGCCAACCCGCTGGGCTGGTTCATGTCGCAGGTCTGGGACCGCTGGCGCGACCGGCCGTTCTGGGCCGCGCAGCAGGTGCTGCGCCACGTGCGCGAATCGAGCGACCTGCTGCTGTACCTGGTCAACGCCGCCGAGCCGCCGGCCGCGGCCGCCTACGTCGATGCCGAGATGGAGCTGCTGGCCTGGGTCGGCAAGCCGGTGCTGGTGCTGCTCAACCAGCTCGGGCCGCCGCGCAAAGGGGCGTCGGAGGCCGCTGATTTGAAGTTATGGACCGAGCACCTGCGGCGCTGGCCGCTGGTGCGCGCGGTGCTGCCGCTGGACGCCTTTGCCCGCTGCTGGGTGCAGGAGGCGGCGCTGTGGCAGGCCGTGCACGACGCGCTGCCGCCCGCGCGCCAGGGCGCGATGGCGGCGCTGCAGCAGGCCTGGGCGCAGCGCAACGAGGCCGTGTTCGATGCCGCGATGCAGGCGCTGGCCGAGAGCGTCGCGCGGCTGGCGCGTTTGCGCGAACCGATCGACGCGCCGCCCGGCGTCAAAGGCTGGCTGCAGCAGGCCGGCTCGGCCCTGGGTCTGCGCGGCGAGGCCTCGGGCCCGCTGCAGGCCGCGCAGGCGCGGCTGTCGCAGCGCATCGCCCGCGAGCTGCAGGCCGGCACCGACCGGCTGCTGCAGATCCACCACCTCGCGGGCAGCGCGGCGCCGGTGGTGCTGCAGCGCGTGGCCGAGCAGGTGCAGGCCCGCCACCACGTGGCCGAAGACCGCGCCGCCTGGGTCGGCGGCCTGGTGAGCGGTGCGTTAGGCGGACTGGCGGCCGACCTCGCCGCCGGCGGCCTGACGCTGGGCGGCGGCATGCTGGCCGGCGGCCTGCTGGGCGCGCTGGGGGCCGCCGGCGTCGCGCGTGGCCTGAACGTGGTGCGCGGCACCGACCGCAGCTGGCTGGCGCTGGACGACGCCGCGTTGCCGCCGCTGCTGCAGGCCGCGCTGCTGCGCTACCTGGCGGTGGCGCATTTCGGCCGCGGCCGCGGCGACTGGAGCGAAGGCGAGGCGCCGCCGCACTGGGCCGAGGTGGTGCAAAGCGCGCTCGACGAGCAGGCCGCGGCCTTGCAGGCCGCCTGGGCCGGCCGCAAGACGGCGCCCCAGGCGGCGCCGGCCGACGACCCGAACGGCCGCCACGCCGAAGCCGAAGAAACCGCGGCGCTGGCGGCGCGCCTGGCGCCGCTGCTGGCGCAGGCCGCGCGCCGCAGCTTGGGCCTGCTGTACCCGGGCAGCGCAACGCCGCCGACCCCTCATCATCCGCCCCCATGAAGATCCTGATCCTCGGCGCCGGCCGCGTCGGCGAAAGCGTGGCCGAGAGCCTGCTGTCGGAGCGCAACGACATCACGATGATCGACACCGACCCGGTGCGCCTGCGCGCGCTGCAGGACCGGCTGGACCTGCGCGGCGTGGTCGGCAACGGCATCCAGCCCAGCGTGCTGCGCAATGCCGGCGCCGAGGACACCGACATGCTGATCGCCTGCGCGCCCGCCGACGAGACCAACCTCGTGGTCTGCAAGATCGCGCACGATCTCTTCAACGTGCCGACGACGATCGCGCGGCTGCGCAGCGACGAGTTCGACGGCCGGCCCGAACTGCTGGGCAAGAAGGGCTTCGCGGTCGACAAGGTGCTGCACCCCGAGAGCAGCGTCACCGCCTACATCCGCAAGCTGATCGAGTACCCCGAGGCGCTGCAGGTGCTGGAGTTTGCGCACGGCCTGGTCAGCCTGACGGCGGTGCGCGCGGTGGCCGGCGGGCCGCTGGTGCAGCACTCGCTGGCCGAGATCCCCCAGCTGGTGCCCGGCGTCGAGATGCGCATCGTCGCCATCTACCGCCGCGACCAGGCGCTGCAGACGGTGAACGGCGAGACCCGCGTCGAGCCCGGCGACGAGGTCTTCGTGCTCGCCGCCACCGAGCACATCCGCACCGTGCTGGGCGCACTGCGCAAGATGGACCGGCCGGTCAAGCGCCTGATGATCGCCGGCGGCGGCAAGGTGGGGCTGCGGCTGGCGCGCGAGCTGGCCGGCCGCTACAACGTGAAGATCATCGAGCCCGACCGCACGCGCTGCGACTACCTGGCCGCCGAGCTGCCCTCCGACGTGCTGGTGCTGCACGGCGACGCCACCGACGAAGACCTGCTGGGCGACGAGGGCGTCGAGGACATGGACCTCTTCCTCGCGCTGACCAACGACGACGAGGACAACATCATGGCCTGCCTGCTGGCCAAGCGCCTGGGCGCGCGGCGCGTGCTGGCGGTGATCAACCGCCGCGCCTACGCCGACCTGGTGCAGGGCACGCAGATCGACATCGCGATCTCGCCCAGCCACACGGTGATCGGCGAGTTGCTGACGCACGTGCGCCGCGGCGACGTGGAGGCCGTGCACAGCCTGCGCCGCGGCGCCGCCGAGGCGCTGGAAGGCATCGTGCGCGGCGACGCCAAGACCTGCCGCATGGCCGGCCGCCGCGTCGACGAGATCACGCTGCCCGAAGGCACGCACATCGGCGCCATCGTGCGCGGCCTGCACCTGGCCGACGGCAGCCAGGCGGAGCCCGGCTACGCCAAGCCGCGCGTGCTGATCGCGCACCACGACACCACGGTGCTGTCGAACGACCACGTGATCATCTTCGTGCCGCGCAAGCGGCTGATCCGCCAGGTCGAGAAGCTCTTCCAGGTCAGCGCGACCTTCATGTTCTGATGGGCGCGCTGGCCGTCGTCGCGCTGGTCGGGCGCCTGGTGGTGATGTTCTCGCTGCTGTACGCGGTGCCGCTGGCCTTTGCGATCTTCGAGCACGACGACGCCGAAGAGGCGTTCGTGATCTCGGCCGCCGTGACGCTGGCCGCGGGATTGCTGATGAGCCTGGCGACGCGGCGCTTTCGCCGCGAGCTGCTGCCGCGCGACGGCTTCCTGCTGGTCACGCTGGTGTGGCTGCTGCTGCCCTTGTTCGGCTCGCTGCCGCTGTTGATGGCGATTCCCGGCTTGAACTTCACCACCGCCTACTTCGAGGCCGTGTCGGGTTTCACCGCCACCGGCGCCACTGCGCTGTCGGGGCTGGACACGCTGCCGCTGTCGCTCAACGTCTGGCGTTGCTTCATGATGTTCGTCGGCGGGCTGGGCATCGTGGTGCTGGCGGTGGCCATCCTGCCGCTGCTGGGCGTCGGCGGCAGCCAGCTCTTCAAGGCCGAGACCGCCGGCCCGATGAAGGACCAGAAGCTCACGCCGCGCATCGCCGACACCGCGCGCGCCATCTGGGTCAGCTACGGGCTGCTGTCGCTGGCCTGCCTGTGGTCTTACCACGCCGCCGGCATGAGCTGGGTCGACGCCTTCGTGCACATGTGCACCACCGTCAGCCTGGGCGGCTTCTCGCGCTACGACGCCAGCTTCGGGCACTGGAACTCGCCGGCCATCGAGGCCGTGGCCATGCTCTTCATGATGCTCTCGGGCGTCAACCTCGTGCTGTACTTCGTGAGCTGGCGCGCGCGCTCGCTGCTGCCGCTGCTGCGCAACGCCGAGGCGCAGGCCTTCGTCGCCGCGGTGCTGGGCAGCATCGTGCTGATCGCCGGCTACCTGACGGTCAACGGCGCCTATGCCGACTTCGGCCAGGCGCTGCGCCACACCGCCTTCCACGTCGTCTCGGTGGCGACGACCACGGGCTACGCGACGCTGGACTACGCGCTGTGGCCGACGTTCGCGCCGTTCCTGATGATCCTGCTCGGCTGCTTCGCCACCTGCGCCGGCAGCACCGGCGGCGGCATCAAGATGGTGCGCATGCTGCTGCTGCTGAAGCAGTCGCGCCGCGAGCTGATCCGCATCCTGCACCCCAACGCGGTGACGCCGGTGATGCTGGGCCGCGTGGCGGTGAGCGACCGCGTGATGCACAGCGTGATCGCCTACATGATGATGTACGGCGCCTCGCTGGTCGGCCTGACGATGCTGCTGTTGTTCAGCGGCCTCGACGCCGTGAGCGCCTTCACCGCCGTGATCGCCTGCGTCAACAACATCGGCCCCGGCCTCGGCGAGGTGGGGCCGGCCGTCAACTACGGCTCGTTGAGCGACTTCCAGACCTGGGTCTGCACCTTCGCGATGCTGCTGGGGCGGCTGGAGCTGCTGACGGTGCTGGTGCTGTTCACGCCGAGCTTCTGGCGACGGTGACGCTGGGCCACCCCGAGGGGGTGCCCCGGCCGCGCACACGGCTTGGGGCGGCCCGGCGCTCGGTGCGCGGCCGGCTGGGCCCGCCTTCGTTCAGATCACGCTGTCCCAGGGCGCGCTCAGGCGCATCGCGCCGTTGACGATGCCCACCATCGAATAGGTCTGCGGGAAGTTGCCCCACAGCGTGCCGCTGGCCGGGGCCAGGTCTTCGCTGAGCAGCCCCACCGGATTGCGTGCGGCCAGCAGCGCCTCGAAGGCTTCCAGCGCCTGCTCGCGGCGGCCGATGCGGGCCAGCGCGTCGACCAGCCAGAACGAGCAGACGTTGAAGGCCACCTCGGGGCGGCCGAAGTCGTCGGCGGCCTCGTAGCGGCGCATGTAGTGGCCGTCGCACAGCGTCTCCACCAGCCGGTCGACGGTGCTGACGAAGCGCGGGTCGCGCCCCGGCAGGAAGCCCACCTCGGCCATCAGCAGCACGCTGGCGTCGAGGTATTCGCCGTCCAGGCTCTCGACGAAGGCGCCGCGGCCGGCGTGCCAGGCGCGGCTGAGGATCAGCTCGCGGATGTGCGCCGCGCGCTGCGTCCACAGCGTCGCGCGCGGTTGCAACTGCAGCGCGTGCGCGATGCGCGCCAGCCGGTCGCAGGCGGCCCAGCACATCAGCACCGACGAGGTGTGCACCCGCGCGCGCGTGCGCAGCTCCCAGATGCCGGCGTCGGGCTTGTCGTGCAGCGCCCAGGCCTGCTCGCCCATCAGCTCCAGCGCGGCGAAGTCGTCGGCGCTGCCGCGGCGGAACAGCCGGTGGTCGTGGAAGGCCTGCGCCGCGCCGAGCACGATGCTGCCGTAGACGTCGTGCTGGAAATGCTCGTGCGCCTGGTTGCCCACGCGCACCGGCCCCATGCCGCGGTAGCCCGCGGCCTGCGCGACGATGGACTCGGGCAGCGCGCGCTCCAGCCCGATGCCGTACATCGGCTGCACGTGGCCGCCGTCGGCGCTGCGCACCACGTTGTACAGCCACTGCAGGTAGCCTTCCATCGTGCCCATCTCCGACAGGCTGTTGAGCGCGCGCACGACGAAGAAGGCGTCGCGCAGCCAGCAGAAGCGGTAGTCCCAGTTGCGGCCGCTGTCGGGCGCCTCGGGGATGCTGGTGGTCAACGCGGCGACGATGGCGCCGGTGTCCTCGTACTGGCACAGCTTGAGCGTGATGGCGGCGCGGATCACCGCGTCCTGCCACTGCAGCGGCACGCCCAGGCGCCGCGTCCAGTGCTGCCAGTGCAGCCGCGTGCGCGCCTCGAAGTCGCTCGCGGTCTCGTCGATGCCGCCGGTCAGCGTCTCGTCGGGGCCGAGCAGGAAGCTCAGCTCGCCGGCCAGCTCGAAGGCCGTGCCGTCGGCCACGTAGGTCAGCGGCGCCGAGGTGTTCAGGCGCAGCGTGATGTCGGGCAGCACGTAGCGCAGGTGGTGGCTGCCGCGCGTGACCAGCGCCGCCGTCGAGCCCCAGTCGCCCTGCGGCAGCAGCCGCACACGGATGCGCGGATGACCGGCCAGCGGCCGCACGCGGCGCACCAGCTGCGCCGGGCGGAACATGCGGTCGTGGTGCATGAAGCGCGGCGCGAAGTCGCAGATCTCCAGGCCCTGGCCCTGGGCGTCCCACAGCCGCGTGCGCAACACCGCGGTGCCGGCGTCGTAGGCCTGCTCGTGGCGCGCCAGGCCTTCCAGCTCGATCGCGAAGCTGCCGGCCGCCGGCAGGCCCTGCCCGCTGTTGAGCAGCGCGTCGAACACCGGCGGGCTGTCGAAGCGCGGCAGGCAGCACCAGACGATGCGGCCGTCGGCCGCGACCAGCGCGCCGACGCTGCCGTTGCCCACCAGGGCCAGGTCGAGGGAGGCGGCGGCAGCAGCAACGGAAGGCGCGATCAGGGGCGTGGGCATGCTCACGGTGGGGCTTCCTCGGCGGGCGGCGACGGACCCGGTTATACATTTGTGGCAATGCAAATGCTAAACTCGCTTCCCGCATGGCCCTGACGACCTTGCGCCTTCAGCTGCGGTTCCTGTTGCCGCTGACGTTGGCGCTGCTGGCTGCAGCAGTGTTGTCGGTGCCGCTGCTGGACCAGATGACCCTGCGCTGGTTCAGCCGCGATCTCAGCAGCCGCGGCCTGCTGGTGGCGCACGCGCTGTCGGATTCGATCACCGACGCGCTGGCCAGCGGCCGGCCCGGCCGGTTGAAGGCCTTGTTCGAGCGCGCGACGCAGGACGAGCGGCTGGTCGGCATCGGCCTGTGCGGCCCCGACGACCACCTGCTGCAGCGCACCGAGCGCTTTCCGCGCGAGCCCAGCTGCCTCAACTGGCGCGAGCGCGCCGCCTCGCACGACCCACAGGTGACGCTGGCCGGCGGCAGCGTGCTGGTGACGGTGCACCCGATCTACGGCCCGGCACCGTCCGCAGCGCCGGTCGAAGCAGGCCCGGACGCCGACTCGGCGCCCGACGCAGTCGAGAGCCATGCCGCCGCCTCCGCCTCCGCCGCCGCCTCCGCCACCGCCGCCGCCGCTGCCACCGCCATCGCGGCCAGCGCCGCCGACGAAGGCCGGCGGCCGACGCTGGTCGGCCACCTGGTGCTGCTGCACGACCTCAGCTTCATCGACCGCCGCAGCCAGGACAGCCGCCGCTACCTGATCGGCCTGCTCACCGCGCTGGGCCTGGCGATCGCGCTGATCACCGTGGTGGTGGCGCAGCTCAGCTGGCGCGGCTGGGTCAAGGGCGCGCGCGCGCTGCTGCGCGGCGAAGGGCTGCTGACGCCGTTCTCGCCCGCCGGCTCGGCGCCCGAGCTGGAGCCGCTGGCCGGCGAGCTGCGCGGCCGCCTGCGCGAGCTGGAGGACGAGTACCGCCGCTCGCAAGGCCCCGAGCGCGAATGGACGCCCGAACGCCTGCGCGGCCTGCTGCGCACGCAGTTGAGCGGCGACCAGATCATCGTGGTCTCCAACCGCGAGCCGTACATCCACGACCGCGAGGGCGACCGCATCGTCGTGCACCGCCCGGCCAGCGGCCTGGTGACCGCGGTCGAGCCGGTGATGCGCGCCTGCTCGGGCACCTGGATCGCCCACGGCAGCGGCAGCGCCGACCGCGAGGTGGTGGACCGCGGCGACCGCGTGGCCGTGCCGCCGGGCCACGACGATTACTGGCTGCGCCGCATCTGGCTGACGCCCGAGGAGGAGCAGGGCTACTACTACGGCTTCGCCAATGAAGGCCTGTGGCCGCTGTGCCACGTGGCCCACGTGCGCCCGGTGTTCCGCGAAAGCGACTGGCAGGCCTACCGCAAGATCAACCAGCGCTTTGCCGACGCCGTGGTGGCCGAGGCGCGCAGCGAGGACCCGGTGGTGCTGGTGCAGGACTACCACTTCGCGCTGCTGCCGGCGATGGTGCGCGAGAAGCTGCCGCAGGCCACCATCCTGACCTTCTGGCACATCCCCTGGCCCAACCCCGAGAGCTTCGGCATCTGCCCCTGGCGGCGCGAGATCCTGCAAGGCATGCTGGGCAGCACCATCCTCGGCTTCCACACCCGCTACCACTGCAAGAACTTCATCGAGACGGTCGACCGCCACCTGGAGGCGCGCATCGAGCACGAGCACTCCATCATCGCCTTCGGCGGCAAGGAGACGCTGGTGGAAAGTTATCCGATTTCCATCGCCTGGCCCGACGAGGCACTGCAGGCCGAGGCGCTGCCGGTGGCCGAGTGCCGGCGCCGCGTGATCGAGCGGCTGCAGTTGCAGCCCGAGGTCTGCCTGGCCGTCGGCGTCGACCGCTTCGACTACACCAAGGGCATCCTGGAGCGGCTGAACGCCGTCGAGCGCATGCTGGAGAAATACCCGCAGTGGGTGGGCCGCTTCGTCTTCGTGCAGGTGGCCGCGCCCACGCGCAGCGCGCTCGACGAGTACCGCAGCTTCCAGCAGCGGGTGCAGCAGGCCACCGACCGCATCAACGGCCGCTTCGGCCGCCCCGGCTACCAGCCGGTGCACCTGCTGGCCACCCACCACGAGAGCGACGCCGTCAACGAGCTGTTCCGCGCCGCCGACGTCTGCCTCGTCACCAGCCTGCACGACGGCATGAACCTGGTGTGCAAGGAGTTCGTCGCCGCGCGCGACGACCTGCAAGGCGTGCTGCTGCTCAGCCGCTTCGCCGGCGCCGCGCGCGAGATGCCCGAGGCGCTGATCGTCAATCCGTACCACGTGGAAGAGACCGCCGACGCGCTGTACCGCGCCGTCACCATGCCGGCGGCCGAGCAGCGCGAGCGCATGGCCAGCCTGCGCAGCACGGTGCGCGAGTTCAACGTCTACCGCTGGGCCGGCCGCATGCTGGCCGACGCCGGGCGCTGGCGCTTGCGCGCGCGCATCGAGGCGCGGGTGCGCCGGCACCAACCCGACGACGTGAATGCCTAGGCGTCAGCCGCATGTCTAAGCGCCAGCCGAATGTCTAAGCGCCAGCCGCCCTCCCCGCACCTGTTCTCCGCCGCCGGTGAGGCCGCGCTGCAGCGCCTGCGCGACGGGCGGCCGCTGCTGGCCTTCGACTTCGACGGCACGCTGACCCCGATCGCGCCGCGGCCCGAGGACGTGCGGCTCGCCCCCGCGGTGGCCGAGCGCCTGCACCGCCTGGGCTTGCGCTGGCCGGTGGCGGTGATCAGCGGCCGCGCGGTGCGCGACCTGCGGACGCGGCTGGGCTTCGAGCCGCAGTACCTGCTGGGCTGCCACGGCGCCGACGACGGCAGCGCGGCCGCCGACGCCTGGGCGCGGCCGCTGCGCGAATGGTGCGGCGGCCTGGCGGCCGATCACGCCGCCGAGCTGGCGGCGGCCGGCATCCGCGTGGAGGACAAAGGCGCCGCGGTGGCGTTGCACTACCGCGGCACGCCCGAGCCGGCGCGTGCGCAGCGCCTGCTGAATGCGCTGCTGGCCGCGCTGCCGCCGGGGCTGAAAGGCTACGGCGGCAAGCAGGTGCTCAACGTCGTGGCCGCCGACGCGCCCGACAAGGCCGACGCGCTGCACGCCCTGCTGCAGCGCAGCGGCTGCGACCGCGCGCTCTTCGCCGGCGACGACGTCAACGACGAGCCGGTGTTCGAGCGCGCGCCGCAGGCCTGGCTGACGGTGCGCGTCGGCGCCGCCGCGGGCCGCACGCAGGCGCGCTTCGCGCTGCGCAGCCCGGCCGAGGTGGCGCTGCTGCTGGCCCGGCTGGTCGATGACGGCGGCGGCAGTGGCGGCGGCGGCGGCAGCAGCGACCACGAGGCCGACCATCCCAACGATCCACATCCCTCTGCCCGTGCGCCATGAACGTCGCCACCCCCGCAGACTCCGCCGTGGCCAGCGCCCGCGTGCTGCGCCAGTTCCGCCGCATCTTCAACACCGTGAAGACGCACTTCCGGCAGATGGAGAAGAAGGCCGGCATCGGCGGCGCGCAGGTCTGGGCCCTGAGCCTGATCCGCGAGCAGCCCGGCATCGGCGTCACCAGCCTCGCGCAGCGCATGGACATCCACCAGACCACCGCCAGCAACCTGGTGCGCTCGCTGGCCGCGGCCGGGCTGGTGGCCGTCGAGCGCAAGGGCAGCGACCGCCGTGCCGTGCAGCTGCGCCTGCTGCCGCCGGCCGGGCGGCTGCTGCGCAAGACGCCGGGCCCGCTGGCCGGCGTGCTGCCCGCGGCGCTGGCCGAGCTGGACCCGCGCACGCTGCGGCGGCTCGAAGCCGACCTCGCCGCGCTGCTGGCCGTGCTGCAGGCCGACGAGCACGGCGGCGGCATCCCGCTGGCGCCGCTTTGACCAACCGTTAGCTGCCGCCGTTCGGCCCCGTTCAGTCGCGCCAGCTCCGGTCCTGGCGATCCACCAGCCGCACCAGCGCGTCGAAGTTCTCGCGCGCGAAGTCGGGGTTGGTGTTCACCACCTTGGCGTCGGCCTGGCACTTGAGCTGGATCTCGCGCGGGATCTCCAGCGCCGGCCCCAGCGCGGCGCCGGCGAGCTGGATCTCGCAGGCGCGCTGCAGGATCCACAGCGTGTACAGCGTGACCGGCAGCCGCGGCCCCCAGGCCAGCAGGCCGTGGTTGCGCAGGATCACCGCGGGCTTGTTGCCGATCGCCTGCAGCATGCGCCGGGTTTCGTCGGCATGCACCGTGATGCCCTCGAAGTCGTGGTACGCCACGCGGCCGCCCAGTTGCGCGGCGTAGAAGTTGCTGATCTGCAGCCCCGCGGCGGACGAAGCCACCGCCATGCCGGCCGTGGTGTGCGTGTGCATCACGCAGTGACAATCGTCGATGCTCCCATGTAGCGCGGCATGTGGATGGAAGCCGGCAGCGTTGATCCGGTAGGCGCTGTCGCCGATCACCTGGCCCTGCAGGTCCACCTTCAGCAGGTTGCTGGCGCAGACTTCGGTGTAGTGCAGCCCGAAGGGGTTGATCAGGAAGTGGCGCTCGGGCCCCGGCACGCGCAGCGAGATGTGGTTGTAGATCATCTCGGTCCAGCCCAGCAGGTGAAAGATGCGGTAGCAGGCGGCCAGTTCCTGGCGCGCCAGCCATTCGGCGTCGGTGCAGTCGGCGGGGCGGGTCATCGCGGCTCTCCTGGCAGTGGTGGCGACGCATCATGCCGCAAGCCTGCGCTGATCAGCCCGGCCGCGGCGGCAGGTACAGCCGGTCGGCGTAGGTGGCCAGCCACTGCGGTTGGTAGGCGACGAAGATCGCTGCCAGCAGCCCGCACAGCCAGGCGTCGCCCCAGGCCGCCAGCCAGCGGCCCAGCATCAGGTCGCCCGCGCCCAGGCCGCTGGGCGTGCCGTGCAGCCAGGTCGACGCCACGCCGGCCAGCGCGGTGCAGATCGCGGTGCCGAAGAAGGCGCGGCCGAGGATGTAGACGAACAGGTGGTGCGGCAGCCAGCGCCGCAGCGCCAGCCCGAAACCCAGGGCCAGCGTGCCCGGCACCACGCCCAGCCACACCGCGCGGTGCAGCGCGTCGGCCGCCGGCAGCGCACCGGCCCAGGCCGCCAGCAGCGCCACCGGCACCAGCGCCAGCATCGCCAGCGGCCAGCCCATCATCAGCACCAGCAGGCAGGCGCCCGACAGCGGCTGGATCAGCGGCACCTGCACGAAGCGGTCGGACGCCCACAACAGCGGCATCAGCGCCGCCCACGCCAGCCACGGCCACGGCGGCCCGCCCTCGCCCACCGCGCGCCAGGGCCGCAGCGCCAGCGCCGCCAGCAGCGCGGCGGCGGCCAGCAAGGCATCGAGCCAGATCATCATGAGCCATCGTAAGCGCGCGGCCGGCCCGCGCCGGCTGCCGCTGCAAGCCGGCCGGCAGCGGGGCTGTCAGCCGGCGGGCATGGTGGCGCCTGGGTGACCGTGCTGAACCTCGCGGCGCAGGCTCATTCAGAGAGTCTTCCGATAGAAGATCCGGTCATAGCCCGCCATGTGCTTGCGCTCGTATTCGACGTAGCCGACCTTCGCATACAGCGCCTGGTTCTCGACCATCTTGGAGTTGGTGCACAGGTACAGGCTGCCGAACCCGCGGCGCAAGGCCTCGTGCTCGGCGAAGACCAGCAGTTCGCGGCCCACGCCGCGGCCTTGCTGCCGAGGGGCGGCAGCCACCGTGTCGATGTAGAAGCCCTCCGGCGTCTGGTACTGGACGAGGACGCCGACCACGGCGCCGTCGAGCTCGGCCACCCACACATGGCGATGCCGGACCTGCGCCTCGAAGTCGAGCAGCATCGGTGCCGGCGGCTTGCCGATGCGGGCGATGTAGGGGCTGAACGCTTCGACGACGCATTGCCGCACGGCTGACACGTCGTTCGCAGCGGCTGGGCGGACCATCAGATCCATGTGATCCCTCCGGCGGTCGTGCAGACCACTAACGGAGCGTTGACCAGCCTGTCCACTCAACGCCCCCGCCGCGGCACCAGCACCGCCGCGATGGCCGCCACCATCAGCGCGACGGCGGCGTCATCCTGCCAGTGCAGCGGCTCGCCCAGCGCGACGGCACCGCTGAAGACGCCCAGCACCGGGATCAGCATCACGCTCAGCGTGCTGGCAATCGGCGGCAGGCTGCGCGCGAGCACCAGCCAGATGACCTGCGCGAACGCGAACACGGCGACGGCGTTGTAGACGATCGCGAACTGCGTCGGCGGCGGCGGCCAGCGCCACTGCGGCCGCTCGAACAAGAGCGCCGCCAGGCCGACGCCGACGCCGCTGATCACGGTCATCCAGAACGCCACCGCCAGCGTGGGCACCGGCAACGTGCTGCGGCGCAGGCGGTGGGTGCCGTAGGCCCAGACGCAGGCCGCGGCGACCACCGCGCCGGCGGCCAGCGGCGCGCCGGACAGGCGGCTGAACTCGTGCGTCAGCAGCAGCGCCACGCCCAGCCCGGCGGCGGCCACGCCGGCCCATTGCCGCGCCTGCAGCCGCTCGCCGAACACCCAGGTGCCCCACAGCGCCGAGAACACCGGCATGGTGTAGCCCAGGATGGCGGCGCGGCCCGAGCTCAAGGCCTGCAGCGCGACCACCATCACCAGGTGCCAGACCAGCATGTTGCTGATCGTCAGCCGCAGCAGCTCGCCCCAGCACGCGCGCGGCACCGCCAGCGGCACGCGCATCAGGCGCAGCGCCAGCGCCAGCAGCGGCAGGCCCAGCCAGATCGACAGCGCGCGGAAGGTCAGCGGCGGATAGGGGTCGGGCGCCTCGGGCCAGCCGCTGATGGCGACCTTCATCACCGGCCAGTTGAGGCCCCACACCAGGGTCAGCAGGACCAGCAGCGTGAGCTGGCGGCGCGTGAAGGTCATCGGCTCGCCGGCACGGACTCAGCGCTGCAAGCTGCCGAGGTAGCGCTTGCGCCAGAAGTAGCCGACCAGCACGGCGAAGATGACCACCATCATGCCGGCGGCGATCCACAGCCCGGTGGACGAATGGATCAGCGGCAGGCCGTCGAAGTTCATGCCGAAGAAGCCGGTGATCAGGTTCAGCGGCAGGAAGACCGCGGTCAGCACGGTCAGCGTGCGCATGATGTCGTTGGTGCGGTGGCCCAGGGCCGAGAAGTGCATCTGCACCGCGGCCTCGGCCGACTGCTCGAGCCGCCGCACGTGGGTCAGCACGCGCTCGACGTGCTCCAGCACGTCGCGCGAGCGCACGCGCAGCAGTTCGTGCTCGCGCTGCCGCGCGGCGTCGGCCTCGGGCGGCCATTCCTGCACGGCGTCGATCCACTCCTGCATCGCGGCGCGCTGGTCTTCACACAGGTCGTCCAGCACGTTCAGCGTGTTGCGCGCGTCGAGCAGCACGCGCCAGTCGTTGAAGCGGCCGCGCGGGTCCAGCAGCGCCTGCTGCAGGGTGCCGAAGTGGCGCGTCAGCTGGCGGCGCAGTTCGAGGTAGCCGTCGACCATGTGGTTGCACATGCGCAGCATCAGGTCGGCCGGGCCGGCCGGCAGCCGCGAGGCGCCGCGCTGCTCCTGCTCGGAGACCATGGCCTGCAGCCGCTGGGCGAAGAACTCGCGCACCGCGCAGTCGGCCGGGTGCACGGTGATGAGCACGCGGTCGAAAACGGCAAAGCCCACCGCGCTGGTGTCGATGGCCGCCAGCGCCTGGCGCGCCGCGGCCAGCGTGCCCTGCTCGTCGTCGGCCGGCAGCCCGGCGCCGATGGCGCCGGCGGCCAGGCGGCGGAAGACCATCAGGTCGTACCACGAGGTGTCGTCGAAGTGGCTGGGGATGTGGCTGTTCAGCAGATCCGACACGTGCAGGTCGACGAGCTGGCCGCCGGTCCAGCGCTGCAGTGCGGCCTGCACCTCGGCGACACGCCGTTCGAACTCGGCGCGCGCGTTGCTCACCCAGACGAAGCCGGCCGCCGGCAAGGCGGCGGGCAGGCCGTCCAGCTCGATGAACTGGTCGGCGGTGATCTGGAAGACGCGCATCGCTGGCGAAGACCGGTTGCAGGCCGACGGCGGCGCGCCTCAGGCGGCGCGCAGCTTGCGCGCAGCGTCCAGCGCGAAGTAGCTCAGCACGCCGTCGGCGCCGGCGCGGCGGAAGGCGAGCAGCGCCTCCAGCATCACCGCGTCGTGGTCCAGCCAGCCATTGGCAGCGGCGGCCTTGAGCATCGCGTACTCGCCGCTCACCTGGTAGGCGAAGGTCGGCACGTGGAACTGGTCCTTCACGCGGCGCACGATGTCGAGGTAGGGCATGCCGGGCTTGACCATCACCATGTCGGCGCCTTCGGCCAGGTCCAGGCCCACCTCGCGCAGCGCTTCGTCGCTGTTGCCGGGGTCCATCTGGTAGACCTTCTTGTCGGCCTTGCCCAGGTTGCCGGCGCTGCCCACCGCGTCGCGGAAGGGGCCGTAGAAGGCGCTGGCGTACTTGGCGCTGTAGGCCATGATGCGGGTGTGGATCAGGCGCTTGCCTTCCAGCGCCGTGCGGATGGCGCCGATGCGGCCGTCCATCATGTCGCTGGGCGCCACGATGTCGACGCCGGCCTCGGCCTGCACCAGCGCCTGCTGCTCCAGCACGGCCACGGTCTCGTCGTTGAGGATGTAGCCGCTGTCGTCCAGCAGGCCGTCCTGGCCGTGGCTGGTGAAGGGGTCGAGCGCGACGTCGGTCAGCAGGCCCAGCTCGGGGAAGCGCTTCTTCAGCTCGCGCACCGCGCGCGGCACCAGGCCGCCAGGGTTGGTGGCCTCGCGGCCGTCGGGCGTCTTCAGCGCGGGGTCGAGCACGGGGAACAGCGCCATCACCGGCACGCCCAGGCTGAGGCACTCTTCGGCCACGCCGAACAGCAGGTCCAGGCTGCGACGCTGCACGCCGGGCATGCTGGCCACGTCCTGCTGCTGGCGCTGGCCGTCGAGCAGGAAGACCGGCAGGATCAGGTCGTCAGGGGCCAGCGAGGCCTCGCGCACCAGCGCGCGGGTAAAGCCGTCACGGCGCAGCCGGCGCGGCCGGTTGGCGGGATAGGGAGCGTGGGGGTGCATGGAGCGGGGCCTTTCAGGCACGGCGCGGGGGGCGAGGAAGCGCTCACGCCAGTCGTTCACCCCCATGGCGCGCGCCCAGAACGTCTGCTAGAGTGGCCGGCGAATGATAGCCGCGAGGTTGTCGTTCCCTGCTTTTCCTCCCTGAGCAGGTGCCTTACCGTGATGACAGCGATAAGGCTTGCCGGCCCCGACTTGTTTCGGGGCCTCTTTTTTTTTGTCGTCGGGCCGCCCCAAGACAAAAAGCGTCCCCTCGGGGGACCGCGCAAGCGCTTCGTGCTTGCGCGAGGGGCCTGCTTTTTGTCGTCGGGCCGCACGCCGATAATGGGCCGATGGGCAGTTCGTACCTGTGGGTCAAGGCCTTCCACATCGTCTTCGTCGCCAGTTGGTTTGCAGGCCTGTTCTACCTGCCCCGCATCTTCGTCAACCTGGCGCAGGTGGCCCCCGACAGCCACGCCGAGCGCGAGCGGCTGCTGCTGATGGCGCGCAAGCTCTACCGCTTCAGCAACGGGCTGATGGTGGTGGCGTTGGCGCTGGGGCTGCTGATGTGGCTGGGCTACGGCGTGGGCCTGGGCCGCGGCAACGGCTGGATGCACGCCAAGCTGCTGCTGGTGCTGGCCACGCTCGGCTACCAGCACGTCTGCCGCCGGCGGCTGCGCGACTTCGAGCAACTGGCCAACAAGCGCAGCCATCGCTGGTATCGCGTATTCAACGAGATCTCGGTGCTGCTGTTCGCCGCCATCGTGGTGTTGGTGGTCGTCAAGCCCTTCTGAACATGAATCCCCCGCGAGACGCCTTCGGCGCCTTCCCCCAGGGGCGGCGCCGCCAGCGGCCCGGCAAAGCCGGTTCGGCGGCGGCCGCTGGGTGGTGGCGGGTCCATGCACCGAGGGCGCCGCTTGGCGGCATGGGTCACTGAGCAGGGACACCTTCCGTGCACACCGGCCATCGCAGTTCGGCCGTCCCACTGGCCCTGGCCTTCACGGCGCTGGTGCTGTATGCCAGCCTGTACCCCTTCGCTGGCTGGCGCTGGCCGGCTGGGCATCGCCTGCCCGAGTTGCTGCTGCTGCCGTGGCCGCCCTGGCAGACGCCGCTGGACGACGCCTTCAACTACTTCGGCTATCTGCCGCTGGGCCTGCTGATCTGCATTGCCGTGCTGCGCAGCGGCGGCCGCATCAGCACGGCGCTGGCGGTGGCGATGTTCGGGGCTTCGGCGCTGTCCTACGCGACCGAGGTCACGCAGCACTTCCTGCCCAGCCGCCATCCCTCGCTGAAGGACTGGGCGATGAACAGCCTGGGCGCCGGCAGCGGCGCCGCGCTGGCCACGCTGCTGCACCTGGGCGGCTGGCTGCAGCGCTGGGAACGCGTGCGCGAGCGCTGGTTTGCCGGCCACAGCGCCGGCGCGCTGGCGCTGCTGGCGCTGTGGCCGCTGGGCCTGCTGTTCCCGACGCCCGTGCCGTGGGGCCTGGGCGCGGTGGGCAACCGCTTTCGCGAGGCCGTGCTCGGCGTGCTGGAAGACGTGAGCTGGGCCGAGCCGCTGGCCCATGCGCTGGCTGCGCCCGCGGCGCCGCCGGCGCGCGCCCTGCTGGTCGAGCGGCTGGCCTCGATGCTGGGCCTGCTGGCGCCGGTGCTGCTGGCCTATGCCGTCACGCGGCCCGGGCTGCGGCGCCTGGTGCTGGCCGGCGGCGCGCTGGCGCTGGGCCTGGGCGCGATGACGCTGTCGACGCTGCTCAACTTCGGCCCCGCCCACGCGCTGGCGTGGACGACGCCGACGGCGGCCATCGCCACCGCCGGCGCCGCGGCGCTGGCGCTGCTGCTGGCGCCGCTGCCGGCGCGCCTGGTGCAGGGCCTGGCGCTGGTGGCGCTGACGGCCCTGGTGGCGCTGGTGCCGCAGTCCGGCGGCGACCCCTACTTCGCGCAGAACCTGCAGGACTGGGAGCAGGGCCGCTTCGTGCACTTCCACGGCCTGACGCAGTGGCTGGGGCTGCTGTGGCCCTACGCGGCGATCGTCTGGCTGCTGATGGGCCTGGGGCGACAGCCGCGCGACTGACAAGGCGACAGCGCGACAGGGCGATCGGCGCGGCTTCCTAGAATCGCGCCATGGGCTACTACAAGCATCACATCTTCTTTTGCCTGAACGAGCGCCACAACGGCGAGGCGAGCTGCGCGCAGCACGACGCCAAAGGCGCCTTCGATCACTGCAAGGCGCGCATCAAGGCCGAGCGGCTGGCCGGCCCCGGCGGCGTGCGCGTCAACAAGGCCGGCTGCCTGGACCGCTGCGCCGGCGGCCCGGTGGCCGTGGTCTACCCCGACGAGACCTGGTACACCTACGTCGACCAGCAGGACATCGACGAGATCGTCGAGCGCCACCTCAAGCACGGCGAGGTCGTCGAGCGGCTGCTGCTGCCGCCGAACGTGGGCCGATGAACGCCGGCACCCAGCGGCGCTCCATCGCGGGCCCGGCCGGCGCGATCGAATGCGCGATCGACGAGCCCGCGGCCGACACCGCCGTGCGCGGTGTCGCCGTGCTCTGCCACCCGCACCCGCAGCACGGCGGCACGATGGACAACAAGGTCGTGCAGACCTTGGCACGCGGCTTCGTGCAGGTGGGCTGGCGCGCGGTGCGCTTCAATTTCCGCGGCATCGGCGGCTCCGCAGGCACCTGGGACCACGGCCGCGGCGAGGTTGACGACGCGCTGGCCGTGGTCGCCGCGCTGCGCGACGGCGCGCTGCCGGTGGCGCTGGGCGGCTTCTCGTTCGGCGGTGCGATCGCGACGCAGGCCGCGGCGCGGCTGGCCGCCGCGGCCACGCCGGCGCAGCGCCTGGTGCTGGTGGCGCCGGCGGTGGTGAACTTCCCTGCCCAACCGGTGTCACAGGACACGCTGCTGATCCACGGCGAGACCGACGACGTGGTGCCGCTGGCCGCCGTGCTGGACTGGGCGCGGCCGCAGGCGCTGCCGGTCACCGTGGTGCCGGGCACGGGCCATTTCTTCCACGGGCAGCTCGCGCTGCTCAAGCAACTCGTCACCGCCGCCTGGCGCTGACACCTTCGATTTTCCTTTTCGCTCATGCAACGTCTCGTCTTCCTCGTCCTCTCGCTCTTCGTTCTGCTGCCGGCCCATGCGCAGCTGCCGCAGCCGCCCGAGATCGCGGCGCGCCAGTACATCCTGATCGACCTCGGCAGCAACCAGGTGCTGGCCGCGCGCGACGCCGACGCCCAGGCCGACCCCGCGTCGCTGACCAAGCTGATGACCGCCTACCTGGCGTTCAACGCCATCCGCGACAAGAAGCTCTCGCTGGAGCAGACGGTGCCGGTCTCGATGCGCGCCTGGCAGGAGCGCAAGGGCGGCGGCTCGCTGATGTTCATCGACACCACGATGCACCCCAAGGTCGACGAACTGCTCAAGGGCACCATCGTGCAAAGCGGCAACGACGCCAGCGTGGCGCTGGCCGAGGCGGTGGGCGGCACGCTGGAGAACTTCGTCGCGATGATGAACCGCCAGGCCCAGGCCTGGGGGCTGAAGAACACGCAGTTCAAGAACGTCACCGGGCTGACCGAGCCGGGGCACTACGTCAGCGCGCGCGACGTGGCCACCATCGCCGGCAAGATCATCACCGAGCACCCGACGTTCTATCCGCTGTACTCGATGCGCCAGTACAGCTACAACAACATCAAGCAGGACAACCGCAACATGCTGCTCGGCCGCGACCCCACGGTCGACGGCATGAAGACCGGCTACACCGAAGCTGCCGGTTATTGCCTGGTGGCCAGCGCGGTGCGCGACACGCCGGCCGGCAAGCGGCGGCTGCTGTCGGTGGTGATGGGCACGGCCTCGCGCGAGGCGCGCGCCGCCGAGAGCCAGAAGCTGCTGAACTGGGGCTGGCAGGCCTGGGACACGCTGCGCCTGTTCGACGCCGGCAAGGAGGTGCAGGCGGCGCCGGTCTGGAAGGGCAAGAGCGCCACCGCGCGCCTGGGCTCGCCGAACGCGATCTACGTCACCGTGCCCAAGGGCGAGGGCGACAAGCTCAAGACCACCATCGAGCGCATCGACCCGCTGGTGGCGCCTTTGGCCGCCGGCCAGCGCGTGGGCACGCTGAAGGTGGCCACCGACGCCGGCACTGCGGTGGCCGAGGTGCCGCTGACGGTGCTGGAGCCGGTGGAGCTGGCCGGCATCTTCGGCCGCGCCTGGGACGCGATCCGGCTCTGGATCAAGTAGCGGCGCAAACTGCCACAGGAGGCCGCCGATGTTCGATGTCTTGATCGTTGGCGGCGAGTTGATCGACGGCAGCGGCGCCGCGCGCCGCCGGGCCGACCTGGGGATCGAGGGCGGCCGCATCGCCGCGATCGGCGACCTGCAGGGCCAGGCCGCGCGGCGCCGCATCGACGCCGGGGGCCTGGTCGTCGCGCCGGGCTTCATCGACTGCCACACCCACGACGACGCGCTGCTGCTGGAGCATCCGGCGCCACACCCCAAGCTGGCGCAGGGAGTGACCACGGTGATCGCCGGCAACTGCGGCGTCAGCCTGGCGCCGCTGGTCACCGACGAGCCGCCGCCGCCGCTGGACCTGATGGGCCGCGACCGCTTCCGCCACGCCCGTTTTGCCGACTACCTGGCGGCGCTGCGCGCGGCGCAGCCGGTGCTCAACGCCGCGACGCTGGTGGGCCACACCACCTTGCGCATTGCGCACGTGGCCGACCTGTCCCGCGCCGCCAGCGCGGCCGAGACCGCGCGCATGCAGGCTGCGCTGGCCGAGGCGCTGGATGCCGGCGCGATCGGCCTGTCCACCGGCGTCTACTACCCGCCGGCGCGCGCGGCGACGACGCAGGAGCTGATCGACGTCGCCGAGCCGCTGCGCGACGGCCGCGGCCTGATCACGATGCACATCCGCGACGAGGCCGACGCCATCGACGACGCCCTGCGCGAGGCGCTGGCCGTGGGCCGCGCCGTCAACGCGCCGCTGGTGCTGTCGCACCACAAGCTGATGGGGCGCAACAACCACGGCCGCTCGGTGCAGACGCTGGCGCTGATCGAGGCCGCGGCGCGCGAGCAGTCCGTCTGCATGGATTGTTATCCGTACGTCGCCTCGTCGACCATGCTGCTGCCGGCGCGGGTGGCGCAGTCGGCCGACGTTCGCATCACCTGGTCGCGCGCCGAGCCCGCGGCGGCCGGCCGCTCGCTGCTGGCCATGGCCGCCGAGCGCGGCATCGACCCGGTGGCGCTGGCCGAGCGGCTGCAGCCGGCCGGCGCGATCTACTTCGCGATGAGCGACGAGGACGTCGACCGCATCATCGCGCACCCGCTGGCGATGATCGGCTCCGACGGCCTGCCGCACGACGCGGTGCCGCACCCGCGGCTGTGGGGCACCTTCCCGCGCGTGCTGGGCCACTACGTGCGCGAGCGCCGCGTGCTGGCGCTGGAGGCCGCGGTGCACAAGATGACGGGGCTGACGGCGCGCCGCTTCGGCCTCGCCGCGCGCGGCGAGCTGCGGCCGGGCTGGGCCGCCGACGTGACCGTCTTCGACCCCGCGCGCGTGATCGACGGCGCCAGCTTCGACCAGCCCACCACGCTGCCGCAGGGCATCCGCCAGGTGCTGGTCAACGGCCAGGTGGCGCTGGACGGCGGACGCTGGACCGACGAGCGGGCCGGCCAGGTGCTGCGCCGCACGGCCGCATAATCGTTTGCATCCCCCTTTCCCGGCCGCGAGCGTGCGCATGAACGACAACCTCTGCTTCCTCAACGGCGAGTACCTGCCGCTGTCGCAGGCCAAGGTCAGCGTGCTCGACCGCGCGTTCATCTTCGGCGACGGCATCTACGAGGTGACGCCGGTCTACGGCCGGCGGCTGTTCCGCTTCGACGAGCACATGGCGCGCATGGAGCGCGGCCTGGGCAAGATCCGCATCGCCAACCCGGCCACGCGCGAGCAGTGGCTGGACCGCGGCCGCCGCCTGGTGGCCGCGCTGCACGAGCAGACCGGCGCCGAGGACCAGGTGCTCTACATCCAGATCAGCCGCGGCGTCGCGCCGCGCGACCACGTGATGGCCGAAGGCGTCACGCCGACCGTCTTCATGATGTGCAACCCGATGAAGGGCGCCACTGCCGAGCAGCGCCACCAGGGCGTGGCCTGCGTGACCGCGCGCGACTTCCGCTGGGAGCGCGGCGACATCAAGAGCACCAGCCTGCTGGGCAACGTGCTGGCGCGCCAGATCTCGGCCGACCACGGCGCGCTGGAGACCATCATGTTCCGCGACGGCTGGCTCACCGAGGCCGCGGCCAGCAACGTGTGGATCGTCCACGAAGGCGCGCTGCTGGGCCCGCCCAAGAGCGAGCACGTGCTGGAGGGCATCCGGGTCGAGCTGCTGCGCGAGCTGTGCGAGGACGTGGGCATCGCCTACAACCTGCGCCCGATCTCCGAGGCCGACGTGCTGGCCGCCGACGAGGTGCTGCTGAGCTCGGCCACCAAGGAGCTGCTGCCGGTCACCAAGATCGACGGCGAGCCGGTGGGCCACGGCGCGCTGCGCGGCAAGCCGGGCCCGGTCTATGCGCGCCTGTACGAGGCCTACCAGGCCGCCAAGCGCACGATGTCGATCTGATCAACGAGAGTGAGTGCCGCCATGGCTGACATCCCGCCCGAGCAAAGCCTGATCGAATACCCCAGCGCCTTCCCGATCAAGGTCATGGGCGCCAACGTCGATGGTTTCGTCGAAGCCATCGTCGGCGTCGCGCAGCGCTTCGACCCCACGTTCGACCCCGCCACCGTCGAGCGTCGCCACAGCAAGGCCGACCACTACCTGGGGTTGACGATCACGATCACCGCCACCAGCCGCGAGCAGCTAGACGAGCTGTACCGCGCGCTCAGCTCGCACCCGATGGTCAAGGTGGTGTTGTAGCGGCGGCTGCGTCCAGCGCCTTGAGCTTGGCCGGCGCCGCCTCGTCGCCGTTGTCCGCCGCCGCGGCGTACCAGTAGCGCGCCAGGCGCAGGTCGCGCTCGACGCCGTCGCCGTGCTCGTACATCGAGGCCAGCAGGTACTGCGCGCCGACGTCGCCGCCATTGGCCGCGGCGCGGTACCAGCGCGCCGCCTCGGCGGCCGATTGCGGCCGGCCGCGGCCCAGGTAGCTGGCGGTGCCCATCTCCACCTGCGCCTGCACGCTGCCGGCCAGCGCCGCCCGCTCGTACCACTGCAGCGCCTGCGCCAGGTCGCGCCGGCCGAGGCGGCCGCTTTCGTAAAGCTGGCCGAGCGCGAACTGCGCCGTCACGAAGCCGGCGGCCGCGGCGCGCTCGAACCAGCGCCGCGCCTGCTGCACGCTGGCGCCGGGCATGTCGCCGTCCAGGTGCATCACGCCCAGGTTGAAGGCCGCCGCCGGCACGCCGCGGCGGGCCAGCGCCTCGAAGGCGCGGCGCGCCGCGTCGAGGCGGCCTTCTTCGTGCGCCTGCACCGCCTGCTCCAGTTGGGCCTGCAGCGCAGGCGGCGGCGCGGCGGCGATGGCGGCCGCGGCGGCCATGCAGGCCAGCGCGCCGATCAGCTGGCGCAGCACGCTCACCGCACGGCCCGGCGCGCTCATGGCTGTCGCCGATACGGATCGGCAAAGCCCAGCGCCTGCACGATCTCGCTTTCACGCGCCTCCATGCGCCGCGCGTCGGCCGCGCGCTCGTGGTCCCAGCCCTGGGCGTGCAGCGCGCCGTGCACCAGCAGGTGCGCGTAGTGGGCCTGCAGGCTTTTGCCCTCGGCGGCGGCTTCGGCCTCGACCACCGGCGCGCACAGCACGAGGTCGGCCAGCACCAGCGGCTGCCTTTCGTAGTCGAAGGTGAGGACGTTGGTGGCGTAGTCCTTGCGCCGCCAATCGCGGTTCAGCGCGCGGCCTTCGTCCTCGTCGACGATGCGCACCGCGATCTGCGCCGGCGCGTCCAGCGCGGCGCGCAGCCAGCGCAGCACGCGGTGGCGCGGCAGCTCGGCCCGGTGGCGGCCGTCGGCAAACTGCAGCGAGAACTGCAGCGTCGGCTTCATGGGCTGCCGTCGCCCGCGGCGGCGCCGCTGGCCTTGGCGGCCTTGGCGTCGGAGCGCTCGTAGGCCTGCACGATGCGCGCCACCAGCGGGTGGCGCACCACGTCGGCGGCGGTGAAGCGCGTGAAGGCGATGCCCTGCACGCGCTGCAGCACGCGCTCGGCGTCGAGCAGCCCGCTGTCGACGCCGCGCGGCAGGTCGATCTGGCTGGTGTCGCCGGTCACCACGCAGCGGCTGCCGAAGCCGATGCGGGTGAGGAACATCTTCATCTGCTCGCGCGTGGTGTTCTGCGCCTCGTCGAGGATCACGAAGGCGTGGTTGAGCGTGCGCCCGCGCATGAAGGCCAGCGGCGCGATCTCGATCTGCCCCTTCTCGAAGGCGCGGCCGACGCGGTCGAAGCCCATCAGGTCGTACAGCGCGTCGTACAGCGGGCGCAGGTAGGGGTCGACCTTCTGTGCCAGGTCGCCGGGCAGGAAGCCCAGCCGCTCGCCGGCCTCCACCGCGGGGCGCGTCAGCACGATGCGCTGCACGCCCTGGCGCTCCAGCGCATCGACCGCGCAGGCCACCGCGAGGAAGGTCTTGCCGGTGCCCGCGGGGCCGATCCCGAAAGTGATGTCGTGCTGCAACATCTGGCGCAGGTACTGCACCTGGTTGGGCGTGCGGCCGCTCAGCTCGGCGTGGCGGGTGCGCAGCACGATGGGCGCGTCGGCGCCGGCCGCGGCGGCCGCGGCGGCGCCATCGGCCGCCAGCAGCCGCGCCAGCTGCGCCTCGTCGATCGGCCGGTCGGCCTGCGCGTACAGCGCGTCCAGCACCGCGGCGGCGCGCTCGACCGCGGCGCGCGGGCCGTCGATGCGGAACTGCTGCTCGCGCCGCGTCAGCGTCACGCCGCAGGCGGCCTCGATGCGGCGCAGGTTCTCGTCCAGCGGCCCGCAGAGGTGGGCCAGGCGGCGGTTGTCGGCACCGGGCAGGGTGTGGCGGCGGATCACGGCGTGTGAGCAGGCGGCAAGGCCGCCTCGGGCGGCAGAAGTGCGCATTGTCGCGCCGCGGCGGCCAGGAGGCGGGCAGGGGCCGCGGCCACAATCGCCGCTGCCGCCCATGCTCCGCCGCCGCAGCCCATCTCCCATCCGCATCATCGCCGGCGCCTGGCTGCTGATCCTCGCCTGGATGCTGCTGGCGCTGCCGCGGCCGGCGGCGGCGCAAGCCATGCACATCGATTCGGCGCTCAGCGCCGAGGGCGACGGCAGCCGCTTCCCCGCCGGCGCCGCCGCGCACCGCGTGGCGCTGCCCGACGACTGGTCGCGCAGCCACCCCGGCAGCAGCGGGCCGGTGTGGTACCGCGTGCCCTTCGACGCCACCCCGGCGATGCACAGCGGCGACCCGCTGGCGCTGCTGGCCACGCACGTTTGCGCCACCTTCGAGGTGCAGCTCAACGGCCAGGTGGTGCACCGCGGCGCGCGGATGGACGAACCCTACCCGATGGACTGCGACCACCCGCAGCTCGTCACGCTGCCGGCCGCCCTGCTGCGGCCCGGCATCAACCAGCTGGACATCAAGGTGGTGGGTTATCCGCTGGACCAGGTGGGGTCGCGCCACCGCGCGGGCGCGCTGTCGGCGCTGTCGCTGGGCAACCTGCAGGACCTGCAGGCGCGGCAGCGCTGGCGCACGGCCGTGCAGGTGACGGTGCCGCAGGCGCTGGGCGCCACGCTGCTGCTGACCGGCGGCTTCATGTTCGTGCTGGGCTTCTTCAACCGCCGCGAAAGCCACCTGGCTTACTTCGGCGCGCTGTCGGTGGGCTGGGCGCTGCTGGGCGCGCGGCTGTGGCTGCGCGACTGGCCGCTGCCGCAGCCGGTCGCCGAGCTGCTGCTGGCCTCGCTGCTGCCGCTGGTCACCTGGGCCGCCGTGCAGTTTCTGCTGCGTTATGCAGGCGCACGGCTGCGCTGGGTGGACCTCGGGCTGCCGCTGCAGGCCTTGCTGGTGCCCTTGAGCCTGGCGCTGGCCGGACCGGCCAACCTGTACCCGCTGGTGACGGCCTGGGCCGCGCTGCTGGCGCTGGAGGCGGTGGCCGCGGCCGTCTTTTACCTGCGCCGGCAGTGGCACGGGCGCTCGGCCGCGTTCTGGCTGATGGCGGCGCTGCTGGCGGCGATGGCGGTGTCGGCGCTGATCGAGGTCTGGGCGCAGCGTGTCAGCACGCCGTCGCTGCTGGCCCAGCTGGCGCAGCTGATCACGCCGCTGCTGCTGGTGCTGATGGGCTTGCGCCTGGTGCAGCAGCACGGCCAGGCGCTGCGCCAGGCCGAGGCCGGGCGCGTGCTGCTCGAGCAGCGCGTGCGCGAGGCCACGGCCGAGATCGAGCGCAACTTCCGCCAGCTCTCCGAGCTGAAGATCGAGCAGGTGACCGAGCGCGAGCGCAAGCGCATTGCCGCCGACCTGCACGACGATCTCGGCGCCAAGCTGCTGACCATCGTGCATACCAGCGAGAGCGACCGCATCAGCACGCTGGCGCGCGAGGCGCTGGAGGAGATGCGCCTGTCGGTGCGCGGCCTCACCGGCCGCGCGGTGCGGCTGGCCGACGCGCTGGGCGACTGGCGTGCCGAGGTGGTGTCGCGCCTGGCGCAGGCCGGCATCGAGGCCGAGTGGTCGGCGCCCGAGGAGCTGCCGCAGACGCTGTCGGCGCGCGCCTACGTGCAGACCACGCGCATCCTGCGCGAGGCCACCAGCAACATCATCAAGCACAGCGGCGCCAGCTACTGCAGCGTGCGCTGCCAGGTGGCCGACGGCGACTTCCAGCTCGTCGTGCAGGACAACGGCGAAGGCATCACCAGCGAGGCCGACGGCCGGCTCGACCGCGGCCACGGCATGGCCACGATGAAGCAGCGCGCCAAACAGTTGCAGGGCCAATGCCTGGTGGAATCGGGCCCCGGCTTCGGAACCGTGATACGCCTCACGCTTCCACTCGATCGCGCCCTCGAAGCCTCCTGAGCGGCTGCCGATAAGCCGTAGCATGAATTGCTGCGGCCTTGCCGAAACCCCATGAAGACCATCCTCCTGCTCGAAGACCTGCCCGAGATCCGGGCCTGGCTGCGCAAGCTGGTGCTGCAGGTCTTCCCGGATTCGCAGATTTCCGAGAGCGCCCGCGTCGCCGACGCGCTGGCGCTGGTCACGGCGGTCAAGTTCGACCTCGCGCTGGTCGACCTCGGGCTGCCCGACGGCTCGGGCGTCGACGTGGTGACCAAGCTGCGCGACGTGCAACCCGAGACGCAGTCGGTGGTGGTCACCATCCACGACGACGACGAGCACCTGTTCCCCGCGCTGCAGGCCGGCGCCTTCGGCTACATCCTGAAGGAGCAGGCGCGCGAGCTGATCACCGAGCAGCTGCAGCGCATCAGCCAGGGCGAGCCGCCGCTGTCGCCCAGCATCGCGCGCCGCGTGATGGCCTACTTCGCCAACAAGGCCAAGCCGCAGGTCAACACGCAGCTCATCAACGTCTCGCTGACCGACCGCGAGAGCGAGGTGCTGCTGCGCGTGGCCAAGGGCTACACGCTGCCCGAGATCGGCGTGCAGCTGGGCCTGAGCCGGCACACCATCGCCGACTACGTCAAGCAGATCTACCGCAAGCTCAACGTCAGCTCGCGCGCCGAGGCGGCGCTGGAGGCGCAGCGGCTGGGCCTCTTCGGGCGCTGACGGCGCCCGGTCAGACGCGCTCGAGCACCAGCGCGATGCCCTGTCCGACGCCGATGCACATCGTGCACAGCGCGTAGCGGCCGCCGCTCCTGTGCAACTGGTTCACCGCGGTGGTGGCCAGCCGCGCGCCGCTGGCGCCCAACGGATGACCCAAGGCGATGGCGCCGCCGTTGGGGTTGACGCGCGCGTCGTCGTCGGCCAGGCCGAGGTCGCGCAGCACCGCCAGGCCCTGCGCGGCAAAGGCTTCGTTGAGCTCGATGACGTCGAGCTGCGCCAGGCTCAAGCCCGTCAGCGCCAGCACCTTGCGCGTGGCCGGCGCCGGGCCGATGCCCATGATGCGCGGCGGCACGCCGGCAGTGGCCATGCCGACGATGCGCGCCTTGGGCGTCAGGCCATGGCGCGCCGCGGCGACTTCACTGGCCACCAGCAGCGCGCAGGCGCCATCGTTGACGCCGCTGGCGTTGCCGGCGGTCACGCTGCCGTCGGGCCGCACCACGCCCTTGAGCTTGGCCAGCGCCTCCAGGCTGGTCTCGCGCGGGTGTTCGTCCTTGTTGAAGACGATGGGCTCGCCTTTCTTCTGCGGCAGCGTCACCGGGCAGATCTCGGCGTCGAAGAAGCCGCTCTTCTGCGCCGCCACGGCCTTCAACTGGCTGGCCAGCGCCATGCGGTCCTGGGCGCTGCGCTCGATCTTGAAGTCGACCGCCACGTTCTCGGCCGTCTCGGGCATCGAGTCGACGCCGTACTGCTCCTTCAACAGCTTGTTGATGAAGCGCCAACCGATCGTGGTGTCGTAGACCGCGTTGCTGCGGCTGAAGGCGCTCTCGGCTTTCGGCATCACGAAGGGCGCGCGGCTCATGCTTTCCACGCCGCCGGCGATGGCCAGCTGCAGTTCGCCGGCCTTGATCGCGCGCGCCACGCTGCCCAGCGCGTCCAGGCCCGAGCCGCACAGCCGGTTGAGGGTGGCGCCCGGCACGATGTCCGGCAGCCCCGCCAGCAGCGCGGCCATGCGCGCGACGTTGCGGTTGTCTTCGCCGGCTTGGTTGGCGCAGCCGTAGATCACGTCGCCCACGGCCTGCCAGTCGACCTTGGGGTTGCGCGCCATCAGCGCCTTGATCGGCAGCGCCGCAAGGTCGTCGGTGCGCACCGACGACAAGGCGCCGCCGTAGCGGCCGAAGGGCGTGCGCTGGGCGTCGCAGATGAAGGCTTGGGGGCTGCTCATCGAAGGTCCTCTCGGCTGGCTGGTCTTGAGGCCCGGGATTCTGCGGCAAGCGCGGCGCGTGACGAACCGCACGCCGCGGCGGCTCGGGTTCAAGTTGCGCCACGCGCTTGCCGAAAGACAGCTTGATGCCACGGATGGCAGCGCCGCCGCCATTCGTTCGACAACTGTAGTACCCCATGCCCAGCACCGTTGCCGTCCAGGACCTGAAGATCGGGATGTTCGTCCGCCTCGAACTAGGCTGGATGTCGCACCCGTTTCCGCTGTCGAGCTTCCGCATCGCCTCGCGCGAGCAGATTGCGACGATCCGCGACCTGGGCCTCAAACAAGTGACCTGGGTGCCGGAGAAGAGCGAGCTGGCCGACGAAGACGGCCGCGCACCCGCCGGCGTCGAACCGCTGGCCGGCAGCGCCTGCGCCCCCGCTGGCGCCGACGACGCCGCCACCGCGGCGGCCGCTGCCGCGGCCGCGCAGGCCGCCGAGCGCCGCGCGCTGCTGCAGCAGCAGCGCGACGCGCTGCAGCGCTGCGAGGCGCAGTACGACGAGGCCTCCGAGGCGCTGCGCCAGGTCAACGCGCTGCTCGACCCCGACCCGTCGGCCGCGGCGCAGCAGGCGCAGTCGCTGGCGCGCGCGATGCTCGACAAGATGCTGGTCGACGGCGAGCTGTGCATCCGGCTGCTGTCCAGCCAGGGCGGCGACCGGCTGACCGCGCACGCGCTCAACGTCACCGTGGTCTCGATGCTGATGGGCCGCACGCTGGGCCTGGCCGAGGCCGATCTGCTGGACCTGGGCACCGGCGCGCTGCTGCACGACATCGGCAAGGTCGACCTGCCGGTGCGCGTGCACCACCCCGACGAAGCCTTCTCCAGCGCCGAGCTCAAGGCCTACCGCGACCACGTGAACCTGGGCGTCGCGCGCGGCCGCCGCATGGCGCTGACGCCCGAGGTGCTGCAGATCCTGGCCCAGCACCACGAGCTGGCCGACGGCAGCGGCTTCCCGGCCCGCCTGGGGCTGGACGCGATGAACCCGGCGGCGCGCCTGGTGGCGCTCGTCAACCGTTACGACAACCTGTGCAACCCCGGCCCGCGCGGCACGGCGATCACGCCGCACGAGGCGGTGTCGGTGCTGTTCGCGCAGAGCCGCAGCAAGTTCGACATGCCGATCCTTAGCGGCTTCATCCGCATGATGGGCGTCTACCCGGCCGGCTCGGTGGTGCAGCTCACCGACGAGCGCTACGCGATGGTGATGCAGGTCAACAGCGCGCGCCCGCTCAAGCCGCGGGTGCTGGTGCACGACCCCAAGGTGCCGCGCGACGAGGCGCTGCTGCTCGACCTGGAGCGGCAGCCCGACCTCGGCATCCGCCGCAGCCTGCCGGCCGCCAAGCTGCCGCCGGCGGCCGCCAGCTACCTGGCGCCGCGCTCGCGGATCACCTACTACTTCGACGTCCAGCCGGCGGCCGACGGCCCGAGCGCCGGCGCGGCCGCGGCGCCCGCGCTGCAGATGCACTGAAGCGTGTCCGGTCCGCCCGCAGCCGTTCCCATGACCCACGCCTTGCGCCGCAGCGCCCTCTATGGAGTGGCCACGCTCCCGACGCCGACGGCACCGCCCTGGATCGCGGTGCTCGAAGGCCTGCCGATGGCCGCCTGGGTGGTCTCGCTGGCCGACCGCAGCGTGGTCGCCGCCAACGCGCAGGCCTGCGCGCTGCTCGGCCGGCCGCTGGTCGAGCTGCTGGACGCGCCGGCCGCCAGCCTGCTGGCCACGCCCGAGGACCTGAGCTACTGGGACAGCCTGGACGTGCAAAGCCCTGCCAGCCTGCACACGCACAGCGTGCTGTGCAGCGCCGACGGCCGGCTGCTGCACGTCGAGCGCAGCATCCGGGCGGTCACCGTGCCCGGCGCGGCGGCCGCCAGCCACCTGCTGGTGAGCCTGCGCGACCGCAGCGCCGAGCAGCAGGCCGGCGACGCCAGCGAGGCCACCAGCGCCGAGCTGCGCGCCACGCTGGAGTCCACGGCCGACGGCATCCTGGTGACCGACCTGGCGGGCCGCATCCGTTCGTTCAACCACCGCTTCGCGCAGCTCTGGGACATGCCCGAGGCGTTGCTGGAAGCGCGCGACGACGACAAGGTGCACGACTGGATGCGCCGCAGCGTCGACGACCCCGAGGCCTATCAGCGCCGGCTGACGGCGATCCAGGATGCCGCGCTGCTGTGCAGCAGCGAGCAGCTGCGCCTGCATGCCGGCCAGGTGCTGGAGCGCGTGAGCCGCCCGTTGTGGCAGCGCGGCCGCCCGGCGGGCCGCGTCTACAGCTTCCGCGACCTGACGCGCCAGCTCGCCGCCGACCGCCGCATCGAGCAGCTGTCCACCACCGACGCGCTGACCGGGCTGCCCAATCGCACCCGGCTGTCGGAGCGCGTGCTCGAATCCGCCGCGCAGTCGCGCCGCACCGGCGAGGGCTTCGCGCTGATGCTGATCGACCTCGACCGCTTCCGCCAAATCAACGACAGCCTGGGCCACGGCGTCGGCGACGAGGTGCTGCGCACCGCGGCGCAGCGCATCCAGCACTGCCTGCGCAACAGCGACGACATCGCGCGCGTCGGCGGCGACCAGTTCGCGCTGCTGGTGCCCGGCGCCGACGCCGCCAATGCCGAGACCCTGGCGCGCCGCGTGCTGACCGCGGTGGCCCAGCCCAGCCACGTGGACGGCGCGCAGTTCACGATGACCTGCAGCATCGGCGTCGCGCTGTGCCCGCAGCACGGGCGCACGCTGGACGACCTGGTGCGCCACGCCGAAGCCGCGATGCGCGAGGTCAAGCATGCCGGCCGCGGCAACTTCCGGCTGCACCAGCCGCGCGTCGAGGACGACCTGCGCCAGCACATGCGGCTGGACCATGCCATGCGCCAGGCCCTGGTCAGCGGCCGCTTCCGGCTCAACTACCAGCCGCAGGTGGACCTGGCCAGCGGGCGCGTGGTGGGCTCGGAGGCGTTGATCCGCTGGCGCGATCCCGAGCTGGGCGAGGTCTCGCCGGCACGCTTCATCCCGGTGGCCGAGGAGACCGGCTTCATCATCGCGATCGGCGACTGGGTGCTGTCGCAGGCCATGCGCCAGGCCTCGTTGTGGAACGAGCGCGGCACGCCGATGCCGATCGCCGTCAACGTCTCGGCGCTGCAGTTCCAGCAGGTCAACTTCACCGACCGCGTGGCCAGCATGCTGGCCGTCAGCGGCCTGCCGCCGCACCTGCTGGAGCTGGAGCTGACCGAGTCCATCCTCGTGCGCCATGCCGACGAGGCGCTGCACCGGCTGCAGGCGCTGTCGCGGCTGGGCCTGCGGATGTCGATCGACGACTTCGGCACCGGCTACTCCAGCCTGGCCTACCTGAAGCGCTTTCCGATCGACAAGCTCAAGATCGACCGCAGCTTCGTCCGCGGCCTGCCCGACGACGAAAGCGACGCCGGCATCGTGCGCGCGATCCTGCAGATGGCCCGCGCCCTGGGCAAGCTGGTGATCGCCGAGGGCGTGGAGACCGAGCCGCAGCGCGCCTTCCTGCAGGCCGAAGGCTGCGCGCAGTTCCAGGGTTTCCTGTTCTCGCCGCCGCTGGACAGCCTGAGCTTCGAGCAGCGGATGCTGTCGGCGCACAATCGTCGCTGACGGCACCCTTCTTTGCTCGCCGTCACGAGGCGAGGCTGATGATCTACAAGTTCAAGAGCAAGGCCAGCGGCGACCTGATCATGCTGGGCCCCAACGGCGACGACCTGCTGCGCCTGCTGGGCCGCGAGCCGGCGGCCAGCGGCATCTTCGAGGCGGCCGACCTGGGCGCGCTGCAGCGCAAGCTGGAAGCGGCGGTGGCCGAGGCCGAAGCGGCGGCCTCCAAGATCGACGACAGCGCCGGCAACGACGACGAGCGCAAGCGCGAGGCCGTCGGGCTGCGCCAGCGGCTGTGGCCGATGGTGCAGATGATGGAGCGCGCAGCCGCCGCCGGCGAGCCCATCGTCTGGGGCGTTTGACGGCGTGGACGATTCCGGCGGCGCGGCCTCGACCCGCGTGATCGCCGTGCGCCACGGCGAGACCGCCTGGAACGCCGAGACGCGCATCCAGGGCCATACCGACATCGCGCTCAATGCGCGCGGCCGCTGGCAGGCCGAGCGGCTGGCGCTGGCGCTGGCGCACGAGACCGTGCACGCGATCTACAGCAGTGACCTGCAGCGCGCGCACGACACGGCGCTGCCTTTCGCGCGCTCTGTGGGCTTGCCGGTGCAGCTCGAGCCGGGGCTGCGCGAGCGGCGTTTCGGCATCTTCGAGGGCCTGAGCTTCAGCGACATCGAAAGCCGTTGGCCCGACGACGCGCGGCGCTGGCGCCAGCGTGATCCGCAGTTCGGGCCGGCCGGCGGCGAGGCGCTGGCGGCGTTCCACGACCGCTGCGTCGGCGTGTGCACCGCGCTGGCCGAACGGCACCGCGGGCAGACCATCGTGCTGCTGTCGCACGGCGGCGTGCTCGACTGCCTGTACCGCGCCGCGACGCGGGTCGCGCTCGAGGCGCCGCGCAGCTGGCAGATCGGCAACGCCATGGTCAACCGCCTACTGCACAGCGAGGCCGGCTTCACGCTGGTGGGCTGGGCCGACACCAGCCACCTCGACGAAGAGCCCGACGGTGGCTAACGCCGAAAGGCTGCGGCTACAGCAGCAGCACCGACAGCAGCGCCAGCGCGACGACGGCCAGTGCGGCCGGTGCCAGCCAGCGCTCGACCTTCTCGTTGACGGCCACGGGCGCCGGGTCGGCCGCCAGCAGCAGCGACGGCGGCAGCGTGCTGGCGTCGAAGCCTGGTGCACCCGACAAGTGGGGGGGCTGAAGCGGGACCGACTTCATCTCGCACCTCCGGACAAGCCCGACCGCCAAGACGATGGCGACACGAGGCCCAAGCAGCGTAGCGAGGCGCCGGCGCGGCCGTCCAGCGACTTATTTACCTTCGCCGGCGGCCGGCCCCGGCGCCGTGCCTACCTTCGCACGTCGCGCCAGGCGTTCTTGTTGGGCGTGATCACCTTCTTGGGCGAGACGTCCACCTTGAACGGCTTGCCGTCGGTGGTCTGCCCGGTGCCCACGATGTCGCCGTTCTCGGTCAGCCACAGGCTGGCGCGCGAGCTGTTGGCGCTGGCCGAGATCGTGGTGCCGACGAAGTTGGTCACGGTCGACTTGCCGCCGGTGACGAGGTTGATCACGTACAGCCGCGACGAGGCCGAGCAGTCGGTCTTGCCGGCCGTGTTGGTCGTGAAGGCCACCAGCCCGCGCGCCACCGCCGGCTCGGTGTTGGCCTCTTCGCCGGCCGGCAGGTCCATGTACCAGCCGCGGCCGGTCGCCCAGTCCACGGTCGGCGCGCTGATGGTGTCGGTGCCCTTGGTGTAGAGCACCTGCGCCAGGCCCGAGCGGGCGTTGGGCAGCGTGGTGCCGTCGGCAATGGCGTAGAAGGTGCGCACCGCGGAGCCGCCGAAGTCGGTGATGTCCAGCAGCCGGCCGGTGCCGACGAGGATGATGCGCTTGTTCTTGTACGACACCAGCTCGGGCGGCGCCGTCACCGGCTGTGTGTTGCCGCTGCTGTCCTTGAGCACGGCCACCAGCGTCGGCGCGGTCTGTGCCTGCAGGTCGAACTGCCACAGGTTGCCCTTCAGGTCGCCGCCGTAGACGTAGCGCACCGAGCCGTCGGGCTCGTAGAAGGGCTTGATGTGGGCCAGGCCGCCCTCGTCGGCCAGCGTGCCGCCGGTGGTGACGAACTCATAGATCGTCGCGCCGGTGGCGGCGTTGAGCATCCACATCCGGCCCTTGCCGTCGTAGCTGCTGTTGTAGCCCGAGGTCACCAGCGCCACGTAGCTGCCGTTGCCCAGGCGCACGACGGCCGGCTTGCCCATGGTCTGGCCGACCTTGCTCGCCGTGGTGCTGTCGCCGGCGAGCGGGAATTCCCACTTGACCTTGGACGCGAGCTGGACCTCGGTCAGGCCGCTCGGGCTGCTGACGTCGATCGCGTAGTACGAGCGCCCGGCCGCGCCCATGCCGGCCACCAGCAGCTTGGCGTTGGCGCCGCTCTTGGCCACCACCGGCGTGCCGTCGAGTTGGGTCTTGAACGTGTAGCCGCGCGCGCTGGTCTGGCCGATGTCGGGCAGCACGGCGTTGGGCACGTAGGCCCACAGCTCCTTGCCCGGCTCGCCCTTGGTGTCGATGGCGTGCAGCATGCCTTCGCCCGAGGCCACGTAGGCCACGCCGGTGTCGCGGTCGACGGCGGGCTCGGAGTTGATCACCGCGCCGAGCAGGCTCAGCCGCGTGCGGAAGGTCGTGCCTTCCTGGCTGCGGTCGCCGCGCAGGTAATTCATCACGTCAGCGGTATCGCCCCAGGCATTGCCGGGGTTGACCAGGCTGCCGACGGCGCCCTGGGTGAAGCCGACGCCGCTGCTGCCGTTGTAGCTGGCGATCACGCGCGTGTTCCAGTCGCGGGTCAGCAGCAGCGAGCCGGCCGACCAGGACGCCGTGGTGCTGACCACGCCGGTGGCCTTGTCGATCGCATTGGCCGTCAGGTCGCCGACCCAGCCCGAGGGGTTGTAGGTGCCGTAGTAGGCCTTGGAATCGCCGCGCTGCAGGTTGACCGTGCTGACGGCCACGCCGCCCTGGGCGCCCACCTGGCTGAGGATGTCCATCAGGCCGCTGCGGATGGCGTTGGCCGTGCCTTCGGCGTCGGACGAGCCGTACATCTGGCCGCGGCCGTTGATGGTGGCGTGCCAGAGGTCGTCGATCATCGTCGCGGTGTTCGACACCGGCAACGGCCAGACGGGCGGCGTGGTGAAGGGGTTGACCGCGCTGGGCCACAGCGTGCCCTTCATCCCCAGCGTCAGCGCATAGGTGGTCAGGTGCAGGTTGGGATTGGGGTCCGGGTTGTCCACCGTCTGGTTGCCCAGCGGCACCTTGCCGGCGGGCAGCGGCGAGGTCACGGTGCGCAGCGGCAGCGTGAAGTAGGCCAGCGCCTTGTCGGCCAGCGAGCCCGCGGTGGTGAGCTGGTAGGGCTTCGTGGAGCCGTAGGTCGCCTGGCTGTAGGCCGGCGGCACCACGAAGCCGTCGTTGGCGAAGCCGTCGGTGATGATGAACGTCGAGTTGCGCTGGCAGGCGTACTGGATGATGCCGGTGTTGGTGTTGAACTGGTTGCGGATGTAGGCCATCGTCGCGTGCGTCGGCGTGCCGCCGTCGCCTTCGGCCTTGTAGAACATGCCGATCACCGCCATGCGGTTGCTGGCCACCGTGGTGGCGTCGGCGTCGTAAATGGTCGGCGGTGTGTTGTTGTTGAAGGGCACCACGCCCATGCGCAGGCCGGTCATGTTCTCCAGCACGCTGCCCATCGCGGCGCCCAGCATCAGGCGGCGCTTGCGGTAGTAGGTGAACCAGTTGGCGAAGTTCTGCAGCTCGGCGGCGTAGCTGCGGCCCGAGGGGAAGGTGTTGCCGGCCTTGATCTCGTAGCGCTTGAGCGTGGCGCCGTCGTAGTTGCTGATGCAGCTCGTGCCGTTGGCGGTGCAGCTCTCCTTCTTCCAGAAGGTGGCCGGATAGTAGGTCAGCGAGGCCGTGCAAAACCCGCGGCTGGTGGGCACGGTGTAGGGCAGCGTGCCGGGAAAGCTGGCGAAGTAACACTGCGTGCCGACGGCGCCGGCCGGAACGGTCATGCCGGCCGTGAAGGTGAACTTCCAGTTCGCCGAGTTGTTCGTCAGGTCGGCGTTGAGCGCCATCGTCGTCGTGCCCAGCGCCGGGTGCGAGCGCGCCGCGGTGGTGCTGGCGTCGGTGAAGCTGGTGGCCGTGGCGCCGCTGAGGTAGCCCGGCGACCAGGGCACGTAGGTCTTGCTGGAGTCGTAGTAGATGCTGTTGTAGTCGGCCGAGCGCGTCCAGGCCACCTCGTTGGTCGGCGGGATGGCGTAGCCGTAGGCGGGTGCCGCGTCACCATAGACGCGGTTGCCGGCGCCGGTGCCATTGGGGAACAGGTAGAGCATGTTCCAGTCGCCGCTGGCCCCGCCGGTGCGGCGCGCGCCGCCCGGGTAGAGGTCGGTGTTCTGGTAGTTGCCGTAGAACCAGCCCTGGAAGGTGCCGTCGATCATCACCTCGGCGTCCATCGAGCCCGACTCGTCCATCGCGAAGATGACGTTGGGCTTGGCCAGCACCGAGGCCTTGAGCGGCTTCTCGGCCACGTCGGTGGCCTGCGATGCCGTGCTGCCCAGCAGCACCGCCAGAGCGAAAACGGAGACGACGACGTTGGGGGCGATCTTCATGGCGAACCTCGCTGGAGGCGAAACGGCGGCAAAGCGCGGCGGCGGCGGGCGCTTACTTGTTGACCAGGGACTGCACCCAGACCCGGGTGTCCTTGGGGCCGGTGATGCGGGCGGTGATGCGGTACTGCGTGGTCGTCGGCGGATCGACCTTCTTGTTCGGGTCGTTGGTTTCCGGCTTGTCGGGATCGATGTCGACCTTCACCAGGCACTGGCGCATCGGGTCGGCGACCGGCATCAGGCCGGTGCACTGGCGATCGATGACGTAGCGCGCCTCGTAGGCACCCACGTTGACCTGCGCGGCGGTGTCGAAGTCGAAGGTCGGCAAGCCGGCGGCGTCGTCGACCAGCGTGCTGGCGCGGTACCAGTTGCCCTGGTCGGTGTTCTCGTTGGCCAGCGCGGTGACGGCGGCGAACGCGGTGTTGATGCCCACCTCGGAGGCCTGCACCGCCGACTCGCGGAAGGCCGCGTTGCCGGCGGCCAGCGTGCCGACCTCGGTCATGCGCGCCAGTGCCAGGCCGCCGAGCAGCATCACGGTCAGCAGGATCAGCACGACGACCATCGTCACGCCGCGTTGTCGTTGTGGTTTGCGTCGGGTTCTCATGCCTTGATCCCCAGGACCAGGTTGCGCAGCGGCACCACCACGGTGGCGCTGCGGAAGCGCCAGCACTGCGGGTCGGCCACGTCCACCGCGATGTTGGTGGCGGGATCCAGCGGGTCGGCCACGGTGGTGGGGCCGGTGCAGTCCTTGTCGCGCTGCGGGCTGCGCGTGACGACGCCGATGCGCACCGCACGCACGCGCGCGATCGTGGTCGAATCGACCGTCGCCCAGGTGCCGGTGGCGTCGACCCAGTTCTGCAGCGTCTTGCTGCCGGCCACGCCGGTGGACACGCCGTACTGCAGCCGGAAGGCCATCACGTTGCGCGCCAGCACGGCGCTGCCGCCGGCCAGCAGGCGGTCCATCACGAGGTCGGTGCCACTCAGCCGGTAGCGGCTCCAGCCCACGCCGCCCAGCAGCGTGACGCTGCCGCCGGCGGCGCTGTAGCTGGGGTTGGTGGTGAACGCGCCGTCGTTGAAGGTGCCGCCGGCAGCGAAGGTGAGCTTCTGCGGGTCGTCGCTGGTGGCCGCCGTGTTGGCGGTGATGCTGCGCAGCAGGCAGGGGTCGCCCGCCGCGGCCGGCGACAGCACCACGGCGTCATCCACGTTGCCGGGCAGGTTGGACACCAGCGAGGCGTCGGCGCCGGTGGTGGGCAGTTGCAGCCGCGCGCTGGCGCCGGCCTGCACGCGCGTGGACTGGATCACGTCCAGCCGGTCGATGCCCGCGACGCGCGTGATCTTCACCGGCATGAACGCGGCGCCGTCGGACAGCACCGTCGCGCCCTTGGAGATGTTGATCTTGTCGCAGAGGTAGACGCCCTCGCCGAAGAAGCCCAGGCCGGCGCTGGCAGCGTCGTTCTTCAGCGCCGCCAGCACGGTGGTGACGTTGACGGCCACGCCGCCCACGCCCATGCCGTTGCGCTGCGAGGCGGTGAAGACGATGGCGCTGCTGGAGGCGGCGATGCCGACGATCAGCGCGACCACCATGCCGACCATCAGCTCGATGATCGAGAAGCCGCGCTGCCGGCGCGGACGGCGTTCAGCGCACATCGGTCACCACCTGGATCAGGCGCTCGTCGGGCGCGCCGTTGTAGGTCTCGCGGGAGGTCCAGCCGACGCTCACCGTCATGCGGCCGGTGCCGGCGTCGAGCGCCACGGCCTTGGTCACCGTGCCGGGCAGCGTGCCCGCCACCTTGGTGGCCCAGGCGGTGGTGCGCGCGGTGGCCGCGGCCGAGCCGCAGGCGCCGCTTTGCGGCAGCGTGTAGCAAGCGGCATTGGCGTTATCCACCAGCACCGTGTTGAGCAGCTCGTCGGCCAGCGCGGTGGCCGCGGTGCGCAGCTGCGAATCGGTGGCCGAGCTGACCATGCGGCCCTGCATGCGGCTCATGCCGATCAGGCCGAAGGACAGGATGGCGATCGCGATCAGCGCGTCGATCAGGCTGACGCCGCGCTGGCGGCGCCTGCGGTTGGCAGCGCGGCTCATGGGCAGCTCACCAGGTAGTTGCCGCAAAGGCGGATCGCGCCGCCGGCGTCCACGCGCAGGCCGGGGCAGCGCAGATCGTCAGAGCAGGTGCCGCCGGCGGCGAGGTTGACCGCGACCGCGGTGCCGAACGGCGCCGGCCGGCCCTCGGGGCCGAAATCGAAGGTCTTCACCGGCGCCTGCACCTGGCCGGGCAGCGTGCGCGCGCGCAGCACCGCCGGCGCGTCGACCTGCGTCATGTCCAGCACCTGGATGCTGCTACCGTTGGTCGACACGCGCACCGTGGTGTTGCGCTTGATCGCCTCGCTCTGCGCCAGCAGCGTCTCGCCGAACAGCAGGTTGCCGGCCTCGCGCAGGCGCGAGTTGGCCACCATGTCGCCCAGGTAGGGCGCCGCGGCAGTGGCCAGCACGGCCATCACCGCCAGGCCGACCATCAGCTCGATCAGCGTCATGCCGCGCGATCTCAGGCGTCGCATGAGACCCCCTTGATCGACCAGCAGTTGCCCGCCGGCGCGCCCTTGGGGTGGGCTGACGTGGTGCGCGTGCCGGCCGAGTTGATCGTGTACGTGTAGCCGCTGAGCGGCCCGCTGCCGGTGGCGGTGGCGGTGTAGCCGGTGGCGGTGAGCGAGCAGGTCACCGTGTAGTTGGCCACCGGGCTGGGCGGGTCGATCGCGCAGGCCTCGACGCCGGCCGCCGTCTTCTTGTAGCTGCCGGTGTCCTGGAACCGTTGCTCCATGCGCGTGAAGTACGACTGCAGCGCGTCGAGCCCGGCCGGCACCTTGGCGCGCTGCACGTAGGCGCTGTACGACGGCATCGCCACCGCGGCCAGGATGGCGATGATGGCCACGACGATCAGGACCTCGATCATCGTGAAGCCGCGCGCGAGGTCGCGGCGGCGGGCATGGAAGCGGACGGTGTTGATGGTGGACATGCGGCCTTCCCGGCGGGACCGATCGCACCGGCAGCACGGAATGCTGTCTGCGGGTGTCGGTCCTCGCCTGTTCCTCCGCGCTATCGGCCGGCCGCCGCGGCGACTTGAGCCGGTGGGCGTTCACAGCTGTAACGCCGGGGCCGCAGCCCATCGGCCCGCGACATCCGTCACGATTGACGGCCGTCAAGCCGGCCTGCAGGCGCACGGTGGGCACCGGGTTATCGGCCGCCCGGCCCCCGCAGCCAAGGGGCTGGTGTGGCGCCAGCAGCCACGGCGTGCACGAATGCCGGCGCCGGCGGCTGCCGCATTCAGCCGCCGGCGCTCACAATCGAAGCCTTGCAATGCCCTCGCCGGCCCACGTTCCGATGTCCGACCTTCGATTCCGCCGCCGCTGCCTGGCCGGGCTGCTGAGTCTGACGCTGCCGCTGCTGCTGCTGGCGCTGCCCGCTCAAGCCCAGAGTTATCGCTGCAACACCGGCAAGGGCAGCACCTACTCCGACCGGCCGTGCGCCGCCGACGGCAGCACGCGGCTGGGCGGCTTCGGGCCGGTGGACGAAGCGCCGCCGCTGCGCCGCAGCCTGCCGATGGCGGCCAGCCGCGCGCCCGAGCACCTGAGCTACATGAGCGCGGAATGTGCCAGCCTCAACGACGGCCTGCGCACCGCGGGCCAGCGCGGGCTGTCGCCGGCCACCCAGTACGAGCTGCGCGATGACTACCAGCGCCGCTGCTCGGCCAACGAATCGCAGGCGCGCCAGCGTTGGAGCCAGGAGCAGATGCGCAGCCGCCAGGACCAGCGCGACGAGCAGCGCCAGACCAAGGCCGACGCGCAGCGCGAGCAGGCCCAGCAGCAGCAGCTGATGTCGCAGTGCGGCGAGATGCGCCGCATCATCGCCGCCAAGAACGAGCGCGTGGCGACGCTGACGGCCGGCGAGGTGGGCGACCTGCGCCGCTTCGAGGCCAACTACACCGCGCGCTGCATCGCGCGGACTCAGTAATCTTCAGAACAGCTCGCCGCCGCGCGCCGGCGGCAGCAGCCCCAGGTGGCGATACGCCGCCTGCGTCGCCACGCGGCCGCGCGGCGTGCGCTGCAGGTAGCCCTGCTGGATCAGGTAGGGCTCGATCACGTCCTCGATCGTGCCCGCCTCCTCGCCGATCGCGGCGGCCACGTTCTCCAGCCCGACCGGGCCGCCGTCGAAGCGGTGGATCACCGCGTCCAGCAGCTTGCGGTCCATCACGTCGAAGCCCTGCGGGTCGACGTCCAGCATCTGCAGCGCGCGATCGGCAATGCCGGCGTCGACGTGGCCGCGGGCCTTCACCTGCGCGTAGTCGCGCACGCGGCGCAGCAGCCGGTTGGCGATGCGCGGCGTGCCGCGGCTGCGGCGCGCGATCTCCAGCGCGCCGGCGGCGTCGATCGGCACCTCCAGCAGCCCGGCCGAGCGCGTGACGATGCGCGTCAGCTCCTCGGCCGTGTAGAACTCCAGCCGCGCGACGATGCCGAAGCGGTCGCGCAGCGGGTTGGTCAGCATGCCGGCGCGCGTGGTGGCGCCCACCAGCGTGAAGGGCTGCAGGTCGAGCTTGATCGAGCGCGCGGCCGGGCCCTCGCCGATCATGATGTCGATCTGGTAGTCCTCCAGCGCCGGGTACAGAATCTCCTCGACCACCGGGCTCAGGCGGTGGATCTCGTCGATGAAGAGCACGTCGTTCTTTTCGAGGTTGGTCAGCAGCGCCGCCAGGTCCTTGGGCTTTTCGAGCACCGGGCCGCTGGTCTGGCGCAGCTTCACGCCCAGCTCGGCGGCGATGATGTGGCTCAGCGTCGTCTTGCCCAGCCCCGGCGGGCCGAACAGCAGCACGTGGTCCAGCGCCTCGGCGCGGCCGCGCGCGGCGTGGATGAAGATCTCCAACTGTTCACGTGCCTTGGCCTGGCCCACGTAGTCGGCCATGCCCTTGGGGCGCAGCGCGCGCTCGATGGCCTCTTCGCCCGGCGACGCCGGCGCGGCGCTGACCACGCGGCGCGCGGGTGGCTCGAACGAATCGGTCTGGATGGCCATCCAGTGATTATCGGCGCGCTTACACTGCAAGGCCGTGCTGGCCGCCCACCGCGGGTCCTGAGCCTGCCCTTGCGCAGCGCCGAGCCGCCGCCGCTGTTCCTGTAAGCGCCGCGCGGCCATCGCCACGACGACTGAAGGAGAAAGTTCATGATCCCATTCGGCATCCGCTGCATCGGCCTGGCCGCGGCACTGGCACTCGGCGCCACCGCGGCCCACGCCCAGACCACCGTCAAGGATGCCTGGGTGCGCGGCACGGTCGCGCAGCAGAAGGCCACCGGGCTGTTCGCGCAGATCACCTCGGCCAGCGGCGGCAAGCTGGTGTCCGTCAGCTCGCCGGTGGCCGGCGTGGCGGAGATCCACGAGATGTCGATGGACGGCAACGTGATGAAGATGCGTGCGTTGAGCGGCGGGCTGGAGCTGCCCGCGGGCAAGGCCGTGGAGCTCAAGCCCGGCGGCTACCACGTGATGCTGCTGGACCTGAAGCAGACGCTGAAGGAGGGCGACAGCGTGCCGGTGACGCTGGTGGTCGAAGGCAAGGACGGCAAGAAGGAGACCATCGAGCTGAAGGCGCCCGTCAAGGCGCTGAAGACGCCGGCGGCCGGCGAGCACGGCAAGCACTGACGATCAACACCTCCCCACCATGGCCCTGCAAACCCTCAAGCTGAGCATCGACGATGGCGTGGCCACGTTGACGCTGGATCGCCCGGATGCGCGCAATGCGCTGTCCAACACGATGAAGGACGAATTGGCCGCGGCCGTGCCGCGGCTGGCCGCCGATGCCGCGGTGCGCGCCGTGGTGCTGGCCGGCGCCGGCGGCGTGTTCTGCGCCGGCGGCGACCTGCGCGGCATGGAGGAGGTGCGTGCGCAGATGACGGTGGAAGGCTGGCGCGAGCGCATGCGCTCGGTGCAGCCGCTGATCCGCGCGCTGACCGAGCTCGACAAGCCGCTCATCGCCGCCGTCGACGGCGCCGCCTACGGCGCCGGCTTCAGTTTGGCGCTGATGGCCGACTTCGTGCTGGCCAGCCCGCGCGCGCGCTTCTGCATGAGCTTCATGCGCGTCGGCCTGGTGCCCGACTTCGCGGCGATGTACACGCTGCCGCGCGTGGTGGGCGTGCAGCGCGCACGCGAGCTGATGCTGTCGGCGCGCGAGGTCTCGGCGGCCGAGGCGCTGCAGCTCGGCATCGCGATGGAGCTGGTGCCGGCCGAGGCGCTGCTGGCCCGCGCCCAGGCGCTGGCGCGCAGCTTCTGCGGTGCCTCGCCGCTGGCGGTGGCGCTGGTCAAGGCCGAGCTCGGCATGAGTCTGGCCACCGACCTGCGCGGCGCGCTGGCCAACGAGGCCGACCACCAGGCGCTGTGCTTCGAGACCGAGGCCCACCGCAGCGCGGTGCGGCGCTTCCTGGACAAGCAGCCGGCGGCGTTTCGGTTTCCGGCGGGCGACTGAGCCGCGCGGCGAGACCGGCTAATCCTCGAACAGCTCGGAATGCGTGCCCGCGTGCGCGAAGATGACCATGTTGCCGTCGGCTTGGTAGATCAGCAGGAAGCCACCGCCGATGTGGCATTCGCGATGATTGGCCCAGTCGCCCTTGAGTGGATGGTCGAGCCACTCGGGGCCGAGCGGTGCGTCGTTGGCGATCAGCAGCATCGCTTCCTCAGGCGCTTCATGTCGTAGCGCCCGGAGCGGGAAAGCCGCTCCCAGTCCTTGAGAAGGCGCTTGGCGTAGTCGCTGGCCCGAGGCGGCGCGGCCCGCTTACTGCCGGCGGGCTTTTTCGAGCTCATCGATCAAGGCATCGGCAGACTTGAAGCGTGCGCTGCGCGCCTTCATCATCGCGCGCGCTTCTTCCATCGCGGCGCGGGTCTCGCCATTGGGCACCTTGAGTTCGAGCGGGAACGCCTGATCGCTGACCACGCGCTTGAGCAGGATGCGCACGGCGTCCGACACCGACAGTCCCATCGCGGCCAGCGCCTCGGTGGCTTGCGCCTTGATTTCGTCGTCCACGCGGACATGCAGCATTGCGGACTGCGCCATGGTGGGTTCCTATGAAAAGTTCATTCTGTATCTCCCATGAGATACAGTCAAGCTTCATCACCGCGTGCAGCGCCCAGCGCCGGCCGCATGAAGACGTTCGCCATGCTCAATGAGCGCACCAAGCCCGGCTGAAAACGACCGTCCGTTTTCAAGAGTCGGCCTCGCAGAACCGTCGGAACCCGCATGAACATCGGATTTGCGGCGAACTCGTCGGCGTCGGCGTGAGCAAGGCTGGCGCACAAGCAAAAACGCCCCTTGATTAGGGCGTTTTGTTGACGGAATGGACTGGCTTAGGAACGGACCTCGATCACACCAAATCGGCCAGCCGCTTTCTGGAAAAACACCTCGCCGGTTGCCTTGTCCTGAATCTTGAGCATAAGTATCATTGAATCGGCACTGTTCTGCGCCTTGATTTCAAAGTTTTTCCGAAGCGGAATAATCAGGGCATTGCTATATTTCTGGAAATGCCGACCGATATCAAATGCAGTAAGCAATTTGTAGTCGTCACCGTTGCGCAACTCCAATTCAGAGTTCAACCCATGTGACGCGAAGCAAGATTCAATACTGACTGACGCCTGACCATACTGACAACTCAGTGTCGCCGTATATGGAAACGGGTCAGCTTCTTCGACATGTCGCACAGGTTCATTAGGGCGATGTGCTGCAAGCTCTCCATTCATCGATGGAAATTGACACCCTTGAGACCGAGCGCGCTGCATTATTGTCGACACCTCTTCTGTCGTCATATCATCGCGAAAGATATTCAACGCTGAATTGCAGGCCAAGTTGGCTTTTCTCGAAACTGCATAACCGATTGCCTGGAGCCGCATTTGAATGGCATTCAGCGGCGCTTTCATATCGCTATCGATCTGATTTGTCGTCACCCAACCCGTTCTCATTGGAAAGGTTGGAAGCATGCCACTAATATACCTCTCTGGCGAGTCTTCTGTGATCGTAATACCACCAGGAATACTCGAATAACCAACTTCTACTTCAAGTTTCCCTGACAATCTCTTCCATTCAGCCTTGAGATTCCCTGCAGCTTTGAAATCGGTCTGATCATAGAGGCCGGGTCGATTGCCAACCATCGCGGCAACAAGTCGCATCAGCTTCATATCCCCTGCGTCGCGATACTTCGGTTCGCTTATCAACACCCAGACACTGACAAGCTTGTTCGTTTCTTCGTCAAAGCAGGCAGTCGCAGATTCAAGCGATACATTATCGATCCCTGATTCAGGATTCTTCTTTGTTAGGCAATAGGCTGGTCGGCCTTTGATCTGTTGCTCGATGAGGGTCCAAGTCTCATTTCTGGCACGGCGAATCCACTCTGGCCCTAGGTTGGCAGTCGCACCATAGCGCATTCGCTCAAATGCCTTGAACATTGGCAAGGGCTGCGGTTCACCCGTTACCGCTTTTTGATTGGTCTTGGCATTCGCATCGGCGAGCTGCCGCTGTTCCTGTTGATGCGAATGAGCAGCCATTTGTGACAGTACCTTCTTCTCTTTGGCTGCCGCAGCCCACTCTTTATATTCCCTCGTAGTCGCTGCGTCTCCGGCGATTGCGAACGCCAAGAAGGCCGCACCTCCCGCTACGACACTCAAAGCAATTGCCGGAATCGGCTGTTTCTTGCTTCTGAGCTTCTTGTAGCTGAACCAAGCAATTGGAATTGGTAAAAGGAATGCCAGTGCCAGTGAAATGTTGGACATGGCACCCATGCTCGGCTCTACCGAGATCTCGCTGCCTACGTTCTTGCTCGGTGTCGACGCAGGCATGACGGCAGCCGCAGAAGCTGGCGACACCGCGGCTACGGAAGAGGAGGCGGGTCCGGGCTGTGTTGCGGATGCAGCCGGCTTCGGAGCATCCGGATTGCTCGTTGTTTCGGCCGGCGGGGCCATGGGCGCAACGGCTTGTGTACCTTGCGCTTCGGTCTGATGGGCGGCTTCGGCCTTCTCCTCGGCCTCAATATCAGCCTTGACCTGGTCTCGTTCCTGCCGTGCGGCCTTCAGAGCGGCCATCCGTTGCGAATACACCGTCTTTAGGCAAGCCTCGTCAGAACAGCCGTTCCGGGTTTTTTGAATCCAGGCTCGCTGGGCCGCCTTGACTTCTTCTCTGTTCTCGGCGATGTCCTGCGTCGCCAACAGGGCGTCTTGATAGAGCCTGCTCAGCTCGACATCAAGTTGCGATAGCACCGCTGACGCACAGATGGCGTTTTCGATGCGAGTGACGGCCTTGGCGCAGTCGAAACTGGCTCCAACTGCAAACGATGGCAACACCCACGAGGATGCTGCGAAAACAAGGGCACGGACGAACGGCTTCATGGAGGCTCCGCTGTTCTGAGGTGATGGTCCAGGTAGCGTGCTCAGAAACGGAGGCGAAGCGCTTGACAGCACCGCGTCAGCGCACTTCCGTACTGAGCCCGTGCCGTCATCAAAGACTCGATGAGTCACCGGCCCCTTGTGTTCGTCAAAATGACAATCGAATGAAGCCTCTCGAGTTCGAGCTTCGTGACGCCCTGCACGGCTTGTCCGTCAGTCGTAACGAATCCGAGATTGGCCACAGCCGCCAAGCCCGACGCGCCAGCTTTCTTTTGTCAAATTGACGCTGATGTGCCGTAGTCCGTGAGTCTTCAAACAGGTCATCCCGCGATGAAGGCCCCCCGTTGACCAGAGCCTCAGTGATCTGCTTCCACCGCGCCCAACGCCTGCCGCACCAACGCATGCAGGTGGCCGTTGTAGGCCACCTGGGTGAGCGGAAAAGGTAGGCCGAAGTGCTCGGCCACGGCTTTGGCGACCGCGGCCGAGCGCGAAACGCCGTAGCGGCAATGAACCACCAGACGGCGGCAGCTTGAGGCAGCCTGCAGCACGAATCGCGCGACGCCGAGCACCTGCTGCCGATTCATGGCCAGGCCGGCGTCGTCCTCGTCCTGCCGATCGGGGAAGCGCAACGGGTCGAGGTCGTTGAACGCGCAACGCAGCACGCGCTCCCAGCCGGGGCGCAGTTGCGCCTGGGCGCCGCCCGGGTCGGTGATGGAGATCAGCGCCGCGCGCTGCGGCGGGCGCATCGATTCGGCCTGCGCCTGGCTGGCGAAGACCACGCGCGCCAGCCGGATGTGCGTCGTGTCGACCATCGGCATGGAGGTTACATCAATTGTCATATTGACAATTGACTGAAGCTTAGCAGCAAGCAGCCCTGCGGCCGCTGGGCCGCAGCCGGCATGCGGCGTCAGGCGGCCCAACGATCGCGCCGCGTCCAATCCCAGGCGGCGATCAGCGCGCGGATGAGGTACAGCACGATCAGCGTGCCGACGAGGTCGCCGACAAACATGGCCAGCACCTCCCAGGCTGCGGCCGGCGCCACGCCGTACAGCCGGAAGACCAGCGTGTTCAGCGCCACGCTGCACGCGGCGCTGGCCAGCGCCAGCACCACCAGGGCCGTGGGCGTGAGCCCCAGCAAGGTGGTGGGCATCTTCAACAGGGCGCCGGTGGCGCGCACCGCGGCGATCTGGCCGAGCGGCACCAGGATGGCCAGGGCGATCTACTGCAACGACAGCGCGCCGAACACCGGCCCGTTGGTGATCAGCGTTCCCAGGCCCAGGCCCAGGGCGCCGGGCCAGCCGCCCAGCAGCACGACCAGCAGGCGCACCGCAGCAGGCAGGAACACCCAGGCGATGAGCGGGCTGACCATGAACGCCTCGAAGGCCCAGCAGTTCAGGTCGTACAGGCCGATCCACAGGCCCGCCGCGACGGCGACGTGCAGCAGCAAGGCGGCAGCCGTCATGTCACCGACTGTCGTCGGCCGTCGCGCCGCGGGCGGCACGGTCCAGGCATTGGCCCAGCTTGGTGAAGTAGTCGGTCGCCAGCGGCGTCGGCTTGATCAACCGCACGCGGGCATCGCCCTTGCCTTCCGACAGCTGGATCAAGCCCTTTTCCTGCAGCCCCTTGAGCCGGCGATGCACGGTGGAGGGCGAGGTGTCAGGGGCTAGTTGCATGGCGTCCAGCACCGTCACCGCGGCGCCGGTGGCCCACACCGCGGCCAGCGCGTTCAGCACCCGCTCTTCCACAGCGTCCAGCACCGGAATGCCCGGCAGGCCGCGCACTGCATTCGCCAGATTCAGGAAACGCAGGTAGGTCTGGCTGGGGTTCCTTCGCTTGGCCATGGTTGCGGTGGTGATGCGGCAGGTGTTGTAACAGGTCCGAGCGGTCGCTTCCGGCCTTTGCATCAGCGTACGAAGCAACCGTGCTCAATGAACGCACCAAGGCACGGCTGAAGAAGGGCCGGGGCGTCAATCCGCCACCGCCTCCGCCACCTCCGCCCGTGGCGCCGTGAAGCGCTTGCTCGGGTCATAGGGGAACACGTCGTGCACATGGCCGGCCTTGATGCGGTCTTTGTGGTGCTGCCAGAAACCGGCGTCCAGCAGATCGGCGTGGTGCTTCATGAAGACCTCGCGCACGCCCGGGTTGCCCAGCAGGAAGGGGCCGAAGGTCTCGGGGAACACGTCCTTGGGGCCGACGTGGTACCAGATCTCGCCTGAGAGCTCTTCCTCCTCGTTGCGCGGCTCGGGCACGCGGCGGAAGTTGCAGTCGGTGATGTATTCGATCTCGTCGTAGTCGTAGAACACCACCTTGCCGTGGCGGGTGACGCCGAAGTTCTTCCACAGCATGTCGCCGGGGAAGATGTTGGCGGCCACCAGGTCCTTGATGGCGTTGCCGTACTCCACCACCGCGCGCTCGATGGCGCCGCGGTCGCCCTGCTCGCTGGCGTCCTGCAGGTAGATGTTCAGCGGGATCATGCGCCGCTCGATGTAGAGGTGGCGGATCACGATGCGGTCGCCGTCCTCCTCCACCAGGCTGCCGCAGAACTGCTTGAGCTCGGCGACCAGCTCGTCCTCGAAGCGCTGGCGCGGAAAGGCCACGTTGCTGTACTCCAGCGTGTCGGCCATGCGGCCGACGCGGTCGTGCTGCTTGACCAGCAGGTACTTGCCCTTGATCTGCTCGCGCGTGGTGTCCTTCTGCGGCGGGTAGTAGTCCTTGATGACCTTGAAGACGTAGGGATAGCTCGGCAGGTCGAACACCAGCATCACCATGCCCTTGATGCCGGGCGCGATGCGGAAGGCGTCCGAGCTGTGCCGCAGGTGATACAGGAAGTCGCGGTAGAAGAGGTTCTTGCCCTGCTTCTGCAGCCCCAGCGCGCTGTAGATCTCGCTGCGCGCCTTGCGCGGCATCAGCGAGCGCAGGAACTGCACGTAGGCCGAGGGCACGTCCATGTCGACCATGAAGTAGGCGCGCGCGAAGCTGAACACCAGCAGCAGCTCGTCCTCGCTGAACAGCGCGGCGTCGATCACCAGCCGGCCGGCGTCGTTGTAGATCAGCGGCAGGCACATCGGGATCTCGGTGAAGCCGTTGATCACCTTGCCCACCAGGTAGGCGCCCTTGTTGCGGTAGAACAGGCCGGACAGCACCTGGATCTGGAAGTTGGCGCGCAGCCGCCAGTCGGCGAAGCGCAGGTTGACGCGCGACTGCAGCGCCTCCAGCACCGCCGCCACGTCGCGGTCCAGATCGTCGAACGCGGCCTGCAGCTGGAAGTTGTCCACGATGCGCACCATGGTCTCGTGCAGCGTCTCGCGCGTCGGGTAGTAGGCGCGGTAGGTCGGCACCGCGCCGGGCCTGTCGTTCTCGATGTACTCGGTGCTGACCGCCGGGCGCACGAAGATGAAGTCGTTGTTGAAGTAGCTGCGGTGCAGCAGCTTGGCGGTCACCGAGTTGAAGAAGGTCTCGGCCAGCTCGGGCTGCAGGTGGTTGGTCAACAGCCCGATGTAGTGCAGCTTGACCTGCTGCCAGCTGTCCATCGACAGCGCGTCGACCTTGAACTCGCTGCGCAGCCGGTCCACCGCCTCGTTGACGCGCTGGTCGTAGAACTCGATGCGCTCGCGCTGCGAACGCTGCTGGCCGTGCCAGTCGCGCTGGTCGAAACGCGCCTTGGCCGAGGCACTGGCGGCTCGGAACAGCCGGTAGTGGCGGTTGAAGCCCTCCAGCATGGCCTGGGCGACGCCGAAGGCGCGGTGGTCGGTGAGCTTGTGCGGGAACATGGGGGTCGTCAGTCGTGATCGGACTCGGTGTCGGTGTCGCTCTCAGGCCCGCGCGGATAGCGCTTCAGCGCGGCGGAGAACACCTGCACCACGGTGTCGGGCTGCGCCATCGTGACATTCAAATCTTTCAGCAAACCGTCGTTCAGCCCGTACACCCAGCCGTGCACGGCGATCGGCTGGCCGCGCGCCCAGGCGTCCTGGATCACGGTGGACAGCGCGACGTTGCCGACCTGCTCGATGACGTTCATCTCGCACAGGACGTTTTCCTGCTCCGCGGGCGGCAGGTGGTCGAGCCGCTTGCGGTGGCGCAGGCGCACGTCGTGCACGTGGCGCAGCCAGTTGTCGGCCAGGCCGACGCGGATGCCGCGCATCGCCGCGCGCACGCCGGCGCAGCCATAGTGGCCGACGACGATGATGTGCTGCACCTTCAGGTGCTCGACCGCGAACTGGATGGTGGACAGCGCGTTGAGGTCGCTGTGCACCACGACGTTGGCGACGTTGCGGTGCACGAACAGCTCGCCGGGCAGCAGGCCCACCAGATCGTTGGCGGGCACGCGGCTGTCGGCGCAGCCGATCCACATGTAGCGCGGGCTTTGCTGCTGGGCCAGCCGGGAGAAGAAGCCGGGCTCGCGCTGCTCGGTGGCAGCGGCCCAGCGGCGGTTGAGTTGCAGCAGGGGGTTCAGTTCATCGCTCATGGCATCAGTGTAGGCAGCGGCCCGCAGGCGGCGCCCGGTCGGTAGCGGCCGTAGACGACGCGGTCGATCAGGTGGCCACCCTTGATCGCGCTGAGTGGAAAGCGGCCCTCCAGCACATAGCCGCAGCGTCGGGCCAGCGCCTGCGAGGCCTCGTTGTAGCCGAAGATCGGCGCGTACAGCCGCGTCAGTGCCGGCTGGCTGGCCAGCGCCCAGTCGCTGATCAACGCCAGCATCTCGCGGCCGATGCCTTGCCGCCAGTGCGCGCGGCCGATCCAGTAGCCCACCTCGGCGTTGCAGCGCAGCCAGCCGCCGTCGGTGCGCACGCTGCAGCAGCCGATGGCCTCGCCGCCGACGTCGACCGCCCACACCTGGCCGTACAGCGGGCTGCGGTGCTCCTGGCCGCACCAGGCTTCGGCATGGGCCAGCGTGTAGGGGCGCGGAAAGCCCTCGAACAGGTTACGCCAGACGGCCTCGTCGTCGGCGTGGCGGGCGATCGCGGGCGCGTCCGCCGGCTGCAGCGCGCGCAGCGTGCAGCGGCGGCCGGCCAGCGTGGGTACCGCTGACCGGGTGCTCACATCGTCTCCGCGAACAGCTCGCGCCCGATCAGCATGCGGCGCACCTCGGAGGTGCCGGCGCCGATCTCGTAGAGCTTGGCGTCGCGCCACAGGCGGCCCAGCGGGTAGTCGTTGATGTAGCCGTTGCCGCCGAAGACCTGGATGCCTTCGCCGGCCATCCAGGTGGCTTTCTCGGCGCACCACAGGATCACACTGGCGCAGTCCTTGCGCACGCGGCGCACGTGCTCGGCGCCCATGCGGTCGAGGTTCTTGCCCACGGTGTACAGGTAGCTGCGGCCGGCCTGCAGCACGGTGTACATGTCGGCCAGCTTGCCCTGGATGAGCTGGAACTCGCCGATGCTCTGGCCGAACTGCTTGCGGTCGTGCACGTAGGGCACCACGTTGTCCAGCACCGCCTGCATGATGCCGACGGGCCCGGCGGCGAGCACCGCGCGCTCGTAGTCCAGCCCGCTCATCAGCACCTTGGCGCCGCCGCCCACGCCGCCCAGCACGTTGTCGGCCGGCACTTCGACGTCGCGGAACACCAGCTCGCCGGTGTGGCTGCCGCGCATGCCCAGCTTGTCGAGCTTCTGCGCGACGGCAAAGCCCTTCATCGTCTTTTCCACCAGGAACGCGGTGACGCCGCGCGCGCCCAGCTCGGGCTCGGTCTTGGCATAGACCACCAGGGTGTCGGCGTCGGGGCCGTTGGTGATCCACATCTTGCTGCCGTTGAGCAGGTAGTAGCCGCCCTTGTCCTCGGCCTTCAGCTTCATGCTGATGACGTCCGATCCGGCCCCGGGCTCGCTCATCGCCAGCGCGCCCACGTGCTCGCCGCTGATCAGCTTGGGCAGGTACTTCTTCTTCTGCGCCGCGGAGCCGTTGCGCTTGATCTGGTTGACGCACAGGTTGCTGTGCGCGCCGTACGACAGGCCCACCGAGGCGCTGGCGCGGCTGATCTCCTCCATCGCCACCATGTGCGCGAGGTAGCCCATGTCGGCGCCGCCGTCGGCCTCGGACACGGTGATGCCCAGCACGCCCAGCTCGCCCAGCTTGGGCCAGAGGTCCATCGGAAACTGGTCGCTGCGGTCGATCTCGGCGGCGCGCGGCGCGATCTCGGCCTCGGCAAAAGCGCGCACCGCGTCGCGCAGCGCGTCGATGTCCTCGCCGAGCTGGTGGTCGAGGCCGGGCAGTGCGGTCATGGCTTGTCTCCGATCAATGAAGGCTGCGGGGTTCGGGCCCCGCGTCGGGTGGTCGTGCGGGTGGTCGTGCGGGTGGTCGTGCGGGTGGTCGGGCTGGTGTTCTTGGCCGTCTTGGCCGGCGCCCGCGCCGTGGTCAGCAGGCTGCGGCAGCGCGCCTCGTGCTGGGCGATCTCGGCCAGCGTGATCTCGATGTCCTCGCGCTGCTGCTCGAGCTGCTGGCGGTGCGCGGCCAGCACCTGCAGGAAGGCGCTGAGCTGCGGCGTCTGGTCGGGGTGCGAGTCGTACATCTCGACGAGCTGCCGGATCTCCAGCAGCGACAGCCCCAGCCGCTTGCCGCGCAGCGTGAGCTTGAGCCGCGTGCGGTCGCGCTGGCTGTAGACGCGGTTGCGGCCGGCGCGCGAGGGCGTCAGCAGGCCCACGTCCTCGTAGAAGCGGATGGCGCGCGGCGTGACGTCGAACTCCTGCGCCAGCTCGGTGATGGTGTAGGCGCGGGCGTCCTTGCCGCGCCCTGGCGGGGGCGCCGCGGCGGGGCGGGGGCGCGCGGATGGGGCCATGGCGGCGGACCTGACGTTGACGTAAACGTCAATTTAACCCGGATCGGGTGCGCCAAAAGACAACCGGCGGCAGAACCTGGGAAGGTTCTGCCGCCGGTGCCGGATGGTTGCCTTGCGGCCCCTCGATCGTCTTTCGCCCCTGAGCGGATGACAGCGTTGGGCGCCAGTGTGCCGTCGGATCCGCAATCGAGACATCCCCAGAAGTGATGAAGCCCCCAATGGGGGGCCTCCAGCCGCCCGGCAAAGCCGCATCGACTTGAGCGCCGTCAATCCAGCGCCGGCAGCACCTGCTGGCGCAGCGTGCCCAGGGCCTGCTGGTAGTCGGGCAGCACCGAGCGCACGACGTCCCAGAACGCCGGGCTGTGATTCATCTCACGCAAGTGCGCCAGTTCGTGCGTGACGACGTAGTCGATGACCGGCAGCCCGAAGTGCACCAGCCGCCAGTGCAGCCGGATCGAGCCGTCGGCGCTGGCGCTGCCCCAGCGCGTGGTCGCCGAGCTCAAGCCGATGCGGCGCACGCGCACGCCCAGGCGTTGGGCGTAGAGCGCGCAGCGCTCCTCGAACAGCCGCCGCGCCTGGCGCTGCAGCCAGCTTTGCACCAGCTCACGCACCTGCTCGGCGCCGGCGGCCTGCGGCAGGCCCAGGTGCAGCGTGAGCCGCGGCACGCCGGGCAGCGCGCCGGCGTCGGTGTTGAGCACCGCACCCTGGGCGCGCGGGTCCAGCACCAGGATCACGTTCTCGCCGAGGAAGGGGATCTGCGCGCCGTCGCGCCATTCGATGCGCGCGGCCTGCGTGCGGCGCGCGCGCTCGGCCTGCTCCTGCAGCTTGCGCAGGATCCAGCGCTGCTTCTCGCGCAGCGCCGATTCGACCTCGCCCACGCCCACCCAGCGCGGCGCGCTGACGCTCAGGCCCTCGGGGCCGACGACGAAGCCAATGCTGCGCCGGCGCGCGCGCCGCAGCTCGTAGTGCACGCGGTGCTCGCCGAAGCGGATCTCGCGCTGCGCGCGCGGGTGGCGGTAGGTGGCGGGCGACGGCGCCGCCGGCGCGGCGACGGCGGGCGGCGCGGGCGCCATCGTCGGCGCGGCCGCCGGCGGCGAGGCAAGCGGCGCCGGCAACGCGGCCTCGACCCCGTCGTCGAACAGCGACAGTTGCGCAGGCGGCGCGGCCGGGCTCCAAAGCGGCATGGGCCGCGATTCTAGGAGGCGGCGGGCGGCGGGCGGCCGTCCGCTGCGCTTCAGCGGTCCTTGCGCAGCACGCCGGTGGGCGTGGCGTTGCCGCCCAGCATGAAGATCGTGTAGACGCCCAGGGTCTGCAGGTTGACGTCGGTCGCCGTGAACAGCGGGTCGGCCGCCGAGACCGAGCTGACGTCCAGCCGCGCGCTGCTGTTGGCGATCAGCGTCGTGAAGGCCGACGAGCTGCCGAGCGCGAGGTCGCTGATCAGCGCCGCGTAGTCGACCGACAGCGTCAGCGCATCGGCCATCGCGGCGCCGTGCACCAGGCGCAGCTTGGCGCGGCTGGTCGACGAGGGCAGGCGGTTGTCGTCGCTCAGCAGCGACAGCTTGGGCGCCGCGGGGTCGCCGTAGACCAGCAGCGTGTAGTCGGCGCCGGCCGCCAGCGTGGCGCTGTCGCTGGAGGCCACGCTGCCGTTGATGCGCAGCTCAAGCGGGTACTGGCCGGCCGCCACCAGCGTGTAGGCCGCCACCGCCGGCGAGCGCAGGCCGCCGGCCAGCGTGCTGGCGTTCCAGGCCACGCCGACGCTGGCCTTGGATTCGACACCGGCCACCACGCGCAGCCGCGCCTGCGTGTTGCGCGCCGTGGTCAGCCCGCTTTGCTGCTGCACCAGCAGCGAGGCATGCACCAGCACGCCGCCGGAGCCGGCCGTGAGCACCAGCGTGCTGTCCTTCTTGTCGGCCAGCGTGATCGCCGGCACGTCCAGGCGCAGGTCGCTGGGGTCGCCGGCGCCGGTCACGCGCAGCCGCCAGTTGCCGCTGTCGAGCGTTGCATAACTGCTCAGGCCAGCGGATGCGACGGCCGCGGCCACCGGCGTCGTGCTGTCCAGCGCGGTGTCGTCGCGGGTCAGGTAGACGTCCAGGTTGCCCAGGTCGGCGGTGGCGCTGAAGATGCGCAGCCTGGCCTTGCCGCTGATGATGGTGGATTCGTCGTCGTCCTCGGGCAGCGTCGACAGCTTGAGCGCGCTCTGCCGGCCCCAGACCAGCGCGGTGTAGTGCTGGCCCTTGGCGAAGCTGCGGCTGGAGTCGTTGAGCGAGCTGCTGCTGCCGCTGGCCAGCAGGTCGACGGTGTAGGTGGCGGCGTCGACGTCGACATAGTCCGTCAGCGTGTCGACCTTGGCCGCCTGCACCACGGTGGCGTTGTTCAGCGTCAGGTCGACGTTGGGGACGTCGCTGGAGACGTTGAGCACGCGCAGCTGCGCCGCACCGCTGCTGCCGGAGCCGCCGCCGCAGCCGCCCAGGCCCATTGACGCCACGGCCACCACGGCCGCCAGCCAGGCGCGCCGGCTCGAAAGAAACATCATCGGATCCCCTCGCGAACACGTCGAATCGGCGGCCATTGGGCCGCCCGGGCTTTGCGGCGGGATGTCTCGAACGTGTCGGCGCCGAAAGAATCTGTCGCGCGGCGCTGGGCGCGCGCGCTGCGTTCAGCGGTTTGCCGGCTGCGGCGCCGGTGCCACGGGCGCGGCGGCTTGAGCGGTCTCGGGACAGGTCTCGGGATACGCCTCGGGATCCAGCCGCCGCATCTCGGCCTCGATCCAGTCTTCCACCTCGCGCATCAGCTCGTCGGCCCGGCGGCCAACGCTGGGGATCGGGCGGCCGATCGAGACGTCGATCACGCCGGGGCGCAGCAGGAAGCTCTTGCGCGGCCAGCAGCGCGCCGAGGTGGCGGCGATCGGCACGATGGGCACGCCGGCGTCGATGGCCAGGCGCGAAGCGCCGGTCTTGTATTGGCCACGCTGGCCGCGCGCGATGCGCGTGCCCTCGGGGAACATGATGACCCAGATGCCTTCGGCGGACAGCCGCCGGCCCTGCGCAGCGACCTTGGCCCAGGCCTCGGTGCGTTTGCTGCGGTCGATGTGGATCATGTCCAGTCGGCCCATCGCCCAGCCGAAGAAGGGCACGTAGAGCAGCTCGCGCTTGAAGACGTAGGCCAGCGGGTGCGACATCAGCGTCGGATACGCGAAGGTCTCCCAGGTGCTTTGGTGCTTGCTGGCCAGCAGCACCGCGGCGCGGCGGTCGCTGGCTGCGGGCAGGTGCTGCATGCCGTGCACCCGATAGCGCACGCCGCAGATCACGCGCGCGCCCCAGATCGCCAGCACCAGCCAGCGCGTGGTGGGCCAGTACAGCCGCGCGCCGCGCAGCACGATGGACAGCAGCAGCGAGCCCAGCGCCCAGGGGATCACCGTGAGCGCCATCCACAGGAAGAACAGCGCCGAGCGCAAGGCCCAGCCCAGCCGCGTCACAGCAGGTCCCCGGCGTGAGAATCGGCCACGTGCTCGCGGCGCATCAGGTGGTCGGCAAAGTGCTGCAGGTCGTCGTGCACCGTGGCAGTGGGCACCTGCTCCAGATAGCGCAGCAGCGTGGCGTCGTCGAGTCCGGCGGCGCGGCCGGTCAACACCAGGTGCGGCTCGCAGCCGGCGGTCTGCGCGGCCTGCAGGTCGCGCAGCGTGTCGCAGACCATGGGCACCCCGGCGAGCTGCATGCCGTAGCGCAGCGCGATGTCCTTCATCATGCCGGGCAACGGCTTGCGGCAGTCGCACTGGTCCTCGGGCGTGTGCGGGCAGAAGAACACCGCGTCGATGCGGCCGCCCTGCTCCACCAGCTTGCGGTTCATGTAGGCGTGCACGGCGTTGACGCTGGCCATGTCGATCATGCCGCGGCCGATGCCGGCCTGGTTGGTGGCCACCACCGCGTGCCAGCCGGCGTGGTTGAGCCGCGCCACGGCCTCCAGCGCACCCTTGATCGGCACCCATTCCTGCGGCGCCTTGACGTGGTCCTCGCGGTACTCGTTGAGGATGCCGTCGCGGCCCAGGATGATCAGCTTGATGGCGTGCATGGCGGTTGCGAGTTTGCGCTTCAGGCCGCCAGGCGCGACAGATCGGCCACGCGGTTCATCGCCCCATGCAGCGTGGCCAGCAGCGCCAGCCGGTTGTGGCGCAGCGCCGGGTCTTCGGCGTTGACCATCACGTCGTCGAAGAAGCGGTCCACCGGCTCGCGCAGCGCGGCCAGCGCCTGCAGCGACGCGGCGTAGTCGCCGCGCTCGAAGGCCGCGTCGGCGGCCGGCGCCACGCGCTGCAGCGCGGCGGCCAGCGCCTGCTCGGCGCTTTCTTTCAGCAGCGCGGGGTTCAGCTCGCTGCCGCCGCCGGCGCCGCCCTCGCTCTTCTTCAGGATGTTGCCCACGCGCTTGTTGGCCGCGGCCAGCGCCGCGGCCTCGGGCAGCGCGGCAAAGGCGCGCACCGCGGCCAGGCGCTGCGGCAGCGTGCCGAAAGCCTCGGGCCGCAGCGCGACCACGGCGTCGACCTCCTGCGCGCGGTAGCCCAGCTCGCGCAGGTAGCCGACCAGGCGCTCGTCGATGAAGTGCAGCACCTCGGCCTGCGCCTGACCGTGGCCGGCCGGGAAGGCGCGGAACGCGGCCGAGACCAGCTCCGCCAGCGACAGGCGCAGGTCGCGCTCCACCAGCATGCGGATCACGCCCAGCGCGTGGCGGCGCAGCGCGAACGGGTCCCTGTCGCCGCTGGGCAACTGGCCGATGCCGAACAGGCCGGCCAGCGTCTCCAGCTTGTCGGCCAGCGCGACGACGAGCCCGGCCTCGTTGCGCGGCAGCGCGTCGCCGGCATAACGAGGTTTGTAGTGGTCTTCGACGGCGATCGCGACGGCTTCGGTCTCGCCGTCGTGGCGCGCGTAGTAGCCGCCCATCACGCCCTGCAGCTCGGGGAACTCGCCCACCATGTCGGTCAGCAGGTCGGCCTTGGCCAGCAGCGCAGCGCGATCCGCCTGCGCCGCAAGGGCGGCGCCGCCGAGGCGCTCGCCGACGTGGCGCGCGATCGCGCGCACGCGCTCGACGCGCTCGCCCTGGGTGCCCAGCTTGCCGTGGTAGACGACCTTGGCCAGCCCCGCCACGCGCGATTCGAGCGTGCGCTTGCGGTCCTGGTCGAAGAAGAACTTGGCGTCGGCCAGCCGCGGCCGCACCACGCGCTCGTTGCCTTCGATCACCCGGCGGGCGTCGGCCGGCGCGATGTTGCTGACGATCAGGAAGCGCTCGGTCAGCCGGCCGGCGGCGTCCAGCAGCGGAAAGTACTTCTGGTTGGCCTTCATCGTCAGGATCAGGCACTCCTGCGGCACGGCCAGGAACTCGGGCTCGAAGCGGCAGGCCAGCACCTTGGGCCGCTCGACCAGCGCCGTCACCTCGTCGAGCAGCGCCTCGTCGTCGATGGGCTTGAAGCCTTCGCGCGCCGCGGCCTCGGCGAGCTGGCGCACGATCTCGGCGCGCCGGGCCTCGAAGCTGGCGATCACCGCGCCCTCGTCCAGCAGTTGCTGCGCATAGGCGTCGGCGTCGCGCAGGGTGACGGTGGGCTGGCTTGCCTCGAAGCGATGGCCTTGCGTCGTGCGGCCCGACTGCAGGCCCAGCGCCTGCACCGGCACCACCTGGGCGCCGTGCAGCGCCACCAGGCCGTGCGCCGGGCGCACGAAGTTCACGCTCGTCCAGCCGTCGGCCAACTGGTATTGCATGACCTTCGGAATCGGCAGCTTGCTGATCGCTTCGTCCAGCGCCTTCTGCAGGCCTTCGGCCAGCGTGGCGCCGGGCAGCACGCTGTCGAGATACAGCGTCTGGGCCTTGCCCTCGCCCTGGCGCTTGAGCTGCGGGACGGCGGCAGCATCGGCGCCCAGCGCGGCCAGCTTCTTCAGCAGCGCCGGCGTCGCTTGGCCTTGCGCATCCAGCGCCACGGCCACCGGCATCAGCTTGGTCTGCTGCGCGCGGTCGGCCGCCCTGGGCGCGACCTGGCTGACGTGCACCGCCAATCGGCGCGGGCTGGCGAAGGCAGCCACCCGCGCATCGGCGGCGGCCAGGCCTTGCGCCTTCAGGCTGTCGGCCAGCGTGGTGGCGAAGGCGTCGCCCAGCTTCTTCAGCGCCTTGGGCGGCAGTTCCTCGACGAACAGTTCGACGAGCAGGTTGTTGGCGTCGCTCATGGTGCTCAAGCCGCCTTCTTCGCCAGCTGGGCCGTCACCTCGTCGGCCCAGGCCCGCGGCGCCATCGGGAAGCCCAGGCGGGCGCGGCTGTCGAGGTAGCTCTGCGCCACGCTGCGCGCGAGGTTGCGGATGCGGCCGATGTAGGCCGCACGCTCGGTGACGCTGATCGCGCCGCGCGCGTCCAGCAGGTTGAAGGTGTGCGCGGCCTTCAGCACCTGCTCGTAGGCCGGCAGCGCGAGCTGTTGCTCCATCAAATACTTGGCCTGCTTCTCGTGCGCGCCGAAGGCCGCGAGCAGAAAGTCGACGTCGCTGTGCTCGAAGTTGTAGGTGCTCTGCTCCACCTCGTTCTGGTGGTAGACGTCCCGGTAGTAAAGGCGGCCCCCAGGCTCGCCGCTACGCGACTCGCCACCCCCCGAGGGGGCTGCGTCGGCTTGGGAGCGGCCCGGCGCCGACGCGCCATCGGTCCACACCAGGTCGTAGACGTTCTCCACGCCTTGCAGGTACATCGCCAGCCGCTCCAGGCCGTAGGTGATCTCGCCGGTCAGCGGCTTGCAGTCGATGCCGCCCACCTGCTGGAAATAGGTGAACTGCGTGACTTCCATGCCGTTGAGCCAGACCTCCCAGCCCAGGCCCCAGGCGCCGAGCGTGGGGTTCTCCCAGTCGTCCTCGACGAAGCGCACGTCGTTGGCCTTGAGGTCGAAGCCCAGCGCCTCCAGGCTGCCGAGGTAGAGCTCCAGGATGTCGGCCGGCGCCGGCTTCAGCACCACCTGGTACTGGTAGTAGTGCTGCAGGCGGTTGGGGTTGTCGCCGTAGCGGCCGTCCTTGGGGCGGCGGCTGGGCTGCACGTAGGCGGCCTTCCAGGGCTCGGGGCCGAGCGCGCGCAAAAAGGTCGCGGTGTGGCTGGTGCCCGCGCCCACCTCCATGTCGTAGGGCTGCAGCAGCGCGCAGCCTTGGTTCGCCCAGTAGGACTGCAGCTTGAGGATGATCTGCTGGAAGGTCAGCATGGATGGGGCGCTGAAGCGCGCTTCGCTCGGCGAAAACCCTTGAGTTTAAAGGCGCGTGGCGCCGCTAGCCTCGTGGCCGATGACGCTGCAACAAGCCCTGCTCAGCCTGGTGCTGGCGCTGATGGTGTTCTCGGTGGCGCTGGAGTTGCGCGTCGACGACTTCCGCGGCGTGGCGCGCACGCCGCGCGCGGTGGTGGCGGGGCTGATCCCGCAGTTCGTGCTGCTGCCGGTGGCCACCTGGCTGCTGACGCTGGTGCTGGACCTGCCGCCCAACATCGAGGCGGCGATGATCCTGGTGGCCGCCTGCCCCGGCGGCGCGCTGTCCAACGTGATCACGCACCTGGGGCACGGCAACACCGCGCTGTCGGTCAGCATCTCGGCGGTGGCCAGCCTGATGGCGCTGGTGCTGACGCCGTTCAACTTCACCTGGATGGTTTCGACCAACCCGGCCACCGCCGGCTGGCTGCGGCAGTTGTCCATCGATGCCAGCGACATCTGGGTCAGCCTGTTTCTGCTGCTGGCGCTGCCGATGACGCTGGGGCTGTGGGTCGGCCACCGCTGGCCGGCGCTGACGGCGCGCATTCGGCGGCCGCTGGGGCGCTTCGGCGTGGGCATGCTGCTGCTCTTCATCGCCGTCGGCCTGGTGCGCCAGCGCGAGCTGCTGGGCGCGCAGATCCTGCCGCAGCTGGGCATCGTGATCGCCCACAACGCGCTCGGCCTGGCCTGCGGCTGGCTGGGCGCGCTGGCCTTCGGCGTCAGCGTGCGCGACCGCCGCGCCATCACCATCGAAGGCGGCATGCAGAACTCGGGCCTCGCGCTGGGCATCATCGCGGTGCAGTTCAATGCCGACCTGGGCATGGTCATCATCGCCAGCCTGTGGGGTATCTGGCACATCGTCTCGGGCCTCACGCTGGCCGCCATCTGGAGAAGACAGGATGCTCGATCGGGTGTTTGAAGGCGCCACCGTCGTCGACGGCACGGGCGCCGAACCGTTCACCGCCGACGTGGCGGTGCAGGCGGGCCGCATCGTCGAGGTCGGCCGCGTCACGGCCGCGGCGCGCGAGCGCATCGGCGCCCACGGCGCCTGGCTGACACCGGGCTTCGTCGACATCCACACCCACTACGACGGCCAGGCGAGCTGGGACCAGACCTTCAGCCCCAGCATCCACCACGGCGTGACGACGCTGGTGATGGGCAACTGCGGCGTCGGCTTCGCGCCCAACGTGCCGGGACGCGAGGCCGAGCTGGTGGCGCTGATGGAAGGCGTGGAAGACATCCCCGGCGTCGCGCTGCTCGAGGGCGTGAAGTTCAACTGGCGCAGTTTCACCGACTACCTGGACGTGCTGGCCGCGATGCCGCACACGCTGGACTTCCTGGCCCTGGTGCCGCACGACCCGCTGCGCATGGCCGTGATGGGCGACCGCGCCCTGGCGCAGCAGGCGGCCACCGCCGACGACATCGCCGAGATGCGGCGCCAGCTGCGCGCCGCGCTGCTGGCCGGCGCCGCCGGTTTTTCCACCGGCCGCACCGACAACCACCGCACCACGCGCGGGCTGGAGACGCCGGCCTCCGACGCCGGCGAGGCCGAGTTGACCGGCCTGGGCCAGGCCTTCGAGGGCCTTGATCGCGGCGTCGTCCAGATGGTCAGCGACTTCGATCTATTGCGTTCATCCGAGCGCTTCGACGCCGAGTTCGACCTCGTCGAAGCGCTGGCGCGCGCCAGCGGCCGGCCCTTGTCGATGACCTGGATGCAACGCGACCCCGGCGGCGCGCAGTGGCAGGCGATGCGCGCGCGGGTCGATGCCGCGGTGGCGCAAGGCCTGCCGCTGTACCTGCAGGCAGCGCCGCGCGGCATCGGCGTCATCAGCGGGCTCGACGCGGCCACGCACGTCTTCCTGGGCTTCCCCGGCTACCGCGAGATCGCGCATCTGCCGCTCGCGCAGCGCGCGGCGGCATTGCGCGAGCCGGCGCGCAAGGCGCTGATCCTGTCGCAGCAAAGCGAGCGCCTGGCCGGCGATGGCTCGGCGGTGCCGCCGATCGTCGACATCCTGCTGGCGCGCATCGAGCAGGTGGCCTGGCGGATGTTTCCGATCACCGCCGCCGACGCCGCGCCCGACTATGAGCCGCCGCTCAGCGCCAGCTTCGGCGCCCGCGCCAAGGCGCGCGGCGTGCGCGCGCTGGAGGCGCTGTACGACCACTTCGCCGCCGGCGACGGCGGCAACCTGGTCTACTTTCCGGTCTTCAACTACAACGACGGCAACCTCAACGCGGCGCGCGAGATGATGGACCACCCGCGCATGCTGTGGGGCCTGTCGGACGCCGGCGCGCACGTGGGCACGATCTGCGACGCCAGCAGCAGCACCTTTTTGCTCACCCACTGGGTGCGCGACCGCGCGCAAGGCCGCTTGCCGCTGGCCGCCGCGGTGCAGATGCTGAGCAGCCGCAACGCCGACTACCTGGGCCTGGCCGACCGTGGCCGCATCGCGCCGGGCCAGCGCGCCGACCTCAACCTGATCGATCCCCAGCGCCTGGCGGTGGGCATGCCGCGCCTGGTGGCAGACCTGCCGGCCGGCGGCCGGCGCTTCCTGCAAAAGGCGCAGGGCTACCTCGGTACCTGGGTGGACGGGCAAGCGGTGCAGCGCGACGGCGAGGTCAGCGACGCACGGCCGGGACGGCTGGTGCGGCTGGGGCGATGATCGCGAGCGGCCGCGGCGGCGCCTGCCGTGCGCCGGCCGTGCGCCGGCCGTGCGCCGGCCGTTCGCCTGCCGTTCGCGTGCCGTTCGCCTGCCGGATACTGCCGTCGTCAAACGATCGCCCTGTTGGAGGAGCCCATGGAGGAGCCCATGTCCCTGTCCGCCACCCGCCGCTGGCCCGTGCTGTCCGGCGCCCTCAGCCTGGCCCTGCTGCTGGCGGCCTGCGCGTCACCGCCGCCGCCTGCGGCATCCGCGCCGGCTGCGCCGGCCGCAGCGGCCACCGCCGCGCTGCCGGTCGATGCCGCGTTGCGCAGCCAGGCGCAGGCCGAGGTCGCGCCCTATCTGAAGACGCTGGAAGCGCTGGTGGGCATCGAGTCCGGCAGCCGCGATCTGGAAGGGCTGCGCAAGATCAGCGACGTCGTGGCCGAGCGGCTGCGCAAGGCGGGCATGCAGGTGGAGCTCAGGCCCGCGCGCGCACCCGACTTCCACCCGCAGCTCAAGGGCGCCGAAGTGGGCCGGATCGTCTACGCGACCAAGGCCGGCAGCGGGGCCAAGAAGGTGCTGCTGATCGCCCACATGGACACCGTGTACCAGCGCGGCATGACCGCCAAGCAGCCCTTCCGCATCGACGGTGACCGCGCCTACGGCCTGGGCATCGCCGACGACAAGCAGGGCGTGGCGCTGATCCTGCACGTGGTGGAACTGCTGGCGCGCAACGGCTTCGCCGACTACGCGCAGCTGGGCGTGCTGATCAACGCCGACGAGGAGATCGGCTCGCCGGGCTCGGGCCCCTTCCTGACGCAGATGGGCAGCGAGTACGACGCGGTGCTCTCGTTCGAAGGCGGCGGCAGCGCCACCGCCGATGGCCGCGACATGGTGAGGCTGGCCACCAGCAGCATCGCCATCGTCGAGATGAAGGTCACGGGCAAGGCCAGCCATGCCGGCTCGGCACCGCAGCTGGGGCGCAACGCGCTCTACGAGCTGTCGCACCAGATGCTCAAGAGCCGCCAGTTCGGCGATCCGGCCAAGGGCCTGCAGATCAACTGGACGGTGGCCAACGCCGGCGGCTCGCGCAACGTGATCCCGGCCGAGGCGACGGCCATCGCCGACGTGCGATCGCTGACCAACGCCGACCTGGACCTGATGGAGGCGGCGCTCAGGAAGTCCATCGAGGACAAGCTGATCCCCGACACCAAGATCGAGCTGACCTTCTACCGCAGCCGCCCGGCCTTCGTCTCCAACGCCGCCTCGCGCGCGCTGGCCGAGCATGCGACGCGGCTGTACGGCGGCTGGGGCCTGCCGCTGGACGTGCGCGACCGCGCCACGGGCGGCGGCACCGACGCCGCCTTCGCCGGGCTGCGCCCCAAGGGCGGCGTGCTCGAAAGCTTCGGCCTGCGCGGCTTCGGCGCCCACTCCAACGACGACGAGTACGTGCTGGTGTCCAACATCGCGCCGCGCCTGTACCTGGCCGCGCGCATGGTCATGGACACGGGCAGCGGCCGGGTGCGCTGGTAGGCGCTCTGCCTGGCGCCTTGCCTAACGCCTGAAAACAGCGGCTACCGCGACGACCGCCAGCCCCAGCGCCCACAGCGGCCACAGCCCCGCCGCGGCGGCCCAGCGCGCGAACGGCGTCAGCCCGCGCCGGGCCTGCACGCGGCCGTCGAGCACGGCCGCGGTGAACGACGGCAGCCGCGCCAGCACGTGGCCGCGGTGGTCGATCACCGCCGTCGCGCCGGTGTTGGTGGCGCGCAGCATCGGCCGCTGGAACTCCAGCGCGCGCATGCGCGAGATGGCCAGGTGCTGGTCGATCGCGATCGTGTCGCCGAACCAGCCGATGTTGCTGACGTTGACGAACAGCGTCGGCGCCGCGGCCGGGTCGGCGAAGCGTTGGGCGAGCTCTTCGCCGAACAGGTCTTCGTAGCAGATGTTGGGCGCCGCGCGCTCGCCGCCGGGCAGCACGAACGAGGGCTGGCGCAGCCCGCCGCGGTTGAAGTCGCCGAGCGGGATCTGCATCAGCTCGGTGAACCAGCGAAAGCCGGTGGGGATGAACTCGCCGAAGGGCACGAGGTGGTGCTTGTCGTATCGATAGTCACCGGCAGCCGCCGTGCCGGCAGACAAGCCGGCCACCGAGTTGGTGTAGCCGTGCGCGTAGTCGCCCAGCGGCACGCCGACCAGCGCCGCCTGCGCGCCTTGCGCGAAGCGCTGGCGCAGCGCGGCCCAGTAGCCGGGCGCCAGGTCGTCCAACTGGCCGGGCAGCAGCGGCACCGCGGTCTCCGGCGCCACCACCAGGTCGGCACGCGTGGCCAGCAGCCGCTGGGCCACCCACGCCAGCGTGGCCGGCATGCGCTCGGCGGCGAACTTCTCGTCCTGCGCGACGTTGGGCTGCAGCAGTTGCACGCTCAAGTCGCCCCCGGCGCTGCCGTGCTCGCCCGGGCCCAGCCACGCCAGCAGCGCGACGCCCACCAAGGCCGCGCCCAAGGGCCAGCGCCGGCCGTGCGCGATCACCGCCGCGATCCAGGCCAGCACCGCGCCGATGCCGTAGACGCCGACCCAGGGCGCCAGCGCGGCCAGCGGGCCGTCGACCTGCGAGTAGCCGCTGGCGGCCCACGGAAAGCCGGTGAACCAGACGCCGCGCGCCAGTTCGGCCAGCAGCCAGGCGGCCGCGAACAGCAGCGCGTCGAAGGCATTGCCGCGCTGCCAGCGGCGCACCGCGGCCATCGCCAGCGCCAGGTACAGCGAGAGCAGCGCGGCCAGCGCCAGCACCGCGGCGGCGGCCAGCCAGGCCGGCAGATGGCCATAGCGATGCATGCTGATGAACAGCCACCAGGTGGCGGCCAGCAGCCAGCCGAAGCCATAGGCCCAGCCGAGCACGGCGGCGCGGCGCGCGCCGGGGGCGGCCTGCACGCGCCAGGCCAGCAGCGCCGCCGCCAGCAGCGGCAGCCACCACAGCGCGGTGGCCACGAAAGCCCAGGTCTGCAAGGCGCCGGCAGCCGCCAGGCCCAGCGCCTCGGCCCAGGGAGGCAGGCGCGGCTTCAAGCGGCGCCGTCGTCCTCGGCCGCTTCGCCGATGGGCTGGCGTTCGACGCGGAACCAGCGTACCGCGCCGCCGCGGGTCAACATCACGGTGAAGCGCAGTCCGCCCAGCGGCACCGCCTCGCCGCGGCGCGGCACGCGGCCCCATTCCTGCGCGATCAGGCCGCCGATGGTGTCGAACTCGCTCTCGGGCAGCGCGCTGCCGAAGAAACGGTTGACGGCCTCGATCGACACGTCGCCGGCCACGCGGTGGCTGCCGTCGGCCAGCGTGTAGATGCCGTTCTCGGCCTCGCGCTCGTCGAACTCGTCCTCGATCTCGCCGACGATCTCTTCCAGCACGTCCTCGATCGTGATCAGCCCGGCGGTGTTGCCGAACTCGTCGATCACGATCGCGAGGTGGTTGCGGTTGCTGCGGAAGTCGCGCAGCAACTCGTTGAGCCGCTTGCTCTCGGGCACGAAGACCGCCGGCCGCAGCAGCGTGCGCAGGTTCAGCGCCGGCGCGCGCTGCAGCTTCAGCAGGTCCTTGGCCATCAGGATGCCGATGACGTTCTCGCGCTGACCCGCGTAGACGGGGAAGCGCGAATGCGCGGTCGTGATCACCAGGCCCAGCAGCGCCTCGTAGTCGGCGTCGATGTCCAGCAGGTCCATGCGCGGCGCGGCCACCATCACGTCGCCGGCCGTCAGGTCGGCCATGCGCAGCACGCCTTCGAGCATCTGCCGCGATTCGGGCTCGATCAGCTCGCGATCCTCGGCGTCGGCCAGGGTGCGCATCAGCTCGGCCTTGCTGTCGGGGCCGGGAGAGACGAATTCGATCAGGCGCTCAAAGAGGTTGCGCTTGTCGGCGCGGGCGCCGGACCGACTCGGGTGGGGATCTGACACGGGCGGTGTCGGTAGTCGCGGTGCGGCGAAGAATACCCCAGCCGCTTGACACGGGCGGGGGCTTGAACCACAGTCCGGCGCCCTCACATTCCTGGGCTTCCATCCAGCATCGGCACCGAACATGAGCAACGGCCTCATTCCTGCAACCATCCTGACGGGCTTTCTGGGCAGCGGCAAGACCACGCTGCTCAAGCGCGTGCTGTCCGAGACGCACGGCCAGAAGATCGCGGTGATCGAGAACGAGTTCGGCGCCGAGAACATCGACAACGAGATCCTCAGCGTCAACACCGAAGAGCAGATCATCCAGATGAACAACGGCTGCGTCTGCTGCACGATCCGCGAGGACCTGCGCAGCACGCTGACCGATCTGGCCGAGAAGCGCCGCAAGGGCGAACTGGACTTCGACCGCGTGGTGATCGAGACCACCGGCCTCGCCGACCCCGGCCCGGTGGCGCAGACCTTCTTCATGGACGACGTGGTGGCCGAGAGCTACCTGCTCGACTCCATCCTGACCCTGGTCGACGCCAAGCACGCCGAAGGCCAGCTCGACAACCGCCAGGAAGCGCGCCGCCAGGTGGGCTTTGCCGACCAGATCTTCATCAGCAAGACCGATCTCGTGGCCAAGGACGAGGTCGACGCGCTGGTGCACCGCCTCAAGCACATGAACCCGCGCGCGCCGCAGCGCCAGGTGCACTTCGGCGAGGTGCCGATTCAACAGGTGTTCGACCTCAAGGGCTTCAACCTCAACGCCAAGCTCGACATCGACCCCGACTTCCTGAAGGACGACGCGGGGCACGATCACCATCACCACGATCACGACCATGACCACGAGCATGGCGAGCACTGCGACCACCCGCACCACCACGCCCACGACGACGACGTGAAGAGCTTCGTCTTCAAATCGAAGAAGCCCTTCAACCCCGCCAAGCTGGAGGACTTCCTGGGCGCCATCGTGCAGGTCTACGGGCCCAAGATGCTGCGCTACAAGGGCGTGCTGTACATGAAGGGCAGCGACCGCAAGGTGGTGTTCCAGGGCGTGCATCAGCTGATGGGCAGCGACCTGGGCCCGAAGTGGGCGCCCGGCGAGGACAAGGGCAGCAAGATGGTGTTCATCGGCATCGATCTGCCCAAGGACGTGTTGCTGCAGGGCCTGGAGCAATGCCTCGCTTGAAGGTCGCGGCCCTGCGGTCCCTGCGCACGCTGGGGCCGAAAGTGCGTGGCTACAATCCGCGCGCCTCGGCGAGCCCGCCGCGGCATCACGATGACCCGCAGGTGATCCAAGCGGCGAGGAGATCCCCGTGAGCAAGCCTCCGGCCAAGGCGGCCGCCAAGACCGCGCCCAAGGCGACCAGCGCTGCTGCCGGCGCGACCACCACGGCCACCCCCGTTGCGTCCAAGACGGCGCCCGCGACGGCGGCGCCGGCACCCGTGTCCAACCGATTCACCGATCGGTTTGCACCCGCCAAACCGACCCCGAGACCCGAACCCTTGCCGATGGAAGCCGTCAAACACGCCGTGAAGGCGGACCCCAAGCTCGCCAATGCCTGGAAGCACAAGGCCGGCCGCGAGCTGACCGAGCCCGAGCTGCTGGCCATGCCCGACAGCGAGTACATGAACGACAAGCAGCTGGAGTTCTTCCGCGCCCGGCTGCAGCAGCAGAAGGACGACCTGCTCAGCAACGCCGGCGAGACCACCGAGCACCTGCGCGAGGACACCACCATCGTCCCCGATCCCGCCGACCGCGCGACCATCGAGGAAGAGCACGCGCTTGAGCTGCGCACCCGCGACCGCGAGCGCAAGCTGCTGAAGAAGATCGCCCAGTCGTTGGCGCGGCTGGACAGCGGCGACTACGGCTATTGCGACGAGACCGGCGAGCCGATCGGCCTGGCCCGGCTGTTGGCGCGGCCCACGGCCACGCTGTCGCTCGAAGCCCAGCAGCGCCGCGAACTCAAGCAGAAGATGTTCGGCGACTGAGCGTCGCGGCCGCACCGGGCCTGCCTCATCCCGGGGGACGCCGTGCTGCCCGGCACCGGGTACGATCAACGCTTCATGGCTGAGAACGAGAGCTTCTTCCGCAAGGTGGTTCGCTTCGTCGCCAACCCGGCGACCGACTGGACCGAGCTGAACTCGCGCCGCGACGAGGCGCGCGAGATGGAGCTCGAAAAGTCCGAGCTCAAGGCCATGATCGAGCGCAAGCGCCGCAACGATTTCGTGCGCAAGCGCGAGTTCGACATGCTGCGCAAGGTGCGCCGCGAGGGCTTGTCGCCCGAGCAGCTGGCCGCGCTGGGCAGCTCGTCGCGGCTCGACGATTCCGAGGTGCGGCTGGTCGACGGCGACAGCAAGTCGTCGCGCACCGACGTCGTCAAGGCCAAGATCGACGAGATCGAGCAGCAGATGACCGGCGAGACCAGCGGCTTCGCGCCCGCCGCGACGGTGCCGCCGTCGGCGAACGCGCCGCGCAAGCCGGTTTACTTCGACCCCCATCCGGCACGGCCACCGGCGGCGCCGACGACGCCACGCGCGTCAGGGGTCACGCCCGACATCGACCTCGGCGCCGAGCTGGTCGACGACGGCGAGCAGCTGCCCGCATTGCCGCCGCTGCCGCCCGACGAAGCCGACTTGCCGCCGCACGCCACGCCGTCGGCCGCACCGCGGGCTGGTGGCGCAGCGCCGCCGGCGCCGCGCGCGGTGCCCAACAGCACGATCGACACGGTGGACTTCAACAGCCCGCTGGCGCTGGAAGTCAGCGAGGTCCTGCACGACCCCGACCTCGACGAGCCGGTGATCGCCTTCGCCAACGCCGACTTCGACGGCTGCGAGCAGGCGCTGCAGCGCGTCACGCACGCCGGCGGCGCCCGCCACGACCACGCCGAGACCTGGCTGGTGCTGTTCGACCTCTACCGCGCCACCGGGCAGCAGCCCCGCTTCGAGAGCCTGGCGATCGACTACGCGCAGCGCTTCGGCTGGTCGGCGCCGCAGTGGTATTCGCTGCCCAAGCTGGTGGCCGACGCGGTGGCCGAGGACAAGCCCCTGCGCGGCGCGCGCGGCGGCGAGACGGTGGGCTGGACCGCGCCGGCCGACCTGGACATCGACGCCGTGGCGCGGCTGCGCTCGCAGACGCTGCAGATGCCGCTGCCCTGGGTCTTCGACTGGGGCCCGCTGCAGCGCGTGGACACCGACGCCGCGATGCAGTTGTCGACGCTGTTCCGCCTCTGGGCCGGGCAGCCGCTGGAGATGCGCTGGATCGCCGGCGAGCGGCTGTTCACGGTGCTGCAGGAGGCCGCGCCCAGCGGCGTGCGCGACGCCGACCCCGCTTTCTGGCTGACGCGGCTGGATGCGCTGCGCCTGGTCAACCGCGTCGACCAGTTCGACGAGACCGCCATCGATTACTGCGTGACCTACGAGGTCTCGCCGCCGTCGTGGGAGCCCACGCGCTGCAACGTGCGCATCAGCGCCTCGGCGGTGTCGACGCGGCAGCCGCAGACCTCGGTGCTGACCGAGCCCAGCACCAGCTTCGTCGAGTCCAGCCTGCTGGAAGACACCGAGGCCGCCAACGGCGTGGCGGCGCTGGAGCTGTCGGGCCAACTCGTCGGCGACATCAGCGGCACGCTGGCGGCGCTGAACGAAGGCGTGGGCGCGGCGTCGACCATCAGCGTCTCGTGCACGCGGCTGATCCGCGTCGACTTCATCGCCGCCGGCGACCTGCTGAACTGGGTGCTGATCAAGAAGACCGAGAACCGCGCCGTGCACTTCGTCGAGGCCCACCGCCTGGTGGCGCTGTTCTTCGGCGCCATGGGCATCAACGAGCACGCCAAGGTCCAGGTCCGCAAGAACTGATCTTGAAGCGCCCGCGCGCGGCCCCATCTGCCGCTGACCTATGGAACCCTTTCACGGCACCACCATCCTCAGCGTGCGCCGAGGCCGGCGCGTGGCGCTGGGCGGCGACGGCCAGGTCACGCTCGGCAACATCGTCGTCAAGGCCAGCGCGCGCAAGGTGCGCAAGCTCTACCGCGACCAGGTGCTGGCCGGTTTTGCCGGCGCCACCGCCGACGCCTTCACACTGTTCGAGCGCTTCGAGGCCAAGCTGGAAAAGCACCAGGGCCACCTGGTGCGCGCAGCCATCGAGCTGACCAAGGACTGGCGCACCGACCGCGTGCTGCGCCGGCTGGAGGCCATGCTGGCCGTCGCCGACACCGAGGCCTCGCTGATCATCACCGGCAACGGCGACGTGCTGGAGCCGGAGGCCGGCATCGTCGCCATCGGCTCCGGCGGCGCTTACGCCCAGGCCGCCGCCAAGGCGCTGCTGGACCACACCGAGCTGGCGCCCGAACAGATCGTCAAGCGCTCGCTGGAGATCGCCGGCGACCTGTGCATCTACACCAACCAGAACCACGTGGTGGAGGTGCTGGGATGAGCGCGATCCGGGTTCCCCGGTCGCGCTCGCTCCCCCTCGGGGGGACCGCGCGCAGCGCGCAGGGGGTCAGGCAATGAGCGCGCAGAGCATGACCCCCTCGGAGATCGTCTCCGAGCTCGACCGCCACATCGTCGGCCAGCACAAGGCCAAGCGCGCGGTGGCGATCGCCTTGCGCAACCGCTGGCGGCGCCAGCAGGTGGACGAGAAGCTGCGTGCCGAGATCACGCCCAAGAACATCCTGATGATCGGGCCCACCGGCGTCGGCAAGACCGAGATCGCGCGCCGCCTGGCGCGGCTGGCCGACGCGCCCTTCGTCAAGGTGGAGGCGACCAAGTTCACCGAGGTCGGCTACGTCGGCAAGGACGTCGACGCGATCATCCGCGACCTGCTGGAAGTGGCCGTCAAGCAGGAGCGCGAGCGCCAGATGCGAGCCAAGCGCGCACAGGCCGAGGACGCCGCCGAGGAACGCATCCTCGACCTGCTGGTGCCGCCGCCGCGCAGCGTGGGCTTCACCGCCGCCGCCGATGCGCAGAGCGCCGACAACACCGCGCGCCAGGTGATGCGCAAGCGCCTGCGCGAGGGCGTGCTCGACGACAAGGAACTCGAGATCGACCTCGCCGAGCCGCGGCCGTCGCTGGAGATCCTGGGCCCGCAGGGCATGGAGGAGATGGCCGAGCAGTTGAAGGGCCTGTTCTCTCAGATGGGCCAAGGCAAGCGCAAGACGCGCAAGGTGGCGATCGGCCAGGCGCGCCGGCTGCTGGTCGACGAGGAAGCGGGCAAGCTGGTCAACGAAGACCAGATCCGCAGCGCCGCGGTGGCGCAGGCCGAGGCCAACGGCATCGTCTTCATCGACGAGATCGACAAGGTGGCCAGCCGCAGCGAGGTCAGCGGCGCCGACGTCAGCCGCCAGGGCGTGCAGCGCGACCTGCTGCCGTTGGTCGAAGGCACCAGCGTCAACACCAAGTACGGCATCGTCAAGACCGACCACATCCTGTTCATCGCCAGCGGGGCCTTCCACCTGTCCAAGCCCAGTGACCTGATCCCCGAGTTGCAGGGGCGCTTCCCGATCCGCGTGGAGCTGGACTCGCTGTCGGTCGACGACTTCGAGGCCATCCTGACGCGCCGCGAGGCCAGCCTGGTGGCGCAGTACCAGGCGCTGCTGGCCACCGAAGGCGTGACGCTGCAGATGTCGCCCGAGGCGGTGCGGCGCCTGGCCCAGATCGCCTGCGACGTCAACGAGCGCACCGAGAACATCGGCGCCCGCCGCCTGGCCACTGTGATGGAGCGGCTGCTCGACGAGGTGAGCTTCGACGCGCCCAACCGCAGCGGGCAGACGATCGCGCTGGATGCGGCGGCGGTCGACGCCAAGCTGGGCGAGCTGGCGCGCAACGAAGACCTGTCGCGCTACATCCTTTGATTGAGGGGGATCCCCCCGCAGATCGGGGGGATCGCGGGGGTTCCGACACCACACTTGGTGCAACCGCCGGCTGGCAGCACTAACGGTGCGCTAACGGTGAACGGCCATCATGACCCCGGTCCGTTTCATCTTCGCTCCGTCAAGGCGCTAGGGGGTTTGCATGAAGTCACCCGTTCTCAGTCTGCTGGCCGGTGCCGTGTTGGCCCTGGCCTCTGCCGGCCCCGTCATGGCGGCCGAATGCATCGGCAGTTGCGGCATTTCCAACACCAACGACGGCTGGGTCACGCTGGCCCCGGGGGGCGGCAGCTCGCTGAACTGGATTTCGACCAACGGAGGCGTCAGTGGCGTGGGCCAGCTGGCGGGGGTGGGCGGCACCAACGGTTCGCACTTCGCCACCGATCCCTTCTTTGCGGCGACCAACTCCAAGGTGGCCTTCAACTTCAACTACATCACCAGCGACGGCGCCGGGTACGCCGATTACGCCTGGGCCATGCTGCGCGGACAGGGCGGATTGCCGGACATCGTGCTGTACACGGCGCGCACGCTCCCGTCGGGGTCCATCGTGCCGGGCACGGGCCTGCCGCCCGTCAACGCCCAGCTCATCCCGTTCTCGGTGCCCATCATCGGCGGGCCGCCCATCTGGTCGCCGCTGGGCGGCAGCAGCGGCACCTGCTACAGCGCGGGTTGCGGCATGACGGGCTGGGTGCAGAGCGAGTACATCGTCGCCAACGGCGGCACGTACACGCTGGAATTCGGCGTCACCAACTGGTCGGACACGGCCTATCAGAGCGGCATGGCCTTCGACGGCCTGCAGGTCAACGGGTCGATCATCGGTGACGGCAGTTCGGCCGGCAACCCGCTGCTGCCCGATGACATCGTCAATGGCGCCTTCCTGTTCACCAACATCACGCCGCCGGCCAACCAATTCATCTGGATCGATCCGCTGGTCGCGGTGGGCTACGAGTACAAGATCACGGCCGGTGACAACGCCATCATTCAAGCGATCTTCCCGTTGATCGCCGGCGATACCGACGGCTACGACATCTTCGACCTGAACAACAACCTGTTGATGTCTGGCGTGCATGGCGGCGACACCTTCGACTTCGGCGCCAACGGCGTCAGCGGCTTCGTGCTGAAGGACATCGAACCCGGCGCCGGTCTCGACCCGGCCAACCCCAATGCCTTCGTCACAGGCCTGAAGTTCCTCAACACCAACCCCATTTCGCTGTCGCAAACGCCGCTGGCCGCCGACATCGGCGGTGGCGGCAACGTGCCCGAACCGGCCAGCGCCTTGCTGTTGCTGGGGGGTCTGGCCGCCCTGACCGCGCGGCGGCGCCGCAAGGCCTGAGCCGGGCGCCTGCGCCATCCCGGATCCAAGCCGCCTGCGGGCGGCTTTTTTTTTCTCGCGCGCAGGCTACAGCGCCATCCGCCGCGCCTGGATCGCCAGCAGGCCTTCGAGCAGCAGCGTGTCGACGACCTCGAACGGCAACTCCAGCGTCGGCGCCAGCTTGGGCGCCGCGCCGCCGGCCATCAGCAGCAGCGGCGCCTGATCGCAGTGCCGCTGCAGCCGGCGCTGCTGGCGCTCGATGGCGCCGGCAATGGCGTTGGCGCCGCCGCTCATCAGCGCGTCGCTGGTGTTGGTGGGGAAGTCCACCACCTCGCCGGTGGGCACGCGCAGGCCGGCCGTGCCTTGCTCCAGCGCCTTCAGCATCAGCCCGAAGCCGGGCAGGATCAGCCCGCCGAGAAAGCGCCCTTCGGCGTCCAGCGCGTCCACCGTCACCGCGGTGCCCACCATCACCACCAGCGCCGGCCGCGGCTGCGGCGCGGCCAGCGCGCGCTGGCGGGCGCCGACCAGCGCCACCCAGCGGTCGGCGCCCAGGCGGTGCGGGTGTTCGTAGCCGTTGACCACGCCGGCATCGTGCGCGCCGGGCACCACCCAGCGCGGCTCCAGGTCCCACAGCTCCATCTGCTGCTCGACGCGGCGGCGCACCGCGTCGCCGGCGACGATGCAGCCCAGCATCGCCTCGGGCGCCGGCAGCGACTTCCATTCGCCGTCGGCCAGCTCGTCGATGGCCTCCAGGAAGGCCGCGCCGTGGTGCAGCAGCCGTGCCCCGGGGCGGCCGTGGTCATAGAGCGCCCATTTCAGGCGGGTGTTGCCGGTGTCGATGGCTAGGAAGCTCATGCCCTCAGCGTAGCAGTGATCCGCGCGAATCCGGGTAAACCATGAGGCCGCACCGCCGGCACGGTACGCGTGCCACGGCGGCCACTGGCATGATTGGCCGATTGACGTTAACGTAAACGTCAACCTCGTTCGCGCCAACCCCAAGCCTTTGCCATGACCGACCTGTCCGCTGAAGCCCGAGCCCTGGCCGACTACCGCCCGACGCACAAGGTGCGCTTCGTCACCGCGGCGTCGCTGTTCGACGGCCACGACGCCGCGATCAACATCATGCGCCGCATCCTGCAGAGCATGGGCGTGGAGGTGATCCACCTCGGCCACAACCGCTCGGTCGACGAGGTCGTCACCGCGGCGCTGCAGGAAGACGTGCAGGGCATCGCGATCAGCTCCTACCAGGGCGGCCACGTCGAGTACTTCAAGTACATGGTCGACCTGCTGCGCCAGCGCGGCGGTGCGCACGTGCAGGTGTTCGGCGGCGGCGGCGGCGTGATCGTGCCGGCCGAGATCCGCGAGCTGCAGGACTACGGCGTGGGCCGCATCTACAGCCCCGAGGACGGCCAGCGCATGGGGCTGCAGGGGATGATCGGCGAGATGGTGATGCGCAGCGACGTCGACCTGTCGCCGCACGCGCCGGCCTCGGCCGCGGCGCTGCAAGGCCACACCGAGGCCGCCTGGCGCGCGCTGGCGCAGGCCATCACCGCGCTGGAAAACGGCAAGGCCTCGGCCGATCTGAAGGCCTCGCTCGCGGCGGCGGCCGAAGGCCGTTCGATTCCGGTGTTAGGCATCACGGGCACCGGCGGCGCGGGCAAGAGCAGCCTGACCGACGAGCTGATCCGCCGCCTGCGCCTGGACCAGAACGACGCCCTGCGCGTGGCCGTGATCAGCATCGACCCCAGCCGGCGCAAGAGCGGCGGTGCGCTGCTCGGCGACCGCATCCGCATGAACGCGATCTCGCCTTGGCAGGCCGGACAGCGCGTGTTCATGCGCAGCCTCGCCACGCGCGACTTCGGCAGCGAGATCAGCCAGGCGCTGCCCGACGTCGTCACGGCGTGCAAGGCCGCGGGCTTCGACCTGATCATCGTCGAGACCTCGGGCATCGGCCAGGGCGACGCCGCGATCGTGCCGCTGGTGGACGTGCCGTTGTACGTGATGACGCCCGAGTTCGGCGCCGCCAGCCAGCTGGAGAAGATCGACATGCTCGACTTCGCCGAGTTCGTGGCCATCAACAAGTTCGACCGCAAGGGCGCCGCCGACGCGCTGCGCGACGTGGCCAAGCAGGTGCAGCGCAACAAGGAGGCGTTCAAGACGCCGCCTGAAGCGATGCCGGTGTTCGGCACCATGGCCAGCCGCTTCAACGACGACGGCGTGACCGCGCTGTACCAGGCGCTGCGCCCGCGCCTGGCCGAACTGGGCCTGACGCTGGCCGAAGGCCGGCTGCCGCCGGTGGACACGCGCCACAGCACGCACCAGACGCCCATCGTGCCCGGCGCGCGCGTGCGCTACCTGGCCGACATCGCCGACACCGTGCGCGGCTACAAGGCCCGCGCGCGCGAGCAGTCGCGCGTGGCGCGCGAGCTGCAGCAGCTGCGCGAGAGCAAGCGCATGCTGGCCGAGCGCGCTTATCCCGAGCACGGCGACATGAACCAGAAGGCCAGCCAGACGCTGGACGTCCTGGTCGCCGAGCGCGACGCCAAGCTCGACCCGCAGGCCAAGAAGCTGCTGGCGATGTGGCCCGAGATGCAAAAGGCTTACGCCGGCGACGAGTACGTCGTGAAGATCCGCGACAAGGAGATCCGCACCGCGCTGGTCCACACCACGCTGTCGGGCAACAAGATCCGCAAGGTGGCGCTGCCGGCCTACGAAGACCACGGCGAGTTGCTGAAGTGGCTGCTGCTGGAGAACGTGCCAGGCAGCTTTCCGTACACCGCCGGCGTGTTCGCATTCAAGCGCGAGAACGAGGACCCGACGCGCATGTTCGCCGGCGAGGGCGACGCCTTCCGCACCAACCGCCGCTTCAAGCTGGTGAGCGAGGGCATGCCGGCCAAGCGGCTGTCCACCGCCTTCGACTCGGTCACGCTGTACGGCAACGACCCCGACCTCAGGCCCGACATCTACGGCAAGGTGGGCAACTCGGGCGTCAGCATCGCGACGCTGGACGACCTGAAGGTGCTGTACTCGGGCTTCGACCTGTGCAACCCCAGCACCTCGGTCAGCATGACGATCAACGGCCCCGCGCCCAGCATCCTGGCGATGTTCATGAACGCGGCGATCGACCAGCAGCTCGACAAGTTCAGCACCGACAACAACCGCGAGCCCACCGACGACGAGGCGCAGAAGATCCGCGCCTGGACGCTGGCCAACGTGCGCGGCACCGTGCAGGCCGACATCCTGAAGGAAGACCAGGGCCAGAACACCTGCATCTTCTCCACCGAGTTCAGCCTCAAGGTGATGGGCGACATCGCCGAGTACTTCGTGCACCACGACGTGCGCAACTTCTACTCCGTCTCGATCAGCGGTTATCACATCGCCGAGGCCGGCGCCAACCCGATCAGCCAGCTCGCCTTCACGCTGTCCAACGGCTTCACCTTCGTGGAGGCCTACCTCGCGCGCGGCATGCACATCGACGACTTCGCGCCCAACCTGAGCTTCTTCTTCAGCAACGGCATGGACCCGGAGTACACCGTGCTCGGCCGCGTGGCGCGCCGCATCTGGGCGGTCGCGATGCGCGAGCGCTACGGCGCCAACGAGCGCAGCCAGAAGCTGAAGTACCACGTCCAGACCAGCGGCCGCAGCCTGCACGCGCAGGAGATCGCCTTCAACGACATCCGCACCACGCTGCAGGCGCTGATCGCGATCTACGACAACTGCAACAGCCTGCACACCAACGCCTACGACGAGGCGATCACCACGCCCACCGAAGAGAGCGTGCGCCGCGCCATGGCGATCCAGCTCGTGATCAACCGCGAATGGGGGCTGGCCAAGAACGAGAACCCCAACCAGGGCGCCTTCATCATCGACGAGCTGACCGAACTGGTCGAAGAAGCGGTGCTGGCCGAGTTCGAGAAGATCGCCGAGCGTGGCGGCGTGCTGGGCGCGATGGAGACCGGCTACCAGCGCAGCAAGATCCAGGAGGAGAGCCTGCACTACGAGATGCTCAAGCACACCGGCGAGTACCCCATCATCGGCGTCAACACCTTCCGCAACCCGCACGGCGACCCGGTGCCCGAGCACATCGAGCTGGCGCGCAGCACCGAGGACGAAAAGCAGAGCCAGCTGCAGCGCCTGCACGACTTCCACCAGCGGCACGCCGCCGAGGCGCCGGCGATGCTGCAGCGATTGCAGCAGGCGGTGATCGCCAACCAGAACGTCTTCGCGGTGCTGATGGACGCGGTGCGCTGCTGCAGCCTGGGCCAGATCACCAGCGCGCTGTTCGAGGTGGGCGGGCAGTACCGGCGCAGCATGTAACGGCAGCGGGCCCGCGGCCGGTCGGGCCGGCGTCAGCCAGGCCTCGATAATCGAAGGCCATGCCCCCGCTGCACGCCCCTGCCGACAGCAGCCCGGCCCTGCGCCTGGCCCGCCGGGCCTGGATGCGCCTGCAATGCGACAGCCGCCGCTCGGTGGCCGAGGCCGAGCAGGCGCTGGCCCTGGCCGGCGACGCCGACCCGCCGGGCCGCGCCTGGGCGCTGCTGGTGCTGGGCTTCAACCGCCTGAACCTGGCCACGCCGGCGGCGGCGATCGAAACGCTGCAACAGGCCAGCGCCGCCTTCGCCGCGATCGGCCAGCGCGAAGGGCAGATCCTCGCCGAGACCGGCATCGCCCGCGCCTGGTGGCGCCAGGGCCGGCTGCAGCAGGCCTACCGGCGCTTGCTGGTGCTGCGCGACGAAGGCCTGCAAAGCCTGCGCGGCGAGCAGCGCGGCCTGCTGCTCAACGCGCTGGCCGGCTGCCTGTCGTCACTGGGCGATTCGGAGCAGGCCTTCGCCTACATGTACGCCGCGCTGCGCGACACCCCGGCCACCCGCGCGCCCGGCTTCGAGGTGGCGCTGCACTGCAACCTGGGCCACGAACTGATCCAGTTGGCCGACTTCGACGCGGCGCTGGCCCAGCTCGAAGAAGGCCTGGAGCGCTGCCGCAGCATGGACAACCCGCGGCTGCTGGCCGCGCTGCTGATCAACCGCGCGATCGCGCTGATGGAGCTGGGCCGCGCGCGCGACGCGCTGCCCGTCGTCGACGAGATCTGCACGATGCCCGACGACGAGCAGGGCCGCGGCCGCAACGCCGCCTGCTTCGAGATCCTGGCCGTGGTGGCGCTGCGTGCCGGCGAGGCGGAGCGCGGCCGCGCGCTGATCGCCGCCGCCGAGGCGTCGCACCACGAGTGGATCGCCGACGAGGCGCACGAACTGGCGCAAGCGCGCAGCCTGCTGGCGCTGGCCGACGGCGACCTCGCCGCCGCCGCGGCCACACTGGCGCCCTGCCGCGAGCGGCTGCTGCAGCCGCTGGCCGACGACCCCTTGAGCCCACGCATCCGCCACCACGGCCTGCAGTTACTGGCCGACCTGGCCGAGCGCCAGGGCTCGCTGGACGAGGCGTTGCTGCTGCTGAAGGCGGCCAGCCGCGTGCAGGCCGAGCGCGCGGCCGCCGCCTCGCGCGCCCGCTACCAGGCCGCGGCGCTGCAGACCGAGCTGGCGCGGCTGCAGCGTCAGCTGCGCGAGCAGGAGTCGCGCCGCGTCAAGACCGAGCGCGCGGCGGCCGAGCTGACCGCCATCAACCTGCAGTTGCAGCGCAAGGTGCGCGAGGTGGAAGAGCTGCGCGACGCGTTGCGCGAGCAGGCCACGCGCGACGCGCTGACCGGCCTCTTCAACCGCCGCCACTTCAACGACGCCGCGCCACCGCTGCTGGCGCAGGCGCGGCGCGACGGCCAGGCGCTGGCCGCGGTGATCGTCGACCTCGACCACTTCAAGTCCGTCAACGACTTGCATGGCCACGAAGTGGGTGACCGCTTGCTGCGCGCCTTTGGCCAGGTGCTGGCCGGCGAGGCGCGGGCCAGCGACCTGGTGTGCCGCTGGGGTGGCGAGGAGTTCTGCCTGCTGCTGCCGGCCACGCCGGTGGATGCCGCGTGCCGACTGGTGGAGCGGCTGCTGCAGCGCTGGCGCACGTCCAGCCTGGAACTGCCGGGGCTGCGCCTGGAAAGCCTGAGCTTCAGCGCCGGCGTCTGCGACAGCCACACGGAGCCTGGCGACATCGGCGCCCTGCTGCGCGCAGCCGACCGCGCGCTGCTGCTGGCCAAGCGCAAGGGCCGGGCGCGGGTGCTGGGCGTGGAGCCGACCAGCCCGTAACCAGCGCTGGCCGGCTGGCTGGACGGCGGGCTGCCGCTGCGGCGGCGTCACGCTGACCGACCGCCGCGAGCGCGCCGCGGCCTTCGTTGACGGCGTTCAAGCGCAAAAAAACGGGGCCCGCACTGGGGGCCCCGAAGTCGTCGCTTCTGATGCGCCGCTCAGGGCTGCCAGGCGATGAGCGGTGAACCCAGTATAGGCAGCGGCCCGCGGCCGTGTTGCGAACAAGCGCACGCTGTCGGCGGGCACCCCGGCCGTCGGCCGGACCTAGATCACACCCGCCGCATGCGCCTGCTGATCGGCGTGGTAGCTGCTGCGCACCATCGCGCCCACCGCGGCGTGGCTGAAGCCCATCGCGGCGGCCTCGCGCTCGAACATTTTGAAAGTGTCCGGATGCACGTAGCGGCGCACCGGCAGGTGGTGGCCGCTGGGCGCGAGGTACTGGCCGATGGTGAGCATGTCGATGTCGTGCGCGCGCATGTCGCGCATCACGGCCAGGATCTCGTCGTCGGTCTCGCCCAGGCCCACCATCAGCCCGCTCTTGGTGGGCACGCCGCTCACCTGCTGCTTGAACTTGCTCAGCAGGCTCAGCGAGAACTGGTAGTCGGAGCCCGGTCGTGCCTCCTTGTACAGGCGCGGGATGGTCTCCAGGTTGTGGTTCATCACGTCGGGCGGCGCGGCCTTCAGGATGCCGAGCGCGCGGTCGTCGCGGCCGCGGAAGTCGGGCACCAGGATCTCGATCTGCGTGGCCGGCGAGAGTTCGCGCGTCTTTTCGATGCAGGCCACGAAGTGCGCGGCGCCGCCGTCGCGCAGGTCGTCGCGGTCGACGCTGGTGATGACCACGTACTTGAGCTTGAGCGCGGCGATCGTGCGCGCCAGGTTCAACGGCTCGTCGGCATCCAGCGGGTCGGGGCGGCCGTGGCCCACGTCGCAGAAGGGGCAGCGGCGCGTGCACTTGTCGCCCATGATCATGAAGGTGGCGGTGCCCTTGCCGAAGCACTCGCCGATGTTGGGGCAGCTCGCTTCCTCGCAGACGGTGTGCAGCTTGTGCTCGCGCAGGATCTGCTTGATCTCGTAGAAGCGCGTGCTCGGGCTGCCGGCCTTGACGCGGATCCACTCCGGCTTCTTCAGCACCTCGGCGGGCACCACCTTGATCGGGATGCGCGAGGTCTTGGCCTGCGACTTCTGCTTGGCGCTGGGGTCGTAGGCGGCGGGGGTGGGGCTGGTCATCGCGAAGGCCGGGCTGCGAATGGGGGGCCAACAGTGTAGCCAGCGCGCGTGCCCCGCGCCGGATGGTCCATGCCTGACCCGGCGCGGCGTGCGCCTACACTTTGTCGTCGTGAGACCACGCATGCCCCTGCGCCGTTGGGCCGCCAGCGCCCTGTTGATGTCGACGCCATGGCTGGCGTGGCCGGGGGCGCAGGCGGCGCAGGCCGTTCAGATGCCGCCGGCCACGCGCGCGCAGATCGAAGCCGACGCCGCCGAGGCCGCGCTGGCGCTGCTGCGGCTGGCGCAGACGCCGGGGATGGCGTTGATCAGCTGGACCCAGGGCATCGAGCGCCACCCGGCCGAGGTGCAGCGCCTGCTGGAGCAGCTGATGCAGCAGGCCGACCGCCACATGGCCTGGTCGCCATCGCTTTACACCTACCGCGACGTCACGCTGCTGCAGCAGCAGTTGCACGACTCGCTGGGCGAGGACGTGAAGCCCGAGCAAGCGCCGCTGCGGGCCTGGCTGGCGGCGCGCGTGGCCATGCTGCCGGCGCTGCAGCGCCCGTTCAGCGCCGACTTCGCCAGCGACGCACGCGAGCCCTTGCGGGCTTCGGTGCTGGGCGACCTGTCGAGCCTGCTGCAGCAGCGCCAGGCGCGGGCGAACGCGCAGTTGGGCGTACCCGCTGCAACGGCCAGCGCGGGCCTGTCGCCGTCGTATTTCTCGCAAGGCCGCTGGGCCATCGGCTGGGCCGGCGGGCCCTTGGCCGAACGCCGCAAGGCGCCGCCGGGCGAAGGCGCGCCGTACGTCATCGCCTTCGACGGCGGCGACGTGGCCTCGCTGGCCGGCGTTTTCGAAATGGCCAAGGCGCAGCGCGTGGCGGTCAAGGCGAGCTTCGGCGTGCTCACGGGCAGCGGGCACGAACTGGCGCAGGCCCAGCCGGCGGCGCAGGGCGGCATCGAAACGCTGCGCCTGGAAACGCGCCTGGCCGCGTGGGCCGTCACCGAAACAGGCCTGCAACCGGCCACGATCCGCAAGGCGGTGTATTCGGGCGGCGCCTGTGCCGGTGAGACGCCCGAAGGCACGCAGGTCGAAGGCACGCTGCCGCGGTCCATGACCGGCGCGCCGCTGGCGGTGTTTGCCAGCAGCGCGGCGCTGGACCCGTCGCGTGCCCGCGTCAGCGTGCAGCGCCGCCGCTTCCTGGCGCCGCTGATCGACCTGTTCGAGAACACGCTCACCGACCGGCAGACGCTGACGGTGGACCTCGATGGCGACGGCGTGCCCGACCTGCGGGTGCTGATCTCCACCGACAAGGCGGTGAGCCGGGCGCCGCTGCCGCGCAAGGTGGGCTACCGAACCGTGGCCGGCTGGTACGCCAACGACGAGTACGTGCTCGAAGCCAACATCGACGGCCGTTGGCAACAATTGTCCCGTTATGCGGTGAAGACCTGCACATGAGCGGCCACCGTTGGCCGTGGCTGCCGGCCCTCGCCCTCACCCTCGCCCTTGCCGTCGGCGCCCCGCCGGCGCTGGCGCAGGCCGCGCCCGCCGATCCCAACGAACGACTTCAGCAGGCGCGGCAGCGCTGGGTGGATGCCGCGCTGCTGCCGTCGCCGCGCGCCGCCGCTGCCGATGGCGCTGCCGCGCGCCGTGCCGACGCAGCCTGGGCGGCCGAAGCACGCGAGGCGCTGCTGGCGCGCGTGCGGCTGCTCGACGGCCCCACGCTGCTGCAACAGGCCGACCTCGCAGGGCCGGCCATCGCGATGCCGACCGCGGTGCTGCTGAGCGACGGCCTGTCGCTGTCCTTCCCGACCATCGACGGGCCGATGCCGCCGTGGCTGCTGGCCGCGCTGCGGCGCCAGGTCGCGAGCGCGAGCCTGCCGGCGCGGCGCCTGGACCAGCCCTTGCCCACCGGCACCTGGCTGGACAGCGTGCCGCAGGCGTACGGCGACCAGACGAACTGGGCGCAACCGGCGGTGTGGGCCGGCCCGGCGGTGCGCGACGGCGTGGCCGACTACCGCCGCGAAGGCGGGCACACGCGCATCCGGCTGGCCATCGGCAACGGCATGGCGCTGTGGGAGCTGGCGCGCTCGCGCGGCGTCGCGGTGCGGCTGCGGCTGGACGACGCGTCGGCCAACGCGTTCGGCGCGCCGCCGCTCCACATGGAGCTGCAACTGCCGGTGTGGCTGCTCACGCCGCAGCAACTGTTGCCGGCCACGCTGACGGCACTGCGCTACCGCAGCGACTGTGCGCTCGGCTACACCGAGCTGCAGCTGGCCGGCGACAGCCAGCCCGCCGTGTGGGCCGTGCTGTTCCTGCCCGACGAGGCCAGCGGCCGCGCGGCGCAGGTGCGGCGCATCGCGCCGCCGCCGGAACCCGAAGGCCAGGTGCCGGGCCTGGGCGCGCGCCGTTCCAGCCGCCTGGAGGTCTCCTGGCCCGACGGCCGCCTGCCGGCGCTGCACGTGGTGGCGCGCCGCTTCGGCGAGCTCTGGGGCAGCTATGTGCAGCTGGCGCAGCCGGGCGCCGGCGACATGCGGCGCATCAGCGCAGCCGGTTCGCCCGAATGTGCGCTTCGCTGAGCAGGCCGGTCAGCATCAGCGCCTCGGCCGCGTATTCCAGCGTTTCCTCGATCACCTGCGGGCCGGCGGCGTCGAAGGCCGCATCCATCAGCAGCGCCACCACGCCCACACCCAGCGCGCCCAGGCACCAGCGCCAGGCGCGCGCGTCCATCACGCGGCGAAGCCACCACAGCGCCGACCCGGCGATGGGCAGGTAGGCCAGCGTCAGCCGCTGCGTCCACCACAGCGCCGCCGGGGCCTCGCCGATGCGCTGCGCCGCCCAGGCCTGCACGCGTTCGTGGCCCATGAACCGGTCGTCGATGGCGGCCGCCAGCAACAGCAGGCACACCAGCGTCCAGCCGCGCGACGGGCCGCCACCTTGCACGCCGGCACACAGCGCCGCCGCGGTGGCGCAGGCGACCAGCAGCATGGTCTGCAACCAGGCCAGCGGCGAGTGTTCCAGCGCCAGTGCAAACACCAGGTCGGGCCAGCCGGCCGCGACCACGCCGGCGAACAACAGCATGCACAGCGCCAGCGTGGCGGCCTGCAAGCGGCGCAACGGCGCTGGCGGGCGCGCCCCCGCGGCGCCGTCGCGGACAGGCGATGGCTGCTGAGCATCCGGCATCACCGCCGCATTTTCCACCGCGTTCCGCCGCCGCCCAGAACGGCCCGCCGGCGCCGCTGAGCGCGTCGGCCAAGGGGTGGCGAGACCGGCGGCAGGCGGGGCGCGTCAGCGGGCCAGCAGCCGCTGCAGTTCGCCGGCCAGGCGCTCGGCGGCCTCGCCCCATTCGGCCTGCACGCCCAGGCTGCGCAGGTCCACCGTCGGCAGCCCGGCATAGCCGCAGGGGTTGATGCGCAGGTAGGGCGCCAGGTCCATCGCGACGTTGAGCGCCAGCCCGTGGTAGGCGCAGTGCCGCGTCACCTTGATGCCGAGCGCGGCGATCTTGCCGAGGCCGGCGAAGGGATCCTGCCCGGCTGCGGCCGGCGGCAGCGCTGCGTGGTCGAAAGGATCGGCCAGGCGCACGTAGATGCCCGGCGCGCCGCGCACGCGGTGGCCGGTGACGGCGTAGGCCGCCAGCGTGCGCAGCACCGCTTCTTCCAGCCGGTAGACGTACTCCTTGACGTAGATGCCCAGGCGGCCCATGTCGACCAGCGGATACGCGGTGACCTGTCCCGGCCCGTGGTAAGTGACCTGGCCGCCGCGCTGGGTCTGCACCACCGGGATGTCGCCGGCGCCCAGCACGTGCTCGGCGCGGCCGGCCAGGCCCTGCGTGAACACCGGATCGTGCTCGACCAGCCACAGCTCGTCGGCCGTCCCGGGGCCCCGCGCCGCCGTGAAGTCGCGCATCGCCGCCTCGATCCCCGCATAGGGCTGGCGGCCCAGCCATTGGACCTGCATGGCGCCAGTGTAGGGCCCGATGGACAGCCGGGCCGCGTCACGCCTATCGTCGGCCATGAGCACACCGATCCGCTTCTACTTCGACTTCTCGTCGCCCTACTCCTACATTGCCAACGAGTGGCTGGACCCGCTGGCCGCGCAGCATGGCCGCGCGGTCGAGCGCCACGCCATCCTGCTGGGCGTGACCTTCCAGGCCGCGGAGCTGAAGAGCCCCGTCTCGTACCCGATTAAGCGCGAGTACTCGGTGCGCGACTTCGCGCGCTCGGCGCGCTTCCACGGCCTGGTCTATCGCCTGCCCGACCCGTTCCCGATCGCGACGCAGAACGCCGCGCGGATCTTCTGGTGGCTGAAGGACAGCCGTGGCGAAGCCGCGGCCGCGGCCTGGGCCCACGCCGGGTTGCGCGCCGTCTTCCAGCGCGGCCTGCCGCTCAACGACGCCGCCACGCTGAAGGCCGTGGCGGCCGAGGCCGGCATCGACCCCGCCGAGGCCGAGCGCGTCTGGAACGATCCCGTTTGGAAAGACCGCCTGAAGCGCGCCAACGAGGCCGCCATCGCCGCCGGCGTTTTCGGCGCGCCCTTCTTCATCGTCGATGGCGAGCCCTTCTGGGGCAACGACCGCCGGCCGCAGATCGAGCGCTGGCTGGCTTCAGGGGCGTTCTGAGTCCAGCTCGGCGCCGTCGCGCCGCAACTGCTGCTGCAGCGCCTCGATGCTGAAGCGCCCCGCCACGCGCAGCGCCGCCGCGGACCCCGCGGCCTGGCCCATCACGAAGCAGGCGCCGCTGGCGCGCGCGGCGCTCTGGCCCAGGTGCTCCATCGACGCGCAGCGGCCGGCCACCAGCAGGTTGGCCACGTTCAGCGGCAGCAGCATGCGCCAGGGCAGCTGGTTGTAGGCGTTGTCGGCGTCGCGCGCAAAGCTCCATTCGATGCGGCCGGCCTCGTGGCGCTCGCAGGGCCAGGCGTTGAGGCCGATCGCGTCATCGAAGCGCGCGCCGTCGATCACGTCGTCGCCGCTCAGCCGGTAGGCGCCCGTGATGCGGCGCGATTCGCGGATCCCAACTTGGGGCGCGATCTCGCTGATCTCGGCGGCCTCGAAGCCGGGCACCTCGGCGCGCAGGAAGCGCAGGTACTCGACGATCTGGCGCCGGCCTTCGACCTCGGCGGCGCTGAGCTGGCGTGCATCGGTGGCGTCCACCGCCTGACCTGAATCGTTGGCTAGTTGGGTGACGTTGGCGCGCCATTCGCGCGGGTTGCGCTGCGGCCGCAGGATCGCCCCCTGGCGCGGAAAGCGGTAGCGGCCGGCAGCCTTCGCCATCAGCGCGTCGATGGCCTTGAACTCGCCGATCGCGGCGCGGGCGCGCTCGGCGTCGACGTTGCCGACGCGGAACATGGTGCTCGGGAACAGCGCGCCGCCGTGGCCGTCGCCCAGCTCGTAGGGCACGCCGGAAAAGTGCGCGAGGTCGGCGTCGCCCGAGGCGTCGATGAACTCGCGCGCGCGGATGGCGCGCCGGCCCGAGCGCGTCTCGACCAGCAGCGCGGCGATGCGCCCGCCGTCCATCACCGCGCCGACCGCCAGCGCGTGGAACAGCAGCGCCACGCCGGCGGCCAGCAGCCACTGGTCGGCGGCGCACTTGTAGGCCGCCACGTCGTAGCTGCGCACGCGGATGCGGCCCTGCAGCCCGTCCTGCGGCGCGTTGAGGCCGCCCAAGGTGTCGATGCGCTCGAGCAGCTCGTCGACCACGCCGCGCACCAGCGGCTGCATCTGCCCGCCGCGCCGGCCGTAGAGCCCGGCGAAGTTGGTGACGCCGCCGGCCGTGCCCATGCCGCCGAGGAAACCGTAACGCTCGACGAGCAGCGTGCGCGCGCCGCCGCGCGCGGCGCTGACCGCCGCGGCCAGCCCCGCGGGGCCGCCGCCGAGCACGCAGACGTCGACCTCGGCGTAGGTCTCGGTCTGGCGTGCCGCTTCAGTGACTGGCGTCATTCAGCCTTGATGCCGCGCATCGCGATGATGCCGCCGAGGATCGCCGCTTCGTTCCTGACGCGCAGCTTCAGCGCCTCCGGCGCCGTGCCTTGCGCCGCCCAGCCGGCGTTGAACAGGCGCTGGCGCACCTCGGGCTCGCGCAGCGCGGCGGGCACTTCGCGCGCCAGGCGGTCCTGGGCGGCGCGGCTCAAGCTGGCCGGGCCGACCAGCGCGGTCCAGACCTCGAGGTCGAAGTTGTTGACGCCGGCATCGCGCAGCGACGACAGCTCGGGCGCCAGCGTGCTGCGGCCGGCGGTCAGGCCGATCGACTTGAGCCTGCCGGCCCTGATCTGCGGCAGCGCCAGACCCGGCGGGACCAGCGCCATCTGCACCTGGCCCTGGATCAGCGCGGTGATCACGGCCGGGTTGCCGTTGTAGGGCACGTGCACGGCGTCGAAGTTGCCGGCGCGCAGCTTGAGGTACTCCATGCCCAGGTGGCCCACCGATCCGATGCCGACCGAGCCGTAGTTCCACTTCGACCCCGCGTTGCGCGCGGCCAGGAAGAAGTCGTGCCCCGAGGGCAGGTTGGGCGGCGCCACCAGCACCAGCGGCGCGGTGGTCAGCAGCGAGATCAGGCTGAAGTCCTTGGCCGGGTCGAAGGGCAGCTTGGGGTTGAGCTGCTTGGCCGAGGTGAGGTTGCCGTTGATCACCACGCCCAGCGTGTGATCGTCGGTGGCCTTGGCCACCAGGTCGGCGGCGATGTTGCCGCTGGCGCCGGCGCGGTTTTCCACCACCACGGTCTGGCCCAGGCGCTTGCCCAGGCTGTCGGCCAGGATGCGTGCGGCAACGTCGGGCGTGGAGCCGGGCGGAAAGCCCACCAGGATGCGCAGCGGCCGCGTCGGCCAGGCGGCAGCACCCTGGGCCTGGGCGGCGCTGCCCAGCGTGAGCAGCGGCAGGCCGACGGCGGCAGCGCTGAGGGCGGCGGTCAGCGCGCGGCGGCGCGGGAAAGGCTTCGAGCGGAACATGAGCGGCAACTCCGGCGAAAAATGCAAAAAGGGGCAACGCGCCATTGTGCGTCCCCCCGCGGGGCGGCCCTTCTTCCTTCTCGACAGGGCCGCGGGCGCGCTGTCGGCGCCTACAGGCGGCAGCCGCGGCCCGGGTCGGCCAGGGCCTTGACGGCGACGCTGCGCATCTCGTTGTTGTCGCCCTTGGCCTCGCGCAGGAACATGTCCTGCACCGGGTTGTGCTGCGGGTTCAGCGTGAAGACGCCGCGCGGGCTGTCGATGCGCGCCTTGCTCATCGCGGCCACCATCGCGTCGCGCTGCTTGAAGTCGCCCTTCACCGCATTGAGGCCGACGGCCAGCAGCTGCGCCGCGTCGTAGCCCTGCACCGCGTAGACGTCGGCGTTGGACTTGTAGGCCAGCGCGTAGTTCTTGCGGAAGGCGTTGTTGCGCGGCGTGTCCAGGTTGTCGGCGTAGTGCAGCGTGCTCAGCACGCCCTGGCCGCTGGCGCCGGCGGCTTCCAGCGTGCCGTCGGTCAGGAAACCGCTGGCCACCAGCGGGACGGTCTTCTTGAGTCCGGCGGCGTCGTAATCCTTCAGGAACTTGGACGCCGCGCCGCCGGCGAAGAAGGCGAACACCACGTCGGGCTTTTGCGCCGCGATCTCGGTCAGCAGGGCCTGGAACTCGACGTTGGGGAACGGCAGGCTGAGGTCCTTGATGACCTTGCCGCCGCCCTTCTCGAAGCCTTCGGTGAAGCCCTTGACCGTCTCGGTGCCGGCGGCGTAGTTCCAGGTGATGGTCATCGCGCGCTTGTAGCCCTTGGCCGCGGCCACCACGCCGGCGGCGTAGCCCGGCTGCCAGTTGCTGAAGCTGGTGCGGAAGATGTTGGACGCGCACTGCGGGCCGGTGATGGCGTCGGCGCCGGCATTGGGCACGATCAGCAGCGTGTTGCTTTCCTTGGCCGCGCGCGCCATCGCCAGCGCCACGCCGCTGTGCACCGTGCCCACCAGCACGTCGACCTGGTCGCGCTTGATCAGCTTGTTGACGTTGTCGGCGGCCTTGGACGGGTCGCTCTCGTCGTCGACCTTGAAGTACTGGATCTCGCGCCCGCCGAGCTTGCCGCCATGCTCCTGCACGTAGAGCTTGAAGCCTTTCTCGATGGCGTCGCCCAACGCGGTATAGGTGCCGCTGGCCGGCAGCATCAGCCCCACCTTCAGCGGCGCCTGCTGGGCCTGGGCGGTGGTCATCAGGGCGGCCAGCGCGAGGGCAGGCAGGGCAAGCTTGAAGGTCGCAGTCACACGGGTCTCCGCAAGGGTTGGCATCACCCGGCAGCATGCACTGGAGTGCATGCTGGGGCAACGGGGGTTTGCCGGATGCGGCTGCTGCGCGGCCTCGCGGGGCACTGTCGCTACTTGGGCCTGATCGCGTCCGCCGTGCCCTGGATGAAGGCCTTGAGCTTGTCCGCGTCCTCGGGCTTGAGCTTGCCGCTGAAGTCGGGCATGCCGCGCGCCTTGGCGGCGCCGTCGAACAGCCAGCGCCCGATGTTGGCAATGGTCTCGGGCTTCGAGTAGCCCAGGTTCGGGATGTTGCCGCCGCGGTCGACGCCGGGCACGCCGTGGCAGAAGGCGCAGTTGCTGACGTAGACCGCGGTGCCGGCCTCCACCAGCTTGGGGTCGTAGCTGACGCCGGCCAGCAGCGCGTTCTGCTGGTAGGGCACGAAGGCCGGCGGCGCAGCCTTGCCGTCGAGCACGAAGGTGTAGACCGTGCCCGGGCCGTTGCGGTCGCTTTGGCGCGCCGACAGGCCGTAGACGCCGCCCCAGCCGACCGCCACCGAGACGTACTGCTTGCCGTCAACCTGGTACGTCACGGGCCCGGCGACCACGCCGGTGCCGGTGGCCGTCTCCCACAGCTTGGCGCCGGTCTTGGCGTCGTAGGCGACGAAGCGGCCGTCGGCCGTGCCCTGGAAGACCAGGTTGCCGGCCGTCGTCAGCGTGCCGCCGTTCCAGGGGCCGACGTAGTCCTGGCGCCAGACTTCCTTCTGCGCCACCGGGTCCCAGGCCACCAGGCGGCCGAAGGGCTTGCTGGTGGGCGGCTGCGCGTTGACGAAGGTGGCCAGGTTCCAGCCGATGTTGCTGTGCGGCTCCAGCACGTTGGCGGCGTTGAACTTCCACTCCTTGTCGTCCATCAGCGTCAGGGGCACGCCCTGCACCGGCAGGTAGACGAGCCCGGTCTGCGGGTTGAACGACATCGGCTGCCAGTTGTGGGCGCCGAAGGGGCTGGGGATCACCTCGCGCGGGCGCTCGCCGTTGCGGGCGATCTCGGTCTCCAGCGGCCGGCCCTTGGTGTCGTAGCCGGTGGCCCAGTTGACGTCGGCGAAGTTCTTGGCCGAGATGAACTGCCCGGTCTTGCGGTCGATCACGAAGAAGAAGCCGTTCTTGGGCGCGTGCAGGATCACCTTGCGCGGCTGGCCGTCGATCTTGAGGTCGGCCAGGATCATCTGCTGGGTGGACGTGAAGTCCCAGTTGTCGCCCGGCGTCTCCTGGTAGTGCCACACGTACTGCCCGGTGTCGGGGTTGAGCGCGACGATCGAGGCCAGGTACAGGTTGTCGCCGCCGGCCGGGCTGCGCTGGTTACGCGACCAGGGGCTGCCGTTGCCGACGCCCACGTACATCAGGTTGAGCTCGGGGTCGAAGGTCAGCGAGTCCCAGGCGGTGCCGCCGCCGCCGAACTGCCACCACTTGCCGGCCGGGTCCCAGGTCTTGGCGGCGCGCGCCATCGCCTCGTTCTCGAACGGCTTGCCGGGGTCGCCCGGCACGGTGAACCAGCGCCACTTCAGCGCGCCGCTGGCGGCGTCGTAGGCGCTGACGTAGCCGCGCACGCCGTACTCGGCGCCGCCGTTGCCGATGACCACCTTGCCCTTGAAGACGCGCGGCGCGCCGGTGATGGTGTAGCTGAACTTGTGGTCGACGATGGTGTCGACCTCCCACACCTTGGCGCCGCTGGCGGCGTCAAGCGCGATCAGCCGGCCGTCGTACGCGGCGACGAAGACCTTGCCCTGGTACAGCGCCACGCCGCGGTTGACCACGTCGCAGCAGCCCTTGTAGCCGATGGCGCGGTCGACCTGCGGGTCGTAGGTCCACAGCCGCTTGCCGCTGCGCACGTCGATGGCATGCACCACGCTCCACGAGGCGGTGACGTACATGATGCCGTCCACCACCAGCGGCGTGGCCTCGACGCCGCGGTTGCTCTCGAGGTCGTACGACCAGGCCAGGCCCAGGCGCTGCACGTTGCCGGCGTCGATCTGCTTGAGCGCGGAGAAGCGCTGCTCGCGGTAGTCCAGCCCGTGGCTCAGCCAGTCCTGCGCGCTGCGGCCGTTGGCGGTGATGGCATGGCCGTCGATCTTGGCGGTGGCGGCGCGGATGTGTTCGGGCGAGCCCTTGGCCGCGGCGGCCGGCGCCGCGGGGCCCGCCGCCTGGCAGGCCAGGCCGGCGGCGCCCAGCAGCAGGGCGGCAAGAGATGACAGGCGCATCGGTGTCTCCTCGTCGTGGTGGCTGTCGCGATGATCGACAGCCGCCGCGCCGGCGCCGAGACCGGGATTCCCCCGATGCCGTTTTGTTCCGAATCAACACACTGGCCGCCGTGTCGCCGATCAGCAGCAGCCCCTTCTTCAACACGCCCGAGCAGCGGCTGTCGCTGGCGCGACAGCGCTTCTTCGAGCAGGGCGAGCGCCCGACCGGCCTGGTCAGCGAGGCGGTGATCCAGTCGTGGATGCGCTGCCTGCAGCAGCACCAGCAGCCCGAGCGGCCGGTGGTCTTCGAGCCCGTCACCGCCAGCCGCGTGCACAGCGTGCTGATGCGCAACCGGCTGCTGCTGCAGGTGGCGGCGGCCGAGATGGCGCAGCTGCAGCGCGCGCTGGTCGGCACCTCGGCGGCGGCGCTGCTGCTCGACGCGCAGGGCGTGGTGATGCACAGCACCTGGCGGCCCGGCCACGCCGAGACGCCGGTGATGAACCTGGCCGCGCGCGTGGGCGTCAACCTGTCCGAAGCCGCGGTGGGCACCACGGCGCCGGGCGTCGCGGCCCACGTCGGCCGCGTCGTCAAGGTCGAAGGCGCCGAGCACTTCGCGCACGCGGTGCACGGCGTGCAGTGCGCCGCGGCCCCGGTACGCGACGCCGCCGGGCGCCTGGTGGCCGTGCTGGACCTCAGCAGCGAAGGCCGCTCCTTCGGCTTCGACGCCGCCATGCTGGTGGAGCGTTATGCGCGCGGCATCGAGAACCGGCTGCTGTGCGCGCAGTCGCGCGCCGGCTCGCCCGAGCGCATCGTCGTGCGCCTGCAGCTCGACGCGGCGCTGCTGCTGGGCCCCTGGGCCGGGCTGATCGGCATCGACGAGGAGGGCCGCGTCGAATGGCTCAACGGCGCCGCGGCCGCGCTGCTGGGCCAGCACTCGGCCTGGGCCGCGCCCGCCGGCCTGGCCAGCGAGGCGCTGCTGGGCCTGAGCCTGGCCGCGCTGCACGCCGCCTGCGCCGCCGCCACGCCGCAGCGCCTGCGCCTGCCCAGCGGGTTGAGCCTCTGGAGCCTGTGCCGGCGCGCCGGGCACGAGCGCTTCGAAGGCGCTGCGGCCAACGGTGACGCGGCAGATGGTGACGCGGCAGATGGCGACGCGGCCGATGACGCCGCCGGCGGCACGCCGCCGCCAGGCCCGGCCGCCGCACCGGCCGGCACGCCGGGCCCCGGCTCGACGCTGCACGACGCCGACCACCGCCTGGTGCAGCAGACGCTGCAGGCCTGCGGCGGCAACGTCTCGCTGGCGGCACGCCGGCTGGGCGTGTCACGCGGGCTGATCTACCGCCATCTGAAGCGGGTGCAGCCGACGCTCACAACCCGGCCGTGATGCCGCCGTCGACGTACAGGATGTGGCCGTTGACGAAGCTCGACGCCTCGCTGGCCAGGAAGATCGCCGCGCCGGCCAGTTCATGCACCTCGCCCCAGCGGCCGGCGGGCGTGCGCTTGGACAACCACGCGGTGAAGGCCTCGTCCTGCACCAGCGCCTGCGTCAGCTCGGTCTTGAAGTAGCCCGGCCCCAGGCCGTTGACCTGGATGCCATGGCGACCCAGGTCCACCGCCATGCCCTTGGTGAGCATCTTCACCGCGCCCTTGGTGGCGGTGTAGGGCGCGATGTCGGGCCGCGCCAGCTCGCTTTGCACCGAGCACACGTTGATGATCTTGCCGCGGCCGCGCGGGATCATGCGCTGCGCCACTTCGCGGCCGGTGAAGAACACGCTGTCCACGTTGGTCGCCGTCAGCCGCCGCCAGGCGTCGAGCGGGAACTCGGCAAACGGCCCGCGATGCTGCATGCCGGCGTTGTTGACCAGGATGTCGATCGGGCCGATGTCGGCCTCGATGGCAGCCACGCCGACGCGCACCGCCTCGGCGTCGGTGACGTCGAACGGCAGCGCCTGGACCTGGAAGCCCGCGCCGGCCAGCCGGGCACGCGCTTGCTCCAGGCGGGCGCCGTCGCGCGCGTTGAGCACCACGCGCGCACCCGCCGACGCCAAGGCCCCGGCCAGCGCAAAGCCGATACCCTTGCTGGAGCCGGTGACCAAGGCCGTGCGCCCCGTCAGATCAAACAGAGATGCCGTCAAGTGGAGCCTCGCCGAGAAGAGGGGTGACGCCGGGGCCGCCGCCGGCGGTGAACCGTTATCGGTATCGTATCGACCCCGTTACGACCCGGCGGCTGGTACTTCCCCTGGATGTTCAATCAATCGGCGGGCTTTAAAGTTACCGATCCCGTTTTTGGCGAGGCCCCGTGGCCCGGATGCGATTGGAGACGAGCATGGCGACGACGGATGGCAATCGTTCCGACGATGGCGTGCCGATGCGGCTTCGCTGCACCTGCCTGGTGATCCATGCCCCCGACGAGCTGCGCGTGGTCGAGCAGGATGCCGGCGAGCCGGGACCGGGGCAGGTGGTGGTGCAGGTGGGTTACGGCGGCATCTGCGGCTCGGACCTGCACTACTTTCACGACGGCGGCTTCGGCACGGTGCGCATCAAGCGGCCGATGATCCTGGGGCATGAAGTCGCCGGCACCGTGCTGGCCGTGGCCGACGGCGTCACGCGCGTGCAGCCCGGCGACAAGGTGGCGGTGAACCCGAGCCGGCCCTGCGGCGCGTGCATGTACTGCCTCGAAGGCCTGCCCAACCAGTGCCTGGACATGCGCTTCTACGGCAGCGCGATGCGCGATCCGCACGTCGAGGGCGCCTTCCGCAACCTGCTGGTGTGCGACGCGGTGCAATGCGAGCGCGTCGACGCGCACGTGCCGCTGCAGCACGCCGCGCTGGCCGAGCCGTTCTCGGTGGCGCTGCATGCCGTGCAACGGGCCGGGCCGCTGCTGGGCAAGCGCGTGCTGGTGTCGGGCTGCGGGCCCATCGGCGCGCTGGCCGTGGCGGCGGCGCGCATCCACGGTGCCGCCGAGCTGACCGCGGTGGATCTCACCGACGAGACGCTGACCGTGGCGCGCGCGATGGGGGCGCAGGTGACGATCAATGCGGCGCAGGATCCGCAGTGGACGCAGCGCTTCAGCGCCGACAAGGGCACGTTCGACGTGATGTTCGAGTGCAGCGGCAACGAGCGCGCGCTGCGCGCCGGCCTGGAGGCCATGCGTCCGCGCGGCGTGGTGGTGCAGGTGGGCCTCGGCGGCGACGTCAGCGTGCCGCAGAACGTGATCGTCGCCAAGGAGCTGGCGCTGCTGGGCAGCTTCCGCTTTCACGCCGAGTTTGCGCTGGCGGTGCGACTCATCAACGAGGGCCGCGTCGACATGCGGCCGATGATCACGGGCGCCTTCCCGCTGGCGCAGGCGCGCGAGGCCTTCGAGCTGGCGAGCGACCGCAAGCGCGCGATGAAGGTGCTGCTGGACTTCGCGGCCGAGGCGGCCTGAGCCCTCGATCAAGTGCTGCCGCGCAGCTCGACGCGGAACGGGATCAGGATGGTCTCCGGCGCGAGCCGCCGGTCCTCGCGCGCCGCTTCAATCGCGCGCTGCAGCAGTTCGCCGGCCGCGCGGCCGATGCCGAAGCAGTCGATGGCCACGGTGGTCAGCCGCGGGTGGCAGTTGGCGCCGACCTCGAAGCCGCCGAAGCCGGCGATGGCCAGTCGGCCGGGCACCGCGATGCCCCGCCGCTGGCACTCCGACATCGCGCCGAAGGCCGGGTGATCCGAGACGCAGACCAGCGCTTGCGTGTCGGGCCAGCGGTCGAGCAGGTGCACCACGCCCTGGGCGCCGTGATCCATCGACACCGGCGCGTTGCCCACGCTGAGCTGTCGCGTCGGGTCCAGCCCCAGCTCGTGCATCGCCCGCTCGAAGCCGCGCCTGCGGTCGGCGCCGCGGGCATCGCTTTGCGGCACGCCGCCGATGAAGGCGATGCGCCGATAGCCCTGGGCGTGCAGCTGGCGCACCAGCTGCGCCACCGCCTCGGCGTTGGAGAAGCCCACGCAATGCTCGATCGGCGGCGCCGGCAGATCCCAGGTTTCGACCACCGGAATGCCCGCGGCCTTGAGCAGCCTGCGCGCCGCCGGCGTGTGCGTGCCGCCGGTCACGACGACGCCTTCCGGGCGGCGGCTGAGCATCGCGCGCAGCAGCCGCTCCTCGGTGGCGGCGTCGTAGTCGGTGTAGCCCAGCAGCACCTGCAGGCCGCTGCTCTCCAGCGCGGCCGTGAGCCCATGCGCGGTGTCGGAGAAGTTGGAGTTGTTCAGCGCCGGCACCAAGGCCGCGACGAAGCCGGAACGCTTGGACGAGAAGGTTCTTGCGGTCTGGTCGATGACGTAGCCCATCTCCTGGCAGGCTTGCAGGATGCGCTGGCGCAGCGCTTCGCTGGTGCTGCGCCGGCTGCTGCCTTCGCGGCTGAGGGCGCGCGAGACGGTCATCTTGGACACGCCGACGCGGGCCGCGATGTCGGCCATCGTCACGCGGACGGCGCCCTGGACCTCGGCCGGTCTCGTGCGCGCCGCGCGGCCGGGCGCCGGCGTGGCTTTGGACGGCGTGCGGACGGGCGACTTTCGAGCGGGCAAAGCAACCTCTGCGTCAAGCGTTTCGGGCAAACAAGTGATACCGGTTTCGGCAGCGCGCCACGCGGCGCAGGCCGAGGGTCACCACCGCTTGCATCATAGGTTACGGCCTGCCGGGCGGCGCGGGGTTTGGGTATTTACTAGTTACCGGTATCAGCTTATCGGTGACACTCGCGGCATGTCCTCGGTCCAGCTCCTCGACCCGCGCTTCGCCGCCGTGGCGGATGGCGCTTCGCCGCTGGAGCGCCTGTGCTCCGGGGCCGCCTGGAGTGAGGGGCCGGTGTGGCTGCAGCCCTCGGCGCAGCTGCTGTGGAGCGACATCCCCAACGACCGCATGCTGTGCTGGCACGCCGAGCGCGGCATGCGCGTCTGGCGCGACGCGGTGGACTTCACCAACGGCCACGTGCTGGGCGCCGACGGCTCGCTGCTGCACTGCTCGCACGGGCGGCGTGCCATCGTGCGCACGCGCCTGGACGCCGACGGCCGGCCGTTGGGCGATGAGCTCGTGGTCGATCGCTACCAGGGGCGGCGGCTCAACTCGCCCAACGACATCGTCGTCAAGCGCGACGGCAGCATCTGGTTCACCGACCCGCCCTACGGCATCGTGTCCGACCGCGAAGGCCACAAGGCCGACCCCGAGCTCGCGGCCAACTACGTCTTCCGCTTCGACCCCGCCACGCGCGCGCTGCGCATCGTGAGCGACTTCGTCGAGGAGCCCAACGGCCTGGCCTTCTCGCCCGACGAGCAGCGGCTGTACGTCAGCGACACCTCGGCCGCGTTGCGCAGCGATGGCTCGGGCCACCACCATCTCGTCGCCTTCGATGTGCCGGGCGGGCAGGATCTGGCGAACCCGCGCGTGTTTGCCGTGGTCGAGCCGGGCCTGGTCGACGGCTTCCGTGTCGACGTGCATGGCTTCGTCTACGCCAGCAGCGCCGACAGCGTGCAGGTCTTCCACCCGGACGGCACGCGCGTCGCCCGCATCCCGGTGCCCGAGAAGATCGGCAACCTCGTGTTCGGCGGGGCCGGCGGCAACGCGCTGTTCATCTGCGCGAGCACCTCGCTCTACCGCATCGTGCTCAACACGCGCGGGGCCACGGCATGACGACGCCGCTGCTGCACTTCGAGCGCGTGAGCAAGCGCTTCGGCGGCACGCAGGCGGTCGACGAGGTCACGCTGTCGGTCCACGCCGGCGAGGTGCTGGCGCTGCTGGGCGAGAACGGCGCGGGCAAGAGCACGCTGATCAAGCTGCTGGCCGGCATCTACCCGGCCGACGCCGGGCAGATGCTGTTCGACGGCCGGCCCGAAGCGGCCTGGCGCAGCCGCGACCCGCTGCGCCAGCCGGTGGCCTTCATCCACCAGGACCTCGGCCTGGTCGAGTGGATGACGGTGGCCGAGAACGTGGCGCTGGGCATGGGCTACCCGCGCCTGTTCGGCTGGAAGCATGGCCTGGTGGACTGGCGTGCCGCCGACGCGATGGCCCGGCGCGTGCTGGCCCGCGTGGGCTGCGACATCGATCCGGGCCGCCGCGTGTTCTCGCTCACGCGGGCCGAGAAGTCGCTGCTGGCCATCGGCCGGGCGCTGGAGGTCAAGGCGCGCCTGCTGGTGCTGGACGAACCCAGCGCCAGCCTGCCCGCGGCCGACGTGCTGCGCCTGTTCGACGTGCTGCGCGAGCTGCGCCGCCAGGGCGTGGGCATGATCTACGTCTCGCACCGGCTCGACGAGGTGATGCAACTGTCCGACCGCGCGGCCGTGATGCGCGACGGCCGGCTGGTGGGCGTGCGCCGCACGGCCGAGACGACCGAGGCCGCGCTGGTGGAGCTCATCGTGGGTCAGGCGCTGGCGGCCTACGAGCGCAGCGTCGTGCCGTTGGCGCCTGCGGGCCGGGCGCCTTTGCTCGCCTTGCACGGCGCGGTGGCCGGCAACGCCGGGCCGGTGGACCTGAGCCTGCACCCGGGCGAGATCCTCGGCCTGGTGGGCCTGCGCGGCGCTGGGCAGGACGCGATCGGCCGCGCGCTGTTCGGCTGCGAGCCGCTGGTGGCCGGCACGCTGGTGGTGGCGGGGCAACCGCGCACGCTGCGCAGCCCGGCGCAGGCCATCGCCGCGGGCATCGGCTACACCGCCGGCGAACGGCTGGAGCAGAACCTGGCCGGCTCGATGAGCGTGCAGGAGAACCTCTTCCCCAACCCCCGCCTGCACGGCGAGCGCGGCTTCGACGCCGGCCGCCGCCGGCGCGAGTTGCAGCAGGCCGCCGTGCTGGCCGAGCGCTTCGACATCAACCCGCGCGCGCCGCAGGCGGTGGTGCAGCAGTTGTCGGGCGGCAACCAGCAAAAGGTGGTGCTGGCGCGCTGGGAGGCGCTGGCGCTGCCGATGCAGGTGTTGGAAGAGCCGACGGCCGGGGTCGACGTCGGCGCCAAGCGGCAGATCTACGCGCTGTTGCGCCGCCGCGCCGCCGAGGGCGCCGGCCTGGTCGTCGTCTCCACCGACTACGAGGAAGTGGCCACCGTCTGCACCCGCGTGCTGGTGTTCCGGGCCGGCCACATCGTCGCCGAGTTGAGCGGCGACGCAATCACCATCGCGCGGCTGCTGGCCTTGTCCGCCGGTTCGGCCGGCGACGAAAGGGCCGCCGCATGAGTTCGTCCGTCAAGTCCACGGCCCTGGAGCCCGACGCCAGCCTCGACGGCCAAGCCCACACGCTGGCGCAGCGCCTCGTGCGGGCCGTGCCCAGCTATGGCCTGGTGGTGCTGACGGTGGCGCTGGCCGCGTTGTTCTCGATGCTGCTGCCCGACACCTTCCCGACGCTGTTCAACCTGCGCGCGATCCTGTCGGACAAATCCATCATCGCGCTGCTCGCGCTGGCCGCGATGATCCCCATGATCACCGGCAAGATCGACCTCACCGTGGGCTACGGCATCGTGCTGTGGCACATCCTGGCGATCAGCCTGCAGACGCGCTACGGCCTGCCCTGGCCGGCGGCCGTGCTGATCGTGCTGGCCTGCTCGGCGCTGTTCGGCATGCTCAACGGCTTGCTGGTGGAGCTGGCGCAGATCGACAGCTTCATCGCCACCCTGGGCACCGGCACCGTGCTCTATGCGGTGGCCATGTGGCACAGCGGCGGGCGCCAGGTGGTGGGCGAACTGCCGGCCGGCTTCGTCTCGCTGGCCGGGGCCGACCTGCTGGGCTTGCCGGTGACCGCCTTCTACGTCGCGGCCATCGCGCTGCTGATGTGGGCGGTGACGGAGTTCATGCCGCTGGGCCGCGCCCTGTACGTGATCGGCGCCAACCCCAAGGCGGCCGAGCTCAACGGCCTGTCGGTGCGCCGCCACGTGATGGGCGCGTTCGTCGCCTCGGGCTTGCTGAGCGGCTTTGCCGGCGTGCTGCTGGCATCCAGGCTGCAGATCGGCCAGGCCAGCGTGGGGCTGGAGTTCCTGCTGCCGGCGCTGGTGGGCGCCTTTCTCGGCAGCACCACCATCCGCCCGGGGCGCGTCAACGTGTGGGGCACGCTGGTGGGCGTGGCGATCCTCGCCATCGGCATCTCGGGCATCCAGCAGTTCGGCGGCGCCTTCTATGTCGAGCCGCTCTTCAACGGCCTGACGCTGCTCATCTCCATCGGCATCGCCGGCTGGGCCCAGCAGCGCCGCAATGCATCGATCCGGCGGCGGATTTCGCAACGTCAGTTGACCGAGGCCGAGCCGGCCGCGGCCGCCCCGCCGCTCGTGTCGCCCCCCACCCAGAAGGCCGCCGACGGCCGCCATTGAAGGAGACGCTCCATGACCCTCGTTCGCACCCTGAAACTGGCGCCGGCCGTGCTGGCGCTGGCCGGCCTCGGCGCGCTGCACGCCCCGGCCGCGGCCGACGCCTTCACCGACAGCGCCAAGGCCAAGGTGGCCACGCTGGCCGGTGCCAAGAGCACTTGGGACGGCCCCACCAGCGGCCCCAAGGCGGCCGCCGGCAAGACCGTGGTGTTCGTGGCCGCCGACATGAAGAACGGCGGCATCGTCGGTGTCAGCAAGGGCGCGGAAGAAGCGGGCAAGGCCATCGGCTGGACCGTGCGCGTGATCGACGGCCAGGGCAGCGTCAGCGGCCGCACCGCGGCGCTGAACCAGGCGCTGGCGCTCAAGCCGGACGGCATCATCGTCGGCGGCTTCGACACCGCCGAGCAGAAGAGCGCCTTCGGCAACGCGGCCAAGGCGGGCATTCCGCTGGTCGGCTGGAACGCCGGCCCGAAGCCGGGCCCGGACGCCGCCGCCGGGCTGTTCGCCAACGTCACGGTGACCGCCGACGACATCTCCGAAGCCGCCGCGCTGTGGGCCGTGGCTGACTCCAACGGCAAGGCCGGCGTCGTGATCTTCACCGACAGCCAGTACTCGATCGCGATCTACAAGGCGCGTGCGATGGAGGCGGTGATCAAGAAGTGCGGCGGCTGCACGGTGTTGAGCTTCGAGGACAGCCCGATCGCCGACAGCGCCACCCGCATGCCGGGGCTGACCACCTCGCTGCTGCAGCGCTTCGGCGCCAAATGGACGCACGCGCTGGCCATCAACGACCTGTACTTCGACTTCTGGGGCAGCTCGCTCAAGGCCGCCGGCAAGAAGGGCGACGACCTGCCGCACGCCGTGTCGGCCGGTGACGGCAGCGAGGCCGCCTACCAGCGCATCCGCGCCAAGAACTACCAGAGCGCCACCGTGCCCGGGCCGCTGAACATGCAGGGCTGGCAGGTCATCGACGAGATGAATCGCGCCTTCGCCAAGGCGCCGTGGTCGGGCTACGTGCCGCTGGCGCACGTGGTCACGTTCGCCAACGTGGGCGCCGACGGCGGCGACAAGAACGTCTTCGATCCGGGCAACGGCTACCGCGATCAGTACAAGCGGATCTGGGGTCGTTGATGCGCCCAAGCGCCTGCGCGCGCGACCGACGACGCTGAGCGCCGACGCTGCCGAACCGCGATGGTCACCGCCTTGCTGGATTGGCTCAGCCTGCCCTGGTCAGGCAGCGCGCAGCACCACATCGAGCCGTGGGCCTTCTGGCATGCGCGCTGCATGGTGCTGGGCTGGGCTGTGCTGCTGCCGCTGGGGGCGCTGGCCGCCCGTTACTACAAGGTCACGGCGCGGCAGCGGTGGCCGGAGCAGCTGGACAACAAGGCCTGGTGGCACAGCCACCAACTGCTGCAGTGGGCGGGCGTGCTGGCAATGTCGGCCGGCGTGGCGTTCGCGTGGCGCCGTGGCCATGGCGCCGCGGCCGCTGCACAGCTGCACGCTTTGGCCGGCTGGGCGCTGGTCGCGCTGGGGTGGACGCAGGTTGCCTACGGCCTGGCCCGGGGCAGCAAGGGCGGCCCGACCGACGTGCGCACGCGCGGCGACCACTACGACATGACGCCGCGCCGCGTGCATTTCGAACGTATCCACAAGAGCCTCGGCTGGCTGGCCGTGCTGGCGGCCATCGCCGTCACGGTGCTGGGCCTGCAGGTGGCCGACGCGCCGCGCTGGATGTTCGCGCTGCTGTCGACCTGGTGGCTGCTGCTGGCGACCGTGGCTTGGCGGCTGCAGCGCCGCGGCCGCTGCGTCGACACCTACCAGGCAATCTGGGGACCGGACCCGCGCCACCCGGGCAACCGCATCAAGCCGATCGGCTGGGGCATCCGCCGGCCTCAAGCGTGAACCTGGGACACCATGGCTGACCTTCGACTTCAGCAACTCGTCAAGCGGTTCGGCGCCGTCACCGTCGTGCAGCAGCTCGACCTGGCCGTGGCCAGCGGCGAATTCGTGGTGCTGCTCGGCGAGTCGGGCTGCGGCAAGAGCACCACGCTGCGCATGGTCGCGGGCCTGGAGGAAGTCACCGAAGGGCAGATCCTGATCGGTGGGCGCGACGTGACGAACGCGCACCCGATGGCGCGCGACATCGCGATGGTGTTTCAGAACTATGCGCTGTATCCGCACATGGACGTGGCGCAGAACATGTCGTTCGCGCTGCGCCTGGCCGGCCGCCCGGCGGCCGAGATCCAAACCAAGGTGGCCGCCGCCGCCAAGGTGCTGAGCATCGAGCACCTGCTGCAACGCAAGCCGAAGGAGCTGTCGGGCGGGCAGCGCCAGCGCGTGGCCATCGGCCGCGCCATCGTGCGCGAGCCGCAGGTCTTCCTGTTCGACGAGCCGCTGTCCAACCTGGACGCCAAACTGCGCGGCCACATGCGCGCCGAACTGGCGCTGCTGCACGAGCGCCTGGGCAAGACGACGCTGTACGTCACGCACGACCAGGTCGAGGCCATGACCCTGGCCAGCCGCATTGTGATCTTCGACAAGGGCCGCATCCAGCAGGTCGGCACGCCCACCGAGGTGTTCAATCATCCGGCCAACCTGTTCGTCGCGGGCTTCATCGGCACGCCCACGATGAACTTCTTCAAGGCGCGAATGGCCATCGAGGGCGGGCAGGCCTGGTTGCTGGGTAGCGGCTTTGCGCTGACCGCGCCGATCTGGCTGCTGCCGGCCGTCATGCGGCCGGAGCAGGCGCTGGTGGTGGGGGTGCGGCCGCAATCGCTGAAGCCGACGCAGGACCTGCAAGGCCTGCCGATCAAGGTTGACGTGGTCGAGTACCTCGGCACCGAGAGCCAGATCGTCGGCCACTTGCAGGTGCCCGACGGGCAGCGCATCTCCGCCGTCGTTCCCGGCGACGCCAAGGCGCTGCTGCACAGCGACGTGCACTTGAGGCTGGACGCCGAGTCGCTGCATGTGTTCGATGCCGACAGCGGGCTTTCACTGAAACCCCCGTCCAACAACTGACCCTTCAACGCCAGACAGGAAACCGACTCATGAACCGACGCAACACCCTCAAGGCCGGCGCCATCACGGTCTTCGGCGCGGCCTTCCCGTTCAGCGGCGTGCAGGCGCAGAACCGCTACGCCAAGTACGCCGGCAAGACCGTGGTCTTCAGCATACCGGCGCACCCGCACTACGACGCGATGATGAAGATCCTGCCGGACTTCACCAAGGAGACCGGCATCAAGGTCGAGACCGACAAGCTCGCCATGGGTCGCATGAAGGACAAGCAGCTGCTGGAGATGGCCAAGCCCAGCGGCGACTTCGACCTTGGCTGCTACGTGGTGATGTGGAAAGGCGAGTACGTCGCCAAGAACCTGATCCAGCCCTTGCAGCCCTTCTTCGACAACTCAGGCCTGGCCGATCCTTCCTACGACATGAAGGACATCGTGCCGATCTACCTGGAGAACCTGGGCCTCGTGGGCGGGCCCAAGGGCTACCTGGCAGGCCCCGGCGCCAAGCTCTACGGCATTCCCTACGGCGCCGAGACCAGCGTGCTGGCGTACCGGCGCGACATTTTCGCCAAGCACAACCTGAAGCCGCCCGAGACCTACGACGAGTTTCGCAAGCTGCTGCCGGTGGTCAAGGACAAGGCCGGCATCGGCGCACTGACCAGCCGCGGCCAAGCCGGCCACCAGGTGGTGCATGCCTGGCTGCTGCACCTGAACCCGCTGGGCGGCAGCGTGTTCGACGATCAGTGGCGGCCGCGCTTCAACGACAAGATCGGCGTCGAGGCGCTGAAGTTCCTGCAGGAGGTGGTGGCCACCGGGCCGGTGGGCATTCCCGGCTACGGCCAGGGCGAGAGCAACACCGCCTTCCTGCAAGGCCAGGCAGCGATGTACCTGGACTCCACGTCGCTTGCCGGGTTGGTGAATGATCCGAGCAAGAGCAAAGTGGTCGGCAACGTGAGCTGGGCGCTGCACCCCAAGGGCGTCAAGCGCGCCTCGCAAAGCGGAGGCCTGGGCCTGGCGATCCCGAAGAATGCCAAGAACCCGGAGGCCGGCTTCCTGCTGATGCAGTGGCTCACCAGCAAGGCGCAGGACAAGGCCGTGACGATGGTCGGCGGCGCGCCGATGCGCAACAGCACGCTGCGCGATGCCGAGGCCGTGCGCAAGTACCCCGAGTTCATCACCTTCGTCGAGGCGCTCAAGTACAGCAACCCCGACTGGCGGCCCATCATCCCGGTGTGGGACAAGATCAACGTGCAGGCCTTGGGCGTGGGCTTGAGCGAAGCGCTCACGGGCAAGAAGCCGCCTGAGCAGGCGCTCAACGATCTCGTGCCGCAGGTGACCGCGATCATGCGCGAGGCCGGCTACAAGATCTGACCCCGACGGAACGCAGCGCGATGAAGACGCCCGCGTGGGTGCCCGCCCTCTACCTCGGGCCGGCCGTCCTGGTGATGGCGGCCGCCTGCCTGTATCCGGTGCTGGCGGCGTTCCAGCTGGCCGGCTACGACTGGGCCATGGGCACGCCCTGGGACAGCGCACGCTGGGTCGGCTGGGGCAACTTCGTCTCGGCCTTCTCCAACCCGCGCGTGTGGAGCAGCCTGTGGACCACGCTGCTCTTCGCCGCCGTGTGTGTGGCCGCCGAGATGGTGCTGGGCATCGCGCTGGCGCTGGCCCTGGAGCATCCGGTGCGCGGCATGGCGTTCTTCCGCACCCTGTTCATCCTGCCGATGATGATTGCGCCGATCGCGGTGGGCCTGGCCTGGCGCTACCTGTTCGATGCCCAGTTCGGCCTCATCAACGCCGTGCTCAAGGCGGTGGGGCTGAACGTGCACGCCTGGCTGGCCGACCCCACGCTGGCCTTCATCGCCATCGTCGTGGCCGACATCTGGCAATGGACGCCGTTCGTCTTCATCATGATGATCGCCGCGCTGGCCAACGTCGATGGCGCCGTGATCGAGGCCGCGCGCATCGACGGCGCGCGCTGGTGGCAACAGACCTTCCTGGTCAAGCTGCCGATGGTGATGCACGTCATCGCCATCACCTTGATGATGCGGCTGATCGACGCCTTCCGTGTGCTGGAGGTGATCTATGTCCTCACCTTCGGCGGGCCGGGCGACAGCACCGAGATCCTGGCGCTGCACATCTACAAGACGGCCTTCGTTGGCCAGCAGCTCGGCGTGGCCGCTGCCATCAGCGTGCTGCTGCTGGTGGTGGTGGCGTTGCTCAGCTGGGGCGCGCTGCGCCTGAGCAATCCGATGAAGGGCGAGCCGCGATGAGGCGCCCGGCATGGCTGGTGGCCGGGCACTACGCGATGCTGGTGGTGCTGGCCCTACTTTGCCTGGCGCCCATCGTGGTGATCTTTGCCACCAGCCTGCGCCAGCAGGTGGACATCTTCGCGGCACCGCTGAACTTCCTGTTCACGCCCACGCTGGAGAACTACCGCGCGGTGCTGGAAGAAGACAAGTTCGACCGCTACCTCGGCAACAGCCTGTTCGTGGGCATCGTCTCCACCGTCATCACGCTGGTGCTGGGCTGCATGGCGGCCTATGGGCTGGCGCGCTTTCGCTTCAGGGGCCGCAGCAGCATCGCGTACACCACGCTGCTGCTGCGAACGGTGCCGCTGGCCGTGCTGGCAATTCCGGTGTTCCTGATCTGGAGCGAATGGAAGCTGGTGAACAGCCTGTGGGGCCTGGTCCTGCTGTACGTGGCCGTCAACCTGCCGTTCACCATCTGGCTGCTCTATGGCTTCGTGCTGCAGGTGCCGGTTGAACTGGAAGAGGCTGCCGCCATCGACGGTTGCGGCCCGCTGCAGGTGTTCGTCAAGGTGCTGCTGCCTTTGATGGCGCCGGGCCTGGCTGCAGCGTCGATCTTCACGTTCCGCATCGCCTGGAACGAGTTCATCCTGGCGCTGGTGCTGACCGACCGACAGACCCGGACGCTGCCGGTGGCCGCGTCGCTGTTCATCACCGACATCGGCGTCGACTGGGGCCGGGTGATGGCCATGGGCAGCCTGATCGCGATTCCACCGCTGGTCTTCACGTTCGTCGCTGCACGGCAGATCATCACCGGCTTGACGGCAGGCGCGGTGAAGGGGTGATGGGGTGAAGGCGTCAACCTGCGCCTGCCGCCACGGCGTCAGACCAGCGGCAGCCCGACGTAGTTCTCGGCCACCACCTTCTGCGCCGCGGGGCTGCTGAACAGGTAGTCCAGCTCGGCGCGCTGCATCTTCTCGCCGAAGGCGCCGTTCTCCGGGAACAGGTGCATCAGCTGCGTGAACCACCACGAGAAGCGCTCGGCCTTCCAGACGCGCGCCAGCGCGCGCTGCGAATAACAGTCGATGCCGTTGTCGCTGCCGCGGTAGTGCTCGGCCAGCGCCATCGCCAGCAGGCCCACGTCGCCGGCGGCGAGGTTCAGGCCCTTGGCGCCGGTGGGCGGCACGATGTGCGCGGCGTCGCCGGCCAGGAACAGGCGGCCGAAGCGCATCGGCTCGGCGACGAAGCTGCGCAGCGGCGCGATGCTCTTCTCGATCGACGGCCCGGTCACGAGGTGCGCCGCGTCCACCGCCGGCAGGCGGCGGCGGAACTCGGCGTAGAAGGCCTCGTCGGACCAGTCTTCCACCTTGTCGGTCAGCGGGCACTGCAGGTAGTAGCGCACCCGCGTGTGGCTGCGCATGCTGGCCAGCATGAAGCCGCGCTCGGTGTGGCCGTAGATCAGCTCGTGGTGCACCGGCGGCACGTCGGCCAGCAGGCCCAGCCAGCCGAAGGGGTAGACCTTCTCGAAGCTGCTGATCGCGCGGCTGGGCACGCTGGCGCGGCACACGCCGTGGAAGCCGTCGCAGCCGGCGATGAAGTCGGCATCGACGCGCTGCTCCACACCGTCGTGGCGGAAGGTGACGCAGGGCTTGTTGCCGTCGAAGCCGTGCACGCGCACGTCGTGCGCCTCGTAGACGCTGGCGCGGCCGCTGGCCTGGCGGTGCTCCATCAGGTCGCGCGTGACCTCGGTCTGGCCGTAGACCACCACGCGCTTGCCGGTCAGCCCCAGCAGGTCGATGCGGTGGCGGCGGCCGCCGAAGCACATGTCGAAGCCGTCGTGCGGCAGGCCTTCGGCGTGCACCCGCGCGCCGACGCCGGCCTCGTCCAGCAGCTCCACCGCCACCTGCTCCAGCACGCCGGCGCGGATGCGGCCCAGCACGTACTCGGGGCTGCGCTGCTCGACGATCACGTTGTCGATGCCGGCCTTGTGCAGCAAGGCGCCGAGCAGCAGCCCCGCAGGGCCGGCGCCGACGATGGCGACCTGGGTACGCATGAGCTTGCCTCCGTGATGCTGGATGTTGGCAGCCGCGATGATGCAGGAGCCGGCACCGATAATGAATCCATGATCGGACGACTCAGCGGCGTGCTGGCCGCCAAGACCCCGCCGCAGCTGCTGGTCGACGTGGCCGGCGTCGGCTACGAAGTCGACGTACCGATGAGCACCTTCTACCACCTGCCCGCCATCGGCGAGCGCGTGGTCTTGCTGACCCACTTCGTCGTGCGCGAGGACGCACAGGTGCTGTTCGGTTTTTCGACCGAGGCCGAGCGCCAGGCCTTCCGCCTGCTCGTCAGGATCAGCGGCGTGGGGCCGCGCACGGCGCTGGCCGTGCTGTCGGGCCTCAGCGTGGCCGAGCTGGCGCAGGCCGTCGCGCAGCAGCAAAGCGGCCGCCTGGTCAAGCTGCCGGGCATCGGCAAGAAGACCGCCGAGCGGCTGCTGCTGGAGCTCAAAGGCAAGCTCGGCCCCGACCTCGCGCTGCCGTCCGCGGGCGCTGCCGCGGCGGCCACCGAGGCCGGCAGCGACATCGTGCAGGCCCTGCTGGCGCTGGGCTACAACGAGCGCGAGGCGCAGGCCGCGCTGAAGGCCTTGCCGGCCGACGTAGGCGTCAGCGAGGGCATCAAGCTGGCGCTGAAGGCGCTGTCGCGGTGAAGCGGCTGACGATCTCCATCGACGACGAGCTGGCCGACGCCTTCGAGGCGCTGGTGCGCGCGCGCGGCTACGGCAACCGCAGCGAGGCCTTCCGCGACCTGCTGCGTGCCGACCTGGGCAGCGTGCGCCGGCGCGACCGCCCCCACGGCCCCTGCGTGGCGACGCTGAGCTACGTCTACAACCACCACCAGCGCCAGCTGGCGCTGCGGCTGACCGAACAGCAGCATGCGCAGCACGAGCTGGTGGTGGCGACGACGCATGCGCACCTGGACCACGAGCACTGCATCGAGACCGTGATCCTGCGCGGCCGCACCGATGCCGTGCAGGCCTTTGCCGACGCCACCATCGCCCAGCCCGGCGTCCTGCACGGCCAGTTGCACCTGGTGCCGATGGCGGCACCGGCCGCGGCGCGACGCCACCGCTGAGCAGCCCGCGGCCCGCGGCTTGCAGGCGGCCCGCCGACGTGGACTGATCCAACGGTATGAAATTTGCGTACAAGGTCATACCGATGTTTCGCCGTCCTGGCGGCCCTGGCCATGTCTGGGCCTGATGGAGCCGGCACCTGAGCGTGTGAGAACATGAGCAAACATAAGAACCTGTGCGCACTGGCGCTGTGCCTGCCGGCGCTGGCCCAAGCCCAAGCCCAAGCCCAAGCCCAAGCCCAAGCCCAAAGCGAAAGCGACAGCGAGCGCGTCGAGATTCGCGCCCACTACGACAACGCGGTGGGCAGCAGCAACGCCGCGTCGCAAGGCGTGATCCAGGCCGAATTGCTGAAAAGCCGCCCCGCGCTGCGCCCCGGCGAGGTGCTGGAGTTCGTTCCCGGCGTCATCGTCACGCAGCATTCGGGCGACGGCAAGGCCAACCAGTATTTCCTGCGCGGCTTCAACCTCGACCACGGCACCGACTTCGCCACCACCGTGGCCGGCATGCCCGTCAACATGCCCACGCACGGCCATGGCCAGGGCTACACCGACCTGAACTTCCTGATTCCCGAGCTGGTGCAGCGCATCGAGTACCGCAAAGGCCCCTACTTCGCCAGCCACGGCGACTTCTCCGCCGCCGGCGCCGCCGACATCGCCTACCGCACGCGGCTGGACGAAGGCTTCGCGCAGCTCACGCTGGGCGAGCGCGGCTACCGCCGCGGCGTGGCCGCCGTCGGCACGCCGTTGGGTGACCCGGGCATGGGCCTGTCGCTGCTGGCCGCCGTCGAAGCCCTGGGCAACGACGGCCCCTGGACCGTGCCCGAAGGCCTGCGCAAGCGCAACGGCGTGCTGACGATCAGCGGCGGCAGCGCGGCGCAAGGCTGGAGCGCCAGTTTGATGGGCTACCGCGCGCGCTGGACCAGCACCGACCAGATCCCGCAGCGGCTGATCGACGCCGGCCAGCTCGACGGTCAGCCCTTCGGCCGTTTCGACAGCCTGGATCCCAGTGACGGCGGCAGCACCTCGCGCAGCAGCCTGTCGGCCGAATGGCACCGCAACGCCGACGGCGCGGTGAGCCGGCTGTCGGCTTACCTGATGCGTTACGAGCTGGCGCTCTACTCCAACTTCACCTACGCACTGGAGCGGCCGGCCGACGGCGACCAGTTCGCGCAGAAGGACCGCCGCACCGTCGCCGGCCTGCAGGCCAGCCATGCCTTCGGCCACACGCTGCTGGGCCTGCCGGCGCGCACCGAGCTGGGCCTGCAGCTGCGCCAGGACCGCATCCGCGTCGGCCTGTTCGACACCGTCGCGCGCACCATCACCGCCACCACGCGCGACGACGCCGTGCGCGAGACGATGCTTGGCGTCTACGCGCAAAGCACGCTGGAGTTGACGCCGACCCTGCGCGCCGTGCTGGGCCTGCGCGCCGACCAGCTGAGCTTGCGCGTTGACGCGCTCAGCCTGCCCGAGAACGGCGGCCGCCGCAGCGCCGGCCAGCTCTCGCCCAAGTTCAGCCTGATCGCCGGGCCTTTCACCGGCCCGTTGGCGAAGACCGAGTTCTTTTTCAACGCCGGCCGCGGCCTGCACAGCAACGATGCCCGCGGCACGACGGCGCGCATCGACCCGCGCAGCGGCGAGCCGGTGGACGCGGTGCCGCCGCTGGTGGCCGCGCGCGGCTTCGAGCTGGGCGCGCGCACCGAGGCCTTGCGCGGCCTGCAAAGCTCGCTGGCGCTGTGGACGCTGGACTCCGACTCCGAGCTGGTCTACGTCGGCGACGCCGGCAGCACCGAGGCCAGCGCCGCCAGCCGACGCCGCGGCGTGGAGTTCAACAACCGCTACGCGCCGACGCGCTGGCTGCTGATCGACGCCGATTTCGCGTGGACCCATGCTCGCTTCCGCAACGGCGACCGCATTCCCAACGCGGTGGACCGCGTGGCCTCGGTGGCCGCCACGCTGCGCGAGCTGGGGCCCTGGTCGGCCAGCCTGCAATGGCGCTACCTCGGCAGCGGTGCGCTGGTGGAAGACGACTCGGTGCGCGCCCGCTCGTCGCTCAGCACCAACCTGCGCCTGGGCTACCGCATCAGCCCGCGCGCCGAGCTGACGCTGGACGTCTTCAACCTGCTCGACCGCAGGCTCGACGACATCCAGTACTTCTACGAAAGCCGTCTGCCCGGCGAGGCCGCCGCGGTGGCCGACCGCCACGTGCACCCTGCCGAGCCGCGCAGCGCCAGGCTGACGCTGCGCTTGACGATCTGAAGCCGGCGTGCCGGGCCGGGCCGGGCCAGAATCCCGGCCATGGCCGACCCCGACGACGACCGCTTCAACGCCGCCCGCGCGCAGTTCAACGCCGGCCTGGCCGCGCTGCAGGCCGGCGATGCGGCGCAGGCCGAGCAGGCGCTGCGCCAATCCTTGGCGCTGGTGCCAGGCCGTGCGTCGACGCTGCTCAACCTCGCCGTCGCCTTGCTGCGCCTGGGCCGCGCGGCCGAGGCGCTGCCGCTGCTGGACGAGGTGCTGGCGCAGGCGCCCGACGATGTCGACGCGCTGGGCCACCGCGGCGCCGCGCTCAACCAGTTGCAGCAGCCCGCGCAGGCGGCGCCGGTCTTTCAGCGCCTGGTGCAGATCGCGCCGCAGCGGCCACAGGCCTGGTTCCATCTCGCGCAGACACTGCAGATGCTGGGCCACCCGGCCGAGGCGTTGGCCGCCTACGAGCGCTGCCTGGCGCTGCAGCCCGACCACGCTGCGGCCTGCAGCCAGCGCGGCACGGCCTTGCGCGAGTTGGGCCGCGTCGACGAGGCCGCCGCCGCCTTCGAGCAAGCGCTGGCGCTGGGCGACGACGACGGCGGGCTCAACGCCTACTACCTGGCCGCGCTGCGCGGCAGCGAAGGGCCGCCGCAGGCGCCGCAGGCCTACGTGCAAGGCCTGTTCGACGACTACGCAGCCGAGTTCGACCGCCACCTCGTCGACGAGCTGGACTACCACGCACCGGCGGCGCTGCAGCGCATGCTGCTCACGCTCAACCGCAGCGCCTTCGGCGAGGTGCTGGACCTCGGCTGCGGCACCGGCTTGTGCGCGCCGCTGCTGCGCCCGCTGGCGCAGCGGCTGCAGGGCGTGGACCTGTCGGCCGCGATGCTGCGCGCGGCGGCCGCACGCGGCCTCTACGACGAGCTGCACCAGGCTGATCTGGTGCAGCACCTGCAGGCGCTGGCCGCCGCCGGCCGGCAGGTGGATCTGCTGGTGGCCGCCGACGTCGTCATCTACCTGGGCGACCTGGCACCGCTGTTCGCCGCCGCGGCGCGCGTGCTGGCGCCCGGCGGGCTGCTGGCCTTCTCGGTGGAGATCGCCGCGCCGGAGCAGCCCTACGTGCTGCAGCGCAGCCTGCGCTACGCGCATGGTGAGGCTGCGCTGCGCCGCCTGGCCGCCGCGCACGGGCTGCAGCCGCTGCGCGAAGAGCGCGGCCTGCTGCGCGTGGAGCAGGCGCAGCCGGTGCCGGGTCAGTATTGGGTGCTGCAGGCTTAGGATGCCGCGGATGAGACGAATGTCATTCGCGCGGCGGGCCGAGCGCCGGGCCGCTCCCAAGCCGGCCCGCGTCCCCTCGGGGGACCGGCCGACGTCCCCGTCGGACGAGGGGCTCCAATGACGCGCATCGAAGTCATTGCCGGCCGCCGGGTGCAGATCGATGAACCGGCAACGCCGGCCGACACCCTGCTGCTGCTGCACGGCTGGCCCGACAGCGCCGCGCTGTGGGACGCCACGGTGGCCGCGCTGTCGGCGCGCTTTCGCTGCGTGCGTTTCTCGTGGCCCGGCTTCGCGCCCGACGACCCGCGCGGCACGCATTCGTTGGCCGAGTTGACCGCGCTGCTGCACCAGGTGGCGCTGCAGGCCAATGGCGGCGCGCCGGTCACGCTGGTGCTGCACGACTGGGGCTGCGTGTTCGGCTACCACTTCGCGCGGCTGCATCCTGAGCTGGTGTCGCGCGTCGTCGGCGTCGACATCGGCGACGCCAACTCGCGCGCCCACCGCGCCGGGCTGACCACCAAAGCCAAGCTGGGCATCGCCGGCTACCAGCTTTGGCTGGCGCTGGCGTGGGCGATCGGCGGCGGCCTGGGCGACCGCATGGCGCGCAAGCTCTCGGCCTGGATGCGCGTGCCGCGCCCGGCCGCCGAGATCGATGCGCGCATGGGCTATCCGTACTGGATGGCCTGGACCGGCGCCAACGGCGGCCTCGCCGCCGCCAAGACGTTTCATCCGCAAGTGCCGATGCTGTTCCTGTACGGCCGCCGCAAGCCCTTCATGTTCCATTCCGTCGCCTGGGCCCAGGCGCTGGCCGCGCGCGCCGGCTGCCGCGTGCGCGAGATGAAGACGGGGCACTGGGTGATGCTGGACGCGCCGGCCGAGTTTCAGCGCGAGCTGCTCGACTGGCTGGGGTGACGCTCGCCGGTTGGCAGCGTTCGCCGGCGCGTGGCCGGACGAGCCAACCGGCGGTATCGAGCCGGCCGATCGTTCCGCGCAAAATGTCGTCCATGCACCCGCGCGACCTGCTCGGAACGGCCAACTTCGTCGTCACGGTGCGCGGCCTGCCGTTTGCCGGCTGGCAGTCCGTGAAGCCGCGGCGCGGCGAAGACGCCGAATTGCGCGACGACATCAGCCGCGTGGCCGCCAGCGAAGGCGGCCCCGTGATCTCCCTCCGGCCTTGAAAGGACCTCGCCATGGCCACAGCCACTGCTTCCCACCCCATCGTCATCGTCTCCGCCGCGCGCACGCCCATCGGCGGCTTGCTGGGCGACTTTGCCAATCTCGCCGCCTGGGAGCTGGGCAGCGTGGCGATCAAGGCCGCGCTGGCGCGCGCCGGCGTGCCCGGCGACAGCATCGACGAGGTGCTGATGGGCAACTGCCTGATGGCCGGCCAGGGCCAGGCGCCGGCGCGCCAGGCGGCGCTGAAGGCCGGGCTGCCGCAGGCCGCCGGTGCGGTGACGCTCAGCAAGATGTGCGGCAGCGGCATGCGCGCGCTGATGTTCGCGCACGACATGCTGGCCGCCGGCAGCGCGCGCGCGCTGGTGGCCGGCGGCATGGAGAGCATGACCAACGCGCCGCACCTGAGCTTCGTGCGCAAGGGCATCAAGTACGGCCACGCGCAGATCTTCGACCACATGGCGATGGACGGTCTCGAAGACGCCTACGAGCGCGGCAAGGCGATGGGCGTGTTCGCCGAGGCCTGTGCCGCCAAGTACGGCTTCACGCGCGAGGCGCAGGACGCCTTCGCCATCGCCAGCACCACGCGCGCCAAGACGGCCAACGAGGACGGCAGCTTCGACTGGGAGATGGCGCCGGTGGCCCTGCCCGGCAAGGGCGGTGAAACCTTGGTCAAGTTCGACGAGCAGCCCTTCAAGGCCAAGCTCGACAAGATCCCGACGCTCAAGCCCGCGTTCAAGAAGGACGGCACCATCACCGCGGCCAACGCCAGCAGCATCAGCGACGGCGCCGCGGCGCTGGTGCTGATGCGCGAGAGCAGCGCGGCGCAGATGGGCTGCAAGCCGCTGGCGCGCATCGTCAGCCATGCGGTGCACGCGCAGGCGCCGGAGTGGTTCAGCACCGCGCCGGCCGGCGCGATCGACAAGGCGCTGAAGGCCGCCGGCTGGGATGCCAAGAGCGTCAACCTGTGGGAGGTGAACGAGGCCTTCGCCGCGGTGACGATGGCGGCGATGGCCGAGTACCGGCTGCCGCACGAGATCGTCAACGTGCACGGCGGCGCCTGCGCCCTGGGCCACCCGATCGGCGCCAGCGGCGCGCGCATCATCGTCACGCTGCTGGGCGCACTGAAAAAGCACGGCCTCAAGCGCGGCGTGGCCGCGCTGTGCATCGGCGGCGGCGAGGCCACCGCGGTGGCGCTGGAGATGCTGTGATCCTGCAGGCGCTGGGCCTGGCCGGCTGGCACGAGCTGGGCCTGTTCATGCTGGCCACGCTGGTGCTGAACGCGACGCCCGGCGTCGACCTGCTGCTGACCGTCACGCGCACGCTGCAAGGCGGCGCACGCGCCGGCGCCGCGGCGGCGCTGGGCATCAACGCCGGCTGCGGCGTGCACACGCTGGCCGCAGCCTTCGGGCTGGCGGCGCTGCTGGCGGTCTCGGGCACCGCGTTCGCCGTCGTCAAGTGGGCCGGCGCGGCCTACCTGCTGTGGCTGGCCGTCGGCATGTGGCGCGCGGCGTGGCGGGGTGGTCACGGCAGCGCGGGCAACGCCGCAGCGCCGGCCGCGGGCACGCCGGCGCGCAGCGCGTGGCAGGACTTTCGCACCGGCTTCGTGACCAACGTGCTCAACCCCAAGGTGGCGCTGTTCTTCCTGGCCTTCCTGCCGCAGTTCATCGCCGCCGATGCGCCGCACAAGACGCTGGCCTTCGTCGGCCTGGGGCTGCTGTTCATGGCGCAGAGCACGGTCTTCCTGCTGCTCGTCGTGGCGCTAACGGTGAAATTGAAGGGCCTGGGCCGCTCGCCGCGGCTGGCGCGCGCGCTGCAGGCGCTGGGCGGTACGCTGTTCGCGGCGCTGGCCTGGCGCGTGGCGGCCAGCGGGCGCGGCGCGGCGGCCTGAGGGGGCCCCGCCACAATGCGCATCACCCGCCAAGCCTGATGAGCCCGCGATGAACCCAGCCACCACCGTCGACACCCTGGCCCCGCTGCACGCCGAGATGACGGCGTGGCGGCGCGACATCCACGCCCATCCCGAGCTGGGCTTCGAGGAGCGGCGCACCGCCGACCGCGTGGCCGCGCTGCTGCAGGCCTGCGGCATCGCGGTGACGCGCGGCGTCGGCAAGACCGGCGTCGTCGGCACGCTGCAATGCGGCAGCAGCGGCCGCAGCATCGGCCTGCGCGCCGACATGGACGCGCTGCCGATCGCCGAGGGCAACACCTTCGGCCACCGCTCCACCCACGCCGGCGTGATGCACGCCTGCGGCCACGACGGCCACACCGCGATGCTGCTGGGCGCGGCGGTGCAGCTCGCGCGCACGAAGCGCTTCGACGGCACGGTGCACTTCATCTTCCAGCCGGCCGAGGAAGGCCTGGGCGGCGCCAGGGCGATGGTCGACGACGGCCTGTTCACGCGCTTTCCCTGCCAGCGCATCTTCGGCATGCACAACCGGCCGCGGCTGGCGGTGGGCCGCTTCAACGTGAAGAGCGGGCCGATGATGGCCGGCGGCGCGTTCTTCGACATCCGCGTCACCGGCCGCGGCGCGCACGGCGCGCGGCCCGAGACCGGCGTCGACGCCGCGCTGGCGGCAGCCCAGATCGCCGTCAGCCTGCAGAGCATCGTTGCGCGCAACGTGGCGCCGCTGGACAGCGCGGTGCTGTCGGTGACGCGCATCCGCGCCGGCGACGCCTACAACGTGATCCCGCAGACGGCCGAGCTGGGCGGCACCGTGCGCGCCTTCTCGCGCGAGGTGATGGACGCGGTGGGCCGCCACATGAAGCGCGTGGCCGAAGGCACGGCCGCGGCCTTGGGTGCCACGGCCGAGGTCGATTTCCGCGTGCTGTTCGCGCCCACCGTCAACGACCCCGCGCAGGCCGAGGTGGCCGCGCGCATCTGCACCGAGCTGGTCGGCGCCGACAAGGTCGACCGCAATCCGCCGCTGGTAATGGCGTCGGAAGATTTCTCGTTCATGCTGGAGCAGGTGCCGGGCTGCTACCTCAACATCGGCAACGGCGAAGGCGCGGACGGCGGCTGCGAAGTGCACAACCCGGCCTACGACTTCAACGACGCGGCGCTGCCGCTGGGCGCCGCGTTCTTCGTGCGCTTGATCGAGAGCGAGCTGGCGGCGTGACGGATTCGATCTGAATGGCGGGTCAACTAGGGCCTGTTAACACAAACCGCGAAGACCATCGGCCACCAGCACGAAGCTGA
>CAYYDJ010000005.1:0-285848 GCA_964470565.1 uncultured Rubrivivax sp.
TTCAAACCCAGGACTCCTGCCGAATCATTGGTACGGCGGATGGGGGCAGGTCAAACGCGACTTACGAACTTCAAGGTCTGATAGAGCTGTTTGACCGAGCCGCGCCGATATAGAGTGTGGTTGTCGGGCTCTTCAAAGGCAGGACAAGCGTTGTCCGTAGCAAATAGCCACGGAGACCGCCCGCCCGCATTGCTGCCCTGGGCTACATCCCACATGTAGCCGATGCGCTCGGCCAACACCTCGCCTGTATGCGTATCGACAACGCGCAGTGAGCTACCGGCAATCCAGTGATCCCGCTCATGCCGTGTTGAGATGTCGTCGTAGGTCACGCCATAGCGTGGTGCAAGGCTGGGCGCAGGGGCCTTGTCCATCACGAAGCCTCGTGCAACAAAGGGCTCCTTTGCTGACGAAAACGGCGGAGTGGGTTGGACAACGTAGTCGCGGACACTGCCGGTGTAGTGGTAGCGCTTGCCGTCGACAGGATCGATAGCTTCGACGAACTGATATCCGACTCTTTGCAGCGAGCCAGGCGACAACTCGCCTTTGGCATTTGCCTCCCAACTCCCGTGCAAAAACGAAACGAGATAGCCGTCCTTCAGCAAGTCACTGCCATACGGATCGTCCAATCGATACTGATCGCCGTAGTTGATCGATTCCGGCCTCAACTTCATCACCAAGATGCCTTCGACATCCTTGACGGTTCTGTGAATGAAGACCCCGGCCTTCTTGCACCGCTCCTCGAACATAGTCTTGGCGATCGCGGCGCGTTCGCTGCGCTGGGTTGGAACCGAACTGGCGCAGCCAGTCAGCAGCGCCAACGCACTCAGTAGGACGCCGACCGCCCTGAGTCGTGCTCGACGCGTCATGCCTGCAGCTTCCAGGCGCAGTTGGCCGCTTCACCGGCGACGCTGGCGCGGGTGCGCTGATAGATCGCGGTGAGCTGGTCATTGGCAAAGACGTGCTCGGTGCCGCTGACGTTCTGGCTCAGGCGCTTGAAGTCGGCCAGCAGCGCGGGCAGGCTGCTGCCTTCGGCCCATCGGCCGATGCCGGCGCCGTTGAAGGTGACCACCTTGCCGACGTTGCCGTCGCCCTGGTGCAGCAGGTTGAAGGCCGTGGCGAGGTGCCCGCCCAGGCTGTAGCCGGTGACGTCGACCGATGCCGCAGGACCGAGCAGGCCGCCGGGCTTGCGCAGGTCGGCGTACCAGTCCTCCATGTCGCGCAGTTGGCCGAAGGCGAAGCCGTACTTCGCGATCTCCATCTGGTTGGTGGCCTGGTTGTCGCGGGCGGCGTCGTCGAGGAACTCGGTGCTGCGCAGGCTGATGACGTATTCGTCCTTCTTGGCACCCGTGGCGGGTTCGTCCTTGATGCACTTGAACAGCGTACCGCTGAAGCCGGTGTTCGAGTTCTCGCATTGGTCGACTGCGATCCAGTGCTCTGCGAAAGCTGCGGCTTGGGTGGACGTGAACTTGGAGGTGTGGTTGTTGCCGTCGGTCAATGCTTTGATGTAGTCACTACCTTCGTTTATCAGTGTGCCATCCTGGCGAATAAATGCTTCGGCGCCCATCTGGAGCTGGGCGTACTTGAGTGCATCGGCGATCGAAAGGTACAGATTCATGGTGATCTAAAGTTGTTGATGGTGAAGTCAGGGCTTCGGGACAGCGACGCTTTCGACGAAATCGAGGGCTTGCCTGCTCTGTCGTCCGGAGGCTCTGCCATCAGGCTGGCTTCCCGGTATTCGATAGAAAGACGGGCACGCATAGTTGGCTGCGAGCAACCAAGGTGATCGCCCACCCGAGTTGTTCCCCTGTCCTGGATCCCACATGTAGCCGATGCGTTCGGCCAGCACTTCGCCGGTCTGGGTGTCCACAACTCGCAGCGAGCTGCCGGCGATCCAGTACTCGCGCTCTTGGCGCGTGGAGATGTCGTCGTAGGTCAGCCCGTATCTCGGCGGCTCTCCTGGTGCAGGAGCCTTATCCATCACGAAGCGGATGTACCCTTTCGAGTAGGATTTGTCGCGCTGCCATGGCTCCTCCAGTCGCCCGGTGTACCGATAGCGCTTACCGTCGGTAGGATCCGCCGCATCCACATACCGATAGCCGGTTCTCGGCGGCGATCCGGGTGGCAACGTCCCTTTCGTGTTGGCCTGGAAGCTGCCACGTAACAGAGACACCAGGTAGCCGTCACCGCCCAGATCGTGTCCGTAGGGGTCATCCATCTGAAACTGTTTTCCGTAGTTGGTCTCCCTGGGCCTCAACTTCATCACCAGAATCCCCTCCACGTCCGGCACTTTCCGGTGGATGAAGATCCCGGCCTTCTTGCACCGTTCCTCGAACATGGCCTTGGCGATTGCCGCGCGCTCGCGGCGCTCGGCCACTTGCGGATTGACGCAGCCGGTCAGCAGAATCAGCGCTCCCAGCAAGGCGGCAGTCAGCGTAGGTCTTGAGCGGCACTTCATGCGTGAAGCCTCCACGTTTCGTTGACCGCCTCAATGGCCAGCAGCGCGGGCAGGCTGCTGCCTTCGGCCCATCGGCCGATGCCGGCGCCGTTGAAGGTGACCACCTTGCCGACGTTGCCGTCGCCCTGGTGCAGCAGGTTGAAGGCCGTGGCGAGGTGCCCGCCCAGGCTGTAGCCGGTGACGTCGACCGATGCCGCAGGACCGAGCAGGCCGCCGGGCTTGCGCAGGTCGGCGTACCAGTCCTCCATGTCGCGCAGTTGGCCGAAGGCGAAGCCGTACTTCGCGATCTCCATCCGGTTGGTGGCCTGGTTGTCGCGGGCGGCGTCGTCGAGGAACTCGGTGCTGCGCATGCTGATGACGTATTCAGGCGTCACCTTGTTCTTGAACAGCGTGCCGCTGAAGCCCGTGCTGGTGTTCTCCCTCTGGTCCACGGCTTCCCATTCGGCGGCGAAGGCCGCGGCTTGGGTGGGCGTGAACTTGGAGGCGCGGTTATTGCCTTCTACTAGGGCATCTATCAAATTAGTGCCGGAGCCTCGAAACTGGGCGCCTTTCGCAATGAATGCCTCGGCTGCCATTTGAAGCTGAACGTACTTCAGACTGTCAAAGATAGTGATGTATTGGGTCATGGGATATATCTATGATTGAAATCAGAGGGCTGGAATGAGTACCGACTCGACGAAATCCTGAGCCTGTCGAGGTTGATTGAACGAACTTCGTCCATCTGGTTTGTCACCAGGAATGCGAGAGAACGAAGGACATGCGAAGTTGGCGGCTAGCAGCCAGGGAGATCGCCCACCGGAGTTGTTGCCTTGTCCTGGGTCCCACATGTAGCCGACGCGTTCGGCTAACACCTCGCCAGTCTGGGTGTCTACGACTCGCAACGAACTGCCAGCGATCCAGTACTCGCGCTCCTGTTTCGTAGAGATGTCGGCGTAGGTTAGTCCATATCTGGGCGGTTCGCCGGACGCAGGAGCTTTGTCCATCACGAATCCTCGAGTCGTGAATGGTTTGATCGCAGAGTTGAACGCGCTGTTGGGAGTCACAACGTAGTCGCGCACCGATCCCGTGTATCGATAGCGCCTACCATCGGCCGGATCCAGGGTTTCGACATATCCATAACCCGTTCGGTGTGGCGAATTTGGAGGGAGTTGATGTCCACCACTGTTTGCCTGAAAGCTACCTCGCAAAAACGACTCAATATATCCGTCTCCTAAGGAATCTCTGCCATATGGATCATCCATCCGAAATTGGTCCCCATAATTAATGTCTTTTGGTCTCAACTTCATCACCAAAATGCCTTCGACATCCTTGACCGTCCGATGAATGAAGACCCCGGCCTTCTTGCACCGCTCCTCGAACATCGCTTTGGCGATCGCGGCGCGTTCGCTGCGCTGGGTTTGAACCGAACTGGCGCAGCCGAGCAGCGACGCTGCTGCCAGCAGCAGTACACACCGTGTTGCGGCGAAGGCCATCGGCGATGCGGACACCGGCCAGTCAGGTCTTGGTCGTTTCATCACCGTTCCCCCAAGCTCTCCTGCACCCTCTGCTGCAGCGGACTGAGCAGATACTCGATGACCCGCCGCCGCCCGACCTTGACCTCGGCCACGACCGTCATCCCCGGCGTCAGCCGCACCATGCGCCCGTCGATGTCCATCTGCGCGCGCTGCAGCGCCAGCACGGCCGGAAAGACGGCGCCGCGCTTGTCGTCGACCACGGCGTCGGGCGTCAGCCGCAGCACGCTGGCCGGCACCAGCCCGTAGCGCGTGAAAGGAAAGCTGTCCACCTTCACCGCCACCTCCTGCCCAGGCCTGACGAAGCCGATGTCCTTGTTCTCCAGCGTCACCTCAGCGGTGACCTCGGCGCCGTCGGGCACGATGACCAGCAGCGGCTGCGCCGGGGTTACCACGCCGCCGGCGGTGTGCACGGCAAGCTGCTGCACGGTGCCCGAGACCGGCGCCGCAAGCTGCATCAGTTGCTCGCGGTTGAGCGTCTTGGCGCCCTGCTGGCTCAACTGCGCCACGTCGAGCGCCGCCTTGGTCAGCCGGTCGTTCAGCGCACGCCGGGTTTCGGCCAGATAGGCCAGCTTGCCCTGGTGCGACTCGGCCAGGGCAGCCTGGGCCTCGTGCAGCCGTGCCTGCTGCGTGGCCAGGTCGCGTTCCAGCTCGATGCGCTCGCGCATGCGATCCTGGGTCGCATGGCCTGAAACGAAACCCTGGTCGGTCAGGGCCTTGAAGTCGGCTTCGCGCCGGCCGGCCAGCGGCAACGTGGCCTGCAGCTTGGCGATGGCTTCCTGCACGGTGGCCACCTCGGCCCGGCGCCTGGCGGTTTCGGCGTCCAGCCTGGCCAGCTTGGCCGTGATGTCATCCCACTCGGCCTGCTGTTGCGCGTCGCCGCCGCCGCCGCCGCCGCCGCCGCCGCCGCCGGCCATGCCACGCTGCAAGGCAGCCAGCAAGGCCTTCGTGCGCACCGCCTCTGCTTGCGCAGCCTTGAGCTGCTGCCTCACGCTCTCGCGGTCCGCTGTGGCCGCGGTCGGGTCCAGCTCGATCAGCACCTGGCCGGCCAGAACCTGGTCACCATCCTTGACCTTGATGGCCTTGATGACGCCTGCTTCCAGCGGCTGCACGACCTTGGTCCGGTCGCTGACGATGATTCGCCCGGGCGCCACCGCAACGATGTCGACTTCGCCGATGTAGCTCCAGGCCAGCGCGATGCCGAACAAGGCCATGATGGCCCACATCGCGCGCCGCGGCGCAGGGTGCACGGGGGTTTCCTGCAGGCTCAAGGCGGCGGGCAGGAAGGCCGCTTCGTCAGCAAGCCGCCTGGGGCCGGCCAGCTCGTGCCGCGCCGCCCAGGCGGCCGCCAGGATGGCCCGGTAGCGCGCCAGCAGCTCCACAGCCGGGTGGCGCCCTTCGGCCGCCGGCGCGGTCACTGGACTACCCTCCGCGCTGCGCGCTCCGGGATGAGCGCTTGGGAGCGGCCCGGCGCGCTCATGCCGGGGCTCCGGTACGGGCTGGACTGTCGGGCGTCGCGGCCTGCAGGCGCCACAGGTGGGCGTACAAGCCGTTTTGCCGCAGCAGCGCATCGTGAGGGCCGACTTCGACGATGCGTCCCTTGTCCATCGCCACGATGCGGTGCGCCTGGCGCACGGCCGACAGCCGGTGGGCGATGATGATCACCGTGCGGCCCTTGGCGATGTGCACCATGTGGCGCTGAAGGATGGCTTCGCTCTCGTAGTCCAGCGCGCTGGTGGCTTCGTCCAGGATCAGGATGCGCGGCTGCGTGAACAGCGCGCGCGCAATGGCGATGCGCTGGCGCTGGCCGCCGGACAGGCTGGTGCCTTGCTCGCCCACCACGGTGTCGTAGCCTTCGGGCAGTTCGCTGATGAAGTCGTGCGCGCCGGCCAGCCGCGCGGCGTGCAGCACCGCTTCGATCGGCGCGGCGGGGTCGGCAATGGCGATGTTCTCGCGCACGCTGCGGTTGAACAGGAAGTTCTCCTGCAACACCACGCCCAACTGGCGACGAAGCTGCGCCGCGTCGATCAGGCTGATGTCGATGCCGTCCACCAGCACGCGGCCCTGCTCGGGCACGTACAGGCGCTGCACGAGCTTGGTCAAGGTGCTCTTGCCCGAGCCCGAGCGGCCGACGATGCCGATCACCTCGCCGGGCCGGATGTCCAGGCTGACGCCTTGCAGCACCGGCGGCGCTTCGGGGCGGTAGCGAAAGCTCACGGCGTCGAAGGTGATGCGGCCCTGCAGCGCCGGCAGTTGCGCGGCCGCCTGCGGCGGCACCTCGGTGCGGGTGTTCAGGATGTCGCCCAGCCGCCTGACCGAGATGCCGGTCTGCTGGAAGTCGGTCCACATCTGCGCAATGCGCATGATGGGCTGCGCCACGCGGGTGCTGAACATCGTGAACGCGACGAACATGCCCACGGTCAGCTCGCCGGCCATCACCGCATGGGCGCCGAACCACAGCACGGCCGCAGAGACCAGCTTGCCCACGAGATTGACGGCTTCGTGCGCCGCGGTGGCCAGGCTCTGCGTGCGGAAGCCGGCCGAGACGTAGGCCGCCAACTGCTGGTCCCAGCGGCGGGCGAAGGCCGGCTCCAGCGCGCCGGCCTTCAGCGTCTGCACGCCGGTGATGCTCTCCACCAGCAGCGCCTGGTTCTCGGCGCCGCGGGCGAACTTCTCGTCCAGCCGCGCGCGCAGGACAGGCACCACGGCCAGGCTCAGGCCCAAGTACAGCGGCAGGCTGGCCAGCACGATCAGCGTGAGCTTGACGCTGTAGAGCAGCATCACGCCGATGAACAGCAGCGAGAACACCACGTCCAGCACCAGCGTCAGCGCGTTTCCGGTGAGGAAGCTGCGGATGTTCTCCAGCTCGCGCACACGGGCCACCGAATCGCCGACGCGCCGCACCTGGAAGTACGACAAGGGCAGTGCCAGCAGATGCCGATATAAGCGCGCCCCCAGCTCCACGTCGATGCGGCTGGTGGTGTGGCTGAACACGTAGGCGCGCAAGCCCGTCAGCAGCGACTCGAACAGCACCACGGCGACCAGGCCCGCCACCAGCACGTCCAGCGTGCTGAGGCCGCGGTGCACCAGCACCTTGTCCATCACCACCTGGAAGAACAGCGGCGAGACCAGCGCGAAGAGCTGCAGGAACATCGACACCAGCAGCACCTCGCCGATCAGCTTGCGGTGCCTGACCAGGCTGGGGATGAACCAACTGAAGTCGAACTTCGCCAGCTCGCCGGCCAGGCTGGCGCGGCTGGTGATCAGGATCAACTGCCCGCTCCACGCGGCGGCAAAGCTGTCGACGGACTCGATGGCCGGGCCCTGGGCGCCGCCCGGCACTTCGTCGAAGCGCTGCAGCAGCACGCGCTGCGCCTGGCATTGCGCCAGCACCACGACGCTGCCGTCGCGCATCAAGGCCAGCGCGGGCAGCGGGGCCAGCGGCAGCCGCTCGACCGTGCTGCGGCTGAGCTTGGCCTTCAGGCCCAGTTGGCGCGCGGCCAGCAGCAGCGCCGCCGTGTCCACCGCGTCGGCCGAATCCAGCGCCAGCCGATGGGCCAGTTGCGCCGGGTCGGCGGCCACATGGTGCAGCCTGGCGATGCAGGCCAGCGCCTTCAGCGCCGCGTCGGCAACTGGTGCTGCGGCGCGGGCGCGGCCATCGCCCGCGTGCGGGTTGTCGGCGTGGCTGCCGACGAATTCCATCGCTATCAAGAAAGGACCCTCCCTGGTCCCCGGCGCCGTTTTGACAGCCGGCCGTCCGGGTAGGAGCCATTCTGGCGACGGGTAGATCGACACAAAGCCGACACATCCCTGAAACAAAGGGCGTCAGGCTTGACAGGGTAGTGGCGGCTTGGGTCAAGACGCGCCTGCTGCGCCGCCGTTCCAAGCACCAGGAATGCGGCGCTCCGCTGACAAGCCGCAAACAGCGCCCGTTATCGGGCGCTTTTGACACGATGCCGTCATCGTGCGGCGCGTACGATGCGAAGCGTTCCTGGCAACAACCGGCCGCAACACTGGGCGGACCTCCGGAACCCGTACCCGGCGCCAGTGCCCGTCAGGCTTCATTCGCCTGCTTCGGTAGTTTCAAAGGCCACTCCTGACCGGGTGGCCTTTGGCTTTTCCAGGCGCGCGGTATGTCGCGCCGGATCTCGTCCACCGGCACGCCGGCGGCTGCCGGCCAGCGCCGCGTGCACCTGGCCTACGGTGACGCGTCGTCCGGCACGCGTGCCCTCGAATGCAGCGGCCTACCGACCTTTAGCGCGTGGCGGTTTCGGAAGCCCCTGTGGTCGACTCGGCCAGCACGCCGTCCCGACGCGGCCGCTCGGACACGACGATGGTTTCCGCGATGCGATCGTGGACCGTCTGCCGGTTGGGGTGAATGAAATACTGAAAGAAGCCGAAGCCGGCTTCCAGCGACGACGCGGCGTAACCCAGCGCCCGCTCCACGCATTGCCAAAGACTGATCCGGTCATGGGTCAGCGACACCACACGGATGCGCAACAGGCGCTTGCCCGGCGTTGCCCCGTTGCCCAGATAGGTGGCGATGCCGAAGTAGACGACGATCACCACCAGCACCCACCAGGTGTGGTCGTCGACCATCTTGATCCTGCGGTGCCCGGATGGCGACGCCAGGACGGACCACGCCAGGCTCGCGCCCGCCGTGAGCACATTGATCAGCACGAGGTCGATGAGCAACGCCAAGGCCCTCGGCCAGAACGTCGCCAGGCGCGTGCCATCGAGCGCCTGGAGTCGATGGGTTTCGTGCGCGGAGAAGGTGTTGCTCGTCACAAATCTGAACATGTCGTTCCTTGGACTACCGAAGGTGTCGCCAGCCCCGGCGAAGGCGCGGCGCCAGGCCGGGGCGCGGCCAATGTACCGCGGGCCTGGCGACAAGCCCCCGCGTCCAGCCGCTTGCGGCCGTGCGCTTGCACCCGCACCGCGGCATGCAGGCTGAGCCGCTCAGGCGTCGCTCAGTTCCACCAGCACCGGTTGATGGTCGGACGCGGTGGTTTGCAGATCGACTTCGATGCGGCGCACGCGAGGCGCGACGCTGGCGCTCGCGAACACGAAGTCGCAGGCCACCGGCAGCGGGCCGTAGGTGCGGTCGTGCAGCCTGAAGGTCGGGTCGTGCGCGCGGTCCCCATGCACCAGCGGCCAGGCGTCGTGCAGCGCGCCGGCATCGCCGCCGGCTTGGGTCAGCAGCGCGTATTCGGCACTGTCGGCCTCGAGGTTGAAGTCGCCGGTCAGCAGCAGGTCGGCCGTATGGGTTTTGGCCTGGAACGGGCCGCCGCTGTCGTCGGCCAGCGGCGGCTGCGCGGCCTGCGCGCAGGCCTGGGCATGCAGGCGCAGCAGTTCACGCGTTTGCGCCATGCGCATGGCCGGCGAGTAGAACTCCAGGTGCGTGGTCATCACGCGCAGCGCTCCCCAGGGCGCGCGCAGCGTGGCCACCGTGGCGATGCGCGGCATGCTGCGAACGCCGGCGTCGGCCGGATAGGGCAGCGCATGGTGCTGCACCTGCAGCAGCGGCAGCCGCGTCGCGATCAGGTTGCCGAAGCGCTGGCGCGTGCGGCCATCGGACGACAGTTCATCGACCGCGACGCCGAAGGCGATGGCGTAGCCCGGCAGCAGCGCGGCCAGCTGCGCCGGCTGGTCGGCCGAGGCATCGCCTTGCAGCCGCGGATAGTTGGACGCCACTTCCTGCACGCACAGCACGTCGAAGTCGGCCAGCGCGCGCGCCTCGCGCACGATGCGTTCGACGTCGACGCGGCCGTCCAGGCCGCAGCACCATTGCACGTTCCAGGTGATCAGCTTCATCGGCGCGAAGCTACACGAACTTCAGGTTGCGCGCCGTCGCGTCGTAGTTGGCCAGGTTGGGCAGCACGCTCAACAGGTCGGCGTCCGACACGCCGAACCAGCGCCCCAGCGTTGCCGCGTACTGGTCGACCGAGGTGCTGGGCAACAGCCGACCCTGGCCGACGTCGTCGGGCCCGTTGTTGGCCACCACCGGCGGCGTGCCGTAGAAGCGCTGGCCGTTGACGGCGCCGCCGACGATGAAGTGCATGCTGCCCCAGCCATGGTCGGAGCCGTCGTTGTTGCCGGTGAGCGTGCGGCCGAAGTCCGACGCGGTGAAGCTCGTCACCTGGTTCGCCACACCCAGCTCGACCGTGGCGCTGTAGAACGCCGACAGCGCGTCGGCCACCTTGGTCAGCAGCCCCGGGTGCACGTTGAGCAGCCCGTCGTGCGTGTCGAAGCCGCCCATCGACACGAAGAACACCTGGCGCTTGGCGCCCAGCGCGTCGGCGCTGGCGACCATGCGTGCGACCAGCTTCAACTGGTCGGCCAGCGTGTTGCCGGTGGGAAACGCCGTTGCGATGCTGGAGGCCGGAACCAGCGCGCCCGACAGCAGCTGGTTGGCATCGATCGAGCGCCGGGTCACGCGCGTGTATTCGGCTTCGAGCAGGTTGCTGCGGCCTTGCGTGACCATCGCCTGCAGCGCCGACGAACAGGCGGCCGAGCCGAACATCGGCGTGCCGATGGCCTTCAGCGGCACCGATCCGGACGTCGACACCTGGTACTGCACCGCGCTGTGGCCCGACAGGTAGACCGCGTTGCCCGACACGTTGATGCAGGTGAACGTGGCGTTGCCGTTGCCCGACTGCAGCAGGTCGCCCATGCGGCCGCCCCAGCCCGAGGTCGCGCCTTCGGGCGCCGACGACTGCCACACCGATTGCTGGTCGTTGTGCGAGAACAGCTTGGGCGGCAGCGGCACGCTGTTGGCCTGGTACTGCGCCTTCGTCGTCGGCTGCACCAGCGTGCCCACGTTCAACGCCACCGCAAGCTGGCCGCCGTTGAACAGCGGCAGCAACGGCGCCAACTCGGGCGCCAGCGCGTACTGGTGGCCACCGGCCAGCGGCAGCGGCGGCACGAGCAGCGTCGCATCGAGCGCGCTGCGCGCATAGGCCAGCGTCGGCCGCAGGCTGGTGTACTGGTTGAAGTTCGGCGTGTCGTAAGGCACCAGCGTGTTCGCGTAGTCGTTGCCGCCATACAGGAACAGGCACACCAGCGCCTTGTAGTCGCCGGCGGTGGCGGCCGCGGCTTCGCCGATCGTCGCCAGGTTCAGCGCCCACGGCGTGGCACTGCCGGCCAGCGACAGCGCCGACGCGCGCTGCAGGAACGCGCGCCGCGAGGCGTCCATGCGTGCGGAGGTTTTCATGGTTTGCCTGTCCTTCACTTCTGCACGATGAACGCCGGCGATGCCAGCACCAGCAGCAGCGCCGCGTAGACGCGGTTGTTGCGCGCTGTGGCGGTGGCAGGCGCGGGCATGCTGTCGAGCGCGGCGCGCAGCGCGGCCAGCGTCGCGGCGTCGATGCGTCCGGCGGCGAGCACCAGGTTCAGCTCGTCGAGCAGCGTCTGCGGGCTGTCGGCCAGCGGCGCCAGCGCGCCGTAGTCGGCCTTGAAGTCGCCAACGCCATTGGCCACCATCGCCTGCATGTAGTTGACGTAGCCGGCCACCGACGACTCGTTGGTGATCTGGAACTCGGGCGCCACCAGCCCGGCGCTGCCGATCGCGCTGTTGGGCGGCGTGTAGCCGGGGCGGAAGAAGTTGAACACCGTCGGCGAGCGCAGCGGGCTTTGCGCCAGCCGCGACGCGGGGTCGGAGGTGTCGCCGATGGCCCAGGCGTCCGATGGCGAAACCGCGCCGCAGGCGCGCGCCCAGGCCACGAAGCGCAGGATCGGCTCGCGCAGCTTGCCGAAGCTGTCGCTCGCCAGGTTCGCGCCGTTGCGGGCTTCGTCGTCCAGCAGCACCGCGCGCAGCACCGCTTTCAGGTCGCCTTTGACGCCGGCGCCGTTGTCGACGAAGCGCTCGGCCACGCGCTGCACGTAAGCCGGCGAGGGGTTGCTCGTCACCAGCCGTTGGATGAGCTGGCGGCTGACGAAGGGCGCGACGTTGGGGTGCGCGAAGATGATGTCGAGCGCCGCGTTCAGGCTGGCCGCGCCGTCCAGCCCCGCGGGCACGGTGCTGCCCAGGAAGCTGCTGGCGCCGCTTTCGTGGCGCGCCGCAACCTGCACCATGGGCCGGCGCTGCAGCTCGGGCGTTTGCGTGCCGCCGGCGCTCAGGTCCCAATCCCAGCCGGTGAACACGCGCGCCAGGCCGGTGATGTCGGCCAGCTTGTAGGTTTCCTGCGCCTTGCCGGCGGCCAGCCTGGGCGTGCCGTCCAGGTTCAACTGCACGAGCCCGATCGTGAACAGCTGCATCAGCTCGCGCGCATAGTTCTCGTCGGGCAGCGCGCCGGTGTTGGCGTTGGCCTTCACGTTGCCGCGAAAGGTCAGGAACTCGCCCATCGGCGCGCTGGTCGACACCGCCTGCAGCAGCGTGCGGTAGTTGCCGAAGGCATTCTCTTCGAGCAGGTCGAGGTAGCGCGCGCCGGAGAACTGGCGCCACGGCCCCGCGAGCCCCAGCACCGACACGACGAGGATTTCCGACAGCGCCAAGGTCACGCGCTGGCGCAGCACGTCGGGCGACGCCATCAGCTTGCGCCACGCGCAGGCGTCGAAGCCCGCCAGGCCGTTCTTGTTGGCGTTGTTGGTGCCGGCGGCGTCGTAGCCCTGGCTGGCCAGCCAGTCGCAGCGGCTCATGCTCTGCGGCAGCGCGAACTGCTCGTCGATCCAGGCCGCGTAGCCGATCGCCTGCACGCGCGCCATCTGCTTGCGGTCGGCGCCGAGTGCCGCCTGGGCCAGAAAGCGCGAGGCTTGCGCGGCCGTGGGCGGCGCGGGCGCGGGCGCTGGTGCGGGCGCTGGTGCAGGGGTCGGCGCGGTGGCGGTATCGGTCGATCCACCGCCGCCGCCGCAGGCGCTCAGCGCCAGGCCGGCGGTGGCGGCCAGCGTGGCGGCCGTTGCGGCCGTTGCGGGCTTGGGTCGGGGTGCGGCGGTCGCGGCGGTCGCGGCCGTCGCGGCGGTCTCGGCCCCAGGCGCTTCGACGGCTTCCAACCTTGGTCCGGGTGCTGGCATCGGTGTCTCCAAGCGGCTCTCTCCGTTCAGGCCAACGGCATTTCAACGCCTGGCGTTGACCGCAGGCTGCGTCGGCGAGGATTGTTTGCCAACGCGACACCTGCGATACATGCGGCAAGCTTGCGTAGCGCCGCGCACATGCGGCAGCAACGTGGCAGCGCTACTTCAGCCCGGCACGCATGAACGACTGCACGAACTGGCGCTGGAACAGCAAGAAGGCCACCAGCAGCGGCGCGCTGGTCATCAGCGTGGCCGCGGTGATGATCGACCAGTCGATGCCCTGGTCGGTGCTGGCGAACACCTGCAGGCCCACCGTCAGCGGGCGCGACTCCACCGAGTTGGTGACGACCAGCGGCCACAGGAAGTTGTTCCAGTGGTAGCTGACCGACACCAGCGCGAACGCCAGGTACACCGGCCGCGCCAGCGGCACGTACACGCGCCACAGCGTCTGCAGCGGCCCGGCGCCTTCGACGCGGGCGGCTTCGTCGAGTTCCTTCGGCACGCCCAGAAAGGTCTGGCGCAGCAGGAAGATCGCGAAGGCCGACGCGAAGTACGGCAGCCCGATGCCCAGCAGCGTGTCGATCAGCCCGATGCGCGCAAGCGTGCGGTAGTTTTCCACCAGCAGCACGTCGGGCATGATCATCAACTGCACCAGCACCAGCGCAAACACGACGTTGCGGCCACGAAACTCGTAGCGCGCGAACGCGTACGCGGCCAGCGTGCAAAGCACCAGTTGTGCCGACAGCACCATCAGCACGAGCAGCGTGGTGTTGGCGAAATAACGTGCAAATGGAGCGGCAGCCCAGGCCGCGCGAAAATTGTCCAGCGTCAGCGGCGCGGTCAGCGTGAAATGCGCGGCGTATTCGGACGGGTGGAACGCGGTCCAGATCGCATAGGCCAGCGGCGCGAACCAGGCCAGCGCCAGCACCCAGGCGCCGGCGGTGTCCAGCCAGTTCGGTTGCTGCCAGGCGAGCGGCGGCCGCTTCATCGTGCGCTCACTGGTAATGCGTGCGCCGGTCCAGCACGAAGAACTGCAGCAGCGCCACCGTGGCCAGGGCCACCAGCATCACCACCGTCACCGCGGCGGCGTAGCCCTGGTCCCAGAACTTGAAGCCCACTTCGTACAGGTGGTACAGCAGCAGCGTGGTCGCGTTGTCGGGGCCGCCTCGGGTCATCACGAACACATGGTCGACCATGCGAAAGGCGTTGATCACCGCGTTGACGCCGACGAACAGCGTGGTGGGCATCAACAGCGGCCACAGCACGCGGCGAAAGAAGAACCAGCGGCCCGCGCCTTCGATGGCCGCGGCCTCGCGCAGGCTGGGGTTCACGCCCTGCAGCGCAGCCAGGTAGAAGATCATGAAGAAGCCCGCTTCCTTCCACACCGCCACCACCGCAATGGCTGGCAGCGCCGTCTGCGGGTTGCCGAGCCAGTTGCGCGACCGCAACCCGAACAGACCGCCCAGTTGATCCAGCAGGCCATAGTCGGGCGTGTAGAAGAACAGCCAGATGTTGGCGACCGCGATCATCGGCAGCACCGTCGGCGTGAAGTAGGCCAGGCGCAGAAACGCGCGCCCGGCGATGCGGCCATTGACCCACAGTGCCATGCCAAGCGCCAGGCCGATCGACAGCGGAATCGTGCCCAGCGCAAACCACAGGTTGTTGCGCAGCGCGCGCCAGAACACCGGGTCGTCCACCATGACCTGGTAGTTCTCCAGCCCCACCCACACGGACGGGCGGTTGGGTTTGGGCGTGGAGTGGAAGCTGTCGTAAAGCGTGGCCAGCGCCGGCCAGTGCGTGAACGCGACCAGCAGCACCAGTGCCGGCAGCAGCAGCAGCCAGGCCTGCGCGGCGCGGTTCGCGTTCATGCGGTGCCGGCTGCGTTTACTTGTAGCCGCGCAGCAGGCGCTCGGCCTCCTTTTGCGCGTCCTTCATCGCCGCCTCGGGCGTCTTGATGCCGGTCAGCGCCGCCTGCAGGCCGTCGTTCAGCGCCTTGGTGACGCGCTGGTTGTCGTGCGTGGACAACTCGGCGACGGCCCAGGGCAGCTGGTCGCGTGCCACCGCGGCGGGCGGGAAATCGGCCGCGTACTTCTTCATCGCCGGCGTGTCCCACGCGGCCGGCGACACCGCCACGTAGCCGGTGTCGATGCCCCATTGCGCGGCGCGCTCGGGCGTGGTCAGCCAGCGTGCGAACTTGAACGCCGCTTCCTGCTGCTGTGGCGTGGTCTTCTTGAAGATGAAGAAGTTGCCGCCGCCGGTGGGCGAACCGCGCTTCTTGCCCGCGGGCAGCATGGCCACACCGAAGTCGAACTTCGCGTTGCTGCGGATGTTGGTCAGGTTGCCGGTGGTGGTCCAGATGATCGCGGCCTTGCGCTCGAAGAAGTCCTTGGGCGTCGTGCCCCATTCGACCACGCCGGGCGGGTGCACGCCGTACTTGCGCGACAGGTCGACCCAGAACTGCAGCGCCTCGATGGACCGGGGGTCGTCGAAGTGCACCTGGGTGCCGGCCTCGTTGGCCAGGATGACATCGTTCTGCGTCGTGAAGCCCTGGAACAGCCAGTACGGAAAGCCCGACGACGGCACCTGCACGCCGTATTGCGTGACCTTGCCCGAGGCGTCCTTCTTGGTGAGCTTTTGCGACATCGACAACAGCTCGGTCCAGTTGGCCGGCGGCTTTTTGGGGTCGAGCCCGGCTTCCTTGAACGCCTCCTTGTTCCAGTACATCACGATGGTGCTGCGCTGGAACGGCACGCCCCAGGTCTTGCCGCCCACCTGGCTGTTGAGCATGAAGGCCTTGTAGAAGCCGCCCAGCCAGGCCTTGTCTTCGGCGCTCTTGACGAAGTTGTCGATCGGCACCACCGCGTCCTCGTCGATCAGCGTGAAGGTGTCGGTGCTCAGCAGCACGCTGGCCACCGGCGGCGTGCCGGCCTTGTGCGCGGTGAGCGCCTTGACGATGGTGTCCTGGTAGCTGCCGGCGTAGATCGGCTGCACCTTGATGCCCGGGTTGTCCTTGTTGAAATCGGCCGCGTACTGGTCGATCAGCTTGGTGATGGGGCCGCCCACCGCGACGGGGAAATAAAACGGCACCTCGACCGGCGCCTGCGCCCAGGCGCCGAACGGCGACAGGGCGAGCGCGGCGAAGGTGGCGAGCGTGCTGCGCGTCAGGCCGCGGCGCGACAGGGGCATGGACTTGTTCATGGGGCTACTCCGCATGTCAGGGGTTCAGGATCAAAGCCGCCGATCCTGCGCATCGAACCAATGCGCATGTTCGGCCGACCAGGCGAGTGTCACCGCCTGGCCCGGCACGGCCTGGCAGTTGCCGCTGGCACGCACCGTCAGCGCCTGGTCGCCGATGGCGCAGCGCAGCACGGTGTCGGCGCCCAGGTATTCAAGCGCTTCGACGCGCGCGGCTGCGCGAAGTTCGCCGGCGCCGCCTTCGCCTGCGTCCGCCAGCCGCACCTGCTCGGGCCGCAAACCCAGCCAGGCCGCCGCGGCGGGCGCGCCGACGCGCTGGCTGCTGCCGCGCACCGCGCCGGCCTCCAGCGCCGCCAGGTTCATCGGCGGCGTGCCGATGAAGCGCGCGGCAAACGGGCTGGCCGGGCGCGCGTACAGCTCGCGCGGGCTTGCCGCCTGTTCGATGCGGCCCTGGTTGAGCAGCACCACGTGGTCGGCCATGCTCATGGCCTCGGCCTGGTCGTGGGTGACGTACACGACGGTGAGCTTCAGCCGCTGCTGCAGCTCGCGCAATTCGTGCCGCATTTCCTGGCGCAGTTGCGCGTCCAGGTTCGACAGCGGCTCGTCCATCAGGCACACGTCGGCCTGCGACACCAGCGCGCGCGCCAACGCGACGCGCTGCTGCTGGCCGCCCGACAACTGCCCCGGCCGCCGCGCCAACAGCTGTTGCAGGCCGACGAGTGCCGCCACTTCGGCGACGCGCCGTTGCCGCTCGGCCGCCGGCACCTTGCGCACCTGCAGGCCGAAGCCGATGTTGTCGGCCACGCTCAGGTGCGGGAACAGCGCGTAGTTCTGGAACACCATCGCGATGTTGCGCGCCGACGGTGGCAGCGACGTGACATCGCGGCCGTCGATGTCGATGCGGCCGCTGCTGGGCGACTCGAGCCCGGCGATCAGCCGCAGCGTCGTCGACTTGCCGCAGCCCGAAGGGCCCAGCAGCACCGTGAAGCTGCCCGAGGCGACGTGCAGCGTGGTATCGGCAAGCGCGGTCGTGCTGTCCCAATGTTTGCTGACGCCCAGCAACGCGATCGAGGCCAAGGCGGGAGGGGCGGACGCAGCCGCCAAGTGGCGAAGGTCGCGAGGATACCGAGCCGCGCGCGTTGCGCCACGCGGGCTGACCCGGGGTGCACGCTTCGGGACCGGGTTGCTCGATCGCATCGCCCTTTTCGAGCGTGACGTCTTCGTGCGTGCCGTCGCCGCCGGGCTGCCGCCAGGCGCCGGCCTTGGTGGTTTCAGGGGCGCCCCTTGGCAATCCGTCATATCTCGACGTTAGACACCCAGATAGCGGCGCCACAAGCCACGGTCGGCGTCGAGTTCCTCCGACGCGCCGGTCCACGCGACCGCGCCCTTTTCCAGGATCACGTGGCGGTCGGCGATGCCGATCAGCCGGCGCACGTACTTGTCGATCACCAGCATCGCGTGGCCCGACGCCCGCAGCACGCCCAGCACGCGCCAGATCTCCTCGCGCACCAGCGGCGCCAGGCCCTCGGTGGCCTCGTCCAGGATCAGCAGCTGCGGGTTGGTCGCCAACGCGCGCGCAATCGCCAGCATCTGCTGCTCGCCGCCCGACAACTGGTTGCCCAGGTGGTGACGACGCTCGGCCAGGCGCGGGAACAGTTCGTACAGCCGCTCGGGCGTCCACGGTTCGACGCCGCGACTGAAGGCGCTCAGGTGCTCGTGCACCGACAGCGTCGCGAATACCTGGCGCCCTTCGGGCACCAACGCCAGGCCCAGCCGCGCCACCTGGTGCGCAGGCTTGCCGGCGACCTCGCGCCCGGCAAAGCGCACCTGGCCCGAGCTGGGCCGCAGAAGACCCATCACGCTGCGCACCAGCGTGGTCTTGCCCATGCCGTTGCGGCCCAGCAGGCCGACGATCTCGCCGCGCCGCACCTGCAGGTCGATGCCGAACAGCACCGGACTGCGGCCATACGCGGCGTGCAGGCCCTGCACCTGCAGCAGCGGCGCGACGTCGGTCGTCACAGCGCGTCCTCAGTCTCGCCCAGGTAGGCGGTCATCACCTCCGGCGCACGCCGCACTTCGGCCGGCGCGCCGCTGGCGATGACGCGCCCGTTGACCAGCACCGACACCTCGTCGGCCAGGCGGAACACCGCCTGCACGTCGTGCTCGATCAACAGCACCGCGCAGTCGCCGCGCAGGCTGTCGATGAGCGCGGCCATGCGTTCCGATTCCTCGGCGCCCATGCCGGCCATGGGCTCGTCCAGTAACAACAGGCGCGGCCGCGCGGCCAGCGCCATGCCGACTTCCAGCGCGCGCCGCTCGCCGTGCGACAGCTGGTCCACCGCGTGCCCGGCCTTGGCGGCCAGCCCGAGCCGGTCCAGCAGCGACTGCACCGCCGCGGGTCGCAGCGCCCGCGGCTTCCATGCGCGGTAGAGGTCGCGTTGCGGCGCCAGCGCCGCCACCGCAAGGTTGTCCTGCACCGACAGGCTGTTGAACAGCCGCGTGATCTGGAACGAGCGCACCAGCCCACGCCGCGCGCGCTGGTGCGCCTGCAAGCGCGTGATGTCGACGCCATCCAGCAGCACTTGGCCGCTGTCGCTCGCCAGCTGGCCCGCCAGTTGCGCCACCAGCGTCGTCTTGCCCGCCCCGTTCGGCCCGATGAGTGCGTGAATGCGGCCCGGCCAAAGCTGCAGGTCGACATGGTCGGTGACCACCAGCGCGGCAAAGGACTTGCACAGCTGGCGCACCGCGAGCAGCGGCGTGCTCATGTCGCACGCTCCGGCGCGCGGGTGCGACGTCCGCGTGCGCTGTTCCACAGCGACTTCAGCGCGCCCGCCAGTCCCTGGCGTGCAAACAGCACCACCGCCAGCAACACCCAGCCGACCCAGAAGTCGCCATGCTGGCTGACCGTCGCCAGCCCTTCCTGCAACAGCAGCAGCGCCGCCGCGCCCAGCACGCCACCCCACAGCGAGCCGGCGCCGCCCAGGATCACCATCACCAGCAAGGTGCCCGACTGCGTCCAGTGCAGCGTGGCCGGGCTCACGTAGCCCTGCAGGTTGACGTTGAGCGCGCCCGCGACGCCACCCAGCACGCCGGCCGCCACGTACACGCCCAGCTTGATGCGGTAGGTGGGAAGGCCCAGCGCCTCGGCGCGCACCTCGTCGTCGCGCAGCGCCTGGATGGCCAGCCCCAGCGGCGAGCGCGTCACCCGCGCCAGCGCCCACAGCAGCAGCGCCAGCAGCAGCAGCGCGGTCACGTAGAAGGTGTTCGGGTCCTTCAGGTCGCCGCCGAACGGCAACAGCACGCGCGCGCGCACGGTCAGCCCCTCGTCGCCGCCCCAGGCCTTGATCGAGTTGGCCAGGTAGAACAGCATCTGCGCGAAGGCCAGCGTGATCATGATGAAGTAGACGCCGCGCGTGCGCAGCGAAATCGCGCCGGTCACCAGAGACAGCACGGCGCTGGCCGCCACCACGGCCAGCAGTTGCGGCCACACGCCCTGCACACCCTCGGACAGCAGCACGCCGCTCACATAGGCGCCCAGCCCGAAGCTCGCGGCCTGGCCCAGCGACACCATGCCGCCGTATCCCAGCAGCAGGTTCAGCGACGTGGCCGCGATGGCGTAAACCACGATGCGGCTGGCCAGGCTGAGGTAGAAATCCTGCCCCAGCGCCTGCAGCACCCAGGGCACCGACAGGGCCAGGGCCAGCGCCGCCAGCGCCAACCCGACGCGCACGGTCCGCGTCATGCGCTGCGCACCGGGAACAGCCCCTGCGGCCGCCACACCAGCACCGCGGCCATCAGCACATACACCGCCACCGACGCCAGCGCCGGCCCGGCAGCGCTGGCCCATTGCGGCGGCAGTGACTCGCGCAGCAGCGACTGCAGCAACGTGCGGCCCAGCGTGTCGACCGCACCCACCAGCAGTGCGCCGATCAGGGCGCCGCGAATCGAGCCGATGCCGCCGATCACCACGACGACGAAGGCCAGGATCAGGATGTTCTCTCCCATGCCCACCTGCACCGCCAGCAGCGGCCCCAGCAAGGCGCCGGCAATCGCGCACAGCGCCGTGCCCAGGCCGAACACCGCCGTGAACAGGCGCGGCACGTTGACGCCCATCGCGCTGCTCATCTCGCGGTTGGCGGCACCGGCGCGCACCAGGGCGCCCAGCCGCGTGTGCTGCACCAGCAGGTACAGCAGCAACGCCAGCGCCAGGCCGACGGCGATGATCAGCAGCCGCCACGCCGGGTACACGAGTCCGAAGGGCAGCGTCACCGGCCCGGCCAGCGCGGCGGGTGCCGACAGCGGCAGGTCGGTGCCGAACACCATCTTCACGCCTTCGTTGAGGATCAGGATCAGCGCGAAGGTGGCCAGCACCTGCGACAGGTGGTCGCGCGCATACAGCGTGCGCAGCAGCAGCGACTCCACCGCCATGCCGAAGAGCGCGGTCAGCGGCACCGCCAGCGCCAGCGCCAGCCAGAACGAGTCCAGCTGCGCGGCCAGCCACGCGGTGAGGAAGGCGCCCACCATGTACAGCGAGCCATGCGCCAGGTTGATCATGTCCATGACGCCGAACACGATCGTCAGCCCCGCGGCCAGCAGGAACAGCATCAAGCCGAACTGCAGACCGTTGAGCGCCTGCTCGAGCAGCAGCAAGCCGCTCACGCGCTACCGCGCCGCACCTTGCGCCGCATCCAGCGCTGCATGACGGCGCCGCATCACGGCGCCATCTGGCACTGCTGCACGTAGGCGTCGCCGTGGTCCTTCAGGATGGGCTCGCTGAAGGACTTGTTGATCAGGCCGCCCTTGCCGTCGCTGCCCACGGTGCGCACGTAGTAGTTCTGGATCGGGTACTGGTTCTTGTTGAAGCGGAACGGGCCGCGCACCGAATCGAAACGGGCCGCGCGCAGTGCCTTGCGCACCGCCGCCTTGTCCTCGAGGTGACCCTTCACGTCGCGCACCGCGGCGCCGATCAGGTTGGCCGCGTCGTAGCCCTGCGATGCGTACAGCGTGGGCACGCGCTTGTATTCCTTTTCGAACGCGGCGACGAACTTCTGGTTCGCCGGGTTGGCGAAGTCGGGCGACCAATGCGCGGTGTTGAACAGCCCCGCCATCGCCGGCCCGACCGGGTTGATCACGTCCTGGTCGGCCGAGAAGCCCGGCAGCAGCAGCGTGATGTCCTTGCTCAGCCCCGAGCCGACGAATTGCTTGATGAAGTTGATGCCCATGCCGCCGGGCAGGAAGATGTACAGCGCCTGCGGCTTGGCGGCGCGGATCTCGGCCAGTTCGGCCGCGTAGTCGAGTTGCCCCAGCTTGGTGTAGGTCTCGCCCACCACCTGGCCCTTGTAGGTGCGCTTGAAGCCGGCCAGCGAGTCCTTGCCCGCCTGGTAGTTCGGCGCCAGCAGGTACACGCTCTTCAGGTCGCGCTGGTTGGCGAAGGCGCCCGCTGCCTCGTGGTAGGCATCGTTGGGCCACGACACCGCGAAGAAATAGGGGTTGCACTCCTTGCCCGCCATCGACGACGGCGCCGCATTGGCGCTGATGTAGAAGACCTTGTTGTCCAGCGCTTCGGGCAAGGCGGCCAGCATGATGTTGCTGAACACCACGCCGGTCATGAAGTCGACCTTGTCGCGCTTGACGTCGCGCTCGAACAGCTGGCGCGCCACGTCGGGCTTGAACTGGTCGTCGGACACCAGCACCTCGGCGGGCAGGCCGCCCAGCTTGCCGCCGTTCAACTTCACCGCGAGCAGGAAGCCATCACGGATGTCAACACCCAGCGCCGATGACGGGCCCGACAGCGTGCTGACGAAGCCGATCTTGACCCGGTCGGCGGCCAGCGCCAGCGCGCTGCCGGCGGCCAGCAGCACGCCCACGCACGTTGAAAGGGCCAGTTTCAGCAGGGTGGGGCGATTCGTCACGTGCGACTCCTGTGCGGTTCCTGAGCGGTTCAGACCCAGACCTGCAGCACGTAGTCGTACGGCGCCTGGGCGTTGAAGAGGTCCACGCGCTGCAGCCGGATGCGCAGCGTGCCATCGGCATCGCGCACCAACCAATGCTGGTAGCGGCCGCCGAAGTGGCGCACATTGTCGCGGCGCAACTCCATCAGATGGAATCGGGAACGAACCTTGATCTCGTTTGTACCGATCGCCTCGATCGCCACATGGCTCACCAGGTGATTGGTCTCCCACATCGGCGCCTGCGACCAGGCGTTCGGGTGCGAGACGCGATTCTTGCGGATCTCCATCAGCAGCACGTCTTCGGCAAAGATCGACGGCTCGCTTTCCCAGCTGGTCTGCGAGGGCCGCACCGGCATCCAGTACAGGCCGTCGTCGCTGAACAGGTCGATGAAGGCCTGCCAGTGCTTGCCATCGAGCAACTCGGCCTGGCGGTACAGCAGCTGTTCGACCTCGGCCTGCAACTCGGGCGTCACCTTCAGCGCCGCGGCCGGCAGCGCCTGCCCCGCGGCCCCTGCGCTGCCGCGCTGCGGCGCGCGCGGCGAATGGTCGGGCTCGACCGCCTGCGCGCCGGTGCGCGCCGCGGTGGTGGCCGCACCGTCGATCACCACGTCCTGCGCCAGCAGGTGCTCGACGTCGGGACCGGCCGTCGGGATGGCTTGGTTGGTGCTCATCGCATCGGTCTCCTTCAAGCCGCCTTGGGCTCACGTGCAGGCGCTGCAGGCGCGAGGTATTGCTTCCAGGCGCGGAACTGGCTGCGCATCACGGCCTCGGAAGTGCCGTGCTGCGAAGCGATGACGCCGTTCTCTTCGCGGTCATCGCCGTGGTAGCGATGGAAGCTCACCCAGTCGCCGCCGTTGGACTGCAAGCCCCACTGGCCCTTGCTCCAGTTTTCCAGGTCGTCGGCGTTGATCATCGTGGCCGGCGAGTTCACCAGGTTGTAGTACCACAGACTGCGGCGGTAGATCGCTTCGGGCGCGCCCTTGAGCCGGAAGTGCCAGATCTCCGACAGGGTCTTGTTGGCCGCCAGCGGGCGCAGGCAGCGCAGCTGCTGCAACGGCGACTGCACCGACAGGTACGGATACACCAGCACGTGGTGGATGCTGCGCGACAGGTATTCCTCGGTCTTCTGCTCGCCGTAGGCCTGCTTCAGCAGCGCCTCGTATTCCAGCGTGTCGGGGTCCTGCGGGCGCAGGCCCATGTAGGCCTTCAGAATGCCGTGCCCGTGCGGGAAGTTCAGCGTCTGCACGGCGTCCCACTGCTCGAAGCTCGACGCGAAGGCCGACAGCATGTGGTAGTACAACGGCGGCGTTTTCCCCTCGGCCTTCAGCCGCCGTTCGACGCGCGCCGCCGAAATGCCCGTGGACTGGTGCGTCACCGACGGATGCAGCGCGTCGAGCTGGTTCTCCATGAAGAACTTCCAATTCGAATGCTGGACCACGCGGTGGCAGATCGGCACCACCTCGACCTCGCCCACCGGCGAGCGGTCGCACATGTCGTCGAAGGCCACCTTGGCCTCGCCGAGGAATTCCTCCAGCGTCGGTCCGTCGGCCACCAGGCTGGCGAAGACGAAGCCGCGGTAGCTTGCCACGCGTGCGGCGCGCTTCATCTGGCAGTCGGGGTTGTCGCGCGTCAGGCGCGTGCCTTCGTAGCCCTTGGCCAGCGGAATCGCGCGCACGCTGCCGTCGAGGTGGAAGCTCCACGCGTGGTACGAGCAGACGAACGCGCTGCCGGTATTGCCGCTTTGGTTGCCGACCAATTGCACGCCGCGGTGCGGGCAGCGGTTGTAGAGCACGTTGATCTGGCCATCGCCTTCGCGCACCATCACCATCGGCTGGCGGCCGATCTGCACCGCGTAGTAGTCGCCCGGCGATTTCACCTGGCTTTCGTGGCCGCAGTAGACCCAGATGCGCTCCCAGATGCGCTCCATCTCCAGGTCGAAGATGGCCGGATCGGTGTAGACGCTCTTGTGCACCCGGTCGGGTTCAACGAGTCGGCTCAGGTCCATCGGGTTCACCTCGCTCACGTCGGCAGGGGCCACGTTCGGCCGCTGCGAAAAATTCTAGGAAGCGTGGCGCGAATCTGGTATTTTTCAGACGCCCTCTTCCATCAATGCCATCAATACCTGATGTCCCACCGGCCCCGCTGGACCTGCGCCGCCTGCGCCAGCTGCAGGCGGCCGCCAGCGAAGGCAGCCTGACGGCTGCGGCCGCGGCGCTGGGGCTGACGCAACCGGCCTTGAGCGCCAGCATCCGCGCGCTTGAAACCGAACTGGGCGTCCCGCTGCTCGAGCGCCACCGCCACGGCGTGCACGCCACGCCCTACGCCGAAGCCCTGCTCGAACACGCGCGCCGCGCCGACGCCGAGCTGCAGGCCGCGCGCGTGCATGTGCAGCGCCTGCGCCAGGCCGAAGCCGGCAGCCTGCGACTGGGCTGCGGACCGTCCGAGGCCACACGGCTGCTGCCGCAGGCCTTGCTGCATCTGCGGCAAACGTGGCCTGGACTGCGCGTGTTCGTCGAGTACGGGCTGAACGAAAAGCTGATGCCGATGGTGCGGCTGGGCGAGATCGACTGTGCGTTGTCGTCGGTGCCGCGAAGCACCGCGCATGCCGAGCTGCGCCACGAGGCGCTGTACGCCGACCAGGCCGTCGTGGTGGCACGCAACGACCACCCGCTGGCCGCGCGCCGCCAGCCGCAGGCCGCCGACCTGGCGCAATACCCCTGGGTGCTGGCGCGGCGCTGGGAACTCGAACGCAAGGCGCTGGACGACCTGTTTGCGCTCGCCGGCATCGAGCCGCCGCGCGCGGCGGTCGAAACCACGTCGGCGGTGCTGATGAAGACGCTGCTGCTGGGCAGCGACTTCCTCACCTTCGTGCCGCGCGAGATGATCTGGTGGGAAGAGCGCGCTGGCCTGCTGCGCCCCTTGCGCGGCCTGCGCTCGGCGTGGGAACGCCAGGTCGGCGTGACGCTGCGGCGCGACCAGGCGCTGTCGCCGACGCTGGCCGCACTGCTGGACAGCCTGCGCCATGCGGCGCGCCGCGTCGCGCCCACGCGCTGACCGTCGACACCTGTCGTCGCCCTGGCGCAGGGTCTGCAGGATCAGGCTCGGGTGGGTGGTGACGTCGCGCGGCGCGAACCGCACCAAGTGCCGGCAGTTGTTTGCGGCAGCGGCCTGCGATCAGCCGTAGCGGCGGCCGCGGGCCAGCAGCTCGGGCGTGCCGATCACGGCGTTGAGGCCGTCGAAATCGAGCATGCGCTCGCGCCAGGCCGCGGTGCTGCCGTCGGCCTTCAGCGTGGCGTAATAGGCCTGCAGCGTGTGGGCCACCGCGCGCGCCGTGCCGCCGGGGAAGATGACGATGCGAAAACCGCGCGCGCCCAGCTCGTCGGCGCTTTGCACCGGCGTCTTGCCGCCTTCGACCATGTTGGCCAGCAGCGGCACGCGCTGCGCGAAGCGCGCGCAGGCGGCGTCCATCTGTTGCGGCGAGCGCAAGGCCTCGATGAAGAGGGCGTCCACGCCACAGGCGAGGTAGGCTTCGGCGCGATCGAGTGCCGCGTCCAGGCCTTCGAGGGCCAGCGCGTCGGTGCGCGCGAGGATCAGCGTCTGCTCGCTGCGGCGGGCATCGAGCGCGGCGCGCAGCTTGCCGCACATCTCGGCGGCCGGAATCACGTTCTTGCCGTCGAGGTGGCCGCAGCGCTTGGGAAAGCCCTGGTCCTCAAGCTGGATCATCGCCGCGCCGGCGCGCTCGAAGCCGCGCACCGTGCGCTGCACGTTCAGCGCGTTGCCGAAGCCGGTGTCGGCATCGACGATGACCGGCAGCGCCACGCGCTCGGTGATGCGCGAGAGCGTGTCTTCCACCTCGGTGGCGGTGGTCAGGCCGACGTCGGAGCGGCCCAGGCGCGTGTAGGCGATGGACGCGCCCGAGAGGTAGAGCGCCTCGAAGCCCGCCTGCTCGGCGATCAGCGCGCACAGCGCGTCATAGATGCCGGGGGCGAGCAGCGGGCGGGGTTCGGCGAGCCTGGCCTTCAGGTCGACGGTCTTGGGCGTCATGCCAGCAGTTCCTGCGCGGTGTGCGCGGCGATGAATCCGCCGGCCACGGCACTCAGCAGGCCGTTGCCGGAGAGGTAGCCCCAGACCGCGTTGCCCGAGACGCCGCGCGCCGCGCCGCCGGCGGCCAGCAGGTTGGGCAGCGGCGTGCCGTTCGCAGCGCGCACGCGGCAGCGCGCGTCGATGTCCAGCCCGCCCTGGGTGTGGAACAGCGCGCCGGTCACCTGGATGGCGTGCCACGGCGCGGTGAGCCTTGTTCCGGCCAGCGTGGCGCCCAGCGTGGCGGCCTCGCATCCGATGATCGCGGCGAGCCCGGCCACGTCCGCCGCGCTGCGCACTGCGCCGGCCTGCTCGGCATCGACGAAGTCCGGGAAGGTTCGGCCCAGCGCCAGCAGCCGCTCGTCGACCACGTTCCAGGCCCGGCCACCCGGCTGCGCCAGCACCTGCACCGAGGCTTCGGAATAGCCGGCGGTCTCGTCGTGGAAGCGCTCGCCGCGGGCGTTGACCTGCACGCCGCCTTCCATCATCAGCGCCCAGGTGATCAGCGCGCCCTGCGGCACGGCCCAGGAGCCATGGCCCTGGTAGCCGCCGAGGTCGGCCAGGCGTGCGCCGAGCGCGCGGCCCCAGGCGATGGCGCTGCCGTCGTTGCCGGCATGGCCGCCGAAGACGGCGTCGCGCATCTCGGGCAGCAGCTCGCGCACCATCGCCGCGTTGCCGCCGAAGCCGTTGCAGGCCAGCAGCAGGGCGCCGCAGGCGAGGTGCTCGCGCCTGCCATCAGGGCGCTGGTAGCCGGCGCCGATCACGCGCTGCGCGTCGTCCACCCACAGCTCGCGTACCAGCGCTTCGGTGACGAGCATGGCGCCGGCCGCTTCGGCCGCACGCGCCAGCGCGCCGACCAGCGCCGCGCCGGTGCGCTGCGGCAATGCGTGCATGCGGCGCACGGTGTGGCCGGGGTAGAGAAAGCCGTCGAGCAGCTCGAACGCGAGGCCGTGGCGCGCGCCCAGCGCATCGAGCGCGGGTGCGATGGCCTCGCTGTAGGCGGCCACCAGATGCGCCGCGGCCGTGCCGTGCGCCTTGCGCGCGATGTCGGCGGCAAAGCGCGCGGGGCTGTCGTCGCCAACGCCCGCGTCGCGCTGCACCCGTGTGCCCGCCGCCGGAATGAAGCCCGAGCTGAGCGCGGTGCTGCCCTGCGGCGTGGCGTCGCGCTCCAGCAGCACGCAGTCGACGCCGGCATCGCGCAGCACCAGGGCTGCCGTGAGGCCACAGGCGCCGGCGCCGACGATGGCCACCGGCACCGCTGGCGTGCCGGCAGGCATCGCCGCGGCGTGCACCACCGTGCCGAGCGTGCGCATGCCCCGCTTCAAGCCGTGGGGCGATGCAGATACTGGCCGCGCGGCTTGCCGACGATCGCACCGTCCTCGTAGATCAGCCTGCCGCGCAGGAAGGTGGCGTCCACGTTGGCCGACAGCTCCTGGCCTTCGAACGGCGTGTAGCCCTGGGTCGAGGGCGAGCCGCTGGCGCGAATGGTCCAGGTGTGGTTCGGATCGACGATGGCGATGTCGGCGTCGTAGCCGGGCGCGATGTCGCCCTTGCGGTTGAGGCCGTAGCGCTGCGCCGGGTTCCACGCGGTCACGCGGGCCATGTGGTGGTAGTCCATGCCGCGCTTGCTGCCTTCGCTGACCAGGGCCGGCAGCAGGTACTCGGTGCCGCCGAAGCCGCTCTTGGCCAGCCAGATGTTGCCGAAGTAGCGCGCCGGAATCTTCTGCTCGTGGCGGCAGCAGGCGTGGTCGCTCACCACCCAGTCGAGCTCGCCGGCAAGCAGCGCGCTCCACAGGAACTCCACGTCCTCGCGCGGACGGATCGGCGGGTTGACCTTGGCGAGTTCGGCCGCCGGCGCGTTGACGTCCAGCATCAGGTGGCCGATGGTGACCTCGCGCTTGAAGTCGATGTGCGGGAAGGTCTCGCTCATCATCATCGCCGCCTGCACCGCCTTGCGCGAGGACAGGTGCAGCAGGTTGATGTTGGGCAGCGCGGTCTCGTTGGCCAGGTAGGCGGCGGTGAACACGGCCAGGCCTTCGGAGTGCGGCGGGCGCGACGCGCTGTAGGCCGCCAGGCCCTTCATCGATTTGTCCTTCTCGACGATCTTGGTGTACGCCGTCATGATCTCGGCGGTCTCGCAGTGCAGCGACAGCGAGATCTGCTGCGCCTTGTGCGGCAGCGCCTCGCGCGCGGCCTGCAGCCCGCGCATCACGAACTCGAAGTGCGCCACGTCGTAGCGCTCGTCCTCGCCGATCATCAGGAACTCGCGCTGGCTGTCGGACTTGCCGTGCAGGCCGTGGGAGCCGTAGAACATGAAGATCTTGAAGCTGGACACGCCGTGCTTCTCGATCAGCATCGGCAGCTCGGCGATGTGCTCCGCGTTCATCGGCGCGAGGTGGAAGCCGTAGTCCACGTGGAAGCGGTCCTTCGAGATCTTCAGCACCTCGGGGAAGAACTTCTTGTACGGACCGCCCTTGTTCAGGTAGTACTGGCCGGTGCGGAAGTAGTTCAGGCTGGAGGTCACGCCGCCCATCGCCGCGGCCTTGCTCTCGGAGACGGCGTCCTCGGCCAGCGGCGAGTAGATGCCGCTGTGCATGTGGGCATCGACCACGCCGGGAAAGGCCAGGCGCCCGCGGCCGTCGTACACCGCCTTCGCGCGCTCGACCGCGATGCCGGGCGCGACCAGCGCCACCTGCTCGCCGGCGATGGCGATGTCGCTCTCGTGCACGGTGTTGCCGTGCGGGCGTACGACGCGCACGTTCTTGATCAGCAGGTCGAACTCGGGTTGGCCGCCCGCGGCCGTCTTCTTCGCGTTCATCGTGTGCCTTCCAGTCGTTGCTTCAATTGGGGGAGCAGGCCGCCGGCATCGACCAGGTCGAGCAGGAAGCCGGGAATCGGCTCGCAGGCCAGCGTGCGGCCATCGGCGAGCGTGAGGCGGCCGGCGCGGGCGTCGAGCGTGACGGCGTCGCCGTCCCCGATCAACGCGGCGTCGCGGCAGGTCAGGAGCAGCAGGCCGAGGTTGAAGGCGTTGCGGAAGAACAGGCCCGCGAACGACGGCGCCACCACCGCGGCCACGCCCAGGTGCTTGAGCGCCTGCGCGGCCTGCTCGCGCGAGGAGCCGATGCCGAAGTTCGACCCGGCCACCACCACGTCGCCGGGGCGCACGTTCGCCGCGAACTCGGGTCGCACGGTCTCCAGGCAATGGCGGGCGATGACCTCGATGCCGTGCTTCATCGCGTGGCCGGGCGCGAGCTGGTCGGTGTCCACGTCAGCGGGCAATCGCCAAACCCTCATGACAGCATCTCCCGCGCATCGGACACGCGACCGCGCAGGGCCGACGCGGCCACGGTGTACGGCGACGCGAGGAACACCTGCGCCGTGGCCGCGCCCATGCGGCCCTTGAAATTGCGCGCGGTACTGGCAATGACGTTGGCGCCTTCGGGAATCCTCGCGCCATAGCCGGCGCAGGCGCCGCAGGCACTGGGCAGCAGCGTGGCGCCGGCCTCGGTGAGGTCACGCATCAGGCCTTCGCGCTCGGCGGCGGCCGCGTCCTTCAGGCTCGCAGGGGCCACCATCAACTGCACGCCGGGGGCGATCCTGTGGCCGGCGAGCACGCGCGCGGCGGCACGCAGGTCGTCGAGCTTGGCGCCGGTGCAGGCGCCGATGTAGGCCACGTCCACGCGCGTGGGCTCCAGGTCGTCCACCGGGCGCACGTTGGCGGGGCTGTGCGGCAGGGCCACCTGCGGCGCCAGCGCGCCGGCGTCGAACAGGTGGCGCACGCCGGCCGCGCCCTCGTCGCTGTGCCAGCCGGCGGTGGTGATGCCCGGTGCGCCGTGGGCGGCCAGCCACTCGGCGGTCACGCCATCGGGCGCGACCAGCCCGACCTGCGCGCCGAGTTCCGCGCTCATGTTGGCCAGCGTCATGCGCTCGGCCATGCTCAGCGCGGTCACGGCCTCGCCGCAGAACTCCACCGCCTGGTAGGCGCCGCCGTTCATGCCGTGGCGGCCGAGCATCGCCAGCATCATGTCCTTGGCACTGACGCCCGGCGTCAGACGGCCGCTCCAGCGCATGAAGAGGGTCTGCGGCACCTTCAGCCAGATCTCGCCGGTGACGACCACGCCCAGCATCTCGGTGGCGCCGATGCCGAACATGTAGGCACCGAAGGCGCCGCCGGTGGGCGAGTGCGAATCGCCGCCGACGCAGAACATGCCGGGGCGAATGTGGCCATGCTGCGGCACGACGACGTGGCAGATGCCCATCGAGTCGTAGACATGCGGCAGGGCCTGTTCCGCAGCCCAGTCGCGCGCGATCCTGACGATGCGCCGTGCCTCGTCGTCGGCCTCGGGCACGTAGTGGTCCATCACCAGCACGACCTTGCGTTTGTCCCAGATCTGCGCGTTCAGCTCGGTGAGAAGCGGCGCGAGGCGGCGCGGGCCCGAGGAGTCGTGAAACATCGCCAGGTCGACGCGGCAGGTGACGATCTCGCCGGGCGTGACCGTCGCTCGGCCCGCTGCCCGGGAGACCAGCTTCTGCGCCAGCGTTCGAGGTGCGGCCATCGGCGTTGCTCCTGTCACTCCGGCTTGGCGCCCGCGTACTTCACGACCTTGGCCCAGCGCGGGATCTCGTCGCGCACGAAGCGCGCGAATTCGTCGGGCGTGTTGCCCACCGGCGTCGCGCCTTCGAGTTCGATGCGCTTGCGCACCTCGGGGCTGTGCACGGCCTGTCGCGCCGCGTCAGCCAGCGTGCGCAGCAGCTCGGGCGTGAGCCCGGCCGGCGCGAACAGGCCGAACCAGGCGTTGGACTGGTAGCCGGGCAGCACCTCGGCGATCGCCGGCACGTCGGGGAAGGCAGGCAGGCGCTTGGCGCTGGTCACGCCCAGCGCCTTGAGCTTGCCGGCGCGTACATGGGCTTGCGCGTTGCCGACGTTGGCGAACATCAGCTCGACCTGGCCGGCCAGCACGTCCTGGATGGCCGGCGCGGTGCCCTTGTACGGGATGTTGACGATGTAGGTGCCCGACATCATCTTGAAGGCCTCGCCCGCGAGGTGCACCGACGAGCCGAGCGCGCCGATGGCGAAGTTGAGCCGGCCGGGCCTGGCTTTGGCCAGCGCGATCAGCTCGCGCAGGTTGTTGGCCGGCAGCGACGGGTGCGCCACCAGCATCGCGGTGGTGGTGCTCACCATCGTCAGCGGCGTGAAGTCGCGCAGCGGGTCGAACGGCAGGTTGGGGTAGAGCGAGGCGTTGATCGCGTGGCTGGTGAAGCTCATCAAGAGCGTCTGCCCATCGGGTGCGGCCTTGGCCACGGCATCGGCCGCGAGATTGCCGCCGGCGCCGGGCTTGTTCTCCACCACCACCGTGCGGCCGAGCCCCCGGCCGAGTTCGACCGCGAGCGCGCGGGACATGGTGTCGGTGGTGCCGCCGGCGGGCGCACCGACGAGGATGCGGGTGATCGGCGCACCGGTGGCTTGCGCGAACACGCCGGCGGGCAGCGCGGCCACCGGCCCTGCCAGGCAAAACGTGCGGCGTGAGAGCATCATGACGTCACAACCCCAGGTAGGCGCGGCGCAGCTCGTCGCTGGCCAGCAGTTGGTCGGGCGTGCCGGAAAAGCGCAGGTTGCCGTTTTCCAGCACGTAGGCGCGGTCGGCGATCTCCAGTGATTGGCCGACGTTTTGTTCCACCAGCAGCACCGCGAGGCCTTCATCGTTGAGCTTGCGGATCAGCGCGAACAGCTCGTCCACCAGCAGCGGCGACAGGCCCAGCGAGGGCTCGTCGAGGATCAGCAGCTTGGGTTCGGCCATCATGCCGCGGCCGATGGCCAGCATCTGCTGCTCGCCGCCGCTCATCGTGCCGGCGCGCTGCAGCCGGCGCTCGGCCAGGCGGGGGAAGGTGGCGTAGACGCGCGCGAGGTTGTGCGAACGCCGTTCGCGGGCGCGGGTGTAGGCGCCGAGTTCGAGGTTCTCGTGCACCGAGAGGTTGGGAAAGATGCGCCGGCCCTCGGGCACCTGGATGAGGCCGGCCTCGACCACGCGGCGGTAGTGCGCGTTCGTCAGGGCGGCGCCGTCGAAGTGCACCTCGCCGCCGGTGGCGCGCACCAGGCCGCAGACCGTGTTGTTCAGCGTGCTCTTGCCTGCGCCGTTGCTGCCCAGCAGGGCGACGATCTCGCCGGGGCTGACAGCAAGCGTCACGCCGCGCAGCACCTCCACGCGGCCGTAGCCGGCGTGCAGGTTCTTCACGTCCAACAACGTGGCGCTCACTGGTGTACCTTCGGGCTGCGCCCTCCGGTATTCGCCCTTAGGGCGGCCCGGCGGGCTCATGCCGCCCTGCCCCGCAGCCGGGCCGCCGTGCCTTGGCCGAGGTAGGCCTCGATCACGCGCGTGTCGCGCGTCACTTCGCCTGGCGAGCCTTGCGCGATCAGTTGGCCTTGTGCCAGCACCCACACGTCTTCGGCCAGGCTCATCACGGCCTGCATCACATGCTCGATCATCAGCACGGTGATGCCGCCGGCGGCGATGCCGCGCACCACCGGAATCATCTCGGCGATCTCCTGCGGGTTGAGGCCGGCCAGCACCTCGTCGAGCAGCAGCAGGCGCGGTTTCGTGGCCAGCGCGCGCGCCAGCTCCAGGCGCTTGCGGCCGGCCACCGTCAGCTCGGCGGCGGGCTTGTCGAGCTGCGGCGCCAGGCCCACGCGCGCGGCCACGGCTTCGGCGGCGGCCAGCGCGGCGCGGCGATCGGGTTCGTGCAGATGCACGCCCACCGCGATGTTCTCGCGCACGGTCTGCGCCGCGAAGGGCTGCACGATCTGGAAGGTGCGCGTCATGCCGGCGCGGGCGTTGAGGTGCGGCGCGCGGCCGGTGATGTTCCGCCCGCCGAAATGCACCGTGCCGCCGTCGGGGGTGAGGAAGCCCGAAATCAGCGCGAACAGCGTCGTCTTGCCGGCGCCGTTGGGGCCGATCAGCGCGCCCAGCCGGCCTGCGGGCAAGGCCAGGCTCACGCCCTGCACGGCCTTCAGGCCCCCAAAGGCGATCGCCACGTCATGCAGTTCAAGCAGCGACTCAGCCACGGCGGCCTGCACTCCACGCGTCGCGCACATGGCGGCCGATGCCCGACAGCCCGCGCGGCAGGAACATCACGATGGCCACCAGCACCGCGCCATAGATCACCATGTTCAGCCCGGGCAGCGTGCCAAAGAGGTTGCGCGTGGCGTCGGCCAGCGCATGCAGCGCCACGGCGCCGAGCACCGGCCCCCACAGCGTGCCCATGCCACCGACGATGGCGGCGACCAGTGCCTCCACCGAACTCGACGGCCCGTAGGCGATGGCCGGGTCGATGTACTGAAACATCTGCACGTAGAACGCGCCGCCCGCGCCCATCAGCGCGCCGGACAGCGTGATGGCGCCCAGCTTCACGCGCAGCGGGTTGACGCCGACGGCGCGCGCGGCGTCTTCGTTGTCGCGCACCGCCTGCAGCCAGGCGCCGAAGCGCGAGTGGCGCAGCCACGCGGTGACGAGCAGCGCCGCTACCAGCAGGCCCAGCGCCAGCAGCACGTAGCCGCGCCGCGAGCCGAACTGCAGGTTGGCCGCCGATTCACGCAGCGGCAGCATCAGCCCGACGCCGCCCCCGGTGAAGCCCACCGTCACCGCGAGGATGCGGAAGACCTCGGCGAACGCCAGCGTCACCAGCGCGAAGTACGAGCCCCTCAGGCCATAGCGGAAGCTGAGCGCGCCCACCGCCGCGCCCACCGCGCCGGCCGCGACCATCGCCAGGGCCAGCGCGGCCCAGGCGTTCACGCCGCCTTGCAGTTGCGCGATGGCCTGCACATAGGCGCCGGTGCCGAAGAACAGGGCGTGGCCGAAGCTGAACTGGCCGCCGTAGCCGCCCAGAATGTTCCAGGCCTGCGCCAGCAGCGCCGCGTACAGCGCCAGCGCGAAGAAGGTGAGCCAGGCGCCTGAGGTCACGGTGAACGTCAGGCCGATGACGACCAGCGCGAAGGCGGCGATGCCGATCAGGTCCCGGCTCATGCTTTGGCCCCGAAGAGGCCCTGGGGCCGGAACAGCAGCACCGCGATGAAGATGCCGAAGATGCCGATCTGCCCCAGCGACTCGCCCAGGAAGAGCCCGCACAGCGACTCGACCACGCCGATCAGCAGGCCGCCGGCCAAGGCGCCGGTGAAACTGCCCATGCCACCCAGCACCACGATGGTGAAGGCCACGAGCACGAAGCCCGACCCAACCTGCGGATTGACGTAATACGCCGGCAGCAGGAAGCAGGCAGCGGCGCCCAGGCAGGCCAGGCCGATGCCGAAGCTCATCGCATAGACATGGTCGACGTCGATGCCCATCAGCCGCGCGCCCTGCTTCTCGCGCGCCACGGCGCGGATCGCGCGGCCGAGGTCGGTCTTGCCGACGATCCACAGCAGCAGGCCGGAGGCGACCAGCGCGCCGGCGAAGGCCACGAGCTTCGGCAGCGCGATCATCGCCGGGCCGATGGGAACCGTGGTCAGCGTGTACGCGGTGTCGATGGTGCGGGTGTCGCTCTTGAAGGCCATCAGCGCGAGGTTCTCGAGCACGATGGACAGGCCCAGCGTCACCAGCAGGAAGTTCTCGTCCTTGCCGTGGCTGGCGCGGTTGATCACCCCGCGCTGCAGCGCGTAGCCCAGCGCGAACATGCCCGGCACCACCAGCGGCAGCGCCAGGTACGGGTCGAGGCCCAGCTTCGCCTTGAGGAAGTACACGGCGTACAGCGCCACCATCAGCGCCGCGCCGTGCGCGAAGTTGATGATGTGCAGCACGCCGTAGATCAGCGTCAGCCCGAGCGCGATCAGCGCGTAGACCGCGCCGGTGGTCAGGCCGTTGAGGACCGACGGAAACAGAATCGAGAAGTCGAGCACCGCAGCATCAGGACATCAGGCGTGCATGGGGAAGATCGGCTCCGCCTCGCGGTACTCGCGCGGCACGATCACCTTGATGTCGCCCTTGATCACCTGCGTCATCAGCGGTTGCGCGCCCTGGTTCTGGCCGTCGACGAACCTGGTCGCGCCGTAGGGCATGAAGTGGTCGGAGAAAGTGCTGCTCTCCAGCGCGGCGATGATGGCGGCGCGGTCCGCGCTCTTGGCGCGGTCGATCGAGTCGGCCAGCAGGCGCACCGCGGTGTAGGTGTTGAACACCTCGTAGGTGAAGAACAGGCCCTTGGCCTGGGTGCGCTTCCTCAGCTCGGCCGCGCGCTTGTCCTTCGGGTTGAACCAGTGGTTGCAGTCGATGATGCCGTTGGCCGCGTCGGGGAACTCCTTCAGGAACTTGTAGCTCGACGCCGCGCCGCCCAGCACCGAGTAGATGGCCTTGGGCACCACCTTTTGCTGCTGCATCGTGCGCACCAGCAGCGCGTACTCGTTGTAGTAGTTGGCCGGGATCACGATGTCGGGGTTGAGCGACTTCATGCGCAGCACGATGTTGTTGAAGTCGCGCGTCGGGTTGGCGTGCTTGACCACGTCCACCACCGTGAAGCCGAAGCCCGGCAGCTCCTTGGTCAGCAATTGCGCGGTGCCGGTGCCGAACAGGCTTTCCTCGTGGACGATCATCACCGTCTTGGCCGGCTTGCCCGCCACGCTGTTGAGCACGTGCAGGCTGTTCATCGCGATCTGCGTGCACACCTTGTAGCCGGGGCCGAAGCGGAAGGTGTTCTTCAGGCCGCGCTCGACGATCTGGTCGGCCACGCCGACGTCGACCACGTGCGGCAGGCCGTACTTGGCGGCGGCCTGCGTGGTTGCCAGGCAGATGGCACTGGCGTAGGCGCCGACGATGGCCGAGCAGCCGGCCTCGTTCATCTTCTCGACCTCGGCGGTGCCGGCCTGCGGCGTGCTCTGCGCATCGCCCAGCATCACGTCGAGCTTGGCACCACCCAGGTTCTTCAGGCCCGCCTTGTTGACGTCGTCGATGGCCATCAGCGCGCCCTCGCGGCATTGCTGGCCGCTGAAGGCGAGCGCGCCCGTCACCGGGTGCAGGATGCCGACCTTCACCCCCTTGGGCTGGGCGCCACCGACGAGCGGAAAGGCCAGGGCTGCGCTGGCCGAGGCCGATTGCTTAAGGAAGGTGCGACGTTGGCTCATGCGAGGCTCCTGGTGTGACGGGGGACGGAAGGATCAATGGAACTGCGCGGCGAGCTCGGTGCTCACCCACAGCTTGGCGTCGATGCCGCCCACGCGCGACAGCTGCATCTCGTACTGGTAGCGGTCGGGCCGGTACAGGCCCTGCAGCCATTGCACCGGGCGGTCGTCGGTGTCGAAAACGAGGCGGTTGACGGCCAGCAGCGGCGAACCGACCTGGATGTCGAGGTGGCGCGCCACGGTGGCATCGGCCAGGCGCGCGGAGATGAGCTGGCGCGCGCGGCCGATCTGCACGCCGGCGGCTTCGAGCAGCAACAGCAGCGGTTGCTTGGCCAGCTCGCGGCGGCCGAAGCCCTGGGCCAGCGACTGCGGCACGAAGGTGGTGATGTGCGACAGCGGCCCGGCCGCCGACGAGCGCAGGCGCACGGCCTTCTGCACCGCGGTGCCGGGGGCCAGCGCGAGCTCGCGCGCCACTGCGTCTGGGGCGGCCAGCACCTCGCAGCCCAGCACCTTGGCCTTGGTGCGCAGGCCCATGTTGACGATGTTCTCAAGCAGGCCGTTGAGGTGGGCACGCTGCTGCGGCGGCGCTGCGCCGGCCCGAGGCGCCGGCTTGGGCGCGACCGGGCGTGTGCCGCGGCCGGGCGTGCGCTCGATCAGGCCCTCCTGCGAGAGCCGCTCCAGCGCGCGGCGCACCGTGACGCGAGCGACGTCGAACTCCTTCATCAGGTGCAATTCGCCGGGCAGGCCGGCGACGAAGCGGCCCTCGGTCAACTGCTCGCGCAGCACCAGGTAGACCTGGTGGTACTTGGGCAGCGGCATGCTCGGCGTCATGGACGCGCATGCTGCGACCGTCCCAATGTCCTGTCAATAGGACAGTTCGCCCTTTGACGGCGCATCGAAATTTCAAACGCCGCCGCAAAGGCCCGGCGACCAGGTCGCGACCGACCAGGACGGGATGTCCGGGCCGCAAGAGCGTGGCAGCGTTGCCCATTCGGACCGGCGCGCAGCGTCGCTCGGCAGCACTTCGACGCTGCGGTCTGCGGCTGCGGGCCCAGCTGCGTCAGGATCTTCTCGATCACCGGCCGGTCGAGGATGGCCGCGATGATCTTCAGCTCCGCGGCGCCGCAGTTCGGGCAGTGCTGCATGAACTCCAGCGGGCTCATCCCCGGCTGCGTCGTGCCGCCGCGCGCGATGCGGGCCGGGATGTACAGGCCCGAGCCGTGCGACATCGGCGCGGCGTGGATCTGGCTGTCGTGCTCGGTCAGCGGGCCGATGTCGGCCAGGTGGGCGATCGTCAGCGCCAGCAAGTTGCGATGGCTGAGCATCGCGCCCTTCGAGCGGCCGGTCGTGCCGCTGGTGTAGAACCGCCACGCCGCGGCGGCGCGCCGAGCGTCGTGCTTGCGTCGGCCTGGCGCAGCGTGTCGGCCAGCGCGTCCGCCAGTGCCGGCGCGAGCTCGGTCAAGGTCTGCGCGAGATCGACGCCGTCGTAGACCGCGCCGTGGTCGGCGAAGCGGGCGGCGCTGGTCGCGAGCGGGGCGTGCAGTTTCATGCCGGCAGGTTCAAGTGGGCACGTGGGGTTCGTTCAGATCGGGTCCGCGCCGCGGGTCACGCCGGCGGCGATCAGGCGCTCGATGTCGGCGTCGGCGTAGCCGGCCTCGCGCAGCAGCTCGACGCTGTGCTCGCCCAGGCGCGGAGCCGGGTGGCGCAGCTGCGGCGGTGTCAGCGACCACTGCCCCGGCGCGGCCATCGAGCGGATCGCGCCCTCGCTCGGATGATCGACCGCCGTGAAGAAGCCCGACGCGGCCAGCTGCGGGTCGTCGATCAGCGCGTCAAGCGACTGCATCGGCGCGGCCGGGATGTCGTGCTCGGCGCACAGGCGCAACCACTCGGCCGTCGTACGTTCGGGCAGCAGCCGGGCCAGCGCCGCGTACAGCTCGGCGATGTGCTCGGTGCGGCCGGCGATGGTCGCAAAGCGCGGGTCGTCGGCAATCACTTCGGCGTGGCCGGCGGCAGCGAAGAAGTCTCGCCAGTGGCGGTCGCTGTACGGCATCAGGCAGAGGTGCCCGTCGCGCGTCGGCAGCGGGCGCCGGTCCGGTGCCAGCATCCGCGCGTAGCCGGGCGGTCCGAGCGGCGGCTCAAAGCTGCGCCCGCCGAGGTGGTCGCCGAGCACGAACGCGGCCATCGCCTCGAACATCGGGATGTCGATGCGCTGACCCTGGCCGCTGCGCTGCTGGTGCAGCAAGGCCGCGCAGACGATGCCCACGGCCATCAGCCCGACGCCGCGGTCGACGATCGCGGTCGGCGCATAGGCCGGCGCGCCGCCGCTGACTTCGGCCGCCAGCCACGGGATCGCGATCGCCCCCTGGATCAGGTCGTCGTAGGCCGGGCGCGCGGCGTACGGGCCCTGCTGCCCGTAGCCGAACAGGCCCACGTAGATCAGCCGCGGGTTCAGTGCCGCCAGCGCTTCGTAACCGAGCCCGAGCCGCTGCATCGCCTGCGGCCGCAGGTTGTACAGCAGCACGTCGGCGTCGCGCAGCAGCGCCAGCAGCGCCTGGCGGCCGTCAGCCGTCTTCAGGTCGAGCACGAGGCTGCGCTTGTTGCGGTTGCAATTCAGGAACAGCGCGCCCATCCCGGCATGGCGCTTCGCGCCGACGCCGCGCATCAGGTCGCCGCCGGGCGGCTCGACCTTGACGATGTCGGCGCCCATGTCGCCGAGCGCCTGCGTCGCCGACGGGCCCATCAGCAGCGTCGACAGGTCGATGACGCGGATGCCGGCCAGCGGGCCCGCTGCCGTGGCGTCGGGCACCGGCTGGCTGCGTTCTTCGGGGTTCACCAGTTCAGACGCCTGTCCGCGCAGCATGGGCAAGTCGTCGAGGCGGGAGGCGGGCATCGGAATTCTGTCCGGACGCGGCGATGCGTCAAGCGTGAACCGGCGGTCCTCGATCGACAAGCTGCGGAAATCGATAGGCCGCGACGGAGGGAAATCCCCGCTGACGGCGCCTTGGCGTTGACCTAGACTTTCATGGTGATGGACACGTGTTCACACTCATGAACGACCACGTCGACGCAGTCGAAGCGACGCCGACGCGCCGGCGCCGCCCTGCGGCCGTGGCGTCGGCCGACGCGAGCGGAACCGCGGCCGTCAAGAGCGCGCTGCGGACGCTGCTGATCTTCGAGCTGTTCGGCCAGCGCCAGCACGCGCTGCAGCTCAGCGAGATCGCACGCGCGCTGCAGTGCCCCAAGTCCAGTTGCCTCGCGCTGCTGGCGACGCTCAGCGAGCGCGGCTACCTCGAGCGCGTCGCCGACGACGGCAGCTACCGCCCGACCCGGCTGTGGTTGCACCAGGCGCAACTGGCGACGCGCCACCACGACCGGGCGCAGCAGCTGCACGACTCGCTCGTGCGCCTGCGCGAGGCGACCGGCGAGACCGCGATCAGCGCCACACTGGTCAACGATCGCTCGGCCTACCTCGACGTCGTCGAATCGACCGAGCTCGTGCGCTACAGCGCCCGACCCGGCGAGTTCCGTCCGCTGGCGGTCTCGGCCTCCGGGCGTGCGCTGCTGGGCGTGCTCGACGAGGCGCGCCGCGCGGCACTGCTCGATCGCCTCTACGCCGGGCCCGATCGGCCGAAGGCCTCGCGGCGCACGCTCGAGCGGCTGGTCACCGACGAGCAGGCGCGTGGCTGGTCGGTCAACGTCGGTGGCTACCGGCCCGACGTCGTGTCGGTCGCGGTCGGCTTCCGGCTCGACGGCAGCGCGCTGTCGCTGGTCATCGGCGCGCCGCGGGCGCGTGGCGAACCGCAGGCCGACCGCATCGGCCGCCAGCTGGCGCGCGAGCGTCAGGATCTGCTGGGGCGACTGGCGTGAACGCCGATCCGTCGGCGCCTGCGCCGCGGGCCATCGAGGCCGCTGCCGCGCGCCTGCAGGCGGCCAGCGACCGGCTCGACCATGCGATGCGGTTCGTCGCCGCGTTGAGCCTGCTGGCGATCATGGTCATCGTGTTCGTCGACGTCGGCGCGCGCTACTTCGTCAACGCGCCGCTGTCGTGGTCCTACGACCTGATCGGCATGTACCTGATGCCGCTGCTGTTCTATTTCGCGCTGTCCGACACGCTGGCCAGCCATCACCACGTCGCGGTCGACCTGCTGCGCGTGCACATGGCGACGTGGCTGGCGCGCACGATCGAGATCGTCGGCAGCGCGGCGATGGCCGCGGTCGCGTTGACGATCGCCTGGATCTACTTCGGCTCGGCATGGACGAAGTACCGCACCGACGCCCTCGTGCTCAGCGTCGGCGAATGGCCGGCCTGGATCCCGGACGCGATCGTCGTCGTCGGCATGGTCAGCCTGGGGCTGCGGCTGGCCGGACGGGCGATCGGCCACACGCTGTCGCTTGCGCTCGGCCGCTCGCTGGTCGAGCTGCCACGGGTGGAGGCGCCCTGATGCTCGCCACCGTCATCGTCGGGCTGCTGCTGCTGCTCCTGGCCGGCGGCGTGCCGGTCGGCTTCGCGCTGGCGATCGCCGGTGCTGCAGGTCTCGTCGCATTCGGTGGCTTCGGGTTGCTCACCGGCATCCTGTCGACGACGCCGCTGTCGACGGTCAACTCCTACGAGCTGATCTCGATCCCGATGTTCATCCTGATGGCCGAGTTCGTCATCCTCAGCGGCATCGCTGACACGCTGTTCAAGGCCGCGGCCGCATGGGTCGGCAGGCTGCCCGGCGGCCTGGGAATCGCCACCGCGCTGTCCGGGGCGGGCTTCGGCGCGATCTCCGGATCCAGCACCGCGGCGGCCGCGACGCTGTCGGCGACGTCGATCCCGGCGATGCTCGCGCAGGGCTACGAGCCGCGCATGGCCTGCGGCGTGGTCGCGATCTCGGGCACGCTGGCAATGCTGATCCCGCCGTCGATCGCGCTGATCCTGTACGGCATCGTCGCCGAGGTCAGCGTCGGCAAGCTGCTGATCGGCGGTGTCGTGCCGGGCATCCTGGTCACGATCACGATCGCGCTGACGGTCTGGCTGCTGGTCTGGCAGGTGCCCTCGCGGGCGCCGCGCGGCACGGGCTACAGCTGGCGGCAGAAGATCGCGTCGCTGCGCGGCGTCTGGCCGATGCTGCTGCTGCTGGGCAGCGTCACCGGCGTCATCTACACCGGCATCGCGACACCGACCGAAGCGTCGGCGATCGGCGCGACCGGCGCCCTGCTGATCGCCGCGCTGCTGCGCCGGCTCGATGCGCGAACGCTGCTCGAAGCCTGCATCCGCGCGCTGCGCTCGACCTGCATGATCTTCATGATCCTGCTGGGCGCGCACATCTTCGGCTACTTCTTCACGCTGACCGGCGTGACGCAGCAGCTGGTGCAGGCGGTCGGCGCCCTGCAGGTCTCGCCGTGGATGGTCATGACCGTGATCCTGGCGATCGTGCTGGTGCTCGGCTGCTTTCTCGACCAGATCGCGATCCTCGTGCTGACGGTGCCGATCGCGCTGCCGATCGTCGTCAAGCTCGGCTTCGATCCGGTCTGGTTCGGCGTGATCATGATCGTCGTCGGCGAGGTCGGCATGGTCACGCCACCGGTCGGCCTCAATGCCTTCGTCGTCGCGCGCTACTCGGGCCGACCGCTGGCGGACGTCTTCATCGGCGTCTGGCCGCACGTGCTGGCCCACCTGGTGCTGATCGCCATCCTGGTCGCCTGGCCGCAGCTGGTGCTGTGGCTGCCCTCGCGCATGTCCTGAACCCTTCTCGAAGGAGACGCCCATGAGACCCACCCGCCCCTTGCTCGCCACGGTCGCGATCGCGGCCATCGTCAGCGCCGGCGCTCCGGCAGCACACGCACAGACGACGCTGCGGGTGGCCGATTCGCTGCCGGTCGGTCACTTCTTCGCCGAGCGCGGCATCAAGTTCTGGGCCGAGGAGGTGCGCAAGAACACGCGCAACGCGATCGAGATCCAGCACTTCCCGGCCGAGCAGCTGGGCAAGGCCAAGGACATGCTGACGCTGGCGATGACCGGCGTCGCCGACATCAGCTACGTCGTCCCGTCGTACGTGTCCGACAAGATGCCGCTGATGACGGTGTCGGAGCTGCCCGGCATGAACGCGACCTCGTGCCAGGGCACGCAGGCCTTCATGAAGCTGGTGCGCGGCGGCGTGCTCGACCAGAAGGAGATGGCGCCCAACGGCGTCGTCGTGCTGTTCGCGGCGGTGCTCGAGCCCTACCAGGCCTACGTGAACAAGCCGATCTCGTCGCTCGACGGCCTCAAGGGCATGAAGATGCGCACCGCCGGCGCGGCGCAGGCCGCGGTGATCAAGGCGATCGGCGGCGTGCCGGTCAGCATGTCGGCACCGGAGACCTACGACTCGCTGGCGCGCGGCACGCTCGACGGCGTCGTGTTCCCGTCCGCGAGCCTGATCGCCTACGACCTGCCGGGCCGGCTGAAGTCCGGCACGACCGACGCCAGCTTCGGCACCGTGGTGCTGACCTACGTGATGAGTGCGAAGCGCCTGCAGGCCTTCCCGGCCGATGTGCAGAAGGCGATGCTCGCCGCCGGCGACGCGGCGGCGAAGAACGTCTGCGACTTTCTCGACAGCAGCCTGAAGCAGAACCAGGCGAAGATCGCCGCCGCCGGCGTGACGCTGTTCAAGCTCAACGACGCCGACCGGGCACGGCTGGCCGAGGCCTCGGTGACGGCGCAGAAGGAATGGGCGACGCAACTGGACCAGCGCGGCAAGTCCGGCACCGAAGTGCTGACGGCCTATCGGAATGCCCTCAAGTAGCCGCGCCGGGCGCGCCGACGTCGACCGCGGCGCGGGCACGGCGGCCGCGCCGGGTCCGCTGAGCGGCTTTCGCATCGTCGACCTGACGACGGTGCTTGCCGGCCCTTACGCGACCCAGATCCTGGCCGACTACGGCGCCGACGTGATCAAGGTCGAGCCACCGGAAGGCGACGTGATGCGCCTGGCGGCGGCCAAGCGGCATCCGTTGATGGGGCCGATCTACCTGCACGCCAACCGCAACAAGCGCAGCATCGTGCTCGACCTGAAGCGGCCCCAGGCGCGCGCGGCCGCGCTGCGCCTGTGCGAGGGCGCCGACGCGGTGGTCCACAACATCCGCCCGCAGGCGATGGCCCGGCTCGGCCTGACGTACGAGGACGTGTGCCGCGTCAACCCCAGCATCGTCTATGTCAACCTCGTCGGCTACGGTCGCCACGGGCCGTACGCCGGACGGCCGGCCTACGACGACCTGATCCAGGGCATCGGCGGGCTGGCGTCGATGTTCACGCTCGGCGGCGATGCCGAACCGCGCTTCGTGCCGGCGGTGATCGCCGACCGCATCTCCGGGCTGACGACGACGCATGCGCTGCTGGCCGCGCTGCTGCACCGCGAGCGCAGCGGTCAGGGACAGTTCGTCGAAGTGCCGATGTTCGAGTCGGTGGTGCAGGTGGTCGTCGGTGACCACCTCGGCGGCCACAGCTTCGCACCGCCCGTCGGCCCCGCCGGCTATAACCGGTTGACGACGCCGCATCGGCGCCCCTACCGCACCCGCGACGGCCACATCGCGGTGCTGATCTACACCGACCGCCAGTGGCGCTCGTTCTTCGAGGCGGTGGGCCGGCGCGAGCTGCTGCAGGACCCGCGCTTCGCGACCCAGGCCGCGCGCAGCCAGCACTACGACGAGGCCTACGCCCTCGTCGCGCAGATCATGCGCGAGCGCGACAGCGCGCAGTGGCTCGAACTGCTGTCCGCGCACGACCTTCCGGCGGTGCCGATCACCGCGATCGAGGACCTGCCGTTCGATCGGCATCTCGTCGAATCGGGCTTCGTCCGCCTCGAGGAGCATCCGACCGAAGGGCCGATCCACCAGTTCGGCGTGCCGGTCGAGTTCGCCGCCACGCCGTGTGCGCTGCGGCGCCACGCGCCTAACCCGGGCGAACAGACGCGCGAAGTGCTGGCCGAGGCCGGCCTCACGCCGGCCCAGGTCGACGCGCTCGTCGCCGACGGCGCCGCGCGCCAGTACGCAACTCCCACCGAGTGATCGCCATGGCAGGCCTGTACTTCGAACAATTCACCGTCGGCCACGTGTTCCACCACGCGGTCACGCGCACCGTGACCGAGATGGACAACACGTTGTTCTCGGTCATGACGCTGAACATGCAGCCGCTGCACCTGGACGCGCACTTCGCCAGGCAGACCGAGTTCGGCCAGCGCCTGGTCAACAGCCTGTTCACGCTCGGCCTGGTCATCGGCATCTCGGTCGGCGACACGACGCTGGGCACGACGATCGCCAACCTCGGCATGTCGGACATCCGCTTCCCGAAGCCGGTGTTCCACGGCGACACGCTGCACGTGCAGACCGAGGTCATCGCGCTGCGGCCCAGCGGCTCGCGGCCGCAGGCGGGCATCGTCGAGTTCGAGCACCGCGGCTACAACGAACGCGACGAACTGGTCTGCGTGTGTCGCCGCTCCGCGTTCATGAAGCGCCAGCCGGCGCCGGCGAACTAGCCGCACGCCGAAGGAGACTGCGATGGACTTCTCGCTGACCCCCGAACAGGTCGCCATCCGCGAGGCGATCGGCCGCATCTGCGCGCGCTTCGACGACGCCTACTGGCTGCAGCGCGACACCGAAGGCGGCTTTCCGCAGGACTTTCACGACGCGGTCGCCGCCGACGGCTGGCTCGGCATCTGCATGCCGCAGGACTGCGGCGGCGCCGGCCTGGGCATCACCGAAGCGGCGCTGATGATGCGCACGATCGCGCAGTCGGGCGCCGGCATGTCGGGCGCTTCGGCGGTGCACATGAACATCTTCGGGCTGAACCCGGTCGTCGTGTTCGGCTCGGACGAACAGCGCCGGCGCATGCTGCCGCCGATCGCGCAGGGTCGCGACAAGGCCTGCTTCGCGGTCACCGAGCCGAACACCGGGCTGAACACGACGCAGCTGAAGCTGCGCGCGCGGCGCGACGGCGAGCGCTACGTCGTCGATGGCCAGAAGGTGTGGATCTCGACCGCGCAGGTCGCCACCAAGATCCTGCTGCTGGCGCGCACGACGCCGCTCGAGGAGGTCAGGCGGCCGACCGAGGGGCTCAGCCTGTTCTACACCGACTTCGACCGCCGCCGCGTGCGCGTGCGCGAGATCGCGAAGATGGGCCGCAAGGCGGTCGACTCCAACGAGCTGTTCTTCGAGGGCTTCGAGATCCCCGTCGCCGACCGCATCGGCGACGAGGGGCGCGGCTTCGAGTACATCCTGCACGGTATGAATGCCGAGCGGATCCTCGTCGCGTCGGAGGCGGTCGGCCTCGGCCAAGTCGCGCTCGAGCGGGCGACACGCTACGCGAAGGAGCGCATCGTCTTCAACCGGCCGATCGGCCAGAACCAGGCGATCCAGCATCCGCTGGCCGAGAACTGGATGCAGCTCGAGGCGGCCTGGCTGATGATCATGCAGGCGGCCTGGCAGTACGACCGCGGCGAGAACGCCGGCGCGGCGGCGAACGCGGCGAAGTACCTCGCCGCCGAAGCGGGCTTTGCCGCCTGCACGCAGGCGGTGATGACGCACGGCGGTTACGGTTACGCGAAGGAGTATCAGGTCGAACGTTACCTGCGCGAGGTCATGATCCCGCGCATCGCGCCGGTCAGCGCGCAGCTGGTGCTGTGCTTCATCGCCGAGAAGGTGCTCGGGCTGCCGAAATCGTACTGAGCCCCCGCACGTCTTTCGACCCGACAAGCCAAGGCCTGCGATGACCGATCTCGTCCGCACCCTGCTGTTCGTCCCCGGCGACAGCGCCCGCAAGATCGACAAGGCCGCCGAGGGCACGGCCGATGCGCTGATCCTCGACCTCGAGGATTCGGTCGCGCCGTCGAACAAGGCGGCCGCGCGCGCGCTGACGGCGCAGAAGCTGGGCCGCGCGCGCGCCGGGCAGCTCTGGTTCGTCCGCGTCAACGCCTTCGACACGGGCCAGACGCTGGCCGACCTCGCGGCGGTCATGCCGGCGCGCCCCGACGGCATCGTGCTGCCCAAGTGCAGCGGCCGCGCCGACGTCGAGCGCCTCGCGCTGTACCTCGACGCGTTCGAGACGGCGCACGCCGTGGCGGCCGGCTCGACACGGATCCTGGCCATCGCCACCGAAACCGCCGAGTCGCTGTTCGGCCTGGGCGGCTACGCGGGTGCCAGCGCGCGCCTGTGGGGCCTGATGTGGGGGGCCGAGGATCTGGCCGCCTCGCTCGGCGCGTTCACGAACCGTGATGCCGACGGCCGCCCGGGCGAAGTGTTCCGGCTCGCGCGCAACCTGTGCCTGGCCGGTGCGCGCGCGGCCGGCGTGCGGCCGGTCGACAGCGTCTTCGTCGACATCGGCGACCTGGACGGCTTGCGCGAGCAGGCGCGCAACGCGCGGCGCGACGGCTTCGTCGCGAAGGCGCTGATCCATCCGTCGCATGTCGACGTCGTGCACGCCGCGTTCGCGCCGACCGACGACGAGCTCGGCTGGGCGCGCCGCATCGTCGCCGTGTTCGCGCAGGACGACGGCAGCGGCGTCGTCCGCCTCGACGGCCGGATGGTCGACAAGCCGCACCTGCGGCAGGCCGAAGCGATCCTGGCGCTGGCCGAGCGCGGCGGCCGCGGCGCGCCCGGCTGACCCGGACGCATCGGCGCGCGGCGCCCGGCCGGGCCGGGCCGCGCGCCTTGCGTGGTCAGGCGCTGCCGACAGCGACCGGCACGCCGATCAGCATCGGGTGGTGCAGCCGCGCCTTCAGGCTGTTGCCCGGCACGTAGGCGGCCACCAGCAGCACCAGCGCCGGCAGCATCAGCACCGTGGCCAGGTGGCGCAGCGCGGCGGCCGGCGTCCACAGCGCCATCGGATGCTCGCGCGCGATCGCCCAGCCTTGGGGGCAGCCAGACGGCGGCGCGAGCCCTCCAATCGCGTCAACAGGCCCTAGTCGGCAGTGCCGACGGCCGCCGTCTCACGCCCGGGCGGCCATCGAAACCGGCAGCGGGAAGAAGTGCGACTGCACCGGATCGCCGTCGGCCAGCGCCCGTGCGGCATCGAGCTGCTGGCGGTCCGAGCCGGTCCAGCGTTCGCTGCCGCTGCGGACATATTCGCCCCAGGACGGCGCGGTGAACGCCTCGCGGTAGAGGTTTGCGCGCTCGCCGCTGCGCGTGAGCTGCCAGCGCGACGCGCCGGTGCGCCGCCGCGAGCGTTCGACCGCTGCCATCGCGGCGACAAAGTCGGCGGCCCGCGCCTCGGGCACGGTGTAGAGGATTTCGACGACGACCGGGCCGTCGTCCGGGGCGGGATCGAAAACCAGCGTCGGCGCGCCCGTGCACAGCGCGACGATGCTGCGGTCGAGCATGCCGGTGTTCGCGGCCAGCGGCCACCAGCGCAGGCTGAGCGCGCCGAGCACCAGCAGCGCAGCGGCCAGCAGCATCGTGGCGTGCAGCCCCAGCGACGCTGCCAGCGCGCCCCAGGCGAACGCCGCCAAGCCCTGGCCACCGATGAAGACCAGCAGGTAGACCGCCATGCCGCGCGCGCGCACCCAGCCGGCCAGCGTGAGCTGCAGCGCGGCGTTGAGCGTCGTCAGCGTGACGATCCAGCAAATGCCGGCGACCAGCAGCGTGGGCAAGACCACGGCCAGCGGCGCCGTCACCAGCGCGAAGCTCGCCAGCGCAAAGCCCAGCGCCGAAGCGGCCAGCAGCACGCTGCTCGCACGGTGCGCCTGCAGCCAGGGCATCACCAGCACGCCGACAATGGCGCCCAGGCCCAGTACGCCCAGCAGCATGCCGTAGCCGCCGGCCGACAGCCCCAGCGTCGACGACGCCACCGCCGGCAGCAGCGCCCACAAGGCGGCGGCCGGCACGACGAACAAGGCCGAGCGCAGCAGGATGCGCCGCACGGTCGGCGCCGCGCGCGTGTAGCGCAGCCCGGCCACCAACGCCGGCATGAAGCGCTCGGGCTCGCGGTCCGCATCCGGCGGCCGCCGCCAGGCCAGCAGCACGGCGAACAGGCCCAGGAAGGACAGCGCGTTCAGCGCGAATACGGGGTTAGGCCCGGCCGCCGCGACGATGACGCCGGCCAGCGCCGGCCCGACGGCCCGCGCCGCGTTGACCGTGACACCGCCCAGCGATGCGGCCGCTGCGATCTGCTCGCGCGGCACCAGCTCGGCCTGCACCGCCTGCCAGGCCGGGCCGGACATGGCAGCAGCGGTGCCCAGCAAGAAGGTCAGCGCCAGCATCAGCAGCGGCGTCAGCAGGTTCAGCACGCCCAGCAGGTACAGCGCCGCCGCGACGGCGCAGGCAAAGGCGCTCGCGATGAGCAGCAGCCGGCGCCGGTTCATCGAATCGGCCAGCACGCCCGCCGGCAGCGCCAGCAGCAGCGTCGGCAGCATGCCGGCGGCCTGCACCCAGGCGATGACGGCCGGCGAGCTGTGCTGCTCGACCAGGTACCACTGGCCGCCGACCGACTGCATCCAGCTGCCGATGTTCGAACCCAGCTGCGCCAGCCACAGCCAGCGAAACGTCCGGTTCGCCAGCGGCTGCCAGGGGCTGACCCGGCCGGGGGCGGCCTTCGTCGTGCCATCCATGTGCATGCTCCGTGGTGGGCGGGATCGGCGCCATTGTGATGCGCGGCCCGGCCGAGCGCGCCCCATGGACAAGCAGCGCCGATGCGGCCCCGCCACGACGCGGCCGCCGACGCCGCTCGTTTCGAGAATGTAGATCGCATCGCAAGCGGGGCCGCTCGTTGTCAACACCATGACGCCGCGGTGAACGCCGACACCGTCCTTCACAACGCCCGGATCACGACGCTCGATCGAAGCCGCCCGGTCGCCACGGCGGTCCCCCTCCGGCGACGGCAGCTTCGCGGCGGCTTGAACTTCAACATGGCGTTGCGCTGGGACGGCGTGCGTTCGCTCGCCGATGCAATGGAAGCGGTCGTGCGCATCCTGGCGCACAACCGGTGGCCGTGGCGGCTGCACGCGACCGATGACGAAACGATTTCGCGCGCGCTCGACGTGTTCGAGCGGTTCGACCAGGACATCCCGCTCACCGGCCTGAAAGGCGCAAGGCGCAGCGCGCGTTGCCGGTCAGGCCGTCACGCGCTCACGCGGTCCCGCGAAAACGGGCCGCAGGGACGGCACGTTCAGACTCTGCGCCTACACCGCCGCCAGCGCCTGCTCGAGATCGGCCCTCAGGTCGTCGATGTGCTCGATGCCCACGCACAGGCGCACCGTCTCCTCGGTCACGCCGGCCTTGGCGAGTTCGGTTGCTGCGAGCTGGCGGTGCGTGGTCGATGCCGGGTGCGTCGCCAGGCTCTTGCAGTCGCCGATGTTGACCAGCCGCGTGAAGAGCTGCAGCGCGTCGAGGAAGCGCGCGCCCGCGGCGCGGCCGCCGTCGGCAGACTTGACACCGAAGGTCATCAGGCCGGACGCGCGGCCGCCCATCAAGCGCTGCACCAGCGCGTGATCGGGGTGCTCGGGCAGGCCGGCGTAGCCGACCCACGCGACCTTGGGATGCTTCTGCAGGTACTGCGCCACGGCCAGCGTGTTGGCGCAAATGCGGTCCATGCGCAGCGCCAGCGTTTCGATGCCCTGCAGGATCATCCAGGCGTTGAACGGCGAGATCGCCGCACCCATGTTGCGCAGCGGCACCACGCGCGCGCGACCGATGTAGGCCGCGGCACCGAGTGCTTCGGTGTAGACGACGCCGTGGTAGCTGGCATCGGGCTCGTTCAGGCGCTTGAAGCGTGCCTTGTGCTGCGCCCACGGGAACTTGCCGCTGTCGACGATGATGCCGCCGATGCTGTTGCCATGCCCACCGAGGAACTTGGTGAGCGCGTGCACGACGATGTCGGCGCCGTGCTCGAAGGGGCGCAGCAGGTAGGGGCTGGGCACCGTGTTGTCGACGATCAGCGGCACGCCATGCTGGTGGGCGACGGCGGCGATCGCCGCCACGTCGGTGACGTTGCCCGCCGGGTTGCCGACCGACTCGATGAAGACGGCCCGGGTGTGCTCGTCGATCAGGCGGCCGAAGGCCTGCGGGTCGTCGGCATCGGCGAATCGCACCTCGATGCCCTGCTGCGGAAAGGTGTGCGCGAACAGGTTGTAGGTACCGCCGTAGAGCTTGCCGGAGGCGACGATGTTGTCGCCCGCGGCCGCGATGGTCTGGATCGCGGCGGTGATGGCGGCCATGCCCGAGGCCAGCGCCAGCGCGCCGATGCCGCCTTCCAGCACCGCCACGCGCTGCTCGAGCACGGCGGTGGTCGGGTTCATGATGCGCGTGTAGATGTTGCCCGGCACCTTGAGGTCGAACAGGTCGGCGCCGTGCTGCGCGCTGTCGAACGCGTAGGAGACGGTCTGGTACAGCGGCACGGCCACTGCATGCGTGGTCGGCTCGGGGGTGTAGCCGGCATGGACCATTTGGGTCTCGAAGCGCCAGCGGCTGGTGTCACGCGTCACGGTCGGGTTCCTTGTTTGAACGAAGGCAGGTGCAGCGGCCGAGTCTAGAGGCGATCGGCACGGGGGCTCGGACGCGCTCGTGATATCGATATGCCGGTGCGGGCCGTGTTCCCGTACCTCGCCAGAAGGGGATCGATGCGTTTGCTTTGCAACGCGCCATCGTTGAGCTTGCCCGGGCCCCGGGCGAAGCGCGCCCCGCGGGGCGCGGGGCGCGCCTTAGGCCTTTGCAGAGGGCTTACTTCTCCGGATTCGGCTGCCCGTAGAACTCGAACACGTCCATGAAGCCCTTGACCGTGTCGCCGCGGTTCCAGTCGCGCTGCAGTTCGCAATACAGCTGTGCCTTGCTGATGGATCGGCCGCCGGCCTGCTCGATGCGCCGCAGCGCCGCCTCGTGCGCGGCGACCGAGGTGCCGCCGACGGCATCGGCGACCACGTAGACCTCGAAGCCCTCGCGCATGGCGTCCAGCGCCGGGAAGGTCAGGCAGGCCTCGGTCCACAGCGCGGTCATGATCAGCTTGCGGCGGCCCGTCGCGCGCACCGCCTGCTGGAATTCGACGTCCTCCCAGCTGTTGATCGAGGTCCGGTCGTAGACCGGCAAGCCCTGCAGCAGTTCGGCGATCGGCGCGATCGTCGGCTTGTTGCGGCCGGTGGCCACATTGACGGTGCTGTGCACGATCGGCAAGCCGTAGGTGCGCGCCGCCTTGACGGTGTGCACGATGTTGAACACCAACTCCTTTTGATCCATCGAGTGGATCGAACCGACCTGAACCGGCTGGTAGTCGATGATCACGAAGGCGGCGTTCTGCGGCGTCAGCAGTTCGTCGGTCTGCGGGTTGCGGATGGCTTGGCTGGTCATGGCGGTCTCCGGAAGATTGCCGTTCAATGCCGCGGCGATTGACGCCGATCGGCAGGCGTGGACGGCGTGGGCGAAGGGGCAGGCTGAATCTATGCCCGACGCCGTCGACCCTGCTTGCGCCATGGTGGCAGGGTCGATGCGCAGCGGGTGCACCGCGGACGCGTGACCTTGCACCGGCGGCGCGCCGGCGATGCGGGTGTTTGCCGCCGTCCGCTGCCATCCCCTTCTCATCATGAGTCTGCACCGTCCGCCGGCGGCTGGCGGCCGGCGCCGCGCGCACAATGGGTCGACGTTGCCCCAGTCCCCGCACGGCCCGCACGGCCCGCACGAGCCGCACGAGCCGCACGACCCGCACGACCCGCCATCCCCGCGAGAAGATCACCCCGCCATGAGAGCCTTCGTCATCCCCGCCGCGGCGCTGCTGTCGTGCGCGCCGCTGGTCACGTCAGCCGCCCCGGCGCAAGATGAACTTGCCGCGCGCAACCTGGCCGCCACCTGCGCCAACTGCCACGGCACCGACGGCTTCGCCCAAGGCGGCGAGATCAAGTCGCTGGCCGGCATGCCGGCCGAGCGGCTGCTGGCGCTGATGGCCGACTTCCGCAGCGGCGCCGAGCCGGCCACCGTGATGCACCAGATCGCCCGCGGCTACAGCGATGCGCAGTTGCGGTTGATCGCCAACTACTTCGCCGCGCGCAAGGCCGCGCGATGAAGCGCCGCCGCCTGCTCGGCACCGCCGGCGCGCTGGCCGCCACGGCCGCCACCGCCGGCCTGGCAGCCTGTGCCGTGCGCCCGTCGGCCAGCCCCTCGCTCGGCCGCGTGCTGGTGATCGGCGGCGGCTACGGCGGCTGCACCGCGGCGCGTTACCTCAAGCTGTGGGGCGGCGCGGCGGTCGACGTGACGCTGGTCGAGCCCGGCGAGGCCTTCGTCTCGTGCCCGATGTCCAACCTCGTGCTCGGCGGCCAGCGCCGCATGGCCGACATCACGCGCAGCTACGACGGCCTGCGCGCTTGCGGCGTGGCGGTGCGGCGCGACCGCGCCTTGGCGATCGACGCCGCGGCGCGCCGTGTGCGCCTGGCCGGCGGCGAGACGCTGGGCTACGAGCGGCTGATCGTCTCGCCCGGCATCGACTTCATCCCCGGCGCGATCGCCGGGCTGGACACACCGGCGGCGCGCGAGCGCGTGCTGCACGCCTGGAAGGCCGGCCCGCAGACGCTGGCCTTGCGCCGGCAGATCGAAGCCCTGCCCGACGGCGGCGTGATCGCGATCACGATCCCCCCCTCACCCTACCGCTGCCCGCCGGCGCCCTACGAGCGCGCCTGCACCGTCGCCGCCTACCTGAAGGCGCGCAAGCCGCGCGGCAAGCTGCTGCTGCTGGACGCCAACCCCGAGATCCAGAGCAAGAAGGCCTTGTTCGAGCACGCGTTCAAAGAACGTTATGCCGGCATCCTGGACTACCACCCCAGCACCGAGCTGAAGGAGGTGGACGCTGTCGCCGGCGTGCTGAAGTTCGAGTTCGAGGACCTCAAGGCCGACGTGCTGAACGTGGTGCCGCCGCAGCGCGCGGCCGACATCGCGCGTGAGGCCGGCCTCGTCAACATGGCCGGGCGCTGGGCCGGCGTGCACTGGCTGACGCTGGAATCGAGCGCACTGCCCGGCGTGCACGTGCTCGGCGACACGCTGTTCCCGGCGCCGGCGATGCCCAAGTCGGGCCACATGGCCAACCAGCTCGCCAAGGTCTGCGCGGCGGCGCTGATCCAGTTGCTCAAGGGCGAAGCGGTGAACCCGGCGCCGCTGGTGATGAACACCTGCTACAGCTTCGTCAGCGACGACGAGGCGATGCACGTCGCCTCGGTCCACCCCTACGACGCCGCCGAGCAGACCTTCAAGGCCGTGCACGAGGCGGGCGGCCTGTCGGCCGCGCCCAGCAAGGCCGAAGGCCGCTTCGCGCAGGCCTGGGCGCTGAACATCTGGGCCGATACGCTGGGCGGCCCGCCGCCGGGCTGACCTCAGGGCTTGATGTAGCCGTAGCCCTGCGTCTGCAGCCGCGCCAGGCGCACCACGCCGGAGGGCGTGAACTCGGCCTCCTGGAGGAACTGCTCCTTCTTCAGGTTGCGGTTCTTCAGCGTGATCTCGCAGACCTCGAACTTGACGCCGCGCGCCACCAGCGCGGCCACCGGGCCGGCGAACAGGCCGCCGTCGCGGTCCTTCGCGCCTTCCATCAGGAAGTCGACGCCGGCGGCGTGCGTGACGACCGTGATCTTCGCGCTCGGGTCGGTGTCCAGGTGGTTGCGCAGGTTGCGCAGGCCCTTGACGGCCTGCGCGGCCGCGTCGTCGATGTGATAGACCACCCGGTCCTGGGCCACGGCCCAGGCACTGGCTGCGCACAGCAGCATGGCCACCGCCATTCGGCGCCAAGGATTCTTCATGCCTGCTCCAACGGCGGCTGACGGGCGCCGCCCAGGCCGGCGACTTTAACGGCGGACCGGCACCGCCGCGCGGCGGCGGCGCGCGAAGCCCATCGCCAGCAGCCCGGCGCCCAGCAGGCTGACCGTGGCCGGCAGCGGCACCACCAGCGCCAGCGCGGCGTTGCCGATGACGGCGTAGGCGGCGGCCGAGGGATGCAGGTCGTCGGAGAACAGCGAATCGCCGTTGCTGCAGCTGTTGAGGAAGAAGCAGCCGGTGGTGACGTTGGTGATGCCGAAGGTGGCGCCGCCGTTGTGGAGCGCGTCGTCGATGATCTCATTGCCGATGGCCGCCATGTCCAGCACTATCACGTCCAGGCCCGTGAACAGGGCTTCGAGCGTGCCCTCGAGGCCGGCGACCGCGTTGTTGTAGCGCTGGCTGGCATCGCGCGAGTCGGCCACGTCGTTCAGCTTCACGGCTTCGGGCGTGTTGCCCAGGTCGGGCAGTGTGGAGATCAGCACGTGCTTGGCGCCGGCCTGGGCCAGCAGCGCCACGCTCTGGAAGATGTTGAACGCCGCGGCCTGCGCTGCTGCCTCGCGCGTGACGTCGGTGCCAGCGTTGGCACTGCGCGCATCGCGCATGTCGTTGCCGCCGCCCACCACCACATACAGGCCATTGGGGTCGGCCGCGGCGTGCGTCGGGCCCCAGAGCCCGGCCACCTGGGCCAGCACGCCGGGCGGGTTGGTGTCGGTGCCGGTGCGGGCGCCGCCGAAGGCGTAGTTGGTGCCGCCGGCCAGCGACGCGACGCTGGCCGAAGGCAGGCCCAGTCCGGCGGCCAGCACGTCGATCCAGTTCAGGCCGTCCGAGAAGCGGCCGTGGTAGTAGGGTGCCGTCGGCACCGCGCCGCCGGTCGCGATGAAGATGTTGCCGACGTCGGACAGGCTGTCGCCAAACACCGTCAACGAGCTGTAGGGCCCGGCCTGGGCCGCGGCGCTGCCCAGCAACGCGGCAGTGGCGACGGTCAACAAGGCTCCGAGGCGGCGCAGACTGATGGACATGATGGTTTTCGCGGCTGGTGACGAAGAGTTGCGAACGTATCACCGGCGACCGTCGGCAACCCAACCGCCGCGGGCAAACCCACCCCCTCGAACCCGGGGGCGTCAGCGCCCGTGCCGCCGGCCGCCGCCGGTCTCGCGCGGCGGCAGGCCGGTGTGCTGGGTCAGCAGCCGACCTTTGGGCGGCCGCCCCGGCGTCGAGTTGCTGCGCCGCGGGCTCTGGTAGCCGTCCTCGGTGGCCGGCTGGTAGGCCGGGATCAGCTGCTGGCGGCCGCTGCCGATCAGGTCGGCGCGGCCCATGGCCTTGAGCGCCTCGCGCAGCAGCGGCCAGTTCTTCGGATCGTGCCAGCGCAGGAAGGCCTTGTGCAGGCGGCGCCGGCGCTCGCCGCGCACGACGTCCACGCGCTCGGCGCGGGCGTCGCGGTGCACGCCCTTCAGCGGGTTCAGGCCGGAGTGGTACATCGCCGTCGCGGTGGCCATCGGGCTGGGGTAGAAGGTCTGCACCTGGTCGGCCTTGAAGCCGTTGCGCTTGAGCCAGAGCGCCAGGTTCATCATGTCCTCGTCGCTAGTGCCCGGGTGGGCGGCGATGAAGTACGGGATCAGGTACTGCTTCTTGCCCGCCGCCGCCGAGGCCGCCTCGAACAGCTGCTTGAAGCGCTCGTACGCGCCGATCCCCGGCTTCATCATCTTGCCGAGCGGCCCGCTCTCGGTGTGCTCGGGCGCGATCTTGAGATAACCGCCGACGTGGTGCGTCACCAGCTCCTTGACGTACTCGGGCGACTGCACCGCCAGGTCGTAGCGCAGACCCGAGCCGATCAGGATCTTCTTGACGCCGCGCAGCTGCCGCGCGCGCCGGTACAGCTTGACCAGCGGCCCGTGGTCGGTGCCCAGGTTCGGGCAGATGCCGGGGTAGACGCAGCTCGGCTTGCGGCACGCGGCCTCGATCTCGCGGCTCTTGCAGCCCAGGCGGTACATGTTGGCCGTGGGGCCGCCGAGGTCGCTGATCACGCCGGTGAAGCCGCGCACCTTGTCGCGGATGTCCTCGATCTCGCGGATCACCGAGTCTTCGCTGCGGCTCTGGATGATGCGGCCCTCGTGCTCGGTGATCGAGCAGAAGGTGCAGCCGCCGAAGCAGCCGCGCATGATGTTGATGCTGAAGCGGATCATCTCCCACGCGGGGATCTTGGTCGGCCCGTCATGTCCGCCGGAGGCGTCGGCGTACACGGGATGCGGGCTGCGCGCATAGGGCAGGTCGAACACCAGGTCCATCTCGGCGGTGGACAGCGGAATCGGCGGCGGGTTGATCCAGACGTCGCGTGCCGCCATGCCGGTGCCGTGCCGCTGGACCAGCGCGCGCGCGTTGCCGGGGTTGGTCTCCAGGTGCAGCACGCGGTTGGCGTGGGCGTAGAGCACGGGGTCGCTCTTCACCTGCTCGTAGGCCGGCAGCCGGATCACGCTGCGCTCGCGCGGCGGCAGCTTCAGCGCGCCGGCCTTGCGGCTGACGGGCATCGCCACCACGGCTTGGGCAGCAGCCGCGCCCTCTTCCTTCGTGCAGGCCTGGCCGCGCGCCGCGGCGGCCTCCTCGGGCATCTGGTAGGGATTGACGTGCTCGTCGATGCGGCCGGGCTGGTCGACCTCGCTGGAATCGATCTCCGCAAAGTCCTGCGGCACGTGGCCCTGGCGCACCAGGAAGGCGGTGCCGCGGATGTCGGTCATGGTCTCGACCGGCTCGCGCCGCGCCAGCCGGTGGGCGATCTCGACGATCGCGCGCTCGGCGTTGCCGTAGAGCAGCAGGTCGGCCTTGCTGTCGGCCAGGATGCTGTGGCGCACCTTGTCCTGCCAGTAGTCGTAGTGCGCGATGCGGCGCAGGCTGGCCTCGATGCCGCCGATGATCACCGGTACGTCCTTGTAGGCCTGCTGGCAGCGCTGGGTGTAGACCAGGGTCGCGCGGTCGGGCCGCTTGCCGGCGGCGCCGCCGGGGGTGTAGGCGTCGTCGCTGCGGATCTTGCGGTCCGCGGTGTAGTGGTTGATCATCGAATCCATGTTGCCGGCGGCGACGCCGAAAAACAGGTTCGGGCGACCCAGCGCCTTGAACGGATCGACGCTGTGCCAGTCGGGCTGCGCGATGATGCCGACGCGAAAGCCCTGCGCCTCCAGCGTGCGGCCGATCACGGCCATGCCGAAGCTCGGGTGGTCGACGTAGGCGTCGCCGGTGACGATGATCACGTCGCACGAGTCCCAGCCGAGCTGGTCCATCTCGGCGCGGCTCATCGGCAGGAAAGGCGCAGGCCCGAAGCGCTTGGCCCAGAAGGGGCGGTAGGCGCTGAGGGCGCGGGGCGCAGTAGCGGCGATGGCGGTGGCGATGGGGGTGGCGACGGCAGTCACGGCAGCGGCGGACGAAAAGGCGTGATTGTCCGCTGCGCCGCTTCGGGCTGCCGGCCGGCGGGCTTTCGAGCGGGTTCAGCGCCGGCGCGTCCACCGCCTCGCACCTTGCACCGCCACTGCAGCACGGATAGGATTGTTGAAATCTTCAACAAAGGAGCCGGTCGTGCCAACCGTCAACTTCAGCGTTCCCGAGGACGTGCGGGACGCTTTCAACGCTGCGTTCGAAGGGCAGAACAAGAGCGCCGTCATCGCCGCGCTGATGCGCGAAGCAGTGGAGCGCGCCGAGCTGCGCCGGCGCAGCGTGGCGGCTTACAAGCGCATTGCCAAGCGTCGCGCACAAGCGCCGGTGGCGACGGCGCAGCAGGTACGCACGGCGCGCGAGCAAGGCCGGCCGTGATCGTCGTGGCCGATGCCAGCGTCGCGCTCAAGTGGTTTCTGCAGCAGCGCGAGGACGAGGCGGACATCGATCAGGCGATGTCCCTGCTGGCCCAGGCCGCGAACGGCGAAGTCGATTTGCGGCAGCCGCCACACTTTGCCGCGGAGGTGGCCGCCGTGCTGGCCCGGCTCAAGCCCGATCAAGCCGAAACGGACCTGCAGGATCTGCTGGACATCGAACACCGGATCGTGGAGAGCATGGACGTCTACGCCACGGCGTTGGATCTGGCCGTGCGTCACGGGCAGCATGTGTTCGACACGCTCTACCACGCCATCGCGCTGAACGCGGATGGGGCGCAACTGGTGACGGCAGACCGGCGCTATTACGACAAGGTTCGGTCGGAAGGCTGCATCTGCCTGCTGAAGGATTGGTCAGCGCCCCCTGGCGGCGTTGCCGCCGCCAGGCGCTGAAGCCCGCTACACCGGCTGCGGCTCGGCCGGCTGCGGCGCCGGCTCGTCATCAGGCTCGTCGCCCAGGAAGCCGCCACTCTGGTGCGCCCACAGCCGCGCGTAGATGCCGCCGGCGGCCAGCAGGCTCTTGTGGTCGCCCATCTCGACGATGCGGCCGTGCTCCATCACCACCAGGCGGTCCATCGCCATGATGGTGGACAGCCGGTGCGCGATGGCGACCACGGTCTTGCCTTCCATCAGCCGGTAGAGGCTTTGCTGGATCGCCGCCTCGACCTCGCTGTCGAGCGCGCTGGTGGCTTCGTCGAGCAGCAGGATGGGCGCGTCCTTGAGCATCACGCGCGCGATCGCCACGCGCTGGCGCTGGCCGCCGCTCAACTTGACACCGCGCTCGCCGACGTGGGCGTCGTAGCCCTTGCGGGCCTTGGGGTCGGTGAGGCCGACGATGAAGTCGTGCGCCTCGGCGCGCTCGGCGGCGCGCAGCATCTCGGCCTCGGTGGCGTCGGGGCGGCCGTAGACGATGTTGTCGCGCACCGAGCGGTGCAGCAAGCTGGTGTCCTGCGTGACCATGCCCACCTGGCGGCGCAAGGAGTCCTGCGTGACGCCGGCGATGTCCTGGCCGTCGATCAGGATGCGCCCGCTTTGCACGTCATACAGGCGCAGCAGCAGGTTCACCACCGTGCTCTTGCCGGCGCCCGAGCGGCCGACGAGGCCGATCTTCTCGCCGGGGCGGATCACGAGGTCGAGGCGGTCGATCACCTTGCGGGCGCCGCCGTAGCTGAAGTCCACCTGCTCGAAGCGGATCTCGCCGCGCTCCACCTGCAGCGCGCGCGCGGCCGGCGGGTCGACCACGGCGTTGGGCCTGGACAGCGTCTGCAGCCCGTCCTGCACGGTGCCGACGTGCTCGAACAGCGAGGCCAGCTCCCACATCACCCAGTGCGAGATGCCGTTGAGCCGCAGCGCCATCGCGGTGGCCGCGGCCACCGCGCCGACGCCGACGGCGCCCTGCGTCCACAGCCACAGCGTGACGCCGGCGGTGCTGCCGATCAGCGCCATGCTCAAGGCCTGGTTGACGAGCTCGAAGCCGGTCACCAGCCGCATCTGGCGGTAGGCGGTGACCATGAACTCCTCCATCGCGCCGCGTGCGAAGGCGGCCTCGCGCTGCGAGTGCGAGAACAGCTTGACGGTGGCGATGTTGGTGTAGGCATCGGTCACGCGGCCGGTCATCAGCGAGCGCGCGTCGGCCTGCGACTGCGCCACCTTGCCCAGCCGCGGCACGAAGTACTTCAGCGCCACCGCGTACAGCAGCAGCCAGCCGAGGAAGGGCAGCAGCACGCGCAGGTCGAAGGCGCCGACCACCGCCAGCATGGTGCCGAAGTAGATCAGCACGTAGGTCAGGATGTCGGCGAACACCAGCCAGGTGTCGCGCACCGCCAGCGCCGTCTGCATCAGCTTGGTGGCGATGCGGCCGGCAAACTCGTCCTGGTAGAAGGCCATGCTCTGGCCGAGCATCAGGCGGTGGAAGTTCCAGCGCAGCCGCATCGGGAAGTTGCTGAACACCGCCTGGTACTTGACCAGCGCCCACAGCCCCGACAAGCCCACGCTGGCCGCCAACGCGATGGCCAGCAGGCCCAGCGTGCGGCCGTGCAGCGCCCACAGCTCGGCCGGCTTCACCTGCGCCAGCAGGTCGACGATGTGGGCCATCATCGCGAACAGCAGCGCCTCGAACGAGCCGATGGCCGCCGTCAGCAGCGTCAGCACCAGCAGATAGGGCCGCAGCCCGCGGGTGTTCTCCCACAGGAAGGCAAAGAAGCTCCTGGGCAGAGCGGGTGGCTCGGCCTCGGGGTAGGTGGGCACGAGCGCCTCGAAGCGCTTGAACGGCAACGGAAGATCTCCCTTGGGGGTGTGCCGGATGGGCACAGGCACGGCCGGGTCGGCCGGCGGGGCGCGCATCATAGCGAGGCGGCGCCGATGCTGCTGATTAGAGTCGCACCCCCGATTTTTGCCGCCGGCCGCTGGCTACGATGACCTCAAGGCCCACATCGGCCACGAAGGGACAAGATGTTCGACTACCTCGTCGTCGGCGGCGGCTCGGCCGGCTCGGTGCTGGCATCGCGCCTGAGCGAAGACCCCGCCGTCAGCGTCTGCCTGATCGAGGCCGGGCAGGCCGACCGCAGCGTGCTGATCCACTGCCCCGCCGGGCTGGCGGTGATGGCCCGGCAATCGCAAATCAACTGGGCCTTCGAAACGGTGCCGCAGACCGGGCTCAACGGCCGCCGCGGCTACCAGCCGCGCGGCAAGGTGCTGGGCGGATCGAGCTCGATCAACGCAATGATCTACGTGCGTGGCCAGCATGCCGACTACGATTTCTGGGCCGCGCAGGGCAACCCGGGCTGGAGTTGGGACGAGGTCAAGCCCTGGTTCCTGAAGGCCGAGCACAACGAGCGCGGCGCCGACGACTGGCATGCCACCGGCGGCCCGCTGAACGTGGCCGACCTGCGCAGCCCCAACCGGCTGTCGGCGCTGTTCCTGCAGGCCGCGCAGCAGGCCGGCCTGCCGCTGAACAACGACTTCAACGGCCCCGGGCAGGAAGGCGTCGGCCTGTACCAGGTGACCCAGCGCAACGGCGAGCGCTGCAGCGCCGCCAAGGCGTACCTGACGCCGCACCTGGGCAGCCGCGCCAACCTGCAGGTCATCACCGGCGCGCAGGTGACGCGCGTGCTGGTCGAAGACGACGGCAACGGCAACGGCCGCCGCGCCGTCGGCGTGGAGCTGCAGCAAGGCGGTGCCCGGCGCGAGCTGCGCGCGCGGCGCGAGGTGCTGCTCAGCGCGGGCTCGCTGCAGTCGCCGCAGTTGCTGCTGCTGTCGGGCATCGGCGACGGCGCGCATCTGCAAAGCGTGGGCGTGCCGCTGCGGCATCACCTGCCCGGCGTGGGGCGCCAGCTGCACGACCACCTGGACAGCATCATCGTGCTGCACGCGCCGCGCATGCGCGAGTCCTTCGGCATCTCGTTCGGCGGCCTGGCGCGCATCCTCAGCGGCGTCTTCGAATGGCGGTCGCAGCGCAGCGGCATGCTGACCACCAACTTCGCCGAGGCCGGCGGCTTCGTGCGCAGCCGGCCCGAAGAGACGGCGCCGGACCTGCAATTGCACTTCGTGATCGGCAAACTGGTGGACCACGGCCGCAAGACGGTGCTCGGCCACGGCGTGTCGTGCCACCTGTGCGTGCTGCGGCCGCGCAGCCGCGGCAGCGTGAGCCTGGCCAGCGCCGATGCGCTGGCGCCGCCGCGCATCGACCCCGCCTTCCTGTCCGACCCCGACGACATCGAGCGCATGGTGCGCGGCGTCAAGCTGATGCGGCGCGTGCTGCGCCAGCCGGCGCTGGCCGCGTTCGGCGGGCAGGAACTGCCGGCCTCGGCATCGGCGCAAAGCGACGAGCAGATCGAGCAGTTCATCCGCAACCACGCCGACACCATCTACCACCCGGTGGGCAGCTGCCGCATGGGCCCGGGGCCCGACGACGTGGTGGACGCGCGGCTGCGCGTACACGGCGTGCAGGGGCTGCGGGTGGTGGATGCCTCGGTGATGCCGCGCATCACCTCGGGCAACACCAACGCGCCGGTGATCATGATCGCCGAGAAGGCGGCGGCGATGATCAGGGCGGATGCCGGCGGCGGCTGACCCACTGCGGCACACTCGCCGCATGACACAGCAGGCACTGACACTCTCCGTCCTCGACCAATCCATCGCCTGCGCCGGCCGCGGTGAAGATCACGCGCTGCGCGACACGCTGGACCTCGCCGCGCATTGCGAGGCGCTGGGCTACCACCGCTTCTGGGTCAGCGAGCACCATGGGCTGCCCACCATCGTGGGCACGGCGCCCGAGATCCTGTTGGCAGCGATCGCCGCGCGCACGCAGCGCATCCGCATCGGCAGCGCCGGCGTGATGCTGCCGCATTACGCCGCCTTCAAGGTGGCCGAGCAATTTCGCGTGCTCGACGCGCTGGCCCCCGGCCGCGTGGACCTGGGCGTGGGCCGCGCGCCGGGCACCGACCGGCGCACCGCCGTGCTCCTCAACCCCAACGCCTCACCGGCAGCGGAGGACTTCCCGCAGCAGGTGGTGGACCTGACCGTGTGGACGCGCGGCCTGTCCCACCAAGGCGCGGTGGCGCACCCGCGCGCGCCCGACGATGCCGCCGGCTTCGAGCGCGCGCCCGAGATCTGGGTGCTGGGCAGCTCCGACTACGGCGCGCAACTGGCGGCGCATTTCGGGCTGCCTTATGCCTTTGCCTATTTCTTCATGGACGGCCAGGGCGTCGAGCAAGCGCTGGCGCTGTACCGCCAGCTCTACAAACCCAGCGACCGCCACGCGCGGCCACAGGCCACGATCTGCATCTGGGCGCTGGTGGCCGACAGCGGCGACGAGGCGCGCCACCACGCACGATCGCGCGAGCGCTGGCGCCTCGACCGCGAGCGCGGCGTGCTGGGCCCGCTGCAGCGCCCCGAGGACATCCGCTTCACGCCCGACGAAGACGCGCGGCTGCAAGGCATGCGCCGGCGCGCTTTCGTCGGCGCCGCCGGTGAGGTGGCCGAGCGCATCCGCGCGCTGGCGGCCGAGCTGCAGCTGGACGAGATCGTCGTCAACACCTGGGCGCACGACACGGCGGCACGGCGGCGGTCGTACGAGCTGCTGGCGCGCGAGTTCAAGCGCCCCTGAAAAAGCGAAACCCCTCCGAGCCGAAGCCGGGAGGGGCGGGTGGCCGAGGCCACCAGTGGGGATCCGGAGGATTGAGGTCCGGGGCCCCTGATGCGCAGGGACTGCGCCATCCGTAAAACCTGCCGAAGCAGGCCGCTGCAGATTAACGCCGGCACGCCGCCGTTGGCAATCGGAACTGTCTATGCCTGCGCCGCAGGCGAGAGCATTCTTTGCCTCAAGTCGCCGGCTTGAGCAGCGATGCCACCAGTGCATCCACCCGCTGCTCGACGGCCGCATCCATGCGGATCGCCCGGCCCCATTCGCGGCTGGTCTCGCCGGGCCACTTGTTGGTGGCGTCCAGCCCCATCTTGCCGCCCAGACCGCTGACCGGCGACGCGAAGTCCAGGTAGTCGATCGGCGTGTGCTCCACCAGCGTGGTGTCGCGCACCGGGTCCATGCGCGTGGTGAGGGCCCACACCACTTCCTTCCAGTCGCGGATGTTCACGTCGTCGTCGGTGACGACGATGAACTTGGTGTACATGAACTGGCGCAGAAAGCTCCACAGCCCGAACATCAGCCGCTTGGCATGGCCGGGGTAGGCCTTGCGGATGCTGATCACCGCCAGCCGGTAGCTGCAGCCTTCGGGCGGCAGGTAGAAGTCGGCGATCTCCGGAAACTGCTTCTGCAGGATGGGCACGAACACCTCGTTGAGCGCCACGCCCAGCACCGAGGGCTCATCGGGCGGCTTGCCGGTGTAGGTGGAGTGGTAGATCGGGTCCTGGCGGTGCGTCAGGCGGTCGATCTGGAAGACGGGGAACCAGTCCTGCTCGTTGTAATAGCCGGTGTGGTCGCCGAACGGGCCTTCCAGCGCGTGCAGGTAGCCGCCACGCTCGGCCAGCAGCGCGCCGTAGGCCGAGCGGCCTTCGTAGCCGGCCGGCGCCGGCGGGATGTGGCCTTCCAGCACGATCTCGGCGCTGGCCGGCACCTGCAGCCGCAAGTCGCCCTCGCCCACCGTGGTTTCGACCACCTCGCTGCGGCTGCCGCGCAGCAGGCCGGCGAACTGGTACTCCGACAGGCTGTCGGGCACCGGCGTCACCGCGCCCAGGATGGTGGCCGGGTCAGCGCCCAGCGCCACCGCGATCGGGAACGGCCGCCCGGGGTTGGCGCGCGCGAAGTCGCGGAAGTCCAGCGCCCCGCCGCGATGCGCCAGCCAGCGCATGATCACCTGCCGGGGCCCGATCACCTGCTGCCGGTAGATGCCCAGGTTCTGGCGCAAACGCGGCAGCGTCACGCTCTGCGGGCCGCGGGTGATCACCAGGCCCCAGGTGATCAGCGGTCCGGCGTCGCCCGGCCAGCAGGTCTGCACCGGCCATTGCGCAAGGTCGATCTCGTCGCCCTGCTGCACCTCGGCCTGGCAGGGCGCCTTGCGCAGCACGGCGGGCTTCATGTCCCACACCGCCTTGGCCAGCGTCAGCAGCTTGCCGGCGTCCTGCAGGCGGCGCGGCGGATCGGGTTCCTTCAGCGCCGCCAGCAGGCGGCCGACGTCGCGCAACTCGTCGACCGACGCCGCCCCCAGCCCGAAGGCCACTCGTTCAGGGGTGCCGAAGAGGTTGATCAGCACCGGCACGCGGTGCCCGGCGGGCCGCGTGAACAGCACGGCCGGGCCACCGGCGCGCAGCAAGCGGTCACCAACGGCCGTCATCTCCAGTTTGGGAGACACCGGATCGGCCACTTCGCGCAGTTGGTCGCGTTGCCGGAGCTGCGCCAGGAAGTCCCTCAGGTCCCGGTATTTCATACAAAGTGGAAATGTTATGTACGTTTTTTATGCTTGACCGGGTATGAAGCGATTCCTAGAATCGCGCCGCTTCAAAGGGTTAACCCTTGATACGGGGCCGGATCTGCCAGCCCATCGGCGCGCCAGAGGCGGCGCCGGTTCGAGATTCATTATCACCGTCGGTCTTTGTCGCACGCCTTCAGGCGAACGCAGCGCAGCCGGCGACCCAAGAAAGGACTGGCATGAAGGCCATCGAAACGCTGCAGCGTCTGCAGCGCAGCGCGGCGCGCTCCATGGGCGTGTTCCTGCGCGACGTCGGCCACGGCCTGCTGGAGATCAGCCACAACACGCTGGCGCTGCTGGGGCTGGCGGTGGTGGCGGTGACGGTGTTCACCGCCGGCCGCGCCGAGCTGCGCCAGGAGGTGGAGGCGCGGGCGCTGGAATGGCTGCAAGGCCGCCACGAGGCGCGTGCACTGGAAAGCGGCGACCTGCTGGCCGTGGTGGCCGATCCGCGCGGCGTGGGCCGCGCCACCGCGATCGACCCGCGCCAGCTCAGCCGCCAGCAGGCGGCGGTGGCGCAGTGGATCTCGCGCCGCTACCGCGTGGCGCCCGAGCCGATCGCGCGGTTGGTGCAGGAAGCCTGGGCCATCGGTCAGCGCTCGACGATCGACCCGACGCTGATCCTGGCGATCATGGCCATCGAGTCCAGCTTCAACCCCTTTGCGCAAAGCTCGGTCGGCGCGCAAGGCCTGATGCAGGTGATGACGCGGGTGCACGACGAGAAGTACGAGGCCTTCGGCGGCATCCACGCCGCCTTCGACCCGGTGAGCAACCTGCGCGTGGGCGTGCAGGTGCTGAAGGACTGCATCGCCCGCGGCGCCGGCAACCTCAACGAGGCGCTGCGCTACTACGTGGGCGCCACCCAACCCGATGCCGATGGCGGCTACGTGCAGCGCGTGCTGTCGGAGCAGATCCACCTGCGTGCGGTGGCCGACGGCCGCGCCGTGCCCATCAACCCGCCGATGCTGGTGCCGGTAGTCGACAAAGCCCCGGTCAACGCCGCGGGCGGCCAGGCCGCCTCGGCCCCGGCGATGAAGGTCGACGCGGACGACATGCCGGCCGCCGCGCCGGCCACGACCGCCCAGGTCGCCTGGCTGCGCTGACGCGCAGGTGGCGTTGCTGCGCTGACGCGCAGGTGGCGTTGCTGCGCTGACGCGCAGGTGGCCTGGCCGCGCCGACCCTGGCGCTACACTCGCCGTTCGCGCGACTGGCGATAGGCGGGGCCGCCCCGCCGAGGTGGACCGACCACCGGGAAGCGCGAGCACGGCCGCCGGGCCGCGCTTCCAGCCGTTCGCCTGGGCAGCCCTCGACCGCGCACCGCCGGGTGTCCCTCGGCCGGCGCCGGCGCTCGAAGGCCCTTCATCCCGAAGAGGACTGCCAACATGTTCGACCGCAACACGTCCACCATCGCCAACGTCGACCCCGAGATCTGGGCGGCGATCCAGGCCGAGAACCGCCGCCAGGAAGAGCACATCGAGCTGATCGCGTCGGAGAACTACACCAGCCCCGCGGTGATGGCGGCGCAGGGCAGCCAGCTCACCAACAAATACGCCGAGGGCTACCCCGGCAAGCGCTACTACGGCGGCTGCGAATACGTCGACGTGGTGGAGCAACTCGCCATCGACCGTCTCAAGCAGCTGTACGGCGCCAACTTCGCCAACGTGCAGGCCAACTCGGGCAGCCAGGCCAACCAGGCCGTGTTCTTCGGCCTGCTGCAGCCCGGCGACACGGTGATGGGCATGAGCCTGGCCGAAGGCGGCCACCTGACCCACGGCATGGCGCTCAACATGAGCGGCAAGTGGTTCAAGGTGGTCAGCTACGGGCTGGACGCCAACGAGGCCATCGACTACGACGCGATGGAGCGCATGGCGCACGAGCACCGCCCCAAGCTCATCATCGCCGGCGCCAGCGCCTACAGCCTGCGCATCGACTTCGAGCGCTTTGCCAAGGTGGCCAAGGCCGTCGGCGCCTACTTCATGGTCGACATGGCGCACTACGCCGGCTTGATCGCCGCCGGCATCTACCCCAACCCGGTGCCGCACGCCGACGTCGTGACCAGCACCACCCACAAGAGCCTGCGCGGCCCGCGCGGCGGCATCGTCGTCACCAACCACGAAGACATCGCCAAGAAGATCAACAGCGCGATCTTCCCCGGCATCCAGGGCGGCCCGCTGATGCACGTGATCGCCGCCAAGGCGGTGGCCTTCAAGGAAGCGCTGGCGCCCGAATTCAAGGCCTACCAGCAGCAGGTGGCGGCCAATGCGCGCGTGCTGGCCGAGACGCTGACCGCGCGCGGGCTGCGCATCGTCAGCGGCCGCACCGAAAGCCACGTGATGCTGGTCGACCTGCGCCCCAAGGGGCTGACCGGCAAGGAGGCCGAGGCCATCCTCGGCCAGGCCCACATGACCTGCAACAAGAACGGCATCCCCAACGATCCACAGAAGCCGATGGTCACCAGCGGCATCCGCCTGGGCTCGCCCGCGATGACCACGCGCGGCTTCAAGGAAGACCAGGCGCGCCAGACCGCGCACCTGATCGCCGACGTGCTGGACCAGCCGCGCGACGAGGCCAACCTCGCCGCGGTGCGCGCCAAGGTGGCCGTGCTGACGCGCGACTTCCCGGTCTACCGCTGAGGCGCAGACTCAGCCAAGCGCCGCCGCCATGCACTGCCCCTTCTGCGGCCACGACGAGACCCAGGTCGTCGAGACGCGCGAGTCCGACGAAGGCGACGTCGTGCGCCGTCGCCGGCGCTGCCTGCACTGCGAGAAGCGCTTCACCACCTACGAGCGTGCCGACATCGTGATGCCGGCGGTGGTCAAGAAGGGCGGCGCGCGCGTCGAGTTCAACGCCGACAAGCTGCGCGCGTCGATGATGCTGGCACTGCGCAAGCGTCCGGTCAGCATGGAGCAGGTGGATGCGGCGCTGGAGCGCATCCGCGACAAGCTGCTGTCCAGCGGCGCCCGTGAAGTGCCCAGCACGCGGCTCGGCGAGTTGGTGATGCGCGAGCTCAAGCGCATCGACAAGGTGGCGTACGTGCGCTTTGCGTCGGTCTACCGCAGCTTCGAGGACGTGGACGAGTTTCGGCAGTTGATCCGGGACATTTGAGGCCCCGCCCGAGGCCCTCCCCCCGGACGGGGGGTGGCGGCGGTGGGCCCTCTTTTGCGGACGGGCCGAGCACCCGCGCTGGGGGCGCGGCAAAGGCGCCGACTTCCTAGAGTCATGGCATTCGTCCACGACATGCCGGAGCGCTCCATGACCAGTCGCCCTCTTTCTCGCCAACGGGGTCTGACCGCGGTCGATTGCGCTATCACCGTGGCCATCGCGTCGATCCTGGCCGGCTCCGCAGCGCCGATGGCCCAGCAGATGCGGGCGCGCTGGCATCTGGAGGGGGCGGCCGCGCAACTCGAAACGCAGCTGCAGTTCGCGCGCTCGGAGGCCGTGATGCACCGCAAGCCCGTGCGCGTGAGCTTCGCCAGCGATGCCACCCAATCGTGCTACGTGGTTCACACCGGCAAGGTTGGTGCATGCGACTGCACGGCTCCCGGCCCCACTGTGTGTCCGCAGGGTGTCGAGCAGCTTGCGCTGACGCGCTACGCGCACGCCGGCACGGTGCAGATGAACGCAACGGCTGACGACATTGGCTTCGACGGCGATACGGGCACCGTGACGCCGACAACCTCGGTCACGCTGGCCAACGCTCAAGGGCAGGCGCTCAAGGTGGTGGTCAACGTTGTCGGCCGGGTACGTTCCTGCTCGCCTTCGAAGACGGTTGCAGGACACCCAGCCTGCTGAGCCGACAGAACTTAGGGGGACGCCGACCGTCGGCGGCTTGGAACCGACCAACGGTCATTCAGTTGAGGGCATCGGCGGAGATTGTGCCGCGATACTTCGGTCATGCTGAATCGACGTGCCTTGTTGACGCCTTTGCGCGAAGCGACGCCGGCTCTCAACGCGGGCGCCAAGGCCAACGGCTTCACGCTGTTGGAACTCATCATTGCGGTGGTCGTCGTCGCCATTCTCGCCAGCATTGCCATGCCATCGTTTCTGGATGCCATTCGCAAGAGCCGGCGCTCAGAGGCCATCGCTGCGCTGAACACGCTGCAGCAGGCGCAAGAGCGTTTTCGTTCCAACAACTTGACCTATGCCGACAACTTGACGGCTGCACCCACGGCCACGCCTGCCGGCCTGGGGCTGCCGACAACGACGCCCAACGGCTACTACACGATCGCGCTGCTGTCGGGCACCGCGACCAACTACGAGGCCACTGCAACAGCAGTGACGGGAACGAGCCAAATCAACGACGGCAATTGCTCGCAGCTCGGCGTCAAGTTCGATGCCGGCGGCTTGTTGTATGCGGCGGGCGTTGCCGGCTCCATCTTCAGCGCCAGTTCGTACACGGCCAGCAATCCCTGCTGGGCTCGATGATGCGCGCGGAGCCGTCCCGTCGTGCACGAGGAGTGACGCTCATCGAATTGATGATCGTGGTGGCCATCACTGCGGTCATCCTGACGCTGGCGGCGCCCTCCTTCAGCTCCATGATCCAGGTGCAGCGGCTGCGCTCCATACACGGCATCCTCAACACCGACTTCCAGTTCGCGCGCAGCGAAGCGGTTCGCCTGCGGGTGCCGGTGCATGTACGCGTGCAGTCTGCGAATGCAGGTCTCGGCGCCTGCTACATCATCTATACGGACACGGTGCTCCAACCGCCGTTCTCCCAGAAGTGCGACTGCCAGCAGCCGCCAGGGTCACGCTGTTCTGCGGCGACAACTTCCGAGTTGCGCACCGTGGTGCTGGAACCGGGGACCGGCGTCGACTTGGTAGCGGCCGGTGCAGACCGCTTTGGGCTGGATCCGTTCACCGGCACCATGTACGTCTATCGAGATGACGCCGGCGCGGTGACCGGCGAGGTCTTCGTTGTTGATGCCCGCCTGGACGCTGCTCGCAAGCTGCGAACAGAAGTCGGATTCGGGGGGCGCGTGCGAGGGTGTACACCTGCAGGTTCAACAGTGTCGGGGGTTGCATGTTGAACACGATGCGGCGAGCTTCGTGGCGGCAGCGGCAGCGCGGTCTGTCGGTCGTCGAGTTGATGGTGGGGATTGCCATTGGTCTCATCGTCGTCGCGGCAGCAGCAATGATGGCGGCAACGCAATTGTCGGAAAACCGTCGCCTGCTGCTCGAAGCACAGGTTCAGCAGGACCTGCGTGCGGCTGCCGATGCGATTGGCCGCCAAGCCAGGCGCTCGGGATCTCGAGCAAACCCCGAGAATTATGTTTGGACCTCAACCAATGGAACGGTCGCGCTGCCAGGCAACGTTGATGATGTGACACCCACGACGTCCTCGGCGTCCGCGATGACGTTCCGGTACAACCGGGCCGGAGCGACTGGCGGCCTTTTGGGCTATCAACTGAGCGGAACGACCATTCAAACTCGGATGCCTGCCATCACCGGGGTGGCAGTGGTTTATCAGGATTTGACAGACGCGAAATCGATGAAAGTCGATTCTTTTCAGATTCAGCCGCAGCATGTCGAGGAGCCCAAGCCGTCGGCGCCTGATCCGATCGATCCAGAGCAGTACCTGCCGTGTCCGAAGCTGTGTTCCGGCGCGACGACGCCATTGAATGGCACCAGTTGCTGGCCCACGGCACGGGTACGCGAATTCAAAGTCAACATCGACGCCAGTGCTGTTCACGACGCCGCGGTCAAGAGAAGCCTCGAGATCATCGTGCGTCCCCGTAATGACGAGTTGGTCATGGGAGCCTCGTTGTGTCCGACGTGAGACGCGCCGCGATCCGGCTGCATCAGCGAGGCGCAGCGACGCTGGTCGTGGTGATGGTCTTGTTCTTCGTGATGTCGCTCGTGGCTGCATATGCCAGTCGCAACATCATCTTCGAGCAAAGAACCTCGGCCAATCTTTACACGGCCACATCGACATTCGAGGCGGCGGATGCCGGTCTGCAATGGGCACTGGGCCTCTTGAATAGCGGGCGCATCGACGACAACTGTCTGAAGCCCACCGCCGCCGCTGGTTTGGCCAGCCCATCGACATATCCTTCATTTCGCCAGCGCTATCTCGACGCCGACGCCGTTACCGGCAATATCACGATCCGCCCCGGCGTCCGTGACGGCCCCATGTGGCCGAGTTGCTGGTTCAACACGGGTGGTAATGCCTGGGTATGTCACTGTCCAGGCGATCCAGCTGCGCCGGGCACGATCACCAGCACGCCAACGACCAGCATCGCCCCCGCTTTCAGCGTTCGTTTCGTACAGCTCAACGACGCGACGCCGCCGCCTCGGCCGGGCAGCGTACGCGTCGAGGTCATGGGATGCCTGAAGTTCGACCCCGCCTGTCTGACCTTCCCTGCAGCCCACGCCACTGAATGCCGAGGTACGGTGTGCGCCACGCTGGCACTGAGCCCGGGCGTGAAGTCGGCTCCCGCTGCAGCCCTCACCGCACGCAATTCGATCGCCGTTGCCGGGTCGGGGCTGAATGCGGCCATCCCAAGCGCCGGCATGGCCGGTTATGCGGTGGTATCAGGCGGCTCGGTCAGCGGCGTTAATTCTGTTGGCGCGCCGGGCTCGGTCATCACCGGCGGCCCGCCGGTCCTGCAAAACGCCGTCGCACTGTCCGACCCTTTGTTCTGGCCGGCGCGCATGTTTGCGGGCGTATTCGGCTCGTGGCCATCAACCTATTTCGAACAGCCCGGGTCCGTGCGCATCGATTGCAGCGCGACCTGCAATGCTGACGATATTCGCGCGGCTGTCGCGCTCAATCCCGGCCTGGTGATCATTGCGTCCGGCGACGTGGCGCTGAACGGCGGCGCTGACATTGGCAGCGCCGCGGACCCGATCGCGATGGTGGTCACCGGCGATTTGAGCTTCAGCGCGGCCACCAATGTCTTCGGATTGGTTTACGTCAAGAAGGTCAACTGGGCCACTGCCGGCAATGGCAATGTGACCGGTGGCGTCGTGGCAGAAGGCCAGATCAGCGGCAGCGGCAGCTTCTCGACGATTTACGATCCCCCGATCCTCAATGCCCTCGGTCGCGTCGTCGGAAGCTATGTGCTCATTCCAGGCAGTTGGAAGGACTTCCCATGATCGCCGGCCGCCATCGCCTTCGCGGGCTGTCGTTGATCGAGGCCCTCGTTGCGCTGGCCGTCATGGCTTTCGGCATGCTGGGCATCGTCGGCATTCAGGCGTCCCTGCGCAACAACGCGGACGTCGCGCGGCAACGCGCCGAGGCCCTGCGCATGGCCGACGAGGTGATCGAGCTTGCCCGCGCCTACTCGGTGGTCAACACCACCGCTGGCAAGCACGCCTATCAGGACATCGCCGCAGGGTCGACGACGACAACGGTCGCCGGCGCCAACACCAACTTCACGCAAGTGGTCACGGTCAGCGACTCGGCCGACTTCCGGTTCAAGACCCTCAACGTCAGGATTTCTTGGCAGGATCGAACGAACGCGACGCAGGAAGTCCAGCTCACTTCGATCATGCACCGGGTGCCCCCTGAGCTGGGAATGGCTTTGGGCGTCCCCGGCGAGGGAACTGGCACGAGTAATCCGTCGGATCGACACCCGACGATTCCAAGCACGGCCGTCCCATATGGCGTCGGGGGCACATCCAGCCAGTTCACGCCTCCGGGAGCGGGCGCAGTGTCTTGGATATTCAACAACGTCAACGGCCAGATCAAAGAGCGGTGCATTGGCAACACGTGCAGCACCAACTACGGCTGGCTGCTGCAGGGCTATATTCTGTTCGCTACGTCGTCAACCCAACCCGCGCCGGCTGACGCCGAGGCGCCAGCCAGCAACGCGCTGCCGGTCACGCTCACGCTGAACCAGACGGCACCGCCTGTGGTACCGCTGCCAGAGTGCTATTTCGAGAACTTGCCGAGTTCGCCGGCGGTTGCGAAGACCATCAGCTACTACTGTCTGATGAGCGTTTCCACGGTGGCCGGGTCGGGCTCGAAGTGGTCGGGTCACAGCGATGTATTCGGTCTGTCGCTGGCTTCTGCCATTGCCGACGCCAGCGCCGGGCTTTACCGCGTGTGCCGGTACACCCCGCATCACGTACAGCAGGCGGGCAACACCACCTACACGGTCACAATCAGTCCCGGCCCGCCGCCAATCACCCAAACCCGAACCATCCTGAACGAAGATCACCCTTACGACTACGCCAACGTGGGAAGCAACCTCGTGCGCCAGAATTTTCTGGTGATCCGGGCAGGGGACGGAGCAACGCCCTATGTATGCCCTGACGACGACCTGTCCACACCGCTGGTCAACGGTTCCACCTGGTATCACCAACCGGCGTCGTGACCGCCCCGGATGGCGGCCTGATCGGAGCAAGTGGCGCCTCTAACTGAACTGGACGAGCAGCGCCTGGCCGATGCGTTGGCATTGGCAGAGCAGGCCATCGGACTGTCCGATCCCAACCCTCGCGTCGGTTGCGTCATCGGCCGCGAAGACGGCAGCGTGCTCGGCCGTGGGCACACCCGGCGTGCCGGGCAGGCCCATGCCGAGGTCGATGCCTTGGCTGACGCCGCTCGAACGTCCGCCGACGTGAAGGGTGCGACGGCTTGGGTGACATTGGAGCCGTGCGCGCATCACGGCCGCACGCCGCCATGTTGCGACGCATTGCTGGTCGCCGGGATCGCGAGGGTGGTCGTCGCAATGCTGGACCCCTTCCCGGCGGTCAACGGCGCCGGCGTGGCGCGCTTGCGCGCCGCCGGCGTCCAGGTTGACTTGGCCAGCGGCAGCTCGGCCGAGCAGGCGCGAGAACTGAACATCGGCTTCGTCACCCGCATCAAGACGGGCCGGCCCTGGGTTCGACTCAAGGCCGCGATGTCGTTGGACGGACGCACGGCGCTGGAAAACGGCCAGAGCCAGTGGATCACCTCGGCAGCGGCGCGCGCCGACGGGCACGCTTGGCGCCGCCGCGCTGGTGCGGTACTGACCGGCATCGGGACCATCCTGGCCGACGATCCCAGGCTTGATGTCCGTGACGTCCCGACGACGCTGCAGCCGCTACGAGTGGTGCTCGACAGCCGATGGCGTACGCCACGTCACGCAAAGATCGTTCAGTCCCCTGGTCAAACCCTGATCTGCGGCACGGCAGCGCCACCAACGACCGGAGCCGGATATGGCAGCGGGGTCGAGTTGCTGCAGCTTCCAGGCGACCAGCAAGGCATCAGCTTGCCAGCGGTTCTCGCTGAATTGGCCAAGCGGCATGTCAACGAAGTGCACGTCGAGGCGGGCGCCCGATTGAACGGAGCGCTACTCGAGCAAGGTCTCGTCGATGAGCTCTTGGCCTACTTGGGGCCGGTGCTGCTGGGCCCCGGCCGGCCGATGGCCCAGCTCCAAACGCGCACCGAGCTGAGTGCTGCGCTGCGGTTTGGCTTGTTCGAGGTCTGCTCGATCACAAGCGATGTCCGCCTCAGGCTTCGACGCCTCCATGAGCAGAACGCGGTGCACTCAAACCCCGTGTCGACCGACTTTACGCCGTCATGACCCGTCGCTGCGGGCAAAGCCGAGAAATCTCTTTTTTTTCTTACTTATCAACGACTTGCAGATGTCGACCCATGCAAGGCACGATCATTGCTTACCCGTAGCATAATTTTGGCCCATCCGCCAAACCATTCAACTTGGAGACAAACATGCGCCGGACCGTGATGAGTTTCGTTGCCGCAGCAGCATTGGCCGGTGGTGCCGGCGCTGCGAGTGCGGCGTACGCGACATTCTCTGGCATCGATCTGAACGGGGATCCTGAAACCCCCCTGGTCAACGTCCCGAATTCGGCCGGTGCCGAGGCCTTACTGCTGAAGCAGTTGAAGGCGGGGGTGGCCACGGAGACCTTCGAAGGTTTCGCGGTTGGTACGGTTGGCCCCTTGAATCTGAACTTCGTGGACCAACTGAGCAACACCAACATCACCGCAACGATGAGTGGCGGCAGCGGCAAGATCGGTAGCAACGACATCGATGGCCGCTACAGCATTCCTTCGGACACAACTTCAAAGTTCTGGCTGGTCAATGGCGCGGACGCGAACAATGCGTTCACCGTGATCTTCAGTCAGGCGATTGCAGCGTTCGGCTTCTACGGTACCGACATCGGCGACTTTGGCGGCAGCCTGTCGATCGAGTTGCTCGGCGGCGACCTGCACACCGTCGTCAAGACGCTGAGCGTTCCCACGACCGACAGTGATGGTGCGACCATCTACTTTGGCGTGTTGTCCACGACCGCGTCAGAGGATTTCACGGGAATCCGGTTCGTGTCCACGGCGCCCTCGACCGATTTCTTCGGTTTTGACGATTTCACGGTCGCCGCGCGGTCGCAGTTGGTCACCACCGACCCCAACAACCCCGCACCGATCCCCGGTACCGTTGCCCTCGCGGGTTTGGGCCTGCTTGCATTGGGTGCGCGCAAGCGCCGTTCGAACTGAGGGACGGCTTGCTTCTGCGTGACGGCGGCTTCGGCCGCCGTTTGCTTTTTGCGGCGCCGGGCGTCTGCGGGCACGGCAGACCGCCCTCCTACAATCCCGTCCATGCTCCCGTCCTCGAACTCCCCGATCGCCCCAATCCCCGAACTGGTCGCCGAACTTGCCGCCGGCCGCATGGTGATCCTCGTCGACGAGGAAGACCGCGAGAACGAAGGCGACCTGGTGCTGGCGGCCGAGCACGTGAGCCCGGCGGCGATCAACTTCATGGCGCGCTTCGCGCGCGGCCTGATCTGCCTGACGCTGACGCGCGAGCATTGCGAGCGGCTGCAACTGCCGCCGATGGCCAGCCGCAACGGCACAAGGCACGGCACGGCGTTCACGGTGTCGATCGAGGCGGCCAGCGGCGTCACCACCGGCATCTCGGCGGCCGACCGGGCGCGCACGGTGCAGGCGGCGGTGGCGCGTGACGCCAAGGCCTCCGACCTCGTGCAGCCCGGCCACATCTTCCCGTTGCAGGCGCAGGACGGCGGCGTGCTGATGCGCGCCGGCCACACCGAGGCCGGCTGCGACCTGGCGCGCATGGCGGGCCTGACGCCGGCCACGGTGATCTGCGAGGTGATGAAGGACGACGGCAGCATGGCGCGGCTGCCCGACCTGGAGATCTTCGCCCGCGAGCACGGCCTGAAGATCGGCACCATCGCCGACCTGATCGGCTATCGCAGCCGCAACGAATCGCTGGTGCAGCAGGTGGGCCGGCGCGCGATCGAGTCGCCGCAGGGCACCTTCGACTGCAGCATCTGGCGCGACCACGGCGGCGGCGTGCACCTGGCGCTGGCCCATGGCCAGTGGGACCTGGGCGACGAGGTGCTGGTTCGGGTGCACGAGCCTTTCACCGCGATGGATCTGCTGGACACCGGCGCAGGCGGCCATTCCTGGCCGCTGGGGCACGCGCTGCAGGCCTTGCAGGCGGCGCCGCGCGGCCTGGCCGTGCTGCTGAACTGCAGCCACGACGCGCAGGCGCTGCTGGCCCGGCTGGCGCCCGAGGCGGTGGCCGGGCCGGCGGCAGCGCCGCGCGGCCAGCTCGACCTGCGCACCTACGGCGTCGGCGCGCAGATCCTGCGCGAGTTGGGCGTGCGCCGCATGAAGCTGCTGGGCAGCCCGCGCCGCATGCCCAGCATGACGGGCTACGGCCTGGAGGTCACCGGCTTCGTCGCCGCCTGACCGCCACTTCCGCGCCCGCGTTCTTTTTGTTTTTCGGAGTACATGGCATGCAAGGTGCGAACAAGGGCACGGCGGCTGAACTGGCCGGTGCCGGCCTGCGCATCGGCATCGTGCAGGCGCGCTTCAACCAGGACATCACCGACAAGCTGGCCGAGGCCTGCCTGGCCGAGCTGGCGCGGCTGGAGGTCGGCGCGCGCGACGTCACCCACCGTACCGTGCCCGGCGCGCTGGAGGTGGCGGTGGCGCTGAAGGCGATGGCCGACAGCGGCGACTTCGACGCCCTGGTGGCGCTGGGCTGCATCATCCGCGGCGAGACCTATCACTTCGAGCTGGTGGCCAACGAAAGCGGCGCCGGCCTCACGCGCGTGTCGCTGGACCATCAGATCCCGATCGCCAACGCCATCCTGACGGTCGAGAACATCGACCAGGCCTGGGCACGCGTCGCCGACAAGGGCACCGATGCGGCGCGGGTCGCAGTGGAGATGGCCAATCTGCTGGAGGAACTGGGTTGAACGCCGCCGCCGATGTCAACAAGCCCGCCGACAAGCCCACGCGCAAGGCCACGGCGCGCGCCCACAAGCCGGCGGCGCACTCGGCCCGCCGGCGCTCGCGCGAGTTCGCGCTGCAGGGGCTGTACGAGTGGCTGGTGTCGGGCGCTGAAGCGAGCGTGATCGACGCCCACGTCCGCGAGCAGGACGGCTTCGACAAGTGCGACAGCGCGCATTTCGACGCCCTGCTGCATGGTTGCATTGAAGGTGCCGCGGCGCTGGATGCGGTGCTGGCCCGCCACGTCGACCGCCCGACGCAGCAGCTCTCGCCGGTGGAGCACGCGGTGCTGCTGATCGGCTGCTACGAGTTGACGAACTTCATCGAGGTGCCCTACCGCGTGGCGATCAACGAGGCGGTGGAGGTGGCCAAGAGCTTCGGCGGCACCGACGGTCACAAGTACGTCAACGGCGTGCTCGACAAAGCCGCCGCCGAGCTGCGGCCGGTGGAAGTGACGGCCGCGCGGCAGGCGCGCAGCAGCGCCGGCAACAAGCCTTAGGCCTGAGCGACGGCGGCAGCGCGCTTGCTGCGCTCGGCCAGCCACGCACGCAGGCGGCGCACCGCCTCCTGCAGCTCGGCCAGCCCGGTGGCGTACGACAGCCGCAGGTGGCGCTCGGGCTGGTGGCGGCCGAAGTCCTCGCCGGGCACCAGCGCCACGCCGGCCTGCTCCAGCATCTGCGCCGCGAAGGCCGCGCTGTCGTCGCTGAAGGCGCTGCAGTCCAGGTAGACGTAGAAGGCGCCGTCGGGCTCCACCGGAATGCCGAAACCCAGCTCGCGCATCGCCGGCACGATGTAGTCGCGCCGGGCCTGGAACTCGTCGCGCCGGTCGCGGTAGATCGCCATCGCCTCGGGTTCGAAGCAGGCCAGCGCCGCATGCTGGGCCAGCGCCGAGGGGCAGATGAAGAGGTTCTGCGCCAGCTTCTCGAAGCTCTCGACCCGATCCGGCGGCACCACCAGCCAGCCCAGGCGCCAGCCGGTCATGTGGAAGAACTTCGAGAAGCTGCCTGCCACCAGCACGTCGGTGCCCAACGCCACGGCGCTGCGCGGCCGGCGGCCGTAGCTCAGGTCGAGGTAGATCTCGTCGACCAGGCTGAAGCCGCCGCGCTCGCGCGCCAGCTCCACCAGGCGGCGCAGTTCGTCGAAGGCGATCGAGGTGCCGGTGGGGTTGCTGGGCGTGGCCAGCAGCACCCCGCGCACCGCGTCGTCCCAATGCGCGGCCACCGTCGCGGCGTCGAGCTGGTAGCGGCTTTCGGGTCCGACCGGGATGGTCACCGGCACGCCGTCGAAGGCGCTGACGAAGTGCCGGTTGCAGGGATAGCAAGGGTCGGCCATCAGCACCTTGGCGCCGGGATCGACCAGCGCGCAGCAGGCCAGCAGCAGCGCGGCGGAGGCGCCGGCCGTCACCACCACGCGCGCCGGGTCCAGGTCGACGTCGTGGCTCTCGCTGCAGTGGCGGGCGATGGCTTCGCGCAGCGGCTGCAGGCCCAGCGCCGCGGTGTAGCCGGTGGCGCCGGCGTCCACCGCCGACTGCAGCGCCCGCAGCACCGGCGGCGCGGCGGTGAAGTCGGGCTCGCCGATGCTCAGGTGGATGATCGAGCGGCCGGCGCGCTCGAGCTCGCGGGCGCGCTTGACCAACTCCATCACGCGGAAGGGTTCGATGCGCTCGGTGCGTTGCGCCAGGCGCAGGCTGGGGGTCAGGCGAAGGCTCATGGGCGGCGGGGCCGCAAGCGCGGCGAAGCGAAGCGCGCATTGTCGCCGCGCCGCCGACGGCGCTTGCATTCGTCGCAAAGCTGCACCCATCGTCCGCCAAACGGTGACAAGGGGTTAACCAGGTGCCGGGGCGCATGCTTTTCGTGGCACCTCGGCGCGGCCGGGCGCTTAAGCTGGCGCGGTGACTGCCAAGCTCCACCCCGGCGACGTGCCACCCAGCACGCTGTTCGCCGCCACGCTGATCGGCATGCCGGGCCAGGACCTCGCCGCCGCCGACACCCTCAACCCCGACACCTTGTCGCCCGACAGCCTGGTGCTGCAGGGCGCGGGCGCCAACCCCGCGGTGCCCGACGTCATCACCGACATCGGCGGCCTGCCGGGCGAAGTGCCCGACCCCGCGCTGGCGCCCACGTTGTCTCACATCGGACGTTATGCACTCAAGCGCCCGCTCGGCGCCGGCGGCCTGGGCGCCGTGTTCGAGGCCTGGGACCCGCTGCTGTCGCGGGCGGTGGCGGTCAAGACGCTGCAGCTCGACGTCGAGCATCAGAGCCGGCTGTCGCTGGACGGCTTGTTCCTCAACGAGGCCCGCGCCGCCGCGGGGCTGAACCACCGCTACATCGTCACCATCCACGATGCCGGGCTGTCGCCGCACGGCGTGTACATCGCGATGGAGCGCCTGTATGGCCGCGACCTGCAATGTGCCCTGGCCGCCGGCTGGCGGCCGACGCTGGAGCAGACGATGCAGCTGGTGCGCCGCATCGCCGACGCGCTGGCCTATGCGCACGCGCGCGGCGTGATCCATTGCGACATCAAGCCGGCCAACATCTTTTTGCAGCGGCGCGACCGGCCCAAGGTGCTGGACTTCGGCATCGCGCGCATCCTGCACGGCACCGTGCTGCCCGAGTTGGACGGCGCGGTGGCCGGCTCGCCGCGCTACCAGGCGCCCGAGCAGTTGCTGGGCGCCGAGGTCGACGCGCGCACCGATCTGTTCTCGTTGGGCGCGGTGATGTACGAGTTGCTGGCCGGCCGCCGCGCCTTCGAGGGCGCGACGCTGGGACAGATCCAGCAGGCCGTGTTGGCCGGCCCGCCGCCGCTGCGCGACGCGGCGCCCGCAGTGCCGCCCGAGATTGCGACGATGGTCGCGCGGCTGATGGCGCCGGCACCGGCCGACCGCTACACCTGCGCCGGCGAGTTGAGCGCCGACCTGCGGCGCTGGATCCTGGCGCCGCAAGGGCGGCCGCCGCAGCAGGCTGTTGCCACGCCGGCGGCGCCAGCGGCGCCATCACCCGCAGCGCGGCAGCGCCGTCGCGCCGGGTGGCCCACGCGCTGGCTGCTGGCCGGCGGCTTGACCCTGGCCGCCGCGGCCGCTGGCGCGCTGGTGTTGCGGCAACAGGGGCCGGCGTCGCCCGCGGCGGCCGCCAGCGACGAAGCCGCGCCGGCGCAGCAGCCGCCCGCAGCGACGACCCGGGCCGCGGCCGTGGCCCGCCCGGCCTGATCCACCGGCTCGCCCGCCCTGCCGAGCGCCGCCGGCCCTAGGGTCATCCCGAGGGCTCGCGCATAATCCGCGCGCCGATGCACGACGCCTCCACCGCTTTCCGCCACCGCCTGCGCGTGTACTGGGAAGATACCGACGCCGGCGGCGTGGTGTTCTACGCCAACTACCTGAAGTTCTTCGAGCGCGCGCGCACCGAATGGCTGCGCGAGCGCGGCGTCGGCCAGCAGGCGCTGAAGGACGAGACCGGCGCCATCTTCGTCGTCACCGACACCCAGGTCAGCTACAAGCGCCCGGCGCGGCTGGACGACTTGCTGGACGTCACCGTCGCCGTGGCCGAAGCCGGCCGCGCCTCGTTCACGCTGCAGCAGCAGGCGTGGTGCGAGGGCGCGCTGCTGGCCGAAGGGCGCATCCGCATCGGCTGCATCGACGCCGCCACGCTGCGGCCGCGGCGCATCCCCGACATCGTGCTGCAAGCCATGCCATGAACCAGGATTTTTCGATCACCACGCTGGTGCTGCACGCCAGCTTCGTCGTGCAACTTGTGATGGCGGGGCTGCTGGTGGCCTCGCTGGCGAGCTGGACCGTCATCTTCGGCAAGCTGTTCGGCCTGCGCCGCGTGCGTGGCCGCAACGAGGCCTTCGAGCGGGAGTTCTGGTCCGGCAAAAGCCTGTCGGAGATGAACCAGGCCGTCGGCAGCAAGGCCGAGACGGCGCCCATCGAGCGCATCTTCGCCAGCGGCATGCGCGAGTTCTTGAAGCTGCGCGAGCGCCGGCTCGACGCCGCGGCGCAACTCGACGGCGCGCGCCGCGCGATGCGCGCCAGCTACCAGCGCGAGCTGGACGCGATCGAGAGCAACCTCAGCTTCCTGGCCTCGGTCGGCTCGGTCTCGCCCTACGTCGGCCTGTTCGGCACCGTGTGGGGGATCATGCATGCCTTCGTGGGCCTGTCCAACATGCAGCAGGTGACGCTGGCCACCGTGGCGCCGGGCATCGCCGAGGCGCTGGTGGCCACCGCGATCGGCCTCTTCGCGGCGATTCCGGCCGTGGTGGCCTACAACCGCTTCGCGCGCGACATCGACCGCATCGCGATCCAGCTGGAGACCTTCATCGAAGAGTTCTCCAACATCCTGCAGCGCAACGCCGCGGTGGCGCCGGCGCCTGCCTCGCCACCCTCGCCGTCGGCCGCGACGGCGCCGCGCTGATGCCCGCGCTCGCCTCCCGCGGCAGCGGCCGCGGCCGCCGCGCGATGAACGAGATCAACATGGTGCCGTTCATCGACGTGATGCTGGTGCTGCTGATCATCTTCATGGTCACCGCGCCGCTGATCACCACGGGCATGGTCGACGTGCCCACCGTGGGAAAAAGCCGCCAGCGCCCGCCCAGCGTGGTGGAAGTGCTGGTCGGCGCCGACGAAAAGCTGCGCCTGCGCCTGGACCAGGGCGATCCCGAGGGCGTGACGCTGGCGCGCCTGCCCGCGCGCGTGCGCCAGCTGCAGGCCGGCAATGCCGAGGTGCCGGTGATCATCAGCGCCGACCGCAACATCAAGTACGACGCGGTGATGAAGGTGATGGCCGCGCTGCAGAAGGAGCGCATCGCGCGCGTCGGGCTGACCGTCAAGCAGAGCGCCGAGTAGCCGCCGAGCCGCGCCGATGTCAGCCGCCAGCCTCGACCGCGCGCCGGAACTGCTGCCCCAGCCGCCCGGCGGCCTGCTGCCGGCCGCCGGCCTGGCGCTGCTGGCCCACGCCGCGCTGCTGCTGGCGCTGACGCTGGCCGTGCAATGGCGCGCCAGCGCGCCCGAGGCGGTGACGGCCGAGCTATGGTCGGCGGTGCCGCAGGTGGCAGCGCCGGCACCGCCACCGCCGGCCCCCACGCCGGCCCCCACGCCGCCGCCCGCACCGACGCCCAAGGTCGAGCCCGCGCCGCCACCACCGCCGCCGCGCAAGGCCGAGGCCGAAGCGCCGCCGCAGCCCGATCCGCAGATCGCCATCGCCAAGGCCAAGGCCGAACGCGAAAAGGCCGAGCGTGAAAAGGCCGAACGCGATAGGGCCGAACGCGCGAAGGCCGAGAAAGCCGAGAAAGCCGAGAAGCTCGAACGCGCGCGCGCCGAGAAGGAACGCCAGCGCCAGGAACGCGAGGCCGAGGCCGCAGCCGAGCGCAAGGCCAAGGCCAAGGCCGAGGCGGCGCGCCGCGAGCAATTGCAGCGCGAGCAGCAGGCACGCGAGAAGGCCGACGAAGCGCGGCTGGCCGAACAGCGCAAGAAGAACCTCGAGCGCCTGATGGGCCAGGCCGGTGCCGGCAGCAACGGCACGCCCGGCGCCACCGCGACGCAGTCGTCGGGACCGTCGGCCAGCTACACGGGCAAGCTGATCGCGGCCATCAAGCCTAACATCGTGTTCACCGACACCATCAACGGCAACCCGGCCGCCGAAGTGGAAGTGCGCGCCGGCCCCAGCGGCAGCATCCTGTCGCGCCGCCTGGTGCGCAGCAGCGGCAACAAGGAGTGGGACGACGCCGTGCTGCGTGCCATCGACCGCACCGCCAACCTGCCGCGCGACACCGACGGCCGCGTGCCGCCGGTCATCCTGATGGCCTTCAGGCCGCAGGAATAGCGCCCGCGCGTGACGAAACCGGCGCCGCGTCAACCCGGCGCTCGTCGATCGATCGGCCGCTGCTCGTGGCGCTCTTTCCAGCGCCCCAGCCAGCGCGACTCGACCGCCCAGGCGCCGCGGTGGACGATCGCGCGGCCGTCGCCGGCGATCAGCCATTGCAGCCACGGTGCGGCCGCGCGCGGCAGCGGCGGCCATTCGCCGGTTGCATAACGTTCACCATCAACGGCTTGCCATCCGCTGGCGGCCAGCCAGGGCGGCGCTGCGCTGCCCTCGGCGATCACCGGCGCGTCGCAGGCCAGGCGGGCGCCGCCCGCCAGGTGCAGCACGCCGGCTTCGACGCGCACGCAGGCATCGGGGATCACGGTGATGCGCTGCCGGGCCAGCGCGCGCCGCACGCGGTCGGCCACCGGCTGCGGCTGGCCGAACAGCGGCGGCGGCCCACCGCTGACCAGCGCGACGCGCGCGCGCTCGTCGCCGCCGGCAGCCAGGCGCTGCTGCAGCGCCAGCGCCAGTTGCACCGCGGCGGCGTCGCCGCCGACCACCACCACGTCGAGCGCGCGCTCGCGGGCCAGCGCCAGCAGCGGGTCCAGCAGGCGGGCGAAGTGCTCCAGCGGGCGCAGGAACAGGCCCTGCTCGCGCGCGCCGGGGATCTGGTCGCGGTCGATCGTCGCGTCGGCATCGACCGAGATCGCATCGGCCTCGACCACCTCGCCGTTGCCCAGCGTGACGCGGCGCGCCGGGCCGTCGACCGCCAGCACCGCGCTTTCGATCAGCCGCGCCTTCGCGGCGTCGGCCAGCGGCCGCAGTGCGATCAAGGCTTGCGCCGCGCTGCAGCGGCCGGCCACCAGCGCCGGCAGCAGCGGCGGGTGCAGCCGCTCGGCGAAGGGCACGACCCAGCAGACCTCGGCGCCGGCCAGCGGCCGCCGGGCCAGCGCGCGCAGCCATTGCAGATGGACCGGGCCGCTGCCCAGCAGCAGGAGACGTTTCATCGGTCGGGGACGGAGCAGCCGCGATTCTCGCGCCTGTCGCCGACCCAACGTCCTACGTCAGCCGGTGGTGCCCATCAAGGCCGCCACGTCGGGCGGCAGCGGCCGTGCGGCGCAGTCCTTACACTGCGCCGCGATGTCCATCGGCGACGACTTCGCAAACCGGGTGCAGGCCTTGCGCGGCGCGCTGCTGCGCTTTGCGCAGGCGCAGTTGCGCAACGAGGCCTGGGCCGAGGACGCGGTGTCCGACACGCTGCTGGCGGCGCTGGAAAAGCCGCACGCCTTTGCCGGCCAGTCGCAGCTCAAGACCTGGCTGGTGGGCATCCTCAAGCACAAGGTGATCGACCAGCTGCGCCGCCACGCCCGCGAGGCCACGCTGCCGGGCGCCGACGACGAGGCCGACCTCGACGAGCAGCTCTTCCGTGCCGACGGCCATTGGCGCGAGGCGCCCAAGGACTGGGGCGACCCCGAGCACCAGCTCCGCCAGCGCCAGTTCTTCGAGGTGCTGGAGGCCTGCATCGAGCTGCTGCCCGCCACCCAGGGCCGCGTCTTCATGATGCGCGAATGGCTGGAGCTGTCGTCCGACGACATCTGTAAGGAACTGGCGATCAGCTCGACCAACCTGTGGGTGCTGCTGCACCGCGCCCGGCTGCGCCTGCAGATTTGCCTGCAGGGCCGCTGGTTCGACCGCCATTCGCCGACATGATCAAGCTGCTCGGGACCTGCAAGGGCGCGACCCGGCTGCTGCTGCAGGCCGAGGAGCGCCGGCTGACCGCCGCCGAGCGCATCGGCCTGCGGCTGCACCTGCTGGTCTGCAAGGCCTGCCCGCGCTTCGCGGGCCAGCTGCGGCTGATGCGCCGCGCTTACGCGCAGTGGCGGCGTTATGCGGACGGCGAGGAGCCGCCGCGCTGAGGCGCTGCCGGCGCCGGCCCCAGGCTCAGCTCGACCGCGAAGCCCTGCGCCACCGCGGGCAGGCTCAAGGCACCGCCATGGGCGCGCGCCACAAGATCGGCCAGCATCAGGCCCAGGCCAGGGCTGCGGCCGGTTCCCATCTGGGCTTCGTAGGCCTGCGCCGCCAGGGCCGCGGCGAGCTGCTCGCGCTGCGCCGGCGGGCAGCCGCGTCCGTCGTCGTGCAGGCGCAGGTGCTGGCGGCCGTCGGCGGCGGTCTGCAGGCTCACCACCAGCTCGCCAGCGCCGTGGCGCACCGCGTTGTCCAGCAGGTTGATCAACGCCGCGGTCAGCAGGTCGGCATCTCCCTGCAGCGTGTCGGGCACGGGTGGATCGAGCCGCAGGCGCAGGCCTTCGTGCGGCAGCCGCTGCAGCAGCGGCGCCAGCGCCAGCGGCTGCCATTGCAGCTCGGCCCCGCTGCGGAACAGCGCCAGCAGCGCGGCCACCACGCGCGTGAGGCGCGCCGCCGCCTCGCGCACGCGCGCCAGCCGCGGCTGCAGCTCGGCCGATGCCTCGCGCTGGGCCACGGCCAGCTGGGTGTCGATGCCGGCCAGCGGCGTGCGCAGCGCGTGCGCCGCGTGGGCCGAGAAGGCGCGCTCGTTGGCCACGCGGCCGGCCAGGCGGCGGCCCAGCGCCTCGATGGCCTGCTGCATCGGCTGCAGCTCGCGCCGCGTGGGCGCGGGCAGCGTCGCGCCGGGCTGCAAGGGCTCGTAGTGGGCCAGCGCCAGCGGCAGATCCAGCAGCGGCTTGAGCTCGCGGCGCACGCGACGGCCCAGCCACCAAGCACTGAGCGCGGCCACCGCCAGCGTCAGCCAGACGGCGGTCAGCACGACCTCGGTCTCGGCCTCCAAGCGCTCGTCGCCGGCCTGCGCGACGTAGAGCATGCGCTCGCCGTCGGCCAGCCGCAGCCCGAACACGCGCCAGCCGCCGGCCGCGTTGACGAAGCCGGCCGTCGGCAAGGGCAGCCAGGGCTGCTGCGGCGCGCGTGCCGAGTGCAGCAGCAGCCGGCCGCCGGGGCCGACCAGCTGCCAGGCGAAGTGCTGGTGGTTGCCCGGCGAGCCGGGCGCCGCGGCCACCGCCGCGGCGCCGGCCAGCGCCTGCGCGTCGCCCACGCTGAGCAGCCGGCCCAGCACCTCGGCCGAGGCCTGCAGCGTGTCGTCCAGCAGCTCGTCGACCTCTTCGCGCACGGCCAGCCAGACGCCCAGCGAGACCAGCAGGCCCCAGACCAGGGCCACGCCGACCAGCAGCAAGGTCAGCCGCGAGCGGATCGACGGCAGGCGCAGTGCGGCGTTCATCGCTTGCACGTCATGCCGTGGGCGTCATCCGGTAGCCCAGGCCGCGCAGGGTCTCGATCACGCCGTGGCCCAGCTTGCGGCGCACGCTGGAGACGTGCACCTCCAGCGCGTTGCTCTGCAGCTCGGCCTCGGCGCCCAGGAGCAGGCGCTCGAGATCGGCCTTGGCCACCACGCGGCCGGCGCGGTGCAGCAGCGCTTCGACCAGCGCCCATTCGCGCGCCGTCAGCTCCACGCGGTGGCCGCCGGCCATCGCGCTGCGCGCCGCGAGGTCGAACGCCGCGTCGCCGACGTGCAGCAGTGCGCCGCCGGCCTGCCGGCGCTGCAGCCCGCGCAGCCGCGCCGCCAGCTCTGCGGGGTCGACCGGCTTGACGAGGTAATCGTCGGCACCCGAGTCCAGGCCCAGCACGCGGTCGTCCGAGCGGTCGCGCGCCGTCAGCATGAAGGCCGCGGTGGCGTCGCCGGCGCGGCGGCGGCGCGCCAGCCAGTCGAGCGCGGAACCGTCGGGCAGTTGCCAGTCCAGCAGCCAAGCGTCGTAAGGCTCGCCGTGCACCGCCTGCAGCTCGCGCAGGCTGGCGTACCAGTCGACCACGTGGCCTTCGGCGCGCAGGTAGTCGCGCAGACCTTCGCCGAGGATGGCGTCGTCTTCCAGCAGCAGCAGGCGCATGCGCCGATTGTGGGCCGCGCTCGGCATGGCTTCAGCCTGTCTTCAGGCGGCGGCGCTGCAATCGGCCCCCGATGCTGCCCCTGACCCCGCGCCCGGACCCGGCACCGCCGGCCACCGAGGCTCCTGATCGGCCGCCCTGGTCACGCCTGCCACGCCTGCGCCTGTCGACCGAAACCCTGGTGCTGCTGGTCTGCCTGTGGTTCACGCTGCTGGCCAACCGTCCCTTCGTGCAGCAGGCGCTGAAGGGCCGCGACTGGACCGACGCCAGCGCCTGGGGCCTGGGCGCGGCGCTGCTGCTGGGCGTGCTGTGCCTGCACTGGCTGCTGGTGGCGCCGCTGGCCGGCCGCTGGATCGTCAAGCCGCTGCTGGCGGTGTTGGCGGTCATCGCCGCCTGTGCGTCGTTCTACACGCAGCGCTACGGCGTCTACCTGGACCCGACGATGATGCGCAACGTGCTGCGCACCGACTGGCGCGAGGCCGGCGAGCTGCTGGGCCCGGCACTGCTGCTGCACCTGCTGCTGACGGCAGGCCCGCCGCTGCTGCTGCTGTGGCGCACCGACGTCATCGATCGGCCCTGGCCGCGCGCGCTGCTGCGCCGCGTGATCAGCTGGCTGGCGGCGCTGGCGCTGCTGGTGGCGCTGGCGCTGGCGGTGTTCCAGCCGCTGGCCTCGCTGATGCGCAACCAGAAGGAGCTGCGCTACCTGGTGACGCCGGCCAACGTGCTGTGGTCGCTGGCCTCGGTGGCGCGCAGCGACGCCAAGGCGCGCGCCGCCGGCCCGCGCCAGCCGATCGGGCTGGACGCCCGGCCGGGCCCGAGCTGGGCCGCGCAGGCCAAGCCGCGGCTGCTGGTGCTGGTGGTGGGCGAGACGGCGCGCGCCGCCAACTGGGGCTTGTCGGGCTACGCGCGCAACACCACGCCGGAGCTGGCCGGGCTGCCGGTGATCAACTTCGCCCACACCACGAGCTGCGGCACCAACACCGAGACCTCGGTGCCTTGCCTGTTCGCGCCGGTGGGCCGGCGCGACTACGACGAAGACCGCATCCGCGGCAGCGAATCGCTGCTGCACCTGCTGGCGCGCGCCGGCGTCGGCGTGACCTGGCGCGACAACCAAAGCGGCTGCAAAGGCGTCTGCGACGGCCTGCCGCGACAGCAGGTGGCCGACATCCAGCCACAGGCGCAATGCCCCGAGGGCCGCTGCCTCGACGAAGGCCTGCTGCAGGGCCTGCCCGAAATCCTGCGCCAGGCGCGCGGCAACCAGCTGCTGGTGCTGCACCAGCTGGGCAACCACGGTCCGGCCTACTTCAGGCGTTACCCGCCGGCTTTTGCACGCTTCCAGCCCGAGTGCCGCAGCGACGACCTGCGCACCTGCAGCCGCGAGCAGATCGTCAACGCCTACGACAACGCGCTGCTCTACACCGACCACGTGCTGGCCGAGCTGATCCAGACGCTGCAGGCGCAGGCCGGCCAGGTGGACAGCGCCGTGATCTACGTGTCGGACCACGGCGAATCGCTGGGCGAGGCCAACCTCTACCTGCACGGCCTGCCGTACGCCATCGCCCCCGCGGTGCAGAAGCAGGTACCGATGGTGATGTGGTTCTCCGCCGGCTTTGCGCAGGCGCGCGACCTCGACCTCGGCTGCCTGAAGGCACGCGCCGCGGCACCGGCGGCGCATGACCATGTCTTCCACACCGTGCTGGGCCTGCTGGACGTGAGCACCGCGCTTTACGAGCCGGCCTGGGACCTGGGCGCGCCGTGCCGGCGGCTGCCGGCCGCGTCATGAGATGACGCGCCGCCTCGACGATCTCCACCTCACGCTGGCCGGCCTGGTCCTGCTGCTGGTGTGGGACCTGACCGGCCTGGACCTGACCGTGATGCGCGCGCTGGGCGACGGCAACGGCTTCCCCTGGCGCCAGCACTGGCTGACCGCCGATCTGCTGCATGGCGGCGGCCGCGTGCTGGGCTGGCTGCTGATGGGGCTGCTGGTGGTCAACGTCGTGCGGCCGCTGTGGGCCGGCCCCAGCCGCGCCGAACGCTGGCGCTGGCTGGCGGTCACGGCCGGCTGCCTGCTGCTGGTGCCGGCGCTCAAGCAGATCAGCCACACCAGCTGCCCCTGGGACCTGGCCGAGTTCGGCGGCTGGGCCAGCTACGTCTCGCACTGGCGGCTGGGCGTCGGCGATGGCGGCCCGGGGCGCTGCTTTCCGTCGGGCCACGCGACGGCGGGCTTCGCGTTCATCAGCGGTTGGTTCGCGCTGCGCGAGTACCAGCCGCGCGCGGCGCGCGCCTGGCTCGTCGGCGTGCTGCTGCTGGGCCTGGCCTTGGCTGCCGGCCAGACGCTGCGCGGTGCCCACTACCCCAGCCACAGCCTGTGGACCGCCTGGCTGTGCTGGGCCTTGTGCGCCGCGCTGCTGCCGCGCCGTCGCCGGGCCCTGCCACAGCCGCAGCCGAAGTTGCACCCCACGGACCACTGACGTCAGCCGGCCGCAGCGGCGCCGCAGCCGACGCGGATCGCCGCACAATGCGCGCCAGAGCCGCCGCTGTGCGCGCGGGGTTGACGTTGCTGCCGATGTCCGAGCGTCCGACGATCCCCTTCCTGCTGGACCTGCTGCTGCTCGCCATGCGCAAGGAGGCGTCGGCGGTCTACGTCGTGCCCTGGATGCCGCCCACGCTGCGCATCGACGAGCGCTCGGTGCCGCTGTCGTCGGTGGCCTTCGCGCCCGAGCAGTCCACGCTGCTGGTGCTGGACCTGCTGGACGAGACGCAGCGCGCCGCGCTCGACCGCAGCCGCGAGATCCAGTTCAGCTTCGTGCTCGACGGCGTCGGCCGCTTCCGCGTCCACGCCTTCCGCCGCCACGGCCAGCCGGCGATGGCGATCAGGCCTTATGCGCTGAACGCGCCGACGCCGCGCCAGCTGGCGCTGCCGGCCCTGGTGTGCCCGCTGGCCGCCGCCGATCGCGGGCTGCTGGTGCTGGCCAGCCGCTCGGCCGGGCTGCGGCGCGACGCCGCCGCGGCGCTGATCGAGCAGCGCAAACGCAACGTGGCCGGCGAGCTGGCGCTGCTGGAGGACGCCAGCCGCTTCTGGCACGAGGCCGGCCGCGGGGCGCTGCACCAGGACTTGAGCGCCGCCGCGGTGGCCGCGCTGCTGCAGCAACGCCGGGCGCGCGCCGGCCCCGGCGCAGCGGCCGCGCCGCCGCTGGCAATCGCCTGGGGCGAGCTGCGCGATGGCGCGCTGCTGGAGCCGGCACTGGGCGCCGCCGAGCGGGCGCTGTGCATCGTGACGCTGGACGCCGACGGCCCGCTGGCCGCGCTGCAGCGGCTGGTCGCGCTCAGCGCCGAGCACGGCGGCCCTGAGCTGCTGCACCGGGCGGCACTGCACCTCAACGCCGTGCTGTCGCTGCGCCCGGTGCCGGCCGCTGCCGGCGGCGCCGACCTCGCGGCCACCGAGGCGCTGCCCAACTCGCCCGCGCTGTCGGCCACGCTGGCCGAGGGCGATGCCCAGGCGCTGGCCGAGCTGCTGCGCCGGCGCCCGCAGGCCGACGAACACCTGTGGCAGCTGCTGGCCCAGGGCCTGGTGACGCCCGAGAACGCGATGCGCCGCGCCGTCGACCGCGCCGCCTTCGCGCACCGCGTGGCCGCCGAGGTGCCGCGCCCGCAGCCCGACGCGGCGACGGCGCCGGTCACCGTCGACACCGGCTTTGCCGACCTCTTCGAGCCCTCGGCGCCGATGGCGGACCCGTTCGACTTCGCCGAGGCGCCGGCCCGATCCGGCAGCGCCCAGCCGGCGCCCGACACCGAGTTCGACGGCGTCGACTGGACCACTCCCGAGCCGCAGCCGCCGCGGCCCGATGCCGCTCAGTTTCACGCTTATGCGCCGGCCGCGGTGGCGCCCGGCGCGCTGGCCGCCATCGACCTGTGGGCGGCGCTGCCCGGCCAGGCGGCCGAGGTGGCGGCGCTGGCGCGGCGCGCCGCCGGCGGGCCGCCGCCGCTGCCCTTCGGCGACACCAGCCTGCCGGCCGTCAGCGTGCAGCTGCGCATCGACGGCGTGCTGCCCGCGGGCCCGACCCAGCGCCTGGCCTGGGCGCGGCGGCCCGAGCGCGTGCGCTTCCTGGTGCCGGTGGCCGGCAGCGTGCGTCCCGGCGCGCACGCGGCCCGCGTGCGGCTGGCGGTGGACGGGCTGCCGATCGGCGAGCTGGCCTTCGTGCTGCACGTGCGCGCCGACGCGCCGGCCGCCGGCACCGCGCAGCCGCTGGAGGATATGCAGGCCGCGCGCCGCATGCTGCAGTCGGCCTACGCCGCCTACGCGCCGGCCGACCGCGAGGTGGTGCACGACATCGCGCGCGACCTGCAGGCGGTGGCGCCGGGGCTGCGCGTCTTCGCCGACGCGCCGGCGCTGCGCAGCGGCGACGACTGGCGCGAGCGCATCGAGCGCGAGATGGGGCGCAGCGAGCGGCTGTTTCTGTTCTGGTCGGCCACCGCGGCCGAATCGCCGTGGGTCGATTTCGAGTGGCGGCTGATGCTGCGCCGCCGCGGACTGGCGGCGATCGACGCGCTGCTGCTGGACCCGCCGCGCCGCGCGCCGCTGCCGCCGGAGCTGGCGGACCTGACGTCCGAACTGCGCGCACCCGGGGCCGCGGGCGCAGCGGCCGCGCCGGCCCTTCAGTCCACCGTGCGGCCGTAGCCGCCGCCGCCCGGCGTCTCGATCACGAACACGTCGCCCGGCTGCATCTCGGCCTGGCCGATGTGGTCCAGCCGCTCGACGCTGCCGTCGGCGCGCTCGACGCGGTTGATGCCCACGGCGCCGGGCTCGCCGCCGGCCATGCCGAAGGCGCCATGGTGGCGGCCGTTGCTCAGGATGGATGCGGTCATCGCCTCCAGAAAACGCACGCGGCGCACGCCGCCGTTGCCGCCGCGGTGCGCGCCGGCGCCGCCGCTGCCGGCGCGCACGGCGTAGCTGTCCAGCCGCACCGGGAAGCGGAACTCCAGCACCTCGGGGTCGGTCAGCCGCGAGTTGGTCATGTGCGTCTGCACGACCGACGCGCCATCGAACTCGGGCCCCGCGCCGGCGCCGCCGGAGATCGTCTCGTAGTACTGCAGCCGCTGGTTGCCGAAGGTGAAGTTGTTCATCGTGCACTGGCTGGCCGCCATGACGCCCAGGGCACCGTAGAGCGCGTTGGTCACGCACATCGAGGTCTCGACGTTGCCCGCCACCACCGCCGCCGGCGGCCGCGGGTTGAGCATGCAGCCCTCGGGCACGATCACCTGCAGCGGCTTCAGGCAGCCGGCGTTGAGCGGAATGTCGTCGTCGACCAGGGTGCGGAAGACGTAGAGCACCGCCGCCATCGTCACCGCCTTGGGTGCGTTGAAGTTGTTGGGCAGCTGCTCGCTGGTGCCGCTGAAGTCGATCGTCGCGCTGCGCGCCGCGGCGTCGACGGTGACCTTGACGCGGATGACCGCGCCATTGTCCAGCGGCAGCTCGAACGAGCCGTTCGGCCCCGGAACGGGTTCACCCCGGCCGGGGCCAGCCCCCTCGGGGGGTGGCGAGCCGTCAGGTGAGCCTGGGGGCGTCAGGTTCAGCGCGGTGATCACGCGGCGCACCGATTCCTCGGCGTTGTCCTGCACGTGCTGCATGTAGGCGGCCACGGTCTCGCGGCCGAACTGCGCCACCATCGCCTGCAGTTCCTGCACGCCCTTCTCGTTGGCGGCGATCTGCGCGCGCAGGTCGGCAATCGTCTGCTCGGGATTGCGCGCCGGATAGCGGCCGGAGCCCAACTGTCGGCGCAACTCGCTCTCGCGCAAGGCGCCGTCGCGCACCAGCAGGAAGTTGTCGAACAGCACGCCTTCCTCGTCGATGGTCTTCGAGAACGGCGGCATCGAGCCCGGCGTGCTGCCGCCGATGTCGGCATGGTGGCCGCGGCTGGCGACGTAGAAGCCGGGCTTGGCGTCGCCTTGCAGATAGACCGGCGTCACGACCGTCACGTCGGGCAGATGCGTGCCGCCGTGATAGGGGTCATTGAGCACGTAGACATCGCCGGGCTGCATCGCCGGGTTGCGCGCGATCACGGTCTTGATGCTCTCGCTCATCGAGCCCAGGTGCACCGGCATGTGCGGCGCGTTGGCGATCAGCTGGCCGCCGGCATCGAACAGCGCGCACGAGAAGTCCAGCCGCTCCTTGATGTTGACCGAGTAGGCGGTGTTCTGCAGCCGCAGGCCCATCTGCTCGGCGATGTTCATGAAGAGGTTGTTGAAGACCTCCAGCATCACCGGGTCGGCCTCGGTGCCGATGGCGTGGTGCGCGGCGCGCGGCAGCACGCGCGCCAGCTCCAGCGCGCCGCCGGGCATCAGCAGCGCGCGCCAGCCGGACTCGACCACCGTGGTGGCGTTGCGCTCGGCCAGGATGGCCGGGCCTTCGATGCGCGCGCCAGGGTCCAGCGCCTCGCGCAGGTGCAGCGCGGCCTGCAGCCACTGGCCGCCGCTGAACATCGGCACCTGGGCCAGCGGCGGCGGCCGGTACGGCGCCGCGGTGTGGGTGCGCGGGCCTTCGGAGCGCTCGCCGGCCGCCACGGCCTCGACCGACACGGCCTCGATCACCAGCGCGCGGCCGGGCATCAGGAAGGCGAAGCGCTGGCGGTACGCCGCCTCGAAGGCCTGGCGCACCTCGGCCTCGGCGCCGAAGTCGACCTGCAGCGCGGTGTCGGTGCCTTGGTAGCGCAGGTGCGCGCGCCGGCGCAGCACGATCGCGCCGCGGTCCACGCCCTGCTCGGCCAGCTCGTCGGCGGCGGCGGCGCCGAGCTGCTGCAGTTGCACGTCCGCGGCAGCGAGGCCGGGTTCGTCCAGCAGTTTCTCGACCGCGGCCTCGCGCATCGCGATCTGGTCGGCCAGGCCCATGCCGTAGGCCGACAGCACGCCGGCCAGCGGGTGCACGAAGACGCGCGTCATGCCCAGGGCATCGGCCACCGCGCAGGCGTGCTGGCCGCCGGCGCCGCCGAAACACTGCAGCGTGTACTGGGTGACGTCGTAGCCGCGCGCCACCGAGATGCGCTTGATCGCATTGGCCATGTTCTGCACCGCGATCTGCAGGAAGCCCTCGGCCAGCCCCTCCGCCGCCACGGCGCGGCCGGTGGCCAGCCGCACCTGCTCGGCCAGTTGCGTGAAACGCTGGGCAACGCCGTCGCGGTCCAGCGGCTGGTCGGCCTGCGGCCCGAAGACGCGCGGAAAGTGTTCGGGCTGGATGCGGCCCAGCAGCACATTGGCGTCGGTCGTCGCCAGCGGCCCGCCGCGGCGGTAGCTGGCCGGGCCGGGGTTGGCGCCGGCGCTCTCCGGGCCGACGCGCAGCCGCGCGCCGTCGAACGAGAGGATCGAGCCGCCGCCGGCGGCCACGGTGTGGATGCTCATCATCGGCGCGCGCATGCGCACGCCGGCCACCTGGGTGTCGAAAGCGCGCTCGAACTCGCCGGCATAGTGGCTGACGTCGGTGCTGGTGCCGCCCATGTCGAAGCCGATCACCTTGTCGTGCCCCGCCGCCACCGCGGTGCGCACCATGCCGACGATGCCGCCGGCCGGGCCGGACAGGATGGCGTCCTTGCCCTGGAAGTGGTGCGCCTCGGCCAGGCCGCCGCTGCTTTGCATGAAGAACAGCCGCACGCCGGGCATCTGCGCGGCCACGCGGTCGACGTAGCGGCGCAGGATGGGGCTGAGATAAGCGTCGACGACCGTGGTGTCGCCGCGCGAGACCAGCTTCATCAGCGGGCTGACGCGGTGCGAGACGCTGACCTGGGTGAAGCCGATCTCGCGGGCCAGCGCCGCGGCGGCATCCTCGTGGGCGACGTAGCGGTAGCCGTGCATGAAGACGATGGCGCAGCCGCGGATGCCGGCGTCGAAGGCGGCCTGCAGCTCGCGCCGCAGCGTGGCCTCGTCCAGCGGCTGCACCACGTCGCCGTGGGCGCCGATGCGCTCGTCGGCTTCGACGACGCGCTCGTACAGCAGCTCGGGCAGCAGGATGCGGCGGTCGAACAGCCGCGGCCGCGCCTGGTAGGCGATGCGCAAGGCGTCGCGGAAACCCCGCGTCGTGACCAGCAGCGTGCGCTCGCCCTTGCGCTCCAGCAGCGCGTTGGTGGCCACCGTGGTGCCCATCTTCACGCACTCCACGCGCTCGGGGGTGATGGCCTCGCCGGGAGCTAAGTCGAGAATCCGGCGGATGCCTTCCACCGCGGCGTCGGCATAGTGCTCGGGGTTCTCCGACAGCAGCTTCAGCGTCTGCAGCGTGCCGTCCGGGGCGCGGCCCACGACGTCGGTGAAGGTGCCGCCACGGTCGATCCAGAACTGCCAGCGGGCGGGCATCGAAGGCGCGGTGGATGAGGACATGGCAGCGAAAGTGATGCGGACCGACGGCCCTGATTGTGCGAGACGCCCACAGGTCGGGAAGAACCGGACGGCGCCGCCGCGGGCACGGCCTATGCTACGGGCCCTCGGATCCACTCCTTTTCCCGGAGACCCCATGCTTCGCTTCCGTTGTCTGATCGGCGCCGCCACGGCGCTGGCGCTGTCGGCCGCCGTCCAGGCCCAGACCAAGTGGGACCTGCCGGCCGCCTACCCGGCCAGCAACTTCCACACCGAGAACCTGATGCAGTTCGCGGCCGACGTCGACAAGGCCAGCGGCGGCAAGCTCAAGATCACCGTGCATGCCAACGCCTCGCTGTTCAAGGCGCCCGAGATCAAGCGCGCGGTGCAGGGCGGCCAGGCGCAGATCGGCGAGATCCTGATGGTCAACTACCAGAACGAGTGGCCCATCTTCGGCGCCGACGGGCTGCCCTTCCTGGCCGACAGCTACGACGAGGCGATGCGGCTGTGGAAGGCGCAGAAGCCGCTGGTCGACAAGAAGCTGGCCGAGCAGGGGCTGATGGCGCTGTACGCGGTGCCCTGGCCGCCGCAGGGCATCTACACCAAGCGGCCGATCAATTCGGCGGCCGACCTGAAGGGCATGAAGTGGCGTGCCTACAGCCCGGCCACCGCGCGCATCGCCGAACTGGTGGGCGCGCAGCCGGTGACGGTGCAGGCCGCCGAGCTGAGCCAGGCCATGGCCACCGGCGTCGTCGAGAGCTACATGTCCAGCGGCGCCACCGGGGTGGACACCAAGACCTACGAGCATCTCAAGTACTGGTACGACACCCAGGCCTGGCTGCCCAAGAACCTGGTGCTGGTCAACAAGGCCGCCTTCGACGCGCTGGACGCGCCGACGCGGGCCGTGCTGCTGAAGGCCGGCGCCGACGCCGAGGTGCGCGGCCTGGCCGCCAGCAAGAAGACCAACACCGAGAGCCTGGAGAAGCTGCGGGCCAACGGGATGCAGATCCTGCCGCCCAGCGCTCAGCTCAAGGCCGACCTGAAGAAGGTGGGCGACACCATGCTCAAGGAATGGCTGGACAAGGCCGGCCCCGAGGGCCGGCAGCTGATCGACGCCTTCCAGAAGTAAGGGGCAAGCGGCCGTGGTGCGCCGACTGCTGGACGCGCTGTACGACGGCGCGGCGGCCCTGGCCGCGCTGTGCATGGTGGGCCTGCTGGCGATGGTGCTGCTGTCCGTCGCCGGGCGCCAGTTCAACTTCCACGTGCCGGGCACCGACGCCTATGCCGGCTACCTGATGGCGGCGGCCGGCTTCCTGGCGCTGGCGCACACGCTCAAGCGCGGCGAGCACATCCGCGTCACGCTGCTGCTGTCGGCGTTGCGGGGCCGCGCGCAGCGCGCGCTGGAGATCTGGGCGCTGGGCGCGGCCACGCTGCTGGCCGTGCTGCTGGCCTGGTATGCCTGCCGGCTGTCGTGGCAGTCGCACGTCTTCCACGACATCTCCACCGCCAACGACGCCACGCCGCTGTGGATCCCGCAGCTGGCGATGGCCGCCGGCTGCGTGATCCTGGCCATCGCCTTCGCCGACGAATGGGTGCTGGAGCTGCTGGGCCGGCGCGCGCAGGCCGCCGCCGGCGAGGCGCTGCACAACGAATGAGATGAGCGACCTCGGCATCACCGCGCTGCTGGTGGCGGCGCTGTTCCTGATCCTGGCCAGCGGCGTCTGGATCGGGCTCACGCTGTCGGGCGTGGCCTGGATCGGCATGCAGCTCTTCAGCAGCCGCCCGGCGGGTGACGCGATGGCGGTGACGATCTGGGGCAGCGCCAGCAGCTGGACGCTGACCGCGCTGCCGCTGTTCGTCTGGATGGGCGAGATCCTGTTCCGCACCCGGCTCAGCCAGGACATGTTCCGCGGCCTGGCGCCGTGGATGCAGGCGCTGCCGGGCCGGCTGCTGCACGTCAACGTGGTCGGCTGCGCGATCTTCGCCGCGGTGTCGGGCTCCAGCGCCGCCACCTGCGCCACCATCGGCAAGATGAGCCTGCCCGAGCTGCAGCGCCGCGGCTACCCGGACGGCATCAGCATCGGCTCGCTGGCCGGCGCCGGCACGCTGGGCCTGCTGATCCCGCCGTCGATCATCATGATCGTCTACGGCGTCAGCGCCGACGTCTCGATCTCGCAGCTGTTCATCGCCGGCGTGCTGCCGGGCGTGATGCTGGCGCTGCTGTTCTCGGGCTACCTGATGGTCTGGGCCTGGCGCCATCCGCAGCAGGTGCCGCCGGCCGATGAGCGGCTGGACCTGCGCGGCAAGCTGGTCGAGTCGCGCCACCTGATCCCGGTGGTGCTGCTGATCGGCGCCGTGCTGGGCAGCATCTACGCCGGCATCGCCACCGCGACCGAGGCGGCCGCGGTCGGCGTGGTGGGCTCGCTGGTGATCTCGGCGGCGCAGGGCTCGCTGTCCTGGCAGACCTTCAAGGACAGCCTGCTCGGCGGCACGCGGCTGTACTGCATGATCGCGTTGATCCTCTCGGGCGCCGCCTTCCTGACGCTCAGCATGGGCTACATCGGGCTGCCGCGCCACCTGGCGGAATGGATCGCGGCGCAAGGGCTCACGCAGTTCCAGCTGCTGTTCGCGCTGATGGTGTTCTACGTCGTGCTGGGCTGCTTCCTCGACGGCATCAGCATGGTGGTGCTGACGATGGGCGTGATCCTGCCCACGGTGCAGAAGGCCGGCATCGACCTGCTGTGGTTCGGCATCTTCATCGTGCTGGTGGTCGAGATGGCGCAGATCACGCCGCCGGTGGGCTTCAACCTGTTCGTGCTGCAGGGCATGACGCGGCGCGAGATCGGCTGGATCGCGCGCGTGACGCTGCCCTTCTTCTGGCTGATGGTGCTGGCCGTGGCGCTGCTGTACCTGTTTCCGCAGCTCGTCAGCTTCCTGCCGGCGCAGATGCACGGCTGACGCCGGAGGCCGGGACTGGGCCGGTTTCCGCCCTCTTCTCGGCGCATCGGCCGCGCGGCCGGCTTCCTAGGATCGCTGTGACGTGGACCAGCCTCGGCTGGCCCCGGCCCCGATTCCGAAGGAAGCCTCATGTCCGACCTGTCGGTCCCCCCGATCTCGCTGATCCCGTCCGATGCCGCTGCCGACGGCGGCCGCACCGCGCAGCCGCCTGGCGCCCGCTTCGCCTGGCCGACGCCCAACCTGCCGTGCTATCCCGCGCCGCAGCCGGCGCTGGCGCCCGAGGCCTGCGTGATCGAAGGGCTCAACGGCAGCACGATGGCCGGCCGGCTGATGCACTTCGGCCCCGAGGCGGGGCTGGCCCATGTGCAGGTGTCGGCCTCGCGCACCACGCTGCCGCTGCGCTTCTCGCAGTTCCGCACGCTGCGCCTGGCCAAGCCGCTGAACCCCCTGCCCTTCAACCCCACCGAGACCACGCCACTGGCGCTGACCGAGCGCAAGGCCCAGCCCTACCGCGTGGAGCTGGCCGACGGCTCGCGGCTCGAAGGCCGCACCATCACGCACGAGGAGACGGCCGCCGGCCTCTTCCTCTTCGAGCCCACCGACGACAACGGCGCCGTGCGCCGCTGCTTCGTGCCGCGCGACATCTACCGCCACGTGGACATCGGCCAGCGCCTGGGCGAGGCCTTGATCGAGCAGCGCGCGGCCACCGCCGAGCAGGTGAGCGCCGCGCTCGGCGAGCAGGAGCGGCTGCGCAGCCGCAAGCTCGGCGAGATCCTGGTCGTCAAGCAGCTCATCTCGCGCCACGAGCTGGACGCGGCGATCGAGGAACAGGCGCGCATGCCCATGGTGCGCATCGGCCAGGCGCTGACGGCGCTGGGCTACATCAACGAATCCCAGCTCGACCAGGCGCTGCAGCAGCAGCAGCAGGACAAGGGCGTGCCGCTGGGCGAGCTGCTGGTGCGCAGCGGCACCATCAGCCAGCAGGACCTGCAGACCGCGCTGGCGCGCAAGATGGGCTATCCGCTGGTGGATCCGATGCAGTTTCCGGCCGATGCCGAGGCGCTGCAGAAGCTGCCCTACAACGTGGCGGCGCGGCTGGAGGCGCTGCCGCTGATGATGCGCGGCGGCCGCCTGGTGGTGGCGCTGGAAGATCCGACGCGGCGCAAGACCATCGACGAGGTGGAGTTCACCGCCGGCTGCAAGGTCATCCCCGTGCTGGCGCGTGCCGGCACCTTGGTGGTGGCGGTGGACAAGGCCTACCAGCAAAGCGGCGGCGCCAGCGCGGGCGACAGCGGCGCCGAGTTCCAGCCCGACGACGCCGGCAAGCTGCTGGCCACGCTGGAGCAGGAGCACAGCAACGCCGTCGAGGCCGCCGCCAGCGAGGAGAGCCTGGGCAAGCCCATCGAGCAGAGCGACAACTCGCTGGTGCGGCTGATCAACAGCATGATCCTCGACGCCCAGGCACAGGGCGTGTCGGACATCCACATCGAGTGCGCGCCGGGGCGCGAGAAGGTCAAGGTCCGCTTCCGCAAGGACGGCCAGATGCGGCCCTACATCGAGCTGCCGCCGACCTACCGCAACGCGCTGATCGCGCGCATCAAGATCATGTGCGACCTCGACATCTCCGAGCGCCGCAAGCCGCAGGACGGCAAGATCAACTTCGGCAAGTTCGTGCAGGGCCAGCGGCTGGAGTTGCGGGTGGCCACCATCCCCACCAACAGCAACTGCGAGGACGCGGTGCTGCGGCTGCTGGCCTCGTCCAAGCCGCTGGCGCTGGACAAGCTCAACCTCAGCCCGCACAACCTGGCGCGGCTGAAGTCCGCTGCCGAGCGGCCCTACGGCATGATCCTGTGCGTGGGCCCCACCGGCTCGGGCAAGACGACCACGCTGCACTCGGTGATGGGCTTCATCAACACGCCCGAGCGCAAGATCTGGACGGCCGAGGATCCGATCGAAATCACCCAGTCCGGCCTGCGCCAGGTGCAGGTGAACCCGAAGATCGACTGGACCTTCGCCAAGGCGCTGCGCGCCTTCCTGCGTGCCGACCCGGACGTCATCATGGTCGGCGAAATCCGCGACCAGGAGACCGCCGGCATCGCCGTCGAATCGTCGCTGACCGGCCACCTGGTGATGAGCACGCTGCACACCAACAGCGCCGCCGAGACCGTGACGCGGCTGCTGGACATGGGCATGGACCCGTTCAACTTTGCCGATGCGCTGCTGGTGGTGCTGGCGCAGCGGCTGGTGCGCCGCCTGTGCCCGCATTGCTGCAAGCCGCGCGACGCGCTGCCGCACGAGGTGGAAGAGCTGCTGGCCGACCACCAGCACGCCTTCGGCGACCTCGAGGGCCGGCCCGACGACGACGCCGTGCTGGCCGACTGGCTGCGCCGCTTCGGCCGCGGCGGCCGGTTGCAGGCCTACGACGCGCCGGGCTGCGACAAGTGCGAGAGCAGCGGCTACAAGGGCCGCGCCGGCGTGCACGAGCTGATGCACATGACGCCGGCCATCCGCCGCCTGATCCAGACCGGCGGCCGCGCCGAGCAGATCCTGCACGCGGCGCTGGCCGACGGCCTGCGCACGCTGCGCCAGGACGGCATCGAGAAGGTGCTGGCCGGCGTGACCTCGATCGCCGAAGTGCGCGCCACAACAAATTGATGGCGCCCCCGGGGAAGGATCGGGGCGATGAGGGCTGCTACAGCTCCAGCATCGCCTGCAGCGCCACCATGGCCACCCAGGCCAGGCCGGCGGCCAGCAGCAGGCCGAGCGCGAAGCGGCCGGCGCGCACGATGGCCGAGCCGCCGCGCCTGCCGTCTGACGGCGCGTGGCGCTCGTCGCCCACCATCAGCAGGCCCTGCCAGGTGCAGTGGTCGCTGCGGCAGCGATAGCGGCGGAAGTCGTCGGCGTCCCAACGGCGCTTGTCGTTCTCGGTGCGCAGCACGCGCTTGACGCGGCTGCCGCACTGCGGGCAACGCTGGCGATGGGATGGGGCGTGGTCTGACAACGTGGTACTGCCGGCTCGGCAAGGGGCCGACTGGCGGCCCGACGGAGGCGGATTCTGCAAGAGCCAGCGCGCGCCCACCCCGCCCGCCGCGCACGCCGGGCCAGCGGATGCGGCAGAGTGCGCAATCGCCGCCGCGCGGCGCCCGTCGTCCCCCCCGATCCGCGTGGCCGCCGCGAAGTCGCGCCGCGCCCTCAGGCCGCGGCCAGCAGCCCCTGCAGCGCGTGCTCCAGGTTGCGCACGAAGCGCGGGGTGTCGAACAGCACGCCTTCGGCGCGCACCTGCTCCAGGCGGCGGCGCAGCGCCAGCGCCGCGCCGGGGCTGGTGGCCAGTTGCACCGCCTTGTCCTCGTAGGCCTGCACGTCGGTGGTGATCAGCTCGGGCAGCCCGGCCGCCGTCAGCAGCGACGCCGCCATCCGCGAGGCGAAGGTGCGGCCGCTGCGCGTGAGCACCGGCAGGCCCATCCACAGCGCGTCGTTGGCCGTGGTGCCGCCGTTGAACGGGTAGGCGTCGAGAAAGAGGTCGGCCAGCGCATAACGTGCCAGGTAATCCGGCGGCAGCGCCCGCGGCGCGAACACCAGCCGGCTGCCATCGACGCCGCGCACGGCCGCTTCGCGGCGCAGGTTCTCCTGTGCCCAGGCGTTGTCGGCCAGCAGCCACAGCACGCTGCCGGGCGTGCGGCGCAGGATGTTCATCCAGGCCGAGAACATCTCCGGCGTGATCTTGTAGTTGTTGTTGAACGAGCAGAAGACGAAGCCCTGCGCCGGCAGCGCGCAGGCCGCGCGCGTGGGCGGCTCGCTGTGGCGGCGCCGGCGGTCGCTGGCCTGGTAGACGTCGGGCAGGTACAGCGGCTGCTCGGAATAGAACGCGGTTTCGGCTTCGGGGATCAGCACGCGGTCGGCGATCACGTGGTCGATGAAGGGCAGCCCGGTGGTCGCCGGCAGGCCGAGGTAGGTGATCTGCACCGGCGCCGGCCGCCAGGCCAGCATGTTGGCGCGCGCGCCCAGGGTCTGGCCCTGCAGGTCGATCAGCACGTCGATCTCGCGGCTGCGGATCAGCCGCGCCGCCTGCTCGTCGCTGAGCGCATGGATGCGCTCGAAGTGGTCGACCGCGGCTATCACGCGCTGGCGCAGCTCGGAGCCGTCCTCGCGGCTCCAGTCGAAGGCGTAGACCTCGAAGCGGCTGCGGTCGTGCAGCTCCAGCAGCTCGACGGTCAGCATCGCCACCGGGTGCAGGCAGAAGTCGCCCGAGCAGTAGGCGATGCGGATGCGCTCGTGACCGGCACCGTTGGCGGCACCGCGCGGGTAAGGCCGTTCGGGCGCCAGCCGCGGCACGTCCAGCGTGAGCTTGCTGCTGACGTACTGGCGCGCGGCGTCGAGCTGGGCCTGCGGGTCTTCCGACAGGCTGATCATCGCCAGCGCCGAGGTGTGGCGGCGCAGCGCGGCCTCGTCCAGCCCGGGCAGCGGCTGGTACACCGGCCACAGGCATTGCTTGGCGCGCAGGAACACCCAGTGGTGGATGACGTCGGGCTGCGCCGGCTCGATGAGCAGGCTTTGCGTCAGCGCGTCCAGCGCCTCGGCATAACGCCCGTTGTCCTCGTAATGGCGCCCGAGGTTGTTCAGCGCCAGCAGCAGCATCGGCTTGTGCTCGGGGTCGGCGGCGTCGGCCTGGCTGCGCAACTGCAGCCACTGCGCGGTGGCGGCGTCGGCCTGGCCCAGGCGCTCGTACGTGAGGCCGAGGTTGAAGCGCGGCTGCAGGAAGCCCGGCGCGAGGTGCAGCGCCTGCGCGTAGGCGTCGCGCGCGCCGGCGAGGTCACCCTCGCTGAACAGCAGCACGCCGAGGTTGAACCACACCAGGTGGTGGTGGCCGCTGCGGCAGCGCTGCAGCCAGGTCTGGTACAGCACCGCGGCGTAGGCGTTGAAGCCGCGCGCGGCCAGGCCGTTGGCGGCCTCGAACAGCGGCATCACGCCGAGCTGGCCGCTCCAGGCCTGCTGCACGGCCTGCGCGAAGGCGCGCTCCGCGTCCTCCTCGGTATCTGGGTTCATCGTGCTTGCTCCATCGCGCCTGGCGCGACCACCGACGCTTGAACCGCGGTCCCCTCGGGGACAGGCCACCGCAGGCGGCCCAAGGGGAGCGGCGATGTTAGCGGGCCGCCAGGCGGCCGCGGGCCATCAGGTCACGCTCAGGGGAAGAGGGTCGCGTAGTCGGTCGGGCCCAGGGACGCCAGGATCGCGTCCTTCTGGTCGTCGGTGAGGTTGCTCGCGTAGTTGCTGAGCGCGCCGATCTGCGTCGCGCTCATCGCGCCCACCTGGCTGAGCGTGAACTCGCTGACCATCGAGCCGTCGATCGTGCCGAGCTGCGCGGCCGTGAGGTCGCCGATCTGCGAGGCCGACAGCGCGCGCAGCTGCGTCGACGTCAGGTCGCCCACCTGGGAGTCGGCGAGCTTGGTGACGTCCAGCGAGGCGATCTGCGTGTTCAGCAGCTCGGTCACGTCCACCCCCTGCAACTGGCCGGCGCTGAAGGCGCCGAGCTGCGCGTTGCTGAGCGAGCGCAGTTGCGCGCCGGTGAGCTGGCCGGCCTGGGCGGCGGTGATGCCGCTGATGTTGGTGCCCAGCGCGGTGATCTGCGTGCCGCTGAGCGTGCTGACGCGCGTGCCCAGCGTCTTGAGCACGCTGTCGGACGGGTCGGCCAGCGTGGCCTGCAGTTGCGCCGCGGTCAGCGCCTGCACCTGGGTGTCGCTCAGCGTCGCCAGCTGGGTGTCCTTGAGCGCGGTGAAGTCCAGCGTCGCGGCCTGCGTGTTGGACAGCTTGCTCAGGTCGGACATGCGGGCGGCGACCAGGCCCACCTGGGTGTTGCTGAGCGCCTGCACCTGGTCGGAGTTGAGCGCGTTGATCTGGCGGCTCGTCAGCCCGCCCAGCACGCCGTCGGCCAGGCCGCTGATCTGGTCGACGCTGAGCTTGCCGATGTCGGCGGCGGCGGCGATGTCGTTGAGCACCGCGAGCTGGCTCTGGTCGAGCGCGCGCAGCTGCGTCTGCGAGAAGGCGCCGATCTGGCTGTTGGTCAGGCCCTGGAGCTGGGTGGTGCTCAGCCCTTGCACCTGGTCGGTGCTGAGCTTGGCGATCTGCCCGGTGGCCATGTTGCCGATCACCGCGCCGAGCTGGCCGGCGCCGAGCGCGCGCAGCTGCGTGCTGCTGAGCGACTGCACCTGGGTCGAGCCGAGGAACTGCAGCTGCGTGGAGCTCAGCGCGCCCAGCTGGTCGGTCTGCAGCGCCTGCAGGTCGGCCACCTCGATGGCGCCGATCTGGCCGGCGTTGAGCTGCTGGAGCTGCGCGCTGCTCATCGCGCGCACCTGCGCGGTGGTGAGCGCGGCGATCTGGCCGTAGGTCATCAGCGCGATCTGGCCGGTGGTCATCGCGCGCACCTGCGAGGTGGTCAGCGCCGAGACGTTGGTGCCCAGTCCGCTGAGCTGGTTGGCCGTCAGCGCCTGCACCTGGCTGCTCTGCAGCACGGTCTTGACGGCGCCGACGTCGTAGGCCTCCAGCGCCTTCACCTGGTTGCCGGTAAGCGCGCGCACCTGCACGCTGGTGAGGCTGTCGACCTGGTCGGTGGTGAGCGCGCGGATCTGGTCGGTGCTGAGCGAGGCCACCTGCGCGGTGGACAGCGCCGCGATGGCGCCGGTGCTGCCGGTGCTCAAGGCGGCGATGGCGTCGGTGCTGAGGCTTTGCAGCTGCGTGTTGCTGAGCGCGCGCACCTGGGCCGTGGTCAGCGCCGCGGCCTGGGTGGACGACAGCAGGCTGAGCTGGGCAGTGCCCATCGACGCCAGCTGGCTGGTGGAGAACGCGGCCACCTGCGCGGTGGTCAGCGACTGCAGCTGGTCGCCGGTCAGCGCGCCGATCTGGCTGGTCTGGATCTTGGACTGCAGCGCCACCAGGTCGGCCTGCTCCAGCGCCTTGACCTGATTGGCCGTCAGCGCGGCCACCGCGGTGCCGGTGAGGCTGGCGGCCTGGGCGTCGCTCAGGCTGCGGACCTGCTCGGTGCTGAGGGCCCGCACCTGGTCGGTCTTCAGCGCGGCGATGGCCGCGGTGCTGAAGGCAGCCACCTGCTCGTTGCTGAGCGCCTGGATCTGGCCGGTGCTGGGGTCGAAGCTGAGCGCGCGCGCCTGCGCGGTGGTCAGCGCGTTGATCTGGCCGGTGGTCAGCGCGGACACCTGGTCGCTGGTCAGCGCCGCGATCTGGCCGGTGGTCAGCGCCCGCACCTGCGTGGTGGTGAGCGACTGCACCTGGTCGGTGCTCAGTGCCGCCACCTGGTTGGCCTGCAGCGTGGGCAGCAGCGCCTGCACCGTGGAGTAGGCCAGCACCTGCAGCTGGCTGCCCGAGAGCTGGCGCGCCGCGGCCGAGGTGAGCTTGGCCATCTGGCCGTCGCTGAGCGCCTGCACCTGCTCGGTCGACAGCGCCTGGATCTGGTTGGTCTTCAGCGACGCGATGGCCGAGGTGGACAGTGCCCCCACCTGGTCGTTGCTGAGCGCGCCGATGCCGTTGGCGTCAGCGCTGAGCGCCAGCACCTGGGCCGCCGACATCGCGGCCACCTGCGTGGCCTTCAGCCGCGTGAGCTGGTCGGACGACAGCGCGGCCACCTGGGTGGTGCTCAGCGCGCGCACGGCCGCGGTGCTGAGCGCGGCCACGCGGTCGCCGCTGAGCGCGCCGATGCCGCTGGCATCCGCCGTCAGCGCGCGCACCTGGGCCGTGGTCAGCGCGCCGAGCTGGTTGTCGGACAGGCTTTGCAGCTGCGCGGTGCCCAGCGCGCGCACCTGCGCGGTGGTCAGCGCGGCGATCGCCGAGGTCGACAGCGCCGCGATCTGGTCGTTGCTGAGCTGGTTGATCTGATCGGTCTTCAGCGCCGCGACCTGGCCGTTGATCAGCGCGCCCATCTGCTCGTCGGACAGCGTCTGCAGCTGGCCCGCGGTGAGCGACTGGATCTGCGCGGTGTTGAGCACGCCGACGTTGGACGCCGACAGCGCGCCGATCTGCGCCGTGGTCAGCGCGCCGACATGGGCGTTGGTCAGCGCCCGCATCTGGTTGGCGCTGAGGTTGCTGACCTGGGTGTCGGTGAGCGCGGCCACCTGGTCGGTGGACAGCACCTTGATCTGCGTGGCGGTGAGCGCACCGATCTGGGCGCTGCCGATCGACTGCAGCTTGTCGGTGGTCAGGCTCGCGAGCTGCTTGGTGTTGAGGTAGGCCACCTGGCTGCCGAGCACGTCGATCGCGCTGAGCTGGCTGCTGGTCAGCGCCTGCACCTGCGTCGACGAGAAGGCGCCCATCTGCGTGGGCGTCAGGCTGCGCAGCTGCTCCTCCGACAGCGACTGCACCTGCTTGGTCGTCAATGCGCGGATCTGGTCGGTGCTGAACTCGGTGACGGCGTCGAGCTGGTCGCCCGACAGCGCCGCCACCTGCGAGGCGCTGAGCTGGTCGCCGGAGTTGTCCTCCAGCGCGCGGATCTGCTCGGCCGTCAGCGCCTTGAGCTGGGTGGACGACAGCGCCTGCACACTGGCGGACTGGATGGCGTCGATCTGGTCGTAGCTCATCACCGCCAGCTGGCTGGCCGTCAGCGATTTCAGCTGCGTGGAGCTGAGGGCCGAGATCTGCCCGTTGGTGAAGCCGAACTGCGCCTGGTAGGGCGTGAACGCGGCGAGCTGGGTGCCGCTGAACGCCGTGATCACCGAGGCGTCGTAACCCGATCCGGTGTCGCCGAAAGCGGCGATCTGTTCCGGCGACAAGGCCTTGATCTGGTCGGCCGTCAAGGTCTTGACGGCGGCCGAGCTGGCGGTCTTGATGTCGTCGGCCGACAGCGTCGAGATCTGTTCGACGGTGTAGCTCTTGAAGCTGGCGATCGTGGTCATGCGTGTTCCCTCTCGAACGTGTCGCCCGCGGCGGACGTGGTGGACGGCGGTTTTCACGCCGGCGTCGACGGGGTTTCGGCCGCGGGCGTCCCGGCTTGAACGAAACCTGGGGTCGACGCCATCTTGTGGCGGAACAAATGCAGCCGAGGGCCGGTGGAAGGGGCGAAACATCGGCCAGTTCTCCGCCGTCGGGCGGCCGGAGCGGCTCGGCCCGGGCTGGCGGTCAGCCCAGGCTGGCGCTCAGACCAGGCCGTCGAACAGCCAGACCGTGACCGGCTCGCCGGCGGCCACCGCGCCGCGCTCGGGCTCCAGCACCACCAGTGCGTTGGCCTCGCTCATCGAGCGCAGGATGCCCGCGCCCTGCTCGCCGGTCAGCCGCACCTGCCAGCGCCCATCGGCAGCGCGCTCGACGATGCCGCGCTGGAACTCGGTGCGCCCGGCCCGCTTGCGGATGGCACCGGCGCTGGGCAGTTGCAGCGCCGGCAGCGGCTGCGGCCGCGCGCCGGCCAGCTGCAGCAGCGCGTCGCGCGCGAAGGCGTAGAACGCCACCAGCGCCGCCACCGGGTTGCCGGGCAGCGCAAACAGCCAGACGCGGCGGCCAGGCGCGCCGCCGCCGCCAGCGCGCAAGGCGCCGAACGCGAACGGCCGGCCCGGCCGCATCGCCACCTTCCAGAACGCCACCTCGCCCAGCTCGGCCAGCAGGCGGCGCGTGTAGTCGGCCTCGCCGACGCTGACGCCGCCGCTGGTCAGCACCGCGTCGGCCGCGGCCGCGGCGCGCTCGAAGGCGGCGCGCAGCGCCGCCGGGTCGTCGCGCACCAGCCCCAGGTCCAACACCTCGACGCCCAGGCGCTGCAGCGCGGCGCCGAGGCTGTGGCGGTTGCTGTCGTAGACGCAGCCCGGCGCCAGCGGCTGCCCCGGCGCCTGGACCTCGTTGCCGGTGGAAAACAGCGCCACGCGCAGGCGCCGGCGCACGGTCACCGCCACGCAGCCCAGCGAGGCCAGCAGCCCGAGGTCGGCCGGCCGCAGCACCCGGCCGGCGGCCAGTGCCGTGCCGCCGCGCGCCAGGTCTTCGCCGCGGCGGCGGCGGTTGTCGCCCGCGCGCACCCGGGCGCAAGCGACGCGCAGCCGCTCGCCGTCGACCTCGGCCAGCTCCTGCGGCAGCACGGTGTCGCAGCCTTCGGGCATCACCGCGCCGGTCATGATGCGCAGCGCCTGGCCCGGCGCCACCGCCGGCGGCCGCGCGTCGCCGGCGTGCACGGTGCCGGCCAGCCGCAGCTCCAGCACGCCGCCGGCCGCCAGCGCCGCGCCGTCGAAGGCGTAGCCGTCCATCGCCGAGTTGTCGTGCGCCGGCACGTCGATCGCCGAAACCACGTCGGCCGCCAGCACACGGCCCAGTGCAGCGGCGAGCGGCACGTCCTCGGTCGCCGCGACGGCCTGCAGCGCGGCGCTGATCGCGGCACGCGCCTGATCGACGCTCAGCGAACGGTCGCCGGCGTGCAGCGGGGGCTCTGGGGCAAGAGACATGGGCCGCCATTCTGCGGCCGGCGTCCCCACCCCGCGCTGACGCCGGCATGGCGCGGTGGACGACAATCGACGTGGGACGTTTGCACACGACATGCTATGCTCGCCGCCACCTGCCGTCACCTTGGAGCCCGACCATGCGCCGACCCCCCATGCTCTCCAGCCTGTCCGTGCTGGCCGCCACCGCGCTGCTCACGGCCTGCGGCGGCGGCGACGGCTCCGGCAGCGGCAGCGAAAGGCTCGCGCTGTCGGCCGACAACTACGTGCGCGCCGGCCAGGAGGTGCTGGCCGCCGGGCTGCAGTTCGAAGCATCGACCGAGCTGATCGTCGGCGCCCAGGCGGTGCAGCGCAGCGACGCCTCGCTGCTCAAGGTCGCGCTGGCGGCATTGCGCGCGTCCGCCGGCACCGGCCCCGCGCTGCCCTCCACGGCCACCGGCCTGGTCGTCACCTCCAGCATCACCTGCGACAACCCCGGCGGCCGCTACACGGTGGCCGGCAACGACGCCAACAACAACAACCTGTATGACGCCGGAGACTCGCTGACCTTCACCTTCAGCAACTGCACGCTCGGTGGCGACACCGCCAACGGCACCGCGGTGATCACCATCAAGAGCCTGAGCGGCGACCTCAACAGCGACGTCTACAACGGCAGCTTCGGCCTGACGATGACGGCGCTGATGCTGGGCGGCGCCGCCGGCCGCTACACCGGCGACGGCCAGATCGACATGACGCTGGTGAGCACGGCGGCGCACACCGGCAGCGAGATCATCAGCGCCAGCAGCTTCAAGAGCGTGGCGGTGTTCGGCAGCCAGACCAGCTCGCGCAGCCTGAGCAACTTCACCGTCAACGAGAGCCACGTGCCCGACGCCGGCGGCGAGCGCAGCAGCATCCGCTTCGATGGCACGGTGGCCACCACGGGCTTCGACAACCGCAGCATTGGCGCGACCACGGCCACGCCCTTCGTGATCGCCGGCGGCTCGCGCTACCCGTCCAGCGGCCAGGCCGTGGTCAGCGGCGCCGGGCTCAGCAGCGTGCGCGTGACCGTGGTCGACGGCAACACCGTGCGCTTCGAGCTCGACGGCAACGGCGACGGCGTCTACGAGGCGACGACCACCCGCAGTTGGTCGGAGCTGCTCTGAGCCGGCACGCACCGGCCTGGACGGTTGCTGCCGCCGGCTTGTCGCTGATCGTGCCGGCAGCCGCCTGCAGCCTGCAGACCGCCGCCGAGCTGGGCCCGCTGGCCAGCCGCTGGCACGAGACCGGCGCCCAGGGCGAGACGCTGGTGCGCGAGCGTGGCAGCCTGCGCGCCGCGGCGCTCAGCGTGCAGGGGCAGGACTGCGGCTGGCGCGCGCTCGGCCCCTGGTCGGCCACGCTGGCGACCGCCAGCGGCGCGCGCGACTACGACGGCCAGACCAGCGGCGGCCACGCCTTGCAGACCCGCAGCGATCTGCGGCAGACCGGCCTCGTGCTGCAGGCCCTGCCTTGGGGCGACGAGCGCTGGCGCCTGGGCGCCCGGCTGCGCTGGCAGCGAGTGGAACGCGACATCCGCTCCACCGCCACGGCCGCGGGCTACCCGGAACGCTTCGACACGGCACAGGCGGCGCTGGTGGGGCGGATCAGCGGCGGCTGGAACGCTGCAGCGCTGCAACCGCTGCAACGGCTGCAACCGCTTCAATGGGACCTGCAGCTCGCGCTCGGCGGCGGCCCCGGCGGCCGCATGCGCTTGCAGCTGCCGGGCCTGGACCCGGCCACGCTGCGCCTGGGCAGCAGCCGGCTGTGGCAGATCGAAGCGCGGCTGCACGGCCCGCTGGCGCCGGCCTGGCGCTGGCAGCTCGCGCTGCAGGCCGGCAGCGAGCGCGCCGCGGCCGGCCCCGCGGGGGCCCTCACGCGCAACGGCCAGATCGTCGGCGGCGCGCAGCAGCCCGCCACGCGCCAGCAGGCGTTGGGGCTGAGCCTGGGCCTCGCCTGGCAGCCCGGGCGCTGAAACCCCGGCACGCGCGGCCCGCCGGCAGCCGGCGATGATGTCGATCGGCCGCCGGGCCGATCGTCGTGCCTCGCCAACCGCTTTTTAGGAGCCCCCCATGTCCACTGCCCCGACCGACAGGACCGTGCGCCTGCACCGCGTGCTGCGCACCAAGCCCGAGAAGCTCTACCGCGCCTTCACCGAGGCCGACGCGCTGGCCAAATGGCTGCCGCCCTACGGCTTCACCTGCAAGGTGCACGAGCTCGACGCCCGCGTCGGCGGGCGCTTCCGGATGTCGTTCCACAACTTCGGCGCCGGCCAGGGCCACTCGTTCGGCGGCGAGTACCTGGAGCTGGTGCAGCACGAGACGATCCGCTACACCGACCGCTTCGACGACCCCAACCTGCCCGGCGAGTTGCTGGTCACCGTCAAGCTGAAGGCCGTGATCGTCGGCACCGAGCTCAGCGTCACGCAGGCCGGCATCCCCGAGGCCATCCCGCTGGAGATGTGCTACCTGGGCTGGCAGGAATCGCTGGTGCAGCTGGCCGCGCTGGTCGAGCCCGACATCCCGGCCGGCTGAGCGCCGTTCCCGAATTCGGGATTTGATCCATCATTCGGGATACACTGGACTCCCGAACATGATGAATCAATCTCGGATCCGAGATGAGCACCGAGCCTGACCCCGGCGGCGACCCCGGCGGCGACCCCGGACTTGACCGCCGCCTCGCCGGCCGCCTGCAGCGGCTGCGCAGCCAGCGCGGCTGGACGCTGGACGAGCTGGCGCAGCACAGCGGCATCAGCCGGGCCACGCTGTCGCGCCTGGAGCGCGCCGAGACCAGCCCGACGGCCAGCCTGCTCAACCGCCTGTGCGCGGCGCACGGCTTGAGCATGAGCCGGCTGCTGGCCGAGCTGGAAGCGCAGCCGGTGCGCCGCCTGGCGCTGGCCGAGCAGGCGAGTTGGCGCGACCCGGCCAGCGGCTTCGTGCGCCGCATGGTCTCGCCGCCCTCGGCCGGCTTCACCGGCGAGTTGCTGGCCGCCGAGCTGCCCGCCGGCGCGCAGGTGCACTACCAGCAGGTCAGCGTGCCCGGCCTCGAGCACCACCTGCTGCTGCTGGACGGCCGCCTCGCGCTGACGCTGGACGGCCAGCGCCACGAGCTGCTGCCCGGCGACAGCCTGCGCTATCGGCTGTGGGGGCCTTCGCACTTCGAGGCGCCCGGCCCCGGGCCGGCGCGCTACGTGATCGCCATCGTGCAACCGTAGCGGGAGACGGCCATGACCACCTCGCCTTCGATCATCGCGCTCGATGCCGTGCAGCTCGACGCCGCACTGCCGGCGCTGGTGGACCTGCTGCGCGAGTGCGTCGCCGGCGGCGCCAGCATCGGCTGGCCCACGACGCCCACGGCCGATGCCGCGGCCGACTTCTGGCGCGGCTGCAGCACCGCTGCCAGCGCCGGCGAGCGCTGCTTTTGGGTGGCGCTGGAGCACCCCGGCGACCCGGCCTCGGTGGTCGCCAGCACCCAGCTCGGCCTGGCCGCGCTGCCCAACGGCCGCCACCGCGCCGAATTGATGAAAGTCATGGTGCACCCGCGCGCGCGCCGCCGCGGCCTGGCCGAGGCGCTGCTGCGCCATGCCGAGGCCCAGGCGCTGGCGCGCGGCCGCTGGCTGCTGGTGCTGGACACGCTGCAGGGCAGTGACGCCGAGCGCCTGTACCGCCGCCTCGGCTACCGGCTGTGCGGCCACATCCCCGACTACGCCGCGCTGGCCGACGGCAGCACGGCGGCGACCACCGTGATGTTCAAGCCGCTGCGAACGCCCATTCCGGGGGCGGTCAATAAAGCCTGAGGGGACGCGGCTCGCAGCACAATCCGCGGCTGGATACTCTTGGGCGGGCGGCGGCCGCCGCACACACGGCCGCGCCCGGACAGCACCCGATCTCCGACCGCATCCCATGTTGCCTGCCACTCTGACGATCGTCGACGACGACGCCGACTACCGCGAATACCTGGCCGAGCACCTGCGCCGCCAGGGCCTGCGCGTGCGCACCTTCGCCGACAGCAACCGGCTGCTGGCCGACGCCGACCCCTTCGGCGACGCCTTCTACATCATCGACCTGATGTTGCCCGGCGTGGGCGGCGAGGAGCTGATCCGCATCCTGCGCCTGCGCAGCGACGCCGGCGTGCTGGTGGTCACCGGCAAGGCCGAGAGCGGCGTGTTCGAGAACGTGCTGACCGCCGGCGCCGACATGCACGTGGCCAAGCCGGTGAGCCTGGAGCAGATCACGCTGGCCATCGAGGCCGTGTACCGCCGCATCGTCCGCCAGCGCGAGGGCGGCCAGCGCGCCTGGCTGCTGGACAGCGACCGCCAGCGCCTGACCTCGCCCGAGGGCGACATGATCGAGTTGGGCGACAACGACGTCACCATCCTGTCGTGCTTTCCGGCCGCCGACGGCGGCGTGGTGCCGCGCGAGATGCTGTGCGAACGCCTGGGCCGGCCGGTGCTGGACACCTCCGACAACGGCCTGCACGCGATGATCTACCGCCTGCGCCGGCGCATCGAGAAGGTCACCGGCGCGGTGGTGCCGCTGCAGTCGCAATCGCGCGTGGGCTACGTCTTCAAGGCGCCGATCAAGTTTTCCGCCGGGTCGCGCTGACCCGTCATGTTCGCGCTGGAGCCCCACAGCCTGCTGATCTCGGCCGGGCTCCTGTACCTGGCCATGCCGATCGCGGTGTGGGACCTGCTGGTCCGGCGCCACGCGCGGCCCAACCTCGAGCTGTGGTGCCTGAGCGGACTGCTGTCGTCGGCGGCGCTGGTGCTGCTGGGGCTGCACGGCACCATTCCCGATGCCTTGAGCGTCCTGCTGGCCAACGGCCTGGGCTTCGTGGCGCTGCTGCTCAAGGCCGGCGTGCTGCAGATGGAGAACGGCCGGGCGCCGCACTGGCCGCTGCTGGGCGGCTGCGTGGGGCTGGCGCTGCTGCTGCAGGTCGCCGGGCTGCAGTGGCTGCCGGCCGGCGCGCGCGCGGCCAGCGACTACCTCATCTACGCCGCGGGCGCGACGCTGCTGGCCTGGACGGCCGGCCAGCTCTTCAGCGACCGGCGCAGCCGCAGCGCGGCGCTGATGGGCTGGCTGTTCGCCGCCTTCGGCGCCGTCTGCGCGCTGCGCGCGCTGCGCCTGGCCGGCGGCTGGGCCGACGGCCAGGCGCTCAGCCCGCAGTGGGACTTCGTCGCCCTGGTGGCGCTGGCCTTCCTGTCCAGCGCAGCGGCCGACATCGGCTTCCTGGGCATGACCTTGGACCGCCTGCGCGCCGCCACCCACGAGCAGCGCAGCGCGCTCGACGCGCTGCGCGACCACCAGATGGCCCGCGACCTCGCCAGCCGCACGCGCGAGGCGGTGGCCGGCGAGCGCGCGCGCACCACGCGGCTGCTCGCGCACGAGGTGCGCCAGCCGCTGCACAACGCCGCGGTGGCACTGCAAAGCGCGGTGGGCGCGCTGTCGCGCAGCCGCGATGCCGGCGAGGCCGCGCGCGCCATCGGGCAGGCCCAGGCCGTGATCCGCCGCGTCAGCGCGGCGCTGGACAACACGGTGGCGGCCACCGCGCTGCTCAGCGGCGCCGCGCGGCTGAGCACCGCCGACACCGACCTGCAGATGCTGATCGAGCTCAGCCTGGGCGACCTCGCGCCCGGCGCGCGGCCGCGCGTGCAGGTCGAGTACCGCGCCGACGCCCGCAGCGCCCGCTTGGAGCCCACCCTCGTGCGTCTGGCGCTGCGCAACCTGCTGGCCAACGCGACGCTGTACGCGCCGCCGGACTCGCCGGTGCGCCTGCGCGTGCTGGACAGCGACGAGCCGCTGGCGCTGATCATCGAGGTCGCCGACCTCGGCCCCGGCATCCCTGACGCGCTGCGCGAGCGCATCTTCGAAGAAGGCGTGCGCGGCCAGCAGCCCACCGTGCCCGGCTACGGCCTCGGGCTGCACGTGGTCAAGCGCGTCGCGCAACTGCATGGCGGCCGCATCGAATGGCGGCCCAACCAGCCGCAGGGCTCGATCTTCCGCCTCACGCTGCCGCAGGGCGACCCCGGCTGAACGCCACGCCGCCGCGCGACCGACACGACCCGCGATGGGCCCCGACATCCGCAGCTACCTCACGGCGTCAGCGCTGCTGTACATCGCCACGCCGCTGACGGTGTGGGCCCTGCTGCGGCACCGCTATCGCATGCAGGCGGTGTGGCTGTGGAGCCTGAGCGGGCTGCTGCTGGCCGCGGCGGTGCTGCTGTACCGGCAACTGGACACGCTGAGCTTCTTCGTCTCCTTCCAGCTCGGCAACACGCTGACCTGCGTGGCGCTGGCGCTGAAGTTCGGCGTGCTGCGCGGCGAGATGCGGCCGGCAACCGGCTGGCCCGCGATCGCGCTCGCCCTCGCGGCCAGCGTGCTGCTGTTGGTGGCGGTGCCCCAGCATCTGGTGCTGGGCACCGCGGATGCGCTGATCAACCTGCTGCTGGGCCTGTGGGCGGCGGCCGGCGCCGTGCAGGCGCGGCAGGTGGCACTGGCGCTGCAAAGCCGCAGCGCCGGTCTGATCAGTGCGCTGACGGCGCTGATGTCGGCGGTGCTGCTGCTGCGCGCCGCCGTGTTCGGCGTCTGGGGTTGGGGGCCGGCGCTGCCGGCGGCCGTCGAGCTCGGCCTGACGCTGCTGCTGGTGGTCAGCGGCAACGTCGCGGCGCTGGGCTCCAACGTCGCCTTCGTCGGCCTGGCGCTCGACCGCCTGCGCATCGAGGGCCTGCGCCAGCAGCAGGCGCTGGACGCGCTGCGCGAGGCCGAGGCCGCCAAGGAGGGCGCCTCGCGCACCCGCAGCGCGGTGGCCCACGAGCGCGCGCGCACCACGCGGCTGCTGGCCGACGAGGTGCGCCAGCCGCTGCACAACGCCGCGGTGGCGCTGCAGATGGGCGCCACCACGCTGGCGCAAAGCCGCGACCCGGCCGACGCCGCGCGCGCCATCGGCCAGGCGCAGGCGGTGCTGCGCCGCATCAGCGCGACGCTGGACAACACCGTCGCGGTGGCCACGCAGCTGGTCAGCAGCAGCGGCCGCGTCGGCACCGCCGAGACCGACCTGCAGATGCTGGTGGCGCTGTGCCTGGGCGACCTGGCCCCCGAGGAGCGCGAGCGCGTGCAGCTCGACTACCGCGCCGATGCCCGCAGCGCGATGCTGGAGCCGACGCTGGTGCGGCTGGCGATGCGCAACCTGCTGACCAACGCGCTGCAGCACGGCCCGCCCGAGGCGCCGGTGCAGTTGCGCGTGCTCGACAGCGACGACCCGCTGGCGCTGGTGATCGAGGTCGTCGACCAGGGCCACGGCATCCCCGAAGCGCTGCGCCAGCGCATCGTCGACGACAGCACGCCCGGCGCCTCGTCCACCGCCGTGCCCGGCGGCGGCCTGGGCCTGCACGTGGTCAAGCGGGTGGCACGGCTGCACGGCGGCAGCATCGAATGGCGGCCCAACCGGCCGCACGGCTCGGTGCTGCGGCTGACGTTGCCGCAGGGCGACCCGGGTTGAACGCAGCCCGCACCCGTGCGCGAGCGTGGGCGCGGGCGTGGCCGCATCAGGGTCGGTAGACGATGTTGAACCCCGGCCGCAGGTCGGCAGCGCTGACGTAGCCCACCGCGCCGGGGTTGGCCTGCACGAACTCCAGCACCTCGGCGGCGCTGCGCAGATCGCGCGGCGGCGTGCCCTTGCCGACGTGGCGGCGCACGGTCCAGTAGGCGCGGTAGCGTTCGTCGTCCTGCTGCATCACCTGCGCCAGGAAGCGCTGGCGCGCGGCGCTGCCGGGCGCGGCATTGACGACCACGATGTCGACCCCGCCGACCTCCACCACGCGCCCGCTGTACAGGCGCTGCAGGGTCTGCAGGTCGAGCTTGGGCACTGCGGCGTGGGCGACGACGACGAGGTCGTCGTCGGCGGCGCGCGCCGGCCCCAGGGACAGCGCGGCGGCCACGGCGGCCAGCGCGATCAGCAGACGCGGCATGGTCTTGCTCATGTCGCGTCTCCTCAGAAGTCGAAGCTCAGGCTCAGCGACAGCACGTCAATGCGGCTGTGGCTGGGGTACGGCATGCCACTGGTCAGGCTGGCCGAGCCGGTGAAGTCGCCGATGTGCGTGCGCATCCATTCGGCCTTCAGCTTGGCGTTGGGCGCCAGCGCGTACGAGGCGCCGATGCCCAGCGAGCGGTGGTCGTAGCTGATGATGGTGTCGGCGGCCATGTGCTGCGCCGCATTGATCAGCGCGGCGCCGGGCACGGCCGCCGGCAGGTCCGAATTGCGCAGCTGCTGCGACCACTGGCGCTGGTTCGACGACGACAGCGCGCGGCTCACGGTCACGTAGGGCGTGAAGTCGCCGATGCGGCGCGAGACGTTGAGGTAGCCGGTCTTGGTGCCGACGCCGAACTCGGTGTCCTTCTGGTGGAACGACGCCACCTCGGCGACCACGCGCCAGTGGCGGTCGACGTTCCAGTCGATGCCGCCGGTGACGACGTCGACCCGCGTGCGCTCGGCCAGCTCCAGGCCGGGCCCCGGCAGCAGGCTGCTGACCTGCCAGTAGCCCAGGCCGTTGCCGAGCTCCACGCGCGGATAGGTCACCGGCATCGGCGAGCCGTCGGTCACCCACACCCGCACGTGGTGCGCGCCCAGGCGCACCGTCAGGCCGGGGTCGCGCAGCGTCAGCACCAGGCCCAGGGCGCGGGCCTTGACGTCGGCGTAGAAGGCGCCGGCCGGCTGCAGCGGCGGCATGCCGTCCTGCAGCCAGTAGCGATAGCTGGTGTTGGTGGTGCCGGAATAGGCTTCGGCCGACAGCTCGCGCTGGCCGAGCTGCCAGGTCCGCGTGCCGTACAGGCCGGTGAAGTCGGACGTTGGACTGAGCGCATAGGCGTCGTTGGGCAGCCGCGCCATGTCGTAGGCGGTGCCGATGTCCTGCGTCTCGCTGAACAGCAGCAGCGGCGCGCGGAACTTGCCGGCGCGCAGCAGCCAGTCGTTGTCGGGCCGCCAGGCCAGGAAGGCCAGCGCGACGGTGGGCGTCCAAACGCCGTCGCGCTTGATGTCCTGCGCCAGCCGCGCCTGCACGGTGGCCGACCACTCGGCGTTGAAGCGCAGGTCGGCCTGCGCGCCGAGCACGGTGTCGCGCTCGAAGCTGCCGTCGTCGGTGATCGAGCGCTGCCAGGCGTAGGGGCGGTTGGACTTGGCGTAGCCCAGGGTTCCGTAGCCGGACCACTGCAGGTCCAGCGCCGGCGCCGGCGCGGCGGCCAGCACCAGCGCGGCGGCGGCGGCCAGCCGCGCGATGAGGGATCCGGGTCTGCTCGTCATGGCTAACTTTCTACTCAATCACACCAATGCTCGGCGATGCGCCGGATCTCGTCGCCATTGGCGAGCAGCGCCTGCACCAGCAGCGGGTCGAAGTGGCGGCCGCTTTCGCGGCGGATGAAGTCCATCGCCTGCGCGTGCGGCATCGGCTCCTTGTAGGGGCGGCGGCTGATCAGCGCGTCGTAGACGTCGGCCACCGCCATCAGCCGCGCCGACAGCGGGATCGCCTCGCCGGCCAGGCCGTCGGGGTAGCCGCTGCCGTCCCAGCGCTCGTGGTGGTGGCGCGCGATGTCCATGCCGTCGGCCAGGTACAGCGCGCCTTCCACGCCCATGCGGTCGGCGGCGCGGCGCAGCATCTCCCAGCCGCGCAGCGCGTGGCCGCGCATCACCACGGTCTCCTCGGCGCTCAGCGGCCCGGGCTTGAGCAGGATGCCGTCGGGGATCGCCACCTTGCCGATGTCGTGCAGCGGCGCCGAGCGCGCGAGCTGCTCGATGCGCGCGTCATCCAGCTCGGGCCGGTGGCCTTCGGCGCGCAGCCAGTGGCCCAGCAGCCGCACGTACTCCTGCGTGCGGCGCACGTGGTTGCCGGTCTCCTCGTCGCGGAACTCGGCGAACGAGACCATCACGTGCAGCGTGGCGTCGCGCAGCTGGTCGACGTCGCGCAGGCGCTGGTCGAGCTCGCCTTCGAGCCAGCGCGAGCGCTGGCGCAGCGCCTCGTGCAGCGCCTTGAGCTGCAGGTGCGTGCGCACGCGCGCCAGCACGGTGGCGGGGTTGAAGGGCTTGTGGATGAAGTCGGCGCCGCCGACCTCGAAGCCGCGGGTCTCGTCCTCGGGCCGGGTCAGCGCGGTCAGGAACAGCACCGGCACCGGCTGCGTGCGGCTGTCGGCCTTGAGCCGGCGGCAGACCTCGTAGCCGTCGAGCTCGGGCATCATGACGTCCAGCACCACCAGGTCGGGCGGCTGGCGGGCGGCGATCTCCAGCGCCTTGTGGCCGGAGGTGGCCACCTGCACGCGGTAGGCCTTGTCCAGCACGTTGGCCAGCAGGCTCAGGTTGGCCGGCGTGTCGTCCACCACCAGCACGGTGGCGCGGGCGGCGGGCTCGGCGCCCGTGGCAACGTCAAGGTTCATTGCAGCTCCGCATAACGCGAGCTGTCGGCGCCCTGCAGGGCGGACAGCGCGGCATCGAAATCAAAGCGCTGCACGGCAGCCAGCAGCCGCCGCAGCTGCACCGGGTGCAGCTGCTGGCGCAACGCCGCCTCGTGCTGATGGCACCAGGCGACGGCGCGGCTGTCGTTGTCGTGCAGCCACTGCTCCAGCGGCTGCAGGTCCAGCGCGGCGGGAGCCACGGCGGCGGGGGTCGCGGCGGCTGCGGCCGCCGGCGCGCCGGCCGACGACAAGGCGGCGTCGATGGCGGCCAGCAGCCGTGCCAGCGGCGCGTCCAGCGCCTGCAGCGCCAGGCCGGCGGCCGCGGCGTCGCCTTGCAGCGCGGGGCGCTCGACGCGTGCCGCGGCCTCGGCCAACTCGCGCGCGCCGAAGGTGCCGGCCAGGCCGCGCAAGGTGTGGGCGCGGCGCGCCAGCGCGGCCAGCTCGCCGGCGGCCAGGGTCTGCTGCCAGTCGTCCAGCCCGCCGTCCTGCTCGGCCACGAAGCCTTGCAGCAGCCGCAAGGCCAGCGGCGCGTTGCCGTCGCAGGCCGCGAGCAGCACGTTGACGTCCATGCAGCCCACGGCCGCGGGCAGCCGCGCCAGCGTGGGCGCCGCGGCGTCCAGGGCGCCGGCGGCGGCCTCGTCGTGCGCCGGCACGCTCGGCGCGGCGGCCGGCCGGCGGCCGTAGCGCTGCAGCTGGCGCAACAGGGTCTGCGCGTTCAAGGGCTTGCTGATGTGGTCCTGCATGCCGGCGGCCAGGCAACGCTCGCGCTCGCCGGACATCGCGCTGGCCGTCATCGCCAGCACCGGCAGGGCGTCGAACTCGCGCTGGCGGCGCAGCGCGGCCACCGCGGCGTAGCCGTCCATCACCGGCATCTGCAGGTCCATCAGCACCACGTCGTAGGCCTGCGGGCCGTCGGCGCGCAGCCGCTCCAGGCCTTCGAGGCCGTTCTCGGCGGTCTCCACACGGGCGCCGCGGCGGCTGAGCAGCTCCACCGCGAGCTGGCGGTTGAGCGCGTTGTCTTCCACCAGCAGCACGCGCAGGCCGGCGAGGTCGGCGGCCGGCGCCGTGGGCTCGGCGGCCGCCGGCGCGGGCTGCATCCACAGCTCGCGCAGCGCGTCGGGCAGCACGGGCTTGGCAATGAGCTGCCGCAGGCCCAGGGTCTCGGCCTGGGCGCGGATCTCTGACTCGCCGTAGGCCGTCATCACCACCACGCGCAGCGCCGGGTGGTGGACGCGCAACTGCTGAACCAGTTCGACGGCGTCGATGTCGGGCAGCACCCAGTCCAGCAGCAGCAGTTCGTAGGGCTTGCCGGCGGCGGCCGCGGCGCGCGCCATTGCCAGCGCCTGGCGGCCGAGGCCGGCACCGTCGACGGTGCCGGCGACGCCGACGCCCAGCCGCGTGAGCAGCGCCTGCACCGTGACCAGGGTGTCGCGCTGGTCGTCAACCACCAGCACGCGCAGGCCGGCCACGCCGGGCAGCGCCTGCGCGGCGGCGGCCGTGCGGTCCAGCGGCAGCGCGAGGTGGACGCTGAAGGTGGCGCCGGCGCCGGGCGCGCTGCGCACGTCGATGCGGCCGCCCATCAGCTCGACCAGGCGGCGGCTGATCGTCAGCCCGAGGCCGGTGCCGCCGAAGCGGCGCGTGATCGAGTCGTCGGCCTGCGTGAACTCCTGGAACAACTGGCCCTGCTGCTCGGCCGTCATGCCGATGCCGGTGTCGCGCACGGCGATCACCAGGCCCACCTCGTCATTGCGGCCTTCGCGGCCGACCGGCAGCGGCTCGGTATCCAGCGTCAGCCGCACCTGGCCGGCAGCGGTGAACTTGACGGCGTTGCTCAGCAGGTTGGCCAGCACCTGCCCCAGGCGCAGCGGGTCGCCGAGCACGCGGCCGTGGTGCGCCAGCAGCGCCGGGTCGGCCACGTCGCACAGCAGCTCCAGCTCCTTGGCCTGGGCTGCCGGGCGCACCAGCAGCAGCGCGCGCGCGGCCACGTCTTCCAGCCGCAGCGGCAGCTGCTCCAGCGTCATGCCGCCGGCCTCGATCTTGGAGAAGTCGAGGACGTCGTTGATGATGGCCAGCAGGTGCTCGGAGGCGTCCATCGCCTTGCGCAGGTAGTCGTGCTGCTGCGGGCTCAAGGCGGTGCCCAGCGCGAGCTGGGTCATGCCCATGATGGCGTTCATGGGCGTGCGGATCTCGTGGCTCATGTTGGCCAGGAACGCGGCCTTGGCCTGCGCCGCCGCCTCGGCCACCGAGCGCGCCTGCTCCAGCTCGAGCTGGTGGCGGTCGCGGCGCTGCAACTCGCCGACGATCGCGCCGGCCATGCTGTCCATGGTGCGGCCCAGCGTGCGCAGCTCGTGCATCGAGCGCGCGGCCAGGCCGGCGCGGGCGTCGTAGCGGCCACCGGTGATGCGCTCGGCCATCTGCACCAGGCGGCGGATGGGCTGGAGCACGCGGCGCTGGGTGGCGCTGAGCGCCAGCACGAACAGCGGCGCCAGCGCGAGGTTGATGCCGATGGTGGCCCACACCGCCTGTTGCAGGCGGCGGCCGGCCTCCTCGGTCTCGCGCAGCGTGCGGCCCTGCACCGCCTGCGCCAGCCGCGCCTGGGCCTGCGTCAGCCGGGCGCGCGCGCGCTCGTAGTCGGCGGCGTGCACCAGCCCGATCGCGAAGGCGCGGTCGGGCTTGCCTTCGGAGACGAAGCTGCCGCTGGCCTTGTCGTACAGGCCCTGGGTGGCGGCAAAGGCCACCTGCTCGGTCTGCTGCATCTGGTCGGCGGCTTTCAGCAGCTCGCCGGCGGCCCGCAGCTCGTCGGCCGTGAAGCGGCTGCCTTGCAGGCGGGCGATCAGCGTCTCGGGCTCGCGGGCGGCGGCCGCCAGGACGGCGCTGCCGCTGGCCGCGTCGCGCCAGTGGGCCAGCACGTCGGGCACGTCGGGCAGGCCCTTCTCGCCGCGGCGCACGGCCAGGATCTCGTAGTAGATCTCGAGGTAGCGGGTGCGCCCGGTGGTCGTGTAGCTCTGTACCAGGGCGGACAGCAGGTCGCTCTCGCGCAGCAGCTCTTCGACGTGGGCGTGGGCGTCGTCGCGCCGCTGCAGCGCCTGCGCGCTGTCCTGCACCGCCTGGCGGATCAGGAACAGCATCGTCAGGTTGGCGGTCAGCGCCGCCACCACCAGCACGAAGAAGATGCGTGAGGCGCTGCTCAGCCGCATCGCGCGCCCGTGCTCGTGTGCGGCCGTCTGCCGCAGCCAACGGCTGGCGCCATCGGCGTGGCGCTGAAGCTGTGTCTCAAGATCACCCCCTCGGACTTACCCGGCGCCCATGATGGGCGAGGCAGTCCGCCGGCAAGCGGGGGATCAAGCCATCATTTGACGGTCAGTTCTGTTCGGAACGTCTCAGACAACACAACCGGCCGCGGCCGGCGCCGTCAGCGCGGCGCGGCCCTCGAACACCGGCTCGGGGATGCGCCAGCCGTAGCGCACCGCGGTCAGCTCGGCGAGGATGGACACGGCGATCTCCGGCGGCGTGCGCGCGCCGTTCTTGATGCCCACCGGGCCGTGCAGGCGTGCCAGCTCGGCCTCGGTCAGCCCGAAGTGCTCGGCCAGGCGCTGCTTGCGCTTGGCCTGGTTGGCACGCGAGCCGATCGCGCCGACGTAGAAGGCCGGCGAGCGCAGCGCCTCCATCAGCGCCAGGTCGTCGAGCTTGGGGTCGTGGGTCAGCGCGATCACCGCGGTATGGGCATCGGGCTGCAGCGCGATCACCGCGTCGTCGGGCATGTCCTTGGTGCGCTGCACGCCGGGCAGGTCGGGCATGTACTCGTCGCGCGGGTCGCAGACGATCACCTGGTAGTCCAGCGCCTGCGCCATCTGCGCCAGGTACTGCGTCATCTGGCCGGCGCCGACGACGAACAGCCGCCAGTTCGGCCCGTGCGTGGTGACCAGCCGCTGGCCGTCGAGCAGCACCACGTCGGCGCCGTCGGCCGGCCCCAGGCTGACCTCGCCGCTGGCCAGCAGCAGCTCGCGGCGCACGCGCTGTCCTGCGCTCAGCGCGGCCAGCAGCTCGTCGATGCGGCTGGCGTCGGACAGCGGCTCCAGCACCAGCTCCAGCGTGCCGCCGCAGGGCAGGCCGAAGCGCGCCGCCTCGTCGCCGCTGACGCCGTAGCGCACCACCTCGGCGCCGCCCGCGGCGAGCGCGTGCTCGCGCATGCGGGCAATCAGGTCGTCCTCGATGCAGCCGCCCGAGACCGAGCCGGCGATCTGCCCGTCGCCGCGCACCGCCACCACCGAGCCCACCGGCCGCGGCGCCGAGCCCCAGGTGCGGGTGATGGTGCCCAGCACCACCGCATGGCCGTCACGGCGCCAGGCCACCACCTGGCGCAGCACGTTGAGGTCGACGTTGTCCATGGCCATTGCCTGCTCGCGTTGCCGGACCAATCTCCGAAGGGGGAGTCTGCACCATAGTCAGCCGCCGCGTGCGCCGCGACACCGGGTTTGCCCGGATGCGGGGTCATCGGGTTCCCTGGTTAGGGTTTGCGAGAACGAGCCAGCACCCGCGGCTGTTCATAGCATCAGCGCGTCAACACGCCATCCAGCCCACGGAGACACCATGGCCCTGCTTACTTTGAAGGTCAACGGGCGCGAGGTTTCGCGCGACGTGCCGCCCTCGACCCTGCTGGTCGAGTTCATCCGCGAGACCCTGCGCCTGACCGGCACCCACGTCGGCTGCGACACCGCGCAGTGCGGGGCCTGCACCGTGCACCTGAACGGCCGCGCGGTGAAGAGCTGCAACACGCTGGCCGTGCAGGCCCAGGGCGCCGAGCTGACGACGATCGAAGGCCTGGCCGCCGCGGACGGCAGCCTGCACCCGATGCAGGCCGCGTTCAGGACCTGCCACGGGCTGCAGTGCGGCTTCTGCACCCCGGGCATGGTGATGAGCGCGGTGGACCTGGTGCAAAACCACGACTGTTCCAATGAGGAACAACTGCGCGCCGGCCTGGAGGGCAACATCTGCCGCTGCACGGGCTACCACAACATCGTCCGCGCCGTGCGCCAAGGCGCCGAGGCCATGAAGTAAGACGAGCGGAGCACCGACCATGAACTCACCCACCCCTGGTTTCATCGGCAAGTCGGTCGAACGGCGCGAGGACACGCGCTTCCTCACCGGCAAGGGCCAGTACACCGACGACCTCACGCTGCCCGGCCAGAGCTACGGCGTCTTCCTGCGCAGCCCCTACGCGCATGCGCGCATCAAGAGCCTGAACACCGCCGTGGCCGCCAAGGCCCCCGGCGTGCTGGGCATCTTCACCGGCGAGCATTTCAAGGCCGTCGGCGGCCTGCCCTGCGGCTGGCTGATCAACAGCATCGACGGCACGCCGATGAAGGAGCCCAAGCACCCGGTGCTGGCCGACGGCAAGGTGCGCTACGTGGGCGACCCCGTGGCGCTGGTCGTCGCCGACAGCGTGGAGCAGGCCAAGGCCGCCGCCGCGCTGATCGAGGTCGACTACGAAGAGCTGCCGCCCGTGATCGACATGACCACGGCCGCCAAGGCGCCGTCGCCGGTGCACGACGAGGCGCCGGACAACCAGTGCTACCTGTGGCAGATCGGCGATGGCGACGGCACCGACGCAGCGATCAAGGGCGCCGCGCACGTCAGCAAACTCAGCTTCCGCAACAACCGGCTGATCCCCAATGCGATCGAGCCGCGCGCCGCCAACGCCAGCTACAACGCCGCGACCGACGAGTACACGCTGTACGTGGCCAACCAGAACCCGCACGTCGAGCGGCTGCTGATGTGCGCCTTCGTGCTCGGCATCCCCGAGCACAAGATGCGCGTGATCGCGCCCGACGTCGGCGGCGGCTTCGGCAGCAAGATCTTCCTCTACGGCGAGGAGACGGCGCTGGTCTGGGCGGCCAAGCAGATCGGCCGGCCGATCAAGTGGACCGCCGAGCGCGGCGAGTCCTTCCTGTCCGACGCCCATGGCCGCGACCACCTCACCACCGCCGAGCTGGCGATGGACAAGGACGGCACCTTCCTCGCCCTGCGCGTGCACACCCAGGCCAACCTGGGCGCCTACCTGTCGACCTTCGGGTCGGCCGTGCCCACCATCCTGTACGCCACGCTGCTGGCCGGCCAGTACCGCACGCCCAAGATCCACTGCACCGTGCAGGCCATGTTCACCAACACCGCGCCGGTGGACGCCTACCGCGGCGCCGGCCGGCCCGAGGCCACCTATGTCGTGGAGCGCATGGTGGAAACCGCGGCGCGCGACATGGGCCTCGACCCGGCCGAGATCCGCCGCCGCAACTTCATCAAGGAGTTCCCGTACGCGACGCCGGTGGGCCTGACCTACGACATCGGCGACTACAACGCGACGATGACCCGAGCGCTGGAGCTGGCCGACGTCAAGGGCTTCGAAGCCCGGCGCGCCGCCAGCGCGGCCAAGGGCCTCAAGCGCGGCATTGGCTACAGCGCCTACATCGAGGCCTGCGGCATCGCGCCGTCGTCGGTGGCCGGCGCCCTGGGTGCGCGCGCCGGGCTGTTCGAGGCCGGCGAGGTGCGCGTGCATCCCACCGGCAAGGTGACCATCTTCACCGGCAGCCATAGCCACGGCCAGGGCCACGAGACCACCTTCGCGCAGGTGGTGGCCGACAAGCTGGGCATCCCGATGGAAGACGTGACCATCGAGCACGGCGACACCGGCAAGGTGCTGTTCGGCATGGGCACCTACGGCAGCCGCTCGCTGGCCGTCGGCGGCACCGCCATCGTCAAGGCGGTCGACAAGATCATCGCCAAGGGCAAGAAGATCGCCGCCCACCTGATGGAGGCGGCCGACACCGACGTGGTCTACGAAGGCGGCCAGTTCAAGGTGGCGGGCACCGACAAGGCGGTGCCGTTTGCCGCGGTGTCGCTCACCGCCTACGTGCCGCACAACTTCCCGCACGACAAGCTCGAGCCCGGGCTCAACGAGAACGCCTTCTACGACCCCAGCAACTTCACCTACCCGGCCGGCACCTACATCTGCGAGGTGGAGATCGATCCGGCCACCGGCAAGACCCGCATCGACCGCATGACCGCCTGCGACGACTTCGGCAACGTCATCAACCCGATGATCGTCGAAGGCCAGGTGCACGGCGGCCTGGCGCAGGGCATCGGCCAGGCGCTGCTGGAGCAAGGCGTCTACGACCCCGACAGCGGCCAGCTGCTGACCGGCAGCTACATGGACTACGCCATGCCGCGCGCCGACGACCTGCCCAGCTTCACCGTGGAGACGGCCAAGGGCACGCCTTGCACGCACAACCCGTTGGGCGTCAAGGGCTGCGGCGAGGCCGGTGCCATCGGCAGCCCGCCGGCGGTGATCAATGCGATCTGCCATGCGCTGGGCGTCAAGGACGTGCCGATGCCGGCCACGCCCTACACGGTGTGGAAAGCCGCCCGCCAGGCCGCCTGAAGACCAAGGAGAACCACCATGCAAGCCTTCAACTACCAAACCCCCGCCTCGGTGGCCGATGCGGCCAAGGCCGCGGCCGCCGGCGCCAAGCTGCTGGCCGGCGGGCAAAGCCTGCTGCCGTCGATGAAGCTGGGCCTGGCCGCGCCCGAGGCGCTGGCCGACCTGGGCGGCATCGCCGCGCTCAAGGGCATCACGGTGTCCGGCGGCGCGGTGACCATCGGTGCGATGACCACCCACGCCGCGGTGGCCGCCAGCGCCGAGGTGCAGCGCGCGATTCCCGCGCTGGCCGCGCTGGCCGGCAACATCGGCGACCGCCAGGTGCGCAACCGCGGCACGATCGGCGGCAGCCTGGCCAACAACGACCCCGCGGCCTGCTACCCGGCCGCGGTGCTGGGCCTGGGCGCCACCATCCAGACCAACACCCGCACCATCGCCGCCGACGACTTCTTCAAGGGCCTGTACGAGACCGCGCTGGCCGACGGCGAAGTCATCACCGCGGTCAGCTTCCCGATCCCCGAGAAGGCGGGCTGGCAGAAGTTCAAGCAGCCGGCCTCGCGCTTCTCGATCGTCGGCGTCTTCGTCAGCAAGGGGCCGCAGGGCGTGCGCGTCGCGGTCACCGGCGCCGGCCCCTGCGTGTTCCGCGCCAAGGACCTGGAAGCCAAGCTGGCCGCCAACTGGTCGGCTGCGGCGCTGAACGGCGCGACCGTCAGCGCCGACGGGCTCAACAGCGACCTGCACGGCTCGGCCGAGTACCGCGCGGCGCTGATCCCGGTGCTGGCCGCGCGGGCCGTCGGCTGACTGACGTATCCTCTCCAGCCCTGCCAGAAACGCCGCAGCCGCTGCGGCGTTTTCATTTGGACCCCGCCGTGACGACCGAACTTCCAGCCAGCATCGACGACACCGCCGCGCAGCTTCTGGCGCACGACTACGTGGCCGACCGCCAGCTCGCCACCGTGGTCTTCCTGGCGCTGAAGCTGCAGCGCCCGCTGTTCCTGGAAGGCGAGCCCGGCACCGGCAAGACCGAGATCGCGCGCACGCTGTCGGCGATGCTGGGCCGCGAGCTGATCCGGCTGCAGTGCTACGAAGGCCTGGACTTGAGCAGCGCCGCGTACGAATGGAACTACGGCCGCCAGATGATGGAGATCCGGCTGGCCGAGAAGGAAGGCATCGCGCGCGACGCGCTGGCCGCCGAGCTGTTCAGCGAGCGCTTCCTCAACAAGCGCGCGCTGCTGCAGGCCATCGACCCGGTGCGCGCCGTGCCGCCGGTGTTGCTGATCGACGAGCTCGACCGTGCCGACGAGCCTTTCGAGGCCTTCTTGCTGGAAGTGCTGAGCGAGTTCCAGATCACCATCCCCGAGCTGGGCACCGTCAAGGCGGCGCAGCCGCCGATCGTCATCCTCACCAGCAACCGCACGCGCGAGATCCACGACGCCGTCAAGCGCCGCTGCCTGTATCACTGGGTGGAGTTCCCCGACGCCGCGCGCGAGATGCAGATCCTGCAGCGCCGCGTGCCCGGCGCCGCCGAGGCGCTGGCGCGGCAGATCGTCGCCTTCGTGCAGCGGCTGCGCGAGATCGAGCTCTACAAGCTGCCCGGCATCGCCGAGACCATCGAGTGGACGCGCGCGCTGATGCAGCTCGACACCGTGGTGCTGGACCCGGCCGTGATCCAGCACACCCTGGGCGTGCTGCTGAAGTACCAGGACGACATCGTCAAGGTGCAGGGCAGCGAGATCGGTCGCATCCTCGACCAGGTGCGCAACGCCGCGCGCTGAAGACCGCCGCCATGCTGCCGGCCCGCCAAACGCCAGGCCGCCTGGCCGAGAACGTGATGCACTTCGCCCGCGTGCTGCGCGCCGCCGGCATGCCGGTGGGCAGCGACCGCGTGCAGCTCTCGCTGCAGGCGCTGCAGGTGGCCGGGCTGGAGGGGCGCCGCGACTTCCGCGCCGTGCTGGCGGCCTGCCTGCTCGACCGCATCGAGCACCGCGAGCTGTTCGACCAGGCCTTCGACCTCTTCTGGCGCGACCCCGACCTCGAAGGCCGCATGCGCGCGCTGCTGCTGCCCAAGGTGCGCATCAAGGACGGCAAGCCGCCGGCGCCCGAGAACCGGCGCCTGGGCGAAGCGCTGTTCCCGCGCCAGGGCGACGAGCCCGAGCCGCCGCCGGGCGAAGAGCAGATCGAGCTCGACGCCGCGCTGACCTTCAACGACCGCGAGCACCTGCAGAAGGCCGACTTCGAGACCATGAGCGCCGACGAATGGCGGCTGGCCAAGAAGCTGCTGGCCGAGCTGCGGCTGGTCTTCGAGCCCATCCCCACCCGCCGCAGCCGCCGCGCCGCCCAGCCCGGCCGCGCCGACTGGCGCGCCACGCTGCAGACCATGGCGCGCCACGGCGGCGAGTTGTGGAACCTGCGCTGGCGCAAGCCGCGCGCCAAGCCGGCGCCGCTGGTGCTGCTGGCCGACATCTCGGGCAGCATGAGCCGCTACTCGCGCATGCTGCTGCACTTCGGCCACCTGCTGGGCCATGCCGACGCGCGCGTCGAGAGCTTCGTCTTCGGCACCCGGCTGACGCGCACCACGCGGCTGCTGAAGAGCCGCGACCCCGACCTCGCCGTCGGCCAGGTGGTGCGCGCGGTGGAAGACTGGTCGGGCGGCACCCGCATCACGACCAGCCTGCACGAATTCAACCAGCGCTGGGCGCGCCGCGTGCTGTCGGGCCGCGCGACGGTGCTGCTGGTCTCCGATGGTCTGGAGCACGGCGACACGCGCGCGCTGGCCTTCGAGATGGAGCGCCTGCACAAGAGCTGCCGGCGCCTGATCTGGCTCAACCCGCTGCTGCGCTTCGAGCGCTTCGAGCCGCGCGCCGGCGGCATAAAGACCATGCTGCCGCACGTCGACCGCTTCATGCCGGTGCACAACCTGGCCAGCCTGCAGCAACTGGTGCACGTGCTGGCCGCCAACGACGACCGCCCACCCCCGCCGCCCCGCCGCCCCGCCACCCCGGCCTCATGACTTAACGCATCATGCAACTCACCAACCAGCAAACCCTGCCCGTCAGCCAGGCCCAGGCCTGGGAGGCGCTGAACGACATGAGCCTGCTGCAGCAGGCCATCCCCGGCTGCGAAAGCATCACCGCGACCGGCGAGAACCAGTACGAGGCGCTGGTGACGGCCGCCGTCGGCCCGGTCAAAGCCAAGTTCAAGGGCAAGCTCAGGCTCGAAGAACTGAACCCGCCGCAGTCGTACAAGCTGGTCTTCGAAGGCCAGGGCGGTGCCGCCGGCCACGGCAAGGGCAGCGCCGAGATCCGGCTGGACGGCGTGGGCCCGCGCGAGACGGTGCTGCACTACACGGCGAACGCCAGCGTCGGCGGCAAGCTGGCGCAGATCGGCTCGCGCCTCGTCGACATGGCGGCGCAGAAGATGGTCACCGAGTTCTTCGAGACCTTCAAGGCCAGGCTGCAGGAGAAGTACGGCGTGGTGCCCGAACCGGCACCCGTGGCCGCGGCGCCGCAAGGGGCGTGGGCGCGGTTGGCGGCCTGGTTCAAGCGGGTGTTCGGGGGCTGACGCCGCCCCTCGGCTTGGCGGCAGGCCGCCGCCGCGCCGGCGTCGATGGCGCCGCGTCAGCCAACGCCAGCAGCTCCTGGAAACTGTCGCGCAGCGCCTGCGCGAAGCGTTCGGGGTCGGGCATCAGTTCGCGGCAGCTGCTCGGCGAGATGATCACGCGGCCGTCGTAGACGGTGACGGCGATCGCCAGGCCCAGGCCGTCGCTGACCGGCAGCATGGCCGAGAAGTAGCTCATGCGCGCCCCGCACAGGTACAGCGGCGCGCCCGGCGCGGCCACCGGGGTGACGCTGCAGGCCGCCAGCGGCGCGCGGCCGCCGGCCAGCAATTGCGCCACCTGCCGCGCGGCGCGGCCCAGCAGCAGCGTCGCGGTGCCGGCTTGCGCGGCGGCGTCGCCGGCGGCGCCGCCGCGCGTGCGGCCCGAGGTCTGGGCGCGGATCGCGCGCAGGCGCTGCAGCGGGTCGTCCAGCCCGGTGGCCAGGCTCACGCGCCGCCAGGCTGCCGCGTTATCTGAACCCACCGCTGCAGCCGGCGGCACCAGCGCCAGCAGCGCCTGGGGCGGCAGCTCGTCGTGCGCGTCCAGGTAGCGCCGCAACGCACCACCACAGACGGCCAGCGCCGCGTCCTGCACCGTCGCGCCGCGCACCAGGCGGCGGATGCGGTCGAACTCCACCAGCGTGAAGCGCCGCGTCTCGAACACGCGGTGCGGCGAGACCACGGCGTTGAAGCGCACCAGCGGCATCTCGGCACCGCCTTGCAGCAGCACCTCGCCGGCCAGCGCCAGCCGCGCCGGCGCCAGCTGGCGCAAGCGGCGCGACAGCGGCCGCAGCAGCCGCCAGGGCCGCAGCGCCTGGCGCGCCAGGCCGCGCAGCAGCAGCGGCAGCGGCGCCGGCGCGCCGTCGGCGAACCACGGCGCCGGCGGTGACGGCGGCGCCGGCGTGGGCGCCGTGTCGTGCAGCCGCGCCGTCAGCTCGCCATCGTGCTCGACGTCCAGCGCCGCGTGGTGGGTCTTGGTCAGCAGCGCAAAGCTGCCGGCGGGCAGGTCGAGAAAGCTGTCCAGCCCCTCGATCACGTAGACCTCCCACAGCGGCCGGTTGAGGTCCAGCGGCCGCGCGTGGATGCGCGAGACCTGGATGCAGAACTGCCGCCAGTCGCCGGGCTTGGGCAGCGCGATGTGGCGCACGTGGTATTCGAGGTCGAAGCGCTCGTCGTCGACCCAGTAGGGCCGGTCCAGCCCCAGCGGCAGCCGCAGCAGCCGGCGGCGCAACAGCGGCGCGCTGCCCAGGCGGCTTTCGATGTGCGCGAGGATGGTCTTGAAGCGCAGCTTGCCGCCGGGCGCGGTGCTCTGGTCGTAGATGTGCAGCAGCGACACGTTGGCGTTGGCGTGCGCGCTGTCGCCGGCCAGGAAGGCGGCGTCGTGTTCGCTGAGTTGTTGTGGCATGGCGGCGATCAATATACGGCCGCCATGGCAGGCTTATTGGGTGTGGACCACCAATCGGCGCACGCCTGTTTCGGGGGGGCCCAGCGTCTGCAGCGACAGCGCCGCGGCGCCCAGCCGGTAGGGGTTGGGCACGCGCTCGAAGGCCAGCTCGCGGCCGTCCAGCAGCAGCCGCAGCGGCCCGTGGCCCTGGGGGCCGGGCTGTAGTTCCAGCAGCAGCTCGATGCCGGCCACCGTCAGCCGCGCCTGCAGCCCGGCCAGCGCCTGCGGCAGCACGGGGTCGATCAGCAGGCGGCCGGCCTCGCGCCGCAGCCCCAGCGCCCGGCCCACCCACAGCCCGATCGCGATGCCGGGGCCGCTGGAGTAGACGCGCCAGCCGCCGTCCAGCGCCACGCGGCCGTCGAAGATGCCGCGGTAATCGGCCTGCGCCTGCCAACGATCGACGAAAGCCGCATCCGAGCTGCTGAAGTAGCAGTTGGCCTGGCGCCGCGTGGCCTGCGGCAGCCGCTCGTGCAAGCCCAGCGGATGGGCCAGCGCCAGCGCCTGCCAGAAGCGATCGGCCTGCCCCAGGTGGGCCAGCATCTCGGCCCAGCGCAGGTGGGCGTGCATGTACATCACGCCGATCTCGCGGCCGAAGAAGGCACTGCTCTCGGCGCGCTGGAACAGCCGCATCGGCCCGCCGCGATAGGTCAGCGGGCGGTCGAACAGGCGCGCGCCGTCGGGGCCGACCAGGTGCTGCTCGATCAGCCCGGCCTGCCGCTGCGCCTGCGCCGGATCGAGCATGTTCTCCAGCACCGCGTGCATCATCGGCAGCAGGCTGTACTGCAGCCCGGTGCGCCGGTCGCGCGGGTGCAGCAGCCATTCGGGCGCGGCGCCGGGCTCGAACAACGCATAGCCGGCGACCACGCCGTCGGGCATCAGCAGGCGCTGGAAGTCGGCCTGCACCGCGGCGGCCTCGCGCTGCAGCGCATCGGCATCGGCCGTGCGCCCCAGGTTGCGCAGTGCGCGCGCCAGCGTCGTCAACATGCAGTGGTGCAGCGTGACGGTCCAGGCGCTGCACAGGTGCTCGCGCAGCGCGGGGTCGGCCGGCTGCAGCGAATCGTTCCAGTCGCCATGGCCGTAGGCCGCCAGTGCAGTGCCGGCGATGTGGCGGCCGGCAATCAGCGCCAGCGCGCGCTGCACGTGCTGCCACAGGGTTTCAGAGGCGCCGTCAGAAGCGCCGTCGCCGCCGCCGTAGGGCAACACCTCGTCCAGCAGGCCTGCGTCGCCGCTGGCCAGCAGGTAGCGCGCCAGGCTCAGCAGCGGCCAGAAGACGATGTCGCCGTGCGAATCGTCGGCGCGGATGTTGCGCTCGCGCGGGAAGAACATGAACCACTGCGGCCAGTCGCCGCCGCCGTCCTGCGCGCTGAACACGCGGCACAGCAGGTCGCGCACCGGCGCCTGGCGGTCCAGCGCCAGCAGCAGTTCCAGCGGGCCCTGGCAGACGTCGCGCGTGCCCCAGCCGCCGCCGGAAAACTGCTCCAGCCCGCGCGGCGACAGGTAGTGGATCAGCGCGTCGTGGCGCAACCAGGGCGCGATCTCCATCCACTGGCGCGCCGCGTCGGCCTCGGGGCCGGTGGCGCCCAGCGTGAGCTGCGGCAGCGGCAGCGGCTCGGGCGCGACCGGCGCCGCGTCGACCAGGCGGCCGCGCAGCGCGAGGCCGAAGCGCGTGACCCGGCCGCTGTCGATGCACAGCCAGGGCTGCCGGCGCGAGCGGCCGTCGGCGAACAGCAGGCCGTCGCCGCCGACCTGCTCGAACGACGAGCCCGGCGCCGGCTCGATGACGAAGCCGCCGTCGGGGAAGCGCTGGGCCAGATCGCTGCCGGCGGGCACGGCGACGAAGACGGCTTCGCCGCCCTGCCCTTCGCGCCGCCAGGGCATCGCCGGCGCGGGCTGCAGGCCGTCATCGCCGCCCAGGCTCACGTGGTGCGTGATGCGCAGGCGCAGTGGGCCGCCTTCGACGACGCTCACTTCCAGCGTCATGGCCTGCGGCGCTGTCTGCGCCGCGCTGCGCACCTCGATCAGCCCGGCCGCGTGGCGATACAGCCAGCGGCTGCTGCCCGCTTCCATCTCGAACAGCGACGGCAGCCCCAGCTGCTGCCAGCCTTGGCCCGCGTCGACGAAGATGCGCTGCCCCTGCGAGCGGAACTGCCCCAGCCAGCCGCGCACGGTCGACAAGCAGCGATTGATGCTGACGTGGCCCTGGGTCAGCATCGAGTGAAAGACGCCGCCCATCCAGACCGTGGACGCCAGCGCGCTTTCGTCAGGCACCAGGCCGGCCACGCCGTGCAGCAGGTGGCCGTGCGGGCGCTGCACCAGCAGCTCCTTGGTGCGCAGCACGCCGTGGACGTGGTCACCGCGGAAGTACGACAGCAGCCGGCCCTGCGCATCGCGCTCCTCGAAGCGGCGCGGGCCGGGGGCAAGCCGGTCCAGCTCGGCAGGCTGCAGGTCCAGGCTTTGCAGCCAGGGCGCGGTGGCGAAGAGCGAGGGCGCCGCAACGGCCGTGGCCAGCGCGGCCGCGTCGTCGGGCCACGGCGAGGGCTCAGCCTCCGGCAGCCGCAGCGCGCGCCCGGCCCAGGCCCGGTCGGCCGGGCCGCTGGCGGCCGGGTGGTCGGCCAGGGCCATCAGATAACAGCCCATGCGAGACGACTGCCCCGGCGCCAGCGTCAGCGGCTCGTCCTGCAGTGCGAGCAGCGCGTGCTCGTGCTGCAGCCGCTGCCCGGGCAGGCCTTGCTGCAGCGCCACCGGCTCCAGCCCGGCGCGCGGCCCCAGGCCCAGCAGCTGCCAGGCATCGGTGGCAAAGCTGACGGCGCGGCGCAGCGAGCCGGCCAGCAGCCAGGGGCAGCGGCCATCCTGCTGCGGCTGGTTCTGCCGCGCCGCCAGCAGCTTGCCGCGCTGCGGATGGTCCAGCGGCGTCAGGTCGATGTACTGGCTGACGTAGTACTCGTTGAGGCGGATCGCGCCGAGCGTGCTCAAGCCCACGTCCTGCACCCACAGGCCGTCGACGGTGAGCGGCCGGGCGCCGTCGTTGCGCAGCTCGAGGTGCCAGAACAGTGCCGCCTCGTCGGCCGCCAGCCGCAGCTGCAGCCGGATCGCCAAGCCCTGCCAATGGCCCATCGCGGCGTACGCCGTGCCGGCGGGCAGCGACTGCAAGGCGGCCAGCGGCGAGCGCGGGCCCAGCAGCGGCACGGCCTGCAGCGGGCCGCCCGCGCCGTGCAGACGCAGCCACAGGTTGGTCGGGCCGCCATCCATCACCGTGGCCGGAAAGCGATTGAGCATGAGCCCGAAGGCCTGCAGGCGCACGACGGCGCCATCAGCCAGCAGTTCAGCCTGCAGCGGCGGCGTTGCGGAAGCGGCGGGATCGCTCATCGAACCCCGTCCAGCCGCAATTGCACGCGCAGCGGCGGCGGCGGCAAGGTCAGTTCACGGCCCTGCCAGGCGAGCGGCCGGCCTTCGTGCAGCGCGTGCGGCAGCGGCAGGCCTTCGGGCCAGCGCAGCACCAGCGCGCGCTCGCTGCGCGGGCGCGGCTGCGGCAGCTCCAGCAACCAGCCGTCATCGCGGCGCGCCAGGCTCAGGTCCAGCGGCCCTTGCGCGAGCTGCAGGCCGCGCAGCGCGAGGCGCGGCGCGCGCAGCCAGTCGGCCGTCCAGCCGGCGCCCAGCACAATGCGGCCGGCGTTCTCGTCGTCGTAGGCGAAGAGGTCGAGCGCGCTGCGGATGAAGTCCGACGACACCCAGGCGTGCGGCATGTCGCCAAGGAAGCGCGGCTCGCGCGCATCGGGCAGCACGACCTCGGACCACTGGTTCCAGCCCGGCGGCCGCTGGTGGCCGAAGAAGAAGGCCATCAGCGCTTGCGCCCGCTGCGGCTGCCCCAGGCGAACCAGGGCACCGACGTTGCGCCACTCGTAGGGCGTGTAGTCGGCCCAGGCGCGCTGGCCCGCGGTGCGGGCCCGGGCTTGGTGCCAATAACGGTCGAACGTGGCGGCCAGCCAGGCCGGCGGCAGACCGGCCTGCGCGGGGTCGAGCGCGATCGTCGTCGAGGTGGCGTCGAAGTCTCCGCGGTCCACGGCACCGGGCACGTAGGCGATGCCGTAGCGGGCTTGCGCGGCGGCGATCGCGGCGCGCAGATCGGCTTCGAACTCGTCGCGCCAGCCGCCCCAGCGTGCGGCCGCGTCGGCCTGGCCCAGGCGGCGGGCGATGAAGACCGCGTCCTTGTAGCCGCGCAGCGCCCAGAAGTCGTCCCACAGCGAATAGGCCGGGCGGTCCGAGTAGCCCTCGTGGCTGATCGACGGCGGCATCAGGCCGAAGAACGCGGTGCGTTCCGGTTGGCGGTTATGCGCCGTGCGCTCGCTTTGCCGCAGGGCTTCCATCCACGCGGTGACGCGCTGCACCGTGCCCCAGTGCCGCCGGGCCCAGGCCGCGTCGTCGGTGGCGCGCAGCACTTCGGCCACCGCGTAGAGGTACTGGCCGTGGCTGTCGTTCTCCGGCACCGGGTCGGCGCCGCGCTCGTCGACGCAGCACGGCACCTTGCCCGACGCGAAGACCTGGCCGCTGAACCAGTCGACGAAGTCGCGCGCCACCGCCACTTCGCCCAGGCGTAGCAACGCGGCGACCATCATCGCGCCGTCGCGCACCCAGGTGCGCGCATAGCTGCGCGTGCCGGGCCGCAGCGCCGGGCCGTCGCGCGAGATCAGCAGGTGCACCAGCGCGCTGCGCAGCGTGTCCGCCAGCAGCCGCAGGTCGGGGGGTCCCTGCAGCTCGATCGACGACAGGCGCCGGCGCCAGGCCTCGGCAACGGTGTCGAAACGAAGCGCGAGCGCAGCCTCGTCGACCGCCTCGACGGTGGCCGCCGCTGCGGCCGTGCCCAGCGGCGCGACAAAGCCGACCTGGCGCTGCTGCCCGGGCGCCAGCCGGATGCGCCAGCGCAGCAGCGCCGAGGCGTGAGCCTGACGGTCGTCCAGCGTTCGCAGCGGCGGCGCGGCCTGCAAGGCGGCCAGCGACAAGCCGCGATCGAACGGCAGCGCGACCGCGCTGGCGCCGGGGCTGAAGCGCAAGGGCTGGCGCTCGTCGACGCGCAGGCCATCGCGGCCGTCCCACTGCAGTCGCCGCACCGCGCTGACGCCGCCGGGTGTCGACAAGAACTGCTGCGGCGGATTCACCTGCCACGGCCGCAGCGCCAAACCCAGCGTCGCGGTCTGCGGCTGTGTGCCGAGGTTGCGCAGCGTGTAGCGCACCAGCAGTTGCGGCGCTGCCGCGGGGCCGTCGGCGGCGGCTTGCACGTCGAGCTGCAGGTCGCCTTGCCGCAATCCCTGCCGCCATGTCACCTGCGGCAGCGGCAGGTCGCCGTCCGGCAGGCTTTGCTGGGCGCTGACGTCGGCCCAGCTCAGGCGGCGGCCATCGGACCGCCAGACCACCGGCTCCAGGCTGAAGCCGCCGCGGCCGACCTCGACCGCGCCGTCTTCGCTGATCAGCGCGCTGCGCTGGCCGCCACCGTCGACGCCGACCAGCGTCCAGTGGTTCTGCTCGTGGTGCCAGGCGCGCGGCACGTCGCCGCGCGGCACTTCGGCGGCCAGCGTGGCGACCACGTGGTTGAGGTCTGGCCAGGCGGCGGCATCCTGCAGCGTCAGGCTCGGCAGCGCGCGGCCGGCCGGCAGCTCGATGCGCAGCCAGCGTGCCTGCGATTCGGGCAGGAAGAGCGCATCGAGCCCGTTGCCCGCGCTGTCGACGTGGCGGCGCAGCGTGCGCCAGCGGCGGCCGTCGTCGGAGGCCTGCACCGCGTACGACAAGGGCCGGCCGTTCGGCGGCCAGCGCAGCGCCAGGCCGTTGAACTCGCGCTCGCGCTGGAAGTCCAGCGTCCAGTGCCGGCCTTCGCGCGTGCTGCGCGGCTGCGGCCAGACGGCCGGGTCGGCCGCGCGCGGCTGCAGTTCCAGCCGCGCGACACACAGCGCGCCGCGGCCACCGCCGGGTCCACGCTGGGGGCCGGCCACGACGACGAACTCGACGCTTTGCGTCTGCCGCAATTGCCGGTCCGCCGCCGGCCCCCAGGCGAAGCGGACGTGCCGCGGCCGCAGGCGCAGCGGCGCCAGTTGCGTCGACAGTTGGCCGCCCGGCGGCCGCGCCCACCAGACGTTCTCGCCGCTGGCGTCCACCCACTTGATCTGCACCGGGTTGGGCACGCCGGTCTGCTTGAGCCGCAGGTCGACCTGGTAATGCGCCGGCCAGGCGATCGGCAGCTCGCGGCGCATCGTCGCGTAGCCGGAGACGCCATCGAAGTCATAGTCCAGGCACAGGCTGCCGTCGCCGTCGCGGCGCAGCGTGGCGCTGACCTGGTCGGTGGCACTCGCGGTCCAGCGCTGCGTCTGGCTGAAGTCGTCCAGCACGGCGGCGTGGGCGGCGGACGCCTCCAGGCAGCAGGCCAGCAGCAGCTTCGTCGCAGCCACCGCCCCCCAAGCGGCCGCCGCGGATCCGGCTCTGCCGGTCCGCTGGCGGCGCCCCCCTCCTGGGGGGGAGGCGCCGCAGGCGCTTCGGGGGGGGGTCATTTCACCGCGCCCATCAGCAGCCCCTGCATGTAGTAGCGCTGCAAGAGCAGGAACAGCAGCAGCACCGGCGCCACCGTCACCACCGAGCCGGCCATCATCAGCTCGGTGTCCTGCACGTGCTCTTGCGACAACCCGGCCAGCGCCACCGGCAGCGTCTGCAGCTCGTGGTCGGTCAGCACGATCAGCGGCCACATGAAGTCGTTCCACGCGCCCAGGAAGACCAGCACCGCCAGCGTGACGACCACGGGCTTGAGCAGCGGCAGCACCACGCCGGCGAAGATGCGCAGCTCGCCGGCGCCGTCGATGCGGGCGGCTTCGAGCAGCTCGTCGGGGATGCTGCGCGCGTACTGGCGCACCAGGAAGATGCCGAACACGCTGGCCAGCCAGGGCACCAGCGCACCGGCGTAGGTGTTGACCAGGCCCATCTGCTTGAGCAGCAGGAACAGCGGCAGCATCGCCACCTGCCCCGGCACCACCAGCGCCCCCAGCAGGCCGCGGAAGATGGCCTCGCGGCCGGCGAAGGGCAGCTTGGCGAAGGCGTAGCCGGCGCTGAGGTTGAAGGTTAGCGACAGCAGCGTGGCGCCGCTGGCGACCAGCAGGCTGTTCAACGCCTGGCGCAGCAGCCCGCGCTCCGAGAGGATCTCGCGGTAGTGCTGCAGCGTGGGCGCGCGTGGCAGCAGCGGCGGCGGCACGCTGGCGGCCTCGCCCGGCGCCATCAGCGAGACCGAGAGCATCCACGCCAGCGGAAACAGCGTGGCCACCGCCAGCAGCGCCAGCGCGCCGTTGACGACCCAGCTCTCGACGTGCCGGTTCACGCCGCGCCTTCCGTCCGCCGCGAGGCGCGCAACTGCAGCGCCGTGACGATGAGCATGATCACGAACAGCACGAAGGCCACCGCCGAGGCCGAGCCCAGGCTCCACCACTTGAAGCCTTCCTCGTACATCAGGTACAGCACCGTGACCGTGCGCTGCGCCGGGCCGCCCTGCGTCATCACGTAGGGCTCGGCAAAGAGCTGGAAGTGGGCAGCCATCGTCAGGATGCTGACCACCAGCAGCATCGGCGCCAGGCAGGGCAGCGTGACGTCGCGCAGCAACTGCCAGCGGCGCGCGCCGTCCAGCCGTGCGGCCTCGTACAACTCGGCCGGGATGGCCTGCAGCCCCGCCAGCAGGATCACCATGTTGTAGCCGAAGTTCTTCCACACCGAGAGCAGCACGATGGCCGGCATCGCCCACGCGGGGTCGCCCAGCCAGTCGATGGGCGAGACGCCGACCTGCGCCAGCGCGTCGTTGATCAGGCCGTAGCGGGTGTGCAGCAGATAACGCCAGACCACGGCCACCGCGACCAGCGTGGTGACCACCGGCGCGAACAAGGCGGTGCGCAAGACGCCGCGCCAGCGCGTCACGCGCGCATGCAGCAGCAGCGCGGTGCCCAGCGAGACGGCGATCGACAGCGGCACCCCCAGCACGACGAACAGCCCGGTGTTGGCCAGCGCCTGCCAGAACAGCGGCCGCGCCAGCAGCGCGCGGTAGTTGTCCAGGCCCACGAAGCGCAGGTTGTGCCAGTCGGCCAGCGCGTAGATGTCGAAGTCGGTCAGGCTCATCAGCAGCGCCGCGGCCACCGGCAGCGCGAAGAAGACGGCGATCGCCATCAGCGCCGGCGCCACCAGGATCCAGGCGGCCCAGCTGCGCGGTGTGTGCAGGCGCTTCATGCCGTTGCGGCCGCGGCCTGGCGGTCGAGCATCCAGCGCCGCTTGTCGAGCATCGCATCGGCGCGGCGGTCCAGCTCGGCCGGCATCGCGGCGGCGCTCAGCCGGCCGCGCACCACCTGCTCCAGCAGCACCCGCATCTCGGTGGCGATGCGCTCCCACTCCGGCACCTGCGGCGAGGGGCGCACGCGCTCCAACTGTCGACGAAAGGCGGCCATGCGGGGGTCGGCCTGCAGCGCCGGGTCGTCCCAGGCCGAGCGGCGCGCCGGCAGGTTGCCGCTCAGCGCCCAGAAGCGGCGCTGCACCGCCGGCTGCGACAGCCAGCTGGCCAGCGCCCAGGCCTGGTCCTGGCGCTGCGAGCGGCGGAACAGCACCAGGCTGGAGCCGCCGGCCAGGCTGCTGCCGGGGCCGGCGCCCGGCACCGGACCGGGCAACGGCGCGGTGGCCCAGGCATCCTGCAGCGCCGCCGGCAGGCGGCGGCGGAACTCGCCCAGGTTCCAGGGCCCGCTGATGTAGAACGAGAAGTAGCCGCGGCCGAATTCGTTCCAGACGTTGGCCACCTCGTTGTTGGTGGCCGGCGGCGCCAGCTGCTCGGCGTGCAGCGAGAGCAGGAAGTCCAGCGCCTGCCGGAAGCCGGCGCCGCGGAAGTTGCCGTAGCGCCCGCCATCGCGCAGCAGCGGCTCGCCGGTCTGCAAGGCAAAGGCCAGCAGCGGTTCGAACTCGTTGAGCGGCAGCAGCACCGCATAACGGTCCATGCCGACGTCACGCTTGATGGCCTGCAACTGGCGGCGCCACGCGGCCCAGTCTTCGGCCACGCGGTCGAAGCCGGCGCGCTGCAGCAGGTCGCGGCGGTAGAACAGCAGCCGTGTGTCGACGTACCAGGGCAGGCCCAGCAGCCGGTTGCCGATGCGGTTGGTGGCCCAGATGCCGGCGAAGTAGTCGTCCGCCGTGATCGCCGGCGTGCGCGCCAGCCGGTCGTCCAGCGGTTGCAGCGCGCCGATCGCGTCGAACTCGGGCAGCCAGGTGTTGCCCATCTGCGCCAGGTCGGGCGTGGCGTCGCCGGCAAAGGCGGTCAGCAGCTTCTCGTGCGCGGCGCTCCACGGCAGTTGCTCGACCTGCACCGCGATGCCGGGATGCTGGCGCCGGAAGTCGGCCAGCAGTTCGCCGACGACCTCGCCCTCGCGGCCCATGGCCCAGAAGCGCAGCGCGTGCGCGTCGCGGCGACCGCAGCCGGCCAGGCCCAGCGTGGCGGCGGACAGGCCGGCCTGCAGGCACAGGCGTCGGGGCAGCGCGCGCATGCTCAGCCCAACCATCCGCCGCGGAAACCCGCGCGTTGCAGGCCGGTCACCAGCCACGGCTGGCCGCGCAGCCGGCGCCAGACGGCCTCGTCGCGATGGTTGGCCAGCATCATCAGCAGCGGGCCGACTTCGATGCCCAGGAAGTCGGTGTCCACCCAGCCGAAGCCGGGCACGACGCGGCCGTGGCGCAGCGGCACGCTGCGGTCGGCGAAGGTCTGGTTGAACGCGAAGAAGCCGTAGCGGCCGAGGATGTGGCGCCCCTTCTGCCGCCGCAGCGACTGCAGCAGCGGCAGCACCAGCTCGGGCGTGAAAGGCAGCGAGCTGCCGGCGCCGTAGGGCGCGATGGTGCCGTCGTCGTAGTCCTTGCGACCGCCCATGCCGCGGCCGGCGTAGCTGCTGAAGCGGCGCGCGCGGCCGTGCACCACCAGCGCCACGTCGGCCGGCCCGTCGCAGGCGGTCACGCCCCAGGCGTTGGCGCCGTAGCCGACGTAGCCCTCGGGGTTGGCGATGGCGTAGGCGCGCTGGGCCAGCGTGGCACGGCGCGAGTTCTCCCAGTAGTCCAGCCCGCGCTCGCCCAGCCAGGCGTCGCGCAGGCCGCGGAAGTCCACCCAGGCATGCGTGAACTGGTGGCCGAAGAGCGGCGCGAAGTGCAGATAGGTCTGCCCCCAGTGCTGGCCCCAGAAGCGGCCGTAGGTGCTGGTCCAGGCGCCCCAGGCTTCAGGGCCCACCGGGTAGGTGGGCGAGCCCAGGGCCAGCAGGTAGACCAGCATGGCCTCGTTGTACCCCTTCCAGTCGCTGGCCAGGAAGCCGCTTTGCGGCAGCCAGCCGTGGCAGATGGCCGGCGCGCGGGCCTGGGCCCAGCGCCACTCGACGCGCGCGTACAAGGCGTCGGCGAGGTCGCGCACTTGCGTCTCCACCGCATCGGCGCCGTCGAAGAAGGCGCGCGCATGCAAGGCGCCGGCCAGCAGCAGCGCGGTGTCGATGGTGGACAGCTCGGTGTGGCGGTAGCGCAGGCCGCTGTCGACATCGAGGAAGTGATAGAAGAAGCCGCGGTGCCCTGCCACGCCGCTGGCCTGCGGACCTTGCGGCGCGTCGTGCAGGTGCTGCAGCGTGCGCCGCGTGCGCTCGGCTGCCGCGGCGCGGGTCACCCAGCCGCGCTCGGCGCCGATCGCGTAGGCGCTGAGGCCGAAGCCCACCGCGGCGATGCTGGCGAACGATCGCGTCGGCCAACGGTCGGGCACCAGGCCCGTGACCGGGTGCGCCAGGTCCCAGAAGTAGTTGAACGAACGCTGCGCCAGGTCGTCCAGCAGCGCTTCGTCGCCGACGAGCTGGGCATCGGCCAGCGACGTGGTCGGCACGCCGGCCGCCAGCGCGGCGCCGGCCAGCAGCACCTGGCGGCGTCGAAGATCGAAGTGATCGGTCGAGGACATGCGAAGCCCGGCGGCGCGCGGCCGGCGGCGGCCGCCGGGGCTGGCCGCCCGCCGTCCACGCCGCGCCGCCGCGGCGGGTGGTCAGAACTTGTAGGCCAGGCCCAGGCGGAAGGTGCGAGTGTCGCCGCGCAGGCTGTTGGGCTTGCCGAGGTTGGGGTTGTCGCCGCCGTAGGCGTTCTGCGGGTTGCCGGGGCCGCCCACCCAGTCGTCCCAGCCGCCGTAGTTGGTCTTGTTGAACAGGTTCAGCACGTCGAGCCGGATGCTGACGCTCTGGCCGAAGAAGGCGATGGCCTTGCTCAGCGAGACGTCCACCTGCTGGAAGTCGGGCGTGTCGGCCTTGCGGTAGACGCAGTTGTTGAAGCCGGTGGAGCAGTCGGTCAGCCGCCGCGGCAGGCCGCTGTCCCAGGTGAGCTTGGCACCCAGCGTCAGGCCCCAGGGCAGCAGCGTGTCGGCCATGCCCGCGGCCACCACGCGGTGGCGGGCCACCAGCATGTTGGTGTTCCAGCCGCGCACGCCGGGCTTGCCGTAGGTCCAGTCGAAGATGTCGTCGTTCCACTCCTTGTGCATGGTCTTGGCGTCGCTCAAGGTGTAGGCCACCTGCACCGTCCAGCCCGAGGCGCGGGTGTAGGGCTTCTCCAGCTTGACGAGCAGCGCATCGGTGCGGGTGCGGCCGACGGTGTCGCCGAGGACCAGCGAGCCGTAGCCGTTGGGGCCGCCCCACAGCGGGTCGATCGAGCTTTGCGTGGCGTAGCCGCCGTTGGCGTCGCGGTTGCCGCTGAACCACAGGAACTGGTTCTTGCCTTCGACGCGGCTGAGCGTGAACTCGCCGTTCCAGTTGCCCAGCGCCTGGCGCAGGCCGAGCGAGAACTGGTCGGCGTACGGCATCTTGTAGTCGTTCCTGATCAGCCAGATCTCACCGCCGGCCTGCAGGTTCTTCTGCTTCTCGTCGAGCGCGTTGTTGGCCATCGTGCGGTCGTAGCTGCGGCCGAAGCCGCCGAACAGCACGCTGTTGCGGTTGCCCAGCAGGTCGTACGAGAAGCCCACGCGCGGCGCCAGCGCGCCCGTGAAGGCCTTGCGCGAGTTGCCGTTGGCGATGTAGTCGTCGATGTTGACGCCGCCCTTGGCCAGGCTTTGCGCATAGGTCTGGCCGGGCGGCGGCGTGATGCCGTAGCGCGTGCCGTCCAGGCCGCGCAGCGCGGCCACGCGGTCGGCCGGCGTCACGTAGTCGTTGTTGAGCATGTTGGACTCGTAGTCCCAGCGCAGGCCGATGTTGAGTTCCAGCTGCTTGTTGACGGTCCAGTCGTCCTGCAGGTACAGGCCGAACTGATTGTTGTCGAAGTCGGTGGCCGCGGCCGGCAGCGCGCGGGTGATCTTGCACTGGTCGCTGGCGAGGCCGCCGTTGACGATGGCCGTGCCGGTGCACAGGCCGTTGGCGTAGTAGGGGTTGCCGGTGTTGCGGTCGATCAGCACCTCCACCGTGTCGACCGACATCGCCGTGCCCGAGAGCGCATAGCGCATCGCCTTGACCTTGACGCCGGTCTTCAGCACGTGGCCCGGCAGCGCGGTGTAGGTGAAGTCGTTGGAGACGAAGGTGCCCTTCTGCGAACGGTCCTGCGCGTCGGGCGAGCCGCCCATGTAGACCACGTCCTGGCTGTTGTTCAGCGTCTGCGTGACGCCGCGCGAGACCTTGTACTTGAAGAAGGGGTCGGTCGATGAGCTGTGCGGGTTCCAGCTCGCGTCTTCGTAGCCGAGGCGGGCCTCGTTGAGCCAGCCGTTGCCGTTCCATTCGTGCTTGAGGTCGAAGCGGGTCTCGTCGTTGTTCTTGTCCTTGTCGTTGCCCGGCACGCTGAGCGTGCGGCTCTCGGGCACGCGGTCGGACTCCTTGCGCACGCGCAGGCTGGCGGTCAGCCGCTGGTCGGCGTTGAGCTGGGCGTCGATCTTGGCGAACAGCAGCTTCTCGTCGAAGGTGTCGACCTGGGTGCCGGCGATGGCGCGAATGCCCGGCACCAGGCCGCCGGCGTCGGCGTTGAAGGCGTCGAGCTGGGTCGGCACGATCTGCCGCGAGTCCTGGATGCGCTTGCCGTCGAAGGCGACGAAGAAGTGCACCGCGTCCTGCTTGATCGGCCCGCCGGCGCTGAAGCCGTACTCGGTCTTGGTGGACGGGTCGAGCTTGGCGCCGGCGGCCTCGCGCTCCTTCTCGAACACCGACTTCTCGCGCCAGCTGGTGCCGGTGCGGTCGACGTAGGCGTCGGCGCTGAAGGTGTTACCGCCCGAGCGCGTGACGGCGCTGATCGCCGCGCCGGCCACCTGGTCGTACTCGGCCTTGTAGTTCTGCGTCAGCACGCGGTACTCGCCGATCGCACCCTGCGGGAAGGGGTTGCCGCGGCTGCTGTCCTGGCCCGTGAGGCCGCCGCGCAGAATGTTGTTCTTCTGGCTCACGCCGTCGATGAAGACGTTGAGCGTGTCCTTGCTCAGGCCGCCCGACCAGACCTTGGTGTTGCCGCTCTGGTCGGTCTCGAAGCGCACGCCGGGCGCGAGGTCGGCGCTCGACAGGAAGTTGCGCGTCACCTGCGGCAGCGCCTCGATCATGCGGCGCGAGACCACGGTGCTCACCTCGGAGCCCTTGACGTCCTGGCGCTGCGCGCTGCCGACGATGACCACCTGCTGCGCGTTGCCGAGGTCCAGGTCCACCGCCGCGGTCTCGCCGACGGCGACGGTCACGCTCTGCGACTTGGCGCTGCCGACACGGATCTCGTACGAGCCCGGCGCCAGGCCCGCCAGCACGTAGCTGCCGTCGGGCAGCGTGGTGGTGCGGGTGATGGTGCCGTTGGCGAGGTTGACCGCGGTCACCTCCTGGCCGGGCTTGCCGGCGCTGATCTGGCCCTTGATGATCGCGGTGGCCAGCTGCGCGTGGGCGGCACCGCCCAGCGCCAGCAGCACCGCGGCGGCCAGGGCATGGCGTTGCAGGCTGCGCTTGATGATGCTCATGTCAGTCTCCTTGTGCCGTCCGTGGGGGTCTCGCTGGGAATGGGCTGCTGGATCTCGCGCCGGCCGGCCGCTGCGGCCGGCCAGGCGATGCCGCACGACTGGCGCCAGCACAGCGCCACCGGCATCACCACGGCGGGCGCGGCGGCAGCGGCAACGTGAGGCGACGGCGCCGGGCCCTCCACCGCCTGCGCCAGCGCCTCCAGCGCGGCGCTGCCCAGCGCGGCGATGGGCACGCGGATGGTGCTGAGTTTGGGCGTCAGGTGGCGGGCGATCGGGATGTCGTCGAAGCCGCCCACGGCCACGTCGTCGGGCACGCTCAGGCCGGCTTCCTGCAGCGCGGCGATGCAGCCGATGGCCATCATGTCGTTGGCCGCGAACACGGCGCGCGGCCGCTGGCGCAGCGCCGCGATGCGGCGGCCGGCTTCGCGGCCGGCGTCTTCGCTGAAGTCGCCGTCGAACAGCAGCTCGCGCTGGCCGGCGCGCAGCGCGGCGCGGTAGCCGGCCAGGCGCTGGCGCGCTTCCTCGTTGCCGGCGGGCCCGCCGATGAAGGCCACGCGGCGACGCCCGCCGGCGGCCAGGTGGCGCGTCATCGCCTGCGCACCGCCCAGGTTGTCGACCCCGAAGCGCGCGTGCCCCGGGCCGGCGCTGGCCGCGGTGTTGAGCAGCACCGCCGGCAGCGCCGCCGGCAGGTTGTCGTGCAGGAAATCGGCGTCGGCGTGCGGCGACATCAGCAGCAGCCCGTCGACGCGGCCGTGCATCGCGCGCAGCGCGGCGGCGGCTTCGCCGGCATCGCCATGGCTGGAACTGACCAGCAGGTGCAGGCCGCGCGCGCGGGCGGCCTGGTCGATGCCGCGGATCAGCTCGCTGAAGTACTCGCCGTGCAGGTCGGGCAGCAGCGCGCCGATGGTGTCGGTGCGGCGCGTGATCAGGCTGCGCGCGGCAACCGAGGGCGTGAAGCGCAGCGCGCGCGCCGCCTCCAGGATGCGCTGGCGGGTGCCGGGCAGCACGTTGTCGGCGCCGTTGAGGGCGCGCGAGACGGTGGCCACCGAGACGCCGGCGACCTGGGCCACATCGCGGATCGTCGCGCGCATGCTGCTGCTGCCTCCCCCGCCGTGCCGCGGTGCCGTGAAAAGGTTTTCACGGCATTCAACACCGCGACCGGGCGGGTGCGTGTAATCGTTTCCACCAACGCGGCCGAAACGGCGGCCAAAGGTTGCGCGGCGGCAACGGACGTGCGTGCGCGGATCAAGCCGGCAGCAAAGCCGCCAGCGCCCGGCGTCCCAGCGGCGTGAGTTGCAGCGCCCGTTCGCCGGCATGGCGGCGCAGCCAGCCCTGCTGCAGGGCATGCGTCAACAAGGCGCGACCCAGGCGGCCGGCCAGGTGGTCGCGCCGCTCCGACCAGTCCAGGCAGCCGTAGGCCAGGCGCTGGCGCGCCGACGACGGCCGCTGCCACAGCGCTGGGTCCAGGCCCAGCGCCGCCAGGCCCTGGCGGCCGGCCTCGGTGAGCAGCAGCGCGCCGCTGTCGCCGTCGGCATCAGCCTCAGCGTCAGCGGCGCGATGACCGGCCACCAGCCAGCCGCGTTGCTGCAGGGCCTGCATCAGCCGGACGCCCAGTTCGCCGGCCAGGTGGCCGTAGCAGCAGCGCGCGTGGCGCAGGCGCTGGCGTTCGGGGCTGGCCCAGGCGCGGGCGTGGCTGCCGCGTTCGGCCACCAGGGCCAGCGCGCTCAAGGCCTGCGCCACCTCGCCGTCGGCGAGGCGGTAGTAGCGGTGGCGGCCGCGCGGCTCGCAGACCAGCAGGCCGCCGTCGAGCAACAGCGCCAGATGCGAGCTGGCGGTGGCCGCCGACACCGAGGCGGCGCGCGCCAGCTCGCCGGCACTGGCGAAGCTGCCGTCCAGGAGGTAGGCCAGCATGCGCGAGCGCGAAGCGTCGGCGATCAGCGCCGCCACGCGCGCCAGGCGCGGCTCGTGCGGGGCGGCGGCCGGCCGCCGCCCCGTCAATGCGCGGGCGGCGGTGGGCATGGCCACAGGCGGCGCTGCGCGCGCTGGAAGGGGTCGATCGCGTGGCGGATGCAGCAGCCGATCGTCATCGCGTGGGGTCTGTTGGTGAACACATGGGCCGCAGCGTAGAACGACAGCGCCGCGCGATGCTTTGCCGCGCGACGAAACGATGGCCCCGCCGCACTCAGCGCCGCCGCACCGCGCGCGCGCGGCGGGCCGGCGCCGCGGGGCGCGACAGCTCGATCGGCAGCCGCGCCTCGGCCTTGAGCTCCTTCAGCACGATGCGCGAGCGCACGTGCGTGATGCCCGGCAGCCGCAGCAGCGTGTCGTGCAGGAACTGCTCGAAGCGCTTGATGTCGGCCACCAGCACCGTCATCACGTAGTCGCTCTCGCCGGTGGTGCTGTGGCATTGCACGATCTCCGGCGCCGCGGCTACGGCCTTCTCGAACTGGCGCACCTTGTCCTCGCTGTGCTGCGCGAGATTGGCCTCCACCAGCACGCGCAGGCCCAGGCCCACGGTCTCGGGGTCGACCAGCGCGGTGTAGCCGCGGATGACGCCGGCCGCCTCCATGTCCTTGATGCGCTTCCAGCATGGGCTGGGCGACAGGCCCACCGCGTCGGCGAGCTGCTGCACCGTCTGCCGCGAGTCGCGCATCAGCTGGTCCAGCAGCGCGCGGCTGTAGGCGTCCAGCGCCAGCGGCTCGGCAGCCATCGCGCGCGCCGCCTCAGGACAGGATGAGCTGCGTCTGCGTGACCAGCGCGCAGAGCTTGCCCTGGTCGTTGCGGATGGTGGTCTGCCAGACCTGCGTGCTGCGGCCGCGGTGCAGCGCCACGCTCTCGCCCGTCACCACCGTGCCGGCCTTGGCGCCGGCGATGAACTTGGTGCTGGAATCGGTGGTGGTCGTGCGCTGGCCCTGGCCCAGGTTGAGCATCGTGCCCACCGCGCCCAGCGTGTCGGCAAACGCCATGTAGGCGCCGCCGTGCAGGGTGCCGCCGGCCGTGCACAGGTCGGGCCGCACCGTCATCTCGGCGGCCACGCGGTCGGGGGCCAGCGCCGTCAGCCGCACGCCCATCAGGCCGGGAAACAGGGGCTGCAACAGCTGCTGCAGGCGTTCGACGTCGCTCATGGCTGTCTCCGTCAAAAGAAGAATCGGCTCCAAGTCCCTGCTTCGGCAGCAGGATTTGCTGCAACTGTAGCGGCGCGGCGGCAAGAACGGCAACCTTTGCTTGGCGGCGCGGCCTACGCTTGGCGTCTTTCGCCGCCGCCGCGCCGCCAGCCCCAGGAGCCGCCATGCCCAACACGCCGCTCGCCCGCCCCGACTACGCGCTCAACCACGGCCTGTGGGCCGAGCACGGTGCCGTCTTCCTGACCGGCACCCAGGCCTTGCTGCGCGTGCTGCTGATGCAGCGCCGGCGCGACGAGGCGGCCGGCCTGGCGACGCAGGGCTTTCTCAGCGGCTACCGCGGGTCGCCGCTGGGCGCGGTGGACCTGCAGGTGTGGAAGGCTGGGCAACGTTTCACGCAAGCCGGGATCCGCTTCCTGCCGGCGGTCAACGAGGAGCTGGGCGCCACCGCGGTGCTGGGCACGCAGCGCGTCGAATCCGACCCCGATCGCACCTGCGAGGGCGTGTTCGCGATGTGGTACGGCAAAGGCCCCGGCGTCGACCGCGCGGGCGACGCGCTCAAGCACGGCAACGCCTACGGCAGCTCGCCGCATGGCGGCGTGCTGCTGGTGGCCGGCGACGACCACGGCTGCGTGTCCAGCTCGATGCCGCACCAGAGCGACGCCGCCTTCGCATCCTGGAGCGTGCCGGTGCTGGCGCCGGCCGACGTGGCCGACCTCGTGGAGTTCGGCCTCTACGGCTACGCGCTGTCGCGCTACAGCGGTGCCTGGGTGGGGCTGGCGGCGCCGTCGGAGGTGGTGGAAAGCGGCTGCACCGTCGACCTCGACGCCATCCAGGCCCGCGCCGCCGCCTGGCACGACGGCGCCGAGGTGCAGCGCCTCAGCGGCCACCGGCCGCCGGCCGACGGGCTGCACTACCGCTGGCCCGACCTGCCCTCGCTGCGCATCGAAAGCCGCCTGGCCGACAAGCTGCAGGCGGTGGCCGCGTTCGCGCGCGTCAACCGCATCGACCGCGACATCATCGCCGCGCCGCAGGCCCGCGTGGGCATCCTCACCGCCGGCAAGGCGCACCACGATCTGATGGAAGTGCTGCGCCGGCTGCAGCTGCGCCCCGAAGACCTGGCCGCCGCCGGCGTGCGGGTGCGCAAGCTGGGCCTGGTGTTCCCGATCGAGCCGCAGGCGCTGCGCGCCTTCACGCAGGGCCTGGACGAAGTGCTGGTGATCGAGGAGAAGGCCGGCCTCGTCGAGCAGCAGCTGCGCGCGCTGCTCTACAACGACGCCAGCCGCCCACGCGTGCTGGGCAAGCACGATGCCGGCGGCGCGCCGCTGATCAGCGCCTTGGGCGAGCTGCGGCCGTCGCGGCTGATCCAGACCGTGGCCGCCTGGCTGGCACGCCAGTCGCCGGCGCTGGACCGCCACGAGCGCGTGCGCGATTTCACCGTGCCCGATCTGCTCAGCAACGCGGCCGATGCCGTCAAGCGCCAGCCCTACTTCTGCGCCGGCTGCCCGCACAACACCAGCACCAAGGTGCCCGAGGGCAGCCACGCGCGCGCCGGCATCGGCTGCCACTTCATGGCCAACTGGATGGAGCGCGACACCGAAGGCCTGATCCAGATGGGCGGCGAAGGCGTGGACTGGGTCTCGCACGCGATGTTCACCAAGGTGCCGCACGTCTTCCAGAACCTCGGCGACGGCACCTACTTCCACAGCGGCTACCTGGCCATCCGCCAGGCCGTGGCGGCCAAGGCGACGATCACCTACAAGATCCTCTACAACGACGCGGTGGCGATGACCGGCGGCCAGCCGGTCGACGGCGGCACCAGCGTCGACGCCATCGCGCGCCAAGTGGAAAGCGAAGGCGTCGCCGCGGTGGTGGTGATCAGCGACGACATCGCCAAGTACGACGGCCAGCGCGGCCGCTTTCCGGCCGGCACCGAGTTCCACCCGCGCGAAGCGCTCGATGCGGTGCAGCGCCGGCTGCGCCAGACGCTGGGCGTCACCGTGCTGATCTACGAGCAGACCTGCGCCGCCGAGAAGCGCCGCCGGCGCAAGAAGGGCGAGCTGGCCGAGCCGCCGCGGCGCCTGTTCATCAACGAGGCCGTCTGCGAAGGCTGCGGCGACTGCGGCGTGCAGAGCAACTGCGTGGCCGTGCTGCCGCACGAGACGCCGCTGGGCCGCAAGCGTCGCATCGACCAGAGCGCCTGCAACAAGGATTACTCGTGCGCCAAGGGCTTCTGCCCCAGCTTCGTCGGCGTCACGGGCGGCCGGCCGCGCCGCCACCCGGGGCTGCTGGGCGCGCAGCGCGAGCCCTTCCTGCAGCAGGTGCAGCAACTGCCGCTGCCCGCGGCCTGGGCCTGGACCGGCCCTTACGACCTGCTGGTCACCGGCGTCGGTGGCACCGGCGTCGTCACCGTCGGCGCGCTGATCACGATGGCCGCTCATTTGGAAGGTCATCACGCCAGCGTGCTGGACTTCATGGGCTTTGCGCAAAAGGGCGGCGCGGTGCTGTCCTTCGTGCGCCTGGCACGCCAGCGCGGCGCGCTGAACCAGGTGCGCATCGACGCCCAGCAGGCCGACGCCGTGCTGGCCTGCGACCTGGTGGTGGCCGCCTCGCCCGACGCGCTGCAGACCGTGCGCCACGGCCGCACGCGCATCCTGGCCAACCTGCACGAAATACCGGTGGCCGACAGCGTGCGCAAGCCCGACGCCGAGCTGCACGGCAACGAGCTGCTGGCCAAGCTGCAGTTCGCCGCCGGTGCCGACCGCGTGCAGACCTTCGACGCCCAGGCGCTGGCGCAGGACTTTCTCGGCGACACGGTGGCCGCCAACATCGTCGCGCTGGGCTACGCCTGGCAGCTCGGCCTGGTGCCGGTGGGGCTGGCCGCGTTGCAGCGCGCCGTGGAGCTCAACGGCGTTGCGGTGGCCAACAACCTGCTGGCACTGTCGCTGGGCCGCCTGGCCGCCGCCGACCCGCGGGCCCTGGCCGCCTGGACCGCGCCGGCGGCCCCAACGGCCGACGAAAGCCTGCCGGCGCTGCTGGAGCGCGCCGCGACGCATCTGGCCGCCTGGCAGGATGAGGCCTGGAAAGCGCGTTATCTGCGCAGCGTGCAGCAGGCCGAAGCCAGCGAGCGCGCGCTGGGCGGCGACCCCGCGCTGCCCTTCACCCGCGCCGTGGCGCGCAGCCTGCTCAAGCTGATGAGCTACAAGGACGAGTACGAGGTGGCGCGCCTGTACACCGACGGCAGCTTCCAGCGCGCGCTGCAGCAGCAGTTCGAAGGCGAGCTGAGGCTCGAATTCCACATGGCGCCGCCGCTGCTGTCCCGCGCGCGCGACGGCCAGCCGCCACGCAAGCGCCGCTTCGGCCCCTGGCTGCTGCCGCTGCTGCAACTGCTGGCGCGCGGCAAGCGGTTGCGCGGCAGCGCGCTGGATCCGTTCGGCCACACCGAGGAAAGGCGCCTGGAGCGCCGCCTGATCGCCGAGTTCGAGGCCCGCATCGCCGAGCTGTGCGAAGGCCTCAGCGCCGAGCGCCTGCCAACGGCCATGGCCATCGCCCAGTTGCCGCTGGCCATGCGCGGCTTCGGCCACGTCAAGCTGGCCAACGTCGCGCTGGCCCGCGTGCGCGAGGCCGAGCTGTTGCACCGCTGGGACCCGGCGCGCTATCCGCGGCCGGCAGCGGCCGCGGCGCCGCAGGCGGGGCAGTTCAAGGGGATCGCGGTCAGCGCGGAGTAGACGTAACTCCGGCTTGCACGCGCAACGCGCGCTGCCGCCGGCTGGCTGATGCTGCCGGCCCTGGCGTGGGTGGCCTTCGCCGGTGCGCTGAACCTGGCCGTTTGGCTGCGCAACGCGACGCTGCTCGTTTCAGGCTTGAAGGCCGGCGCGCTCAACGGTCGTCGTCGCAGTGGTTGATCTCGATGGTCGCGTGCACGATCTCCTCGTGCACCGAGAGCCATTGGCGCACCGCGGCCGGCGTCAGCGCGCGGTCGTGGGTGACGAGGCTCAGCGCGCAGGCGTGGGCCGCCTTGCCGACGCGCCAGACGTGCAGGTCGGCGATGCGCGCGTCGCCGGCCGCTGCGGCGTGCTCGGCCACCGCGGCGCGGATCTCGTCGACCACGGGGTGATCCATCTCGCGGTCCAGCAGCACGCGGCTGGTCTGGCCGATCAGGCCGCGTGCCCACAGCGCCACCACCACGGCACCCACCGCGCCGAGCAGCGGGTCCAGCCAGGCCCAGCCGAAGAACAGGCCACCGGCCAGCGCGGCGACGGCCAGCACCGAGGTGGCGGCGTCGGCCAGCACGTGCAGGTAGGCCGAGCGCAGGTTGAGGTCGCCGTGGTCATGGTGCTCGTGATCGGGGTGATCGTCGTGCGCATGGCCGTGGTCGTGGCCATGATCGTGCCCGTGGCCGTGCGCCGCACCGAGGATCCAGGCGCTGAAGAGGTTGACCAGCAGCCCGATGCCGGCGACGACCATCGCCTCGGCGTAGTGGATGGGCTCGGGTCTGAACAGGCGCTCGACGGCGCCGACGACCATCAGCGCCGCCACCACCAGCAGGAACACGGCGCTGCCAAAGCCGCCCAGCACCTCGATCTTCCAGGTGCCGAATGCATAACGCGTATCCTTGGCGTGCCGGCGTGCGGCGGCGTAGGCAAAGGCGCTGAGGCCGATGGCCACCGCGTGGCTGCTCATGTGCAGGCCGTCGGCCAGCAGCGCCATCGAGTTGAACAGCCAGCCGGCGGCGATCTCGGCCACCATCATCACCGCGGTGATCAGCACCACCCAGCGCGTGCCGCGCTCGCCGGCCGCGTTGCCGTGGTCGAACACGTGCTCGTGCCGCCAGGGCGCCAGATCGTCGGTGTGCATCGCCGCGTTGTCGCAAAAAACCGCTGCCGGCGCGGTGGCCGGGCGCCGCCGGCTCAGCCCAGGCGATGGGGCGCCAGGTACTGCTCGCGGTAGAGCTCGAACGGCATCGAGTCCTCGGCCTCGATGCGCGCCTGCTCGGCCACCGATTCGCGCGCCTCGGCCTCGAAGCGGGCTTGCAACCCGGGCGCGAAGGGCAGCGCCAGCAGCGTCTCGCGCGCGGCCAGCGACTGCGCGCGCACGAAGCGCAGGTGCGAGTGGCCGAAGTCGCGCGCCATCGCCGTCAGCACGCGCGCCGAGGGCAGGCTGGCCGGCTTGTGCAGGCTGCGCCGCGCGGCGGCCAGCGCCTGCAGGTAGCCCTCGTCGTCGAGCGCCTGCGCCAGCGTTTGCGCGATCGGCTCGCATTCGTCCAGCAGCCGCGCCGTCCAATCGTGCAGGCTCAGCGGGCCTTCGGCGCCGTCGAGCATCAGCCCCGGCTCGCGGCCACGGGCCGCCGTGCGGTGCTGGTTGGAGGCCAGGCGCACGAATTCCTCGGGGCTGTCGGGCGGGCTGTCCGACAGCAGGCAATGCAGCAGCAGGACGTCGATGAAGCGCATGGTCTCGGCCGCGATGCCCGCCGGCACGAAGGGGTCGAGGTCCATGCAGCGCACTTCGACGTACTCGACGCCGCGCTCGCGCAAGGCATGCAGCGGGCGTTCGCCGGGGAAGATCACGCGCTTGGGGCGGATGGTGCCGTAGAACTCGTTCTCGATCTGCAGCAGGCTGGTGGCGAGCTGGTTGTATTCGCCACCGAGGTTGCGCAGGCCCAGGCGCTGGTACGGCGGGTGCGGGCGCGTCAGCGCGCCGTGCAGCGAGCCGGCATAACTGCCAAGGCTGTTATAGCTGACGCCCAGCGCCGCCTGGGCGTCGCTCTGGTAGCCCAGCCGGCCCATGCGCAGCGAGGTGGCGTAGGGCAGGCCGAGGCTGGCGTCGTCGGCGTTGCCGTTGCCATTGCCGTTGCCGGGGTCGCCCAGCGACACCAGCTCGTGCGGGCGGCCGTCGACGAAGCCCTTGCACACCGCCGGGCTGGCGCCGAACAGCAGCAGCAGCACGAAGCTGTGGCGGCGGAAGTTGCGGATCAGCGCGAAGTACTGGTCGTTGTCCAGCCCCGGCAGCGACCAGTTGTAGTGGATGCCCGAGATCGTCTGCATGCGCCGCCCATAGCGGTGGCCCAGGCCCATGCGGTAGACGCTCTTGGCACGCGCGACGTTGCTGGTGCCGTAGGTGCCGATGGGGATGTTCTCGTCGGCCGGCAGCCCGCAGGGCATGCTGCCCACCCACAGCATCTCGTCGCCGATGGCGCGGTAGACGAACTGGTGGATCTCGGTCAGCTCGCGCTCGCAGGCGTCGACGTCGCGGTGCACGCCGGTGATCAGCTCGAGCTGGCTCTCGCTGAAGTCGGTGGTGATGTGCGGATGGGTCAGCGCCGAGCCCAGCGCCGCCGGATGCGGCGTCAGCGCCAGCCCGTAGCCGGGCAGCACGCGCAGGCTTTCCTTTTCCACCCCGCGCCGCATGCCGCGCAGGCGCTCAGGGGTCAGGGCGGACAGGCGTTGGGCAAGGCGGCTCATGAAGGCGTCGGGTTCGGTGGGGCTGGAGGGCGTCGAAATGGCGCGCAAAGGTATCAGGTTTGCGCGCCGGCCGCTGCCGATCAGGACATTGTCCCGCGGCCGCCGGCCGGCGCGTGCGGCCGGCGCATCCAGCCGGCGCTGGCCATGGCCGCGCGTGCATCGTTGCGGCCGCCGGCGTGACGGATGACGCCGCGATGGCGCCGCGCCGGCCGCCGCCGTGCCGGCCGGCGCCGATAGACTCGTCACCCCGCTGTCGCCGCCCCGCCGCCTCGCCGCCCGATGCATCGCCGCCCATTCCGCCAACAGCCGCGCCGCCTGGCGTGCGCGCTGGCCGCGGCGCTGCTAGCGTCGGCTGCTGCAGCGCAAGCGGTCGACCCGCTGCTGCCGCCGGGCCTGAGCCTGGAGTCACTGCCACGGCCGACGATGCCGCCGGCCGAGAAAGGCCCGGTCGTGCCGGCTCAGGTGGAACGTTGGCGGCAGGAAGCGCACGCGTTCGAATACGGCGAAGGCGCCGAGCGCGACCCGGTGCGCGCGGCGCAGCTCTATTGCCGCGCGGCGCGCTACGGCGACGCCGAGGCGCAGTACAGCCTGGCCTGGATGCTGACCAACGCGCGCGGCATCGAGCGCGACGACGCGCAGGCCGCGCACCTGTTCGCCGCCGCCGCCGAGCAAGGCCACCCACAGGCGCAGGCGATGGCGCAGCGCCTGGGCACGCCGCTGGGCGCGCCGCCGCCCTGCCTGCGCCCGCCCGACGGCGACCTGGTGCCGCTGGCTGCGCTGCAACAGGCGCCGCAGGGGCCGCGGCCGTCCACCGTCGTCATCACCCGGCCCGGCGTGCGCCCGCCCGCGTTGGCCGATCCGGCCAAGCTGCCGCCGCCCCCGCCGCCGCCCGGCGCGCCGCCGCAGATCGTGCGCTTCGTCGAGCTGCTGGCGCCGCAGTACAAGCTGGAGCCGCACGTGGTGCTGGCGGTGATGAAGCAGGAGTCCAACTTCGACCCCGGCGCGCTGTCGCCCAAGAACGCGCAGGGGCTGATGCAGTTGATCCCCGACACCGCGCGCCGCTTCAACGTGCGCAATGCGGCCGACCCGGCGCAGAACATCCGCGGCGGCATGGCCTACCTGCGCTGGTTGCTGGCCTACTTCGAGGGCGACCTGGCGCTGGCACTGGCCGCCTACAACGCCGGCGAAGGCGCGGTGGACCGCTACCGCGGCGTGCCGCCCTACGCCGAGACGCGGCTGTACGTGCGCAAGATCATCGCCAACCTCAACGGCCAGCGCACGCACCCGTTCGACGCCAGCGTGACGCCGCCATCGGAGATGCTGGGGCTGCTGCGCGCTGCAAGGCTCAATTGAACCGTTAGCCGATCACCAGCAGGTAGCGGCAGCCGCGCGCGCCCAGCGCCTTGAAGGCCAGGGCACGGTCGACCGCGAAGCTCAAGGCGTCGCCCGCGGCCAGCCGGAACGTCTCGTCGCCGTAGTCGACCTGCAGTTCGCCGTCCAGCAGCCACAACCGCTGGTGGTAGGGCGTGCCGCTCCACGGCGGATACGGCACCTGCACGCCGCGCGGCAGTTCCACTTCCACCAGCTCCACGCCACTGCCGTCGCGCGCGGCCACCTGGCGGCGGCGGTAGCCTTTCTCGGGGTCGCGCCACAGCGGCTGCTCGGCGCGGCGGCGCAGGCGCTGCGGCGGCGCGGCCGGCGGTGCCAGCAACTCCGCCAGGCCGACGCCGAGGCCCGCGGCCAGGCGGCCCAGCAGCGTGGCGCTGGCGCTGCTCTCGGCGCGCTCCACGCGCGAGATCATGGCCTTGCTGACGCCCGAAGCCTCGGCCAGCGCGGCCAGGCTGAGGCCCCGCGCCTGGCGCAGCGCCGAGACGCGATCGGCGATCCGGCGGTCGATGTCCTGATCGCGATCCTGATCGCGGTCTTGATCGCTGTTCATGCGGTTCATCGCTTGTTTCCGATAAAGGACGTTTGTCCATTATAATAGACGCATCCTTTCGACCGGAGCCAACGCCATGCCCCAGCTCGTGGACTGCAGCGAGGCGCGCCACGCCGGCGCCATCCTCGAGCTGCTGAACGACGCCATCGTCAACTCCACCGCGGTCTACGACTACCGGCCGCGCCCGCCCGCGGCGATGGCCCCGTGGTTTGCCGCCAAGCGCGAGCACGGCTTTCCGGTGCTGGGGCTGGAGGACGACGACGGCCGGCTGCTGGGCTTTGCCAGCTACGGCAGTTTTCGCGCCTGGCCGGCCTACCACTACACGGTGGAGCATTCGATCTACGTGCACCGCGACCATCGCGGCCAGGGCCACGCGCGGCGGCTGCTGTCGGCGTTGATCGACGCCGCGCGCCAGCGCGAGCGCCACGTGCTGATCGGCGCCATCGACGCCGACAACGCCGCCAGCCTGGCGCTGCACCGCAGCCTGGGGTTCGAGACCTGCGGCAGCATCCGCCACGCCGGCTACAAGTTCGGCCGCTGGCTGGACCTGGTCTTCGTGCAGAAGCTGCTGGACACGCCGCGCGCGCCGCACGAGCTCTAACTAGCCCGCCCTTGGGGTCTGCCCGGTTTGACCGCGGGCCGCCGCCTGGCCACCATCATCGGCATCGTCGACCCGGAGGCCCTGCGATGAACCCCTTCAAGCAACTGCTCAAGCGCTCGGGCCAGCAGCCGCTGCTGGGCACGTGGCTGGCCTCGGCCAGCCCGCTGCTGGCCGAGGCGGCCGGCCACGCCGGCTTCGACTTCGGCGTCATCGACATGGAGCACGGCCCGCTGGACATGGCCGAGGTGGTGCACCTGCTGCAGGCCATCGCCGGCACCCGCATGCTGCCGCTGGCGCGCGTGCCCTGGAACGACACGGTGACGATCAAGCGCGTGCTCGACGCCGGCGCCACCACGGTGCTGGTGCCCTTCGTGCAGAACGCAGCCGAGGCAGCGCAGGCGGTGGCCGCCACGCGCTTCCCGCCGCAGGGCGTGCGCGGCGTGGCGGGCATGAGCCGCGCCACGCGCTTCGGCATGCAGGCCGACTACATGGCGCAGGCCAACAAGCACATTGCCATGGTGGTGCAGATCGAGACCGAGGCCGCGCTGGCCGCGCTGGAACTGATCGCCTCGGTCGACGGCGTCGACGCGATCTTCATCGGCCCCACCGACCTGGCGGCATCGATGGGGTTGCCGGGGCAACTGACGCACGGCCGCGTGATGGACGCACTGGCGCAGGCCGCGCGGCGCTGCCACGCGCTGGGCAAGCCGATCGGCAGCATCGGCGTGGAGCCGGCGCTGCTGGCGCAGATCCGCGCCGCGGGCTACGACTTCCTGGCGGTCGACTCCGACCTCGGCCTCTTCATGCGCGCGGCACGGCAATCGCTGCAGGCCTTGCGCGCGCGCGATACCGCCGAGCACGTGCACGACCTGGCCGCCGGCACGCGGGCCGAGGGGTAGCGGGTTGGGGATGGGGGGCGGGCCGGGCGCGGCCGTTGGAAGCGCTGCTTAACGCCGGCTTCACCTGCGACTCCTACACTCCGGCGCCATGAAGCGCCTGCCCGTTCTCGCCCTCTTCTTCGCCTTTTTCTGCAGCCTGCCCGCGGCCTGGGCCCAGACCGCGCTGCCCCTGGTTCCGCCGCTGGAGCGCGCCGCCGGCGACCAGCACGAGGTGCGTCACCTGGTGCTGGACAACGGCCTGAAGGTGGTGCTGCTGTCCGACCCCAAGCTCAACGTCTCGTCGGCCGCGCTGGCGGTGGGCGTGGGCTCGCTGGCCGACCCGCCGCAGCGCCAGGGGCTGGCGCACTTCCTGGAGCACATGCTGTTCCTGGGCACCGAGAAGTACCCCGACGTCACCGATTTCGACGCCTACCTGCAGCGCAACAGCGGCCGCAACAACGCCTACACCGCCGACGATCGCACCAACTACCACCTGGAGATCCGGCACGCCGCGTTCGAGGGCGCGCTGGACCGCTTCTCGCAGTTCTTCATCGCACCGCGCTTCGACGCCCGCTTCACCGAGCGCGAGATGAACGCGGTGGCCAGCGAGCACCAGAAGAACCTGGAGAACGACCTCTGGCGCGAGAACCAGCTGGCCACCGTGGCCTACACGCCGGGCCATCCGGCGCGCCACTTCGGCACCGGCAGCCGGCAGACGCTGGACGGCGTCACGCGCGACGAGCTGCTGGCCTTCTACAACGCCCACTACAGCGCCAACCGGATGACGCTGGCGCTCACCGGCGCGGCCAGCCTCGATCAGCTCGAACGTTGGGCGCGGCAGTACTTCGCCGCGGTGCCCAACCGCCAACTGCCGCCACTGGTCTATCCCGCCGACTACCTGCCGCGCAAGCCGGCGCTGCGCGTGCTGCGCATGGAGCCGATCAAGGATCTGCGCCAGATGCACCTGGAGTTCGCGCTGCCGGGGCTGTACGACGGCTGGCCGAACAAGTCGGCCGAGTTGCTGGGCCTGGCCTTCGGCAGCGAAGGCCCGGGCAGCCTGCTGGCGCAGCTCAAGGCCGAGGGGCTGGCCACCTCCTTGAGCGCCGGCGCGCAGCCCGCCACGCGGCAATACGGTTCGCTGGAGCTGCAGATCGGCCTCACGCCGCAAGGCCTGCAGCGCGCCGAGCGCGTGCTGCAGCTCGTCTTCGCCAACGCCAGGCTGTGGCGCGAGCAGGGGCTGCCGCCGCAGCTGTTCAAGGAACGGCAGACGCTGGCGCAACTGGACGAGCGCTACCGCGACAAGGGCGAGGGCGCGGCGCTGGCTGCCTCGCTGGCCAACCTGGCGATGGACTATCCGCTGGCGCTGGCCGAGCGCGTGCCCTACCTGTGGCTGCAGGAAGACCCGGCCGCCTTCCAGGCGCTGCTGGCGCGCGTCGTGCCCGACAACCTGCTGGTCACGCTGGTCGCCAAGGGCCAGCCGGCGGACCGCACCGAGCCCGTGTACGGCACCCGCTACAGCTATGCCGAAGACGGCGGCGCCGCCTACGCCGCGCTGCTGCAGCCGCCCACGGTGGCCGGGCTGCACCGGCCCGCGCCCAACCCCTTTGTGCCCGCCCACACCGAGCTGCAGGCGCTGCAGCCGGCGCACCTGATCGACACGCCGGCCTTGAGTCTTTATCACGCGCAGGACAGCGAGTTCCAGCGCCCGCAGGCCGCCTACCTGCTGCGCCACCGCCTGCCGCGCAGCATGGCCTCCACGCGCACCGCGGTGCTGCTGCGCTTTTACGAGGCGGCGCTGAACGAGGCGCTCAACGAGACCACCTCCGCGGCCGCCGAGGCCGGGCAGCGCTTCATGCTCGGCGCCTCGCTGAGCAGCGGCGTGGTGCTGGCCGTGGAAGGCTGGGACGAAGCCAGCGGCCGGCTGCTGGATGCGGTGGCGCCGCAGCTCGTCGACGTCAAGATCAGCGAAGAGCGCTTCGCGGCGCTGAAGGACCGGCTGCTGCGCGCGCTGTCGGCCGCCGACACGGCCGACGCCTACCTGAGCGTGCTGGAAACCCGGCGCTCGCTGCTGCGCGAGTTCTACGCCACGCCGGCGCAGATGCTGCCGCTGGCGCGCAGCGTCACGCTGGCCGAGGTGCAGGCCTTTGCGCACCAGCTCTATCGCCAGGGGCGGCTGGAAGCGCTGGTCTACGGCAACGTCGGCCCGCAGCAGGCCGCGGCCGCGGTTCGCCGCATCGCCGCGCGGCTGGGCACGCAGGGCCTGCCCGACGACCAGCTGCTGCGGCCGCGCCAGCTCGTCAGCCCGCCGGGCCAGGTGCTGCGCACCAGCCAGACGCTGAAGGTCAACAACTCCGCCTGGCGCGGCGAATGGCTGCTGGGCGGCAACAGCCCCGAGTTGCGCGCCGCGGCGCTGGTGATCGGCACGGTGATCGGCGACCCCTTCTACAGCGAACTGCGCACGCGCCAGCAGCTCGGCTACATCGTGCAGGCTGCCGCGTTCGAGGACGAGCGGCAGACCACCACGCTGTTCCAGATCCAGTCGGGCGACTACCCGGCCGACGTGCTGCAGGCCCGCGCCGAGGCCTTCATCGGCACGCTGCCCACGCTGCTGGCCGAACTGCCCGACACCGCATGGGCCACCGTGGTGGCCGGCGTGCGCGAGCGGCTGCTGGAGCGCGACAAGTCCATCGCCGAGCGCGCCCAGCGCCTGTTCGCCTTGGCCTACGACCGCCGCGCCGACTGGTCCCGCACCGAGGCCACGGTGGCCGCGCTGGACCGGCTGAGCAAGGCCCGCGCCGCGCAGATCCTGGCCGCCGCGCTGGACCCGGCGACGCGCCGCGAACGCAGCTTCCTCGGCTTCGCGCGCGACCACCAGCCGCAGCAGCCGGTGGCGACCACCGCGCCGGCGGCGGGGCCGGCCTTGCTGGAGTGGAAAGACAAACAGCGTTATGAGTGAGGCTCGCCGCCGGCGATCAACGCCTCCAGCGTCGACAAGGCGTCGGCCTCGTGCAAGGGCTTGTCATCACGAATGCGCAGCATGCGCGGGAACCGCAGCGCGACGCCGCTCTTGTGGCGCGTGCTGCGGTTGATGGCCTCGAAGCCGAGCTCGAACACCAGCGTCGGGCGCAGGCTGCGCACGGGGCCGAACTTCTCCAGCGTGTGGGCGCGGATCTCGCGGTCGACGCGCGCGAACTCGGCGTCGCTGAGGCCCGAGTAGGCCTTGGCCACCGGCAGCAGTTGCAGCGCGCCGGGCTGCGCCGGCCGGCGCGCGCTGATCGCGTCGACCACGGCCTGCGCCTCGGCGGCGTCGCGCGGCGTGCGGTTCCACACCGCGAAGGTGTAGTCGGTGTAGACGCCGGCACGGCGGCCGTGGCCGGCCTGGGCGTAGATCAGCACGGCGTCGACCGTCAGCGGGTCGATCTTCCACTTCCACCACACGCCCTCGCTCTTGCTGCGGCCGCTGCCGTAGCGGCCCTGGCGCTGCTTGAGCATCAGGCCCTCGACGCCCAGCGCGCGCGAGCGCTCGCGCTGCGCGGCCAGCAGCGCCCAGTCGCCGGCCGGCAGCAGCGGCGACAAGCGCCACGGCCGGCCTTGCAGCAGCGCTTCCAGCGCCGCGCGGCGCCCTTGCTGCGGCTGCTGGCGCAGGTCCTGCCCAGCCCGTTGCAGCAGGTCGTAGGCGATGAAGACCACCGGCACCTCGGCCAGCAGCTTCTTGCTCAAGGTCTTGCGGGCGATGCGCTGCTGCAGCAGCGTGAAGGGCGCGGGCGCCGCGTCGCCGTTGCGCCAGGCCAGGATCTCGCCGTCGAGCACCGTGCCTTCGGGCAGCGCCTGCGCGGCGGCCAGCAGTTCGGGGAAGCGGTCGGTCACCAGTTCTTCGCCGCGCGACCAGATCCAGCAGCCGCCGGCGCGGCGCACGATCTGCGCGCGGATGCCGTCGTACTTCCACTCCACCAGCCAGTCGCCGGGATCGCCCAGCGTCTGCGGCGCGGCCTGCAGCGGGTGCGCCAGGAAGAAGGGATAGGGCTGGCCGGCGTCGCCGCTGCCCGCCTCGTCCTCGGCGGCAACCAGGCGCGCGAAGCGCTCGGCGCTGACGCTGGCGCGCGCATCGGTCCAGCCCATCAGCCGCTGCGCCATGCGCTTGGCGTCGATGCCCGCGTGCGCGGCCAGCGCGCGCTGCACCAGCAGCTTGCTGACGCCGACGCGAAAGCCGCCGCCGATCAGCTTGATCAGCAAAAAGCGCTCGTCGGCATCCAGCTCGTCGAAGGCCGCGCGCAGCGCCGCGGTCTGCTCCAGCGGCGACAGGCCGCGCAGCGGCAGCAGCCGCTCTTCGACCCAGTGCGCCAGCCCCAGATCGCTGCGCCGCGTGGGCGGCGGCAACACCAGCGCGATGGTCTCGGCGAGGTCGCCCACCGTCTGGTAGCAGGCCTCGAACAGCCAGTCGTCGATGGCCGCCAGCGCGCCGGCGGTGCTGCGCAGCAGGGCCGTGGGCAGCACCTGGCGCGGCTTGCCGCCGGCCAGGAAGTACACCGCCCAGGCCGCGTCGGCCGCCGGCGCCTGGGCAAAGTAGCGCTGCAGCGCCGCCACCTTGTCGGTGGTGCCGGTGCTGGCGTCCAAGGCCTGGTAGAGGGCGGCGAAGCGGCGCATCGCCGGCAACGCTTGTTTTAGGCGTTAGCGCCTGCTGCCGTTGCCGGCTCCAGCTGCAGCACCTGGGCCAGCCCGGCCAGGCAGGCGGCCAGCGCCTCGCCTTGCAGAAAGCCTTCGGCCGCATTGGCGTCCAGCCACTCGGTGACGGGCTGCGGGCGCTGCGCGGCGGACGCAGCCAGCGCTTGCTCGAAGCTGCCGGCCAGCAGCAACTGCCACACCGGCACCAGCTGCGCCTTGCCGCGCCGGTGCACGCGGCCGAAGCGGCGGCTGAGGGTGCGCGGATGCCAGGGCAGGTCCAGGTGCAGCACGGCGGCGTCGGCGCGGTGCAGCTCCAGCGCGCTGCTGCCGGGGTCGGCCACGCACAGCACGCGCAGCGCGCCATCGTCGAAGCGCTTGGCCGCCGCCTGGCGCGCGGCCGCGCTGTCCTGCGCGGACCACTGCGCGCAAGACACGCCGGCGGCCTGCAGATGGCTCTGCAGCGCCGCCAGCGCACCCGGCCACTGGCTGAAGACGACCAGCGGCGCGGCACTTGCGGCCAGCAGCGCCAGCACCGCGTCGGCCTTGGCGGCGGCGACGGCCGGCGCGCCGTCGCCCGCGCACCAGCGGCGCAGCGCCTGCACCTGCTCGTACAGCGGGCGCTGCGCGGCGTCGGGCAGCCAGTCGCAGCGCTGCCAGCGCTGCAGCGTGGCCCGCAGCGCGGCCTGCAGCGCGGCCTGTTGCGCGGCCTCGACCGCCGGCAGCGGCACCGTGCGCTCGTGCTCCAACTTTTCAGGCAACTGGCTGCGCACTTCGTCCAGGCTGCGCGCCAGCAGCACCGGGGCCAGCGTGGCCGGCAGCGCCTGCAGGTCCTGCAGGCCGCAGAGCTGGCCTTCGGCGTCGCGCTGGCCGTGGCGGTCCAGCAGCGCGGCATAGGCGCCCAGGCGCTGGTCGTCGACGAAGGCCAGGCGCAGCGGCAGTTCGGCCGGCCGCGCCAGCCAGTCGGCCGGCGGCAGCACGATGGCCTGCGCCGCCGGCAGCCGCAGCAGCGCCGCGGCGCGCTCGGCGTCGACCCACAGGCCGCCGGCCTCGGGCTCGTCGATGATCACCAGTTCAGGCGCCAGCATCGCGTGCCGCGCGGCGTCGGCGGCCACGCTGTCCAGCGCCATCAGGCTGCAATCGGCGGCATCGCCCGCGCTGGCCGCCAGCGCCTGGCGCCAGCGGCCCAGGCGCTCGGCCGGCGCGAGGATCAGCACGCGCTCGACGCCGAAGTGGCGCTGCCACAGGCCGATGGCGGCCAGCGCCTGCTGCCAGGGCTGCAGCTCGGCGCAGTCGGCCAGCAGGCAGCGGCCGGCGCAGACGGCGAACAGCGCGCCTTCGGCCTGCAGCGGCAGCAGCGCGGCCAGCTCGGCGCTGAGCGGGCCTTCGGGCAGGCGCTGCTGCAGCCGCTGCACGCGCCAGCGGGCGTCGCGGCCGGTGGCCAGGTGGGTCCACACGGCTTCGTCCACCTGCAACTCGTGGCCGGCCTCGCGCGCGGCGCGCAGCAGGCGCGGCAGCGCCTGGTCGTCCAGCGCCTCGGGCGGCACGCCCAGCACCTCGTCGGCCAGGTCGGACAGCGAGGCCGGACATTCCAGCCCCGGCAGCCACAGCAGGCGGCGGCGCGCGCCCTGCAGCAGCTCGACGCGGCTGGCCACGCGCTGCGGGCCCCGCGCCAGCGCCTCGGCGCGCGCCGGGTCGGCCTGCACCGCGGCCATCACGGCGCGCAGGTGCGGACAGTCGCCGTGCTCCGAGAGCGCGAAGTCCAGGCAGCTGCACCAGCCGGTGCCGGGGTAGGCGCTGCGCAGGCGGACTTCGGCGTCTTCTTCGTCAGGAAGCTGGACGAGATAACGTCCGAAAACAGCGTCATCGTCGGGGCGACGGATGCGCGCCTGGGCGGCAGCCGTTGCTGCCGTCGGCGGGACAGCCGGCGCCGGCGCTGCGGCAGCGGGCGCGGTGGCCGTTGCCGGGCCCCGCGGCGTGCGGCGGCTGGTCTTGCGCGGCGCCGGCGCCTTGGGCCCAGCGGCCGCGGCCTTGGGTTTGGCGGCAGCCGCCTTGGGTTTGGCGGCAACTGCCTTGGATCTGCCGGCGGCGGTCTCAGCCGCAGCCACGGCTGGCGCGGCCTGGCGAGGGGATGTCTTCTTCGCGGCCGGACGGCTGCTGCGTTTGCGCGCCGGGGCGGCAGGCGCGGCGGCTGCGGCAGGCGCAGCGGGCGCTGCGGCGGCAGTCTCGGTCTCGGGGCCGGCCGCGCGGGCCTTGCGGGTCTTGGTGGGCATGTTGGATGTTTCTTCGACGGCGCAACTGTAGCCGCCCGGCCATCGCCGGCACGGGCCGCCGCTTCGGCGTGCCAGGCGCGGCGGCGGCTGAAGGCGGGGCTGCGCCGTGGCACGCGTCGTGTGGCCGCCATCGGACACCGCGACGAAAATTTGACGCGACGTGGGCGGCCGCCTAAGGTGCGCACCACCACGACCGCCACCGCGAGACAAGCCATGAAGAGCAAGCCCCGTCACCGCCCACGCGCCGCGCTGCTGGCCGCTGCCCTGCTTGCCGGCAGCATGGCCGCGCAGGCCGAGCCGATGCAGGTGCTCTTCGTCGGCAACAGCTACACCTTCGGCCGCGTCGCACCGGTGATGAACTACAACGCCGCCAACGTGCACGACCTGACGGCGGCGATGAACGCCGTCAACAGCAGCGGCAGCAACGCGTTCGAGCCCCACCCCTGGGGCGGCGTGGCCGGCATCTTCAAGCAGTTCACGGTGCAGGCCGGGCTGGACGTGGAGGTCTCGCTGTCGACGCGCAACGCGGCCTCGCTGCGCGGCCATTTCCTCAACACCAACGGCGCCGGCTGGGACCTGCGCGGCAACATCGCCAGCCAGAGCTGGGACAAGGTGGTGCTGCAGGAGCAGAGCGACGAGCCGCTGCCCAAGCAGGACGGGCTGTCGTCCAACCCCGCATACTTCAACACCTACGTCAACCTGATCGAGAACTACCTGCACCAGGGCAGCGCCTTGTCGTACCGCGAGCGCGACCTGATCGGCGGCAGCAACGCGGCCTGCGCGGCGATCACCGGTGCGACCACCGGCAGCTGCGGCACGCTGCGCAACATCCCGGCCAACGCCCATGCCGGCAGCGACACCGAGGTCTACCTGTACCAGACCTGGGCGCGGCCCAACCTCGTCAACGCGCCGTTCACCACGGTGACCGACCCGGTGACGGGCGCGATCAGCTACACCACCACGCCGGCGCCGTCGTTCTACGCCTCGCTGCAGGACATGGCCGACGACCTGCGCGACGCCTATGCCGCGGCCGCCGCCGCGGCGGGCGCCGACGGCAGCGGCGGCATCACCGGCATCGCGCCGGTGGGCGATGCCTTCATGCGCGCCATCGCGATGGGCTACGCCACCCCCGACCCCTATGCCGCCGACGCGCAGAGCGACGGCCTGCTCGACCTGTGGTGGGACGACGGCACGCACGCCAGCAAGTACGGCTCGTACCTGAGCGCGCTGACGCTGTTCGGCACGCTGACCGGCATCGACCCGCTGTCGCTGGGCGCCGACGAGATCGCGGCGCACGACCTCGGCATCAGCCCGCAGCAGGCGCTGTGGCTGCAGCAGGTGGCCAGCCTGCAGCTCGGCTTCGCGCCCGCCGCGGTGCCCGAGCCGGCCGCGCTGGCGCTGGCGTTGACCGGGCTGGGGCTGCTGGTCCGCCGGCGGCGCTCGATCAAGGCGGCATGCTGATGCGCCGCCTGCTGAGCTCGTCCGCCGCGCTGCTGCTGCTGCTGGCCGGCTGCGCGCAAGTGCCGGCGCCGCGCGCCGCATCGACGACGGCTGCTGCGGCAACCGCCGCCGTCGCCGAAGCCCCGCCGCAGCCGCGCCCCTGCCCCAAGGACCTGCCCGCCGACCTGCGCTGCCTGGGCGGCCGCGACAGCGCCGGCGCGTTCTACCTGATCGCGCTGCCCGCGGGCTGGACGCCGCAGCAGGGCGACCTGGTGCTGCACGCGCACGGCGGGCCTTTTCTCGGCGCACCGACGATGAAGCGGGTGGAAGAAGACCTGCAGCGCTGGTCCATCGTGCCGCGCGCCGGCTACGCCTGGGCCGGGTCCAGCTTCGCCCAGGGCGGCGTCGCGGTGCTCGCCGCCGCCGCGGACACCGAGCGGCTGCGGCGCCTGTTCGTCCAGCACCTGGGCCAGCCGCGGCTGACGCTGCTGCACGGCCAGTCCTGGGGCGCCAGCGTGGCGGCGCGCGCGGCCGAGGCCCGCGGCGCGGACAAGCCTTACGACGCCGTGCTGCTGACCAGCGGCGTGCTGGCCGGCGGCACGCGGGCCTACGACTTCCGGCTCGACCTGCGCGTGATCTACGAGTACCTGTGCGGCAACCACCCGCGGCCCGACGAGCCGGCCTATCCGCTGTGGCAAGGCCTGCCGGCGGGCAGCCGGCTGACGGCCGCCGAGCTGCGCCGCCGCGCCGACGACTGCCTGGGCCTGGACAAGCCGCCGGCGCAGCGCACGCCGCACCAGGCGCTGCGCGTCAAGACGCTGGTCGACGTGCTGCACATCCCCGAGCGCAGCATCCACGGGCACCTGGCCTGGGGCACCTTCCACTTCCAGGACATCGCGCTGCACCGCAGCGGCGGCGGCAACGTGTTCGGCAACCGCGGCGCCTACTACCGCGGCTCGCTCGACGACGAGGATCTGAACGCCAAGGTCGACCGTTATGCGACCGACCCGGCCGCGGTGGCGCGCTTCGGGGCCGACGCCGACCCGACCGGGTTGATCCCGGTGCCGGTGCTGACGGTGCACGCGATCCACGACCCCACGGCCTTCGTCGAGATGGAGCACAGCTTCGCGCAGACCATGACCGGCTCCGGCCGCGCCGACGCGCTGGTGCAGACCTACACCGACCACGCCGAGCACAGCTACCTCAGCGACGCCACCTACGTGACGCTGCTCGAGGCCTTGAAGGCCTGGGTGCGCGAAGGCCGCAAGCCCACGCCGCAGGCCGTGGCCAGCGCTTGCGCGGCGGTGCTGGCGCGCTTCCCGTCGGACTGCCGCTTCCGGCCCGACTACCAGGCGCCACCGCTGGACACCCGCGTGGCGCCGCGCGATCGGCCGTAGCCGCCGCGGCGGTCGGCGCGCGGCGGCCCGCTTCAGTGGCCGGCTTCGGCCGCTGCTTCGGCCGCTGCTTGGGCCGCTGCTTCGGCCGTCACCGCCTGCACCGCCTCGTCCTCGGACCGGACCAGCGTCACCGGCATCGACGCATGCGCCAGCACCGCCTGCGCCACCGAGCCGTGGCCGGCCGCCGCGGCGCTGCCCAGGCCGCGCGCGCCCATCACGATGAGGTCACAGCGGTAGTTCTCGGCCAGCTCGACGATCAGGTGCTCGGCCGCGCCGCCGGCCACCTCGCTCTCGAAGCCGAAGCCCGCGGCCTCCAGCAGCGCCTCGGCCGGTCGCAGCAGGTCGGCGCCGGCGGCGCTGCGCACCTGCTCGATCACGCCGGCGTCGTGCGCCGTCACCACCTCGTACAGCGAGGCCGGCGCCTGCACGTTCAGCAGCACGAACTCGCAGCGCAGGCCCTCGGCCGCGCAACGCAGGGCCCAGCGCAGGCCTTGCAGCGCGTGGGTGGAACCGTCGATCGCCAGCAGGATCTTCATGACATCTCCATTCGATGAACGCAAACCCGGCGGCAAAAGCACGCCGCGACCCCGCGATGATGCGCCCCGGCTGCGCCACAATGAAAGCCGATGACCCAGCGCCACCCTCACCGCGGCCCGCCGCACGCCTTGCACTCGCTGCTGGAATGGCGGGCGCTGCTCGAGATGGCCATGCTGCCCGGCAGCTGGCCGCTGCTGATGCGCTCGCCGCGCGGCGATGGCCACCCGGTGCTGCTGCTGCCCGGCTTCATGGCCGACGAGGCCACGCTGGCGCCGCTGCGCTGGTTTCTCTCGATGCTGGGGCACGACGTGCAGAGCTGGGGCTTCGGCCGCAACGTCGGCTTCCAGGCCCGCCACGCGACGGCGCTGGAGCAGAAGATCCGCCACCTGCACCACGCCGCGGGTCGCCGCGTCAGCCTGGTCGGCTGGAGCCTGGGCGGCGTTTTCGCGCTCTACGGCGCGCACCAGGCCAGCGATTGCGTGCGCCAGGTCGTCACGCTGGGCAGCCCGGTCAGCGTGGACGACAGCGGCAGCCAGAGCCCGGCGATGGTCAAGGCGCTGTACCGGCTGGTCGCCCACCCGCTGGGCCCCGGCGTGCACGTGGCGCAGCCGCGCGTGAAAAAGCTGCGCCAGCGGGTGCTGCCGCCGGTGCCGACGACTTGCTTGTATTCGCTGACCGACGGCGTGGTGCCGCCGCAGGAGGCCACGCTCGACGGCGACCCCGCGCTGCACGAGAACATCCGCGTGCTGGGCAGCCACAGCGGCCTGGGCTTCAACCCCATGGTGCTGGCCATCGTCGCCCAGCGCCTGGCGCAAGCCGAAGGGCATTGGCAGCCGTTCAAGCCCGAGGGCTGGATGGGCCTGGCCTACCAACGGCTGGCCGGCACGGCCGCGGCCTGAGTCCTTCCATCAAGCACCCGCCAACCACCCGTCAACCCTCCGTCCACCACGATGCCCAGCCAACCCCGCCGCCGCGCCCGTCGCAGTGCCATCAGCGTGCAGCGCCAACTGGCCGAACTCGCGATCGCCGCGCCGCAGGTGGTGGCCCATCGGACGGCGCGCCTCGCGCTCGCGGGGCCGCTGCCGTCGGCACGCGACCGCAAGGAGTTCCACGGCATGGTGGCCGAGAAGCAGGCGGCCTTCATGCAGTCGTGGACGGGCATGCTGGCCGAGGCTTTGCGACTGCAGCAGCGCCTGGTCTTCGATGCCTGGCGCGGGCCGCTCGCGCCCGTCGCCTGGCAGGCCGCCTGGTTGCAGCTGGCGGGCAAGGGCCTGCAGCCGGTGCACCGCAAAGCCACCGCCAACGCGCGCCGGCTGGCGCGCACGCGGCTGGTCAAGTAGCCGCCCGGCGCCGGGCCTTCGGCGGCCCCATCATTTGACGCGGATCAGAAGCTCTTCTGCGGGCCCTTGAAACCGCGGCCTCAGGGCCTACTTTCGGAAGCAGTGGGGCGGCCGACTGCCGCCCTGTCCCCCCAGCGCCCGATTGGAGGATCCGCATGTACCGCACCCTGTTTCCGCGCGACGTGTTCGCCGAGTTCGACCGCCTGCACCGCGAGGTGGGCGGCCTGTTCGACTACTCGCCTGCCATCCGCGGCCTGGGCCGCGGCGGCTTTCCGGCCTTGAACGTCGGCAGCACGCCCAGCGGCGTGGAGGTGTTCGCCTTCGCGCCCGGCGTCGACCCGGCGTCGATCGAGGTCCACCTCGACCGCGGCGTGCTCACCATCGCCGGCGAGCGCAAGGCCGCCACGCCCGAGGCCAGCGATGCGAAGGCCACGCTGCACCTGAACGAGCGCTTCGCCGGCCGCTTCCGCCGCGTGGTGAGCATGCCCGACGACGTCGACCCGGCCAGCGTCAACGCCAGCTTCCGCGACGGCGTGCTGCGCGTCTCCGCGCAGCGCAAGGCCGCCGCGCAGCCGCGGCGCATCGAAGTGAATTGAGCCCCCCCCGAAGCGCCTGCGGCGCCTCCCCCCGAGGGGGGCACCGCCAGCGGCCCGGCGGAGCCGGTTCCGCGGCGGTTGCTGGGCTCGCGCAGAGGTCGGCTTCGAAGACGCGCTTTGTCCATTGACTGTTTATTTTCAAAGTTAGCAGGAGTGAAAGCATGAACACCCTGACCCAGACCACGCAATCCGCGCAACCCACGCAAGCCGCGCAAACCCCCGCGGTGACGGCGACGCAAGCCCGCAACAGCGCTGCGCTGCTGCCGCCGGTGGACGTGGTGGAAGACGGCACCGGCATCACGCTGTATGCCGACCTGCCCGGCGTGCCGCGCGACAAGCTGGCGCTGCGCATCGAAGGCGACCAGATGACGATCGAAGGCGAGATCGAGCTCGCCGTGGCGCAGGGCGTGGAGTCCAGCCACGCCGAGGTGACGCTGCCGCGCTACCGCCGCGCCTTCACGCTCAGCAAGGAGCTGGACGCCGGCAAGGTCAGCGCCGAACTGGCGCAAGGCGTGCTGCGCGTGCGCATCCCCAAGGCCGAGCACGCGCAGCCGCGACGCATCGACGTCAACGTGGCCTGAGCACCAGGGGCGCATCATGAAGGTCGACGATCTGAAGCAGGAACTGAGGCAGGGCGTCGAGTCGTTGTGGGGCCGGGTGGAGCAGGGCTTCGGCCAGTTGCGCCAGTCTGCCGCCGGAGCCTTGACGCGCTTTCGGCCCGGCCAGCAGACCGGCCTGCCGGCCAGCGCCGACATCGACGTGCCCGCCGGCTTTGGCAACCCCGGCTGGGGCGTGGTGGGCGGCGACGTCTTCGAGGACGAGCAGCGCGTGGTCGTGCGGCTGGAGCTGCCCGGCATGGCGCGCGAGGACTTCCAGATCGACGTGCTGCCCGATCTGCTGACGGTGCGCGGCGAGAAGAAGTTCGAGCAGGAAAGCACCCAGGGCCGCTGGCGCGTGCTGCAGCGCGCCTACGGCAGCTTCCAGCGCCGCGTGCCGCTGCCGGTGGCGGTGAAGGTCGACGAGGTGCGCGCCGTCTACAAGGAGGGCGTGCTGAAGGTCGAACTGCCGAAGGCCGAGGCGGGGGCGCCGAAGTCGGTGACGGTTCAAGTGATGTGACTTGACGTGACGTGACGTGTGGGGTGATCGCAGTCTGCGGAATTTTGTCCCACAGACCGCTATGCTCGGGCTCCGATCCCCGCGGAGACCCAGGCCATGCGTCGCTTGCCCCTCGTCCGGCTCGGCCTCGCGGCCGCCACTGGTGTGCTGCTGGCCGCCTGCGGCGGTGGCGGCACCGGGTCCGTCGGCCCGACGCCGCCGACCACGGTCGGCATCGCCGGCCCCACGCGGGTGGAAAGCGGCCAGCCGGCGCAATGGCAGGCGCAGATCAGCCCGGCCGTGGCTGGCGCGGCGATCGAGTGGAATTTCGGCGACGACAGCGCGCCGGCGCAAGGTGCCATGGCGGATCACCGTTATGCCGCCAGCGGCGCCTATACGTTGACCTTGAGCGTCATGCTGCCGGGCGGCGAGCGGCGGGTGGTGCAGCAGGCGCTGCGCGTGGGCGCCTTTGCGCGGCTGGAAGGCGCCAGATGCAGCGGCCCCGACCGCAGCGGCTGGTGCTGGCAGTCGCCGGCCGCGGGGGCGCACGACCTGGTGGACGCCTTGTTCATCGACGAACAGCAGGGCTGGGCCGCCGGCCCCGGGCCGACGATCCTGGCCACGCGCGACGGCGGCGCCACCTGGGCGGCCCAGCCGGTGCCGCGCGCTAAGCAGCCCGCGGACGGCGCCGACCCCGCGCTCGACCGGCTGGACCTGCTGCGCTTTGCCGATGCGCGCAACGGCATCGTGGCCTCGATGCTGACCGGGCGCCTGCTGCGCACCGGCAATGGCGGCGGCGCCTGGGAGACCGTGGACGGCAGCGGCCTGAGCCTGCTCAGCGGCGCCTGGATGCCAGACGCCAGGACGCTGGTGCTGAGCGGCAGGCGCTGGACCGCTTCGACGCAGCCCTATGGCGAAGACGTCAGCCGCATCAGCACCGACGGCGGCCTGAGCTGGCGCGACGCGGCGGCGCTCGTCACCATGGTCACCGCGGGGCCGACGCTGTGGCAAGGCGGCGTGCAGACCAAGGTCTCGCGCGACCTGGGGCTGACGTTCCAGGATGTCGGCCCGCGAGCCCCCGCGCCCGGCCCCTTCGTGGTGATGCAGCCGGCGCCCCTGTGGCTGCCCTTGCGCAGCCCCCGCCTGGACGACACCGAGCTGCTGCTGCAAGTGGCCGGCATCAACGCCGCCGGCAGCGACTGGCTGCTGCGCCTGCTGGACCAGGGCCGGACGGCCATCGACGCGGTCGTCGATCCGCCGCTGCCCGCGCTGGTCGATCTGCGAGGCATGGGCCCCACCGACGGCGGCGCGCTGTGGGCCAGCTTCCGCACGGCGCCGATCGACAGCGGCAGCGAGCCGTTCCGCTCGGACTGGCAGCGCGCGCGCAGCAGCGACGGCGGCCAGCATTGGCAGTTGGTGGGCGATGTGATGCCGACGCGGGGTTACGGCACGCTGCTGCGCCTGGACCGCCAGGGCTGGCTGCTGGCCTCGGGCGAGCCGCGGGCCTGGCTCTTCGCCGACGGCGACGCCCAGGCCGGCAGCCGCGACCTGCCGGAAGCCGGCACCGAGCTGGGCACCGCCAGCCGCAGCGGCCAGCGTCTGCTGCTCGGCTACGGCTTCGGCGGCGCCGGCTCGCGCTGGTACACCGCGGCCGACGCCGCCGCGCCGTGGAAGCTGCTGCCAGGTGGCCAGCCCTACGACGGCGGCCTGTGGAACGTCGGCGGGCTGTGGTTCTTCGACGGCCGGCGCGGCCTGGCCTTCAGCGAGCAGGGCTGGGCACGCACCGACGACGGCGGGCAGCACTGGACCGCCGGCCCCCTCACGGCCGGGACACCCAACGTTTCACTGCACTTCACGCGCGATGGCGTGGGCTGGGGGCTGTCCGGCGGCCAACTGCGGCGCTCCGCGGACCGCGGCGCCAGCTGGCAGGCGCGGCCGATGCCCGCAGCCGCGGCCAACCGCGTGCAGTTTGTCGACGGCCAGCGCGGCTGGATCGAGGTGACCGTGTGCGACTTCGTCACCGGTTGCGGCATCCAACTGCACGTCACGGCCGATGCGGGCAACAGCTGGCAGCAGCGCTCGATCCCGGCCCAGGCCGTCTCGTCCTGGGGCAACGGCTGGGTCTTTGCCGACGAGCGGGTCGGCATGACCTACGGCTACGACCTGTGGGCCAAACAGCCCGTGTATTGGGCGACGACCGACGGCGGCAAGACCTGGATGCCGTCCAGCGTGCCGGCTGCGCTCAACGACGGCAACGCCGCTGCGCCTTTCGTGCTGGATGCCGGCCACGCCTGGCTGCTGCAGCGCAGCCAGGGTCTGTGGCGAGATTCGCACCAGACGGTGCTCTGGTTCACCGGCGACGGCGGCAAGACTTGGACCGAGCGCGGGCGGCTGCCGGCCCGCGTCGCCGTCTACAACCTGGCCTTCGCCGACGCCGACCACGGCTGGGCCGTCGGCAGCGGCGGGCTGGTGCTGCGCACGCGCGACGGCGGCCGGCACTGGGAGGTGCAGCCCACCCAGGCGAGCGGGCGCGACCTGTCCGTGGTGACGACGGTGGATGCCCACACCGCCTGGATCGGCGGCGTGCGCGGCACCATCATCAGCACGTCGACCGGCGGCGACTGAAGCGCCCGCCCGCCGCTACAGATGCGCCGTGAACGGCGGCGGGGTCTGCCAGCGGTCGTTCAGGCCGTCGACGTAGGTGATGGGGATCGCGGCCAGTTCTTCTTCCGACAGGCCCTGCAGGCAGCCGATGTTGACGCCGTACATGCGGCCGATCGGCGTCTCGGTGCCGATGCCGTAGGGCCGCACGCCGCAGACCTTGCAGAACCAGTGCTCGTTCTTCTTCGAGTTGAACAGGTACTGCGTCAACAAGCCCTCGCCGGCCAGCAGCCGCAGGTCGCCGTCGCGCGCCACGGCGGCCCAGAAGCGGTTGCGCCGGCAGATCGAGCAGTTGCAGCGGTAGGTGGGCTGGGTCAGGTCGAGGTCGGCCTCGAAGCGCACGCCGCCGCAGTGGCAACTGCCTTGGTAGGTCTTGAGCATGCCGGCCATGGTCGCAGCCTCCTGCGTCGAGCGACGATCACACCGCCGCCGCAAACACCGGCGGCCCGAAGTCGCCACGCAGCGCGCGCCACACCGTCTCGGCCGTCAGCGGCATCTGCACGCGCTCGGCGTTGCGGCCGAGGCCGGCCGAGGCCAGCGCATCGACCACCGCGTTGACCACCGCCGGTGTGGCGCCGATGGTGCCCAGCTCGCCGACGCCCTTGACGCCCAGCGCGTTGTTCTTGCACGGGATGCTGGTGTCGAACGCGGTCTTGAAGCCGATGAAGCCGTCGGCATGCGGCAGCGCGTAGTCCATGAAGCTGGCGCTCAGCAACTGGCCGCTGTCGGCGTCGTAGTGGATCTTCTCGCACAGAGCCTGGCCGATGCCTTGCACCGCGCCGCCGTCGATCTGCCCGCGCACGATGGCCGGGCTGACGACGCGGCCGATGTCGTTGACGGAGGCGTAGGCAACGACTGCCACCGCGCCGGTGGCGGGGTCGAGTTCCACCTCGCAGACGTGGCAGGCGTTGGGCCAGGTGGGGCCGGCCACGTTGGACGTGCTGTCGACGAAGATGTGCTGCCCCGCCTGGCGGCCGGCCAGCGCGGCGAGGTCGATGCCGAGGTCGGTACCGACCACCGAATAGCGGCCGGCGCGGTATTCGATGTCGGCCAGCGGCGCTTCCAGCGCCTCGGCGGCCAGTTCCTTGCCCTTGTCCACCGTGCGCTCGGCCGCCACGCGCACCGAGCTGCCGCCGGTGAACAGCGATCGGCTGCCGGCGCTGCCGAAGCCGTTGAGGCGGTCGGTGTCGCCCTGCACGATGCGCACGCGCTCGATCGGCACGTCGAACACTTCCACCGCCAGCTGCGCGTAGCTGGTGGCGATGCCCTGGCCCATGGCCTGCGTCGCCGAGCCGATCTCGATGATGCCGTCGGGCGTGATGTCGACCGTCACGCGCTCTTCGAACACGTTGCCGCCGGTCCATTCCAGGAAGGTGGCGATGCCGCGGCCGCGCAGCCGGCCGCGCGCCGCGCTTTCGGCCTTGCGCGCCTCGAAGCCCTGCCAGTCGGCCAGCGCCAGGCCCTGGTCGAGGATCTTCTCGAAATGCCCGCTGTCGTAGGTCTGCCCCATCGGGTTGGTGTAGGGCATCTGCTCGGGGCGGATCAGGTTGCGGCGGCGCAGCTCGGCGCCGTCGAGTTGCAGCTCGCGCGCGGCGGCGTCCATCAGCCGCTCGGTGATGTAGATCGCCTCGGGCCGGCCGGCGCCGCGGTAGGCGCCGGTGGGCGCGCAGTGGGTCAGCACCGCGGTGAACTTGAAATCGATGGTCGGGATGTCGTAGATGCTGGTCGCCACCCAGGGGCCGATCAGCAGCTGGATGGCCGCCGCGGTGGTGCTCGGATAGGCGCCGACGTTGGCCAGCGAGCGCACGCGCAAGGCCAGCACGCGGCCGCCGGCGTCCAGCGCCAGCTCGGCACGGCTGGTCAGGTCGCGGCCGTGCGCCGCGGACAGAAACTCCTCCAGCCGCTCGGCCTGCCACTTGACCGGCCGCTTCAGCGTCCACGCCGCCCACGCGACCGCGATGTCCTCGGGGTAGATGCCGGTCTTCATGCCGAAGCCGCCGCCGACGTCGCCGACCAGCACGCGCACGTCCTCGGTCTTCAGCCCCGGGATCGCGTCGACCAGGCCGGCGCGCACGCCGGTGGGCATCTGGCTGGACAGGCGCACCGTCAGCCGGCCGTCGTCGACGGTGGCCAGCACGCTGCGCGGCTCCATCGGCGACGGCGCGACGCGCTGGTTGACGAGGTCCAGCGACACGCGGTGCGCGGCGCGCGCGAACGCGGCCGCGGCCTTGGCGGCGTCGCCGTGGCGCATCTCGGCACAGATGTTGTCGGGTGCGCCTGCCCACAGCACCGGCGCGCCGGGCATCAGCGCGCGCACCGGGTCCATGTTGACCGGCAGCTCCTCGGTCTCGACGAAAACGGTCTCGGCCGCGGCCTTGGCGGCGGCGCGGCTCTCGGCGACGATGGCGACCACCGGCTCGCCGACATAACGGACTATTTCATGAGCGAGTGGCCGCTTCGGCGGCGCGGCCATCGGCTGGCCGTCGGGCCGCTTGAAGGCCGGCGCGGTGGGGATGGGCTTGAGGCCGCCGGCCGCCAGTTCGGCGCCGGTGAACACCGCCACCACGCCCGGCGTGGCGCGCGCGGCGTCGAGCTCGATGCCGGTGATGCGGCCATGGGCGACGCTGGCGCGCACGAAGACCAGGCTCAGCTGCCCCGGCGGCACCACGTCGTCGGTGTAGCGGCCCTGGCCCTGCACCAGCGCCGGGTCTTCGATGCGGCGCACGCGCTGGCCGCTGCCGTAGCGCGCGGCGATGCTGTCGGGCGCGTTCATGCCTTGGCCTCCGCCAGCGCCCTGGCCGCCAACTGCACCGATTCGACGATGTTGACGTAGCCGGTGCAGCGACACAGGTTGCCTTCCAGCGCATGGGCGATCTGCTCGGCGCTGGGCGCGGCTTGCTGCTGCAGCAGGCAGACGCTGGCCATGATCATCCCCGGCGTGCAGAAGCCGCACTGCAGGCCGTGGCAGGCGATGAAGGCGTCCTGCACCGGGTGCAGCCGGCCGTCGCGCGCCAGGCCTTCGATGGTGGTGACGCTGCGGCCCGCGGCCTGCACCGCCAGCACGCTGCAGCTCTTGACGGCGTGGCCGTCCAGCAGCACCGTGCAGGCGCCGCACTGGCTGGTGTCGCAGCCGACGTGGGTGCCGGTCAGGCCCAGCTCGTCGCGCAGCAGCTCGACCAGCAGCGTGCGGTTGTCGACGGCGATGGCCTGCGCTTGGCCGTTCACTTGAAGCGTTAGGTTCGTCATCAGGATCGTCCTCAGCGGCCGCGCAGGAACAGCGCGTCCAGTTCCTTCATCGTGATCTGCCGCCAGGTGGGGCGGCCGTGGTTGCACTGGTCGGCGCGCTCGGTGGTTTCCATGTCGCGCAGCAGCGCGTTCATCTCCTCGACGGTCAGCCGGCGGTTGGCGCGCACCGCGCCGTGGCAGGCCATCGTCGCCAGCAGCTCGTCGCGCGAGCGCTGCACCACGCGGCTGGAGCCCACGGCCTGCAGCTCGGCCAGCACCGAGCGCGTCAGCTCGGCCAGGTCGGCATCGGGCAGCGCCGCCGGCCGGCTGCGCACCGCCAGCGTGGCCGCCGACAGCGGGGCCACGTCCAGCCCCAGGTCTTGCAGCGCCGCGGCTTCGCTCTCGGCGGTGGCCATCTCGGCCGCGGTGGCGGCAAAGCTCAACGGCACCAGGAGCGGCTGCGCCGGCAGCCGCGGGGCGGCGCCCTGCGCGGCCTTCAGGCGCTCGTAGACGATGCGCTCGTGCGCCGCGTGCATGTCGACGATCACCAGCCCTTGCGCGTTCTCGGCCAGCACGTAGACGCCGCCGATCTGCGCGATCGCGCGGCCCAGCGGCCAGGCGGGGGCTTCGGCGGGTTCGGCCGCTGCCGCCGGCCGCAGCGCGGCCCAGGTCGACAAGCCGCCCTGGCCCGGCGTTGCCGTTGCCGTCGTCGTCGTCGTCACCGGCCGCGGCCAGGCCGGCATCGGCTCGCGCGCCTGCGGCGAATCCATCAACGCCAGCGACGGCTGCCAGGACGGCGGCAGCGGCGCGGCAACGGCGGCCGGCGGCGCCACCGCCACGCCCGCCTCCGCCGTCCGGCTGCCCGCCAGCGCCTCCTGCACCGCGGCCTGCACCGCGCCATGCACCGCGCGGCCGTCGCGGAAGCGCACCTCGATCTTGGTCGGGTGCACGTTGACGTCCACCAGCTCCGGCGTGATCTGCAAAAACAGCGCGTAGGCCGGCTGGCGGCTGCCGTGCAACTGGTCTTCGTAGGCGCTGCGCACGGCGTGGGCGATCAGCCGGTCGCGCACGAAGCGGCCGTTGACGAACAGGTACTGCTGGTCGGCGCGGCTGCGCGCCGCTTCGGGCCGGCCGACGCGGCCGCCCAAGGCCAGCGGGCCGCGCTGCACCGCCAGTCTGCGGCTGGCGGCCATGAAGTCGGCGCCCAGCACCTCGCCCAGGCGCTGGGTGGCGGCGTCGTCGAGCAAGGGGTTGGCCAGCGCGCGCCACTGCGCCACCAGCCGCCCTTCGTGCCAGACCGCGAAGCCGACCTCGGGCCGCGCCAGCGCGTGGCGGCGCACGGCGTCCAGCGCATGGGCCAGTTCGGTGGCCTCGCTCTTGAGGAACTTGCGCCGCGCCGGGGTGTTGAAGAACAGCTCGCGCACCTCGATCGTCGTGCCCGGCGCGCGCGCCGCGGGCTGCAGCTCGCCGCCGCGGGCGTCCAGCCGCATCGCGTGCGCGGCGGCGGGCGGCCGGCTGGTGATCGTCACGTCGGCCACCGAGGCGATGGCGGCCAGCGCCTCGCCGCGAAAGCCCATGGTCGCGACGCCCTCCAGCTCGGCCAGGCTGGCGATCTTGCTGGTGGCATGACGCTTCAGCGCCAGCGGCAGCTCGGCGGCGGGAATGCCGCCGCCGTCGTCTTCCACCACCGTGCTGCGCACGCCGCCGCCGGCCAGGCGCACGGTGATCTGGCCGGCGCCGGCGTCCAGCGCGTTGTCGACCAGCTCGCGCACCACCGAGGCCGGGCGCTCGACCACCTCGCCGGCGGCGATCTGGCTGACCAGTTCGTCGGGCAGCTCGCGGATCGGGCGGCGCGGCGTGACGGAAAGCACGGCGTTCATCTCGGGGCATTCTAGGAGCGGCCCCCCTGACGCTGCCGATAATGGGGCCGATGGATCTCTTGATGTGGCTGGTTGACTTCATCGTGCACGTCGACCTGCATCTGCGCGAGTTCGTGCTCGGCTACGGCAGCTGGGTCTACGCGCTGCTGTTCCTGATCATCTTCGTCGAGACCGGCGTCGTCGTGATGCCCTTCCTGCCGGGCGACTCGCTGCTGTTCGTCGTCGGCGCGCTGTGCGGGCTGGGGCTGATGAGCCTGCCGCTGACCTACGCGCTGCTGATCGCCGCCGCGGTGCTGGGCAACCAGACCAACTACAGCATCGGCCGGCTCGTCGGCCGCCGGGTGTTCCAGTGGGAGCAGTCGCGGTGGTTCAACCGCCGCGCCTTCGACCAGGCGCACGCCTTTTATGAGCGTTATGGCGGCATCACGCTGGTCGCCGGCCGCTTCATGCCCTTCGTGCGCACCTTCGCTCCCTTCGTCGCCGGCGTGGCCGAGATGACGCGGCGCAAGTTCAGCCTCTTCGACGTCAGCGGCGCGGTGCTGTGGGTGGGCTCCATCGTCACCCTGGGCTACCTGTTCGGCAACGTGCCCTGGGTGCAGGCCAACTTGTCCAAGATCATCTGGGCCATGATCCTGATTCCGGGCTTGTTCGTGCTGTATGGGGCCTGGAAGTCGCGGCACCAGCCTCAACCCGTCGGGACTGGCCCGCGTTGAGCAGCGCCAAGCCACACGTGGTGGAACAGCACAAGATCCGCGTCGGCCTGGGCGCCGCGCGGCGGTCTGAACCTACAAGCGGCGTGCGTGGCCGTCGTGTCGCCGTTTCTTACAGTGCGGTGAACAGGGTCAACTGTGGCCAAGCTCCGCGCCGGCCCCCCGCAGACGAGGGGATCTGGCGTCCGCAACGCCCAGGCCCCTATTTGAGGCGGCTTATGCGACGCAAAATGCCGAAATTGTTCGCTGCCGCGTCGAAAGCAGCGCCTTTGCACCGATGCAGCCGGTCTACGCTGTGATGTGCGAATCAACTTGCCGTCGGTACGGGCCAGGCATGGCGCGGAACTTGCATCGCAAGCGATAGTTATTGGAGCAGCCCGTGATCGAAAAGACCCAAGTGGACAATGCAAACGCGAGCGCCCGGCGCAGGCTTCTCCGAGGCGCCTTCGGCGCGCCTGCAATGCTGACGCTGTGCAGCGGCAGCGCACTGGCGGCCAGCAGTTCGAAATGCCTGGCCAACGCAACCGCTTCGCCGAGTACGGCAGCGGTGATCACCATCACCGCAACGCCGCAGGACACATACCTTCGGACGCGGTTGCTGCTTGGCGCTGACAACAAATATTACTTGGTGGGCAATTCGCTGTCGGGCTTCGCGCGCTCCGGATACGGCAATACCGACATCCCCAAGACGGGTGAATGGCGACAGTTCAAGCCGGGTACCAACACGGTTACAGGGGCCATTGTCACGACCAACCCGGGTGGGTCGCTGTCCAACAAGTGGGCGGCCTTGCGCTTCAATTCGGCGGGGGAACTGGTTGGCGTGGGCACCGCCGGCACCGGCTCGGTGGTGGGCGGTAGCTGCTGGACCTCGCTGAAGGCCTGATCGCTTGCAGTTGGTTGGAATCCCGGCCGGGCTTCGCGTGGCGGCGGTTGGGCCGCAATGGGCCGCCTACAGCCCGTTGACGGGCGAAACCCTGCTGCTCAATGACGAGTGCGCCGCCATCCTGGAGGTGCTGGCCGAACAGCCCGGTGACTTGGCCAGCGTGTGCCACACGCTGGCGCAGGACTTGGGCGCCAAGGCCCGCGAACTTGAGACGACAATCGGGCCCTCGTGGACACAATTGATCGAGGCCGGCCTGATCGAGGAGGCCGCAGCGCCCCCGCGCTAAGCGGCACTGCGCTGGCACCTGGCCAACTGTCACAGCAACCGCTGGCCAACACCGATGCCCGCAGGCTGGCGACCCATCTGGCTGAAAGCGGCATCTGGCTGAACCTGGGCGCGGCTACGATCAGGCTCCGCAGTGACTCGTTGCCGCTGGTCGGCCAACTGCAGGCCGCCTACGCACTGTTCCCGCTGCAGACGGCCGGCCCCTGGGCCGACATCCATGTCCAGTTGAGGCAAGGCCGGGGCTGGCGCCGCTGGCTGCGGCCGCAGGTGCACTTCAGCTGTGACTTCGCATCGCCCTTCGAGCCCTTTCCGGCTGACAGCCCACTGCCAATGCTGGAATGGGGCAGCAATTGGCTGATCGGCCAGCGGCTGAACCACCTGCTGCTCCTGCACGCCGGTGTCGTCGAACGCGACGGCTTGGCGCTGGTGCTGCCGGCCGTGCCCGGATCGGGCAAGAGCACGCTCACCGCCGCGCTGTCGCTGCGCGGCTGGCGGCTGCTGTCCGACGAGTTCGGCGCGTTCTGCCCCACCCGCCGCGTCTTCCATGCCATGCTCAAGCCGGTGGCGCTGAAGAATGCGTCGATCGACGTCATCAAGGCTTTTGCGCCGCAAGCGCGCTTCGGGCCCAGTTTCCCCAAGACCCGCAAGGGCACGGTGGCCCACCTGGCCGCGCAGGCCGATGCCGTGCAGCGCCGCGACGAAAGCGCGGCTCCGGGTGCGGTGGTGCTGCCACGCTGGGTGGCAGGCAGTCCCACGCTGCTGGAGCCGCTGGCACCGCAGGCGCTGTTCTCGTCGCTGGCGTTCAACGCGTTCAACTACCGCAACCTGGGTGCCGACGGCTTCGACGCCGTGCTGCACCTGCTGCACCGGTGCATCGGCTGGCAACTGACTTACAGCGACCTGGACGACGCCATCGGTCGCCTCGACGCGCTGTGGCCCCAGGTGCTGCAGCGGGCGCGGCAGGGTGCCGCAGCGTGAGGACCATTGCACGGCGCTGGCAGTGGTTGCAGGCCTTGCGCGACCCCGCGCAGGCACTTGCGTGGGACTTGGCCGAATGGGAGCGCGTGGTGCGGCTGGCGCGCCGCCTGCGTCTGCTGGCCCGTCTGGCCGAATCGCTGCAGGCCGCAGGCCTGACGGATGCGGTGCCGCCGCAGCCGGCCCGGCTGCTGCTGGCCGAGCGGCGCAGTTCGCAGCACCGTTCGATGGTGATCCGCTGGGCTGCAACCCGCATCGCAGCCGTGTTGGCCGACCACGCACGGCCCATCGTGCTGTTAAAGGGTTGCGCGTACATGGCCCAGGGCCTGCCGATCGCGGCCGGTCGGCTGCCGTCGGACCTGGACATGCTGGTGCCCAAGTCGACCCTGGCGTCGGTCCAGCAGACGCTGGTGCAAGCCGGCTGGCAAGAGGCTGAACTGGACGCCTACGATCGGCGCTACTACGCCGAGTGGAGCCATGAAGTACCGCCGATGCGGCACGACATCCACCCGGTCGAACTGGATCTGCACCACGACATCCTGCCGCCGGTGGCCCGCACCCGGGTTGACATCGCGCTGATGCTGCGGCGATGCAGGCCATCGGGCTGGCCCCACTGGAGCGTGTTTGCGCCGGTCGACCAGGTGCTGCACAGCGCCGCCCATTTGTTCCTGGACGCCGAACCGGTGGAACGCATCCGCGATCTGGTGGACCTGGACGGCATGATGCGGCACTTCGGCAGTTGCGAGACCGGGTTCTGGGATGAACTGCCGCGGCGGGCGGCCGAACTGGGCTTGGTTGAACCGCTGGCCCTGGCCTGCCATTTCTGCACCCGCTGGCTGGGCACGCCGGTGCCCGACGACGCTGCCGCCGCGATGCAGGAAACGCGGCTCGGCTGGCTACGTCGCGGCTGGCTCGTACCGCTGTTCGATGCCGTGCTGACGCCCGCCGAACCCGACGCCGAGATCGCGCTTCGCCAGCGGGCAAGCGCAACCCTGGTGCTGGCCCGCTACCACCTGCAGCGCATGCCGCTACACCTGCTGTTGCCGCACCTGTGGCGCAAGGCGAACAGCCGCCGTCACGACGACAGCGTCGACGGTTTCTGAAGCGCGGCGCTACAGTGCTCGCATCCGGTCCCACCGCAGGCGCCCAGATGACGTTGCCCAACCGCTCCCGCCTCCCCGCCCTGCTGCGCCGCATGCCCAAGGCCGAACTTCACCTGCACATCGAAGGCAGCCTGGAGCCCGAGTTGATCTTCAAGCTGGCGGCGCGCAACGGCGTCGAGCTGCCGTACCCCAGCGTCGAGGCGCTGCGCGCGGCCTATGCCTTCACCGACCTGCAGAGCTTCCTGGACATCTACTACGCCGGCGCCTCGGTGCTGCTGAAGGAGCAGGACTTCTTCGACATGGCCTGGGCCTACTTCGAGCGCGCCGCGGCCGACAACGTGGTGCACGCGGAGATCTTCTTCGACCCGCAGACCCACACCGAGCGCGGCGTGCCGATCGAGGCGGTGATCCTCGGCCTGGCCCACGCCTGCCGGCGCGCGCACGCCGAGTTCGGCATCAGCGCGGCGCTGATCCTGTGCTTCCTGCGCCACCTCAGCGAAGACGCCGCCTTGCAGACGCTGGAACAGGCGCTGCCCTGGCGGGCGCATTTCGTCGGCGTGGGGCTGGACAGCAGCGAGCGCGGGCATCCGCCGGAGAAGTTCGCGCGGGTGTTTGCACGTGCCCGCGAGCTGGGGCTGCATGCGGTGGCCCACGCCGGCGAGGAAGGGCCGCCGGCCTACATCGAAAGCGCGCTCGACGTGCTGAAGGTCGAACGCATCGACCACGGCGTGCGCTGCACCGAAGACCCGGCGCTGGTGCAGCGCCTGGCGCGCGAGCGCGTGCCGCTGACCGTGTGTCCGCTGTCCAACGTCAAGCTGCGCGTGTTCGACAGCCTGGCGCAGCACAACCTGCCGGCGCTGCTCGACGCCGGCCTGTGCGTGACCATCAACAGCGACGACCCCGCCTACTTCGGCGGTTACGTGGTGCAGAACTACCTGCAGACCTTTGCCGCACTGCCCCAGCTCACCGCAGCGCATGCACGGCAGCTGGCGGCCAACAGCTTCGAGGCCAGCTTCGTGCCGGCCGAGGTCAAGGCGCGCTGGCGGCGCGAGCTGGACGCGGTGGCCGGGCGCCTGGCCGTCTGACCGTCTGGCCGTTTAACCGTCCGACCGCCTGACCCGGGCGCCAAGCTTCAGGCCGCGGCCGCCGGCCGCGGCGGCTGCGCCGGCGGCATGGTCTTGCGCGCCAGCACGACGATCAGGCTCAGCAGCGCGCCCATCAGCAGCAGCCCCGCGGCGCCCAGCGCCCACGCGATCCACACCAGCGTCGGTGCTGCACCGCCCAGCCACGCCAGCGCGTTGTGCAGCAGGCCCAGCAGCAGGTGGGCGTCTTCCAGCCAGGTGGGATACCAGGTCTCCAGCCAGGCGCCGAACGGCAGGTGGCTGAGCCAGGGGCCGATCTGCGCCAGCCAGGCGCCGTCGGTGGCCAGCAGCGCCGAGAGGCCCCAGGCCAGCGCGCTCCACAGCCCGATCAGCAGCAGCGTGAAGATCCAGACGGCGATCAGCATGGCGGGTTCTCGGACGGCGGTTGCGCGGACGGGAGGGAATCGTAGCAAGCGAGGACCCGCCAGGGGCAAGGGGATTCAGGCCGCCGGCACCGGCTCGCCGACCTCGTCCAACGCCGCCTGCAAGCGCGCGGCCTGCGGGCCGAAGGCGTAGGCGTCCATGGCCAGGCTGCCGTAGGTCACGCTGGCGTGCAAGCGCAGGCCCACCGCGCCCTCGCCGGCAGCGCCGGCAGCGGGATACCAGGGCAGCCAGTGCTCGTCGGTCGGGTGCATCAACGCGGCGTGCGGGGCCTGGCGGCGGTAGTCGTTCAGCGCCGCCCAGTCGGCGGCGGCGGCGCGCTCGGCCACCCAGTGGCGGAACTCCGCACTGGGCGCGATCTCCGGCGCGTCCATCGCCGGCCGCGCGGCGGCGCCGAACAGCAGCCGCAGGTTGTGCGTCAGGCTGCCGCTGCCGATGACGAGCACGCCCTCGGCCGCCAGCGGTGCCAGCGCGTGCCCCAGCGCCAGCAGTCGCGCCGGCGCCCACTGCGGCGAAAAGCCCAGCGGCAGCACCGGCACGTCGGCCTTGGGGTAGGCGTAGCGCAGCGGCGTCCAGATGCCGTGGTCCAGCCCGCCTTCGTCGACGCGGTGGCTGGTGAAGCCGCCTTCGGCCAGCAGCGCCTGCACGCGCGGCACCAGCGCCGGCGCGCCCGGCGCGTCGTAGCGCAACTCGTACAAGGCCTGCGGAAAGCCCGAGAAGTCATGGACGGCCTCGTGCCGCGCGCCGGCCAGCAGCACCGGCTCGCGCGTCAGCGTGTGCGCCGACAGCGCCAGGATGGCCTTGGGCCGCCCGAAGGCAGCGTCGATCGCCGGCCCCAGGCGGCGCAGGAAGGAGCCGGCCTCGCCGGGCTCCAGCGCCGTCATCGGCGAGCCGTGGGACAGGTACAAGGTGGGCAGCAGCATGTTCATGCCGCCATTGAAGCACCGCGGCGCGGCGCTGCCGTTCAAGGGTCTTGCACGCAGCGTTCGTGGGGCCTGCGCCCGCATGCGCTACCGTGGCGCCCGATGGACAAGCCCCCTCGTTCCCCTTCGGTGCTGATGCTGGCCTGGCGCCAGACCGTGCGCGACCTGCGCGCCGGCGAACTGCGTTTGCTGGCGGTGGCGGTGATGCTGGCGGTGGCTGCGCTGACCGCGGTCGGCTTCTTCGCCGACCGGCTGAACACCGGCCTCGCGCGCGACGCCCGCCAGCTGCTGGGCGGCGACGCGGTGATCAGCAGCGACCAGCCCACGCCGCCGGCGATCGCCGAGCGCGCGCGCGCGCTGGGGCTGAAGACCGCCACCAGCGCGGTCTTCCCCAGCATGGCGCGCGCGGCCGACAACCAGGGCGGCGCGACGCGGCTGGTGGCGCTGAAGGCCGTCAGCGCCGGCTACCCGCTGCGCGGCCGGCTGCAGTTGCGCGCCAGCCCCACAGGGCCGGTGCAGACCGTGGCCGCGGCGCCCGAGCCCGGCAGCGCCTGGGTCGACGAAGCGCTGCTCGACGCGTTGCAGTTGAAGGTCGGCGACCCGCTGCTGCTGGGCGACGCCAGCCTGCGCATCAGCCGCATCATCGTCGTCGAGCCCGACCGCGGCGGCGGCTTCATGAGCTTTGCGCCGCGCGTGCTGATCCATCAATCCGACCTCGCCGCCACCGGCCTGGTGCAGCCGGCCAGCCGCGTGAGCTGGCGGCTGGCGGTGGCTGCGCCGGGCGCCAGCGACGCGCCGGTGCGCGCCTTCGTGCAGTGGACCGAAGCGCACATCCAGCAGCAAGGGCTGCGCGGGCTGCGCATCGACTCGCTGGACAGCGGCCGCCCCGAGATGCGGCAGACGCTGGACCGCGCCGGCAAGTTCCTCAACCTGGTGGCGCTGCTGGCGGCGCTGCTGGCCGCGGTGGCGGTGGGCATCGCGGCGCGCGACTTCGCCGAGCGCCACTTGGACGACTGCGCGATGCTGCGCGTGCTGGGGCTGTCGCAGCGCCGCATTGCCGGCGCCTACACGCTGGAGTTCGCCTTCGTCGGCCTGCTGGCCAGCAGCGCCGGCGTGCTGCTGGGCCTGCTGGTGCACAACGTCTTCTTCTGGCTGCTGAAGGGCCTGGTCGAGGTGGAGCTGCCGCCGCCGGGGCCGTGGCCGGCGCTGTTCGGGCTGGGCGTGGGCTTCACGCTGCTGCTGGGCTTCGGGCTGCCGCCGGTGCTGCAACTCGCGCGCGTACCGCCGCTGCGCGTGATGCGGCGCGACGTCGGCCGGCTCAAGACCAGCTCGCTGCTGGTGCTGGGCGCCGGCGCCGCCGGCTTCGTCGCGCTGCTGATGGCGGTGTCGTCGGACCTCAAGCTGGGCGCGATCGCGGTCGGCGGCTTCGCGCTGGCGATCGCCTTGTTCGCCGCGCTGGCCTGGGCCGCGGTGCAGATCCTGCGCCGGCTGGTGCCGGAGGCCGGCGAGCCGCGCTGGTGGCTGATGGGTGCCAGCGCGCCGCGCTGGCTCGTGCTGGCCACGCGGCAGCTGGCCGCGCGACCGGCCTTCGCGGTGCTGCAGGTCAGCGCCTTGTCGGTGGGGCTGCTGTCGCTGGTGCTGCTGGTGCTGCTGCGCACCGACCTCATCGGCGCCTGGCGCCAGGCGACGCCGCCGGACGCGCCGAACCGCTTCGTGATCAACCTGCAGCCCGATCAGGGGCCCGCCTTCAAGCAGGCACTGGCCGATGCCGGCGTCAAGCGCTACGACTGGTATCCGATGATCCGCGGCCGCCTGGTGGCCATCAACGGCCGCGAGATCACGCCCGAGCAATTCAGCGAAGACCGCGCGCGGCGCCTGGTCGAGCGCGAGTTCAACCTCAGCCACGACGCGCAAATGCCGGCGCACAACCAACTCGCCGGCGGCCGCTGGACGCCGGAAGAAGCCGACGGCCTCTCGGTCGAGCAAGGCCTGGCCGGAACGCTGGGCCTCAAGCTCGGCGACCGGCTGCGCTTCGACATCGCCGGGCAGACCAAGGAAGCGCGCATCACCAGCCTGCGCAAGGTGGACTGGGGCTCGATGCACGTCAACTTCTTCGTCATGTTCCCGCTGTCGGCGATGCCCGAGCTGCCCAGCACCTCGATCAGCGCCTTCCGCGCGCCGGCCGTGCCGGGCTTCGACAACAAGCTGCTGAAGCAGTTTCCGAACATCACCAACGTCGATGTCTCGGCCTCGATCGGCCAGGTGCAGCGTGTGCTGGACCAGGTGATCCGCGCGGTGGAGTTCCTGTTCGGCTTCACGCTGGTGGCCGGGCTGATCGTGCTCTTCGCGGCGATCAGCGCCACCCGCGAGGCGCGCGCGCGCGAGTTCGCGGTGATGCGTGCGATGGGCGCCAGCGCCAAGCTGCTGGCCCAGGTGCAGCGCGCCGAACTGCTGGGCGTGGGCGCATTGGCCGGCACGCTGGCCTCGCTGGCCGCGGTGGCCATCGGCTGGGCGCTGGCGCGCTACGCCTTCGAGTTCAGCTGGAACCCTGCGCCCTGGGTACCACTGGCCGGCGCCGCGACTGGGGCCGTGCTGGCGCTGGCGGCCGGCTGGTGGGGGCTGCGCGAGGTGCTGCGCCGGCCGGTGCTGGAAACGCTGCGGCGCGCCGGGGCGGTGTAGCCCCGGCGCGCCGGTCGCATCGTCGAGCGGGTCAGGCCGCTCAGAACGTCTCCCAGTCGCCGTCGTCGTCGGCGCTGGCAGCCGTGGCCTTGGACGGCGCGGCGGCTGCTGCGGCCGCCACGAAAGGCGCCGCGGTCTTGGCGGCAGCCCTGGGCGCTGGCGTGTTGGGCTTGCTTGCCTTCGCGGCCTTGGTCGCCTTGGCCGGCGGCGGCCGGCGCGCCGCGGCGACGGCTTGTTCGGCCAGACGCGCGGGGGCGGGGGCGGGTGTGGTCGCGGGTGCCGCCGAATCGGATGCCGGCGCCGGCATGCCGGCCGGGGCCTCCGCCGCGGCCGGCGGGGTCGCGGCCACCACGGCAGCGGGCTTGGCCACCGCTGCTGCCGGCGCCGTCGGCTTCACGTTCGAAACGGGCGGCTCAACGGCCACCGGGACAACCACCGCCTTGCCCTGCGCATCGACCGTGAAGCCGGCCACCAGCGTCGTCAGCGTGCGCGCCTGGTCCTTCAGCGATTGGGCCGCGGCGGCCGACTCTTCCACCAGCGCCGCGTTCTGCTGCGTGGCATGGTCGAGCTGGGTCACCGCGTCGTTGACCGAGCCGATGCCGCGGCTTTGCTCCTCGGCGGCGGAACTGATCTCGCCGATGATGTCGGTCACGCGTTGCACGCTGCCGACGATCTCGCCCATCGTGCTGCCGGCCTCGCCCACCAGGCGGGCGCCGGATTCCACCCGCTCGACGCTGGCGCCGATCAGGCTCTTGATCTCGCGCGCCGCCTCGGCGCTGCGCTGCGCCAGGCTGCGCACCTCGCCGGCGACGACCGCGAAGCCGCGGCCCTGATCGCCGGCGCGTGCCGCTTCCACCGCGGCGTTGAGCGCCAGGATGTTGGTCTGGAACGCGATGCCGTCGATCACGCCGGTGATGTCGGCGATCTTGCGGCTGCTGGTGTTGATGTCGTCCATCGTCGCGACCACCTGGGCCACCACCTCGCCGCCGCGCCCGGCCACGCTGCTGGCCGAAGCCGCCAGCTGGCTGGCGGTGCGCGCGGCGTCGGCCGTCTGGCGCATGGTGCCGGTCAGCTCTTCCATCGCACTGGCGGTCTGCTGCAGGCTGGCGGCGGCGCTCTCGGTGCGCTGGCTGAGGTCGATGTTGCCGCTCGCCACCTCGGCGGAGGCCTGCTGGATGGTGTCGGTCGACTGGCGCACGCGGGACACCACGTGGCGCAGCGCGTCACGCATCGCGGCCACGGCGCGCAGCAGATCGCCGACCTCGTCGCCGCGGCGGGTGTCGACCTCGGCGGTGAGGTCGCCCTGCCCGATGCGCTGGGCCACGTCGCCGGCGCCGCGCAGCGGCACGACGATGCTGCGCACGATCAGCAGGCCGCCGGCCACCAGGCCAAGCAGCAGCAGCGCGATCACGCCGGCACCGATGTACAGGCCTTGCTGCCGCGCGTCGACGAAGGCCTCGCGGCGCTGGTCGGCCAGGCGCAGCTCGAGGTCGACCAGGGCGCGCTGGGCGCCCAGGTAGGCCGTCACCGCGGGCAGCACCACGTCGCGCAGCTGCGCCTGTGCGGCAGCGGCGTCGCCCTTGTTGGCGCGCAGCGCCACGGCAGCCTCGCGCGCCGCGATGTAGGCCTTGCGGCGCTGCGCCACCTGGGCGAGCTGGGCCTTTTCCTCGTCGCCGGCGACCAGCGATTCCATCTCCTTCTGCAGCTCGTTGATCCTGGCCGTGGTGGCCTTGATCTCGGGCGCGAAGTGCGCGCCGACCGCCGGATCGGCGCCGACCACGCTGGCCACGACGCGCTGCGCGTTGGTCTCGGTCAGCCCGGCCCAGCGCGAGGCCAGGTCGGTGATGCGCTGCAGCCGAGCCTCGGCCGCCGCGTTGTCCTGCGTCAATTGCAGGCCGTGCCAGGCGATGCCGCCGAACAGCAGCGTCTGCACCAGCGCCACGGCCGCAATGGCCAGCCACAGACGCGCGGCGATCGTCAATCTCGTGTTCATCCTTGCTTGCTCCATCGGCGGCGATCGTCGCCGCTGCGGTCGGAATCTCTTGCCGGTGGTCAGTTCAGCAGGCCCATGTCGGCGCTGCTCATCAGGCCTTCGATGTCCATCAGGATCAACATGCGGTCGCCGACGCTGCCGATGCCGGTGATGAAATTGGCCTCGACGTTGCTCTGCAGCTCGGGCGCGGGCTTGATGTGGTCGCGGCTGAGCTCCAGCACGTCGGACACCGAGTCGACCACCGCGCCGACCACGCGGCCGCGCACGTTGAGCACGATCACCACGGTGAAGGCGTTGTACTCGGCGGTCTCGCAGCCGAGCTTCAGGCGCAGGTCGATGATGGGCACGATCACGCCGCGCAGGTTGACCACGCCCTTGATGAAGCCGGGCGCGTTGGCGATGCGGGTGGGCTGCTCGTAGGAGCGGATCTCCTGCACGCGCAGGATGTCGATGCCGTACTCCTCGCCGCCCAGGCGGAAGGTGAGGAACTCGCCGCCCTCGGCGGCCGGCGCGGTGGCGCTGCCTTGGCCGGCGTGGCGGGTCGCCTCGTGGCGGGCAACGACGGCGGCGTCGGTGATCATGTCCATGGTTGACTCCTTGTGCGCTTGGCGGGAAGTGATGAAGGCCCGGGCTCCGGGCGGTGCTGCTGCTTGGCTTATCGGCCGGCGCTGCCGGCGCTGATGTCGGGAGATCTCGTCAGCGCGGCCGGCGCGAGCCGGACCGCGGACCGCGCCTGCGCCAGGCGCGAGGCCGGGTCGCGCAGGCCTGGCGCCGCGCCGGCCGGATGCCGCACCCGCGAGGCCTCGTGCTGCGTCATGCGGCCGAGCTGATTGAGCGGTGGTCGCATCGATGCGATGGCTTGTGCGGCCGGGGCCTGTTAACGCGATGGGAGGGCTCGCGCCGCCGCCTGGCTGCCGCCAGCGGCGTTGCACGGCTTGCCCAGGCGCGCAGCATGGGCTGCGCCGCGCGCCTTGCTGGCGGCTGTTTGCTGAGTCACGCGAGCCCTCCCATCGCGCTAACAGGCCCTAGTGCCGCGAGCGGCGGACCAGCGCGCCGATGTCGAGGATCAGCGCAACGCGGCCGTCGCCCAGGATGGTGGCGCCGGAGACGTCGTCCACCTTGCGGTAGTTGGCTTCGAGGTTCTTCACCACCACCTGCTGCTGGCCGAGCAGCTCGTCCACCAGCAGTGCCACGCGGCCGCCCTCGGCCTCGACGACGACCATGATGTTGGCGACGCGCTCGAAGTCGAAGCGCGGCACGTCGAACACGCGCTCGATGTCGATCACCGGCATGTATTCGTCACGCACCTCGACCACGCGGCCGCTGCCGCCGATGGTCTTGACCATCCCGTCCTGCACCTGGAACGACTCGACCACGCTGGACAGCGGCAGGATGTAGCACTCCTCGCCCGCGCCCACGCTCATGCCGTCCATGATGGCCAGCGTCAGCGGCAGCCGCACGCGCACCGTCATGCCGTAGCCCTCGGCGGAGTCGATCTCCACCGTGCCGCCCAGGGAGGTGATGTTGCGCTTGACCACGTCCATGCCCACGCCGCGGCCGGACACGTCGGTCACCACGTCGGCGGTGGAGAAGCCCGGCGCGAAGATCAGCGCGAAGGCCTCCTGGTCGCTCATCGAGTCGGGAGCGTCGATGCCGCGCTCGCGCGCCTTGGCGATGAGCTTGCCGCGGTTGAGGCCGCGGCCGTCGTCGCGCACCTCGATCACGATGCTGCCACCCTGGTGGCTGGCCACCAGCGTCACGGTGCCGGTCTCGGGCTTGCCCTTGGCGGCGCGCTCGGCCGGCAGTTCGATGCCGTGGTCGCAGCTGTTGCGCACGAGGTGGGTCAGCGGGTCGGTGATCTTCTCGACCAGGCCCTTGTCGAGCTCGGTGGCCTCGCCCTGCGTCACCAGCTCGACCTTCTTGCCGAGCTTGCCCGCCAGGTCGCGCAGCATGCGCGGGAAGCGGTTGAAGACCATCGACATCGGGATCATGCGGATCGACATCACCGCTTCCTGCAGGTCGCGGGTGTTGCGCTCCAGGTCGGCCAGGCCGGCGCTGAGCTGCTGGTACAGCGCGCTGTCGACGCCCTTGCCGTTTTGCGCCAGCATGGCCTGCGTGATCACGAGTTCGCCGACCAGGTTGATGAGCTGGTCGACCTTCTCCACCGAGACGCGCAGCGTGCTCGATTCGGGGTTGGCCGCGGCCGCCGCCTTCTCGGCCTTGGGCGCAGCGACGCGCGCCGCCGGTGCCGCAGCGGCGACCGGCACGGGCGCGGGCGCGGCCGGCGCCGGCACGGCCGATGCCGTGGCCGGCGCGCCGGGCGCGTCGTCGAAGAAGCCGTAGCCGGGGTCGGCCGCCGGCGCCTCGTGCGGCGCGCCGGGCGAGCCGGGGAAGAAGCCGTAGCCGGCGCCGGCGTCGTCCAGCCGCAGCTGCTCGCGCGCGACGTGGAAGGTGCACAGGTCCAGCAGCTCGGCGTCAGGCGTCGCGGTGATGATGCGGAAGCGCCGCAGCCCGTCGGCGGCCTGGCCGCCGTCGAGCGCGTCGATGCTGCCGAGGTCGGGGATCTCGCGGAACAGCTCGAACAGCGCCTCGGCCTGCTGCGGGTCCTGCAGCGGGCCGACGGTGAGCACGCGGGCGCGGGCGCCGGGCTTGCCGGGCGCGGCCGCAGTGGTCGCAAGTACCGCGGCAGGCGCGGCCACCCCGGCGGCGGCCGCGGCCACCGTGCGCGGCGCCGGCGCGGCGGCGGCAGGGCCTTCGACCAGGCCGCGGATCGCGGCCAGCAGCTCGGCGGTGTCCACCGGCGCGGCGCCGTTGCCCTGGTGGCGGGCGAGCTGCGCCTTCAGCGCGTCGCCCGACTGCAGCAGCACGTCCACCATCGGCACGGTGGGCGCCAGCTCGTGGCGGCGCAGCTTGTCGAGCAGCGTCTCCATCTGGTGCGTCAGCTCGGCCACGTCGGTGAAACCGAAGGTCGCCGCGCCGCCCTTGACGGAATGGGCGCAGCGGAAGATCGCGTTCAGTTCCTCGTCGCCCGCGGCCTCGACGTCGATGGCCAGCAGCATCTGCTCCATCTGCTCGAGGTTCTCGCCGGCTTCCTCGAAGAAGACCTGGAAGAACTGGCTGAGGTCGATGCCGGCGTTCGCGCTGGCGCTGCTGTGGGTCTGCTCGGCCATGGGGGGCACTCCTCGCAATTCCTGTTGTCGGCGGACCGGCGCGTCAGCGGATGACCTTGCCGATCACCTCGATCAGCTTGGTCGGGTCGAAGGGCTTGACCAGCCAGCCGGTGGCGCCCGCGGCGCGGCCGGCCTGCTTCATCTGGTCGCTGCTCTCGGTCGTCAGGATCAGGATCGGCGTGCCCTTGAACTTGGGGTTCTCGCGCAGCTTCTTGGTCAGGCTGATGCCGTCCATGCGCGGCATGTTCTGGTCGGTCAGCACGAGGTTGAAGTCGCGGCTGTTGGCTTTCTCGTAGGCGTCCTGGCCATCGACGGCCTCCACCACGTTGAAGCCGGCGTTCTTGAGCGTGAAGCTCACCATCTGGCGCATCGAGGCCGAATCGTCGACGGCAAGGATCGAGTGCATGCAAAGGCTCCTGGGTGCTTGTGTGCGGCGGGGGTTCAGAACAGCTCGATCGAGCCGGCGTCCATTTCGTCCTGCGTCACCGGATTGGGACGCAGCGGGGTCTCGTCGACGACGGCGCAGCCGTCCTCGTCGTCATCGCCCAGCGCGTCGCGCGCCAGGCGGTCGGCGCAGTTGCGCAGCCGGCGGCTGGTGTGGGCGATGAGCTGGCTGGCCATGTCCTGGAACTGCAGCGCGGTGATCGCGTGGGCCAGCGTCTGGCGTGCCTCGCGGATGCGCGGCGGCTCGCCCTGGCTGACGGCCTGCAGGTGAACCAGCGCGGCGTCCATGTGTTCCGAGGCATACGTGAAGTGCTGCATCAGCGCCTGGCTGGCGTCGTCCAGCAGGCGCTGCAGCCGCTCCAGGTCGTTGTTGGCCACCAGCAGGTGATCCTGCAGCTCGGTGGCCGCCAGGACCGGCAGGGCCAGCGGCGGCGGTTCTTGGTGCGAGGCGAGCATCGGGCTTGAAGAGCGGCGGTTCGGGTTCGGGAGTCGTCCAGGCGACACGCGGGCAAGCCATGCAGGTCTGCCCTCCGAAGCATTGTCGGCAGCAACCCTCGCGACATTGAGGGGAACAAGCGCGCTTTTCCGGCGCCTTTCCGTCACCGTGACGAAAGTCGCTGCCGGCCGCCGCACCCGGCTTTGCGATACTGGCCGCATGTCAGCCCCCACGCTGCCCCAAGCGCAGGCGCAGGCGCCAACCCTGCGCGTCCTGCACCTGGAGGATTCGGAGCTCGACCACGACCTGGTGCTGGCCCAGTTGCTGCGCGGCGGCCTGCGGGTGCAGTTGCACCGGGTCGAGACCCGGGCCGAGTTCGAGCGCGCGCTCGGCGAGGCCTGGGACGCCATCGTCTCCGACTTCAATCTGCCGGGCTTCAGCGGCATCGACGCGTTGCAGATCGTGCGCGCGCGCGACGCGACGATCCCCTTCATCCTGGTCTCGGGCGAGATCGGCGAAGACCGCGCGGTGGCCGCGATGCGCAGCGGCGCCAGCGACTACCTGCTCAAAAGCCACCTGGCGCGGCTGGCGCCGGCGCTCGAGCACGCGATCGACGCCGCCCGCACCCACGCCGCCAAGCTGCAGGCCGACCGCGAGCTGGCGCTGTCGCAGCAGCGCCTGGCCGAGCTGGCGCGCCACCTGCAGACCCGCGTCGAGGCCGAGCGCGCCGCGATCGCGCGCGAGATCCACGACGACGTGGGCGGCTCGCTGACGGCGCTGAAGTTCGACATCGACTGGATCCGCCGCCACAGCAGCGAGGCCGCGGTGCAGCAGCGCGCCGTCTCGGCGCTGGAGACGGTGACGCACGCCATCGGCGCCAGCCAGCGCGTGATGCACAACCTGCGCCCGGCCATCCTGGAGCAGGGCCTGGTGCCGGCGCTGCAGTGGCTGGCCGGCCGCTTCGAGAAGCGCACCGGCATCGAATGCGGCTTCCGCAGCGGCAGCGAGGACATCGGCACCGAAGTCCGGCCGCTGCCCGAGGGCGTGCCGCTGGTGGCCTATCGCACGGCGCAGGAGGCGCTGACCAACATCAGCAAGCACGCCCAGGCCAGCCGCGTGACCATGGACCTGTCGGCCAGCGGCGGCGTGCTGTCGCTGGAGGTCAGCGACAACGGCCGCGGCCTCACGCGCGGCGAGCTGGCCAAGGCCAGCAGCTTCGGCATCCGCGGCCTGCACGAGCGCGCGTCCACGGTCGGCGGCTGGATCGACCTGAGCAGCGGCGCCGGCGGCACCACGCTGATCCTGTCGGTGCCGCTGGACTCACAATCCAGGGCCGCCCCGATGCCGGCCGAAGAGGCCGGCGACGACAATCGCGACCACGACCCGTCCGCGTGGTCGGCCCTCTAACCTTCGCAGACGCCACCCTCGCCGCCATGATCCGCGTCATCCTCTGCGACGACCATGCGCTGATCCGCCGCGGCATCCGCGACACCCTGGCCGACGCGCCCGACATGCAGGTGGTCGGCGAGGCCGGCGACTACACCGAGCTGCGCGGCCTGATGCGCCAGCAAGGCTGCGACGTGCTGGTGCTGGACATCAACCTGCCCGGGCGCAGCGGGCTCGATGCGCTGCACGCGCTGAAGGACGAGGGCTCGGCCGTCAAGGTGCTGGTGGTCAGCATGTATCCCGAGGACCAGTACGCGATCCGCGCCTTGCGCGCCGGCGCCTACGGCTACGTCAACAAGGGCGGCGACCCGCAGAGCATCGTCAACGCGGTGCGCACCGTGGCCCAGGGCCGCAAGTACGTGACGCCCGAGATCGCGCAGATGCTGGTCGACAGCCTCACCACGCCGGCCGCCGAGCAGCCGCATCAGAAGCTGTCCGACCGCGAGCTGCAGACGCTGGTGATGATCGCCTCGGGCAAGCGCCTGGCCGACATCGCCGAGGAGTTGATGCTCAGCCCCAAGACGGTGTCGGTCTACCGCGCCCGCGTGCTGGAGAAGCTCCAGCTGGCCAACAACTCCGAGCTGACGGTCTACGCGATCCGCAACGGGCTGGTCGGACAGTGAGATTGCCCGATGAGCCTGCGCGCGGCCGCGCTCGACGATCCGCAGGCGATCCGCCACGCCGGGCCTGACCTGCTGTCGCTGGCGCTGATCGACGCCCGCAACCTGGCGCTGCGCTGGCTGGAGGTGTTCGAGCGCCGCGGCCAGGACGGCAACGCCGGCGGCGGCCCTTCGGCCCGGCAGCTCGTCGCGCACGCCGGCTGGTATCAGGAATACTGGATCGCCCGCAACGTGCAGCGCAGCCGCGGCGAGCAGGCCGACGCCTCGGCGCCGCGGCTGGCCTCGGTGGTGCCGGCGGCCGACGGCTGGTTCGGCAGTCCGGCGAGTCAACCGCCTGCTGCCGATGAGTTGCGCCGTTATCTCGCCGAGACGCTGGACGTCACGCTGGACCTGCTGGCCGGTGCGGGCCATCGTGACCGCGATGGCGACGACGCGTTGTTCTTCTTCCGCCAGGCGCTGCTGCACGAAGACCGCCTCAACGAGACCCTGGCCGAGCGCGCCGCCGCGCTGCAGCTGCGCCGCCAGGGCGAGCCGCCGCCGCCCTGGCAGCCGCCGCCGGCGCGCAACGACCGCGAGCCGCTGTGGATCCCTGCCGCGCGCCTGAGCCTGGGCAGCCGCCCCGGCGGCCTGGTGCCCGACAACGAGCGCTGGGCTGATGAGTTGTCGGTGCCCGAGTTCGAGATCGACGCCCAGCCCGTCAACTGGGGCCGCTACATCGAGTTCGCCGAAGATGGTGGTTATGACCGCCGCGACTGCTGGACCGACGCCGGCTGGGACTGGCTGCAGCAGACGGCGCGCCGCGCGCCGCGCGACGTGGAGCAGTTGCGCGGCGGCGTGCTGCTGCAGCGCCAGGGCGAACTGCAGCGCGTGCCCGCCAGCCAGCCGGTGCTGCACTGCAGCCGCCACGAGGCCGAGGCCTGGTGCCGCTGGGCCGGCCGCCGCCTGCCCACCGAGCCCGAGTGGGAACTGGCCGCGCTGACGGCGCGCAGCCGCGGCCACGTCTGGGGCGACGTCTTCGAATGGGCGGCCGGCAGCGCCCGTCCCTGGCCCGGATACGCGGCCACGCCGGGCAGCCTGGACGCGGTGCCGTCGTCATCTTCAACCGGCGGCGGCAAGCTCGGCGTCTTGCGAGGCGCCTCCACCGCGACCGCGCCGCGCTGGCGCCACCCCAAGGCGCGGCGCTTCATGGCGCCGGCGGCCGACCACGCCTTCTGCGGCTTCCGGAGCTGCGCGGTCTGAGCGCGCGTGCGGCCGCGCCGGCCGGCTCGGCCTCTTCGTCCACGGCGGCCGACGGCTGGTCTTCGTCCGGGGTGTCGATGCGCTGCATGTTGTGCAGGATCTTCAGCAGGTAGTGCAGCGCGTGCGCGCCGTCGTTGATCGAGAAGCCGTCCAGCACCTGGCCGTAGTAGGCATGGATCTTGGGCAGCGCCTGCGTCTGCCACAGCAGCCGGCCCGAGGGCGTGAGCTGCACGAGGCGCGAGCGCCGGTCTTCGGGGTCGCTCTCGCAGCGCAGGTGGCCGGCGCGCTCCATGCGGCCGATCACGCCCGACAGGTTCTGCCGGCTGACCATCAAGTAACGCGCCAATTGATTGACTGCCATGCCGCGCGCCGCCGCCGGCCGCGAGACCGCACCCAGCACCGCCCACTGCTGCGTGGTGAGCCCTTCGGCCTCCACCGCCCGGGTGCCGGTCTTATGCAACATGTTGGCGCATTGATACAAACGGAAGAACAGCCGGTTGGCCAGCGCGATGCGCGCCGCCTGCTCAGAGTCACCTAGGGTTTTTGCGGAGACCGGTGATCGGCGGGTGACTTGTGAGCGAGGCGGCATAGCCCTATGATACGTCTATGTATTGACATGATCAACGGCATCAACACGGGATCAAGGGACGGCAGGCGATGGCTCGATTCGACGGCAAGGTGGTGGTGATCACGGGCGCGGGGGGCGGCATCGGCGGCGCCACCGCGCGGCGCTTCGCGGCCGAGGGCGCGCTCGTCGCCGCGCTCGACCGCGACCTCGCGGCGGCCGAGCGCACGGCCGCCGCCATCACCCAGGCCGGCGGCCGTGCGCAGGCCTTTGCCTGCGACATCACGCAGCGCCCGCAGGTCGACGCCGCGGTGGCCGCCGTCACCGCCGCGCTGGGCCCGGTGGACGTGCTGGTCAACAACGCCGGCTGGGACGTGTTCGCGCCCTTCCTGAAGACGCAGCCCGAGCAGTGGGAGCGGCTGATCGCCATCAACCTCACCGGCGCGCTGCACATGCACCACGCGGTGCTGCCGGCGATGGTGGCGCGGCGCGCCGGCCGCGTGGTCAACATCGCGTCGGATGCGGCGCGCGTCGGCTCGTCGGGCGAGGCGGTCTACGCCGCCTGCAAGGGCGGGCTGGTCGCCTTCACCAAGACGCTGGCGCGCGAGCATGCGCGCCACGGCATCACCTTCAACGTGGTGTGCCCGGGGCCGACCGACACCGCGCTGTTCGCCGACTACAAGCTCGGCGCCGGCAACCCCGAGAAGCTGGAGGAAGCCTTCCGCCGCTCGATCCCGCTGGGCCGCATCGGCCAGCCCGACGACCTGCCCGGTGCCGTCCTCTTCTTCGCCAGCGACGATGCCGCCTACGTCACCGGCCAGGTGCTCAGCGTCTCCGGCGGCCTGACCATGAACGGATGACCGGACCCACCCCCGAAGCGCCTGCGGCGCTTCCCCCTCAAGGGGGCGCCGCTGGCGGACCGGCAAAGCCGGATCCGCTGCGGCCGCTGGGGTTCCTGGTTTGATTGCAACCCCATGCGCCCTTGAAGGAGCCAACGTGCATTACGAAGACATCCTCTACGACGTGAAGAACGGCCACACGGCCTGGATCACGATCAACCGCCCCGACAAGATGAACGCCTTCCGCGGGCGCACCTGCGAGGAGCTGATCGACGCGGTGCTGAAGGCCGGCTACGACAAGGCCATCGCCTGCATCGTGCTGGCCGGCGCCGGCGACCGCGCCTTCTGCACCGGCGGCGACCAGTCGGCGCACGAAGGCCAGTACGACGGGCGCGGCACCATCGGGCTGCCGATCGAGGAACTGCACGCCGCGATCCGCGACGTGCCCAAGCCGGTGATCGCCCGCGTGCAGGGCTTCGCGATCGGCGGCGGCAACGTGCTGTGCACGCTGTGCGACCTCACCATCGCCGGCGACAAGGCGCAGTTCGGCCAGGTCGGCCCCAAGGTCGGCTCGGTCGACCCCGGCTACGGCACGGCGCTGCTGGCGCGCGTGGTGGGCGAGAAGAAGGCACGCGAGATCTGGTACCTGTGCCGCCGCTACAAGGCGCAGGAAGCGCTGGCGATGGGACTGGTCAACACCGTGGTGCCCAACGACGAGCTCGACGCCGAGGTGCAGCGCTGGGCCGACGAGATCGCCGAGAAGAGCCCCACCGCGCTGGCCATCGCCAAGCGCAGCTTCAACATGGACACCGCGCACCAGGCCGGCATTGCCGGCATGGGCATGTACGCGCTCAAGCTCTACTACGACACCGACGAATCGAAGGAAGGCGTGAAGGCCTTCAACGAGAAGCGCAAGCCCGACTTCCGCAAGTACGCCAAGTAGTCGCCGCGTGAACCCCTACCTCGACGACGACCTGCGCGCGCTGGCCGGGCAGGCGCGGCGCTTCGCGACCGAACGCGTCGCGCCCGGCTTCCAGGAGCGCGACCGCACCCGCGTGCTCGACCGCGGCCTGATGCGCGAGATGGGCGCGTTGGGCCTGATCGCGCCGGAGCTGCCGGAGCGCTTCGGCGGCCTCGGCACCGGCTGCCTGGCCGCCGGCGTGATCCACGAGGAGGTCGCGCGCGCCGACCTGAGCATGAGCTACGTGAACCTGCTGGCCTCGCTGCTGGCGCAGATCCTGGCCGAACACGGCGAGCCGGCGCTGGTCGGCCCCTGGCTGCAACGCCTGACGCAGGGCGAGGCGCTGCTCGCCATCGCGCTGACCGAGCCGCGCGGCGGGTCGGATGCCGCCAACCTGCGGCTGAAGATGCAAGCCGCGGCCGACGGCAGCGGCGACTGGATCCTCAACGGCGAGAAGACCAGCATCAGCGCCGCCGACCAGGCGGATGCCGCGGTGGTGTTCGCGCGCAGCGGCAAGGTCGAGGACGGCGCACGCGGCGTCTCGGCGCTGTTCGTCCCCATGGATCTGCCCGGCATCACGCGCACCCGCTTCGACTGCCACGGCCAGCGCGCCATCGGCCGCGGCAGCCTCCACTTCGAGAACGTGCGCGTGCCGGCGCGGCATCTGCTGGGCGCGCCCGGCGCCGGCTTCGTGCAGGTGATGCAGGGCTTCGACTTCAGCCGCGCGCTGATCGGGCTGCAGGTGCTCGCGGTGGCGCGCCAGTCGCTGGACGAGACCTGGGCCCACGTGGCCGAGCGCCAGGCCTTCGGCAAGCCGCTGGCGGCCTTCCAGGGCGTGAGCCACACGCTGGCGGCGCTGGACACGCAGGTCGAAGCGGCGCGGCTGCTGTGCCTGCAGACGCTGTGGCTCAAGGACCGCGGCCTGCCGCACACCGCCGAGGCGGCGATGTGCAAGTGGTGGGGCCCGCAACTCGCCTACGAGACCGTTCACCAGTGCCTGCTGATGCACGGCCACGGCGGCTACGACCGCGGCCCGATGGAGCAGCGCCTGCGCGACGTGCTGGGCTTCCAGATCGGCGACGGCACCGCGCAGATCATGAAGACCATCATCGCGCGCAGCCGTGCGGGGCGGGCGGCGGTCGGCGTCTGACCCCGGACAAGCCGCACGCCGCGGCCCCCGCTATGCTGCCGGGCCGGCGCGAAGCCGGCGGCCTGCGTTTGTCCCGAACCCGACCATGTTGCGATTGCTGCCCGCGCCCGTCCGCGGCGTGCTGACCGGCGCCCTGCTGGGCCTGAGCACGCTGTTCTTCTGCCTGCTGATGGTGCCGCCGGCGCTGCTGAAGCTGCTGTTGCCGGCGCAAGGCGCGCTGCGCCGCGGCTGCGACCGCGCGCTCAATGCGCTGGCCTCGGCCTGGGTTGCCGTCAACAACGGCTGGATCGCCGCGGTGTCGTCCGCCCCCTGGGACGTGCAAGGCGTTGAGGGCCTGCACCGCCGCGGCTGGTATCTGGTGTCGCCCAACCACCAGAGCTGGGTGGACATCCTGGTCTTGCAGCGCGTGTTCCACGGCCGGATTCCGTTCCTGAAGTTCTTCCTGAAGAAGGAGTTGATCTGGGTGCCGGTGATCGGCCTGGCCTGGTGGGCGCTGGACTTCCCCTTCATGGCCCGCGGCCAGGGCAAGGGCGCGCGCCACGGCGACATGGCGGCCACGCGCGCGGCGTGCGAGAAGTTCAAGCACATCCCCACCACGGTGATCAACTTCGTCGAAGGCACGCGCTTCACGGCCGCCAAGCACGCCACCCAGAAGAGCCCGTACCGCCACCTGCTGCGGCCCAAGGTCGGCGGCCTCGGCGTCGCGCTGGCCACCATGGGCGAAGTCTTCGAGGCGCTGCTCGACGTCACGCTGGTCTACCCCGGCGGCGCGCCGACCTTCTGGCAACTGCTCAGCGGCCGCTTAGGGCCGGTGATCGTGCGCGTGCAGCAGCGCCCCATCCCGCCCGAACTGCTGGGCGGCGACCCGGTGGCCGACCGCGCGCTGCGCCAGCGCATCGCGGAGTGGATGGACCTGCAGTGGCAGGAAAAGGATCGGTTGATCGACGAGTTGCTGGCGCAGTCGCGGCGCTGAGGGCAGGCGCGTCTTTCCTGTTTCTGCGCATCGCGGCAGGCCAACAAGTGGCATGCTACCGCCGGTTCCGCAAAGGGCCGCCCGGGCCGTCTGCGGCGCGCCTATGGGGCGCTGAGGAGCGCAGGGCTCGTGGCCGCGCGCGTACTCGCGCGCATCGTCATCAAACTCGCCGAGACTGTCCGAGGACAGCGAACGAAGTGAGCGCAGCGAGTTTCTCGGCGGGCCACGAGGCCGAGCACCGCAAGGCAGTCCGCGCCAGCGGACCGTCCCATTGAAGCGCCGCGGGCGGCCCGGGTGGCCCTTTGCCGCCTCGGCATCCGCAGGTCACGCCACGCCACGACCCGCACCACGCAAACAGCAAGCGCCGCCGCTTTCGCTACCATGGCGCCATGGCGCGCATCGCCGGCAAGAGCACCGAAGACACCATCCTCGACATGAAGCGCGCGGCGACGCGCCTCATCGCGCAGCACGGCTTCGAGGGCATGAACCTGCGCATGCTGGCCGAGGACATCGGCGTCAAGGCGGGTTCGTTCTACAACCACATCGAGTCCAAGGAGTCGCTGCTGCACGGCCTGCTGACCGACACGATGCAGCAGCTGATGCAAGGCCTGGACGCCGCGCTGGCCGGTGCCGCCGACCCGGCCGACGCGCTGCGGCGCTTCGTCGCCTTCCACATCGGCTTTCATGCCGCGCGGCGCGACGAAGTGTTCATCGGCAACGCCGAACTGCGCAGCCTGACGCCAGAGCACCGCGCCGACATCGTGGCCCGCCGCGACGTCTATGAGCAACGGCTGCGCGCCATCCTGTCCGCCGGCCGCCGCGCCGGGCTGTTCGATCCCGGCGACCTGCGCGTGGCCTCGTACGCGCTGATCGCCATGCTCAGCGGCGTCTGCACCTGGTACCGCCGCGACGGCCGCCTGGGCGTGCAGGCCCTGGTGCGGCAGTACACGCGCATGGCGTTCGGGGTGGTGGGTGCGGATCAGGCGTTGGCTGCCGGCCAGAAAAAACGTTAGCGCCGGGCGTCACCGCGCCCTACAGCCTGGGTGCCGAGCCTCGGTTGGAATGCCAGAACGCGAGGATGACCACCTTCCCCGGGAGCACGTGGTAGTACACGTCGTAGCGGACGCGGTCGAGCTGGAGGCTACGCAGTTCGGGGTATTTGCGCGAGGCGCTGCGTTCGCCGATGCCGGGCTGAAGCGCCAGGAGCTTGGCCGCCGCCTCGAAGTCGTCGGCGATGGCACCGGGTGCCGCGGGTCGATGGATCGCCCACCACTTGGCCGCCCGCTCGAGCTGAGCCAGCGCTCGCGGCGTGACTTCAACGGCGAGCACAGCCCGTCGCGCGGCCCGTCAATGGGCGCGCAGCCTGCGAAGGACTTCCGCGACGCCGACCGTTTCGCCGCGCAGCGACTGGGCGATCGACTCGTCCAGCTCCTGCTCCAGTTCCGGCGGGACGACGAAGCTGCCGTCGCCCTCGCGCGCGAGCACGGTGACGACGGTGCCCTCGGGCAGGGCGTCTCCATCGAGGACGATCTTGCCGTTGACGACGGTGCCGGTCGCGAGCTTCATGGGGCTGGATGGTACAGCCCGCGGCACGCCGCCTGCCCGCGGCGATAAACTAACAAATGTTAGTATCTTTGAAGCCGTCGCCATGATCGCCTACGTCCACCAAGAAGCCGCCGCCGCTGCGGCCCTGCCCTTCCTGTCGCCGGTGGAAGCGCTGGACCCGGCGCCGCTGCGCGCGCTGCAGACCGCGCGGCTGCGCGCCCAGATGGACTGGCTGTGGTCGCGCTCGGCCTTCTACCGGCGCAAGCTGGGCGACGCCGGCCTCAAGCCCGACAGCGTGCGCGAGCTGGCCGACCTGGCGCGCGTGCCCTTCACCACCAAGCAGGAACTGCGCGACAGCCTGCGCGCCGCCCCGCCCTTCGGCGAGCACCTGGCCGCCGACGCGGGCGAGGTGATCCAGATGCAGGCCTCGTCGGGCACCACCGGCAGCCCCAGCTACGTGGCGCTGACCCGGCAGGACGCGGCGATGTGGCAGGAGAGCAGCGCGCGCAGCCTGTTCGCCTGCGGCATCCGCCCGGGCGACCGCGTGCTGCACGGCTTCTCGCTGTCCAAGGGCTTCGTCGGCGGGTTGCCGATCTTCCAGGCGCTGCAGTACATGGGCGCGCTGGACATCCCGATCGGCGCCGACGGCGGCGTCGAGCGGCTGCTGGCCGCCGCCGTCGACCTGCGGCCCGACGCTATCGTCGGCACGCCCAACTTCCTGCTCCACCTGGCCGAGGCGGCGCAGGCGCTGCTGGGCCGCGACGCGCGCGAGCTCGGCGTGCGCCGCCTGGTGGTGGGCGGCGAGCCCGGCGGCGGCATCCCGGCGCTGCGCCAGCGCATCCAGGAGGCTTGGAATGCCCCGTTATGCGAGTTGATGGGCGGCACCGACCTGGCCGTCATCTACTGGGCCGAATGCGAGCACCAGGCCGGCATGCACATGACGGCGCCCGACTTCATCGTCACCGAGCTGATCGACCCCGACAGCGGCCAGCCCAAGCCCTTCGAGGAAGGCGCCACCGGCGAGCTGGTCTACAGCGCCATCCACCGCCAGGCCTCGCCGGTGCTGCGCTTTCGCAGCGGCGACCACGTGGTGGTGACCGGCACGCAATGCGCCTGCGGACGGCGCCAGCCGATGATCCGCTGCTTCGGCCGCACCGACGACATGTTGATCGTGCGCGGCGTCAACCTCTTCCCCAGCGCGGTGCAGGACCTGATCGAGGCGATGCGGCCCACCGTCTCGGGCCAGGTGCGCGTGATCGCCGACTTCGACGGCCATTCGACCCAGGCCAACCTCAAGCTGCTGGTCGAGCGCGCTGAAGGCGAGCCGCCGGACCTCTCGCTGCCGGCGTTGAAGCAGGACATCGAGCAGCGCGTGCGCGGCGCGCTGGCCGTCAAGGCCGAGGTGCTGCTGGCGCCGCACGGCAGCATCGAAAAGCCCGGCGCTGCCAAGGTCAAGCTGGTATGGCGCTCGCTGCCGGCCATCGAAGGCCTGCAATGACCGCCGCCGTCGACGACGACGCGGCGCTGAACGAGGCCGCCTACCGCGCGCTGCTGGACGACCTGGCCGCGCGCCGCGCCGCCGCGCGCGAAGGCGGCGGTGCCAAGGCGCAGGCGCTGCACCGCGGCCGCGGCAAGCTGACGGTGCGCGAGCGCATCGACGCGCTGCTGGACCCCGGCTCGCCCTTCCTCGAACTGGCCGACCTCGCCGGCGCCGGCCTGCACGAAGGCGTGCCGCCGGGCGCCGGCATGGTCACCGGCATCGGCGCCGTCAGCGGCCGGCTGTGCATGCTGATCGCCAACGACGCCACGGTGAAGGGCGGCACCTATTTCGGCATCACCTGCAAGAAGCACGTGCGCGCACTGGCGATGGCCTGGCAGCACCGGCTGCCCTGCATCACGCTGGTGGATTCGGGCGGCGCCTTCCTGCCCGACCAGGCGCGCATCTTTCCCGACGAAGGGCAGTTCGGCTCGATCTTCCACCATCAGGTGCGCATGTCGGCCGAGGGCATCGCGCAGATCGCGGTCGTCATGGGCGCCTGCACGGCCGGCGGCGCCTACATCCCGGCGCTGGCCGACGAGTTGGTGATCGTTCGCGGCCAGGGCTTCATGTACCTCGGCGGCCCGCAGCTCACGCAGGCCGCCACCGGCGAAGCGGTGGCGGCCGAGGCGCTGGGCGGCGCGCAGATGCACAGCACGGTGAGCGGCGTGGCCGACCACCTGGCCGAGGACGACGCGCACGCGCTGGCCATCACGCGCCGGCTCATTGCCAACCTCGGCGGCTGGCCGGCGCGGCGCTGGGCCGTCGCCGAGCCGCGGCCACCGCGCCTGCCGCAAGAGCAGATCCACCGCTTCATCAGCCGCGACGCACGCCACCCGTCCGACAACCGCGAGGTGCTGCTGCGCCTGCTGGACGACAGCGCCTTCGACGAGTTCAAGCCGCTCTACGGCGACACGCTGATGTGCGGCTTCGGCCGCATCCACGGCTTCGCGGTGGGCGTGCTGGCCAACCGCGGCGTGCTGTTCAGCGACAGCGCGCTGAAGGCCACGCACTTCATCGACCTGTGCTGCAAGCGCGACATCCCGCTGCTGTTCCTGGCCGACGTCACCGGCTTCATGGTCGGCCGCCAGGCCGAGCAGGGCGGCATCGCCAAGGCCGGCGCCAAGTTCATCACCGCGATGGCATCCGCCAACGTGCCCAAGTACACGGTGATCACCGGCGGCTCGTACGGCGCCGGCTACCTGGCGATGTGCGGCCGCGCCTTCCGCCCGCATGCGATGTTCATGTGGCCCAATGGCCGCGCCGCGATCATGGGGCCGGAGCAGGCGGCCACCACCTTGTCGCTGGTGCGCGGGCAGATCCTGCAGCGCAACGGCCAGAGCTGGACCGACGCCGAGCGCGAGGCCTTCAAGCAGCCGATCCGCGACGAGTACGAGCGCTTCGCCGACGCCTACAACTTTGCCGCCAACCTGTGGGTCGATGGCGTGATCGCCCCGCTGGAAACCCGCCCCGCGCTGGCGCTGCTGCTCGACGCGGCGGCGCGCACGCCGCGCGAAGAGACGCGGTTCGGCGTGCTCCGGATGTGAGGGGACGCCCGTGCCATTCCACAAACTGCTGATCGCCAACCGCGGCGAGATCGCCCTGCGCATCGCGCGCACCGCGCGCCGCCTGGGGCTGGCCGTGGCCACGGTGCACAGCCAGGCCGATGCGCAGGCACCGCACGTGCGCGAGATCGGCGAATCGCGGCTGCTGGGGCCGGCGCCGGCCGCCGAGAGTTATCTGTCGATCGAGCGCGTGGTGGCTGCGGCGCAGGCCGTGGGCGCCGACGCGGTGCATCCGGGCTACGGCTTCTTGTCGGAGAACGCTGCCTTCGCACAGGCGCTGCAGGCAGCCGGCATCGCCTTCGTCGGGCCCGAGCCGCGGCACTTGCGCGACTTCGGCGACAAGGCCGCCGCCAAGCGCCTGGCCATCGAAGCCGGCGTGCCGGTGATCCCGGGCTCGGAGCTGGCCAGCGCCGACCCCGACGCGGTGGCCGCGATGGCGCGGCGTCTCGGCGGCGCCGTGCTGCTGAAGGCCGCGGCCGGCGGCGGCGGCAAAGGCATCCGCATCGTCGATGCAACGGCCGATGACGCCGAGGCCCGCGAAGCCATCGCCGCCGCGATGCGCGAAGGCCGCAACGCCTTCGGCGACGCGTCGCTGCTGGTCGAGCGTTACCTGCCGCAGGGCCGGCACGTCGAGGTGCAGATCATCGGCGACGGCCGCGGCGGCGTGCGCCACCTGTGGGAGCGCGAGTGCTCGCTGCAGCGCCGCCATCAGAAGGTGGTGGAGGAAGCCCCTGCGCTGCGGCTGCCGCCGGGCCTGCGCCAGCGCCTGCTGGACGCCGCCGTCGCGCTGGGCCGGCGTGTCGGCTACCGCGCGCTGGGCACGGTGGAGTTCCTGGTCGTCGGCGACGAGTTCTTCTTCCTGGAAGTCAATCCGCGGCTGCAGGTCGAGCATCCGGTGACCGAGGCCGTGACCGGGCTGGACCTCGTGGCGCTGCAACTCCGCGCCGCCGCCGGCGAGCTGGACCTGGACGCGCTGCCCGAGCCGCGCTGCGAGGGCCATGCGATCGAGTTGCGCCTGTACGCCGAAGACCCGGAGCAGGACTTCCTGCCCGCCACCGGCCGCGTGCAACGCTTGCAGTGGCCGCCGGGGCCGGTGCGCGTGGAGACCGGCATCGAGGCCGGCTCCATCGTCACGCCGCACTACGACCCGATGCTGGCCAAGCTGATCGTCCACGGCGCCGATCGCGCCGAGGCCATCGCGCGCTCGCGCGCGGCACTGGCCGCGACGCGCGTGGCGGGCTTCGCGCATAACCTGGTATTCCTGGAGATGCTGCTGGCCAGCCCCGAGGTGGCCGATGCGGTGCCGCACACCGGCACCATCGATGCGCTGGCCGGCCGCCGGCCGCCGCGCGCCGCCTGGCGCGACGCTGTCGCGGCGATGGCTGCGGCCTGGGTCTTCGAGCAATCGCGCCAGGGCGATGCCGCGCAGCCGGTGTCGCAATGGCCTGGCTTCACGCATTGGCGCCTGGACGCGCCGGGGCCGCGGCCACCGCTGCAGCCGCAGTACGAATGCAGCGACGCCAGCGGCCGCGCCTGCAAGGCCGCGGTCAGCAACGACGGCGCCGGCGCCGACGCGCGGCTGCAGGTGCAGATCGACGGCGAGCCGCGCCGCCACGCGCTGCGCTTCGGCCCCGCGGGGCTGTTGCTGGACGACGTGGCCTGGCCGTTGGCGATCGGACAAGACGATGGCCGCGTCTGGATCAGCGACGGCCGCCACACGGAGGTGCTGACCGTCAACGCCGCAGCGGCAGCCCAGCGCCGCGCCGGTGGTGCGGCCGGTGCGGCCGTGACCGCGCCGATGACCGGCAAGCTGCTGGAGCTGCGCGTGCGCGAAGGCGACGCGGTGCGCGCCGGCCAGGTGCTGGCCCTGCTGGAGTCGATGAAGATGGAGATGCGGCTGGCGGCGCCGCACGACGGCATCGTGGCCGCCGTGGACGCCGCGGCCGGCGCCACCGTGGAACGCGGCGCCGTGCTGCTGACGGTGGCGCCGCTGGCGTCACCGACGCCACCGACGCCACCGACGCCACCCGCAGCGGCTACTTCTGGCTCTTGACGAACTCCGCCGCCTGCTCCTTGACCACCGCGCCCACCACGTCGCCGTAGGCCGCGACCCAGTCGCTCTGCGGCACCCACTTGGTGCCGTCCCACATGTCGACGCGGGTCTTGCCGCCGCCGCCGTGGTCGGAGGCGGTCACGGTCACCGGCGACATCAGGCCGTTGGCGTCGAAGTTCTTCAGGCTCTCCAGCCCGGCCTTGATCTTGGCCGGCGTCAGCGGCAGGCCGCCTTGCTTGATGGCCAGCCGCGTGCCTTCGAACATCACCGAGTACATCGCCAGCCCGGTGTTGTAGTAGATGTCGCTCATGTTCTTGACGTCGCCGTTGCCCTTGCCCTTGGCGTAGAGCTCGGCCTCGATCTGCTTCATCACCGGATGGTCCTTGCCGCCCACCACGTTGGTGCCGCGCTTGATGCCCTTGGCCTCGGCGGCGCCGATGTTGGCGATGTCGACCTCGTTGAACCAGTTGACGACGATCATCTTGTCCAGCGGAATGCCGTTGCGCTTGGCTTCCTTGGCGGCCACGACGTGCATGGCGCTCAGGTTCCAGCTGATGATCCAGTCGGGGTTGCTGCGGCGGATCTGCGTCCACACCGCCGCCTGGTCCTTGCCCGGCAGCGGGTTGGGGAACAACTGCAGCTCGAAGCCTTCCTTCGCGGCCAGCGTCTTCAGCACGGGGATGGGCTCCTGGCCGAAGGCGTAGTCGGGGTAGAGGAAGCCGATCTTCACGCCCTTGAGGTTGCCCTTGCTCTGGGTCTTGATGTACTGCACGTCGTTGGCCACCTGGCCCCAGTAGGTCGGGCCGATCGGGAAGATCCACTTGAAGACGTCGCCGTCGATCGCGTCGCCGCGGCCGACGAAGCTCTGCAGCATGATGTTGCCGTCGGCCATCGCGCGCGGCAGCACGGCGCGCGAGACCGGCGTCGACAGGAAGTCGAACATCATCACGCCTTCGCGCTTGAGCTTCTCGTAGCACTCGATGCCGCGCTGCGGCTCGTTGCCGTGGTCCTGCGCGATGATCTCGATCTTCTGGCCTTCGATGCCGCCCTTGGCGTTGAGCAGGTCGGCGTAGTCCTTCACCGCCTGCACGATCTGCGGCGTGACGAAGGTGTAGGCCTTGCTGAGGTCGTAGCAAAGACCGTACTTGATCTGGGCCTGCGCGGCGCCGCTGGCGGCAACCAGCGCCGTGGCGGCCAGGGTGGTCAGGACGTTGAGCTTCATGGTCTGTCTCCTGCTCGTGGTGTGAAAGGACGCGGCATCAGGACAACCAGCGTTTCCTGCGCCGGTAGTGCTTGATCTCGTTGAAATCGCGGCCTTCGCGGCCGCCCAGGTAGAACTCCTGGATGTCGGGATTCTTCTTCATCGCTTCAGCGCTGTCGTGCATCACGATGCGCCCGCCCTCGATCAGGTAGCCCTGCGACACCACCTCCAGCGCGGCGATGGCATTCTGCTCGACCAGCAGCACCGACAGCCCTTCGTCCTGGTTGATGCGGCGCACGATGTCGAAGATCTCGGCCACCAGGAACGGCGCCAGGCCCAGGCTGGGCTCGTCCAGCATCAGCAGCTTGGGCCGCGTCATCAGCGCGCGGCCGATGGCCAGCATCTGCTGCTCGCCGCCCGACAAATAGCCGGCCTGCGCGCTGCGGCGCTGCGCCAGGCGCGGAAAGTAGCCGTAGACGCGGTCGCGGTCGCGCTGCATCTCGGCCGCCGCGGTGCCGCGCACGGCGGACGCCGCGACGAGGTTCTCGTCGGGCGTCAGGTGCTCGAAGACGCGGCGGCCTTCCAGCACCTGCACGATGCCGCGCCGCACCCGCGTCTGCGGCGGCAGCGCGTCGATGTTCTCGCCCAGGAAGTGCACCTCGCCGCGCGTGATCTCGCCGCGCTCGGCCTTCAGCAGCCCGCTGACGGCCTTCAGCAGCGTGCTCTTGCCGGCGCCGTTGGCGCCCAGCAGCGCCACCATGCCGCCCTGCGGCACGTCCAGCGAGGCGCCCTTGATCGCCAGCGCCACGCGGTCGTAGATGACCTCGATGTTGTTCAGCGAGAGGACGTTCGACGAGGTGGCGGTCATGTCAGTGCACCCGCTTGCTGCTGGCCCGCCCAGCAGGCGCCGCGGATCCGGCTTCGCCGGTCCGCCGGGGCCGCCCCCTTGAGGGGCAGGCGCTGAAGGCGCTTCGGGGGTGGTTCATTTCCGCGCATAGCCGAAGGGCCACACCATCAGATAGTTTCGGACGTTGGCGTAGAGCTTGCCCAGCCCCATCGGTTCCACCAGCAGGAAGCCGATGATCAACGCGCCGTACACCGCGTGCGGCAGGTGGGCCAAGGTCTCGATGCCGATGTCGGCGCCCAGCCGGTCGGCGATCCAGGCGATCAGCGCGTTGATCTGGCCCGGCATCAGCAGGATGAAGGCGGCGCCGAACCAGCTGCCGATGATGCTGGCCAGGCCGCCGACGATCACCATCGCCAGCAGCTCGATCGAGACGTTGACGGCAAACTGCTCCGGCGTCACCGCGTGATAGAAGGTGAAGATCAGCACCGCGCCGCTGACGCCGCCGATGAACGACGAGGTGGCAAACGCCACCAGCTTGTAGCGGAAGGCCTGGACGCCGATCACCGCGGCCGCGTAGTCCTTCTCGCGCACCGCCACCAGCGCGCGGCCCAGCGCGCTGCGGCGCAGGTTGAGCATGAACAGGGTCACCAGCAGCGCCCAGGCCAACGCCACGTAGTACAGCCCCACCTCGGACTTGATGGGCTGGCCCAGCAGCCGCATCGCCGGCGCCTGCAGCGTGGCGCCGACGCCGCCGCTGATGGCCGGCACGTGCGAGATCACCCAGTCCATCACGAACTGCAGCGCCAGCGTCGACAGCGCAAGGTACAGGCCCTTGACGCGCAGCGCCGCGAACGCGAAGACGACGCCGATCACCATGGCCATCAGGCCGCCCAGCACGACGGCGATCTCCCAGGGCACGCCGGCCTTGAAGGCGTGCACCGTGGTGTAGGCGCCGATGGCCATCACCGCCGCGTAGCCGAAGTGGAATTGCCCGGCCCAGCCGATGATCAGGTTGAGCCCCAGCGTCGCCGAGGTCCACACCAGCCAGGGCGTGAGGTAGCTCGACAGCGCCAGCGACGACACCAGCACCGGCGCCAGCAGCGCGAAGGCCAGCAGCGCGAGGATCATCACCCGGTCGGCAGGGATCGGGAACAGCGCGCGGTCGGCTGCGTAGTCGGTGTGGCGGATGCCCGCCTGGCGGAACAGCATCGCTACAGCCTCTCTATATCGTGGCGGCCGAACAGGCCATGCGGGCGGATCATGATGGTGAGGATCAGCACCAGCGCCACCACGAGGTCGCGGCTGCCGCCGCCGAGCATCGGGTCGAGCACGCCGGCGGCGACGGCCTCGAACACGCCCAGGCCGATGCCGGCGAGGATGGCGCCACCCAGGCTGTCCATGCCGCCCAGCACCGCCACCGTGATGCCCTTGAGCAGCAGCAGGGACAGCGACTGGTCCACGCCCTGGATGCTGCCCCACAGCACGCCGGCCGCGGTGGCCACCAGCGACGACAGCGCCCACGAGAAGGCGACGCCGCGCTCCACCGAGCTGCCCACCGCCCAGGAGGCCATGTAGTCGTCGGCGATCGCGCGCAGCACCACGCCACGCCGCGTGCGGAAGAAGAACACGAACACCGCGAACAGCCCCAGCGCCACCACCGCGCCGACCACGTAGGCGCGGTTGAGCAGCAGCGGGCCGAGAAACAGCGGATCGTCGCTGACGCCGATCTTCAGCGGCCTGGCGGTGCCGCCGCCGATCACCAGCGTGACGGCGCGCAGGAAGATGTCCAGCCCCAGCGTCATCATCAGGATCATCACGATCGGCCGCCCGGCCAGGCGGCGCAGCGCCACGCGCTCGATGGTCAGGCCCAGGCCCATCATCGTGATCATCGCCAGCGGGATCGCGGCCCACATCGGCAGCCCGGCGCCGTCGGCGAAGCCCAGCACCACGTAGGCGCCCACCATGGTCAGCGCGCCCTGCGCCAGGTTGGGCACCGAGCTGGACTTGTAGATCAGCACGATGCCCATCGCGACCAGCGAGTACATCAGCCCCGACAGCGCGCCGTTGACGCCGAGCTCCAGCAGGTACATCAGGTCCATGGGCTTCAGACTCCGACGACGCGCAGCTCGCGCTCGGTGACGCCGGTCTCGCCGGTCTCGTAGACGATGGTGGCCTTCATCGACACGCTGGCGCGGCCGTCGTAGATGGCCTCGATGATCGGCGCATAGCGTTCCTCCACCACGTTGCGGCGCAGCTTGCGCGTGCGCGTGATCTCGCCGTCGTCGGCGTCGAATTCCTTGTGCAGGCTGACGAAGTGGCGCAGCTTCAGCGGCTCGGGCAGCGTCGCGTTGACGCGCTCGACCGCAGCCTTGACCAGCTCGATGACCTCGGCCTTCTGCGACAGGTCGGCGTAGGACATGTAGGAGATGCCGCGCAGCTCGGCCCAGTGGCCCACCGGCTCCTTGTCGATGCAGACGATGGCGGCCAGCCGGTCGCGGCCCTTGCCCAGCACGGCCACGTCCTTGACCCAGGGGCTGAACTTGAGCCGGTTCTCGATGTAGTTGGGGATGTAGCGCTCGCCCTGCGCGGTGTGCACCACCTCCGACAGGCGGCCCAGCACCACCAGGTTGCCGTCGGGCTCCAGGTAGCCGGCGTCGCCGGTGTGCAGCCAGCCGTCCTGCAGCGCTTCAGCCGTAGCTTCCTCGTTACGATGGTAGCCCTTGAAGACCGAGCCCGAGCGGATCAGGATCTCGCCGTTGTCGGCGATGCGCGTGTCCACGCCCGGCAGCGGGCGGCCCACGGTGTGCAGCCGCACCTCGGCGGGCTCCTGCATCGCGTTGAAGGCGCTGCTCTCGGTCTGGCCGTAGAGCTGGCGCAGCTGCACGCCCAGGGCACGGTAGAAGACGAAGGTGTCCTCGCCGATCGCCTCGCCGCCGGTGAAGGCGTGGCGCAGCCGGTTCAGGCCGAGCTGGTCCTTGATCGGGCCGTAGATCAGCCACTCGCCCAGCCAGCACATCAGCTTCTGCGCCGCGCTCGGCTGGCGGCCTTCCAGCAGCGCGCGCTCGCGTGCGACGGCCTGCTGCATGAAGACGTCGTAGAGCTTCTTCTTCAGCCGCGTGCTGTCCTCCATGCGCACCTGCACCATGGTGAGCAGGTTGTCCCAGCTGCGCGGCGCGGCCAGGTAGTAGGTGGGCGCGATCTCGCGCAGGTTCTGCAGCACGGTCTCGGGCCGCTCGGGCACGTTGATCGTGAAGTGCAGCGCAATGCCGGCGACCACGGTGATCGCGAAGTCGCCCACCCAGGCCATCGGCAGATAGGCCAGGATCTCCTCGCCGAAGCCGAAGGCCTTGGCGCGGTAGGCGTTGGCCACGCCCGAGAGCATGTTGCGCTGGCTCAGCACCACGCCCTTGGGCCGCCCGGTGGTGCCCGAGCTGTGGATGAAGGCCGCCGGGTCGTCGGGCGTCGCGCGCTCGATCAGCGCCTCGCGCAGGCCCGGGTTCTGCTGCAGCCGCTGCTCGCCTTGCTGCAGCAGCTGCTGCCACGAGATCAGCCCCGGCGCCTGGTACGCGCCCAGGCCGCGCGGGTCGTCGTAGACGATGTGGGCGACGCTGGCGCAATCGGCGCGCAGGTCCAGGATCTTGTCGACCTGCTCCTGGTCCTCGGCCATCACGAAGCGCACCGCCGACATCTGCAGCGAATGGCGCACCTCGTCGGGCGCGGCATCGGGGTAGACCGGCATCGCGTAGCCGCGCAACGCGCCGGCGGCGACCATGGCGGTGTAGAGGTGCGGGCGGTTGTCGCCCACCACCATCAGCGCGTCGCCGGCGGCAAAGCCCAGGCCTTCCAGCCCGGCGGCGCAGCGCAGCATCAGCTCCAGCCACTGAGCCCAGGTGGTCTGCTGCCAGATGCCGCGGTCCTTCTCGCGCAGCGCCACCACGCCGCCCAGGGCCTTGGCGTTGGCCGCCAGCAGGCGCGGCAGCGTGGTCTCGGGCGAGAGGTCCCAGGGGCCCTGCACGGCGGCGTCATTGCTGGCCATGCGCGCCCCCCAGGTAGGCCTTGATCACGCGCGGGTTCTTCACCACCTCTTTCGGAATGCCGGTGTCGATGACCTCGCCGTAGCTCAGCACCAGCATGCGGTCGCAGATGCCGGTGATGATGTCCATGTGGTGCTCGATCAGCAGCACCGTCACGCCGCGTTCGTCGCGCGCATCCAGCACGAAGCGCGCCATGTACTCCTTCTCTTCCTGGTTCATGCCGGCCATCGGCTCGTCCAGGATCAGGAAGCGCGGCTCGGCCACCAGCGCGCGCGCCAGCTCCACGCGCTTCTTCAGCCCGATGGGGATGGCGTCGACCAGTTCGTCGCGCACGCCCTGCAGCTGCATGAAGTCGATCGTCTCCTCGACGACGCGGCGATGCTCGATCTCCTGCGGCCGCGCCAGCCAGGGGTACAACGCGGTGCGCAGCACGCCCGGCTTCATGTGCACGTGGCGGCCGAGCAGGATGTTGTCGAGCACCGTCATGCCGTTGAACAGCGCCAGGTTCTGGAAGGTGCGCGCCACGCCCAGCCGCGCCACCGCGTGCGGCGCCATACCGGTGATCTCGCGCCCCTCCAGCGTGATGCGGCCCTTCTGCGGCGGATAGAAGCCCGTGATCGCGTTGGTCAGCGTCGTCTTGCCGCTGCCGTTGGGACCCACCAGGCCGAAGATCTCGCCGCGGCTGATGGCCAGGTCGACGCCGGTCAGCGCCACCAGGCCGCCGAAGCGGCGCTCGATCTGCTGCACCTGCAGCACCACGGCGCCATCGTTGCTTGCGCTCAAGAGAAGGTTCCCTTCCATGCGCCGCTGCGGCGCGGCCCGATGCCGATGCCGTCGAACACCATCGCGCTGATCTGCGCCGCCAGTTGCGCGACGCTGCCGCGCCGCGGGTCATACCAGTCCACCGGCCAGTTCAGCGCGCCCACCAGGTACTGGCGGATCAACGGCACCGGCACGTCGGCGCGCAGCGCGCCGGCGGCCGCGGCGGCCGCCAGCAGCTCATCCCACAGCCGCGTGTAGGCGCTGCGCACGCCGTGGTGGCGTGCGCGCGCGGCCTCGGACACATAGCGGTAGATGCGGATGTGCGCGGCCGTGAAGTCGCTGTGCTGCAGCATGCCCAGCAGATGGCCTTCGATCGCCGCCACCAGGCGCTGGCGCTGGCCGGCCGCCGGCGGCAGCGCCGCCAGGCGCTGGTGCACGGCGGCCGTCATCGCAGCGATGCCGCCATCCAGCACGCAGGCGGCGATGTCGTCCTTGCCGTCGAAGTGGTAGTAGACGCTGCCGGCCTTGATGCCCGCGACATCGGCGATCTGGCGCAGCGTGGTGGTGGCATAGCCCTGCTGGGCGAAGAGCGTGGCGGCCGCGGCCAGGATCTGCGCGCGCGTTGCGGAGGTCGGCGAAGGCGGCGATGACGGCAATGGCGATGGCGCCGCCGCCACCTTGGCGGCGGCGCGGCTTGCCGGCGCTGCGCGGCGGACCAGGGCCTGCACGGCCATGCTCACGCCGGCCTCGGGCTGGGCAAAGCGGGACGGCGGCTCATGCTGCAAGGCGGCATCGGCGACGGACGGTCTCGGCGTTCGCGGGAGCCGTTTTTTAACTGTCGAACGCTAGTTAGGCCAATCGGTGTTGACCCGGAGCACGGCGCCCCGCCGCCGCGGCCCGGACAATGCGCGCATGTCCGCCTCGCCGTCGCCTGCATCCACCGCCGCCCGCCCCTCGCCGCGCCCGGTCGCCATCGCCATCACCGGACTGCTGGCGCTGGCGGTCGCGATGGGCATCGGCCGCTTCGCCTTCACGCCGCTGCTGCCGATGATGCTGCACGACGGCGTGGTCGATCTCGACCGCGCCAGCTGGCTGGCCACCGCCAACTACCTGGGCTACTGGCTGGGCGCGATGCTGTGCGCGCTGCAGCCCGTGCTGTGGCGGCGGCTGCGCGTGCGGCGGCCGCTGGCGCACACCGCCGCGGTGCGCGCCGGGCTGCTGGCCACCATCGTGCTCACGCTGGGCATGGCGGTGCCGACGCCGGCGCTGTGGCCGCTGTGGCGCGGCCTGGCCGGCGTGGCCAGCGCGCTGGTCTTCGTCTACGTCTCGGGCTGGTGCCTGGCGCGCCTGAGCGCGCTCGGCGCGCCGGCGCTGGGCGGTGTCATCTACATCGGGCCGGGCCTGGGCATCGCCGTCAGCGGCCTGGCTGCCAGCGCGATGGTGGCCGGCGCCGTGCACGCGGCGGCCGGCTGGGCCGTGTTCGCGGCGCTGGCGCTGGTGCTGACCGCGCTGGCCTGGCCGCAGCTGCGCGGCGCGGTGGCGGCGCCGCCACCGCCGCCGCCGGGCGCCGCGTTGCATCACAGCGGCGCGATCGCGCTGTTCACGCTGGCCTACGGCCTGGCCGGCTTCGGCTACATCGTGACCGCCACCTTCCTGCCGGTGATCGCGCGCCAGGCGCTGCCGGGCTCGATCTGGCTGGACCTGTTCTGGCCGCTGTTCGGCCTCGGCGTCGCGCTGGGCGCGCTGCTGACCACGCGGCTGCCGCTGCACAGCGACCGCCGCCACCTGCTGATGGTCTGCTACGGCCTGCAGGCAGCCGGCGTGCTGCTCAGCGTGTGGTGGCCCAGCCTCGCGGGCTTTGCGCTCGGCAGCCTGCTGCTGGGGTTGCCGTTCACCGCGATCACGCTGTTCGCGATGCAGGAGGCGCGCCGGCTGCGGCCGCACAACGTCTCGGGCCTGATCGGCGTGCTCACCGCTTCCTACGGCCTGGGCCAGATCGCCGGGCCGCCGATGGTGGCCGCGCTGCTGCGCCACAGCGCCACGCCGGCCGCCGGCTTCACGCTGTCGCTGCAGATCGCCGCCGCGGCGCTGCTGGCCGGGCTGCTGGTGCTGTGGGCGCTGGCCTGGCGGCAGCCGCTGGGCGGCGGTGCGCGGTGACCGTCGCATCGAGTTCGAAACGGATGGCCGCCGAATCCCACGCCTTGCGCTACGAGCAGCTGGCCGCCGACGTGCGGCACCTGATCGAGGACGGCCTGCTGAAGGCCGGCGAGCGGCTGCCCTCGGTGCGCGAGACCTGCCGGCGCCGTGGCGTCAGCCCGTCCACCGTCTTCCAGGCTTATGGCCTGCTCGAAGTGCATGGCCTGATCGAGGCGCGGCCGCGCTCGGGCTACTACGTCCGCGGCCAGCGCCGATCGCCGCGGCCGCTGCCGGCCGTGGCCGTGCCGCGGCAGGAGGCCACCGCGGTCGAGGTCAGCGAGCTGGCCTTCGACCTCATCGAGTCGGCCCGCGACCCCGGCGTGGTGCCGCTGGGCTCGGCCTTTCCCGCTGCCCATCTGTTTCCGTTCGAGGCCTTGGCGCGCAGCGGCGCGCGGGCGATGCGCCGGGTGAAGCCGGGCGCGATCACCAGTGCCCACACCGCGGGCGAGGACCGCCTGCGTGACGCTTTGCGTCGACGTTATGCGCTGCAGGGCGTGCCGCTGGCCGAACAGGAGCTCGTGATCACCAATGGCGCGATGGAGGCGCTGAACCTGTGCCTGCAGGCCGTCACATCACCCGGCGACATCGTCGTGATCGAGTCGCCGACCTTCTACGCGGCCTTGCAGGCGCTCGAACGGCTGAAGCTGCGCGCCGTGGAGGTGGCGACCGATCCGCGCGACGGCGTCGACCTGGCGGCGCTGGCCGGCGTGCTGGAGCGGCAGCGCGTCGCGGCCTGCTGGTTCATGCCGAGCTTCCAGAACCCTCTGGGCGCCTTGATGTCGCCGGCGCGCAAGCAGGCGCTGGTGGCCTTGCTGGCCCGCCACCGGGTGCCGCTGATCGAGGACGACGTCTATGCTGAGCTCTACGCCGGCGAGCGCCGGCCGCCGCCGGCCAAGGCCTTCGACGGCGCGGGCGGCGTGCTGCATTGCTCGTCGTTCTCCAAGTGCCTGGCACCGGGCTACCGCGTGGGCTGGGCCGCCGCCGGCCGCTACGCGCGCACGGTGCAACGGCTGAAGATGATGAGCTCGCTGGCGACCGCGGTGCCGCCGCAGCTGGCGATCGCCGACTACCTGGCCCAGGGCGGCTACGACCGCCACCTGCGGCGGCTGCGCTCGGCCCTGGCGCCGGAGCTGCAACGCGTGCGGCGGCTGATCGAGCGCCATTTCCCGGCCGGCACGCGGGTCACGCGGCCGGCCGGCGGCTATTTCCTCTGGCTGGAGCTGCCGCCCGCCGTCGATGCCCTCAAGCTGCACCAGCAGGCGCTGGCGCTGGGCATCAGCAGCGCGCCGGGCGTGCTGTTCTCGGCCGATCGGCGCTTCGTGCACCAGTTGCGCCTGAACGTCGGCCATCCCGGCGACGAGCGCATCGATGCGGCCGTGCGCAAGCTCGGCGAACTGGCCAACGCCGCGGCGGCCGCCTGACGCCGCCTGACGCCACGCCAACGTCCGCTCAACGCCAGGCAAAGGTCGACGGCGAGGATGCGATCGGCACGCGGCCGCCCGCTTCGTCACGCACGTCCACGCGGATCGGCAGCATGCGCGCCGGGCCGTGCGGCTGCGCCGCCTGCGGCGGCATGCGCAGGGTCAGCACGGTCGTGGCGGTGCTGGCCGGCGCCACGTCCACCGCATGGTCGCGGTCGATCAGCAGCGGCGGCGCATCGGCGCCTTCGACGTGGGCCGAGACGTGCAGCCGCCGCGGCTGCAGCGAGGCGTTCATCAGTTGCAGGCGATAGACGTTCTCGATGCCGCCGTCTTCCGCCAGGCGGGCCAGCACCGAGCGGTCGCGCAGCACGTTCAGCCGCAGTTCGGGCCGGGTCGCCCAGCCCCACACCACGGCCGTGGCCACCGCCGTCAAGCCGAGCGCGTACCAGGCCACGCGCGGGCGGCGCCACTGCGGCGCGCCCGTGGCCGCCAGCGGGCGGAAGCGGATCAGGCCGCGCGGGCTTTGCAGCTTGTCCATCACCTGGTTGCAAGCGTCGATGCACAGGCCGCAGCTGATGCAGGCTGCCTGCAAGCCTTGGCGGATGTCGATGCCCACCGGGCAGACCTGCACGCACAGCGTGCAGTCCACGCAGTCGCCCTGGCCGCGGCTGCGCGCATCGACGCCGCGCGCGCGGGCGGCGCGCGGCTCGCCGCGTGCCTCGTCGTAGGCGATGACGCGGGTTGCGGGGTCGAGCATCGAGGCCTGGAAGCGGCCGTAAGGGCAGGCATGCTGGCAGACCTTCTCGCGCAGCAGCCCGGCGTGGAGGTAGGTGGCCGCCGCGTAGAAGACGATCCAGAAGGCCTCCCACGGGCCGAAGTCCAGCGTGGCGAACGCCTGCGCCAGCTCACGCACCGGCGTGAACCAGGCCACGAGCGAAAAGCCCGTCAGCAGCGCCAGGCCGGCCCAGGCGACGTGCTTGCCGCCACGCCGCAGCAGCTTGTCGCCGCGCCAGGGCGAGCCGTCCAGGCGCAGCCGGGCCAGCCGATCGCCCTCGAAGCGTTGCTCGATCCACATGAACATTTCCGTGTAGACCGTCTGCGGACACGCGAAGCCGCACCAGACGCGGCCCACCAGGGCCGTGGCGGCGAACAGCAGCAGCGCGCTGAACACCAGCACGCCGGTGAGCAGGATCAGGTCCTGCGGAAAGAGCACCGTGTTGAAGACATAGAAGCGTCGTCCGTCGAGGTCGAACCACACCGCCTGGCGGCCCTGCCAGTTCAACCACGGCAGCCCGTAGAAGACGGCCTGCGTCAGCCACACCAGGGCCCAGCGCCAGCGCGTGAAAACGCCGCTGACCGAGCGGGCCTGGATGCGGACGGCCGGCGCGACGCCGGCGAAGTCCATCGCGGGCGCGATGGGGATGATGCGATGAGCCTGTGACATCGTGCGGCGCTTTCCGGTCGGGAAAACCGGACCCCCGACGCTGCAGCGATGGTGACCGGGGGTCGCCTGATGCGACAGATTCAGCGAAGTTGTATTTCGACCGGATCAGATGGCGCCACGGCGGTCTACAGCGGTCTGATCGGCACCGAATCGGCCGCGCCTGAGCCGCTGCGCCCGGCCGGGTAGCCCGCACAATGCAGCGTTCATGTCGTCCACCGCCATCACGGCCCGACCCGCGCCGGCTGCCGCCCCTGGCCACCGCGGCTCCAACCTGCAGGGCATCGCCTGGATGGTGCTGGCGATGGCCGCGTTCGCGGTCGAAGACGCGCTGGTCAAGCGCGCCGCGCGCGAGCTGCCGATCGCCCAGGTGCTGATGATGTTCGGCGCCGGCGGCGCCCTCGTCTTCGCCGCGGCCGGGCTGCGCCATGGCGTGCCGCTGTGGCATCCCGACGTGCGCTCACGCACCATGGGCATCCGCGCCGTCTTCGAGCTGACGGGCCGGCTGTTCTACGCGCTGGCCATCGCGCTGACGCCGCTGTCCTCGGCCACCGCCATCCTGCAGGCCACGCCGGTGCTGGTGGTGCTGGGCGCGCGGATCTTCTTCCAAGAGCGCGTGGGCTGGCGCCGCTGGTGCGCCGTGGTGGTGGGCCTGGCCGGCGTGCTGATCGTGCTGCGGCCGGCTTCGTCGGACTTCTCCTGGCTGTCGCTGCTGACCGTCGTCGGCGTGATCGGCTTTGCCGGCCGCGACCTGGCCAGCCGCGCCGTGCCCGCGACGCTGGACACCCGGCACCTCGGCTTCTACGGCTTCGTCACCGTGGTCGTCGCCGGGGCGCTGTACGCACCGTGGGAGGGGCGGCCGTTCGTGCTGCCCGGCGGCGCAGCGGCCCTGGTGCTGGCGGCGGCCTGCGCGGTGGGGGCCGGCGCCTATGCCGCGCTGATGAAGGCCATGCGCACCGGCGACATCGCGACGGTCACGCCCTTTCGCTACACGCGGCTGCTGTTCGGCGTCGGGCTCGGCGCGCTGGCGTTCGACGAGCGCGTCGGCCCGCAGATGGCGCTGGGCTGCGGCGTGATCCTCGCCGCCGGACTGCTGATCGCCTGGGACGGCTGGCGCCGCGCCAGCGTATGATCCTTACCCGACGTAAGGAGGCGCTCCGCCGTGACCACCGCCACGCTCACCAGCAAGGGCCAGATCACATTGCCGCAGGCCGTGCGCCGCGCCTTGGGCGTGGAGACCGGCGACAAGGTGGACTTCGTGACCCAGCCGGACGGCAGCGTCAAGGTGGTCGCGCTGCGCCATGACGCCGCGCGGCTGCGCGGCCGGTTCGCGGGCCGTTCAGCGGCCCCGGTGAGCGTGGACGACATGGCCGCCGCCGCGCAGGCCGAGGCCGCGCAGCGTCGGGCAGCACCGCAGGGCGCCGGCGCCAAGCCGCGCCGCCGCTGAAAGCGCGCGCCGGCACGATGATCGGCCTCGACACCAACGTCCTCGTCCGCTGGCTGGCGCAGGACCACGCGGCGCAGTCGGCAAGCGCCACGCGCCTGATCGAGCACGAACTGAGCGAGCGTGAGCCCGGCCACATCGGCCTGATCGTGCTGGTCGAAACCTGCTGGGTCTTGAAGCGCCTGTATGGCGCCACGCCCGCCGAGTTGCGCCAGACCGTGCACGACCTGCTCGACACGCGCCAGTTCGCCATCGAACAGCGCCCGGTGGTGCTGCGCGCGCTGGCCCACTTGGGCGGCGGGGCCGGCGACCTGGCCGATGCACTCATCGTCGAAGGCGCACTGCAGGCCGGCTGCGCGCGCAGCGTCACCTTCGACAAGCAGGCTGCGCGCCTCGGGATGGAACTGCTGAAGTAGGGCGTGACCAGGCTTCAGATGACGATGCTGCCCACGCTGGCGCCGCCGCAGACGTAGAGCACCTGCCCGGTGACGAAGCCGGCGGCGGGGGCGATGAAGAACTGCACCGCGTTCGCCACGTCTTCCGGCGTGCCCAGGCGCTGCACGGGGATCGCGGCGGCCAGCTTGCGCTCGCGCTCGCTGTGCGCGGGCACCACCTCGTGGAACATCTCGGTGCCGCCGATCGGCCCCGGCGCGACGACGTTGACCGTGATGCCCTCGGCCGCCAACTCAAGCGCCCAGGTGCGGCACAGGCCCACGAGGCCGGCCTTGGTGGCGGCGTAGGCGCTGCGCGTGGCCGCGCCCAGGGCGCCACGCGAGCCCAGCAGCACCACGCGGCCGAAGCGGCGTTGCCGCATGCCCGGCAGCACCGCCTGCATCAGCGTGATCGCGCTGCCGATGTGCAACTGGCTGAGCACCGGCAGGTCTTCGGGCCGCACGTCGGCCAGCAGCGCGGGGCGCATCGCGCCGGCGTTGTGGATGAAGCAGTCGATGCCGTCGAACTGCCCCGCCAGCTCGGCGGCTGCCTGCGCAGTGGCCGCGGCGTCGGCCAGGTCGACGGCCAGCTCGTGCAGCCGCGGGTGCGCCAGGCCGCTGCCGCGGCGCGACAAGGCCACCACCTCGCGGCCCTGGTCCAGCAGCCGCTGGCACAGCACGCGGCCGATGCCGGTGCTGGCGCCGGTCAGCAGCACCGTGCCGGTCACCGGACGACCCTCCGCGCTGCGCGCTGCGGGATGAGCGCTTGGGAGCGGCCCGGCGCGCTCATGTCGCGATCAACGCCAGCACGCGCAGCGGGCTGCCGCTGCCCTTCTGGATCTTCAGCGGCGGCGTGATCAGCAGGCTGCCGGTCGGCGGCAGCCGGTCCAGGTTGCTCAGGCATTGCAGTCCCCAACGGCCGGCGCCGTGCATGTAGTAGTGGCAGGGGTAAGGCGGGCGCAGGTGGAAGCCCTGGCCGGCATCGGTGCCGATGGCCTCGGAGCCGAAGCCCAGCACGTCACGCTGCTCGACCAGGAACTGCACCGCCTCGGCGCTGGGGCCCGGCGTGTGCTGGCCGGTCTCGTCGAAGTTCTGGTAGGCCTCGGGATCGCTGTGTTTGGACCAGTCGGTGCGCATCAGCAGCCAGCTGCCCGGCGCGATGCGGCCATGTTGCGCCTCGAAGGCCTGGATGTCGGCCACGCTCAACAGATAGTCGGGGTCGGCCGCGGCCTGCTGGTGGCAGTCGATCACGCAGGCCGGCGCGACGAGCCGCTGCACCGGCAGCGTGTCGACCGTGCCGCCCGCCAGGTGGCGGCCCGAGATCCAGTGCGCGGGCGCGTCGAAGTGGGTGCCGGTGTGCTCGCCGCAGGAGAAGTTGTTCCAGTACCAGCCGGGGCCGCGCTCGTCGTAGTGCGAGATCTCCTCGATGCGGAACGGCCAGCACTGCCCCATCTCGGGCGGCAGCGCGATCTGCGGAAAGTCCGGGCTCAGCGTCTGCGTGAGGTCCACCACCTCGATGCCGCCGCCTTGCAGCGCTGCGGCGAGTTGGGTCAACAGTTGGGCGTTGGGGCTCGTCATGGGGTTCATCCGCCGGCGGCCAGTTCGCGCTGCAGCACGCGCGGGTCGTCGCGCCAACGCTCCAGCCATTCCTGTGCCACGTCGCCGGGGTAGACGTCTTCGACGCCGTCGCGCAGCGCCTTGACGATGGCGGTGGCCAGTGCATCCGGCGCCAGCTTGGGCGGCGGCAGGTTCTGGTTCCAGTCGTCGTCGATCGGCCCCGGAAAGAGGTTGATCACGCGGATGCCGGCCGGCCGCATCTCGGCCCGCAGGCACTGCGCCAGCGAATGCGCCGCCGCCTTGCTGGCGCTGAAGGTGCCGTGCGGCGGGAAGTTGGCCAGCGCGTAGATCGACAGCACGTTGACCCAGGCGGTGGCACTCAGCACGCCGTCGGCGGCACGGGCCTTCAGCGCCGGGCCGAAAGCCTGGGCCAGGCGCAGCGCGCCGAAGTAGTTGATCTCCATCTCGGCGCGCGCGGCGTCGGTGCCGCGGCGCGCGCCGATGCCGAAGCCGCGGTGCACTTCGGCGTTGTTGATCACGATGTCGACCTTGCCGCCGATTTCGCCGGCCAGCTCGGTCACGCTGCGCTCGTTGCTGAGGTCCAGCGGCACCAGCGTGACCTGCGGCAGCGAAGCGACGTCATCCAGCCCCGAGCCGTGGCGCTTCCAGGGCTCGGCATGGCCGACCCACACGATGTCGGCGCCGGCCTTGACCAGCGCACGCGTGGCGGCCTGGCCCACGGCCGTCATGCCGTCGGTCACCAGCACCTTGCGAAAGCGGGGGTCGCAGCTCATCTCGCGCAGCATGGGGTCGTCGGCCATGTGGGGGGTCTCCTCGGGCGGAAAGGCGATCAGCACGGCGCGGCCGGCGCGGTCGAGCCGCGCGCCCACGGTCACGCGCGCGGGCGCGGCGTGCGCGTCGCCATGCGAAGCAGGAGCCTGCACATCACCGTGCAGGTGCGTCACGACGGTAGGCCCGGCATCCAGGTGCACCAGGCCCAGCCGCCAGGGTAGGCGTTCGCGGAAGAACAGGTCGTTGCTGTGATGCAGCGTGGTCGTCGCCAGCAGTTGCCCGGCGCCCGACTGCAGCCGCCAGCGCAGCCGCGGCGACACGCAATGGCCGCAAGCCTCGCGCGGTGGGTATTGCACCGCGCCGCAGTCCTGGCAGACCTGCAGCTCGAAGCGGCCTTCGGCGGCGGCGGCCGTCAGGCTCAGCGCGACGCGGCCGCGCGCCCACGGCGGCACGTTCATCTGCCGCGTGCGCTTGACCGGGTTCTTGCGCTTCGGTCGCATCAGCGGCATGGTCATGACAGCCCCTCGCTCGCGGGGTACCGCGATCGATCCCCCGAGGGGATCGCGCCCGGCTTGGGGCGGCCCGGCGCTCGGGCGCGTGCATTCATGACGGCTCTCCCAGGATCACCGCGCCGGTGCACAGGCAGCGGTCATACGTGACCATGCCATAGCCGCTGACCAGCCCGAGCTTGGGGTTGCTAACGGTCCGTTCACCGGCCGCGCCGGTGATCTGCCGCAGCGCCTCGGTCAGCCCCAGGAAGCCACCGGCGCAGCCGGCCTGGCCGGCCGACAACTGGCCACCCGAGGTGTTGTGCGGGAAGTCGCCGTTCCACGCGGTGCCGCGGCTGCGCAGGAAGGCCGGCGCTTCGTCGGCGCCGCAGAAACCCAGGCCCTCGAACTGCATCAGCACGATCACGGGGTAGTCGTCGTAGGTCTGCACGAAGCCGATGTCCGCCGGGCCGCAGCCGGCCATCGCGTAAAGATCGTCGCGGTCGACGTGCCAGCCGCCGCGCAGCATCATCGGGTCGCTGCTGAACGCGTTGTGGCGCTCGATGCTGGCGCGCAGCGCGGCGAATGGCAGCCCGAGCGCGCGCGCTCTCTCCTCGCGCATCACCAGGAAGGCCTCGGCGCCGGCGCAGGGCATCACGCAGTCGAACAAATGGATGGGCTCGGCGATGGCTCGCGCGGCGAGGTAGTCCTCCAGCGTCAACGGCTTGCTGAACACGCGCGAGCCGGCGGCCAGCGCGTTGGCGCGCTGGTCCACGCAGATGCGGCCGAAGTCGGCCCGCGTGGCGCCGCTGCGCGCCATGTAGGCCGCGGTGATGAAGGCGAACAGCGCATTCGGCCCGCCCGAGCCGTAGGGATAGGTGGCGTCGCGGCTGAAGTCGGAGAAGCCGCCGAGCATCAGCCGGAAGCTGTCGACGTGGTTGGTGTCGGCGGCGATGCAGGCCACGACCTCGGCGTCGCCGGCCTGCACCGCGCGCGCGGCGCGACGCAGCGCCATCACGCCCGAGGCGCCGCCGTTGGGGATGTGGTCCAGCCAGCGCGGCGACAAGCCCAGGTGCTGGGTGACGCCGACCGCGGTGTCGGGCGCCAGCGAGAAGCTGCTGATCGTCAGGCCGTCGATCTGCGACCTGGCCAGGCCGCTGGCGTCGAGCAGCCGCTTCAGCGCCTGGCCGATGAACCAGTGCGCGCCGCGCGTGCTGTAGCGCACGTAGGGCACCGTCACGGGGACGGCGACGGCAACGCCTTCGTAGCCGCGGCGAGTCATTCGCTCACCCGCTTCTTCAGGTGCCGCGTGTCGATGCACTCAGCCGTGCCGGGCATCTGCTGCGCCATGGCCTTCAACTCCCCGCGCGCGATCTTCTGCGATGCGGTGAGCGGCAGCGCCTCGACGAAGGCGACATAACCCGGTGCCTTGTAGTACGCCAGCCGCTGCAGCGCGTGCTGGACGATGCGGCCGGCCAGCGCGACGCGTTCGGCCGCGGGCAGCGGCGCGTGGGTGACGACGCAGGCCAGCACCTCGTCGCCGCGCAGCGGGTCGGGCACGGCGGCCACGGCGCTGGCCTTCAGCTCGGGCATCTGGTTGAGCACGCCTTCGACCTCCACCGCCGAGATGTTCTCGCCGCTGCGGCGGATGACGTTCTTGCGCCGGTCGATGAAGTGGAGCTGGCCCGAGGCGTCGCGCTGCACGATGTCGCCGGTGTGGAACCAGCCCTGGTCCCAGGCTTCGGCGGTGGCGGCCTCGTCCTTGAGGTAGGCGGCGAAGAAACCATAACGCGGATCATCGCCGGCATGGCGCACCCACAGCTCGGCGGGCTGGCCGATGGCGGCGTCGCTGCCGTCGTCGGCCACCAGGCGCAGCTGCACGTCGGCACCTTCGCGGCCGAAGCAGTTGTTGCCCACCTGCCGCGGCTCGACGTTGGCCATCACCACCGCGCCGGCGCCGGTCTCGGTCATCGCCCAGGCTTCCAGCAGCGGGAAGCCGAAGCGCTGCTCGAAAGCCGCGTGCAGCGCGCGGTCGACGCCGGCGCCGAAGCCGAAGCGCAGCGCATGCGCGCCGTCGTCGGCCGCGGGCGGCGCCTTCATCAGCATCGCCGGCATCACGCCCAGGTAGTGCACCACGGTGGCCCTGGACTCGCGCACGCTGGCCCACCAGCTGGCAGGGTGGAAGCGGTCCAGCACGATCAGGCAGCCGCCGGTCAGCACCATGGCCAGCGCCGAATAGGCCATCGCGTTCATGTGCACCAGCGGCAGCGGCGTCAGCATGCGCTCGACGCCGTCGTGCAGCGCCGCCAGACCGCCCACCTGCGCGTACCAGCGGCCGCTGTGCAGGTAATAGCGATTGGGCAGGATGCAGCCCTTGGGCCGGCCCGTGGTGCCGCTGGTGTAGAGCAGCGCGCATTCGCTCAGCTCCCCGATCGGCTGCCCGGCCCGCGGCGCCGCGAAGGGCGCGGCCGGCACGGCATCGCCATCGGACATCAGCGCCAGCGGCCGGCCGGCCACCTGCGCCGCAGCGCGCAAGGCCGCATGGCGCTGCGGCAGCGCGACGGCCAGCGCGATCTCGCTGTGGCCCACCAGGTATTCCAGCTCGGCGCTGCGCAGTTCGGCGTTGATCGGCGCCACCGAGACGCCCAGGCCGTTGAGCGCCACCCAGTGCCAGAAGAAGGCCGGCCGGTTCTCCAGCAGCAGGCCCACGCGGTGGCCGTGGCCGTAGCCGGCCCGGGCATAGGCGGCACGCAAGGCCTCGATGCGGACCAGCGCTTCGGCATAAGTCCACTCGCCGGGCGGCAGGCCGTAGGCGGCGGCGGTCTCGGCCAGCAGCGCCACGCAGGGCCGATCGGGCCAGCGCCGCGCGGCGGCCGCGAAGGCCTGGGCGACGGTGGGCGGCACGGGGTCCAGCATCACATGAAGAGCTGGATGTTGCCGAAGGCCGCGTCGCAGTTGACGAGGTCCACGCGCTTGAGCCGGATGCGCAGGCCCTCGGGCGTGGCCTGCAGCGTGTGCGTGGCCCAGCCGGCGAAGAGTTGCTGCTCGTCCTGGCGCGTCTCCAGGTAATGGAAGGCGGTGCGCGTCACGTAGACGCCGGCGCCGTCGTCGCGCGATTCGACGCTGGGCCACTGCAGCAGGTGGTGGCAGCGGCTGCCCGGCTGCTGCGAGAAGGTGCGCGCGCCGTGCAGCCGCTCGATGCGCACCTGCAGCAGCAGCTTGTCCTCGTACATCAGTGAGCAGACGAGCCTGGGGTCGGTCTGCCCGGGCTGCAGCGGCATCCAGTAGTGGCCGTCGTCGGTGAAGAGCTGCAGCCAATCTTCGAAGCGCAACTCGTCGAGCAGCCGCGCCTCGTGGGCGACGAAGTCGATCAGCGCCTGGTTGCCGGGCCTGGCGTTCATGCCGCCACCCCTTGCCGCATCGACGACGTCATGTGCCGCACCCAGGCGCGCATCTGGTTGCGCATCTGCCATTCGTTGGTGCCGTTGGTCACCACGCCTTCGGGCCGCGGCAGCAGGCCGTGCTCGGCGCCGTCGTAGAGGCGGGCGACGTTGATCCAGTCGGTGCCGCGCGACAGCAGCCCGGCCTGCGCGCGCTCGTACATCTCCAGGTCGTCGTGGCCCACCACCGAGGTGGGGGCGTTGATCAGCCGGTTGTACATCAGCGTGCGCTCCAGCAGCAGATCGGGCGCGCCCACCAGACGGAAGGTCCAGCTCTCGACCAGCGTGCGATCGGCCGCCAGCGGCTTGAACAGGCGCAGCGTCTGGATCGGGCCCTTGACCATGATGTTGGGCCAATACACGGTGTTATGCCGCACCTCGCCGAGGATCTGCTTGGCGCGTGCCTCGCCGTAGGCGGCGACCATCGCCTCCCAGTAGCCGGGCACCGGCGAATAGGCGGCGTGGATCGAGTCGGCCACGCCGGTGTGGCCGTGGCCGTGGTCCCAGACGCGGATGCCCATCTTCTCGAAGAACTCGTAGGGACTGACGAAAGGCGCGAACAGCTCCACCGCCATCGGCTTGGGCGTGCCTTCGGGCGCGGCCTTCCACACCCGCACGGCGGTGCCGGCCGACGATTCGTGCGCCACCATCGGGTGGCAGGTGTCGGTCTGGTTGTCGACCAGCATCTTCCAGTTGCAGCGGTGCAGGTAGCGCAGCACGCCGCCGGCCACCTGCAGCCGGCCTTCGGGCGAGCGGTCGACCATGTTGTCCAGCGTCGACAGCGACTGGCCGAAGTAGTCGTCGAAGCTGACGCCGGTCTTGGCCAGGCGGCAGAACACGAAGTCACGGTAGACCTCGGTGGCCACCGCCGGCATGCCGCGGCTGGCCTCGCATTGCTCGAAGCCGGTGTGGTCGTAGCCCTCGCGCAGCGGGCGGCTCTGCAGCGCGCCGTCGAGCTTGTAGGTCCAGGCGTGATAGGGGCAGCGGAAGTGCCGCCCCGCATGGCCGGCGCCGTCGGCGGCAACCTTCACGCCCTTGTGCAGGCAGCGGTTGTGCAGCACCTTCACGCTGCCGTCGGCCTGGCGCACCATCATCACCGGCTGGTCGCCCACCGTGGTGGCGTAGTAGTCGCCGGCGTTGGGGATCTGGCTGCCGTGTCCGACGAAGACCCAGCAGTTGGCGAACAGGTGCTCCATCTCCAGCGCGAACAGCTCGGGGCTGGTGTAGCAATCCTTGTGGACCTCGGTGTCGCGCACCAGCGCGGCGACGGCTTGGGGGTTGTCGCGGTACATGGGCATTCCTCGTTGGCGGACCGGTCAAGCCAGAGACAAGCGCTGCAGCGCGGCCGTGAGCGCATCGCCTTGCTCGTCGGCCAAGGCAGCGGTGCGCAGCTCGGCCAGCGTGGCCGCCGACACGCGGCCGCCGGCCCAGGCGCGGCGCAGGCGGTCGAAGCTGGCCAGGCCGCGCGCATGCGTGTCGCCATAGCCTTTGACCAGGCGCTGGCAGCGCACGATCTCGAGGGCCAGCGCCGCGTCGCCGCGCTGCAGCGCGGCGCGCACCTCGGCCAGCCAGGCCTCGATGCGCTGCTGCTCCACCTGGTAGCGCAGCATGCCGCGCCGCCAGCGGCGCAGCGAGGCCAGCGTCCACAGCAGCACGAAGCCGCCCAGCGAACTGGTGGTCACCACGCGCCCGCGGCCGGCCAGGCGCTCCACCCAGCGCCGCGGCGCGCCCGAGGCCAGCAGCCAACGGCCGATGGCGGCCGGCAGCGTGTCGGCGATCTCCTGCAGCCGCGGGTGCATGAACTCGCTGAAGGCCAGCACCTGCCCGGGCTGTACGCGCACTTCGGCGGCCACGCGGGCGAAGCGCGTGTCGCGGGTCTTGAGGTCGGCGACGCGCACGGTGTCTTCGTAGCTCATCCACAAGGCGAGGTGGCGGGCCAGTTCGGCGGGCAGTGGGCTAACGTCTTTGTCAGGCGGCGCAATGGCCAGCGTCGCCGCCAGGCGATCCAGGTACAGCGCCGCATAGGCCGGGTCCTGCCAGTCGACCAGCCGGCGCAGGCCTTCGACGACCAACGGCAGCGCGGCAGCCGGCTGCTCGCGCGCGGCGCGGTCGAGCAGCGCTTGCACCTCGGCAGTGGCCGCTGTCGGCAGCGCGAAGGCTGGCGGCGCCGCCGCTTCGGCCGCCGCCGGCGGCTGCGCCTGCTGACGAGCCTGCCGATAAGCCGCATCGAAAGCCGCCAGGCTGGATTTGACGCCGATGCCGCCGCGCTCGATGGTGGCGGTGAACTGCGCGCGCTCGAACGGCAGCGCGCCGGTGGCGGCCAGCGCGCCGAACAGCACGGCGCTGATCACGCTGCCCTGCGCTTCGGCCAGCGCCGCCATGTCGAAGCCGACGAAGCGCCGCGCCGCTGCCCGCGCGCGCTGCAGCAGCAACTCGGCATCGGCGCGACCGTCGCCGAGCGCCGATTTCTCGGCGATCGCGTAGACGCGGTGGGTGCTGCAGACCAGCGTCGTGCGGTCGGCCGTCACCAGGCCGCGCTGCACCGCGCGCGCGGCTTCCATCAGCTCGGAGGCCAGCACCAGGTCGACGTCGCCGGGCAGCGGCATCAGCGCCAGCACCGGCTTGGCGCCCGCGCTGTCAGCCGCGGCGCGTGGGAACAGCTCCACGTAGTAGATCGTCGCCCCGGTGCGCTGCGCGACGCCGGGCACCGAGGTGGTCTGCGCAATGTAGCCGTTATGCTCGCCGAGGTCGACGATCCAGTCGGCCAGCACGCCGCCGCCCTCGCCGCCCATCGCGAGCACCGCAATGGTGATGGGCCGCACGGCGCCGCTGTCCATGCTCACAACGCCCAGCGCGCACGACGTGCGGCAGCGCGGGCCTGCAGCCAGCCGATCAGCCGCTGCGACCAGCGGGCCTTGAAGCGGTCCCAGCCGCTGGGGTTGCTGACCAGCGTGGCGCGGTAGAACGACGGGCACAGCACCGCGGCGTGCGCCAGCTCGCCGCACAGGCCGCAGCCGACGCAGGAATCGTCCACCGCGGTCACCGGGTCGGTGCGCAGCGGGTCGGGGTTGGGCTTGATCGTCAGCGAGGGGCAGCCCGAGAGCCGGATGCAGGAATGGTCGCCGGTGCAGGTGTCGGGGTCGACGCCGAAGCGCTCGCGCACCACGCGCTCGCCGCGCTGTACCGCCTGGCGCGCCAGCGGCTTCTCGCGCCGCTGGCGGTTGAGCATGCATTCGCTTTGCGCGACGACGACCTGGGGGCCCCGCTCCTTGCTGGTCAGCGCGTCCTTCAGCGCCGCCTTCATCTGCGCCAGGTCGTAGGTGCGGGTGACGGTGCGCACCTGGCGCACGCCGACGCCGCGCACCGCGTCTGCGATCGCGTGGCCGGTGCTGCGCGTGGGGTTGGCCGCCTTGCTGGACAGCAGGTCCTGGCCGCCCGTGGCCGAGGTGTAGCTGTTGTCGACGATCACCGTGAGGTTGTCGGACTTGTTGAACACCGCGTTGGCGATGCCGCTGGTGAGCCCGTTGTGCCAGAAGCCGCCGTCGCCCATCACGCTGATCGCGCGCTTGGCCGCGCCGCGGTCGTTCAGCGCCGCGGCGCCGGCCGCGCCCAGGCCGTAGCCCATCGTGGTGTTGCCGATGTTGAACGGCGGCAGGATCGAAAACAGGTGGCAGCCGATGTCGGCCGAGACATGGTGCGGGCCCAGCTCGCGCTCGACCAGCTTCATCGCCGTGAAGATCGGCCGCTCCGGGCAGCCGGTGCAGAAGCCCGGCGGCCGCGCCTGCACCTGCGCGGCCAGGTCGGCAGGCGGCGCCACCGGCGCGGCGTCGGCCACGGCCTCGATCGCGCCGTAGCGCTGCAGGAAGCCGCGCACGCCGGCCAGCACCTCGGCCGCGGTGTATTCGCCGGCCGCAGGCAGCAGGTCCTTGCCATGCAGCGCGGTGGCGCTGCCGGCGCCGCGCAGGATGGCGGCCACGTTCTGCTCGATGAAGTTGGGCTGCCCTTCCTCCACCATCAGCACCGCCCGTCGGCCCCGACAGAAGCGCAGCACCTCCGCGTCGATCACCGGGTAGGCCACGTTCATCACGTAGATCGGCACCCGGCTGCGGCCGAAGGCATCGGCCATGCCCAGGCGTTCGAGCACGCGCGCCAGCGTGTTGAACTGGCCGCCCTGGACGATGATGCCGACGTCGCCGTCGCCGTCGATGAACTCGTTGAGGCCGTGCTCGGCCACGTAGCGCACCGCCGCCGGCCAGCGCTGCTGCAGCTTCTCCTTCTCGTGCAGGAAGCTCGCCGGCGGCAGCACGATGCGGCTGGTGTCGCGCTGCGGCTGCTCCATCGCCTGGCGCAGCGTGAAGCCGGGGCGCTGGTTGGGTGCGGTGACGAACTCGCCGTGCACGTGGCAGGTGCGGATGCGCAGCATCAGCATCACGGGCGTGCGGCTGGCCTCGCTCAACGCGAAGCCATGCTTCACCGCGGCCACGATGTCGGGCAGGTTGGGCTTGGGGTCCAGCAGCCAGATCTGTGACTTCATCGCGAAGGCGTGGCTGCGCTCCTGCATGATGCTGGAGCCTTCGCCGTAGTCTTCGCCGACGATGATCAGCGCACCGCCGGTCACGCCGCCGCTGGCCAGGTTGGCCAGCGCATCGCTGGCGACGTTGGTGCCCACCGTGCTCTTGAAGGTGGCGGCGCCGCGCAGCGGGTAGTTGACGCTGGCGGCCAGCGTGGCGGCGGCCGTGGCCTCGCTGGCGCTGTGCTCGAAGTGGATGCCGTGGTCGGCCAGGATGTCCTGCGCGTCGGCCAGCACGTCCATCAGGTGCGAGATCGGCGCGCCCTGGTAGCCGGCGACGTAGGCCACGCCCGACTCCAGCAGCGCCTTGGTGACGGCCAGGATGCCCTCGCCGCGGAACACGCTGCCCGGCGGCAGGCGCAGCTTCTCGACCTCTTGCTTGAACGAACGTTCGGCCATCCGGGGCTGGCTTTCAGGGTTACTGCGGAAGGCCTCGCGGCCTCATCGGGGTAGATTCAACTCCATGCATTTGCATTGGTCAAGAGGAAAAGCAATGAGTCGCCGCGCCCGCTTCGTCGACGGCTACCTGGCCGCGCTGCTGGCCCAGGCCAGCCACCGCATCTCGGCCGAGTTCCACCAGGTGGCGCGCGCCGCGGGCGTGCCGGTGGCCGAGTGGCGCATCCTGGCCTCGCTGGCCGGCGGCCAGCCGCTGCCGGTGGGCCGGCTGGCGCAGATCGTGATCGCGCCGCAGCCCACCGTCACGCGCCAGCTCGACCGCATGGTCGTCAAGGGCCTGGTGGAGCGCATCGCGCACGAGAGCGACCGCCGCCTGGCGCTGGTGCAGATCACGCCCAAGGGCGAGGCGCTGGCCGACAGCCTGGTGCGCCAGGCCCGCACGCACGAAAAGCGCGTGCTGGCGCCCTTCGGGCCCGAGCGTGCCGCGGCGCTGAAGCAGATGCTGGCCGAGCTCATCGAGGCGCCGGCTTGACGGGCGGCGGCGGCCGCTGCCACGTCGCCGCCGTGACGCCGCGCTCGCGCAGCTTGTACTTCTGCACCTTGCCGTTCTCGGTGCGCGGCAGTTCGGCCATCAGCTCCACGTAGCGCGGGATGGCGTAGCGCGGCAGACGGCTGACGCAGAACGCGACCAGCTCGGCCAGGTCCAGCGCCGCGCCGTCGCGCGCGACGACCGCGGCCATCACCTCGTCTTCGGCCAGGTCGGACTGCACCGGATAGACCGCGACGCCGGCCACCGCGGGGTGGCTTTGCAGCACCTGCTCGACCTCGAACGAGGAGATGTTCTCGCCGCGGCGGCGGATCGCGTCCTTGATGCGATCGACGAAGCGGAACGCGCCGTCGGCGTCCTGCACCACGCGGTCGCCGGTGTGGAACCACAGGTTGCGCCAGGCCTGCACGGTCTGCTCGGGGCGGCCGAAGTAGCCGGCGGCAAAGGTGAAAGGCTCGCTGGCGCGCAGCAGCAGCTCGCCGGCCTCGCCGCGCGGCCGCTCGGCGTCCCACTCGTCGGCCACGCGCGCCTCGAAGCCGGGGCGCAGCCAGCCCATGACGCCGCGGCGCGGCGAATCGGGCGCGCTGGCGATGACGAAGTTGGTCTCGGTCGAGCCGTAGCCTTCCAGCAATCGCACGCCGCTGCGCTGCTCGAAAACCTCGCCGGCCTGCGCCGGCACGCCGGGACCCAGGCCGATGCGCACGCGGTGCGCGCGCTCGGCCGCCGCGGCCGGCTGCGCCAGCAGCATGGGCACCATCGCGCCCAGCAGGTAGATGACCGTGGCGTCGGCGGCCGCCATCGTCGGCCAGAAGCCCGAGGCCGAGAAGCGCGGCTGATAGACCACGCTGGCGCCGCTGACCAGCGCCTGCGCGAAGGTGTTGAGCGCGTTGATGTGGAACAGCGGCAGCGTGGTGCACAGCACGTCATCGGCCGTGACCCCCAGCACCGCCGCGCTGTGCCGGCCCCAGGCCTCGTACTGCGCCTGTGGGCACAGCACGCCCTTGGCGGGCCCGGTGGTGCCCGAGGTGTAGAGGATCGCGAAGGGGTCGGCCGCCGCCACCGGCGCCGGCGCGATCGCATCGCCGGCCGCGGGCCAGGCCTGCAGCGCCAGGCCTGGCGGACACAGCGGTGCTTGCGGCGAAGGCCATTCATCCAGCACCCACACCGTTTGCAGCGCCGTGCGCGGCAGCTCGGCCAGCGCCAGGCGTTCGAAGTAGGTCGCTTCGATGATCAACAGCCTGGCGCCGCTGTCGGCCAGGTAGTAGCCGATCTGCGGGCCCATCGCCGCGGTGTTGATCGGCACCGCGGCAGCGCCCAGCCAACCGCAGGCGAGCACGGTCTCCAGCGTCTCGATGCGGTTGCCGGCCATCAGCGCCACGCGATCGCCGGCCGCGACGCCGGCGGCCTGCAGCGCCGCGGCGCGGCGCGCCACGGCAATGGGTGCCTGGGCATGAGTCCAGGCGCCGCCGGGCAGGCGCAACAGCGGCCGATCGCCGAAACGCTGCGCCGCGCGCTGCAGCAGCGCCGGCAGCGTGCGCTCGGCCAGCCGCGGCGCTTCAGTCACCATGCACGTCGCCGCCCAGGTAGGTGGCCTGTACGCGCGGATCGTCGGCCAGCACCCGCGAATCACCTTCGAGCGCGATCTCGCCGGTCTCCAGCACGTAGCCGCGGTCGGAACTCTCCAGCGCCGCGCGCGCGTTCTGCTCGACCAGCAGGATGGACACGCCGTCGTCGCGCAGCGCGCGCACGATGGCCAGGATCTCGACCACGATCAACGGCGCCAGGCCCAGGCTGGGCTCGTCCAGCATCAGCAGCCGCGGCCCCGACATCAGCGCGCGGCCCAGCGCCAGCATCTGGCGCTCGCCGCCCGACAAGGTGTTGGCGCGCTGGCGGCGACGCTCGGCCAGGCGCGGGAAGCGCTGGCACACCTGGTCCAGCCGCTGCTTCAGCGTGGCCGCCGACAGCCGGCGCGCGTAGGCGCCGAGCATCAGGTTGTCCAGCACGCTCAATTCGCCGAACAGTTCGCGCTTTTCGGGCACCAGGCACAGGCCGCGCTCGACGCGCGACTCGACGTCCAGCGCGCGCAGGTCGTCGCCGTCGAAGCGCAGCGTGCCGCCGGCCGCCGGCAGCAGGCCCATCAGCGCCCCCAGCAGCGTGGTCTTGCCGGCGCCGTTGGGGCCGATGACGGAGACGATCTCGCCGGCCTTCAAGTGCAGCGAGACGCCGCGCACCGCCTCCACGCGGCCATAGGCCACGTGCAGACCACTAACTTCTAACATCATCGTCATGGTCGCGGTCCCGCGGCAACCGCCGGGGCGCCCAGGTACGCGGCCTGCACCTGCGGGTCGGCGCGCACCGCGGCCGGCGCGCCTTCGGTCAGCTTGCAGCCGAAGGTCATCACCACCAGGCGGTCGACCAGCTTCATCACGAAGTCCATGTCGTGCTCGACGATCAGGATGGTCACGCCCTCGCTGCGCAGCCGGCGCAGCAGCTCGGCCAAGGCCTGCTTCTCGGGCAGCCGCAAGCCGGCGGCGGGCTCGTCCAGCACCAGCAGCACGGGGTCGGCGGCCAGCGCGCGGGCGATCTCCAAGACGCGCTGCGTGCCCAGCGGCAGGCTGCCGGCCAGTTCCTGCTCGCGCCCCGCAAGGCCGATGCGCGCCAGCTGGCGCCGCGCCTCGGCCAGGATCTGCGCCTCGCTGCCGCGGTCCAGCCGCAGCCCCGCGGCCAGCAAGCCGCCGCGCGCGCGGGCGTGCGCGCCCATCGCCACGTTGTCCAGCAGGCTCATGCGCGGGCGCAGCTTCACGTGCTGGAAGGTGCGCGCCATGCCCAGCCGCGCGATGCGCTGCTGCGGCCAGCCACTGACGTCGCGGCCCAGGAACTCGACCTTGCCGCGCGTCATCGGCAGCGTGCCGGTGACGAGGTTGAACATGGTCGACTTGCCGGCGCCGTTGGGGCCGATCAGGCCGACGATCTCGCCGGCGGCAACGTCGAAGCTGACCGCGTCCACCGCGGTCAGCCCGCCGAAGCGCTTGACCGCGCCTTGCACGCGCAGCACCGTCTGGCCGGCCGCCGGCAGGCTGCGGCGCGGCAGCGGCGGTGCGTCGTCCACCACGGCGGGCACGGCGGCCGCCGGCTTGCGCCAGCGCTGCCACCAACGCTCGACGTAACCCATCAGGCCACCGCGCGCCTGGTGCAGCAGCAGCACGAACAGCAGCGCGAAGGCGATGCCCTCGACCTGGCCGCCGCGCGTGGTGACGAGCGGCAGCAGATCCTGCAGGCCGTTCTTCATCAGCAGCACCAGCGCCGCGCCGACCACGGCGCCGGCGAGCTGGCCGAGGCCGCCGGCCACCGCCATCAGGAGGTATTCGATGCTGGCCCGCACGTCGAAGGGCGAGGGGCTGACGAAGCGGTTGGCGTGCGCATAGAGCCAGCCCGCCAGCCCGGCCAGCAACGCCGCCAGCACGAACAGCGACAGCCGCACGCGAAAGGCATCGGCGCCCACGCTGGCCAGCAGCGTGCCGCCGCCGCGCAGGCCGCGGATGGCGCGCCCGGGGCGCGACTGCAGCAGGTTGTGGCAGAACAGCAGCGCCAGCCCCACCAGCAGCCAGATCAGCGCGTACATCGCGCGCGCGTCGGCCAGCGACCAGGGGCCGATGCGCAGCGGCGGCACGCCGGAGATCCCGGTGTGGCGGCCAAAGGCCTCGATGTTGCCGAACAGGATGGCGATCGACAGCCCCCAGGCGATGGTGGACAGCGGCAGGTAGTGGCCGCCCAGGCGCAGCGTCAGTGCGCCGATCAGCAGCGCCGAGGCGCCGCACAGCGCCAGTGCGAACAGCAGCCCCCACCACGGCGAGGCACCGTGCGCGGTGGTGAGCCAGGCACTGGCGTAGGCCGCGATGCCGACGAAGGCTGCCTGGCCGAACGAGGTGGCGCCGCCGATGCCCGTCAGCAGCACCAGGCCCAGCGCCACCAGCGAGGCGATGCCGATGTCGTTGAGCAGCGAGACCGCGAAGCTGCCCAGCACCCAGGGCGCGATGGCCAGCGCCAGCACGCAGCCGGCAACGATCCAGCGGCCGGCGTTCACGAATCCAGCTCCTCCGCGTCTTCCTCGTCGTGGCGGGTGAGGAACGAGCGCAGCAGCAGCACCGGGATCAGCAGGCTGAAAACGATGGCGTCCTTCAGCGCACCGCTGAAGAACGAGGCAAAGCTCTCGAACACGCCGACCGCCAGCGCGCCGATGGCGGTGAGCGGGTAGCTGACCATGCCGCCGATGATCGCGGCGACGAAGGCCTTGAGCCCGAGGATGAAGCCCGAGTCGTAGTACATCGTCGTCACCGGCGCCACCAGCACGCCGATCAGCCCGGCCAGCAGCGAGGCTGCGGTGTAGGCCATGGTTGCGGTGCGCGCCGGGCGGATGCCCACCAGCCGCGCGCCGACGCGGTTGACCGCGGTGGCGCGCAAGGCCTTGCCGGCCACGGTGCGCTCGAACAGCAGGAAGAACAGTGCGCTCAGCACGACCGCGGCGCCGATCATCAGCATCACCTGCGCGCTGAGCGGAAAGCCGCCTGGCAACGTGATGCCGCCGTCGACCAGCGGCTTGGTGCGCGTGCCCTCGGGTCCGAAGAACAGCAGCCCCAGCCCCGAGAGCAGGAAGTGCAGCGCCAGCGAGACCAGCAGCAGCACCAGCGTGGAGGCGTCGGCGATCGGCTGCAGCGCCAGCCGCGCCACCAGCGGCACGATGGGCGTGACCAGCGCCACCGCCAGCAGCACCTGCACGGCCGCCGGCAGCGCGCGCCCGGCCAGCGCCCACGCGGCCACGCAAGGCAGCGCCGGCAGCAGGCCCCAGGACACCAAGGCGCGCGGCAGCTTGGCCCACTCGCCGCGGCGCGCCAGCGCCACGCCTTCGGCCAGCAGCGCCAGCGCCGCCAGCGTCAGCACCAGGCCGATGGTGGCCGGGCGCTGGCCGCTTTCAAAGGCCGCGAGGCTGAGCGCCGCGAACGCCGCCACGTCGCCGAAAGGCACGAAGACGACGCGCGTGACCGAGAAGATCAGCACCAGCCCGAGCCCGGCCAGCAGGTACACGCTGCCGGTGGCCAGGCCGTCCACGCCCAGGATGAGGGCGATGTCCCAGGTCATTGGTGCCCGCTAGCGGCTGCGCCCGGATCCGCGGCGCGACTTCAGGGAACCAGCTTCCACTGACCCTTTTCGAGCTTGACGATCACGCGCGAGCGCTCGTCCGAGCCATAGCGCTCGGTCGGCTTGAAGTTGTAGACGCCGTGCGTGCCGACCAGCTCCTTGGTGCTGACGATGGCATCGCGCAGCGCGACGCGGAACTGCGGGGTGCCCGGCACGGCCTTGGTCGCCAGCGCGCGCTGCGCGGCGTCGGCGAACAGCAGCCAGGCGTCGAACGAGTAGGCCGAGAAGGCGTCGACCGGCACCGAGCCGTGCGCCTTTTGATAAGCGGCACGGAAGTCCAGCGCCACCTTGCGCACCGGGTTGTCGGCCGGCAGCTGCTCGGCCACGATCACCGGGCCGGTGGGCGCGAGCAGGCCGTCGACCGCGCTGCCGCCCACGCGCACGAAGTCGGGGTTGATCAGCGCGTGCGTGCCGTAGATCAGGCCCTTGTAGCCGCGCTCGGCCAGCGCGAGGTAGGGCAGCGCGCCGGGCGTGCCCGAGGTGCCGGTGATCACCGCGTCGGGCCGCGCGGCCACGATCTTCAGCACCTGGCCGGTGACCGAGGTGTCGCCGCGCGCATAGCGCTCGTTGGTCAGCACCTTGATGCCGGCAGCGTCGGCGGCCTTGGTCAGCGAGTCGTAGACCAGGTCGCCCCAGGCGTCGGAGAAGCCGATGTAGCCGACCGTCTTGACGCCGGAGCGCTTCATGCGCTCGACCACCGCGCCGATCATCAGCGGCGCCGGCTGCGGCAGCGTGACCATCCAGGCGCCGTCCTCGCCGGGCAGGTTGGCGTTGGCGATCGAGATCAGCGGCGTCTTGGTCTCGCGCGCCACCGCGGCGATGGCCAGCGCGCCCGGCGAGCCGGCGGTGCCGATGATGACGTCGACCTTGTCCTCGTCGATCAGCTTGCGCGCGTTGCGCGCCGCGGTGGACGGGTCGGACGCATCGTCGAGCTGGATCAGTTGCACCTTGTGGCCGGCCACCTCGGGCTTGTAGACCACCGCAGCCTGGATGCCCTTGGCATACGGCAGGCCCAGCGACGACACCGGCCCCGACAGCGAGGTGATGAAGCCGACCTTGAGGTCGGCGGCCAGGGCAGCGGCGCTGCTGCCTGCCAACACCAAGGCCGCGGCGGCCAGGCGGAGACTCGTCTTCATGGGTGCTGCCTTTCAGGTGAAAAAAACGCCGCTGCTGCGGGTCGTCGATACATTACTTTTCAATATTTCCAATGTCAATTAGTTGTTCGCCGGGCCGCTGGCTTTCGATCAACCGGCGCAGCGTGTTCTTGAGCTGCCGCGCCGCCTGCGGGCCGAACGGCTGCAGCACCGCCTGCTCGTGCTGCTGGGCCAGCGTCATCAGCCGCGCCACGGTGCGCCGGCCCTGCGGCGTGATGCGCACCAGCGTGACACGCCGGTCGCCGTCGTGCGCCAGGCGCCGCACCTGGCCGCGCGCTTCCATGCGGTCGAGCAGCCGCGTCGCGGTCGGCCCCTTGGTCAGCGCGAGCTGGGCCAGGCGGCCGGTGCTCATCGTCTGGTTACCGGCCAGCGAGGCCAGCACGCGCCACTCAGCCACCGACAGGCCGTGCGCCAGCACCACGCGGTGGAAGGCCGACGAGATCAGGTGGCTGGCCTGTGCCAGCAGCGCCGGCAGGTAGTCGTCGACGAAGGCGGCGGCGTCAGCGGTCTCGGCGGCGGCAGCGGACCGCGCGGCCTTCATGCCGGGACGACGGCGCTGACCTCGATCTCGACGCGGGCGCGGTCTTCCATCAACGCCACCACCTGCACCGCGGTCATGGCGATGTCGTAGTGGCCGATCAGCTCGCGAAAAGCCTGGCCGATGCCGGGCAGCGCCGCCTGGTACTCGCGCTTATCGACCACGTACCAGGTCATGCGCGTGATGTGGTGCGGCTCGGCGCCGCCGGCGCGCAGCACGGCCACGACGTTGGCCAGCGCCTGGCGCGCCTGCTGCGCGAAGTCGTCGCTGTGAAAGCGCTCCTGCGCGTCCCAGCCGATCATGCCGGCTACGAAGACGTGCCGGCCTTGCGCGGCCACGCCGTTGGCATAGCCCTTGGGCCGGCGCCAGCCGTCGGGAAGAAGGGTCTGCATGGGGTTGTCCTCCTGGGGGGTCAAGCCGCGGGCGGCGCCGCGTCGCGCAGCAGCTCGCGGGCGATGATCAACTGCTGCACCTCGGTGGCGCCTTCGTAGATGCGCAAGGCGCGGATCTCGCGGTACAGCCGCTCCACCGGCTGCTCGCTGACGACGCCCAGGCCGCCCCACAGCTGCACCGCGGCATCGATGACCTGCTGCGCGCCTTCGGTGGCCACCATCTTGGCCATCGCGGCCTCGCGCGTGACGTTGCGGCCCTGGTCGCGCTGCCAGGCGGCGCGGTAGGTCAGCAGCGCGGCGCTGTCGATCGTGGTGGCCATCTGCGCCAGCTTGGCCTGCGTGAGCTGGAAGTCGGCCAGCACGCCGTTGAACATGCGCCGCGTGGTGGCGCGCTGCAAGCCTTCGTCCAATGCGCGGCGCGCGAAGCCCAGCGCCGCCGCGGCCACCGAGGTGCGGAACACGTCGAGCGTGCGCATCGCGATCTTGAAACCCTCGCCGGCAGCGCCGATGCGACGGCTGACGGGGATGCGGCAATCGCGAAAGCGCAGCCGCGCCAGCGGATGCGGCGCGATCACCGCGATGCGCTCGGCGATCTCGAAGCCGGGCGTGCCGGCGTCGACGATGAAGGCGCTGATGCCCTTGGCGCCCCGGCCGGGGGCGCCCTGCTGAGACCCACCGGGCGCCTCGCCGCTGCGCGCGAAGACCACGTAGAAGTCCGCGATGCCGCCGTTGGAGATCCAGGTCTTCTCGCCGTCCAGCACCACGTGGTCGCCGTCGGCGCGCGCGGCGCAGGCCATCGCGGCGACGTCGGATCCGGCCTCGGGCTCTGACAGCGCGAAGGCCGCGATCGCCTCGCCGCGCGCCACCCGCGGCAGGTAGGCGGCCTTCTGCTCGTCGCTGCCGGCCAGGCTGATCGCACCCGAGCCCAGGCCCTGCATCGCGAACGCGAAGTCGGCCAGCCCCGAGTGGCGGGCCAGCGTCTCGCGCAGCACGCAGATGGACCGCGTGTCGATGGCCTCGGCCGCGCCGCCCCAGGCCGTGCCGCCGACCGCATGGCGCAGCCAGCCGCCGGCGCCGAGTTGGCGCACCAGCGCGCGGCATTCGGCATCGACGTCGGGGCCGTGCGCTTGGCCGATCTGCGCCTGCGCCCAGGCTTCGAGCGCGGCCGCCAGCTCGCGGTGGCGGGGCTCGAAGAAGGGCCAGTCGAGGTGGGCGCCGGCGCTCATCTCAATTGCCCTCGAAGACGGGCTTGCGCTTGGCGACGAAGGCGTGATACGCGCGCTTGAAATCCTCGGTCAGCATGCACAGCGCCTGCGCCTGGGCCTCGGCCTCGATGGCTTGCTCGATGGTCATCGCCCATTCCTGGTGCAGCATGGTCTTGGTGATGCCGTTGGCGAAGCTGGGGCCGGCGACGAGATCGGCCGCCAGCGCCTGCGCCTGGGCCAGCAACTCCTCGGGCGCGACCAGGCGGTTGAACCAGCCCCAGCGCTCGCCCTCTTCACCGCCCAGCGCGCGGCCGGTGTACAGCAGCTCGGCGGCGCGGCCCTGGCCCAGGATGCGCGGCAGCAGCGCGCAGGCGCCCATGTCGCAGCCGGCCAGGCCGACGCGGTTGAACAGGAAGGCGGTCTTGCTGCGCGCCGTGCCTAACCTCAAATCACTGGCCATCGCGACGATCGCGCCGGCGCCGGCGCAGACGCCGTCGACCGCGGCGACGATGGGCTGCGGGCAGCCACGCATGGCCTTCACCAGGTCGCCCGTCATGCGCGTGAACATCAGCAGCTCGGGCGCGGTCAGGCGCACCAGCGGGCCGATGATCTCGTGCACGTCGCCGCCGGAGCAGAAGTTGCCGCCGGCGCCGGTGACGACCACGGCCTGCACGTCGGTGGCGTACTTCAGGCGGCCGAACAGGTCGCGCAGCTCGGCGTAGGAATCGAAGGTCAGCGGGTTCTTGCGCTCGGGCCGGTTGAGCGTGATCGTGGCCACGCCGCCGGCCACCTGCCAATGGAAGTGCTGCGCGGCATAACCACTCAATTGCTGCCGATTGCCGGCGGCCAGGGCGGGGTCGAGTCTTTCGGTCATGGGATGGTCTCTCTCAGGTTTTGGCCAGCGCCTTCTCGCGCGCGAACAGGGTTTCCATCTGCGACTTGGCCGTCAGGTACTGGCGCGGCCAGTGCACGTCGGTGAAGCCGATCTTGGCGGCCTCGGTCAGCGTCCAGGCCGGGTTGGCGAGGTGCGGGCGCGCCACGGCGCACAGGTCGGCGCGGCCGGCGGCGATGATGGAGTTGACGTGGTCGGCCTCGCTGATCGCGCCGACCGCCATCGTCGCGATGCCGGCTTCGTTGCGGATGCGGTCGGCGAACGGCGTCTGGTACATGCGGCCGTAGGTCGGCTTCTGGTCGACGCTGACCTGGCCCGACGAGACGTCGATCAGGTCGGCGCCGGCGGCCTTGAAGGCACGCGCGATCTGCACCGCGTCGTCGGGCGTGATGCCGCCGTCGACCCAGTCGTGCGCCGAGATGCGCACCGACATCGGCAAGTGCTGCGGCCAGACCTCGCGCACCGCGCGGAAGACTTCCAGCGGGTAGCGCAGCCGGTTGTCCAGGCTGCCGCCGTAGTCGTCCGTGCGGCGGTTGGTCAGCGGCGAGATGAAGCCCGACAGCAGGTAGCCGTGCGCGCAGTGCAGTTCCAGCCAGTCGAAGCCGGCGGCCGCGGCGCGGCGCGCGGCGGCGACGAAGTCGGCCTGCACGCGCGCCATGTCGTCGATCGTCATCGCTTTGGGCAGCGGGCCCTCGGCGCCCAGGTAGGGCACGGCGGAGGGCGCCAGCAGCGGCCAGTTGCCGGCGGGCAGCGGCTGGTCGGCACCGGCATCGTCCCAGGGCGCGTTGGTCGAGCCCTTGGCACCGGCGTGGCCGAGCTGCATCGCGATCTTGGCGTCGCTGTTGGCGTGCACCCAGTCGACGATGCGTTTCCAGGCCGCGCCCTGCTCGTCGGTCCACAGCCCCGGGCAGCCGGGGGTGATGCGCGCATCGGGGCTGGTGCAGGTCATCTCGGCGAACACCAGGCCGGCGCCGCCCATCGCGCGCGCGCCCAGGTGCACCAGGTGGTAGTCGGCGGGCAGGCCGTCGACGCAGCTGTACTGGGCCATCGGCGAGACGACGACGCGGTTCTTCAGCGTGACGGACCGCAAGGTGTACGGCGTGAACATCGGCGGCAGCGCAGATGCGGCAAGCGGTCGCTGCACGCCGGCGCGGCCGGCAAACCAGCGCTCGTAGCCTTCCAGCCAGCCCTTGTCGCGCAGGCGCAGGTTCTCGTGGCTGATGCGCTGGCTGCGCGTCAGCATGCTGTACATGAACTGCTCGGGCTCGAGCTGGTCGCAGTAGCGCTCACCGCAGACCTCGAACCAGGCCATCGCGTTCCAGGCCGCGTTCTGCAGCCGCAGCGTCTCGATGCGGCGCGCTTCCTGGTAGGCAGCCAGCACCTCGGGGATGTGGGCCGGGCTGTCGCCCAGCCGCTGGAACTGCCGCGTCAGCTCGATCGCGTCTTCCAGCGCCAGCTTGGTGCCGGAGCCGATCGCGAAGTGCGCCGTGTGCACCGCATCGCCCATCAGCACGACGTGGCTGCCGAGGCGGTTCTTCAGCCACCACTGCTCGCACACCACGCGCTGAAAGTTCAGCCACGCGCTGCCGCGCAGGTGGCGCGCGTTGGTCAACAGCTTGGCGCCTTCGAGGTTGCCGTCGTTGAACAACTGCTCGCAGAACGCGATCGATTGCGCCTGGTCGGCCCGGTCCAGGCCATGGGCGAGCCAGACCGGCTCGGGGCACTCGACGATGAAGGTGGTGGTGTTGTCGTCGAACTTGTAGATGTGGGCCTGGAACCAGCCGTGCTCGGTCCGGCGGAAGTCGAAGGTGAAGGCGTCGTAGAGCTTGTGCGTGCCCAGCCAGATGTAGCGGTTGGGGCGGGTCACGATGTCGGGCTTGAAGACGTCTTCGTAGCGGCCGCGGATGCGCGAGTTGATGCCGTCGCTGGCGATCACGAGGTCGGCGTCGGGGTACTGCTCGTCGGAGTCCACGTCCTGCTCGAACACCAGCTCGACGCCCAGCGCCTCGCAGCGCGCCTGCAGGATGTTGAGCAAGCGCTTGCGCCCGATGCCCACGAAGCCGTGGCCGCCGGAGCGGATGCGCCGGCCCTTGAACAGCAGCTCGATGTCGTCCCAGTGGTTGAAGGCGCGCTCGATCTCGTCGGCGGTCTCGCGGTCCCACTGGCGCATGTTGTCCATCGTGGCGTCGGAGAAGACCACGCCCCAGCCGAAGGTGTCGTAGGGCTTGTTGCGCTCGACCACGGTCACCCGGTGCGCCGGGTTGAGCTTCTTCATCAGCAGCCCGAAGTACAGGCCGGCCGGGCCGCCGCCGATGCAGACGATCTTCATGCAGCACGCTCCTCAGCGGCCCGCGCAAGGCCGCGAGCTTCAGGCATGCATTTTTGGGTTGAATTATTTAGTTGTCAACTAATTCGCTCAGCGCCCCTCGTCCAGCGACGCCAGCTGCGAATGCCGGATCCGCGTGTTGGTCAGCGCGCCGGCGGACTCCAGGATCGGGTACGCGATCGAGCAGATGTGCGAGTTGATGCGCTTGAGCTCGCTGATCAGGTCCAGATGCAGCGAGCTGGTCTCGATGCTTTGCGCGGTGTTGTCCTGCAGCCGCGCGATGTGGTTGGCGGCGTACTCGTGCTCCAGGTCGCGGAAGCGGGCCTTTTCTTCCAGCAGCTTCTGAGCGTCGCGCACGTGGCCGTCGAGGAACACGCTCATGCCCAGGCGCAGGTTGGACAGCAGCCGCTCGTGCAGGTGGCAGATCTCGGCCATGCCGGCGTCGGAGAAGCGGCGGTTCTTGCGGATCTTCTTGTCCTCGATGTCCTGCAGCACGCGCTCGATGATGTCGCCGATCTGCTCCATGTTGATCGTGAAGCTGACGATGTCGGTCCAACGCCGGCCTTCGCGCTCGGACAGCGCCTCGCGCGAGATCTGGGTCAGGTAGAACTTGATCGCCGAGTACAGCTCGTCGACGGTGTCGTCCATCTTGCGCAGGCGCTCGGCCTCGCCGAGGTCGTTCTCGCGCATCACGGTCAGCACGCCGCGCAGCATGGTCTCCACCACGTCGGCCTGGTGCAGCGCCTCGCGCGCGGCGCAGCTGATGGCCAGCGAGGGCGTGCCCAGCGCCACCGGGTCCAGGTGGCGCGGGCGGTCGCTGCCCAGGCCCGTGCGCGGCGTCGGCAGCAGCCGCTCCACCACGCGCGCCACGGGGCCGACGAAGCCGATGAACACCGCCGCCAGCACGAGGTTGAAGATCAGGTGGAACAGCACGACCTGCTGATGCACCTCGGTGATGTAGGTCTGCAGCAGGACGTGGGCTTCGCCGAGCACGGGAACCGCCAGCAGCGCGCCCACCGCCTTGAAGATGAAGTTGCCCAGCGGCAGCCGGCGCAACTCGGCCTTGCCCGAGGCGGTGACCAGCATCGCCAGCACGCCGCTGCCGACGTTGGCGCCCAGCACCAGGCCCAGCGCCACCGGGCTGGGCAGCATGCCTTGCGCGGCCAGCGTGGCCACCAGCAGCACGATGGCCAGGCTGGAATACGACGCCACCGCCAGCACGGCACCGACGAAGATGTCCAGCAGCACCTCGTTGGGCAGCGCCACCAGCAGCGCGCGCACCGCGGGCGAGGCGGTCAGCGGCTTGGTCGCGCCGACGATGAGCTGCAGCGCCAGCGTGATCAGCCCGAGGCCGATCAGCACGCGGCCGACACGGCCGACGCCGGTGTTCTGGCGGCTGATGAACATCACCACGCCGCCGAAGATCAGCAGCGGGCTCAACCACGAGAGGTCGAAGCTGAAGACCAGCGTCATCAGCGCGGTGCCGACGTCGGCGCCCAGCATCACCGCCAGCGCCGCCGCGGTGCCGACGAGGCCGCTGCCGACGAAGCTGGCGACGATCAGGCAGGTGGCGGTGCTGCTTTGCACCAGCGTCGTCACGCCCAGGCCGGCCAGCGCGGCCGTGAAGCGGTTGCGGAAGCTCAAGGACAGCACATGGCGCAGGTTCTCGCCGAAGACGCGCAGCATCCCCGTGCGCACGATGTGCGTGCCCCAGACGAGCAGCGCGATGGCTGCCAGGAGATTGAGCAGGTGGATCACAGGTCTGCAGCCATCATAGGACGGCCGGCGTCGATGGCATTACCAAGGCAGTGAGTAGGTCTTCACGTTGGTGAAGGCCTTGCAGCATTCCTGCACGCCTTCCTTGACGCCGGTGCCCGAGTCCTTGATGCCGCCGAAGGGCGTGACCTCCAGCCGGTAGCCCGGCACTTCCCAGACGTTGACCGAGCCGACGTTGAGCTCGCGCACGAAGCGCATGATGTCGTCGAGCCGGTTGCTGCACACGCCCGAGCTGAGGCCGAAGGCGGTGGAGTTGACCTGGGCAATCGCGTCGTCCACGTTCTTGAAGGTGATGACCGGCGACACGGGGCCGAAGGTCTCCCGCTTGACGACTTCCATCTCGCCGCGCACGCGGTCGATCAGCGTCGGCGAGTACGAGGCACCGTCGCGCCGGTTGCCGTACAGCAGCCGCGCGCCTTGCGCCACCGCGTCGTTGACGCGGCGCTCGAAGAGCTTGGCCGCGCCTTCGTCGATCACGGTGCCCATGTCGACCTGCGGGTCCAGCGGGTCGCCGTAGGTCCAGGCGCGGGTCTTGGCCAGCAGCGCCTCGGTGAAGTCGGCGGCGATCTTCTCGTGCACCAGGATGCGCTTGACCGCGGTGCAGCGCTGGCCGCTGTTCTTGTAGCTGCCGTTGGCGGCCAGGTCGGCGGCCTTGGCGACGTCGGCATCGTCCATCACCACCAGCGGGTCGTTGCCGCCCAGCTCCAGGATCTGGCGCTTGTAGACGGCCTTGCCGGCGATGTATTTGCCGATCGGCACGCCGCCGGTGAAGGTGACGATGTCGACGCACTCGTTGGTCAGCATCTCGTCGGCGATCTCCTTGGGGTCGCCGGTGATCACGCTCAGCATCGGCGGCGGCAGCCCGGCCTCGTACAGCACGTCGGCCAGCGCGAAGGCGGCCAGCGGCGTCTTCTCGGTGGGCTTGAGCACCATGCGGTTGTTGGTGGCCACCGAAGGCGCCACCTTGTGGATCACCTGGTTGAGCGGGTGGTTGAACGGCGTGATCGCGCTGATCACGCCCATCATCGGCTCGCGCATCGTGTGCACGCGCCGGTTCTTGCCGTGGTGCGTGAGGTCGCAGGCGAAACTCTGGCCGTCGTCGACCAGCGCCTGCTGCGCGGCGAACAGCAGCACGTCGCTGGCGCGGCCCACTTCGTAGTTCGAATCCTTCAGGCACAGGCCCGATTCCAGCGTGATCAGCCGCGCCAGCTGCGCCTTGCGCGCGGCGATCAGCTCGCCGGCCTTCATCAGGATCTTGTAGCGCTCGTGGCGCGTCAGCGTCGGCTTGTAGTCGCGGGCGATGCGAAAGGCGCGGCGCACGTCGTCGACCGTGGCCTTGGGCACGGTGGCCACGACCTCGCCGGTCCAGGGGTAGCGGATTTCGATCACGCGCTCGGTGTGCACTTTGTCGCCGGCGATGCGCAAGGCCTCGCGCTGGGGCTGGTCGACGGCGGGGGTTCGTTGGCTCATGGTGGTTCTCTCCTGCAATGCAAGCGTTCAGCTCGTGCGTTCTTCGTCGGCCAGGCAGGCGTCGATGATGGCGAGCGCCTGGTCCATCTGCGCCGGCGAGGTGATGAGCGGCGGGGTCAGCGTCAGCGCGTTGCCCATCGTGGTCTTGAACGACAGGCCGCGGCTCAAGGCGCGGTACAGCACGCGCTCGGCGGCGGCCGCGGCGGGCGTGCGCTCGCCGTCGCGGTCGAGCACCAGCTCGATGCCCAGCAGCAGGCCGCGGCCGCGCACGTCGCCGATCAGGCGGCGGCGCTGCTTCATGGCCTGCAGCCGCTGCAGCGCCAGCGCGCCGACGCGGGCGGCCTGCTCGACGAGACCGTCGCGCTCGATCACGTCCAGCGTCGCCAGCGCGGCGGCGGCGCTGACCGGGTTCTTCTCGTGCGTGTAGTGGCCCAACGCGAAGTCGCCGGCCACGTTGAGCGCATCGCGCGCCAGGCAGGCGGCCAGCGGCAGCACGCCGCCGCCCAGTGCCTTGCCCAGCACCACGATGTCGGGCGCGGCGCCGTCGTGCTCGGCGGCGAAGAAGCGGCCGGTCTTGCCCAGGCCGGTGGGAATCTCGTCGAAGATCAGCAGCGTGCCGTGCGCATTGCAGGCCTCGCGCACGGCCTGCCAGTAGCCCGGCGGCGGCAGGTAGGGCACGGCGCGCGCCGGCTCGGCGACGACGGCGGCGACGTCGCCTTCGCGCTGCAGCACGTAGCGCACCATGCCGGCGCAGGCCAGGCGGCAGCGGTCGAGCTCGGGCCGGCCGTCGCCGTCCACCGGGTGGCCGTAGGCGCAGCGATAACAGCCGAAAGGCGCGACATGCTCGCTGCCCGGCAACAGCGGCCCGAGCCGGCCCGAGCGGAACAGCGACTCGCCGCCGACGCTGCTGGCGCCGAAGCCGGCGCCGTGGAAGGCGTCCCAGAAGCTCAGCGTCTTGAAGCGGCCGGTGGCCACGCGGGCGAGCTTGATCGCCAGCTCCAGCGCGTCGCTGCCGCCGGTGGTGAAGAGCACGCGGCCGGCCTCGCCGGTGAGCTGCGTGAAACGTTGGCCCAGGCGCTCGGCCAACTGCACCGCGCGCTCGGGCACGAAGCGCCGCGGCGCGAAGCTCAAGGCATCGAGCTGGGCCTTGATCGCCGCGATCACGGCCGGGTGCCCGTGGCCCAGGTGGTGGACGTTGTTGCCGTGGAAGTCCAGGTAGCGGCGGCCGGCGCCGTCCTCGATGTACAGGCCCTCGGCCTTGGTGATGGTCGCCAGGCAGGGCGTGGACACCGACTGGTGCAAGAAGGCCGCCGCGTCGCGCGCCAGCAGCGCGCGGCCGGCCTCGTCCAGGTGCGATTGCTGCCAGGCGGCCCGCTGCGGCGTGCCGTTGACGTCGCCCTCGCTTGGCGAGGGCACGGTGCCCTGGCGGCTGGCGTTCACAAGGTGCCGTTGATGGCGTAGTCGAAGAGCTGGTAGCTCTTCAGCGGCTGCGACGCGGCCCTGGCCTTGTAGGCAGCGTTCAATGGCCGGTTCAGGATGAAGGGCACGCGGGCTTCGGAAACCCCGCCGTGCGTGCGCAGCCGGTTGCCCTTCAGGCCGGCGAGGTCGTGGTTGGCGGCCGAGCTGCCGATGCAGGTGTCCTCGCGCGAGATCACCACCACGTCGGCCTCGCGGTCGGGCGGCAGCTCGAACATCCGGCAGGCCGTCTCCTTGTCCAGCGCCAGCTCGATGCCTTCGACGCCCACCAGCGCCTGCAGGATCTGCTGCGCCTTCACCTCGCTGCGCGACCACACGCGCACCAGGCCGCCCAAGGCGCCGTGGTGGGCCACGAAGGCGTCGGTGATCGGGCAGATCACCGTCGTCTTGCCGGCGCCCAGTCGTTCGTCCAGCAGGTCCTGCAGCCAGATCACGTTGGGCTCGCCGGCGGCGTTGCTCTTGTCGCTCATGCCGTGGTCGGCGGTCAGCGCCAGCGTGACGTCCTGCGCCGCCAGGCGGCCGAACACGTCGTCGAGCTTGCGATAGAACGTGCGCGCATCGTCTTCCTGCGGCGCCCACTTGTGCTGCACCCAGTCGGTCAGCGACAGGTACAGCAGGTCGGGCCGGCGCTGCTGCAGCAGCTTGAGGCCGGCCTCCAGTACGAACAGCGACAGCTCCATCGAGTACATGCCGGGCTTGTCCATGCCGACGAAGGCCAGCACGTTTTCGATGCCGTTCTCGGCCAGCGTGCAGCGGTCGGCGAACTCGCTGGACAGCGAGACGTGGCCTTGCGACACGTCCAGCCCCTTGCCGAGCTGGCGGCGCAGCTTGTCCTTGGCGGTGATCGAGACCACCTTGGCGCCGGCCGCCGCGAAGCGGGCGATGATGGTGTCGCCGCGCAGCAGCTCGGGGCCGGTCATCACCACCGGCTCCCAGGTGCTGGCGTCGAGGTAGTAGTTGCCCGAGATGCCGTGCCGCGCCGGCGGCGTGCCGGTGATCAGCGACATGTTGTTGGGGCAGGTGAACGAAGGCATCGAGCCTTCGGCGACGGCGGCGAAGCCCTGCTCGATGAAGCGCGCGATGTTGGGGATGCTGCCGTCGGCCAGGTACTGCTGCAGGTAGCGCGGGTCGCCGCCGTCGATGCAGACCACGACGACGGGGCGCAGCGGCCAGCGGTAGGCGGTGCCGTTGATGGTGAGGGCTGGGTGGCTCATGAGGGATGAGGCGATGGCGGAGGGTGGAGGTGGACGGTGGACGGTGGGCGGTGGAGGTTCCTGGGCTAACGCTTGCCGTTGGCGGACAGCGCCTCCTGCAGCCGGGCGCGGCTGTGCAGCACGTGCTCGGTCAGCAGCGCTTCGGCACGCGCCTCGTCGCGGGCGGCCACGGCGTCGATGATGGCCTCGTGCTCCTGCGTCGAGCGCGGGATGATCTCGGCACTGCGCGACAGCGTGGCGCGGCGGTAGAGGTCGAGCTGGTTGACCACGCTGCGGTACTGCGCCAGCAGCGCGTTGTTGCGCGCGCTGCGGGCCAGCAGGTCGTGGAACTCGACGTTGAGCGCGAAGTAGTCCTCGGCGCTGCGCGCGCGGGCGTCCTTCGGGCCCTTGTGCAGCTGCTGCATGCGGCGCACCACGGCGCGCAGCTGCTCGATCTCGTCGCTGGCGATGCGGCGCGCGGCCAGGCGGCCGATCAGCCCTTCCAGCGCGGCGCGCAACTCGTAGAACTCGTTGGCCTCCTCCAGCGAGACCTCGCGCACGAAGACGCCGCGGTTCTTTTCCAGCCGCACCAGCCCGGCCTGGCTGAGCGCGCGAAAAGCCTCGCGCACCGGCCCGCGCGAGACGCCCAGCGCCAGCGCCACCTCCACCTCGTTGAGCTTGGTGCCGGCCGCGATCTCGCCGTCGATGATGCGACGCTCCAGCTCCTGCTGGGCCAGCGTGGCCAGCGAGTGCTCGCGCAACAGCTCGATGGCCTGCGCGGCGCCGGCGCTGCGGCGCATGGTGTCGGCGGTCATGGTCGGCGGCATCCCGGGCGGTCGGTATTTTGCAGATTGTCTACAAAATGCAAAATCGTGCCAAGTCCCAAGGCTTCTCGGCGGCCATCAGTCGACGAAGCGCACGCCGCGCGTCTGCACGCGCAGCCGCGGGTCGGTGGAGCGCACGGTGAGCGGCTCGCCGCGCAGCGCCTCGGCGCAGCGCGCCAGCGTCTCGTCCTCCAGGCGCTGCATGGCCTCTTGCGTGAAGAAGGTCAGGTGCGGCCAGAGCACGACGTTGTCCATGCCGAACAGCGGCGACAGCGGGTGGCCCCGCAGCGCCAGCGGCTCGCGGCCGTAGACGTCGAGGCCGGCGCCGCCGAGCTGCCCGCTGCGCAGCGCGTCGAGCAGCGCCGCCTCGTCGCAGATCTCGCCCCGGCTGACGTTGACGAGCCAGGCGCCGCGCTTCATGGCGGCGAACTGCGGCGCGCCCATCAGCCGCCGCGTCGACGGGTTCAGCGGCGCGTGGATCGACACCGCGTCGCAGCGCGGCAGCATCTCGTGCAGCGAGGCGCAGCGCTCGACGCCCGGCGGATCGCCGCCGGGGCCGCGGCCGCTGTCGACGGCGAGCACCGTCATGCGAAAGCCCAGCGCCATGCGCGCCATGCTGCGGCCGATGCGGCCGAGCCCGACCAGGCCCAGCGTGCGGCCGGCCAGGTCGTGGCCCAGCCAGGCCGGCTCGGGCCAGGCCCAGCCGTCGGCGGCCATGGTGCGCAGCAGCGGCTTGACGCGCTTGGCCAGCGCCAGCAGCAGCATGAAGGCGCCCTCGGCCACGGTCTCCTCGGCATAGGCCGGCACGTTGACCACCGGCACGCCGCGCTCGCGCGCCGCCGTGAGGTCGATGGCGTCGATGCCGACGCCGTACTTGACGATGGCCCGCAGCCGCGGCGCCGCCTCGATGACGCGCCGCGTCACCGGGGCGTAGCACATCAGCAGCAGCTCGGCGTCGGCCAGCTCGCGCGCCAGCACGTCCTCGGGCGTGCCGTCGGCCAGCACGACGACGCGGCCGCCCCAGTCGCGCAGCGTCTGGTCGACGCGCGGCATCTGCAGCTCGCGGTCGGTGCGGACGGCCTTGAATGGCGCGGGCAGGTTCATCGCATCGCTCCTGGCGTTCAGTCGTTCAGCTCAGCCGCAGGATCACGACGCCGGCCACGATGACCACCGCGCCCAGCACGCGCTGCAGCCCGAAGCGCTCTTTCAGCACCCAGACCGAGAGCGCGGTGGCGAACAGCACCGAGGTCTCGCGCATCGCCGACACCGCGGCCACCGGTGCGCGCGTCATCGCCCACAGCGCGATGCCGTACGACGCCAGCGAGGCCAGCCCGCCCAGCGTGGCCAGCCACCAGCGCTGCCGCGCATAGGCCAGCGCGCGGGCGCGGCCCTCGGCGCGGCGGCGCCACATCACCAGCGCCGGGTAGGGCAGCCCGTCCAGCACGAACAGCAGCACGACGTAGCTGGCCGCGCTGCCGCCGCCGGCCACGGCCACGCGCACGCCCTGGCCGTCGACGAAGGTGTAGCAGGCGATCACCGCGGCATTGGCCAACGCATAGCCGATCGCGCGGCCGTGGTGCAGCGCCTGCCCGGCGTGCGACAGGCCCACCAGCAGCACGCCGCCGGTCACAGCCAGCACGCCGGCCCAGGTGCCGGGGCGCAGCGGCTCGCCCAGCACGGCCGAGCTGCCCAGCGCCACCAGCAGCGGCGCGCTGCCGCGCATGATGGGATAGGTGACGCCCAGATCGCCGTGCTGGTAGGCGCCGTTGAGCGTGAGGTAGTAGGCCACGTGTACCAGCAGCGAGCCGGCGATGAACGGCCAGGCGCCGCGCGGCGGCAGGCCCAGCCACAGCAACAGCGGCAGCGACGCCGCCGCGCCGAGCGCATGCACCAGCGCGATGTCCAGTTCCTTGTCGCCGCTGGATTTGACCAGGGTGTTCCAGCCGGCGTGCAGCAAGGCTCCGCACAGCACGGCGGCGACGACCAGACCGTCCATTGCCCCCGATTGAAACGGCTTGGCGCTGGATTGTCAACAATCTGCAACTTGCGGTTGCTACCGTTGACACGGCCCGTTTCGCACGGGCACGATCTTCGCCACCGCGATTTCAGTCCACCCCCACCGAGGAGCCCTGTCCATGAGACTGCCCGCCATCTCTCTCGCCGCCGGCCTCGTGCTGAGCCTGGCCGCCGCATCGGCGCTGGCGCAGAAGACCCAGCTGCTGGTCTACACCGCGCTGGAGACCGACCAGATCAAGGCCTACCAGGACGGCTTCAACAAGGTGCACCCCGAGATCGAGCTGAAGTTCGTTCGCGACAGCACCGGCGTCATCATCGCCAAGCTGCTGGCCGAGAAGGCCAACCCGCAGGCCGACGTGATCTGGGGCGTGGCTGCCTCGGGGCTGGCGCTGTTCGACCAGCAGGGCATGCTGCAGCCCTACGCGCCGCTGAACCTGGACGCCATCATGAGCCAGTACCGCGACAAGAAGAACCCGCCGGCCTGGTGGGGCATGGACGTCTACGGCGCCGTGGTGTGCTTCAACACCGTGGAGGCCAAGAAGCGCAACATCCCGAAGCCCGAGACCTGGAAGGACCTGCTCAAGCCGGTCTACAAGGGCCAGGTGGTGATGCCCAACCCGGCCTCGTCGGGCACCGGCTACTTCGACGTCGTGGCCTGGCTGCAGCTGTGGGGCGACGACGCCGGCAAGGGCGGCGGCTGGAAGTACATGGACGGCCTGCACGACAACATCGCGCAGTACACGCACTCGGGCTCCAAGCCCTGCAACATGGCGGCGGCCGGCGAATACGTGGTCGGCATCTCGTTCGAGTACCGCGGCCACAGCAACAAGAGCAAGGGCGCGCCGATCGACCTCGTGTTCCCGAAGGAAGGCCTGGGCTGGGACCTGGAGGCCTTTGCAATCGCCAAGGGCACCAAGAAGCTGGACGCGGCCAAGAGATTAGCCGACTGGGCCAGCAGCAAGGACGCGATGATGCTGTACGGCAAGAACTTCGCGATCACCGCGCAGCCGGGCGTGGCGCCCAAGCTGGCCAACATCCCCGACGACTACGAGAAGCGGCTGATCAAGATGGACTTCAACTACTCGGCCAGCAACCGCGAGCGCATCCTGGCGGAATGGAACAAGCGCTACAACGCCAAGTCAGAAAAGCGTTGAGCGCGGGCGGAGATTGCCACCGTTCATGACTCAAGAACACTCGCTCGAGCTGCACGGCATCCACAAGGCCTTCGGCAGCTTCGTCGCGCTGCAGCACATCGACCTCGCGGTGCGCAAGGGCGAGTTCCTCTGCTTCCTGGGCCCCTCGGGCTGCGGCAAGACCACGCTGCTGCGCGTGATCGCGGGGCTGGAAGTGCAAACGCGCGGCGAGATCCGGCAAAACGGGCGCGACATCTCGCGCCTGCCGCCGGCCGACCGCGACTACGGCATCGTGTTCCAGAGCTACGCGCTGTTTCCCAACCTCAGCGTGGCCGACAACGTGGCCTATGGCCTGGTCAACCGCCGGCTGCCGCGCGCGCAGATCCGCCAGCGCGTGGGCGAGCTGGTCAAGCTGGTGGGGCTGCCGGGCAGCGAGACCAAGTACCCGGCGCAACTCTCGGGCGGGCAGCAGCAGCGCATCGCGCTGGCCCGCGCGCTGGCCACGTCGCCGGGGCTGCTGCTGCTGGACGAACCGCTGTCGGCGCTGGATGCGCTGGAGCGCGTGCGCCTGCGCCAGGAGATCCGCGCGCTGCAGCAGGAGCTGGGCGTGACCACCATCATGGTCACCCACGACCAGGAAGAGGCGCTGTCCGTGGCCGACCGCATCGTGGTGATGAACCACGGCGCGATCGAGCAGGTGGGCTCGCCGCAGGAGGTGTACCGCGAACCGGCCTCGCCCTTCGTGGCCGACTTCGTCGGCAAAGTCAACGTGCTGCCGGGCCGCGTGCGCCAGGGCCGGCTGGAGCTGGGCTCGCTGACGCTGCCGGCCGTCGGGCCCGACCGCGAGGTGCGCGTCTACCTGCGGCCCGAGGACGTGCTGGCGCGGCCCATCGAGGAGGGTGATGCCCACGTCTTCGACGGCGCGATCGAGAAGATCGAGTTCCTCGGCTCCTACTGCCACGTGCACCTGGCCGCGCCGGCCTTCGCGCCGCAGGGGTTGATCGTCTATTTGTCGCTCAACTACCTGGCGGAGCGCTCGCTGGCCATCGGCTCCACGCTGCGGCTGCGCCTGCTGCAAGAGCGCGTGCGGGTGTTTTGATGATGGACAGCGCGCTCGCGCCGCCACCCCAGCGCAGCAGCGCGCCGCTGCGGCTGCGCGCCCACTGGACCGAGCGCGTGGCGCTGGCCGCGGTGGTGCTGATCGTGCTCTTCCTGGCCGCCTTCCTGGCGCTGCCGCTGCTGGCCATCCTGCGCCAGGCGCTGGAGGACCGCGACGGCGCCTTCGTCGGCGTGGCCAACTTCCTGGCCTACGCCCGCACGCCGTCGCTGCTGCAAAGCCTGTGGAACAGCCTGTGGGTGTCGGCCGTGGTCACCGCGATCACCGTGCCGCTGGCCTTCGGCTTCGCCTACGCGCTGACGCGCACCTGCATGCCGCTCAAGGGCCTGTTCCGCGGCGTCGCGCTGGTGCCGCTGCTGGCGCCTTCGCTGCTGTCGGCGATCTCGCTGATCTACTGGTTCGGCAACCAGGGCGTGCTCAAAGACCTGCTCAACGCGCTGGGCGCCGAGCAGATCTACGGCGCGGTCGGCATCGTGATCGCCGAGTGCCTGGCGGTCTTTCCGCACACGGTGATGATCCTGATCTCGGGGCTGACGCTGGCCGATGCGCGGCTGTACGAGGCCGCCGACGCGATGGGCACCTCGGCGGCGCGCAAGTTCTTCACCATCACGCTGCCGGGCGCCAAGTACGGGCTGATCTCGGCGGCACTGGTCACCTTCACGCTGGTGATCACCGACTTCGGCATCCCCAAGGTGATCGGCGGCAACTTCAACGTGCTGTCCACCGACGTCTTCAAGCTCGTGATCGGCCAGCAGGACTTCTCGCAGGGCGCGGTGGTGGCCATCCTGCTGCTGCTGCCCGCGGTGCTGACCTTCAGCGTCGACCACGTCGTGCAGCGCAAGCAGACCGCGATGCTGACCGCGCGCGCCGTGCCCTACGCGCCCCAGCCCGCGCGCACGCGCGACTGGGCCTTCGGCGCCTACTGCAGCCTGATCGCGCTGCTGATGCTGGCCATGCTGGGCATGGCGGTGTTCGCCTCGCTGGCCTCGTTCTGGCCCTACGACCTGACGCCCAGCCTCAAGCACTACGTCTACGGACTGGTGGACAACGACGTCGCCACCGGCTTCTTCAACAGCCTGGAGATGGCGGCCGGCACCGCGCTGCTGGGCACCGCGGTGGTCTTCGTCGGCGCCTACCTGCAGGAAAAGATGCGCGGCATGGCGCTGTTGCGCGGCATGCTGCGCATGCTGGCCATGCTGCCGATGGCGGTGCCGGGCCTGGTGCTGGGCCTGGGCTACATCTTCTTCTTCAACGCGCCGGCCAACCCGCTGAACGGCCTGTACCACACGCTCGCGCTGATGATGCTGTGCACCGTGGTGCACTTCTACACCACCGGCCACCTCACCGCGGTGACGGCGCTGAAGGCGCTGGACGGCGAGTTCGAGGCCGTCTCGGCATCGCTGAAGGTGCCCTTCTTCAAGACCTTCTGGCGCGTCACGCTGCCGATCTGCACGCCGGCGCTGGTGGACATCGCGCGCTACTTCTTCATCAACGCGATGACCACGATCTCGGCCGTGGTCTTCCTCTACGCGCCCGAGACGCGGCTGGCCTCGATCGCCATCCTCAACATGGACGAGGCCGGCGAGCTGAGCCCCGCGGCGGCGATGGCGGTGCTGATCGCCGCCGCCTCGGCGCTGGCCACCGTGCTCTTCACGTTGCTGGGCCGATGGATCGACCGCCGCACCCAGGCCTGGCGCCGCACCACGCCCTGACCCGACAAGGACAACCGCCCATGGACCGTGACCGCATCCTCCTCACCCCCGGCCCGCTGACCACCACGCTGCGCACCAAGCTGGCGATGCTCAAGGACTGGGGCAGCTGGGACGCCGACTTCAACGCCATCACCGCCGGCATGCGCGCGCGGCTGCTGGACATCGTGCACGGCCACGACAGCCACGTGGTCGTGCCGCTGCAGGGCAGCGGCACCTTCAGCGTCGAGGCGGCGGTGGCCACGCTCGTGCCCCGCGACGGCCACGTGCTGGTGCCCGACAACGGCGCCTACTGCAAGCGGGCCGCGAAACTGAGCCAGCTGATGGGCCGCACAGCCACCGTGCTGCCGTGCGCCGAGGAGTCGCCGATCAGCGCCGCCGAGGTCGAGGCGCGGCTCGTCGCCGACCCCGGCATCACGCACGTGATCCTGATCCACTGCGAGACCGGCACCGGCGTCGAGAACCCGCTGCAGGCCGTGGCCGACGTCTGCCAGCGCCACCGCAAGGGCCTGATCGTCGATGCGATGTCCAGCTTCGGCGCGCTGCCGATCGACGCCCGCGAGACGCGCTTCGACGCGCTGATCGCCGCCAGCGGCAAGTGCCTGGAAGGCGTGCCCGGCATCGGCTTCGTGTTCATCCGCAAGGCCGTTCTCGACGCATGCGCCGGCAACAGCCAGAGCCTGGCGATGGACCTGCACGACCAGCACGTCTACATGGGCAAGACCGGGCAGTGGCGCTTCACCCCGCCCACCCACGTGGTGGCGGCGCTGGCCGAGGCGATCACCCAGTACGTGGAAGAAGGCGGCCAGCCGGCGCGGTTGGCGCGTTATGCCGACAACTACCGCGCGCTGGTGGACGGCATGGCGCGCCTGCGCTTCAAGCCGCTGCTCAGGCCCGAGGTGCAGACGCCGATCATCGTCACCTTCCACGCGCCGGCGCACCCGGCCTACGACTTCAAGCGCTTCTACGATGGCGCCAAGGCGCGCGGCTTCATGCTCTACCCCGGCAAGCTGACCCAGGTGGAAACCTTCCGCGTCGGCTGCATCGGCGCCATCGGCCGCAACGAGATGCGCCAGGCGGTGGACGCGGTGGCCGACACGCTGCGCGAGATGGGCATCCCGGACGGGACGCCGGCCGCCGCCGCCTGAGGCAGACACCATGGCCACGACCCCGAAAGAGCACCCCGCCCTCGCTGCGCTGCGCAAGAGCGGCGCCTCCAAGGTCAAGGTGGCGGTCAGCGACATCGACGGCATCCTGCGCGGCAAGCTGCTGCACATCGACAAGTTCCTCGGCGCCGCCGAGGCGCACCCCAAGGGCGGCTTCGGCTTCTGCGACGTCGTGTTCGGCTGGGACGCGCATGACGTCTGTTATGACAACACCCAGGTCACCGGCTGGCAGCACGGATTTCCCGACGCGCTGGCGCGCCTGGACCTCGACACCGCGCGCCGCGTGCCCTGGGACGACCACGTGCCCTTCTTCCTGGGCGAGTTCGTCAACGCCGACGGCAGCCCCTACCCGGTGTGCCCGCGACAGACCCTCAAGCGCGTGCTCAAGCGGGCCGAGAAGCTCGGCTTCGCGGTCATGGCCGGCATGGAGTTCGAGTGGTTCAACTTCGCCGAGACGCCGCAGAGCTGGGCCGCCAAGCGCGGCGTGGCGCCCGAGCCCATCACGCCGGGCATGTTCGGCTACTCGCTGCTGCGCATGGGCGACCAGCGCGGCTTCTTCAACGCGCTGATGGACGAGATGCTGGCCTTCGGCGTGCCCATCGAAGGCCTGCACACCGAGACCGGCCCCGGCGTCTACGAGGCGGCGCTCGCCTTCAGCGCCGCGCTGGAGTCGGCCGACCGCGCGATCCTGTTCAAGACCGGCGCCAAGGAGATCGGCAAGCGCTTCGGCGTCATGCCCAGCTTCATGGCCAAGTGGAACGCCGCCCTCCCCGGCTGCAGCGGCCACATCCACCAGAGCCTGTCCGACGGCAAGCGCAACCTGTTCTTCGACGCCAAGGGCAGCCGCTCGATGAGCGCGCTGTTCGAAAGCTATCTGGCCGGCCAGATCGCCTGCCTGATGGAGTTCGCGCCGATGTTCTGGCCCACGATCAACAGCTACAAGCGCCTGGTCGACGGCTTCTGGGCGCCGGTCAAGCCGACCTGGGGCGTCGACAACCGCACCGCCAGCTTTCGCGTGATCGCCGGCAGCCCGAAGAGCACGCGGCTGGAGACGCGCTGCCCCGGCGCCGACGTCAACCCGTACCTCGCGATGGCCGCCGTCATCGCCGCCGGCCTGCACGGCGTGGAGAAGGGCCTCAAGCTCACAGCGCCGCCGATCACCGGCACCAACCAGGGAGCCGACCACATCCCGCGCGCGCCGCGTTCGCTGATCCGCAGCACGCAGAATTTCAAGCAGTCCGCCATCGCCCGCGACTGGCTGGGCGACACCTTCGTCGACCACTTCGCCGCCACCCGCGAATGGGAGCACCGGCAGTGGCAGGATGCGGTGACCGATTGGGAACTGAAGCGCTACTTCGAGATCATCTGAGCACATCATCAGCACCATGACCGTCTCCCGCTTCGCCTTCCCCACGCCCATCCACTTCGGCCCCGGCGCGCGCAAGCTGATCGCCGCCCACCTGCGCGAGCAGGGCCTGCGCAGGCCGCTGATCGTCACCGATCGCGCCCTGGCTGCGCTGCCGGTGGCGGCCGAGTTCCGCAGCCACCTGCAGGGGCTGGACGTGGCCGTGTTCGACGGCGTGTTCGGCAACCCGACCTGCGCGCAGGTGATGGCCGGCGCGGCGGCGTTCAAGGCGCATGGCGCCGACGGCGTGATCGCCTTCGGCGGCGGCGCGGCGCTGGACGTCGGCAAGGTCGTCGCGCTGATGGCCGTGCACGAGGGCGACGTGCTCGAATACGTGTGGGACCACCCGCAGGTGCGGCCCATCGTCAATGCCCTGCCCTACGTGCTGGCCGTGCCCACCACCAGCGGCACCGGCTCCGAGGTGGGCCGCAGCTCGGTGGTGAGCGAGAACGACAGCCACGTCAAGCGCACCGTGTTCAGCCCCGCGATCCTGGCCAAGGCCGTGTTCGCCGACCCCGAGCTGACGCTGGCGCTGCCGGCAGCCGTCACCGCCGCCACCGGGATGGATGCGCTGACGCACAACATCGAGAGTTATCTCTCGCCCGCCTACCACCCGCTGTGCGACGGCATCGCGCTCGAAGGCCTGCGCATCGGCGCGCGCGCGCTGCTGACCGCGGTGAAGGAGCCCGCCAACCTGCAGGCCCGCGCCGACATGATGATGAGCAGCATGATGGGCGCAATCGCATTCCAGAAGGACCTGGGCTCGGTGCATGCCTGCGCGCACGCGCTGGGCGCGGTGGCCGACCTGCATCACGGCCTGGCCAACGCGCTGATGATCGACACCGTGCTGGCCTGGAATCACGAGGCGGTGCCGCAGAAGTTCGACGAGCTGGCGCATGCCGCCGGTGTCAGCGGCGGCGGCTTCGCCTTCGTCACCTGGCTCAAGCACCTGAAGGCGCAGATCGGCATCGCCGGTGGCCTGGCGGCGCACGGCGTCACCGAGGCGATGCTGCCGCGCCTGGTGCCGCTGGCGGCGGCGGACTTCACCGGCGGCACCAACCCGCGCCCGGCCACCGAGGCCGACTACGAGCGCCTGTTCCGCCAGGCCATGTGAACGAGGAGGCCGTCGCGATGCCCACCGACAAGCCGCTGCTGATCGGCGTCTCCGCCCGCATCTACTACCCCGGCACACACGGCGCGCTGCCGGGCGTGTTCACCAAGACGCTGCACTACCTGGAGCAGTCCGTCGCGCACTGGGTGCTGTCGGGGCATGCGATGGCGGTGATGGTGCCGGCCGTCACCAAGGACAGCATCGTGCAGCGCAGCGACCTCGACCTCGACGACTACGCGCAAGCGCTCGACGGCCTGGTGCTGCAAGGCGGCAACGACGTCGCGCCCGAGTGCTACGGCGAGACGCCGCTGCAGCCCGAGTGGGCCGGCGACGCGGTGCGCGACAAGTACGAGATCGAGCTGATCCGCGCCTTCATCGCCGCCGGCAAGCCGGTGTTCGGCGTCTGCCGCGGCTTCCAGCTCCTCAACGTGATGCACGGCGGCACGCTGTGGCAGGACATCGGCACCCAGCGCCCCGAGGCGCGCGCGCACCGCGAGCTGGGGCAGTACGAGCGCCACTTCCACCAGATCCGCATCGAGCCGGGCAGCCGCCTGGCCGAGCTGTACCCGGGGCTGCAGCAGACGGTGGCCAACAGCATCCACCACCAGGGCATCCGGGACCTCGCGCCCGGCTTCGTGGTGGAGGCGCGCTGCCCTGACGACGGCATCATCGAAGCCATCCGGCGCACCGAAGGCCCGGGCTACGTGGCCGGCGTGCAATGGCACCCCGAGTTCCACGACCCGCAGGACGGCCGCACGATCGACGACCGGCCGATGCTGCAGGATTTTCTGGCGGCGTGCCGGGCCGCCCGCTCCAACGCTTGAGGTCAGCATGTCGACGCTTGCCATCCACAACCCCGCCACCGGCGAACTGCTCACCGCCTTGCCGGCCGACGACGAGGCCTCGGTTGCCGCCAAGGCCGCCGCCGCGCGCGCGGCGCAGCCGGCGTGGGCCGCGCTGCCCATGGCCGAGCGCGTGGCCATGGTGCAGCGCTTCCGGACCACGGTGGTGGCCGAGCTGGACGACCTGGCCGCGACGATGACGGCCGAGACCGGCAAGCCCATCGCGCTGTCGAAGAACGAGCTCAACGGCCTGCTGCCGCGCATCGACTTCTTCGTCGAGCAGGCCGAGGACGCGGTGCGCGACGAACACGTCTTCGACGGCGGCGGCATGCACGAGCAGATCGGCCATGTGCCGCTGGGCGTGGTGCTCAACATCTCGGCCTGGAACTACCCCTGGTTCGTGGGCTGCAACGTGATCCTGCCGGCGCTGCTGACCGGCAACGCGGTGCTCTACAAGCCCAGCGAATTCGCCACGCTGACCGGCCAGCAGATCACGCACCTGCTGCACGCCGCGGGCGTGCCGGCCGCGGTGATGCAATGCCTGGTGGGCGACGGCAGCGTCGGCGCCGCGGCGCTGGCGCAGCGCATCGACGGCGTGTTCTTCACCGGCAGCCACGCCACCGGCGTGAAGATCGCGCAGGCGGTGGCGCCCCGCATGGTCAAGCTGCAGTTGGAGCTGGGCGGCAAGGACCCGATGTACGTGCGGCCCGACGTCGACGTCAAGGCGGCCGCCGAATCGCTGGCCGACGGCGCGATGTACAACACCGGCCAGGGCTGCTGCTCGGTCGAGCGCATCTACGTGCACCGCGCGGTCCACGACGCCTTCGTCGACCACTTCGTCAACGCGGTGCGCGGCATGAAGCGCGGCGACCCCGTCGATCCTGCAAGTTATGTCGGCGCCATCACGCGCGCACCGCAGCTGCAGTTGCTGCGCGCGCAGGTCGACGACGCGCTGGCCAAGGGCGCCACGCTGGCCGCCGGCGGCCAGGCGCTGCCCGGCCCCGGCAACTGGTTCGAGCCCACGGTGCTGACCCAGGTCGACCACACGATGGACGTGATGCGCGAGGAGAGCTTCGGCCCCATCGTCGGCATCCAGGCGGTGGCCGACGACGCCGAGGCCGTGCGCCTGATGAACGACACCCGCTACGGCCTGACCGCCGGCGTCTACACGCGCGACGAGGCCAAGGCGCGCGAACTGCTGGCGCAGGTCAACGCCGGCAGCGTCTATTGGAACTGCTGCGACCGCGTGAGCCCGCGCCTGCCCTGGTCGGGCTGCGGCGATTCGGGCATCGGCCTGACGCTCTCGCGCGACGGCATCCAGACCTTCACACGGCCCAAGGCCTGGCACCTGAGGGCACCGGCGTGAAGCCCACGCTGGCCGTCTTCGACCTCGACCACACCCTGCTCGACGGCGACAGCGACCAGCTCTGGTGCCGCTTCCTGATCGATGAAGGCGAGCTCGACGGCACGCGCTTCGCACCGCTGAACGCGCAGATGGAGCACGACTACCGCGCCGGCACGGTGTCGGTGCAGGCCTTCTGCGACTTCTACATCGGCACCCTGGCCGGCCGCAGCCCGGCGCAATGGCAACCGCTGCGCGAGCGCTTCGTGCAGCGCTGCGTGCTGCCGCGCCTGCACGCGGGCGCGGCCGCGCTGTTGCAGCACCACCGCCGGCAAGGCCACTGCCTGCTGCTGAGCACCGCCACCAATCGCTTCATCACCGAGCCCACCGCCGCGGCGCTGCGCGTCGACACGCTGATCGGCACCGAAGCCGAGGTCGGCGCCGACGGCTGCTTCACCGGCCGCACGCAAGGCCAGCCCAACATGCGCGACGGCAAGATCGCGCGGCTGCAGGCCTGGCTGGCGGCGCAAGGCCGGTCGCTGGCTGATCTGCACACCGTCTTCTACAGCGACTCGATGAACGACCTGCCGCTGCTGGAGCAGGTCAACGAAGCCGTGGTCACCCACGGCGAGCCGCGGCTGCTGGCCGTGGCCGCCCAGCGCGGCTGGCGCTGCATCAGCCTGGACGCCTGAGCGCGCGTCAGCGCGCGGACCGCGTGCTCGGCGCGCGTCAGCGCGCGGACTGCGTGCTCGGCGCACGTCAGTGCGCCGGTTCGGGCTCGGCGCGTCAGTGCCCCGGCTGCGTCATCAGCACGGGCAGCGGCCCGGCGCGCCGCAGGCAGTGCCGCCCGCCCTGCTTGCCGGCGTACATCGCGGCGTCCGCCTGCTTGATCAATGCGGCGGCGTCGCTGCCGTCCTGCGGCGCCAGCGCATAGCCGACGGTCAGGCCCACCTGGCAGTGCCGGGCGCCGACCTCGAAAGGCTGACGAAAGGCCTCCAGCAGCTTGTGCCCCAGCGCCGCGGCGTCGGCATCGCGGCTCATGCCGATGCCGACGACCACGAACTCGTCGCCGCCCAGCCGCGTCACGATGTCGCCGGCGCGCACCAGCTGGCGCAGGCGCTGCGCCACCTGCACCAGCAGCAGGTCGCCGACGTCGTGTCCGAGCGTGTCGTTGACGGGCTTGAAGCCGTCCAGATCGAGCATGAAGACCGCCAGCCCGTCGCCGGCGCGCAGGTTGTGCAGCGCGGCCGCCAGCGACAGTTGCAGCCCGCGCCGGTTGGGCAGCCCGGTCAGCGGATCGGTGTTGGCCAGCGACCGCAGCGCGTTGCGCTCGACCTCGCCGCGCTCGGCGGCACGCTGCACCTCCTCGATGCGCAGGCCCAGCACGCGGATCCAGGCCACCATCTCGACGACGCTGGTGAACTGGAACAGGTGCAGCGTCCAGAAGTTCGCCGGCACCCAGCCGCGCAGCAGCCCGGCCATGCTCAGCGCGCCCACGAGATAGGCGGCCCAGCCGACCAGCATCAGGCGCGCCGCACGGTCGCCCTGGCGGGCCTGCAGGACCGCGGCGTGCACCGCCACCAGCATCGGCATGGGCCCCAGCGCGGTGGCCACGGTCTGCGTCGCGCGGTAGTCGATGGCGCCGGCCAGCGACAGCAGCAGCGTGCCGCCGGCAAGCCCCGCGATGACGCGCAGCCCGAGCGTGACGCGCGGATGCCGCACCGGCATCTGCAGCGCGCCGCAGACGAACAGGCTGCCTCCGGCCAGCGCCAACAGCGCGCCCATCGGCGCCAGCTTGGCCAGCTGCCCGGTCTGCTGCGGCCACAGGTACTGCTGGCCGATGCCGGTGTACGAGACGAAGAACAGGCCCACGCCCAGCAGCATCACCGCGTACTGTGTGAACAGCGGGTCGCGCAGGCTGATGGCGCTGCCGACGCTGTACAGCAGCAGCGCCAGGGCAATGCCGAGCAGCAACCCTTGCATCAGCTGGCGGCCGCTCTCGTGCGGATAGAAGGCGTCGGCACGGTACAGCGCCAGCGGCAGCACCTGCGTGCTGCTGCTCTGCACGCGCATCAACAGCTCGTAGGACTGCCCGTCGCCGAGCTCGAGCGCGAGGGCGTGCGCGCGGGTCTTCAGCGGCCGCTGCTCGAAGGGCTGGTCATTGCCCAGCCGATCGCTGCCGAGCGGCCGGCTGCCGCTGAGCAGGTGGACCTCGACGCGGTTGAGCGCCGGGTAGTCGATCTCCAGCACCCAGCGGCCGCGGCCCTGCACCTGCAGCGGCACGCGCAGCCACGTCGCGCCGGGCCGCACCCCGAGGTTGGCATGCGGCCCCGCGGGAACGTCGAAGGCGCCGCTGCGAGCCAGCGCCAGCGCCTCGTCCAGCGCCATCGTGCCGCCTTCGTCGGCAAGCACCGTGACGGCCGGCCAGGCGTCGATGGCCGCGACGCGGTCGTCCAACTGCAGCGGCGTGCCCGGTGCCGCGGCAACGGCCGGCAGGCCGCCCTGGCACAGCCACAGCAGTGCCAGCAGCCGCAAACATCGCAACCATCGCGCCATACGGCGATTTCGGCCGCCACGGCCGGGGCTTGAGGCGCGCACCGCAACCCGTTGCATCGCACCAGGATCGGCCAGGTGGCTGCCTGGAAGGCCTACAGTGCGGCGTCGGCCACTGCGCCACCACCGGGATCACGATGCTCCGCTTCTACTACGCCCCCCACACCTGCGCCCTGGCCAGCCACATCGTGCTGGAGCACCTGGAGCTGGACTACGAGCCGGTGAAGATCGATTTCCGCGCCAACCAGCAGCAGTCAGCCGAATACCTGGCCATCAACCCCAAGGGCCGCGTGCCGGCGCTGGTGACCGAGCGCGGCGTGATCACCGAGACCCCGGCGCTGCTGCTGTACCTGGCCCAGCAGCGGCCGGCAAGCGGCCTGGCCCCGCTGGACGACCCCTTCGCGCTGGCCGAGCTGCAGGCGGTGAACAGCTGGCTGTGCTCGACCGTGCACATCGCCCATGCCCACCGCCCGCGCGCCTACCGCTGGGCCGACGACCCCGCGGCCCAGCAGGCGATGAAGGCCAAGGTGCCGCAGAACATGGGCGACTGCTTCGACTGGATCGAACGCGAGTTGCTGCGCGGGCCGTGGGTGATGGGCGATCGCTTCACCCTTGCCGACCCCTATCTGTTCACCATCACCGGCTGGCTGCCGAGTGACGGCGTGGCGGTCGAGCGCTTTGCGCGCGTGGCGGATCATCAGGCCCGCATGCAGGCGCTGCCGGCGGTGCAGCGGGCCCTGGCACAGCATCGCTGACGGCGGCGGCGGGCCTGCCAGCAAGCCCCGTGCCGCCGCCGAAAGTCCTGCGGGCGCATCGCCGCCGGCCCCACCTTGAACCCGCCGCGGCGCAGGCGCGACCCATGCGGATGGATGGTCTTCAGCGCGCCGCCCTGCGCCGCCGCGGGCCGTCGCCGGCCGCCGTCGCCGCGGCGGCATCGTCGTCCCGCAGCGCCGCGTCGGCCTCGGCCAGCATGCGCGCCAGGCGGTCTTCGAGCTTCTCGGTCGTCAGTTGCTCGCGCAACCGTTCCACCATCAACGGCAAGGCAAAAGGGCTGGGCGCCCGCAGTTCGACGAAGTCCGGCGTGCGGCGCGCCATCTGCTGCAGCGCGGCCTGCAGGCGCTGCAGTTCCAGCTCCTGCGCCAGCACCTCGGACTCGGCCTGCGCCAGCAGGCGGTTGCCGGCATCGTATTTGCGGAAGACCTCGTAGAACAGCGCGCTGGAGGCCTGCAGCTGGCGCATGCTCTTGGGCGCACCGGGGTAGCCGCCGAACACCAGGCCGGCCACGCGCGCGATCTCGCGGAAGCGCCGCTGCGCCAGCTCGCCGGAGTTCAGGCTGGCCAGCACGTCGGCCAGCAGGCCGCGGGTGGACAGCAGCGCGGGCAGCCGGTCGCCGTCCAGCGCGACCGGGTTGGCGCCCAGGATCTCCAGCCCGAGGTCGTTGACGCTGAGCGAGAAGGTGTTGGGCGCCTCGCGCGAGAGCCGCCAGGCCAGGAGCTGCGCCAGCCCGATGTGCACGTTGCGGCCGGCAAAGGGGTACAGGAACAGGTGGTGGCCCTCGCGCGAGCGGTAGCGCTCGATCAGCAGCCGCCGCTGCGTGGGGATGCGCGACAGCCGCGCCTGCGTCTGCAGCATCGGCAGCGCGGCCTGCAACTCCGGGTCGACCAGGTCGCCTTGCAGCACCGGCACCGCGCCGCTGCCGGCCACGCGGTCCAGCAATTCCTGCACCGCGTCGGCCAGCTCGCTGGACAGCGGCATCTTGCTGCCGTTCCAGGCCGGCACCACGCCCTTGGGACGCGTGGCCTTGCGCACCTGGGCCGTCATCTCGTGGGTGCGCACGTACTCCAGCACGCGGCCGCCGAAGACGAAGCAGTCGCCTTTCGAGAGCCGCGCGATGAAGCTCTCTTCGATCGTGCCCAGCGTGCCGCCGGAGACCCAGGCGACCTTCATCGTCGCGTCGGCGACGATGGTGCCGATCTGCAGCCGGTGGCGCTTGGCGATGCCGCGGTCGGCCACGCGCCAGCGGCCGTCGATGCGGGTGATGCGCTGGTATTCGGGGTAGGCACCCAGGCTGTCGCCGCCGCGCTCGCAGAAGCGCAGCACCCAGTCGAACTCGTCGCGCGTCAGCGCCGCGTAGGCCGGGGCGCGACGCACTTCGTCGAACAGCGCGTCGGCGTCGAAGCCGGGCTGCACGCGGCCCTCGCCGTCGCCGTCACTGCGGTCACTCCCCAGCGCGACGGTGACCAAGTGCTGCACCAGCACGTCCAGCGGCTTTTGCGGCGTGCGGCGCGACTCCACGCGCCCGGCCAGCGCGGCGCGGCGCGCGGCGGCGGCTTCCACCAGCTCCAGCGTGTTGGTGGGCACCAGCGTCACGCGGCTGGCGCGGCCCGGCGCGTGGCCGCTGCGGCCGGCGCGCTGCAGCAGCCGCGCCACGCCCTTGGCGCTGCCGATCTGCAGCACGCGCTCCACCGGCAGGAAGTCGACGCCGAGGTCCAGCGACGAGGTGGCCACCACCGCCTTCAGCCGCCCCTCCTTGAGCCCGGTCTCGACCCAGTCGCGCACCGCCTTGTCCAGCGAGCCGTGGTGCAGCGCCACCAGCCCGGCCCAGTCGGGCCGCGCCTGCAGCAGCAGCTGGTACCAGATCTCGGCCTGCGAGCGCACGTTGGTGAAGACCAGCGTCGGGCCGCTCCTGGCGATCTCGTCGACCACCGGCTGCTGCATCTGCGCGCCCAGGTGCCCGCCCCAGGAAAAGCGCCCCGGCTCGGCGGGGATCAGCGTGTCGACCACCAGGTCTTTCGGGATGCGGCCGCGCACCAGGCGGCCGCCGTCGTGGCCGACCAGCGTGGCCATCGCCTCGGCCACGTTGCCCAGCGTCGCCGACAGGCCCCAGACCACGAGGTCCGGGTTCCAACGTTTGAGGCGAGCCAGCGCCAACTGCACCTGCACGCCGCGCTTGGTGCCGATCAGCTCGTGCCATTCGTCGACGATCACGGTGTGCACGCCGTGCAGCTCGTCGGCGCTGTGCTCGCGGGTCAGCATCAGGCTCAAGGATTCGGGCGTCGTCACCAGCGCCGGCGGCCAGGCGCGATCCTGTTTGGCGCGCTCCGCGCTGCCGGTGTCGCCGGTGCGCGCGGCCACGGTCCAGCGCGGCGCCAACTCGGGCAGCGTGAGCTGCAGCGCGCGCACGGTGTCGGCGGCCAGCGCGCGCATCGGCGTCAGCCACAGCACCTGCAGCCCGGCGCCGGGGCGCTGGCGCAGCAGCGCGCCCATCCACACCGCATAGGTCTTGCCGCTGCCGGTGGTGGCGTGCAGCAGGCCGCTGTCGCCGGCCACCATGGCCTGCCAGATCTCGGTCTGGAAGGCGTGCGGCTGCCAGCCGCGGGCGGCAAACCAAGCGTGGCAGCGGTCGATGTCGATCACGGGAGCGGCGGTGGTGGCCATCGGCACGGCGCGACAACTCTAGCGCCCGCGGCCGCGCTTGCGATGCCTCAAGCTCCGAATCCGCGCCCAGCCCTAGCCTGCGCCATGGATTGCGCTGTCTCGCCCTGCACCGTGCCTGCCGACCTGAACCCCTTGCGCCTGGCCGGGCGCGAACTGCTGCCCATCGTGCAAGGCGGCATGGGCGTGGGCGTCTCGGCACACCGGCTGGCCGGCGCGGTGGCGGCCGAGAACGCGGTGGGCACGATCGCGTCGGTCGACCTGCGGCGCCACCACCCCGACCTGATGGCGCGCACCGGCCACCTGCGCGTGGGCGAGGCGGCCAAGCAGGCGATCAACGCCGCCAACCTCGAAGCGCTGGAGCGCGAGATCAAGGCCGCGCGCGCGCTGTCCAAAGGCCGCGGGCTGCTGGCGGTGAACGTGATGCGCGCGGTCAGCGAGTACGCGGCCTCGGTGCTGAAGTCGCTGCAATGCGGCATCGACGCCGTGGTGGTGGGCGCCGGGCTGCCGCTGGACCTGCCCGACTTGGCGCGCGAGCACCCCAAGACGGCGCTGATCCCCATCCTGTCGGACGCGCGCGGCGTCGCGCTGCTGCTGCGCAAGTGGGAGCGCAAGGGCCGCATCCCGCAGGCCGTGGTGCTGGAGCATCCGCGCCTGGCCGGCGGCCATCTCGGCGCGGCCAAGGTGGCCGACGTCAACGACCCGCGCTACGACTTCGAGACCGTGATCCCGGGCACACTGGCCGCGCTGCGCGACGCCGGCATCGAACGCGAGGTGCCGGTGATCGCCGCCGGCGGCGTGCGCAGCCACGAGGACATCCGCCGCCTGCAAGGCCTGGGCGCGGCCGCGGTGCAGCTCGGCACGCCGTTCGCGGTGACCGCCGAGTGCGACGCCCACCCCGAGTTCAAGCGCGTGCTGGCCGGGGCGCGCGACGAGCAGGTGGTGGCGTTCGTCAGCGTCGCCGGGCTGCCGGCGCGCGCCGTCAACACACCGTGGCTGCAGCACTACCTGCAGGCGCTGCCCAGGCTGGCCGCCAAGACGCACAAGAAGCCGCGCTGCACGCTGGCCTGGGACTGCCTGGCGCAATGCGGGCTGCGCGACGGGCTGCCGGGCTGGGGCCAGTTCTGCATCGACACCCAGCTTGCCGCCGCGCTGCGCGGCGACGTCGGCAAGGGCCTGTTCTTCCGCGGCGCCGGCGCGCTGCCTTTCGGCCAGCGCATCGCCAGCGTGCGCGAGCTGATCGAGCGGCTGCTGACGCCCGCCGCGATCTCAGCGCCGCGTCACGACTGCGCCTCGCGCGCCGCGTCGGCCGCGAAGTCGCCCGGCTGCGCCGTGTCGCGCAGCAGCGAGGGGTAGACGCGCGCGAAGTCGGCCACGATCTGCGCCACCGGCACGTCGTCGAAGGCGCCGCGCTGCGCGACGTACTCCATGTGGCGGTTGCCGGCGCGGTCGTAGGGGTGGTAGATCGAGTCGTTGCTGCCGTCGAACTCCAGCGGCAGCAGCCCGAAGCGCTCGCACAGGTCGATATTGAAGGCCGGCGTCGCCTTGACCCAGCGGCCGTCGAGCCACAGGTCGCTGTAGCCGTGCCAGATGAAGACGTCGGTCTGCATCGACTTGCGCAGCCGCTCGGTGCTGAGGTGGTTGCGCACGTCGGCATAGCCCACGCGCGCCGGGATGCCCGCCGCGCGGCAGGCCGCCGTCAGCAACGCGGCCTTGGGCACGCACCAGCCGTAGCCCTGGGCCAGCACCTGGCTGGCGCTCAAGCCGCGCTCGCTGAGGTCGATGCGGTAAGGGTCGTAGCGAAAGCCATCGCGCACCGCGTGGTACAGAGCGACGGCGCGGCTGCGGTCGTCGCCGCTGCCGGCGTGGCGGCGGGCGAAGGCCACCACCTCGGGGTGGTCGCTGTCGAGGATGGGCGTGGGCGCCAGGCTGGCGGGGGTGGGGTTCATCGGGTCTCGTCTCCAATCGTCGTGCATTCTGCCGGTGCCGGCGCGCTGGCGATCCAGCCTTCGAGTGCGTCCACGTCCGGCGGCAGGCCATGGCCGGGCCGAGTCGACGCCCAGGCCGCCTGCGCCAGGCACAGCACGGCGTCCAGCCGGTCGCCCGAGGCGTCCTGCACGAGCTGCTCGCGCAAGGCCTGGCTGGTCTGCAGGCGCAGGCCCAAACCTCGGCCTGGCTGGAACCGAGCCTGCTCCAGCCGCTCGACGATGTCCTTGCGCGCGATCAGGCGGTCGCTGGCCTCGCTGTTCTTGTACGAGCGGCGGCCGATCAGCTCGTGCGCCAGCAGGCCCGGGTAGGCCTCCAGCGCCACGCGCTGCGCGTCGCCCGCGTGCAGGCCCGGCAGCTGGCAGCCGGCAGCGACCAGCCGCGCCAGCCCCTCGTAGTACATGAAGCCGACCGGCACGTAGCGCGTCTGCAGCGGGCTGGTGGAGCTGATGCCGGCGCCCAGCGCGGTGTCGCAGGCGCGGTGCAGCAGCCGCTGGCCGGCCGGGCGCGCGTTGCCCCAGGCGTCGACCAGCGCGCGGAAGTCCATCCGCGTCGGGCAACGGCGGCGCAGCGAGCCGATCACCTCGGACGTTGTGGCGCCGAGCCCGTGCTGCTGCACGAAGGCCCGCGGCAGCCCGAACGGGAAGTCGAAGCCGCCCAGCCAGGGCCCAGGCCGCCGCAGCAGCGCCTCGAACTCGGCCAGCGTGTGCAGCAGCTCCACCGCCTGCAGCCGCAGCACGCCGCCGCGCAGCAGCCCGTGGGCCACGGTGATGGGCTTGCGGCGGCTGGGCGCGCAGCTGAAGTCCACGCCCAGCAAGGGCTGCGCGGCATCCATCGACGTCAGCGCCAGGCCCGCGCCGGCCGCAGCCGCGGCAGCGCGGGCGGCAGCACCAGGGCAAGGGCGGTCGGTGGCATCGATCGATTGTCAGGGCCCGGGCTTACATTGGCGGGCATGAACCCAGCCTCCCCATCCTCCAATCCCGTGCTGGTGCAGGCCTGGCGCGGCGGCATCGTCGAGTCGGCGCACCGCGGCGCCTTTGCCGTGGTCGACGCCGATGGCCGCGTGGTCGCGTCGCTGGGCGACATCGAGCGGCCGATCTTCCCGCGCTCGGCCGTCAAGGTGCTGCAGGCGCTGCCGCTGGTGGCCAGCGGCGCCGCCGATGCGCTGGGCCTCGCCGACGAAGAGCTGGCGCTGGCCTGCGCCTCGCACAGCGGCGAGGACGCACATGCGCGCACGGCCGCCGCCATGCTGGCCAAGGCCGGCGTCGACGCGGCGGCGCTGGAATGCGGCGCGCACTGGCCCTATAACGAGCAAGCCGCGCGGACGCTGGCACGCCACGAGCAGCCGCCCAGCGCGCTGCACAACAACTGCTCGGGCAAGCACGCCGGCTTCGTCTGCCTGGCCTGCCAATTGAACGGGGGGCCGAACGGCGGCCGCGCCGATCTGCGCGGCTTCCTCAGCGGCTACGTCAAGCCCGATCATCCGGTGATGCGCGAAGTCAGCGCCGCGATCCAGGCCGCCACCGGCTGGGACCTGTCGCGCAGCGCGCGCGGCACCGACGGCTGCTCGATCCCCACCCACGCGGTGCCGCTGCGCCACCTGGCGCTGGCCTTCGCGCGCGTGGCCACCGGCCAGGGGCTGTCGGCCGGCCACGCCCGCGCCGCTGCCAGGCTGCGCCAGGCGGTGGCGCGCGCGCCCTTCATGGTGGCCGGCAGCGGCCGCTTCGACACCCGCGTGATGACGCAATTCGGCGAACGCGTGTTCTGCAAGGTGGGCGCCGAAGGCGTGCATTGCGCCGCGCTGCCGACGCTGGGGCTGGGCGTCGCGGTGAAGATGGACGACGGCAACACCAGCCGCGCCTGCGAGGTGGCGATGGCCGCGCTGCTGCAGCGGCTGCTGCCGCCCGGCGACGACGCCGATCAGGCGCTGCTGCAAGCCCTGGCGAGCGTGACGCTGCGCAACTGGAACGGCATCGAGGTCGGCCGCCTGGCGGCGGTGGAGCCGGCGCCGCCGCCCGCTCGGTGACGCCTGCGCTGTCGCTCGCGGCCTGCACCGCCACCCCGTGGCAGGCCACGCCCGACATGGCGCTGCGGGTGTCCATCGCCTCGGGCCTGCTGGCGCTGGCCGGGTGGGCGGCGGCGCGCCGGCTGTTTCCGGGGCAGCGCGCCTTCTTCGCGCTGTGCCTGGCGCTGGCGGCCTGGATCGGCTTCAGCGTCAGCGAGCATGCGGCGGTGGACGCCGCCTGCAAGGGCAGCATCGCGCTGCTGTCGTGGACCGCGATCCTGGCGCAGCCGCCGCTGTGGGCGCTGTTCCTGTTCCAGTACCTGCACGGCGAGTTGACGGCGCCGTCGATGCGCACGCGCGTGCTGTTGGCGCTGCCGTCGCTGCTGCTGCTGGCGGCCGCGCTGAGCAACGGCTGGCATGGCCTGTGGTACGGGCCCGGCACCGCGCTCGGGCCGCCGATTGCCGGGCTGCCGCGCCTGCGCTACGACTACGGGCCGCTGTTCGGCGCCGCGATCGTGGTCGGCTACGCCTGGACCGTGCTGGCCTACGTGCTGACCTGGCGCGGGCGGCGCCAGGCGGCGGACGGACAACGGACGCCGTGGAACGTCTTCCTGGTGATGATGACGGTGCCGCTGGCCGCCAATGCAGCGTACCTGGGTGCCGGCGTGCGCTTGTTCGGCAGCGATCCGACCAGCATGGCGTTTGCCGTGGCCCTGGCCGGCTTCGGCTGGATGATCGCGCGCAACCGGGTGTTTGCGCTGGTGCCGCTGGCGCGCCGGCTGCTGTTCAGCGAGCTGCCCTCGCCGGTGCTGGTGCTGGGGCCGTCGCAGCGCGTGATCGAGGGCAACGAGGCCGCGCACCGGCTGGCCGGCGCCGAGCCGCCCTCGGGCACGCCGCTGGAGCAATGGCCTCGCTTCGGGGCCGCGCTGGCCGCGCAGCTGCCGGCGGTCGAGGCGGGCACCGCGCCGGTGCTGCACCTGGCGCCCGGCGGCGAGAGCGAGCGCTGGTTCGACGTGCTGCTGCGCCGCCTGGGCGGCCACGAGCAGCCGCTGGGCCTGCTGGTGCAGTTGCACGACGTCACCGCCCGCGAGCGGCTGCAGGCCGGCATGCGGATGCGCCTGGCCGAGCACGAAGCCGAACAGGCCAAGCTGCGCGAGCTGTCGCTGCTGGACCCGCTGACCGGGGCTTGGAACCGGCGCGCGCTGGACGAGCGCTTCGGCGCGCTGGCCGCGCAGGGCGGCCCGCTGGCGCTGGTGCTGCTGGACCTCGACCACTTCAAGCTCGTCAACGATCGCCACGGCCACGCCGTCGGCGACGCGGTGCTGCGCGAGTTCGCCGCCGGGCTGCGCAGCGCGGTGCGGGCCGACGACCTGCTGTTTCGCATCGGCGGCGAGGAGTTCGCGCTGCTGCTGCCGGGGCTGGACGCAGCCCAGGCCCTGCGCCGCATGCAGCAGTTGCACGAGCGCATCCGCGCCGCCTCGTTGGGCGGCCTGGCGCCCGGCCAGGGCTTCTCAGGCGGGGTGGCGTCAGCGCCGCCGCATGCGCGCGAACTCAGCGCGCTGCTGGCGGCGGCCGACGCGGCGCTTTACAGCGCCAAGGACGGCGGCCGCAACCACAGCCGCGCGGGTTGATCCTCTAGCGGCGGCGCCGCGGCCCGGCGGCCCCGCGGCCCGTCGCCTTGGCCGAGGCCCATCACGTCGCCGCGCGCTGCAGCGCTGTGATCCGTTGTCGGGCCCATCAACGGCCTTACACCGCGAAGGATGAAAGAAGGTAGGCCGCGAAGAGCCAGTTGAGGCAGAACAGGCCGAGCCAGTGCAGCCAGTGCCTGCGGAGCACGACACGGTTGAGCACCAGCAGCAGGGCGCCGGCCACACCGAATGCGAGCGCGACCCCGAAGAACTCGCCGCGGCGCTGACCCTGGCCCAGCACCGACGTCAACAGGTACGCCAGCGAGCACAGCACCGCGGCGACCAGCCACGGACGAGCCAGCAGAGTGCGCCCCGCTCAGGGCAGCAGCCGCACCTCGACGCGGCGCGCCTGCCGGTCGCTGCCGTCGCCGGTGGTCGACTCGGGCTTGCGCAGGGCCACGCGGCTGGGATCGACGCCGGCGGCGACCAGCGCGGCGCGCACGGCCTTGGCGCGCTCCTTGGCCAGCTCGGCGTTCTTCGCGGGGTCGCCCGTGGCGTCGTGGAAGCCCGACAACACCAGCTTGCGGTCCGGCGCGGCGGCCGCGGCGGCCTTGGCGGCGTCCAGCGCCGCGGCGGCATCGGCCGGCAGCGCGGCCTGGCCGGATTCGAAGTACAGCGTGGCCACCAGGTCGCCGGCCAGCGGGCCCTCGACCAGCACTTCGGTCACGTCCACCACGGCCACGGCCGGCGCCGCGGCGGCAGCGGCGGCGGCCACCGCCGGCGCGCGCTTGCCGTGCAGCGACTTCAGCGCCACGCCGCCCAGCACGCCGAACAGCACAAAGACGACCACGCCCAGTGCGGTCCAGACGCCGATGCGGGCGCCGTCGTCGAGTTCGTCAAACATGTCGATTCCTCCGAGGTTGATTCGAGTGTGCCGGCCTGTCGTGTCACGAGCCTGACGGCGCGTCCTTCGGCGGCTGCAGCAGCGGAATGCTGCCGCCGGCCCCGGCCAGCAGCCCCGCGCCGCTGTAGACGCCCAGCTTGGCGCGCGTGTCGCTGATGTCCAGGTTGCGCATCGTGAGCTGGCCGATGCGGTCGGCCGGCGTGAAGGCGCCTTCCACCTTCTCCATGCTCAACCGCTCGGGCGCATAGGTCAGGTTGGGGCTTTGGGTGTCGAGGATCGAGTAGTCGTTGCCGCGGCGCAGCTCCAGCGCCACCTCGCCGGTGACGGCGCTGGCCACCCAGCGCTGCGCCGTCTCGCGCAGCATCAGCGCCTGGGGGTCGAACCAGCGGCCGTGATACAGCAGCTTGCCGAGCACGCGGCCGTTGGCGCGGTACTGCGCGATGGTGTCCTCGTTGTGGATGCCGGTCACCAGGCGCTCGTAGGCGATGTGCAGCAGCGCCATGCCCGGGGCCTCGTAGATGCCGCGGCTCTTGGCCTCGATGATGCGGTTCTCGATCTGGTCGCACATGCCCAGGCCATGGCGGCCGCCGATGCGGTTGGCCTCCTCGAACAGCTCGACGTCGCTGGCGAACGTGCGGCCGTTCAGCGCCACCGGGCGGCCCTCCTCGAAGCGCACCGTCACCTCTTCGGCCTTGACGGGCACCTCGTCGCGCCAGAAGGCGACGCCCATGATGGGGTTGACGATGCGGATGCCCTTGTCCAGGAACTCCAGGTCCTTGGCCTCGTGCGTCGCGCCCAGCATGTTGCTGTCGGTGCTGTAGGCCTTCTCGACGCTCATCTTGTAGTCGAAGCCGGCCGCCTGCAGGTACTCACTCATCTCCTTGCGGCCGCCCAGCTCGTCGATGAAGGCCTGGTCCAGCCAGGGCTTGTAGATCCTCAGGTCCGGGTTGGCCAGCAGGCCGTAGCGGTAGAAGCGCTCGATGTCGTTGCCCTTGTAGGTGCTGCCGTCGCCCCAGATGTTGACGCCGTCGTCGCGCATCGCCACCACCAGCGAGGTGCCGGTGACGGCGCGCCCCAGCGGCGTGGTGTTGAAGTAGGTGGCGCCCGCGGTGCTGATGTGAAAGGCGCAGGACTGGATCGCGGCGATGCCTTCGGCGACCAGCTGCGCGCGGCAGTCGACCAGGCGCGCGATCTCGGCGCCGTAGGCACGGGCCTTGCGCGGGATCTCCTCGTAGTCGCTCTCGTCGGGCTGCCCGAGGTTGGCGGTGTAGGCGCAGGGAATCGCGCCCTTGGCGCGCATCCAATGCACCGCGGCGCTGGTGTCCAAGCCGCCGGAGAAGGCGATGCCGACGCGCTGGCCCTTGAGCGCGGGCAGCAAGGATTGCAGGATGTTGGCGGGCATGGCGTGGCAAAGGAGGTCAGCGATGAACTGCGTATTGTCGCCTGAGCGCCGCACGCCGCCGGCCGGCACTGTAGGACGGACCCTACCCGCAGGCCCGGCGCCGTCCGCTGCCGGGGGCCGCGGGCCTGGGCGACCCTAGGCCTACTGCGCACGCCGCTCACCCGTGCCGAAGGAGATTTGCTCATGAAGACCGCCATCAAAACCCTGCTGGCCGCCGCCGCGGTGGCCTGCGCCGCGCCGGCGCTGGCGCAGGCCACGCTGTACGTGAACGAAAACTTCCGCGGCCCGGCGATCAGTGCCGACCGCAGCATCAGCGACCTCTCGCGCACCAGCTTCAACGACCGCGCCTCGTCGCTGGTCATCCGGGGCCAGCGCTGGCAGGTTTGTGACGACGCCGACTTCAACGGCCGCTGCGTGGTGCTGGCCCCGGGCCGCTACCCCTCGCTCAGCGCGATGGGACTGAACGACCGCGTGTCGTCGCTGCGCGTGGCCGACTTCAACGCCCGCTATGACGACCGCCAAGACGGCCGCTATGACGGCCGTTATGACGGCCGCCCGGAATTCCAGCGCCGCCGCGGTGAGCGGCTGTACCAGGCCCAGGTGGTGTCGGTGCACGCGGTCGTCGGGCCGCCCGAGCAGCGCTGCTGGGTCGAGCGCCAGCAGGTCGAGGAGCGCCGCACCAACGTGCCCGGCGCCGTGGTGGGCGCGTTGCTCGGCGGCGTGCTGGGGCACCAGATCGGCGGCGGCAGCGGGCGCGACATCGCCACCGTCGGCGGCGTGGTGGCCGGCGCCGCGGTGGGCGCCAACGTCGACCGCGACGGCAACGTCGGCACCCGCGACGTGCAGCGCTGCACCAATGTCCGGGGCCCGCAGCGGCCCGACTACTGGGACGTGACCTATCGCTTCCGCGGCCGCGAGCACCACATGCAGACCACCTCGCCGCCGGGGGCGACCGTGCCGGTCAACGAGCGCGGCGAGCCGCGCGTGGGCTGATCGGCCAACGGTCGGCTGCAGGGCAGGCTGCAGGACATGGGGCGCGCGGCCTAAGATCGCGCCCCTCATGGCCCACTCCTCACCCACGGTCCCTTCCCCTTCCCCTTCTGCTTCGACCGACCCGCTGGTCCATCCGCTGCCCAGCGGCGTGCGGCTTCTGGTGATTCCGATGCCGCAGCTCGCCACCGTGACGGCGGCGGTCTTCATCCACAGCGGCAGCCAGCACGAGAACGCGCGCGAGTCGGGCATCAGCCACGCCGTCGAGCACATGGTGTTCAAGGGCACGGCAACGCGCGACGCGCGACGCATCAACCTCGACGCCGAGCGCCTGGGCGCCGAGGTCAACGCCCACACCGACAAGGACCACACTGCCTTCCACATGCGCGGGCTGCCGGCGCACCTGGGGCGCTTCGTGGCGATGCTGGCCGAGCTGGTGCTGACGCCCAGTTTCCCTGCCGACGAGCTGGAGCGCGAGCGCGAGGTGCTCCTGCACGAGTTCACCGAGGACGAGGATGACCCGCTGTCCACCGCCTTCAAGATCTTCGACAAGGGCTGCTGGGGCGCCCACCCCGCCGCGCAGCCGGTGATCGGCAGCCGCCGCAACCTGCAGCGCTTCACGCGCGACGAGCTGGTGCAGTGGGTGCGGCGGCACTACACGGCCCAGCGCATCGTGGTGGCACTCGCAGGCCCGGTCGACCCCGACGCGGTGCGGCGCGAGGTGGAAGCGGCCTTCGCCGAGCTGCCGGCGGGCGCCGCGCCGCCGCTGGCGCTGCCGCAATGGCGCGGCGGCGTCTACAGCCGGCGGCTGGCGGGCAGCAGCCAGTCGCACCTGGTGCTGGGCTTTCCGATCGCCGCGCGCGCCGCCGACGACCCCACCGCCGCCATGGCCGCCGCGCTGCTGGGCGAGGGCATGAGCAGCCCGCTGCTCGACCGCCTGCGCGAGCAGCGCGCGCTGGCCTACTACAGCGCCTGCTCGGCCGACGTGATGGAGGCCGGCGGGCAGTTCGTGATCGAGGTCTCCACCGCGCCGGCGCAGATCGAGCCCACGCTGCGCGAGCTGGATTCGTTGCTGCACGAGCAGGCCGCGCGCACCGCGGCGGTGGACCTGGAGCGCGCGCGCAACCAGATCGTCGTTCGCCATCTGCGCGCGCTGGAGCGCCCGCTGCGCCGGCTGGAAGACGCGGCGCTGGAGATCTTCGCCTTCGGCCGCCCGCGGCTGCCGGCCGAGCAACTGGCGCGGCTGCAGGCCGTCACCGGCGCCCGCTTGCGCGCCGAGTTCGGCCGCATGCTGGGCGCCGGCGCCACGCTGGCGCTGGCCGGCAGCCTGCCGCGCGCCGCCAGCGAGCGCGCGCGCGAAGCGGCCGGTACGCTGCTGCGCGATTGAGGGCCCGACGCGGCGCGGCGGCGCTCTACGCCGCCTGCCGCTCGGCCGCCTGGCCGGCATCGACCAGCCAGTGCACGAAGTCGTACAGGAACTTCGGCTTGTCGGAATCCATCGGCAGCATCGCGTAGTAGGTGCTGCCCGGCACGCGCACCTCGGCGAAGGGCAGCGCCAGCCGCTGCTGCGCGAGGTCCGACGACAACGTGGGGAACGAGCCGATGCCCACGCCCATGCCGTCGACCACGGCCTGCAGCGTGACGAAGAAATGGTCGAAGCGAAGCTGCCGCGCCGGGCGCAGGCCTTCGCAGCCGGCGGCGGCCAGCCAGGCCTCCCAGTCGCCGGGGCGCGACTCGGTGGCCAGCAGCACGGCCTTGGCCAGATCCTTGGGCCGCCGCAGCGGCTGCGTGCGCAGCCACGCCGGGCTGGCGATCACGGTGGTGGCCTCGCGGAACAGGGTGGCCACCTCGAACTGCGCATCGGCCGCCGGCGCGCGCCGGATCGCGACGTCGAAGCTGCCCTTCAGCGCCGGCTCGTTGCTGAACGCGGTCGAAACCCGCACCTCGGTGTGCGGGTGGCGGGCGCGAAAGTCCACCAGCGCCGGGATCAGCCAGCGCATCGCAAAGGTCGCCGGCGCGTTGACGCGCACGATCTTGCTGCGCGCGGCCTTGCCGTAGCGCTGCGAGGCATCGCTGATGTGGTCGAAGGCGGCGCTGATCTCGCGCGCAAAGGCCTTGGCATGCGCCGTGGCCACCCTGCGCTGGCCATCCTTGCGAAACAGCGGCTGGCCCAGCGCCCGCTCCAGCAGCTGGATCTGCCGGCTGACGGCACCGTGCGTCAGGTTGAGCTCGCGCGCGGCCTCGGTGTAGCTGCCGGCGCGTGCGGTGACCTCGAAGATGCGCAGCGCGTTCAGCGGTGGAAGCTGGTGCGGCATGGGGGCAAATGGAAGCAAATGGGAGCCTGCTCCGTGAGCGATCCTCACACGGCCTGCAGTTTTTGTCGATGGTGTCAGTTTAATTGACGGACTAAGCTCCGCGGCCATGAACTCAAGCCAACCCGCCCAAGCCCCGAGCGCCTCCGCGCGCAGCATCGACGTCAATGGCCGCCGCTATGCGCTGCCGCGCGCGCCCACGGTCATCGTCTGCATCGACGGCTGCGAGCAGGAGTACATCAACCTCGCGGTGCAGGCCGGCGTGGCGCCGTTCTTCGCCCGCTTGCGCGACCAGGGCAGCGTGCTCGGCGGCGACTGCGTGATGCCCTCGTTCACCAACCCCAACAACCTGTCCATCGTGACCGGCGTGCCGCCCAGCGTGCACGGCATCTGCGGCAACTACTTCTTCGACCCCGAGGCGCAGGCCGAGGTGCTGATGAACGACGCCCGCTACCTGCGCGCGCCCACCATCCTGGCGGCCGCCGCCGAGGCCGGCTGCAAGGTGGCCGTGGTCACCGCCAAGGACAAGCTGCGCAGCCTGCTGGGGCATGGGTTGTTCGGATCCGGCTCTGCCGGTCCGAACGACTCCCCTCGGGGGACGGACCGCGCGGGCGCGGGCCAAGGGGCGCCATCCGGCATCTGCTTCTCGGCCGAGAAGGCCGACCAGGCCACACCGGCCGCCAACGGCATCGGCGAGGTGCTGGCCCGGGTGGGGCTGCCGCTGCCCTCGGTCTACAGCGCCGACCTGTCGCAGTTCGTGTTCGCCGCCGGGCTGATGCTGCTGAAGACCGCGCGCCCCGACCTGATGTACCTGTCGACCACCGACTACGTGCAGCACAAGCATGCGCCGGGCACGCGCGAGGCCAACGACTTCTACGCGATGATGGACGGCTACCTGGCGCAGATGGACGCGCTGGGCGCGGTGATCGCCGTCACCGCCGACCACGGCATGAACGCCAAGACCGACGCGCTGGGCCGGCCCAACATCGTGTTCCTGCAGGACCGGCTGGACGTCGCGCTGGGCGCGGGCAAGGCGCGCGTGCTGCTGCCCATCACCGACCCCTACGTGGTGCACCACGGCGCCTTGGGCTCCTACGCCACGGTCTACGTGAGCACGCCGGCCGACACCGCCAAGGTGGCCGCCTTCATCGCCGCGCTGCCCGGCGTCGACGAGGTGCTGACGCGCGAGCAGGCGGCGTGGCGCTTCGAGCTGCCGGCCGACCGCATCGGCGACCTGGTGGTGCTGGCCCATCGGCTGTCGGTGCTGGGCACGGCCGCCGAGCGCCACGACCTGGCCGGGCTGACGGTGCCGCTGCGATCGCACGGCGGCTTGTCGGAGCAGCGCGTGCCGCTGCTCTTCAACCGCCCGCTGGACGCCGCGCCGGCCGGGCGTGTGCGCAACTTCGACGTCATCTCGCTGGCCTTGAACCACGTGAAATGAGCAACCCGAACCGAGCGCCGTGTCCTTGCTGCTGAGCCTGCTGGCCGCGGTCGCGCTGCTGGTCTGGGCCACGCACGACGTGCGGGCCACGGTGCTGCAGCTCTTCGGCACCCGGCTGCGACAGCTGATCGGCCGCGCCACCGGCCATCCGGCCGGCGCCTTTGCCGCCGGCCTGGGCGTCACGGCGCTGCTGCAGTCGAGCACCGCCACGGCGCTGATCGCCGCCGGCTTCGTCGACCAGGGCCTGCTTGCGCTGCCGACGGCGCTGCTGGTGATGCTGGGCGCCGACGTCGGCACCAGCCTGATGGCGGCGCTGCTGTCGCTGGACCTGTCGTGGCTGTCGCCACTGCTGATCCTGGTCGGCGCGGTGCCGTCGGTGACGCGCGCCGAGCGGCCGGCCGGCCGCCTGGGCCGGCTGCTGGTCGGCCTGGGGCTGCTGCTGCTGTCGCTGAAGCTGATCAATGCGGCCACCGGCGCCGCCACCCACTCGCCGCTGCTCACCGGGCTGCTGCAGGCCTTGCACGGCGACCTGTTGCTGGCCGTCGCGCTGGGCGCGGCGCTGACGGTCGCGGTGTATTCCAGCCTGGCCGTCGTGCTGCTGACGGCCACGCTGGCCACCGGCGGGCTGGCGCTGCCCACGGCGGTGGCCCTGGTGCTCGGCGCCAACCTCGGCAGCGGACTGCTGGCGATGCTGACCACCGCCAGCGCCAGGCCGCAGATGCGGCAACTGCCGCTGGGCAACCTGCTGTTCAAGTGCGGCGGCGTGCTGCTGGTGTTGGCTGCGATGCCGTTGCTGCTGCCGCTGCTGCCCATGCTGTCGGGTACGGCGCCGCCGGCGCTGCTGGTCGTCGGCGTCCACCTGGCCTTCAACCTGCTGGTCGCGGCGCTGTTCGCCGGCTTCACCGGCCCCGTCGCCGCGCTGGTGGCCCGGCTGATGCCCGTGCCCGCCGAGGTGCCCGCGGCGGCCGCCGGCCGCCGGCGCTCGCACCTGGACCCGGCGGCGCTGGCGACGCCGTCGCTGGCGCTGGCCGGCGCCACGCGCGAGGTGATGCACCAGGCCGAGATCGTCGAGACCATGCTGGCCGGGCTGCACAAGTTCGTGCAGGGCGAGGACCCCGCGCAGTCGACGCGGCTGCGCCGGATGGACGACACGGTCGACGCCCTGTGCTCGTCGATCAAGCGTTATCTGACGCAGCTGCCGCGCGAGGGCTTGAGCGCCGCCGAGCAGCGGCGCTGGTCGGAGATCGTCGGCTTCTCGATCATGCTGGAGCAGGTGGCCGACATCGCCGAGCGCATCCTGCAGGACGTGGAAGAGAAGATCGTCCGCCCGGGCCGGCGCTTCTCCGACGAAGGCCAGGCCGAGATCTGCGAGCTGCACCGCCGCCTGGTGGACAACATGCGGCTGGCCACCGCGGTCTTCCTCAGCCACGACCGCCAGGACGCGCGGCGGCTGCTCGACGAGAAGGCCTGCTTCCGCAGCCTGGAGCGCGCCTACGCCGTCCGCCACCTCGACCGCCTGGCCGGCAACCGCCCCGAGAGCCTGCAGACCAGCGGCCTGCACATCGACCTGCTGGCCGAGCTGCGCCGCATCAACTCGCACCTGTGCTCGACCAGCTATCCGGTGCTGGAATCGGGCTGAGCGGGCGCCATCAGGTCATGCCGGTCGCCTGAGCGCCTTGGCGCCGGCCTTCGTATCATCCGCCGCTTCCTCCGCCCCACGAAGGCAGCGCGATGAGCTCCACGCCGCACCCGGCCGACACCTATTTCGAGACCCGCCACCACGAGCTGCGCAAGACGCGGCTGCAGATGGTGGACGGCAACCTGACCGCCAACCTGCGCAGCGTGCAGACCGGCGTCAGCGCCCGCGCCTACCTGGGCGGCTACTGGGGCTTTGCGGCGGCGCCGGCCGACGGCGCCGGCGTGCAAGCCCAGGTGCAGCGCCAGGCGGCCGACAACGCGCGGGCGCTTGCCGGCTTCGGCGCCCGCCGCGTCTACGCGCTGCCCGGCGGCCACCACCGCGGCGAGCAGGCCTCGCACGGCGGCCCGCTGCTGTCGGCGGCCGAGTGCAGCGAGCGCATGGCCGAGCTGCACGCGCACTGCATGAAGGCCTACCCCGGGCTGCGCTCCACGCGCGTGATGCTGACCGACGAATCGCACCTCAAGCAGTTGCAGACCGCCGGCGGCGGCGCGTCGCTGTCGCGCATCCAGCGCGCCGCGGCCTACGTGGTGCTGGTCGGCGAGGACGAGCACGGCGCGCCGATCGAGCTGACCGAGATCGTCTCGGGCCCCGGCAGCCTGGCCGACATCGACTGGTCGCTGGCCGCGCTGGCGCCCAAGC